>NZ_JARAXP010000015.1:24349-30934 GCF_033793965.1 Streptomyces sp. ME02-8801-2C | reverse complement strand
GCGTAGTGGGCCTCTTCGGCGGACCCTAGCGGTCGTGAGGGTGCTGTGTGACCGGTAAGTAACGCGCGTCACGTCTCATCTGGCGGACATCACACCGGCGTGGCTCATTCGACTCCTCGTACGGCCTAGTTGAGCGACGGTCCGGGGTCGTCACTACTGTGGCCGTATGGTCAATCTGACGCGTATCTACACCAGGACCGGCGACCAGGGCACCACCGCCCTCGGTGACATGAGCAGGGTCGCCAAGACGGATCTGCGGATCTCGGCGTACGCCGACGCCAACGAGGCGAACGCGGTGATCGGGACCGCCGTCGCGCTGGGCGGGCTGGAGACGGCGGTCGTCAAGGTGCTGACGCGGGTGCAGAACGACTTGTTCGACGTGGGCGCGGACCTGGCGACGCCGGTGGTCGAGAACCCGGAGTTCCCGCCGTTGCGGGTCGAGCAGTCGTACATCGACAAGTTGGAGGCGGACTGCGACCGGTTCCTCGAAGACCTGGAGAAACTGCGCTCGTTCATCCTGCCCGGCGGCACCCCCGGCGCGGCCCTGCTGCACCAGGCGTGCACGGTCGTACGCCGGGCCGAGCGCTCCACGTGGGCGGCGCTGGAGGTCCACGCGGAGGTGATGAACCCGCTCACGGCGACCTACCTGAACCGGCTATCGGACCTGCTCTTCATCCTTGCGCGTACCGCCAACAAGGCGGTCGGGGACGTGCTCTGGGTCCCGGGCGGGGAGCGCTGACCTCTCCTCGTACCCGGCCGGCGCCTTCTTCGGCCAGATCGCGTACGTCAGTGCGATCAGGCCGTGGATGCCGACCACCCGGAGTGCCGCCCACTGGGTGGACCGCAGGGACGACGTGTCGCCGTCGTCGACGTACCAGACCGCCGCCTGGAGCAGTGCGCACGCGACCGCCGCCATGACGACGGTACGCAGCCAGAGGCGCCCCTCGTGGCGGGCGCGTGCCATGCCGTGGCGCGGCGGCTTCGGCGGGGGCGGGGCGCCGGCCAGGCGGTGCGCGGCGTGGCCGTCGAGCCGGCGGATCGTGTAGTGGCCGTACCCAACGGTGAAGCCGATGTAGAGGGCGGCCAGGCCGTGCTCCCAGCTCGGTTCGGCGCCGTTCTTCAGGTCGATCGCGGTGGCGACGAACAGCACGAGTTCGAGCACGGGCTCGCACAGCAGCAGCACCACGCTCGTCCGGCGCCACTTCAGCAGGTAGCGGACGGCCAGTCCGAGCGCCAGCAGCACCCAGAAGCCGACCTCGCAGGCGATGATCAACGCGACGATCACGACTCGCTCCTCACAGCTGAGTCCGGGTAATCCGTTCTCCCTCCAGGCTTCCGGCGGGGCGCGCCGGACGCGTCGTCGGCGGTGAGGAAGTCCTGGTACATCGAAAGATGCAGTCGAGGACCCTTCCCCGGGATCAGGTGGGCGGCGCCCGGGCCGTGTTGGATGGAGTCATGGCTCCGCGACTCCCCCGCCCGCACCGCGACGACGTGCGCATCGCACTCGCGGGGCTGATCGGCGGCCTGCTGATCTGGGGCGTCGGTCTCGGTACCCGTACGGCCGGTGACGCGCTCGTGCTGCTGGACGGGCGCTGGCCGATCCTGGTGCCGCTCGTCGTGACCGCCGGCTGCGAACTGCTGCGACGGGTCCGTCCGCGTACGGCGCTGCTGATCGGCACGGCGGCGCTGACCGTGGACGTCGTCACGCAGGGCAACCTGGCCACGGTCGTGATGTTCACGGACCTCGTGTACGCGGCCGTGCTGTACGGCCCGCCCGCCACCGCCCGCCGCGTCCCCTGGATCACCGGGCTGCTCTCGGTGGCCGGCGCGATCGTGCCCCTCGCCGTCTGGCGGGTCCCGCAAGCACTGCTCATCGGTGTGGTCGTCGGCATCGTGGCGTTCACCCCGGCCGCCACCGGTCTGATCGTGCGCAACCACCGGGACGCCGCCGACTCCGCCCGGCTGCGTGCCGAACAGACCGCGCTGCTCGCCGAGTTGGACCGTACCCAGGCGGTGACCTCGGAACGGGCGCGGATGGCACGGGAGTTGCACGACATGGTCGCCAACCACCTCTCCGCGATCGCGATCCACTCCACGGCCGCCCTCTCCATCGACGACCCGGACACCTCGAAGCGGGCCCTCGGTGTCATCCGCGAGAACAGCGTGGCGGGACTGGCCGAGATGCGCCGCCTGATCGGCATCCTGCGCGACAGCGGCGGCGGCCTGGAACCGGCGGCGGCGCCGACGCTGGACGGCCTTGGGGCGCTGGTCGACGGCGCCCGCGTCAACGGCCTCGACGTCACCCTCGACATGGACACCGGTTCCCGTGCGGACGCCGACGCCGTCCGCGCCGCCCTGCCCGCGCCGGTCGAGCTGGCCGCGTACCGCATCGTCCAGGAGTCCCTGACCAACGCCCTCAAGCACGCCTCCCCCGGCCGGGTCACGGTGACGCTCGCCCGGCTCGACGGCTCGCTGAGTGTCGCCGTGCGCAGCCCGTACGACGATCACGGCAGCCCGCGCGCACCCGGTTCCGGCGCCGGTCTGGTCGGGATGCGGGAACGGGTCGCGCTGCTGGGCGGCACCTTCTCGGCGGGACCGGTCGACGCCCACTGGACCGTACGCGCCACGCTGCCCCTCACCGAAGGAGAAGACGCATGACGCAACCGGCAGGAACCGTCCGGGTGCTCGTCGCCGAGGACCAGTCGGCCGTACGGGCCGGGCTGGTCCTCATTCTGGGCAGCGCACCCGGTATCGAGGTGGTCGGGGAGGCGTCGGACGGTGAGCAGGCGGTGGCGCTGGCCCGTGAACTGCGGCCGGATCTGGTGCTGATGGACATTCAGATGCCGCGCCTGGACGGGGTGTCGGCGACCCGGCAGGTGGTCGCGGAGCAACTGGCCGACGTGCTCGTCCTGACCACCTTCGACCTCGACGAGTACGTCTTCGGGGCGCTGCGCGCGGGAGCTTCCGGGTTCCTCCTGAAGAACACGGAGGCGCGGGATCTGATCGAGGCGGTACGGACGGTGGCGCGCGGCGAGGGTCTGATCGCCCCGGCGGTCACCCGGCGGCTGATCGCCGAGTTCGCCTCCGGGCCGGTACGGGAGCCCGGGGCCGATCCAGCCGTCCTGGACACCCTCACCCGGCGCGAGCGCGAGGTGCTGTCGTGCCTCGGCGAGGGACTGTCCAACGCGGACATCGCGGTCCGTCTCGACATGGCCGAGGCGACGGTGAAGACCCACGTCAGCCGGTTGCTGGGCAAGCTGGAGCTGCGCAGTCGCGTCCAAGCGGCGGTACTGGCACAGGAGTTGGGGGTTTAGCGGAATCGGGTGAGTGTGCCCGCGAAGTGGTCCAGACCTATTGACCCGTGGTCCAGACCTTCCTATTCTCGCGGCACTGTGGGTGCGAAGGCTCAGTCGCGCCCCCCTCACACCTCCAAGGAGGCGCGGCATGCGCTTCGCACAAAGATGTACGGCAGGCCTGACGACCCTGCTGCTCCCCCTCGCCGCCCTGGTGGGCCTCGCGGGCCCGGCCGAAGCGGCCGCCTCGGCCACCGCGACCTACGCGAAGACCCAGGACTGGGGCACCGGCTTCGAGGGCAAGTGGACGGTCACCAACACCGGTACCACGTCCATCAGTTCATGGACGGTCGAGTGGGACTTCCCCTCCGGTACGTCCGTCACCTCGGCCTGGGACGCCGACGTCACCTCCAGCGGCACCCACTGGACCGCCAGGAACAAGTCCTGGAACGGCACCCTCGCCCCCGGCGCCGCAGTCTCCTTCGGCTTCAACGGCGCCGGCGCCGGCTCCCCCGCCAACTGCAAGCTGAACGGCGGCAGTTGCAGCGGCGGCACGCTGCCCGGCGACAACGCGCCCTCAGCGCCCGGCACTCCGACGGCGTCCGGCATCACCAACACCTCGGTCAAGCTGAGTTGGGGCGCGGCAACCGACGACAAGGGCATCAAGAACTACGACGTCCTGCGCGACGGCGCCAAGGTCGCGACGGTCACGGCCACGTCGTACACGGACACGGGTCTGACCGCCGGCACGGACTACTCGTACACCGTCCTGGCCCGGGACACCGCCGACCAGACCGGGCCGGCCAGCGGCGCGGTCGCCGTGCACACCACCGGGGGAACCAACCCGCCCACCGGGAACAAGGTCAAGCTCGGCTACTTCACCGAGTGGGGCGTCTACGGCCGCAACTACCATGTGAAGAACCTGGTCACCTCGGGCTCGGCGTCGAAGATCACGCACATCAACTACGCGTTCGGCAACGTCAAGGACGGCAAGTGCGTCGTCGACGACACCTACGCCGCCTACGACAAGGCCTACACCGCCGACCAGTCCGTGTCCGGCGTGGCCGACACCTGGGACCAGCCGCTGCGCGGAAACTTCAACCAGTTGCGCCAGCTGAAGGCCAAGTACCCGAACATCAAGGTGCTGTACTCCTTCGGCGGCTGGACCTACTCCGGCGGCTTCACCCAGGCCGCCGCCAACCCGGCCGCCTTCGCCGCCTCCTGCAAGTCGGTCGTCGAGGACCCGCGCTGGGCGGACGTCTTCGACGGCATCGACATCGACTGGGAGTACCCGAACGCC
Source organism: Streptomyces sp. ME02-8801-2C (assembly GCF_033793965.1). Lineage (NCBI taxonomy): Bacteria > Bacillati > Actinomycetota > Actinomycetes > Kitasatosporales > Streptomycetaceae > Streptomyces > Streptomyces sp. ME02-8801-2C. The sequence goes on along the minus strand of NZ_JARAXP010000015.1, from coordinate 26,341 downwards.
TGCGGCCTGACCTGTGACTCCTCGGGTGCGGCGGCCTTCAAGAACCTGATGTCGGCGCTGCGCACCACGTTCGGGGCGAACTACCTGGTCACCGCGGCCATCACCGCCGACGGCTCCTCCGGCGGCAAGATCGACGCTGCCGACTACGGCGGCGCCTCCGCCTACGCCGACTGGTACAACGTGATGACGTACGACTACTTCGGCGCCTGGGCGAGCACCGGTCCGACCGCCCCGCACTCCCCGCTGACCTCGTACTCCGGCATCCCGACCGCCGGCTTCAACTCGGCCGACGCGATCGCCAAGCTGAAGGCGAAGGGCGTCCCGTCCACCAAGCTCCTGCTCGGCATCGGCTTCTACGGCCGCGGCTGGACGGGCGTCACCCAGTCCGCCCCCGGCGGCACGGCGACAGGCGCGGCCACCGGCACCTACGAGGCGGGCATCGAGGACTACAAGGTCCTCAAGAACTCCTGCCCGGCCACGGGCACCGTCGCGGGCACGGCGTACGCCCACTGCGGCACCAACTGGTGGAGCTACGACACCCCCACCACCATCGGCACCAAGATGACGTGGGCCAAAAACCAGGGGCTGGGCGGCGCCTTCTTCTGGGAGTTCAGCGGCGACACGAGCAACGGAGAGCTGGTGAACGCGATCAGCAACGGGCTCAAGTAGACCGGCTTCCGGCTGAAGCAGTCGGCTGTCGAAAGATCAGGCGCCATTGACGTTCCCCCGGACTGCGTCCGGGGGAACGTCACGCGAGGAATCCGGTCATCGCCCCTCCGTTCATCCGATGACGGTGAAGCCATGTCTGTCGCCCGGGTACCGAACGAGCCGTCCACATACCGGCGTTCCAGCAGCCCCTCTGCCGCCGGGTACCGGGGGCCTCATTGGCGGCCGCCACGACCCGAGCGAGGTTCACCCTCGGACGGGCCCCGCCCTGAGTGCCGGTGCCCGTTCCCACGGACAGAACCTTCGCTGCGTCGATCGCTCCCGGATCATCATGGTCGTTCTCTCGTGGATTCCAGGCCTCGGTCCACGGCCCGGAGGCGCGCCCGCGGGCCTCGATCCGGACACAGACCAGAACCTCGCGATTCTGGGGACTCGGTGGTGGTGGTGCACCACTCGGGGCACCGGCCCCTTCCTGTTCCTGTCCAAGAACATGGGCGGGGGTGCCGGGGCCCGGGGGCGTACCGGGCGCGGGGTGGTGGCGACGGGCTGGTACCAGTCCAGGTCGCCGTCCGCGCGCACGGTTCGCAGGTGGTGCGTGTCGACGGTGCCGCAGTAGGTGACGGACTGATCGGCGTGAACCACCGCGGCGTGGGAGGACGTCTTCCCTCACTCCCGGCGCATCAGATGCTGGGCGCGGCGATCCGCGTGTACGTCAAGCCGTTGCTGGTGCCGGCGGGTGTGGTCACCGTGACGGTGACCGGCCCGGTGGGGCCATTCGGAACGACGGCCGTGATCTGCGTCGGGGAGGCCACGGTGAACGACGCGGAGTCGGCGCCGAACTGGACTGTGGTGGTGGCCGCGAGATCACTGCCGGTCAGCGTGACGACCGTACCGGTGTCCGTCGGCCCCAGGGCAGGCGCGAGGGAGACCAGCACAGGAGCGTTGAGGTAGACGTAGTCGACGGGGTTGCTGGTGCCGCCGGGAGTGGTCACCGTGACCGCCGCGGCTCCGGCCGCATGGGCGGGAGCCACCGCCGTGATCTGCGTGCTGCTGTTGACGGTGAACGACGCCGCCGCCACCCCGCCGAACTGCACCGCCGTCGCGGCGAGGAGGTCGCTGCCGGTGAGTGTGACCGCGGTGCCGCCCGCCGTGGGTCCGGAGGGAGGTGCGAGGACCGTCAGCAGGGGCAGCGCGGCGTAGAAGAAGTACGCGTTGGGATCGGCGGCGTTGCTGGTGCCGCCGGGAGTGGTCACCGTGACCGCCGCGGCTCCGGCCGCATGGGCGGGAGCCACCGCCGTGATCTGCGTGCTGCTGTTGACGGTGAAC
>NZ_JARAXP010000015.1:24167-24250 GCF_033793965.1 Streptomyces sp. ME02-8801-2C | reverse complement strand
CGACGCCGCCGCCACCCCGCCGAACTGCACCGCGGTCGCACCGGAGAGATTAGCGCCCGTCAGCGTCACCGTCGTCCCCCCGG
>NZ_JARAXP010000015.1:0-24068 GCF_033793965.1 Streptomyces sp. ME02-8801-2C | reverse complement strand
CTGCTGTTGACGGTGAACGACGCCGCCGCCACCCCGCCGAACTGCACCGCCGTCGCACCGGAGAGATTCGCGCCCGTCAGCGTCACCGTCGTCCCCCCGGACACCGGCCCCTGATTCGGCGACACCCCGGTGACCGAGGGAGTGCCGATGTAGGTGAAGGTGAGGGCGTTGCTGGTGCCGCCGGGGGTGGTCACCGTGACCGCCGCGGCTCCAGCCGCATGGGCGGGAGCCACCGCCGTGATCTGCGTGCTGCTGTTGACGGCGAACGACGCCGCCGCCACCCCGCCGAACTGCACCGCCGTCGCACCGGAGAGATTCGCGCCCGTCAGCGTCACCGTCGTCCCCCCGGGCACCGGCCCCTGATTCGGCGACAGACCCGACAGGGAGGGGGTGGCGACGTAGGTGAACAGCACCGCCTGGGCGCTCGTGCCCTGGGCGGTGGTGACGGTGACGTTCACGGTGCCGAGGCCCGAAGGAGTCACCGCAGTGATCTGGGTGGAGCTGTCGACGGTGTACGACGTGGCCGGCTTGGCTCCGAACCGGACGGTGGTCACTGACGTGAAATTGGATCCGGTCACGGTGACCGTCGTGCCACCCGAGGCCGATCCCTGGTTGGGACTGACCGAAGAGACCACAGGGGCAGGCATGGCTGTACTCCTTCGCGCAGGACAGTGGGTCGAGAACGCGGCCCGCCGTGGCGTGGCCGCAAGGTTGAGCCCGTCCGGGCAGAGGGGGGACTGCCGCCCGGACGGGCGTTCATCGCCTCCGTGTCACGGAGGCGCGAGGACCGGTCAGATGCCGGGGCCGGCGACGTAGGTGAAGCCGCCGGCCGCGGTGGCCGATCCCGCGGGGTTGGTCACGACCACGTCGACCGCTCCAGCGGTACCGGGCGGAGTGACCGCGGACAGCGTGGTCGCGTTGATCACCGCGAACGGCGCCGCGACGCCGTCGAAGGTGACCGAGTCCGTGCTGGCCACATTGGTGCCGGTGATGGTCACAGCCGTCCCACCGGAGGTCGAACCCTCGTCCGGGGTGATGGTCCCGATCGTGGGGATGTCGACGTAGGTGTAGCTGAGGCCGTTGTTGGTGCCGCCCGCGGTGGTCACGCTCACCGACACCGAACCGGCCGCCGCGCCCGCAGGCACGGTGACACTGAGAGAGCTGTCGCTGATCACGGTCGGGGTGGCGGTGACCCCGCCGAAGGACACACTGGTGGCCGTCGACAGGCCGGTGCCTGCGAGGGTGATGGTGTTGCCGCCGGCCAGCGGCCCGGAGTCGGCGCTCAGGGAGGACTTGAACGGGGCGCCGACGTAGAAGTACGACAGCGGGTTGCTGGTCCCGCCCGGGGTGGTGACGGTGACGCCGACCGTACCGGTCCCCGAGGGGGAGACGGCGGTGACCTGCGTCGGGGAGACGTTGGTGATGCTCGTGGCGGACTTGCCGCCGAACTTCACCGCGCTGGTGTTGGACAGGTTGGTGCCGGTGATGGTCACCAGGGTCCCGCCCCCGGTGGAACCCTGGTTCGGAGAGATCGGCATGAGGAAGCTCCTCGCTGGTTGATGGGGACATGCGAGAAACCGGCAGGACGGCCAGCCATCGACCGAGACGTCCTCAGGAAGGGGGACCCGCCGACAGGACGCACGTCGACCTCTGCCCGACTCCTTGCGATGCGGCGAGCACTGATCGACAGTGCGTCCGCGCCCGGGTGAACGAACCCGCACAGGCACCCTCGCCCGCCCGGCCAAGCGGGCGGCAACCTCCGCCATCTCCTCTGGGCAAGGAGAAACCGGCAAGCGCTGCCTGATCGAACGTTCCCCCGGCTCGGGGATGGGCAGCCCGCCGGTTCACACTCTTAGTGACCCACGCATCCGATCGAGTGACAAGACACTGTTCTCTCACATCACCCGAAAGGAGTAATACCGTCCTTTCCTGACTCTCATTTTCCCTTCTGCCGAACCTGGTCGGCCAAGCTCCAGGCACCCTGAGGCTTGGCCGGCCAGCCATTACCCGGTGCAGCCGGGGATTCCTGATGGTGCGCAGTTGTCCGGCGTGTTGTTGACGACGGGCGTTCCCGTCAGGACGACCGAGCCGCCGAGGCGGAAGATCCCACCGCCCTGGCCGCCCGAGACATTGGCGGAGACCCTGCCGCCGAGCAGGAGGGACGTACCCGCCTGGTGGTAGAGGCCACCGCCGTCGAGGGCGCTTTCGTTGTCGTTCACGGTGGTGCTCTGCAGTCGCAGGGTGCTTCCGCCGTTGGCGATGCCTCCGCCGTACGAGGCGGCCTCGTTCCCCGTCACGAAGCCGCCGTTCAGGGTGAGGGGGCCTAGCGCCGTGTAGATGCCGCCGCCTTCGAAGTTCTCGGTGCTGTTGTCCCTGACCGCCGTGCCGTTGAGGATCGTGGTCCCGAAGGTGGCCAGCCCTCCACCGAGGAACGTCGCCGTGTTGCCCTGGATGGAGCCGCCGGTCACATTCAGCCGGGCCGACTCACCTACGTGAACGCCTCCACCGTCACCGGCACCGTTGTCCGACACGGTGCTGCCGACGAGTTGCGCCGTCGCACCGGCCGCGACCGCGATCCCGCCGCCGAGGACGGAAGCGATGTTGCCGGTGACCCGGCTCCCGGCCAGGACGAGCGTCCCCTCGGTGAGGATGCCGCCGCCGGCCGTGGCGGAGGTCTCGGTCGCGCTGCCGCCCGACACGGTGATCCCGCTGAGGGTGAGGTATCCCTGCGGAGCGACCGCGGCGATCCGGAACGCCGTGGGTGACTGTCGGGTGATGGTCGCTCGGCTACCGGTGACGGTGAGGTTGCCGGTGATGGTCGGCAGTCCGTTGGCTCCACCCGGCACGGCCGGAGCGGTGAGCGCGTAGGTGCACCCCGACGACAGCACGATGTTTCCCCGCCCCTGGGTGTTCGCCTCGTTGATCTGCTCGATCAACTCGGCGACGTCCCCGCACGGCACCACTCCCCCCTGGAGTGCGGGCGAAGACGCGGCGGTGGCCGGCGCGGCGACACCCGACACGGCTGCGCCCAGCAGCGTAGCCACGGCCAAGATCCGAGCGTTCTTCCATATCAGCACTGGTTCTCCCTTCGGTCGTTGTGGTTCAACCTGATCGGGAGCTTCGCCACTCGGCACCCAGTGAGATCCGGACGGGTGAAGGAGAGCGGCGATGTGACCCAGCGTTGCGGTGGTCGGTCGGCGGTCACGCCACCGAAAACCCCGGAACGTCACCTCGCCCAGACGCCAAGCGGCGCGAGGACTGGACCATTCGAGTGACATATGCAGAAGTGCTCGCGACCGGCGGGACGAGCGTGGGTTACTGAAATGGATCTGGCCGGTGGGCCGCCCATTCTCACCGGGGGAGCGGAAGTCGGACTGCCCGCCGCTTTTCTGCAGAAGCACGGGTGATTCCACCGGCTACCGCGATGGGCACCCCCGGTCGAGGGACCGGATCCCGATCAGCCGGTGTCGTTCGCGGCGCCGGCTGATCGGCAACCTGCTCCCGACCGCCCACTCGCCTCACACCCCGACCCGCGAGCCACCCTCCCTTGGGACCGGGGGATTCCGGCCCGGAGGCTACGCCACATTCACGCGCTGTCCGGGCGGGGCTGCCTCCAGCCAAGCGAGGAAACCGGTCAGCGCGTCGTCGCTCATCGCCAGCTCCAGTCTCACCCCCCGATGGAAACAGGCCAGCACGACCGCGTCCGAGAGCAGGGCCAGCTCCTCCTCGCCGTCGGGGGCGCGGCGGCCGGACACCTCGATCGCCGAGCGTTCCAGGACGCGGCGCGGACGCGGGGAGTACGAGAAGACGCGGTACCACTCGATCCGGTCGCCGTTGTAGCGCGCGACCCCGTAGCCCCAGCCCTTGCCGCTGGGGTCGGGTTTCTCCGGTACGTCCCAGCGCAGGCTGCAGTCGAACGTACCGCCGGAGCGTTGGATGAGTCGGCGGCGCAGACCGAAGACGAACAGGCCGACCACCACGACCGCCACGACCAAGCCGCACACAGTCAGAGCGAGGATCATCGACACCGACCTCCTCGTCTCCTAGGTAACGGAAAAGAAAAAACACCCGGATTCGCCTCAGCCGCGGCCAGGACCGGCGGTAACCGGTCCCAGCCGCGGCTGAGGCAAAGCATCACATCACTGCGCTGGTGTCAGCGCGCCGCCACGGCCCGCAGTCGGACGTCCGCACGCCGCTCGGCGGAGGCGTCGCCCTCCGCCTTCGCGCGCTCGAGCTCCCGCTCCACGCGCTGGACGTCGATCTCGTCCGCCAGCTCGGCGATCTCCGCCAGCAGGGACAGCTTGTTGTCCGCGAACGAGATGAAACCGCCGTGCGCCGCGGCGACGACCGTTCCACCATCACTCGTACGGATGGTCACCGGGCCCGACTCCAGCACACCGAGCAGCGGCTGGTGACCGGGCATGACGCCGATGTCGCCGGACGTGGTGCGCGCGACGACCAGGGTGGCCTCGCCGGACCAGACCTGGCGGTCGGCAGCGACCAGCTCGACGTGCAGCTCAGCAGCCAAGGTTGGCTCCTCGGGTCACCACCCGGCAGGGTCACCGGGTGTTGCGTATAAGTCTAGTAGGGCGCCGAGCACGAATGTGTCGGGGCCTGCCCCCACAGTCTTTCGGCTGGGGGTCTGGGGGTTATCCCCCAGGCAATACAGCAGTAGGTGTGGAGAGAGGGGCAGGACGCACCCCGTGAAGGGTGCTCCCCTGCCCCTCTCCCAAAGGTGCGGGGGTCAGGAGACGCCCAGCTCCTTGGCGTTGGCCTTGAGGTCCTCAATGCCACCGCAGAGGAAGAACGCCTGCTCCGGGAAGTGGTCGTAGTCGCCGTCGATGATCGCGTTGAACGCGGTGATCGACTCGTCCAGCGGTACGTCCGACCCGTCGACGCCGGTGAACTGCTTGGCGACGTGGGTGTTCTGGGACAGGAAGCGCTCCACGCGACGGGCGCGGTGGACGACGAGCTTGTCCTCTTCGCCCAGCTCGTCGATACCGAGGATCGCGATGATGTCCTGAAGGTCCTTGTACTTCTGCAGGACCGTCTTGACGCGCATCGCGGTGTTGTAGTGGTCCGCCGCGATGTACCGGGGGTCGAGGATGCGGGACGTCGAGTCCAGCGGGTCCACGGCCGGGTAGATGCCCTTCTCGGAGATCGGACGGGAGAGAACCGTCGTCGCGTCGAGGTGGGCGAAGGTGGTGGCCGGGGCCGGGTCGGTCAGGTCGTCCGCGGGGACGTAGATCGCCTGCATCGAGGTGATCGAGTGACCACGGGTCGACGTGATGCGCTCCTGGAGGAGACCCATCTCGTCGGCCAGGTTCGGCTGGTAACCCACCGCGGAGGGCATACGACCGAGCAGGGTCGAGACCTCGGAACCGGCCTGCGTGAAGCGGAAGATGTTGTCGATGAAGAACAGCACGTCCTGCTTCTGCACATCGCGGAAGTACTCCGCCATGGTCAGACCGGCCAGGGCCACGCGCAGACGGGTGCCCGGGGGCTCGTCCATCTGGCCGAAGACCAGCGCGGTCTTGTCGATGACGCCCGAGTCGGCCATCTCCTCGATGAGGTCGTTGCCCTCACGGGTGCGCTCACCGACACCGGCGAACACGGAGACACCGTCGTGGTTGTTGGCGACGCGGTAGATCATCTCCTGGATGAGCACCGTCTTGCCGACGCCGGCACCGCCGAACAGGCCGATCTTTCCACCCTTGACGTACGGGGTGAGAAGGTCGATGACCTTGACGCCGGTCTCGAACATCTCGGTCTTCGACTCGAGCTCGTCGAAGCGCGGGGCCTTGCGGTGGATGGACCAGCGCTCGCCCGAGTAGGACTCGTCGGAGTTCAGTACCTCACCGAGGGTGTTGAACACCTTGCCCTTGGTGAAGTCGCCGACGGGGACGGTGATGCCCGTACCCGTGTCGGTGACGGCGGCCTGGCGGACCAGACCGTCGGTGGGCTGCATCGAGATGGTGCGGACCAGGCCGTCACCCAGGTGCTGGGCGACCTCCAGGGTCAGCGTCTTCTTCGCGCCGTCCAGGGCCGGGTCGGCCACCTCGACGTGAAGGGCGTTGTAGATCTCCGGCATGGCGTCGACGGGGAATTCCACGTCGACGACCGGGCCGATGACCCGGGCGACGCGGCCCGTGGCAACGGCCGTCTCAACTGTCGTCGTCATTACCTGTCACTCCCCGCGGTCGCGTCGGCCAGGGCTGCGGTGCCACCGACGATCTCGCTGATTTCCTGGGTGATTTCGGCCTGTCGGGCCGCGTTGGCAAGTCGGGAGAGCGTGGTGATGAGCTCTCCCGCGTTGTCGGTCGCCGACTTCATCGCGCGGCGCGTGGCGGCGTGCTTGGAAGCAGCCGACTGGAGCATCGCGTTGTAGATACGGCTCTCGACGTACCGCGGCAGCAGGGCGTCGAGGACGTCCTCCGCCGACGGCTCGAAGTCGTACAGCGGAAGGATCTCGCCCTTGGTGGACGACTCCGCGGCGACCTCGTCGAGGCTGAGCGGCAGCAGACGGTCGTCGACCGCGGTCTGCGTCATCATCGAGACGAACTCGGTGAAGACGATGTGGAGTTCGTCCACGCCGCCGTCCGCCGTCTCCTTCTCGATGGCCTCGATGAGCGGTGCCGCGACCTTCTTGGCGTCCGCGTACGACGGCTCGTCGGTGAAGCCCGACCACGACTCCACGACCTTGCGCTCGCGGAAGTTGTAGTGGGCCAGGCCACGGCGGCCGACGATGTACGTGTCGACCTCCTTGCCCTCAGCCTCGAGGCTCGCCGTCAGCTTCTCGGCGGCCTTGATCGCGTTGGCGTTGAAGGCGCCGGCCAGACCGCGGTCGCTCGTGAGGAGCAGGACCGCGGAACGGGTCGGCGTCTCGGCCTCGGTGGTCAGCGGGTGCTTGGTGTTCGAGCCCGTGCCGACCGCCGTGACCGCGCGGGTGAGCTCGGTCGCGTACGGCGCGGAGGCCGCCACCTTGCGCTGCGCCTTGACGACGCGCGAGGCGGCGATCATCTCCATCGCCTTGGTGATCTTCTTGGTCGCGGTGACGGTTTTGATGCGACGCTTGTAGACCCGGAGCTGGGCTCCCATGAGTCAGGTCCCTTCCGTCGTCACTTGCCGGCGGCGGCGGGGGCGTCTTCGCCGAGGAGCTTGCCGTCCGACGTCTCGAACTGCTTCTTGAACTCCGCGACAGCGTCGCCGATGGCGGTGATGGTGTCGTCCGACATCTTGGCGCCCTCCTTGATGGAGGTCATGAGGCCCTGCTCCTTGCGGTGCAGGTACTCCAGGAGCTCCTTCTCGAAGCGGCGGATGTCGGCGACCGGTACCTCGTCCATACGGCCGGTGGTGCCGGTCCAGATGGAGACGACCTGGTCCTCGGTGGCCATCGGCTCGTACTGAGCCTGCTTGAGCAGCTCGACGAGTCGCTGACCACGCTCCAGCTGGGACTTCGACGCGGCGTCCAGGTCGGAACCGAAGGCGGCGAACGCCTCCAGCTCGCGGTACTGGGCGAGGTCGAGACGCAGTCGGCCGGACACCTGGCGCATCGCCTTGTGCTGCGCGGAACCACCGACTCGGGAGACGGAGATACCGACGTTCAGCGCGGGGCGCTGACCGGCGTTGAACAGGTCCGACTCCAGGAAGCACTGGCCGTCGGTGATGGAGATGACGTTGGTCGGGATGAACGCCGAGACGTCGTTGGCCTTGGTCTCGACGATCGGCAGACCGGTCATCGAGCCGGCGCCCAGCTCGTCGGAGAGCTTCGCGCAGCGCTCCAGCAGACGGGAGTGCAGGTAGAAGACGTCACCCGGGTAGGCCTCACGCCCCGGCGGGCGGCGCAGCAGGAGGGACACGGCGCGGTAGGCGTCGGCCTGCTTCGAGAGGTCGTCGAAGATGATGAGGACGTGCTTGCCCTCGTACATCCACTGCTGACCGATGGCCGAACCGGTGTACGGCGCAAGGTACTTGAAGCCGGCCGGGTCGGACGCCGGGGCGGCGACGATGGTCGTGTACTCCAGCGCGCCGGCCTCTTCGAGGGCGCCACGCACGGAGGCGATGGTCGAGCCCTTCTGGCCGATGGCGACGTAGACGCAGCGGACCTGCTTCTTCACGTCGCCGGAGCGCCAGTTGTCACGCTGGTTGATGATGGTGTCGACGGCCAGAGCGGTCTTGCCGGTCTGACGGTCGCCGATGACCAGCTGACGCTGGCCGCGGCCGATCGGGGTCATCGCGTCGACGGCCTTGTAGCCCGTCTCCATCGGCTCGTGCACCGACTTGCGCGCCATGACGCCCGGCGCCTGCAGCTCGAGGGCGCGGCGACCGCTGGTCTCGATCTCGCCGAGGCCGTCGATCGGGTTGCCGAGCGGGTCGACGACACGGCCGAGGTAGCCCTCGCCGACCGCCACGGACAGGACCTCGCCGGTACGGGTGACCGGCTGGCCCTCCTCGATACCGCTGAACTCGCCGAGGATGACGGTACCGATCTCGCGCTCTTCGAGGTTGAGCGCGAGTCCGAGGGTGCCGTCCTCGAACTTCAGCAGTTCGTTGGCCATGGCCGAGGGCAGGCCCTCGACCTTCGCGATGCCGTCACCGGCGAGAGTGACTGTGCCGACCTCCTCGCGCGAGGCCGCGTCCGGCTGGTACGACTGGACAAAGGTCTCCAGCGCGTCCCGGATCTCCTCCGGCCGGATCGTGAGCTCCGCCATCTGGGTTCCCTGCTCTCCTTGTTGGGCCCGAAGTTTCACTTGGGGGGATGGGGACTCCCCCCAAAAAGAGGTGAATCCTCTGCACGGCCCAACCAGGGCCGTAGTCAAGTACGTACTACGAGTATTGAGTTGCTGCGTTCTGCGTGGCTGCCGGGCGAGCTAGCTCGCCATGCGGCGGCCGGCGTCCTCGATGCGGTCCGCGATGCTGCCGTTGATGACCTCGTCGCCGACCAGCACCCGGATACCGCCGAGGACCTCGGGGTCCACGTCCAGGTTCAGGTGCATCTGGCGGCCGTAGAGCTTCGCGAGGGCGGCGCCGAGGCGCTGCTTCTGCGGGTCGCTCAGCGGAACCGCGGAGGTGACGACGGCGACCATGCGGTCCCGGCGCTCGGCGGCGAGCTTGGACAGGGACTCGAGTCCCGCTTCCAGGCTACGTCCCCGCGGCGCGGTCACAAGGCGCGTCACCAGACGCTCGGTCGTCGCGGCGGCACGGCCCCCGAGCAGGCTGCGCAGCAGCTCGCCCTTGGCACCGGTGGTCGCGGCACGGTCGGTCAGCGCGGCGCGCAGCTCGGTGTTCGAGGAGACGATCCGGCCGAACCGGAACAGCTCGTCCTCGACGTTGTCGAGCGCACCCGCCTGCTGGGCGGCGGTGAGGTCGGCGATGTCCGCCAGCTCCTCCAGCGCGTCCACCAGGTCGCGCGAACGCGACCAGCGGGAACGCACCATGCCGGCCACCAGGTCGGTGGTGGGCCCGCCGACCTGGCTGCCGAAGAGGCGCTGGGCCAGCTCGGCCTTGGCCTCCCCGGCCTGCGCCGGGTCGGTGAGGACCCGACGCAGGGACACCTCGCGGTGCAGCAGCGCGGTGACCGCGGCCAGCTCGTCGGACAGCTTCTTCGCGTCGGCGGACGTCGAGTCCGTCAGCGCGTCGAGACGCTCACGTGCGGCGGCGGCAGCCTCGCGACTGGCTCCGTGCACGCTCATCGAGTGGCCTCGGCCGTCTCAGCGGCCTCGTCGAGGCCGTCGAGGAAGCGGTCGATCACGCGGCTCTGCCGGGCGTGGTCCTCGAGGGACTCACCGACGAGCTTGCCGGCCAGTTCGGTGGCGAGCTTGCCGACGTCCTGGCGCAGCGCGGACGAGGCGGCCTTGCGGTCGGCGTCGAGCTGGGCGTGACCGGCGGCGACGATCTCCTCGCGCTGCCGCTGGCCTTCCGCGCGCATCTCGGCGATGAGCGTGGCGCCCTGCTCCTGCGCCTCCTGGCGCAGCCGCGCGGCCTCGTGCCTGGCCTCGGCGAGCTGTGCCTTGTACTGCTCGAGGACACTCTGGGCCTCGGTCTGAGCGGCCTCGGCCTTCTCGATACCGCCCTCGATGGCCTCGCGACGCTCTTCCAGAACCTTGTTGATGTTCGGGAGGAGCTTCTTGGCGAGGAAGCCGAAGACGATGACGAAGGCGATCAGGCCGATGACAAGCTCGGGGATCGGCGGTACGAGAGGGTTCTCTGTCTCCCCCTCAGCGGCCGCCAGAATGAGCTGGCTCATGCTCATATCGTTGCCTTTCGTCTGGGTTACTGGTCGTCAGCCTGAAGTGATCAGGAGCCGTAGACGAACGGCATGACCAGACCGATGAGGGCGAGCGCCTCACAGAAGGCGAAGCCGAGAATCTGGTTGGCGCGGATCAGGCCGGCGGCCTCGGGCTGCCGGGCCAGAGCCTGGGTGCCGTTACCGAAGATGATGCCGACGCCGACGCCGGGACCGATGGCGGCGAGACCGTAGCCGATGGAGCCGAGAGCCTTGAGGTCACCGGTGACAGCGGCGAGAGTCTGGGACATACCAGTTCTTCCTTCTCTTTCAAGGACCGGTGGGGTTTGGCCACCGGACGACTGCGGGTTTGGTGGGGGCGGGTACTCAGTGGTGCTCGGCGAGCGCGCCCTGAATGAAGCTGCACGTCAGGAGCACGAACACGTACGCCTGAAGGGCCTGGACGAAGAGCTCGAAGGCCGTCATGACGATGACCATGATGAACGAGACCCCGGCGTAGGCGATGCCGATGCCGTTCAGCAGGTACCAGCTGGCGATCGTGAAGAGCAGCAGCAGGGTGTGCCCCGCGAACATGTTCGCGAAGAGTCGCACCGCGTGCGTGAACGGCCGGACCAGCAGGTTCGAGAAGAACTCGATCGTCATGGACAGCGGCAGCACCGCGCCGAGCGACTTGTCGTAGCCCGTGAAGTTCTTGAAGGCGCCGACGAAGCCGTGCCTCTTGAAGGTCAGCGAGACCCACAGGACGTAGACGATCAGCGCGAGAACGAGCGGGTACGAAATGATCGACGTCACCGGGAACTGAGCCATCGGGACGATCGACCAGAGGTTCATCATCCAGATGAAGAAGAACAGCGAGACGACGAGAGGAACGTACTTGTCGCCCTCCTTCTTACCGATCGTCTCGTAGACAACGCCACGTCGGATGAAGTCGTAACCCGCCTCGGCCACCATCTGCAGCTTGCCCGGGACGACCTGCGGCCTACGGAAGGCAGCCCAGAAGAAGCCGATGACGATGACGGAGCCGAGCAGCGCCAGCAGCATTGTCTTGTTGAAGTACACGTTGCTGTCCGCGTCGCCCATGAGGGGCTCGAACATGAACGAATGCAGGCCCGGAGCCGGGAAGCCACACCCATCGAAAATGTGGCAGTCGGTCTCGAAAGCGAGCACCTGCGTCGGGTCAGCACTCACCGCGGGCTCCTTCAGCGTGGCGCATAGGTACGGCAACCTCGTTGTGTCGGCGCGGCAGACAGCCGCGGTTCGGCACTGGACTGGTGTTTCGGATGTGGGGGCGGCTGTGGGGCATCAAGCCTCGCGATTGAGCAGGCGTCAGCTCAGATGCCCGCGCCCGCGATGCCGCAGTTGGCAACGGACGATAGCAGGAACTCTTACACGCGCTTATCCCGGCCCTACCTCTCACGACGAGTGCCCCGTCTTCGCGGGCCTGTCCCCCGTCGTGGAGTCGGGTTCAACGTAGAGGATCTTCGCCTTCATGTGGGCACGCGCCTGCGCCGCGATCCAGGCGAGGGTGCCTGCGACCAGCGTGAGCGCGAAGGCCCTGGGGTTGAACAGCGTCGTGTTCTTGAACGCCGCGAGAAAGATGAACAGCAGAAGAATTTGAGCCGCGTACAGCATCAGGCCCATCGCCTGGAACAGATGCGGAAGCGTTTTGGCAGTGCGCTGCAGAACGTAGAACCCGATTCCCATGAAAAGGATCACGAGAACCGTCGCGACGACCGCCCCGACCGCTCCTTCGGCGCCGGCGACCACAGCACTGACGACGGCGGCGAGAGCGCCGACGGCGGCTGTGGGGACAGCGGCCTGAAGCAGGGTCCGGACGTCATTGGACGGCATGGCGGCAACTCCGCTTTTCGCAGGGGGGCGTGGGGTGTCGTCATGGACGAGCGTAGTCCCCGGGTCGAGCGGTGAAACTCACGCCAACCGACCGTCGCACTGCGGTCCTTCGGCTCTGTCCGGGGTTCTCGTGAACCGTATCACAAACTATTTGATGAGGTCTTTACCTCGAAGGTGTGCTCGGCGTCACACATGAGAGTGAACCTGCACGTCTGTGCAGAATCGGCGCCAACTTGTCTGGTATTGGGCGCTTTACCCACCCCGGACTCCGTCTACGGTCTCTCTGTTTCAAGCAAAGCGTTAGTCAGATTCTTACCTTGCGGTCAGCGCGACGACCCGGCCTTACGCCGGTCCGGACGGCGCGAACGCGCACCGATCGCGGTCGCCCCGTTGACTCCAGAGACCCCGGCCCGCACCGGCGCCCGGTGCTCGGCGGGATCCGCGGGCTCGGCGGACTCCGCATGGTCGGCCGGCACCGAGGGCACCGACGCGGCCGGCGCCGTCGCCGCCTCCGCGGTCCGGCGGCGCCGGTAGCGCGGCGGCACGAAGCGCTCGGCCCAGCGCGGGGCGCGCGGCGTGAAGCGCGGCAGCAGCAGGAGTACGAGTCCGATCGCGCTCAGCGCCACCACGCTCAGGACGATCCACATGGACGCGTTGTTGACCGAGTAGGACAGAGCGCCGAAGCCGATGAGTGCCGACCAGAAGTACATGATCAGGACGGCCCTGCTGTGCGAGTGCCCCACCTCCAGCAGCCGGTGGTGCAGATGCCCCCGGTCGGCCGCGAACGGCGACTGTCCGCGCCAGGTGCGCCGCACGATCGCCAGCACCAGGTCGGCGGCCGGGATCGCGATGATCGTGAGCGGCATCAGCAGCGGGATGTAGACCGGCACCATCTGGTGCACGGTGTTGCGCTCGGACCCGGAGAACAGGTTCATCGCGTCCGGGTCCATCTGCCCGGTGATGGAGATCGCGCCGGCGGCCAGCACAAGGCCGATCAGCATCGACCCGGAGTCACCCATGAAGATCCGCGCGGGGTGCATGTTGTGCGGCAGGAAGCCGAGGCACATGCCCATCAGGATCACGGCGAACAGGGTGGCCGGGGCGGCGGCCTCAATGCCGTACGAGACCCAGATCCGGTAGGCGTAGAGGAAGAACGCCGCCGAGGCGATGCACACCATGCCGGCCGCGAGACCGTCCAGGCCGTCGACGAAGTTCACCGCGTTGATGGTGATCACGACCAGCGCGACCGTCAGCAGGGTGCCCTGCCACTGGGTCAGCGCGACGTTGCCCACGGACGGGATCGGCAGCCACAGGATCGTCAGGCCCTGCATGACCATGACGCCGGCCGCGATCATCTGCCCGCCGAGCTTGATCAGGGCGTCGATCTCGAACTTGTCGTCCAGAACGCCGATCAGCCAGATCAGCGCGGCACCGGAGAGCAGCGCCCTCGGCTCGTTCGACTTGCTGAAGACCTCGTGGAGGTTGGTGAGGTGGTCGGCGACCAGCAGACCGGCGCACAGCCCGAAGAACATCGCGATCCCGCCGAGCCGCGGAGTGGGTTCCCGGTGCACGTCACGGGCCCTGATCTCCGGCATCGCTCCGGCCACGATCGCGAACTTCCGTACCGGCCCTGTCAGCAGATACGTCACCGCGGCCGTGATGCAGAGCGTCAGCAGGTATTCACGCACGGGCTTCCCCACAGGTCTCGCTGGCCATCCAGGCCCCACACCCTAGCGAGGGACGCATAGGGATAGGGACTTCCGGGTAGCGAAGATGGTTGCACGTGCGCCTGTGCACGAGGTGACGACTACCCCTCACCGACCGGGATACGGCGGAAATCTACCGGCCAGCTCCCGTACTTCTTCACGTGCCCCAGCACTCTCCACAGTCCCACGCAGCACGCCCGCGAAGAGTACGGCGATCCGCGCCATCTCAACCTCGTCCATCCCCTGCGTGGTCAGCGCGGCCGTCCCCAGCCGCAGTCCACGCGCCTCACCGTGCGGCAGGGCGCAGCAGTCCAGGACCACTCCCGCGGCGGAGAGCAGGCCTCGCGCGGTGCGTCCGTCGACTCCGAGCGGTGCCGGATCGGCGGTGATGAGATGGGTGTCGGTGCCGCCCGTGGTGACGACCAGCCCCTCGGCGGCCAGTCCCGCCGCCAGCACCCGGGCGTTGGCGACCACCTGATGGGCGTACGCCGTGAAGGCCGGGGTCGCCGCCTCGCCGAAGGCGACGGCCTTGGCGGCGATCGTGTGCATCTGCGCGCCCCCCTGGGTGAACGGGAAAACCGCCCGGTCGACCCGTTCCGCGAGCTCCGCGCCGCACAGCAGCATCCCGCCGCGCGGTCCGCGCAGCACCTTGTGGGTGGTGGCGCAGACGACGTCGGCGTACGGCACGGGGTTGGGCGCCGCTCCCCCGGCGACGAGCCCGATGGGGTGGGCGGCGTCCGCGATGAGGTAGGCGCCGACCTCGTCGGCGATCTCCCGGAAGGCGGCGTAGTCGATGTGCCGGGGGTAGGCGATGGACCCGCAGACGATCGCCTTGGGGCGATGCGTACGGGCGAGGGCGCGCACCTGCTCGTAGTCGAGGAGCCCGCTCTCGGCGTCCACCCCGTAGGGGACGAAGTCGAACCAGCGTCCGGAGAAGTTGTTGGGCGACCCGTGGGTGAGGTGGCCGCCGTGGGGCAGGCCGAGGGCGAGAACGGTGTCACCGGGGCGCAGGAGGGCGGCGTAGGCGGCCAGCACGGCCGAAGACCCGCTGTGGGACTGGACGTTGGCGTGTTCGGCGCCGAACAGCGCCCTGGCCCGTTCCATCGCGACGCGCTCGGCGACGTCGACGATCTCGCAGCCGCCGTGGTGCCGGGCGCCGGGATATCCCTCGGCGTACTTGTTGGCGAGCGGCGAGCCGAGCGCGGCCAGTACGGCGGGCGAGGTGAAGTTCTCGGCGGCGATCAACTGAAGCGACGTCGCCTGCCGCTCGGCCTCCCCGAGGAGCAGCCCGGCAAGCTCGGGGTCCTGCCGGCGCAGTACGTCGACAGCGTCGGCGGCTTCGCTCGCAAGGGCATGGCTGAGCGACATGGCTGCCTCCGGACGTCGACGGTGACGTACGTCCAATGTAGGCCGTAAGGCCCTACAGGGGCGCGGGGAACTGCACGAAGAACCACAACGGACCCGCAGGCGCTCAGGTCCTCGCCGACACCCCGGTCAGTGCCGTCACCACCGGGTCCAGCGCCAGCTGTATCTCGTCGCCGATCGACCGGAAGAAGGTCAAAGGGGCGCCGTACGGGTCGTACACCTCGTCCGCCTCCGCCGTGGGTGCGAGAAGCCACCCGCGTAGAGCCGCCGCCGCGCGGACCAGGGCGCGCGCCCGTTCGATCATGCCGTCGTCCAGCGGGGGCAGGGTCGCCGGGTCGATCGCCTTCACCAGGCGGGTGAACTCCTTCAGGGTGAAGGTCCGCAGGCCCGCCGAGTGGCCCATGGAGATGACCTGTGCGCGGTGGTCGCGCGTGGCCGTCAGCACCAGGTCGGCCCGGATGACGTGCTCGTCGAGCAGTTCGCGCCCGGTGAAGCCGGAGGCGTCCGCGCCGAACTCCGCGAGGACCGCCTCCGCGTTGGCCTCCATGGGCGCGCCCTCGTGGCCCCACGTACCGGCGCTCTCCACGATCAGGCCGCCCCACAGCGGGTCGTTGAGCCGGTCTGCCAGGGCATGCCGGGTCAGCCGCTCGGTGATCGGTGAGCGGCAGACGTTGCCGGTGCTGACATAGAGGATGCGGAAGGCGTCCCGCGAGGCCCCGTTCCAGTGCTGAGCCCCCGTGACCCCCGTGCGCGGGCCTATGCCACGCCCCGCGTCAGGGGCTGTCAATTCGCCACCTCGAGGTCGGGGACCACCTTGCGCAGCTCTTCGGCGGAGAGCGCGCCGGCGCGCAGCAGGACCGGCACCTTGCCCGTGACGTCGACGATCGACGACGGGACGATGCCGGGGGTGGGGCCGCCGTCCAGGTAGACGGAGACCGAGTCGCCGAGCATCTCCTGGGCGGCGTCGCAGTCCTCGGGGGACGGGTGGCCGGTCAGGTTGGCGGAGGAGACGGCCATGGGGCCGACCTCGGTGAGCAGTTCGATGGCGACCGGGTGCAGCGGCATGCGTACGGCGACGGTGCCCCGGGTGTCGCCCAGGTCCCACTGGAGGGAGGGCTGGTGCTTGGCGACGAGGGTGAGGGCGCCCGGCCAGAAGGCGTCGACGAGTTCCCAGGCCATCTCGGAGAAGTCCGTGACGAGGCCGTGCAGGGTGTTCGGGGAACCGATCAGGACGGGCGTGGGCATGCCACGGCCGCGGCCCTTGGCCTCCAGCAGGTCGGTGACGGCCTCGGAGGAGAACGCGTCGGCGCCGATGCCGTAGACCGTGTCGGTCGGGAGGACCACCAGCTCGCCGCGGCGGACGGCGGACGCGGCCTCGCGCAGACCGGTCGTGCGGTCGGTCGCGTCGTTGGTGTCGTATCGCCGAGCCATTTAGCGGGCCTCCTCGTACACGTACTGCTGGGGGTAGAAAGTGTGGGTGACGCTCACGGCATGGCCCTGCGGGCGGTCGCGAAGCGCGGACGGTTGTTGAGGTCCGGGTGGTCGGCCGCGTCGGCCCAGCCCCGTTCCTCGGTGAAGATCCACGGCACTTGGCCGCCCTGGGTGTCCGCGTGCTCGACGACGACGACGCCGCCGGGACGCAGCAGCCGGTGAGCTGTGCGTTCCAGGCCCCGGATGAGGTCGAGGCCGTCCTCGCCGGAGAACAGGGCGAGTTCGGGATCGTGGTCCCGGGCCTCCGGAGCGACGTACTCCCACTCCGTGAGCGGGATGTACGGCGGGTTGGAGATGACCAGGTCGACCTGGCCGTCGAGGTCCTGGAAGGCGTCCAGGGCGTTGCCCTGCCGCAGGTCGACCCTGGACCCCTCCATGTTCTTGCGGGTCCACGCCAGGGCGTCCTCGGACAGCTCCACGGCGTGCACCCGGGAGCGCGGGACCTCCTGGGCGAGGGCGAGCGCGATGGCGCCCGAGCCGGTGCACAGGTCGACGATCAGCGGCTCGACGACGTCCATCGCGCGGACGGCGTCTATGGCCCAGCCGACGACCGACTCGGTCTCGGGACGCGGTACGAACACGCCCGGCCCGACCTGGAGTTCCAGGTAGCGGAAGAAGGCGCGTCCGGTGATGTGCTGGAGCGGCTCGCGGGCCTCGCGGCGGGCGATGACCTCCCAGTAGCGGGCGTCGAAGTCCGTGTCCTTGACGGTGTGCAGCGTCCCGCGCTTCACACCGTGCACGAACGCGGCGAGCTCCTCCGCGTCGTTGCGCGGCGAGGGCACGCCGGCGTCGGCCAGCCGCTGGGTGGCCTGGGCCACCTCCGCGAGCAGCACGCTACGGGGGCTCGGGGGCCGTCCCCCAATGTTCTGCTGCACGCTGGTCCTCCGGTACTCGTCACTCGTACGGGGCTCGACTGAGCTCGTACGGGGGTTACGCCGCCGCGAGCTTCGCTGCGGAGTCCGCGTCGACACAGGCCTGGATGACGGCGTCGAGGTCGCCGTCCAGCACCTGGTCCAGGTTGTAGGCCTTGAAGCCGACGCGGTGGTCCGAGAGCCGATTCTCCGGGAAGTTGTACGTACGGATCTTCTCGGAGCGGTCGACGGTGCGGACCTGGCTGCGGCGGGCGTCGGCGGCCTCCTTCTCCGCTTCCTCCACGGCTGCCGCGAGGAGCCTGGAGCGCAGGATACGCATCGCCTGCTCCTTGTTCTGCAGCTGGCTCTTCTCGTTCTGGCAGGAGGCGACGACTCCGGTGGGAACGTGGGTGATGCGCACCGCCGAGTCGGTCGTGTTGACGGACTGGCCGCCGGGACCCGAGGAGCGGTACACGTCGATACGGAGGTCGTTCGGGTTGATCTCCACGTCGACCTCCTCGGCCTCGGGGGTCACCAGGACACCGGCCGCGGAGGTGTGGATACGGCCCTGGGACTCGGTCGCGGGCACCCGCTGCACGCGGTGCACCCCGCCCTCGTACTTCAGGCGGGCCCAGACGCCCTGGCCGGGCTCGGTGGCACCCTGGCCGCCCTTGGTCTTCACGGCGACCTGGACGTCCTTGTAGCCGCCCAGCTCGGACTCGGTGGCGTCGATGATCTCGGTCTTCCAGCCGACGCGCTCGGCGTAGCGCAGGTACATCCGCAGGAGGTCCCCGGCGAACAGGGCGGACTCGTCGCCGCCGGCGCCGGCCTTGACCTCGAGGATGACGTCCTTGTCGTCGTTGGGGTCACGCGGAACGAGCAGCAGGCGCAGCCTCTCGGTGAGGTCCTCGCGCTGCTTCTCCAGTTCCTTGACCTCGGCGGCGAAGTCGGGGTCGTCGACGGCGAACTCCTTCGCCGTGCCGATGTCGTCCCCGGTCTGTTTCCAGGAGCGGTACGTCGCGACGATCGGGGTCAGCTCGGCGTAGCGCTTGTTGAGCTTGCGCGCGTTGGCCTGGTCGGCGTGGACCGACGGGTCGGCGAGCTGCTTCTCCAGGTCGGCGTGCTCGGTGAGCAGATCCTCGACGGCCTCGAACATGGGGGCTCCTGAAAAACGTCTGTACGTTCTGTACGCGGGGGAAGTCGGGCGACCAAAAACGCCGGTCCAGGTACGCCCCGGAGGGCGACCGTGGACCGGCGCTGGTGCCTCGCTACTTCTTGGAGCCGGCAGCGGCCTTGCCGAAGCGGGCCTCGAAGCGGGCCACACGGCCACCGGTGTCGAGGATCTTCTGCTTGCCCGTGTAGAACGGGTGGCACTCGGAGCAGACCTCGGCGCGGATGGTGCCGCTCGTGATCGTGCTGCGGGTGGTGAACGACGCGCCACAGGTGCAGCTGACCTGCGTCTCGACGTACTCGGGGTGGACTTCGCGCTTCAAGGGGTTCTCCTAGTTTCGGGAGGGCTCCGGGTCGCCTCCGCGGGATGCGGGAGCGTGAACCGGGGCCGACGTACCAGTCTGCCAGGACTGGGCGCATCCCCCAAAACCGGGGGTTGGGCTCAGGTATTCCCTGCGGGTGCGGTGGCTGTGTCTGCGGGTGCGTTGTGGCTTGTCGCGCAGTTCCCCGCGCCCCTGAAAAGGGCGGCTCCGCCGCCTCTTTTCAGGAAGAGGGGGTCACCACGCCTGCCGCGTCGCCCCTTGCCGTGTCCTTGGTCGCGACTGCCGGGATCGGCTTGTCCGCCTTCAGGGCGTTCCAGACCAGCTCTGCCTTGTCCTCGTCGACCACGACCCTGTTGGGGTTCGCCCGGTCGTACTCGACCGGCATGGTGATCATGGTCATGTGGCTGGAGCTGATGCTCTTGAGGCCTGTGGCGAAGGAGGTCAGGGAGCGGACCGAGCCGAGGTCCGAGTCGGTGGTGACCGCCTTGGTCGCGGTGTCGGCCAGGTCGAAGAGCTTCTTGGGGTTCGTCAGGACGCCCACGTCCTTGATCTGGTCGACCAGGGCCTTGATGAACGCCTGCTGGAGCTGGATGCGGCCGAGGTCGGAGCCGTCGCCCACGCCGTGGCGGGTGCGGACCAGGCCGAGGGCCTGGGAGCCGTTGAGGCGGTGGGTGCCGGCCTTCAGGTTCAGATGGCTGTCGGAGTCCCTGATGTCCTTCGTCGTGGTGATCTCGACGCCGCCGAGCTCGTCGACGAGCTTCTGGAAGCCGGTGAAGTCGACCTCGATGTAGTGGTCCATCCGGATCCCGGTGAGCGACTCGACGGTCTTCACCGCGCAGACGGCGCCTCCCGTGGAGTACGCCGAGTTGAACATCACGCCGGAGGCCGCGTCGTGCGTGACGCCCTTGGCGTCGGTGCACAGGGGACGGTCGACGAGGGTGTCCCGGGGGATCGAGACCACGCTGGCCTTCTTGTGGCCCTCGTACACGTGGACGATCATCGCGGTGTCCGAGCGGGCGCTGCCGTCGTCGGTGCCGCCGCCGAGCTTCCTGTTGGCGCCGGAGCGGGTGTCGGAGCCCAGGACGAGGATGTCCTCGGAGCCGTTGTCGACGTTGGTCGGGCGGTCGGTGCCGAGGACCTGGTTGATGTCGACGCTCTTGATGTTGCCGTTGAGCTTGAAGTACACGTATCCGAGGCCGGTGCCGCCGAGCACGACGATGCCCGCGGCGACCCAGGCGGTGACGAGGAGCGCCTTGGAGCGCCTGCTGCGGGGCTTGCGGCGGCTGCGCCGCTTCGTCGGCCTCGCTGGATCAAGAGGATTGCTCTCGCCGGACATGTGCTTCCCTTTTCCGTCGTAACCGGTCAGTCAGACGGTCATTAGGGAAAAAGGGTTGCACAACGCACTGTGCCCTTCGCGTAGGGCGAAGGGCACAGTCCATGACCGAACGGGCGGGACGCTGTCCGGAGAACCCGCTCACCTGCGGGTTCAGCTGATGATGTCGAACTGCTTGTAGTCGGTTCCGACGACCTTCGGTGTGCCGAAGATCTCGCTCGTGCCCTTGCCGGTGCCCGGGTAGAGGTACAGCTTCCCGGCGACCGTACGGGCCAGGAAGTCGGCCTTTCCGTCGCCGGTCACGTCTCCGGGGGTGACCAGCGTGTTGTAGGCGTCCCAGGTGCGCACCCTGACCCGGGCCGCGAAGGCCTGGGTGCCGGACCTGCCGTTGCCCTTGATGAGGTAGCCGGCCGAGCCGGTCTTGGCGCGGGCGAGCAGGTCGGCCTTGCCGTCGCCGTTGAAGTCGCCGTGGCCGACGATCGAGTTGTACTGGTTCCAGCCGGTGGAGACCTTGAACGGCGACCCGAAGGTGCCGTCGCCGTTGCCCGGGTAGACCCACAGGGCGCCACCGGAGTCGACCGAGAGGATGTCGGGCTTGTAGTCGCCGGTGACATCGCCCGGGGTGATGATGCGGGTGCGGGTCTTCCAGTTGGCGAAGATCGTCTTCGTGGCCCAGGTTCCGGCGCTGCCGTCGGCCTTGGGCACGTAGTGCATCCAGTAGACGGCGCCCGAGATGCTGTCGCGGAGCACCAGGTCCTGGTAGTCGTCCCGGTTCAGGTCGGTCTGCAGGACGACGTTGACGCCGTCCCAGTTGCCCCAGGAGATGCTCGCGGCGAAGCTGGTCCCCTTGGAGTCCCGCTCGTAGCCGACCTTGGTGGAGGCGCGGCGCAGCCACAGGTCGGCGAGCTGGTCACCGCTGAGGTTCGCGTCCTCGACCCGCGGGTACACGGCGCCGACGTACGAGGTGACCTTGGTGAAGACGCTGTAGGCGCCCTTCTCCACGCAGTTCGTCACACCCCAGGAGACGACGCCCACGACCTTGCTGCCGACCACGAGCGGACCGCCGGAGTCGCCGTTGCAGGTGGTGGTGGTCCCGGTGTCGCTGCCGGTGGCGGGCTTGCCCGCGCAGACCATGTGCCCCTTGACGTAGCCGCTGCGGTACTTGGCCGTGCAGGTCGCGTCGGACTGGATGGGCAGCGTGGCCGTCTTCAGCGTCTGCGAGGTGGCCTGGGTGGTGGAGCTGGTGCGCCCCCAGCCGTAGACGGTGGCGTTGGTGAGCGGCTTGTACGACGTGGTGTCACCGGACGTCGTCATCCGCAGCGGTGCGGCCTTGACCGGGTAGTCGAGGGTCAGCACGGCGATGTCGTTGTCGAACGTCGTCGCGTTGTACGCCGGGTTGTTCCACTGGCGCCAGACGCCCGAGAGGGTCCCGTTCGTCTTCCCCTCGGCGTCCGGCAGCGTGGCCGTGCCGGTGACGACGACACCGTGGGCCTTCCAGTTGTAGCCCTTGACGCAGTGCGAGGCGGTGAGGATCTTCGTCGGCGCGATGACGGTGCCGCCGCAGAAGAACTTGACGTCGTCGCCGGTCGCGGTGGTGCCCTTGGTGTCGGAGTACCAGAGCTGGGCCATGAACGGGGCGGTCGAGATGGTGGTCGTCGAACCACCGATGATCTTCGCCTGCTTGGTGCCGGCGGCCGTACCGGCGGTCGACGCCGTCTTCTCGCCGCCCAGGGTGCTGTCACTGGTGGCCGCGTCCGCGACACGCTTCTCCAGCTCCGCGTTGCTGGGACCGCTGCGGCTCGGGGCGACGGTGGGCTTCGGCGGGACGGTGGCGGCGCTCGCGGACGACATCAGCAGCGCGCCGGTGACCGCGGCGGCGAGGCCGACGGCGACCGCGGGAACGGCGATCCGCACTCGGCGTCTGTGGCGGCCTTCACCGGACAGGGATATACCCACTCAAGTCCCCCCTAGGGATTGTCAGTTCGGGCACATCACGAGAATCGGCCCGAAGAGCGCGATCGTACACGCGTCCCATACACCACAAAGGGCCACCCCCATAACGCGGGATGACCCTTTGGTGCACTGCTCGGTACTGCACTGCTCGGTACTGCGCGGAGGGTTTGTGCCTAGCGTGCCGCCGTCCCGAACCGCAGCCCGGCCCCGGGGAGCCCGCCGACGCCGGGCACATAGGAGACGACGGGCTGCACGGTGCCGCCGTTGGCGTTCGACCACGGCATCGCGTACAGGCCACCGAAGGCGCCCGGTCCGAAGGGCATCCCGATGTACAGGCGGGTGGCCGTGCTGTGCAGGCTGGAGCCTGCCTTCTGCGAGGTACCCGGGGTGCCCGGCATGCCGGTGCTGTTGCCCGCGTCGATCCACTTGTCGTTCGCGCCGGGCGTCCCGATCACGGAGAAGACGCTCACCGCGCCGGCGTCCACGACCGAGCCGATGTCCTCGCCCGGCACTCCGACGGCCATCCGGAGGTTGGCGGCCGTGGTGCTCCCGGATCCGAGGGTGGCCATCGTCACCTGCGCGCCCATCCGGTCACCGGCCTCGGGAGCGCCGATGACGTCTTCAGGACCCTGCTGGTATTCGCCGACCTCCTGGACCACGGGGTTGCGGTCCTTGACCACGCTGAGTACGACGACCCGTCCCGCGTCGGCCTTGTTGGCTCCGTCGAAGGTGAGGTCCTCGCCGGGGGCGCCGATGGCGACGTAGGAACCCCGCAGTGTGAGCGGGCCCATGGTGACCGTGCCTTCGGTGGCCGCGACCGCGGCGCCGAACTGGTCGCCCGCCTCCACCTCGGCGCTCACGAGTTTGCCGACCTCTGCCTGGTGAGCGGATCCCAGGTAGGCGGGCACTCCGGAGCTGTTGAGCTCGTGGCTCAGCACCGTGACCGCGCCCGAGACCACCTCGGCGGCGGCGGGGCTCGGGCTGGGCTTGACTCCCTCGCCCGGGGCCCCGATCACCACGTGCTCGGGCGTCGCGGCGACCGAGGAGCCGAACTTGTCGCCCGCCTCGGCGAGGTCGGACCCCACCGTCTTCCCCTGGACCAGCGCTCGGTTGATGGTGCCGCGCAGATAGAACGCGCCACCGGCATCCGTCTTGTCGTCGATGTCCTCACCGGGAGATCCGATGACCAGGTAGGGCTCCTGGGCGGTGGTGAGACCGGCGGCGAGGGCGGCACCCATGCGGTCCCCGGCCTCGGACGCCGCGGTCAGGATGGCACCCGAACCGGTGCCCTGTTCGAGTCGGACCGACGCCTTTCCGGCGCCCAGACCGGCTGCGGAGCCGTAGATGATGTCGACGACACCGACGTCGGCCACCGTGCCGGCGTCCTCGCGGGAGGTGGCGGCCACCAGTTCGGTGCAGCCGTCCTTGTCGTAGTCGACGGTGGCGAGCGCGTCGCCGAAGAAGTCGTTGGCCTCGGCGGCGCCGGGCACCGTGGGCAGGTCCTGGTTGAGCTCGAGGGTGCCCTTGCCGCCGCCGTAGATGACGCGTACGAGGCCGGCCTTGGCGTCTCCGCCGACGGTGGCCTCCGGGTCGGCGACGGCGATGTCCTCGATCCGGTCGCAGTTGAAGTCGGCGAAGTTGACGGATCCCTGGCCGAGCGCCTTGGCGAGGTCGATGCGCGGGGTCGTCGCCCCTGTGTAGGTGATGGGTTTGCCGGTGGTCTTCAGGAGTGACTCGAGGCTCGTGATGCTCTTGTCGGGGAAGGCCTGGTGGAGGACG
>NZ_JARAXP010000014.1:0-188042 GCF_033793965.1 Streptomyces sp. ME02-8801-2C | reverse complement strand
GCAGACTCGGACGGCCGTTGGACGAGGGGTACATGTCGGTGAACATCCCTGGTGGGAACAGCACCTCGCGATGCTCGGCGAGGAACGCGAACACACTCCCCGCCGGGATCAACTCCCGGCAGGTCTCCCACACATCCGGCCCGACCATCTCCCCGGCCCATTCCCCCTGCATACCTACAAGACTGGCCCCGACTCCACCGAGCCGGGGCCAGAACGCGAGATTTTCAGCAGACTTCTAGATGCTCGCCGACGGTGAAGGGTTCGCCGTTCTCCCTGGCCTGGAAAATCGCTAGGTGCTCTTCGGGGACCGTTGAGGGGGCGGCCGGGCCACCTTGTACGCGGTCGTGAGGCGGTCCTCGGCGAGGTCTTCTCCCAGGCGCCTCACCATTCACGATCCGTTGCGCGCGGACTCGTACATTGCGAGGGCGTCGGCTGGTCGCCCGCTCTGGGCGATCAGCCGAGATCATTCTCCGTGGAAGACCGGAGTGCGTCGTTCCAGGCTTGCCTCGATGCCTTCGGCGCAGTCGCGGGTCGCCCACAGCCGTGTCTGTTCCACGAGTTCGTGTTCCAGTGCCTCGCGGACCCGCGTTGCCATGTCCGCCCTCAGTGTCGCGCGGATGGACCGAACTGCGAGCGGTGCGGCCGCCGCCAGCGACTGGGCCCACTCCAGGGCGGTCTCGCGCTGGAGGCCGGGTTCCGAGAGCCGGTCGGCCAGTCCGATGCGGACGGCCTCTTCCCCTCCCACGCGTCGGCCGGTCATCAGTAGATCGGCCGCGACTTGCCGCCCGACGAGGTCGGGCAACGTCACACTCAAGCCGAACCCGTGGTGGAAGCCCAGCATCGCGAAGTTGGCGACGAACCGGCTCGACCGGTCCGCGACGCGGAAGTCCGTCGCGCAGGCCAGACCGAGTCCACCGCCGACCGCCGCGCCCTGAACGGCGGCGATCATCGGTGTGCCGATCTCGAACAACTGGACCGCCCGCCGGTAGAGCCGCTCCGACACCGCGACCCGGTCCTGCTCGAACCCGCCACCGGCACCGAAGTCCGCTCCCGCGCAGAAGTGCTTGCCCGTCGACGCCAGGACCAGGGCCCGGCACCTCGGGTCGTCGTCGAGTTCGCGGGCGGCGTCGACGAGCTGCCCGATGAGCTTCTCGTCGAAGAAATTCGCCGGTGGCCGACGCAGTTCCAGCAATCCGACGCGGTCCCGCAGAACAACCGAAAGATCCGAACTCGTCATGGAACCACCCTGCCCCGTCGATCGCCCGGCCACCGGCAAAGCGTCCGGTGAGTGGACAGTCGCACCCCACGACGACACGAGCGGAGGCACATTCGGGATATGGAGATCACCAACGTTCTGGCCGCGTTCGCGCGTCTGGCCGACGCAGGGGCGCTCGAGGAGCTCGGAGACCTGTTCACCGCGGACGTCGAGTGGTCGATGCCCGGAGCAACCTGGCGCGGCCGCGCGGAAGTCCTTTCGGGCCTGGGGTCGATGCGCGATCTCGGCCATGCCGGGCCGGACTCGGGCAACCGACATGTCATCACCAACCAGGAGGTGTATGTCGACCACGACCGAGCCACGGCACGCTCCTCCTTCCTGCTGGTGAGCCAGGGCACCCCGGCCGCGATCCTGGCCGTCGGCTCCTACCACGACGAACTGCTGCGCGAGGACGGCCAGTGGCTCATCGCCCGGCGAGAAGTCACGACCTGAAGTCGTCCACTGACCGGAACATCACGCAGGCCGGCGCCCCGCATCCGCTTAGCGTCGGGCGAACCATCCGCACCCAGGAGGGCTGATGAACGCCGATCCCCGCATCCTCAAGGCGCTCGACCGTGCGAGGGAACTGGGGGAGAAGGGCATCGCGGTTGCCGCCTACCACCGCGGTGAGCTGATCGTCGACGCCGTCGCCGGTGTTGCCGACACCGAGAAGGGCACACCAGCCGACGAGCGCACCCTCTTCCCGGTGTTCTCGGTGACCAAAGGCGTCACCGCGACCGCTGTACATCTGCAGGCCGAGCGCGGGCTGATTGACCTGCAGGCGCCGATCGCCCACTACTGGCCCGAGTTCGGCGCGAACGGCAAGGACACCGTCACCGTCGAGCAGGCGCTCTCGCATCGCGCCGGCATCCCGCAGATGCCCGACGGCGTCACACCGGACCTGATGGCGGACTGGGACTGGATGACCCGCCGCATCGGCCAGTTCACGCCGATCCACGAGCCGGGTACCGCGAACGCCTACCACGTTCTGGTCTGGGGGTGGGTCCTGGGCGAAGTGGTGAGGCGCACGGATCCCGCCCGTCGTCCCTTCGACCGGTTCGTGGCGGAGGAGATCTGCGCACCGCTCGGCGTCACGGACTTTCACCTCGGTGTCCCCGACGCCGACCTGCCTCGTGTCGCCACACTCTATGGCGGCAACGATTTCTCCATCGTCGACGAGCACAACATCAGCCCCCGTGCGGTGTTCCCCGGATCCGAGGTGCACAACCAGCGCACGGTGCTGCAGACGGTCGACCCCGGTGCGGGGGCGGTCGCCACCGCGCGGGCGGTCGCGCGGATCTTCGCCATGCTCGCCGAGGGCGGCGAACTCGATGGCGTCCGGCTGCTTTCCCGAGAGCGGGTCGCCACCTTCACCCGGCCCCGTGCGGGTGCGGACGACCCGGACAAGGTGCTCACGATCCCGGTGTGGTTCGGTGCCAACGGCTTCTGGCTCGGTGGTGAGGAGGGTGCGTCCGACCCGCTGGTGGGCGACCACCGCGATGTCGTCTACAGCCCCGGAGCCGGTGGCTCTCTCGCGTGGGCAGACCTGCGTGACCGGCTCGCCGTCGCGATCTGTCACAACGATATGGACACCCCCGCCGTCGTCAGTCCGGAAAGGACGTTCGCCCCGGTCGTCCGAGCGGTCCGCGAGATCGCCGCCGAACGTGAGGAGGCCCGTCGATGAGCTCAGCGCAAGAGCTGTTCGGTGGCGGCGTCGCCGTCATCACCGGGGCCGGCGCGGGCATCGGTGCGGGTATCGCCCGATACGCCGCCCACGAGCTCGGCATGACGGTCGTGCTTGCCGACATCGACGCCGCGGCGATCGCCGTGTTGCGCACCGAACTTCAACAGAGCGGCGCGAGGGCTGTCGACGTCGTCTGCGACGTGCGCGACCCGGCGGCGCTCGAGCGGCTGGCCGAGCAGGCGGCCACCCATGCCGGGCCCGTGACCCTGTTGGTGAACAACGCCGGGGTGGAGCAGTTCGGCTACCTGTGGGACACCCCCGTCGCCAATTGGGACCGCCTCGTGGCGATCAACATCAACGGCGTTTTCCACGGCATCAAGGCCTTCCTGCCTCGACTGATGGCCGATGCCCAGCAGTCGTGGGTGTGGAACCTCTCCTCGGTCGGCGGGGTAGGTGCGAGTCCGCTTCAAGCGCCTTACATCATGAGCAAACACGCCGTGCTCGCGATCACCGAATGCCTGCACCAGGACGTCGAACTTGCTGGACATGCCGACCACATCCACGTCCAGGCCGTCCTGCCCGGCGCGGTGGCGTCGAACATCTTCGAGTCCGCCGGCGCGGTCGACTTCGGCGACGTGACCATGGCGGAGGAGCACCGGGCCGCCATGCTCAAGGTCAAGGAACAGGCCATGGATCCGGTCGAGGCGGCCCGAGCCTTCTTCGACCAGGCTGCCGCCGGAGAGTTCTACCTGGTTTCCCAGGGCTTTGTGCGGGACGCGATGGCAGCCAGGGCGGACGTGCTGATCCATCGGCGGGCTCCGTTCCTGCCGTCAGGCGAGTTCACCGTCCCCACCGACTGATCCCCGGAGAGCACGATGTCCCTGCCCCCGCTGGACCCCGACGCCGCGGCCATCGCCGCTGCGACGGCTGACGTGCCGCCGATGCGAACGCGCGGTATCGCCGCGATCCGTGACTCCCTCGAAGCGATGCGGCATCCCGCCGGGCTGCCCGAGATGGCACAGACGGAGGACCGGGAAATCCCTGGTCCGCACGGTGACATCCCCGTACGGATCTACAGACCCGTCCTGGACGATCCGGCGCCCGTGCTCGTGTACTTCCACGGTGGTGGCATGTGCATGGGCACGATCCACTCCTTCGAGCCGGTTGCCCGCAATCTGGCCGACGCGAGCCGCGCCACCGTCGTGTCCGTCGGCTACCGCCTTGCGCCGGACGCCCCGCCACCGGCACAGTTCGACGACGCCTACACCGCGACGCAGTGGGTCGCCGAGCACGCCGCGGAGCTCCGCGTCGACCCGGATCGGCTCTCCGTGGTCGGCGACAGCGCCGGCGGCACCCTCGCCGCGGCCGTGGCCCTCGCCGCGCGGGACCGCGGTGGTCCCGCGATCAGCTGCCAGGTCCTCGTGTACCCAGGCCTCGACAGGGACTTGGGGGCCCGGTCGATCATCCAGTGCGCCGACGCCCCGATTCTGTCCCGCGATGACGTCATGTATCTGAACGAGATGGCCGACAGCGGCACAGGCCACCCGGACAGTCCCTACCGCATCCCCGCCTACGCGACGGACCTCAGCGGCCTCCCGCCGGCGATCGTCGTGACGGCCGACTGCGACCCGATCCGGGACTGGGGCGAGCGGTACGCGAACCGGCTCCGGGAAGCCGGGGTGCTGACCACGCTGACCCGCTATCCCGGCGCGTATCACGGATTCCTGCTGCAGGCCGCCTATCTGGCCAAGGGGCGGCTCGCGATCGCCGACATCGGCGCGCTGCTCCGAGCCCGCTTCCGTTCCGATCCTCTGGAGGTCTCATGACCGACACCGCCGTCGACCCCTTCGCCGACGCGCTCGAGATCGCCCCGCACGAGCTGTCGCGTGGCTACACGTGGGCCGAGTGCCCGCGGTGGCACGACGGCGCGTTCTGGTTCAGCGACATGTACACCCACCGGATCGTTCGACTGGATGCGGCGGGTAATCCGGAGACCATGGTCGACCTCGCCGCGCGTACGTCCGTCAATGGCACCGAGGTCATTCCGGGCGGATTCGGCTGGCTGCCCGACGGCAGGCTCATCGTCACCTCGATGCACGAGCGGCTCGTCCTGGCCTTCGACGGCGAGCACCTCGTCGAACACGCCGATCTGCGCGAGCTCGCCACCGGCCCGATCAACGACATGGTCGTCGATGCCGACGGCCGTGCGTACGTCACCCAGCTCGGCTTCGAGCTCTTCGAGGGGGAAGCACCGAAGGACTCCGACCTGCTCGTCGTGGAACCGGACGGCTCTGCCCGCGCGCTCACCGAACTGGGTGGCTTCGCCGGTGCCAACGGGATCGCGGTCAGCGCCGACGGAAGCCGGGTGGTGACCGCGGAGGCGTTCGCCAACCGGATCACGGTCCTCGACCGCGACGAGCACGGTCACCTCAGCGGCCGACGGGTCTTCGCCTCCACGCCCTCTCTGCCCGACGGCATCTGTCTCGACGACGACGGTGGCGTCTGGGCCGGGCTGCCGGCCGTCCCGGCCGTGGCTCGCCTCGTCGAGGGCGGGGCGATCACCGACATCGTCCGCTTCGACGCCGGGCAGGCATTGCCCCCGGCCTGCGTCCTCGGGGGCCCGGACCGGCGCACCCTGTTCGTCTGCGCCGGGCTCGACGTCATGGACTTCGAAGAATCGCGACGCAACCGCAACGGCACGGTGTGGACGGCCGGGGTTCGCGCGAGTGGCGGCAACAACCGCCCTTGAAACGATTGGGAGTTCTTCTGTGGACAAGTTGTCCTTCACCGGCCGCGTCGTTGTGGTGACCGGAGCCGGGCGCGGCATCGGCCGCGCGCACGCCTTGTTGCTGGCCGCCCGGGGCGCGTCCGTCGTCGTCGCCGACTTCGGTGCTCGCGTCGACGGGTCCGGAGTGGACGGTGACGACCCCGCCACGGACGTCGTCGCCGAGATCCGGGCCGCCGGCGGACGGGCCGTGGCCGTGCGGGCCGACGTCTCCACCGAAGCCGGCGCGGGGGCCGTCGTGCACGCGGCGGTCGAGGAGTTCGGCCGGCTCGACGCGGTGGTGAACAACGCCGGGATCGTCCGCACCGGACATTTCGACGAGATCGGCGCCGAGGAGTATCAGCGCCACCTCGACGTGCACTTCTTCGGTTCCCTGCACGTCTGCCGGGCGGCGTGGCCGCACCTGATCGAATCCGGCAGCGGGCGGGTGGTCAACACCGTCTCGGCCGCCATGCTCGGCAACCCGCTGATGACGCACTACGGCAGCTCCAAGGGTGCCGTGTTCTCACTCACCCGCAACCTTTCCATCGAAGGCGCCGAACACGGCATCCTGGTCAACGCCATAGCACCGGGCGCCGGTACCCGCATGGCCGAGAACTCCGCCGACTCTTTGTCACCGGAGGTCATGGCCTATTTGCGCACTCAGCTGCTGCCCGAACACGTCGCGCCGGTGGCGGCTTTCCTCGTTCACCCCGCCTGTCAGGTGACCGGCGAAGTCTTCAACGCCGCGGGCGGTGCGGTGAGCCGCATGGCTGTGCTCACCACTGCGGGTATCCACGACCCCGCCCTGACCGTCGAGACCGTGGCCGAGCGCTTCGACGAGATCATCGCCATCACCCCGGACGCCCAGCCCGCGGTCGTCGCTGTCCCGCAGCCCCACATCACCTGACCCCCGCCTGGAGAAGACGATGACCGAGACCGTCACCACGGGAACCGAATTCCCGTTCGCGCCGCTACCTCCCGAGGAGGCCGTCGAGCACCTGAAGCGGCTGATGGCCGACCGGCCGATGACCAAGCTCACCATGCCGTACGGCGGTGACGTGTGGATCGTGCACCGCAACCGCGCGGCCCGCGCGATTCTCACCGATCGGCGGTTCGTCCGCGAGTCCTTCCGGACCGGGGAACGCGTCGTCCCGTTCTACGTGCCGTTCCCCGACTTTCTGCGCACCACGCTGCAGTTCGAAGACCCGCCCCAACACACGAAGCTGCGCAGGCTGGTCCAGAAGGCGATCTCCCCGCGGCGGGTGCGCGACATGCGGGCTTCGGCCGCAGCCTTCGCAGGAGAGCTGATCGACGGCATGCTTGCCCGCGGCGGCGTCCGCAATTTGGTCGCCGAGTACTCCGTGCCGCTGCCCGTCGAGATGCTCAGCTCGCTCCTCGGTGTGCCGTCCGCCGACCGGGAGAAGTTCGAGCGCTGGAGCTCCTCCACGATGGCGGTGGCAGGCAGGACCGAGCAAGAAATCGCCGAGGACATGAGCGAGCTGGCGGCCTACATGACCGACCTGATCGCCCAGCGACGGGCAGAGCCGCGGGACGACCTGCTCAGCTCCCTCGCCCACGCGCGCGAGAAGGACGAAACCCTGACCGACGCGGAGATCCTGCCGATCGCGTTCATCCTGATCGTCGGAGGGTTCGACAACACCGCCAACTTCCTGACCACCGGCGTGATGTCACTGCTGCACTCTGACGAGCAGCGTGAACTGTTCCTGGCCGACCCCGACGGCTTGGCCCCGACCGCGGCCGAGGAGGTGCTCCGGCACGGGGCGTTCGCGGTCGGAGGTCCGGTGGGCGGCGGTGGCGGCCTGGTGCCGTTCGTCGCGACCGAGGACGTCGTCGTCGACGGCCAGTTGATCGCCAAGGGCGAGGCGGTCAGCATCGATCCGGGTGCCGCGAACCACGATCCCGCTGTGGTGACGGACCCGGACCGGTTCGACATCACCCGCAAGGACAACCCGCACCTCATGCTCAGCCACGGTCTGCACCACTGCCTGGGCGCGCCCCTGGCCCGCATGGAGATGCAGGTCGGGATGGCCGAGATCTTCAAACGCATCCCGACGCTCCGGCAGGCCGGCGATCCGGTGATCCGCCGTGACGTCCTCACCCAGCCGATGACCGACCTTCCGGTCACTTGGTGATCCCGGTGCCCAAAGTGTTCTACACCCAGCCCGACGGCTCCGAGACGGTTGTGGAGGCCGTTGCCGGTGACTCGGTCATGCAGACTGCCGTCCGTAACGCGGTCAGCGGAATCCTGGGACAGTGCGGCGGCTCGCTGTCGTGTGCGACCTGCCATGTGTTCCTGGCCGAGGAGAACACCGACGACTTCGCACCGGTCAGCGAGGACGAGGACGAGATGCTCGACTGCGCTGCCACCGAACGCGAGGACAGCTCGCGACTGTCGTGCCAGCTCGTCCTGGGGGACGGCCAGGAGGTCCACGTGACCGTCCCGGAAGCGCAGCTGTGAGCGGAGGAGCGCGACTGCTCGTCGTCGGGGCGGGTCAAGCCGGTGTTCAGGTGGCGGGCAGCGCCCGCGAACTCGGCTGGGACGGCCCCATCACCCTGATCGGGCAGGAACGCCACGCCCCGTACGAGCGTCCACCGCTGTCCAAGGCTTTTCTGAAAGGCGAGGCCGCGATCGATTCACTCGCTCTGCGCACTCCTGCGTTCTACGCGCAGCAGCAGATCGATCTCGTACTGGACGAGCACGTCACCCAGCTGCACTGGACCGGTGGGGGAGCCGGCACG
The DNA here is from genome assembly GCF_033793965.1 of Streptomyces sp. ME02-8801-2C. NCBI lineage: Bacteria > Bacillati > Actinomycetota > Actinomycetes > Kitasatosporales > Streptomycetaceae > Streptomyces > Streptomyces sp. ME02-8801-2C. The sequence continues at coordinate 179,576 of NZ_JARAXP010000014.1, read as the reverse complement.
GCGACCTCAGCCTCGGGACGGCACTGGGCGTTCGACCGCCTGGTTCTGGCGACCGGCGCGCAACCGCGATCGCTGCAGATCGATGGTGCCGACCTCGACGGAGTCCTCATGCTCCGCGACGTCCGAGACGCCGAGATCCTCGCGCGGCGGCTGACGAACGTCACCGACCTCGTCGTGATCGGCGGTGGATTCGTCGGTCTCGAGGTGGCTGCCACCGCGACCGCGGCAGGCGTGAGGACCACCGTGGTGGAGGCCGCGCCCGCGTTGATGAACCGGGTCGTCAGCAAAGCCACAGCCGACGTCGTCGAAGCCGCTCACAGCGTGGCCGGGGTACGGATACTCACCGGCGTGCGTCCCCGGAAGCTGTGCGGCGACGGGGGGACGGTCAGCGCGGTGGAGCTGGAGGACGGCCGGGAGTTGCCCGCCCAACTCGTCCTCGTCGGCGTGGGTGCGCGGCCCCGGGACGAACTCGCTCGCGCCGCCGGCCTCCGCTGCGACAACGGGATCGTCGTGGATGAGTACTCGCTCACCTCCGACGACCACACCCTGGCCGTCGGCGACTGCGCGAACCTGCCCGATCCGTCCCCGGCGCCGCAGCCCGCGCCACGCCTGCGGTTGGAGAGCATCGACAACGCCGTCGAGCAGGCCAGAGCGGCCGCCGCCACCCTCGCCGGCCATGCCCGGCCCTACCGGAGCGTGCCGTGGTTCTGGTCCGACCAGGGGGCGCTGAAACTCCAGATCGCCGGGCTGGCCCGCGTGGACGACGACACCGTGATCCGGGAGGACACCCGACTTGGGCGGACGACCGTACTGCGGTACCGCGGCGAACACCTGGTCGCCGTCGAGTGCGTCAACAACCCCGCCGACTTCCTCGTCCTGCGCAAGGCACTGGGCATACGGACGTCCCTGCCGCGAGAGAAGGCCGTGGATACACGGCTGTCGCTGAAGATGCACCTCGCGGCTGTATCCCCGCAATGAAAGGAATCTCGATGTCATTGACCGGCGCGTACGAACCGAGCCCCGCGAGCTGGATCGCCGAGCAGGTGGAGCGCTACGAACGCACCGACGGCGCGGACGGCGGCACCTTGCAGGACCGCCCCGTCGTCATTCTCACGACCAAGGGCGCTAAATCCGGGAAAATCAGAAAGACACCGCTGATGCGTGTCACTGACGGCACCTGCTACGCCGTAGTCGCCTCACAGGGCGGAGCGCCGACGAACCCGTCCTGGTACCGCAATATCTTGGCCGACCCGCACGTCTCGTTGCGGGACGGCGGGGACGTCCGCGAATACGTCGCACGCCAGGCGGAGGGTAAGGAGCGAGAAGCCTGGTGGGCGCTGGCCGTGGAGACCTGGCCCGACTACGAGACCTACCAGAGCAAGACAGAACGCGAGATCCCGGTCGTCATTCTCGAACCGTCCTGCTGAAGGCCGCATATGCGCTCGTGTCGGCGAACCACCAGTTCCGCGAGAGGACTTCGCGCCATGCCCGCCGAGGCCCTCGATACGTGCCTGGAACTCCTTACAGGCCGCCCGACGGAGTCGCCGGCTGCGGAAGGGGCAGCGAGATGGACACGCGGGTGCCGCGGCCGGGCACGCTTTCGAGATGCACCCTGCCGCTGTGCAGTTCCGTGATGGCGGCGACGATGGCCAGCCCGAGCCCGCTGCCGCCGCGGCCACGGCTGCGGCTCTTGTCGGCGCGGTAGAAGCGGTCGAAGACGTGCGCGATGGCCTCCCCGGGGATGCCTGGCCCTCCGTCCTCGACGCGGAGCAGCACCTCGATACCGGTCGTTCCAAGCTCGACCAGGTACGGGGTGTCTTCGGCGGTGTGCATACGGATGTTGCCCAGCAGATTTGCGAGCAGTCCTCGCAACTGCGCCTCGTCACCCCGCACGGTCACGCCCGGCTCGATGCGCGTCTCACGGGGGCGCGCGGGTTCGACCGCGGCAGCGTCGCGGCAGGAGTCGACGACGATCCGGCTGAAGTCGACCAGTTCGAGTTCCGCCTCGTCCGTTTCGTCGAAACGAGCCAGCATCAGCAGGGATTCGACGAGTCGCGCCATGCGATGTATCTCCGCGAGCATGCGGGCCACTGCCTCGTCGGTGGCCGCCTTGTCCGGGAGTGCGCCCTGCTGGTACAGCTCGGCGTAGCCCCGCAGGGACTGCAGGGGGGTGCGGAGTTCGTGTGAGGCGTCGGCAACGAACTGCCGCATCCGTTCCTCGGACTCCTCGCGCGCCGCGAGGGCCGCCTGGATCTGTTCGAGCATGTGGTTGAGAGCTTCGGTGAGCCGGCCGACCTCTGTGGTCGGAGCGGTGGCCTCGGTGAGCTGCCTACCGAGATCGCCGGCCGCGATGGCATCGGCGGCGTCCGCCACCCGCTCCAAAGGGTGCAGTTCACGGCGTACGACAGCAGTGCTCACCAGCGCCACCACGCCCAGCCCGGTCAGCTCGACGGCCACGATCACGGTGAGGTCCTGACTGACCGCCGCAGTGATCGCGGTGGCGGCCACGGCGAACGCGCACAGGGTGGTGACGAGTGCGCTGAGCCGGGTACGCAGCGGCCACCGGCCGGGGCGGCTCAGCAACGGGGGTCCCGGTCCTGGATGCTGTAGCCGATGCCGCGCTGGGTGTGGATCAGCGGCGGGCCGAGCGGATCCAGTTTGCGGCGCAGGTAACTGACATAAGTGGCGACCACGGTGTCGTCGCCGTTGAAGTCGTACGACCACACATGCTCCAGGAGCCGGGCTCGCGGCACGACCCGGCCGCTGTGCAGCATCAGATAGCGCAGGAGGCGGAACTCGGTGGGGGAGAGGTCGACGAGAGTTCCTGCGCGGCGCACCGAGTAGGTGGCGGTGTCGAGTTCGAGGTCGGCCACGCGCAGCATCCGGTCGTTGTGCTCGGCACGCCGGGTACGGCGCAGGACCGCGCTGATGCGAGCGGCGACCTCGTCGAGCCCGAAAGGCTTGGTGACGTAGTCGTCCCCGCCGGCGGTGAGGCCCTTGACCAAGTCCGCACGGGTGTCCCGGGCAGTGAGGAAGATGACCGCGTGCGGCACACCGTCGGCGCGCAGGCGACGCATCACCTCGAAGCCGTCTCCGTCCGGAAGCATCACGTCCAGCAAGATCAGCTCTGGCAGGAAGTCGCGTGCCTCTGCCAAGGCCTCGCGCACAGCCGAGGCTGTCCGCACCTCATACCCGATGAACTTCAGAAAGCGACCGACCGTATCGAGGATCGCCGGTTCGTCGTCCACCAGGAGCAACCGCCCAAGCTTCGGTGGGACAGCTCCGGTCTCGTGGGAGGTCACGTCGGTCATGCGGATGGTTCTCTCCTGTTCACGTGCCAGGCCCAGGGGCCACGGCGTTTCCATTCGACCATGGCCTGTCGACGGGCGGCGTTCCATGGGAGTTCCATGTGAACCCCCCCTCGCTGAGAGGCCGTTCGGCGTGGAAGTCCCTCGGCCGTGCCTAACGTGGAGAGCGCAGGCCCCACTCGGGGATGGTCGGCCGGTCGCAGGCACCGGCTTTCGACGCTGCACGTTCCCTGTCCCCCGGCAATCGGGAGTCTCAGCGTGTCCACGTTCTTGTACCGCCTGGGCCGTTTCGCCTATCGGCGTAAATGGTCCGTCATCGGCGCCTGGTCCGTTCTGCTTCTCGTGGCAGCCGTGGCCGCCCTCGGGTTGATGAAACCGTTCACCTCCTCGACCACCATTCCCGGTACCGAGGCCCAGCGCACGCTGGACGTGGTGGAGACCGAGTTCCCCGCGGACGACCGCGTCACCGCCAGGATCGTCTTCCGCGCCCCCACGGGGACGACCCTCACGGAAGGGGACACTGGGCGGACCGTCACACGGACGATCCGCGAGGCCGCGGACATTGCGGGCGTGGATGGGGTCGTCCCTCCCGAGGCCAAGGCCGGGACGGTGTCGCCCGACGGCAGGACGGGCATAGCCCAGCTGACCTTCTCCACCAAGAAGGACGGTACCCTCCCCGCGGCAACGTCCGAGCGCGTTGAGAGCGTCGTCGCCGAGGCCCGGCGCGCCGGGCTGACCGCGGAACTCGGCGGTGACCCGTTCTCCAAGGTCGAGATCAAGGTGATGGGCCCGGGCGAAGTGGTGGGTCTGCTCATCGCCCTGGGTGTGCTGATCTTCGTCTTCCGCTCCCTGCGTGCCGCCATCATCCCGGTGGCCACCGCGCTCCTCGGCGTCGCGGTCGGCGTCATGGCCTTGATGTCGCTGACGAGCGTGGTCACGATGGACAGCACGTCGATCATCCTCGCCGTGATGCTCGGCCTCGCCGTCGGTATCGACTACGCCCTGTTCATCGCGTCCCGGCACCAGATCCAGGTCCGCGAGGGAATGGATCCCGAAGAGTCGGCCGGCCTCGCGACCGGAACAGCCGGTGGCGCGGTGGTGTTCGCCGGCGCCACGGTCGTGATCGCGCTGGCCGCGCTCTCCGTGGTGAACATACCCTTCCTCACGATCATGGGTCTGGGCGCGGCCGCGACCGTGGTGGTGTCCGTGCTTCTCGCCGTCACTCTTCTTCCGGCCGTACTCGCGTTGATGGGACGGAGTATCGCAAGCAGCACTGTTCCCGCCCTGCGCCGCGCCACGGAGCGCGCGGCCCGGCGCTCCCGGGCCCAGGCTCGGCCGAACGCGGGCGAGCGCTGGGCGTCTCTGGTGGCCCGGCGCCGCTGGACCGTGCTCATCGTGTCGCTCCTGGGCCTGGGGATCATGGCCGTTCCGGCAGCTGACCTGCGGCTCGGACTCGGAGGCACGGATGACCCGGACTCGTCCGCGTCCCGCGCCCAGAAGCTCGTCGACGACGGTTTTGGTCCCGGGTACAGCGGCACCCTCGTTGTGTTGGTCCAGGGAGGCAAGAAGACGGTCGGCACTGCCGTCGAAGAGATCTCTTCGACGGCCAAGGAACTCCCGGGCGTGACGTCTGTCTCCCCGGTGGTGCCAGCCAAGTCCGGCGACGCCGCCCTCGTCAGCGTCACGCCTGAAAGTGGCCCCGAGTCGGAGGCGACCAAGCAACTCCTGGCAGACATCCGCGACGCTCGCGATTCGGTCGAGGAGCGCACTGACACGGACATCAACGTCACCGGCACCACGGCGGTCAACATCGACGTGGCTGACAAGCTGTCCTCCGCCCTGCCCGTGTACTGCCTGCTCGTGATGGGCCTGGCGCTGGCGCTGTTGCTCGTCGTCTTCCGGGCGATCGCCGTACCGTTGAAGGCGGCCCTGGGCTTCCTGCTGTCGCTGGGCGCGTCGCTGGGAGCCATGGTGGCGGTGTTCCAGTGGGGTTGGCTCTCCGGCCTCCTCGGCATCAAGGACACCGGTCCGGTCCTCAGCTTCCTGCCGATGCTCCTCGTCGGCATCCTGTTCGGCCTGGCCATGGACTACGAGGTCTTCCTCGTCTCACGTATGCGTGAGGAGCACGCCCACGGCCAGCCGCCCGTCGAAGCCATGGTCCGGGGGTTCGGGCACGGCTCGAAGGTCGTCACCGCGGCTGCCCTTATCATGATCGCCGTCTTCGGCTCGTTCGTCTTCGCCGACATGCAGGTCATCAAGGGCATGGGATTCGCCCTCGGTATCGGTGTCCTCCTGGACGCGTTCGTCGTCCGGATGACGCTCGTGCCGGCCGTCATGGCGATCCTCGGTGCGAAGGCATGGTGGCTCCCCCGCTTCCTTCAGCGTGCTCTGCCCGACGTGGACATCGAGGGGGAGCGACTGTCCCGCGAGCTGGCTTCGGCTTCCCAGGTGGTCGGCCTTCCGGAGCAGCGGACGGTCACGCTCCGCGTGCCGGCCGGTACGAGCCACGTACGGGAGGATTGAAGGCTCTGATCTCCTCACGGAGTAGGGGTTGCCGTCCTCGGTAGGGACGACAACCCCTCGGGGCATGGGTGCGGACCACTTTCCCTCACTGGCCGGGGTCAGTGGTCATCGGTGGAGAGGGCTCAATCACCCAGGCCCACGGGCGCCCTGCGGCCAGGGGATGATCACCATAACGACAGTCACGCACCGTGACACGACGTCAGTGCCCGAGACGAGGGACACCGCTCAACTTCGAAGACCCGGGTTTCTGCCGTGTTCATCGAGATGCCCGTGCCACGCGATCGTTCTTGTCGGTACCCACTCGGCTGATGCGACCTGCGCGCCTGTGCCCAGTTCTGAGGCGACTGCCTTGGGCCATCCGTCAGCTCACTCGCCTCTCCGGGTACGGATCCGTGGCCGGTCATCCGGCTCTCTGTCCTGTCAGGATTTCGTGTTGTACGTGCCGGAAGTCGACTTGGGGTTCTCGGGACGAGGTGATGCTGCCCAGCCAACCCAGGGCGAACGCTGCAGGTACGGAAATCAGACCTGGGGTCTGGTACGGGTACCAGTCGAAACTCGCTTGCGGCCACAGCGCGAACGTGGTCCCCGAGACGATGGGCGAGAAGACCGTGAGGATGGTGCAGAGCAGTAGGCCTCCGTAGACGGACCACAGTAGTCCTCGACGGTTGAAGCGACTCCAGAAGAAGGAGTAGATCAATGCAGGGAAGACGCACGAAGCCGAAACACTGATCGAGAAGGCGGCCATGAATTCAATCGGATAACGGTGGATGACAGCGGCCAGTGACAGGCCCACCGCACACACGCTGACGGCGGCCACGCGCAGTGCCCGCACCTCTCCGGTTTCCGTGCGGGGGCGCTTGCCACGCGCGAACACATCGTGGCTGAGGGAGACGGCGGCAGCGAAGGTCACGCTGGTCATCGTCGTGATCACAGTGAGGATCACGACGCATGCCAAGACGGTGATGAGCACGATGCGTCCCGTCGAACCGTGTTGGAGCACCTCCGAGGCCAGCTGGATCGGGGAGGACTGCCCAGTGACATCGACTGCGCCGATACCGGACGCGCCCACCACGGCTGCTGATGCGAAGCCGGTGGTGATCAGCAGGAGAACGAATGCGCCGACCAGTCCCGTGGCGATGCTCATGGATCGCCGTGCAGTGCGGCCCGTTCGGGACGCGCTGACCCGTAGAATCTGGTAAGGCATCACGGCCATGCCGAGGATGAGGACGATGTGACTGCCGAATGTGTTGAGTGAGCCGAGACTCGCCGTGTAGGGCCAGAACCCCGGCTTGAGATATTCGTCCGGCGCCATACTCTTGTCCACCGCGGCCGAGAGCAGAGATCCAGGGTCCCAGTCGAATTTCCTGACGGCCAGCAGTGTGATCACCGCGAGCGCCGTCAGGGTCAGCGGAACCTTGACAACGTGCATGAAACTGTTGCCTCTCAGGCCAGCTACTGCGGCGAAGCAGGCGACGAGGCAGCCCATCAGGATCGTGCACACCACCTGCGCTCCGTCGGTCGTCATGCCGATCAGGAGGGCCGTACTGGTGCCGGCGACACGCAGGTTGATCACGATGAGAGGGACAGTGATGGCCAGCGTCACCGCGGTAGCGGCGATGCGGGGCCCCGGTCCTGACGCCCGCAAGGCGAAGAGGTCGCCGAGGGTGTAGCGACCGCTGGTGCGTATCTTCTGCGCGAGGAGCAGCATCACACCGAGCATGATCAGGCAGTCGAGGGCGTACGTGAACCCGTCGTAACCGAACAGCGCGACACCGCCGGAGACCCCCAAAAGGGTGACGACTGAGATCTGTTCCCCGGCTATGGCGAATCCGTTGATGACTGGGGAGAGGGACCGGTTGGCGACATAAAGCCTCTCTGGATCCTCCTCCTCCGCTGTGGCGAGGGTGAAGAGCCACAGCAGCGCCGCTCCGATGAAGATGAGGAAGGCGATGATCACGGGGCGTCTCGCGTCGGAACCGATCGGGTCGAGTACGGCCGAGCCCAGGATGTCCATGGTCACCGGGTCACCACCGGGAACCGTTGACGGAGGCAACATCGGAGACACCGGATACATCGGTGTGGCGTACGTCGGCGGTCAGAGCCTGCTCGAGGGGATCGGCAAACCGGCTACTGCGCATCTCGTACAACCAGGCAGTGGCGATGAACAGGGCGCACTGCAGAACGCCCCACACCAGCCCCAGGGTGAGTTTGCCGTACACCTGCACTGCGGGCACGTCGGTGAAGCAGGACAGCGTGATGCCGACAGCGAAGGGGATCCCGTTGACGACCAGGAAATCGCGCTGCGCACGATGTGCGGTCTCGCGGAGCCTGTTGACGTGTTGTGAGCGTCCGGCATTGTGCGTTTGGAGCGGTGCTGGCGGGCTGCCAGGGGGATTCGGGGGGAAATGCGGATGCACGGAATCTCCAGGCATTGAGGGTGGGTAACGGCGCAGCGCGTAGCGTCCGTGGTCGGCAGGAGGATCCGGCCGACAACGGGATGACGGTGGTGGAGCAAGGGCCAACGGGTGTGGCGCCCAGAGGAAGCACGGCACGCAGCACATGGGGGCTGCTCGCATCTGTGCCACTCGATGCACAGGGTGCTGTGCCGGGGGCCTGGCGGATCAACGCGGAGGAAGGGTGGGGCACGGACCGTGAGGTTTCTGCCGGACCTCGCGAAAGCGTGCGCGTACCGACAAGCCGCTGTTGCCGTGATGCGCCATGTTCTGACCAGGAGGATCATGGACTCCGTGATGGCCTGTCAACAGTCTGGGAGATGTGTGGGTCATGTCACTGAGCGCCAACGAGACTTCGGGACTCGCAAGCCGTCGAAGGTGGTGTTCCGCCACGTGGTGTAGGCGATCAGGTATGAGGAAGGCCCAGCTCGCGACCTTGAATCACCCTTGCCGCACAACTTGTTAGCTTCCTGACTCAACCCGGACGGGGCCGCGGCCACGGCGAAAGCCGCGCGAAGCGCGGCTCAACGGGCGGATTCCACCAGCACGTAGGCGTCGGCGAGCCGGTGCATCGCCGCTTGGCAGGAACCCGATAGGGCGGCCGAACTGGACCCGCTGCTTGGCGTAGTCGATGGTGATCTCCAGGGCGCGCTCGCCGTTATGGCCGAGGGGCGCACGTGTGCCCGCGGGTGAGGGTGAGTTGGCGCCACCGCTGCTATCGCCCTCGGCGCTGTCGGCACCCATCTGCTCGACGCCGGCGAGTCGACCACCGGGCTGGCTGGGCTGCGTGTTGAGTCGTGAGCAGTCTGTCTTCTCTAGCCGCTGCACAGCCGTGACTTGACTGCGTTCCCCAGATGTAACTAGGTTGGTTGTGATTGGAGAAGGTGATGAGTGCCAACAGTCGGTTCACTGTTGCCGTGCACATCTTGGCGTGGATGGCCCTCGCGGTACGGGACGACCACCACGTGGTGACGTCTGAGCAGATCGCGGCAAGCGTCAACACCAACCCCGTGGTGATCCGCAGGATCCTGGGGCAGCTGCGCGACGCCGGGCTGGTCACCGTCCAGCGGGGGAACGGTGCCGGATGGAGTCTCGCGCACCCCGCCGAGTCGGTCTCTCTGGCGCAGGTTTACGACGCACTCGAACCGGAGCGCATGTTTGCGATGCACGCCAGCGAGCCCAGCCAGCGGTGTCCGGTGGGGCGCGGGATTCAGTCGGCTCTGAACGCCGTCTACGGAGGAGTCGAACAAGCTGTGCGGGATGAACTGCGCAACACCACTGTGGCCGACGCGCTGGCCGAAAGCCTCGCCTCCTCCTGAGGCCGGCGTCCATCAACAAGCCCACGCTTGTGGGCTTTTCTTCAACCTTCAAATGTAACCAACTAAGTTACATTCCATCTCATCGACATCGCGCAGAAGGAGTCCCGATGCGAGGCATCCGTTACGAACGATTCGGCGACTACTCCGAACTCACCTTGGTCGAGCTTCCCGACCCCCGCCCCGGCGAGGGAACGGCAGTGGTCCGGATGACGGTTGCCGGCGTCACTCCCCTCGATAACACGATCCGCGCCGGCCACATGGCTCCGGAACTGCACAAGCCCCTGCCGATCGTCCCCGGCGGCGTCGGAGTGGGCCGAGTGGAAGATCCGGGGACCACCGGACTGCCCGAGGGCACACGCGTACTGATCGCTGGCCCCGGTTACGGCACCCTCCAGGACGGGACTTGGCGCGAATACCTCGAAGCCGACCCGGCCCACCTTCTTCCGCTGCCTGATGACGTTTCGGACCTCGACGTGGCTGCCCTGGTCACCGGCGCCGGATACCTCACCGCCTACCTCGCCCTCACCGAACTCGTCTCCTTCCAGCCGGGGCAGAGCGTGCTCGCTCCGGGCATCGGAGGATCCGTCGGCTTCGGCGGGGTGGAGGTCGCCCGAGTCCTCGGTGCCGCCACGGCCATCTCCACCGCCAGCACGACGGAGAAGGCCGTCCTCGGACGCAAGGCCGGCTACGACGTCATCGACCTGTCCCAGGAATCCCTGAGGGAGGGGGTGGCGAGGCTGACTGACGGCCGGGGTGTGGACGTCGTACTCGACGGGATCGGCGGCCCGCTGACCGGCGAGGCCCTGGGGTCCCTGGCGAGGAGCGGAACGCTGGTCAGCGTCGGCTACTCGGGCGGGACGCAGGCATCCGTCAACGTCACCGACCTGATCTGGAAGGCCCTCCACGTTCAAGGCTTCAAATTCGCCTTGTTCAGGCCGTCGGTTCTCGGAGCCGCGATCACCACGCTGCTCGACTGGCTCGCCGCAGGCACCATCAGCCCGACGATCGGCACCGTCTTCCCGCTCGAACAGGCCGCGCAGGCCCAGCGCCACCTGATGGAGGACAGGCCGTTCGGCCGCGTCCTGCTCACCTTCGCAGCCCCCGGACAGTGACCTCTGCCGTCGAGCGCCTGATCGACAAGTCGAAGCCCCGGCTAACCGTTGCCCCCTGGGACGACCGGACACCGAACAGGCACCCACCGGCCTCCGGCCGCGCGCCCCGACGGCGTGACTCAAGAACGTCGTGAGACCGGCCCACTGAGTTCGACCCGACGGGCACCCTCATGGGGGATCACCGGCCAGGTGGTCCCCGTCGTTCCGGCTCTGTCGGCGGCCGGCACCTGGCCGTTTGGTGCCGGTAGGGCAGGGCGCCCGGTCGGGTGGTGCGACACGACCTGCCCCGAGCCTCGCTCCTCCGGAGAAACAGGGCCCGGGTCGGGCGGTGTGGCTGTGCGGCAGGACGTGTGGCTCAGACCCGGGTGAGGCGGACATCCACCGTCTCGCTGACCGTGACCGCCTGGGCATAGTCCGGGTCCGTCGCCGTCGCGCGGCCCTCGACTTCGAAGGCCCCCTTCTGGAGGGGACCGAGCCGGTCGGTACGGCCGTGCCGGTCCAGGCGGCCGGAGCGCCCGGGGTGCAGGACACCGACGTGGAGTAGGAGCCCCGGATGAGGTCGCGCTTCTTCACCTGGGTGACGTTGCCCGTGACGGTCACCTGCACCGGCTTGGCGCAGCTCACCGTGCCGTTGGAACGCGGCCTTGCCGTTGTAGGGAGCTCGCGGTGTCCGCCATGGCGATGTCAAGGCCGAGGCCGAGTTCGGCCGGGGGGCCGGGGCCGGGGTGTCGATGTGGCCTCGCGGCGAACTCGGTCGCCGGTGGACGCCATCCATGCATGGGGCGCCGAGCGGGCCTCTGTGGCTGTGATCGCCGAAGCCTTGACACGATCAGAGCTATACCTTTCTTATAGTGCCTGCTAGCGTCTTCGGTCATGACGAGGGAGTCGCTTGCGGGGCTGTGGGCTGCGGCTGCGTCCGCATCTCGCGCAGGGAGTCTGCGAGAGGTCGGCGGGCCAGGTGGCCTGGGAAGGGTGACCGCATGCGCTGGTCGCGTGCGCGACGTGCGGGTGCTGGTCCGCGCCGTCTGGTGGGTGGTGGCCGTTGAAGCAATGTCAGCTGCCGAGGCGGTGCCCTCCGGGACCAACTCCGGTTGGATGTCCGGGTCGGCTCGACGCAGTGACAGGGCGCCAGGTCGCTCTGATCGTTCGCAGGATCGTGTGCAGACACGAATCGCATGCCGGAAATCGTCGGCTCGACTGAGTTGACTTCATGCTCTGGCACCGCACGCCTCAATAAACCGGATTGCTCGATCTACGTACGCATGGCAACGGGGCCGAGGCTGATCAGTCGACCCAGTTCGCTGAAGGGATGACCGAATGTACATCGACGCCGAGAATCTCACGGCCGAAGCAGCGTACAAATTGCTGATCGGCAGCGTCATTCCACGACCCATTGCATGGGTCAGCACTCTGTCGGAAGATGGGGTCGGAAACCTGGCGCCGATCTCGTTCTTCACCGTGGTGGGCCGTAAGCCCCCTATGGTTTCATTGTCTATTCAGCCCCGGTCCGACGGCGTCACGCTCAAAGACAGCTTTGTGAACATGCGCGACACCGGCGAATTCGTGACCCACCTGGCTACTCTGCCGCAGGCACTTCCCCTGCATCTCAGCGCGCGCGAATTCGAACCCGATGAGGACGAGTTCGACATGGTCGGGGTGAAGAAGGTGCCCAGCTCCGCCGTGAAACCACCTCGTATCGAGGGCGCCCCGATTGCGTTTGAGTGCGTAGTTGAAATGATTGTCCCCGCAGCGGACAAAATCAACCACCTCGTGGTGGGGCGGGTTGTGCAGTTCTATATCCGCGATGACCTCTACCTGCCCAACGGGCGGATCGACACCGGTGCTGTCGCGCCGATCGGTCGGCTGGCCGCCGAATACACGGTGGTGAACAACGCGTTTGTCCCGCCCCTGGACAGCGAAACCCTCGCACGGTTCGACGGTCGCCGAATGCAGCGACTCGACAAGCACGATGAGAACTACTCGATGATCGACACTACCGAGTGGTCGCCGTCCGGATCCATCATGCCGGGAGATGAGCGGTGACCGGTCGGACGCGCGTTGTCATCAATCGAGTGCGCCGACTCGAAATCGCGGTCGACCTGCCGTTCGAGGAATTTCGTCAGCGCTACGAGCAGGCGGTTCCTTCCTTCGACCCGAGCCACTTCGGTGATCTCGATCCGGACCGCACCGACTGGGCCACGATCCGCCGGATAACCGCTCAGCAAGCCCCGCACGATTTCCTGCTGTACTGGCGTGGCGAGACCGACCTGATGATGCGAGTGGCTGGGCACGCGACCCGCTGCACTGCCTACCTCATGGGCAACCACACTATTGCCGAGCGCATGTATCGCCACAACCCTGGGGTCATGCTCTACGCGCCCCTGCGCACCACCATCTACGAGGACCACGACGACCGGTTGTGGTTCTCCGTTGATCAGCCCAGCACCCGCTTCTCGAGTTTCGACGATCCGGAAATCACCGAGGTCGGCGTATATCTGGACGGTAAACTCGCCGACCTGTTCACCACCCTTGGCCTCGTCGTTCCCGCCGGGCTGACGCGGTGGACGGGGATCGGGGACCGGAGGCAGCTCTCATGACATCCCCTACGGCCAGTGAATCTGACTACGACGTGATAGTTGTCGGTTCGGGATTCGGGGGAAGTGTCGCGGCCCTCAGGCTCACGGAGAAGGGCTACCGGGTCGCCGTGATCGAGGCGGGCCGCCGGTTCGCCGACGACGAGTTCGCCAAGACGTCATGGGACCTCCGACGCTACCTGTGGGCGCCCGCGCTCGGCTGCTTCGGCATCCAGCGCATCCACCCGCTCAAGGACGTCATCGTGAACGCGGGCGCCGGCGTCGGCGGCGGTTCACTCGTCTACGCCAACGCCCTGTATCAGCCGCCCAAGCCGTTCTATGTGGACCGGCAGTGGGCGCACATCACCGACTGGGAGTCGGAACTGGCGCCCTACTACGACCAGGCCGGCCGCATGCTGGGGGTGGTCACCAACCCGACCACGACCGCCTGCGACAAGGTGATGCTCAAAGTCGCGACCGACATGGGCGTGGCGGACTCCTACCAACCGGCCCCGGTCGCAGTGCATTTCGGCGAGCCTGGCAAAGCCGCCGACGACCCCTTCTTCGGCGGCGTCGGGCCCCGGCGCACCGGGTGCACCGAGTGCGGCTCCTGCATGACGGGGTGCCGGGTCGGCGCTAAGAACACTCTGGTCAAGAACTACCTCTACATCGCGGAGCGCGCCGGTGCGACGGTCATGCCGCTGACCACTGTGGACGCGGTACGGCCCCGATCCGACGGGTCCTTCGAGGTGGACGTCCACCGGACGGGCCGGCGGTCACGCCGCTTCCGGCGCAGTCTGACGGCGAACCAGGTCGTCCTGGCCGCCGGCACCTGGGGGACGCAACGCTTGTTGCACCGGATGCGGGACGACGACGTATTGCCGGATCTTTCCCCGCGATTGGGGGAGCTGACCCGCACGAACTCGGAGGCGATCATCGCCGTCAGCCGGTCGGCGGTCGACCCCGGATCAGACTTCACCCGGGGCGTGTCGGTCACGTCGTCGATCCATCCGGACGACGACACGCACATCCAGGCCGTGCGGTACGGCAAGGGAAGCAACTCGATGAGTTTGCTGCAGACCGTTGCCACCGACGGTTCGCTGCCCATGCCGCGTTGGCTGCAAATGCTGCGTACCATCGTGCGGGAGCCGGTCAGGTCGATGACGTTGCTGGTCAACGGCTACCGGTGGAGTGAGCGATCGATGCTGCTGCTGGTGATGCAGAGTCTGGACAACTCGATCACCACTTACACCAAGCGTGGTCTGTTCGGGCGCCGCAGATTCACCTCGAAACAGGGGCATGGCGCGCCGAACCCGACGTTCATCCCGGCCGGTCACGAGGCGAATCTGCGTGCGGCCGAGCACATCCGTGGCATTGCGGGCGGGACGTGGGGCGAGATCTTCAACAGGCCGATGACCGCGCACTTCTTCGGCGGTGCGCCGATCGGGACCTCGCCGGAGGACGGCGTGATCGACCCGTACCACCGGGTGTTCAACTACCCGGGACTGTCCGTCGTGGACGGGACCGCGCTGACGGCGAACCTCGGTGTGAACCCCTCGCTGACCATCACCGCCAAGGCGGAACGTGCTTTCTCGTTCTGGCCCAACAAGGGCGAGACGGATCCGCGCCCCTCCCAGTCGCAGCCCTACCGACGGCTTACCCCCGTGGCCCCGGAGAACCCGGCCGTCCCGGCGACGGCCCCGGCGGCCCTGCGGCTGCCGATCGTGGGCTGATCCCCCTCGCACTGCGGGCAACTGACGGGACCGGTACGCCGGTCCCGTCAGTTGTGTGGTGTCCGGGGGCCGTGAGCGCGGGCGTTGGTACATGAATGTGCCCGCCCAACATCGTCGGCGGCCTGAGCCGCCGTCGAGTTGGACGGGCGTCCCGTCAGTGACCGGACATGCCGCCGTCAACGGCGAGCGTGGTGCCGGTGATGTAGGACGAGGCGGGGCCGGCGAGGAAGACGATCGCGGCGTCGAGCTCACGTTGCAGCCCCGGCCGGCCCATCGGACTGTTCTGCCTGATGAATGTCATGACCTGCTCCTCGGGAATCTGGGAGGTCATCTCGCTGGCGAAGTATCCCGGTGCGATGGCATTGACCCGGATGCCGCGGCGTCCGGTCCATTGCTGGGCGAGGTCGCGGGTGAGGCCGATGAGGCCGGCCTTGCTGGCGGCGTAGGCAGCCTGCGGGGCAAACGACTTGATCAGCCCGAGCACGCTGGCCACGTTGATGATGCTGGAGCCGGGCTCCATGACCCGGCCGCAGGCCTGCGCCGCCCAGTAGGCGCCGTTGAGGTTGATGTCGATGACGCTGCGGAAGTCCTCCGGGCGCTCCTTCAACGCGGGAACGGCCGTGCCGATGCCGGCGTTGTTGATCAGGATGTCGACGCGGCCGAACTCGTCGAATGCCGCGCGGGCCATCGCCTCGCACTGCTCTGGATCGCCGATGTCGGTGGCGACGGTGAGGGCGCGGCGGCCGGTGTCCTGTACGTGCTTTGCGACTTCGGTCAGTCGGTCGGCGCGGCGGGCGGCGAGGACGACGTCGGCGCCGGCCTCCGCGAGCGCTCGAGCGAATCCGGCGCCGAGGCCGGAGCTCGCTCCGGTGACGACGGCGACCTTGCCGTCGAGCCGGAAGAGGTCGAGGACGTTGCTCATAGTGGCTCCAGGTGTGTCAGTGCTCGAAGTCCGGCGGCGGTGAGTGGCGCGACGGCCTGCCCGACTGTGTCGAATCCTGTGCCGAGGGTCAGCCCTTGCTGGAAGCGGGCGTGTATTCCCTCGGCGATGACGGCGATCTTGAAGTAGCCCAGCGCGAGGTAGAACCCGAGGTCGCCGAGATCCCGGTTGCTGGCCTCGGCGTAGCGCTGGGCGAGGTCGGCCGGAGTGGGCAGGCGGTCGCTGGTGGAGGCGGCCGATCCGTTGAGCACGGGCGCGAAAACCGGGTCGGTGTAGACGAGATGCAGACCGAGGTCGGCGAGGGGGTCGCCGAGGGTGGCCATCTCCCAGTCGACCACCGCACGCACGATCGCAGGGTCGCCGTGGTCGAGGATGGCGTTGTCGATGCGGTAGTCGCCGTGCACGATCGACGCGCCGCTCTCCGCCGGACAGGCGGCGGCGAGGCCGGCGTACAGGCGTTCCATGTCGACGAGTTCGCGGGTTCGGACGCGTTGCCACTGGTCGTACCAGCGCTGGACCTGGCGCGTCAGGTAGCCCTGCGGCCGTCCGAATCCGGTGAGCCCGACGGCGCCGGGATCGACGGCGTGCAGGCGCGCGAGGACGTTGACCAGGCCGTACGCGCAGCGCGCGATCTCGCTGTCCGGCAGGGCGTGCAGCTGCTCGACGGTCCGGATCACCCTGCCGTCGACGTGTTCGACCACGGAGAAAGGCACCCCCAGGGCGTCGTCTGCCCTCCCGATGGCCACGGCACGGGCCACGGGTACGCCACTGGCCGCCAGCGCGGCGACCACCCGGTACTCGCGTTGCATGTCGTGCGCGGAGGGGGTGAGCCCGCCGAGCGGAGGACGGCGGACAACCCATCGCGTCTGCCCGTCGGTGACCAGGTAGGTCAGGTTCGACCGTCCTCCCTGCAGCAGCTCGGCGGTGAGCCGTCCGTGAAACTGGGGTACGTGCTCACTGAAGAACCGTTCCAGAGCGGGCAGGTCGAGGCCGTCCACGGTGGTCTGATACGCGCCGGTCATCGTGCGGCCGTCTCGGTGTGGCGGCGGAGCACGCGGCGGGCGATGGCCCAGCGATGGGTCTCGGACGGGCCGTCGTAGATCCTGAAGGGCCTCACCTCGCGCAGGAAGCGGGCGAGCAGGATGTCGCCGGACACTCCGAGCGAGCCGCAGATCTGCAGCGACCGGTCCACGACCCGCCACACCGCTTCGGCGCTGAAGGCCTTGGCGATCGAGGTGGACTGCGAGGCCGACCGGCCCTGGTCGAGATCCCAGCAGGCCTGAAGGATCAGTCCACGGGCGGCGGCGATGTCGATCTCGTTGTCGGCGATCATCTGCTGCACCATGCCGAGATCGCCGAGCCGGGAGCCGAACAGCCGACGGTCGGCGGCCCGGGCGACGGCTATGTCCTGCGCGCGGCGGGCAATGCCCAGCCACCGCATGCAGTGGGTTGTCCTGGCGGGCCCGAGCCGCACCTGTGCGTAGCGGAAGCCCTGGTCGACCTCGCCGAGCACCGCCTCGTCCGGTACGACGCAGTTGTCGAAGCGCAGCTCGACGTGACCGCCGTAGAGACTCTCGTCGAGCGTCTCGATGTGCCGCACGATCTTCATGCCGGGGTTGTCGGCGTCGACCAGGAACATGGTCGCGCCGCCCTGCTCACCGGGTTCGCCCGAGGTCCTGGCCATGCAGATCGCGAACCCGGCGCCGTCGGCGCCGGTGATGAACCACTTGTGTCCGTCGATGCGCCAACCGCCGGGCACGCGCTGCGCGCGGGTCGTCAGGGCGCTGGGGTCGGAGCCCGCGCCTGGCGCCGGCTCCGTCATCGCGAAGCAGGACCGGACGGCGCCGGTCGCGAGCGGGCGCAGGTAGCGCTCCTTCTGCTCGGCGGTGGCGATGGCTTCCAGCATGTGCATGTTGCCCTCGTCGGGGGCAGCGATGTTCAGCGCCAGCGGACCCAGCAGGGAGTACCCGGCCTCCTCGAACACGGCGGCCCTGCTCCGCATGTCCAGCCCGTGCCCCCCGAACTCCGTGCCGACGTGCGGCGCGAACACTCCCGCGTCCTTCGCGGCCCGCTGCAGCCCGATCCGGACCTTCTCGGTGCGCGCGACGCCGTGGTGCTTTTCCTCGACAGGGATCACCACCTCGCGCACGAAGTCGGCGGTGCGCCGCGCGAGGTCCGCAGCGACGGGGTCGGGGCTGAGGTCGACTGCCATGGCGCCTCCCAATCTGGCTAATGAGAATTAGCCGTGACTCTAAGCGGTCGCTTGGTGATGCGCACCATGGTGCATGTCACAGCCATGGCAGGTCGGCTATCGTGTGTTAGTCCTGAAGGGGAGGCGAGAGTGAGTCGAGCCAACGACATCCGTGCCGCAGCGCTGGAACTGTTCACGCGCCTCGGCTACGAGGCGACCACGATGTCTGACATCGGACGCGCGGTGGGTATCCGCGGCCCCAGTCTGTACAAGCACATCGCGTCCAAGCAGGACGTGCTTGCCCGGATCATGATCGGCACGATGGAGGACCTCCTGGCCGCGCACCGCGCAGCCATTACCAGCGGCGGTGACCCGGTGGTACGCCTTCGCAGGGCCACCGAGGCGCACGTTCGCTACCACGCCCGGCACCGGCTCGAAGCCTTCGTCGGCAACCGTGAGATCCGCTCTCTCGTCGAGCCGCACCGCAGTCACGTGCTTGCCTTGCGCGCGGAGTACGAAGCCGGCTTTCGCGCGATCGTCGACGCGGGCGTCGCGGAGGGGTGCTTTCAGGTGGCCTCCGCGCGACTGGTCTCCTACGCCATCCTCGACCTCGGTATGGGCGTCGCGGCGTGGTACCGCGAGGACGGCGAACTCGCCGAGGACGCGATCGTCTGGCGGTACGGAGACTTCGCCCTCCGGCTGGCGGGGGCGGGCTCTGATGGTTAGTGCTCCAGTCGTAAGGCCGCTCTTCTGGTGAACTGCCTGGCGGTGTGATCAACCGAGGTCCGTAACGGGGGCCCTGTGCTGGACGAAGCCGCTTTTGACCTGGCAGTGGGCTCCGGTTCGTCGGCGAGCGGCGACCTGGGGCGGAGCCCCCGCAACGGACTGCCCATGCAGGTGGGCCGTGGCGCTCCGCGGCAAGGTCTCGTCTGTAGGCGACTGTCACGGTCGGAGACAACTGGGCGAGTGCTTTGCGCTATACATTCCATATAGTCGCTGCTACTGTCCCTCGACATGGCGAAGGGGCCACTCGGTGGACGGCATTCCCTGGGTGCCGGTGCCGTGCGCGGCCACCGGTTCGGAGAGTGCTCGTGCCCCGTGGACCGTGTCGCCGAAACGGAGCGCAACTGCTGAGGGGTTGGCCCCCGCTGTCGAGCGCCAGGCCTGGCCGCAGTGGCTGCCCACGCGACCCGCGCACGGCCGTCGACTCCTGCGGTCCTTCCCGAAAGGAATCTGCCGATATGTCTGAAAATCCACTCGCCGCTACTCGCGCCGAGGTGACGGAATGGTTCTTCGAGGACTATCTGCCGCGCTGGATCGCCGTGGCCTCGGGCACGTCCGACGAGGGACCCGAGTTCATTCACGACTACTGGGGCACTCCGTTGCACGTCACGGGGCTGGAACAGTCGTTCTGGTGCCTCGACGATGCGAGCGTGCTCGCTTTCCTGGACATGAATTACGCGCCTCTGCGGGAGGCGGGATACAGCCACACCGTGGTGCCCGATCGGCGGGTGTTCGTCTACAACACCGTCGGTGCCGCGGTCGAGGTGATCTGGTCGCGGCGCCGTGCCGACGAGAGTGAGATCCAGCGTTGGGTGGTGCAGTTCAGCGTGGCCAAGTCCGACAAGGGCTGGCGTGTGGTAGGCATCCACTCGGCGGCGACCGACAAGAACAGCCTCGCTGAGGCGTGGCCCGTCGAAGCGGCTCTGGAAGAGGCGAGTCGTGGCTGAGAAGGTCTATCCGCCACTGATCATGCCCGACGGCGTGGGCCGGCAGAAGGTCACCGTGTGGAGCGACGGCATCGCGCTCGACGCGGACCTGTACCGACCGACGGCGGTCGGCACCGACGCCGCCCTGCCCGCCGTCGTGCTGTCTCACGGCTGGGGCGGGAGCAAACTCACCGCGGAACGCTACGCGGCCCTGTTCGCCTCCGCCGGAATGATCACCCTGACCTTCACACAAGGCAGCTGGTTCGACTCGGGATCCCCGCTGCAGTTGGTCGGCGACGCCCCTGACCTCGACGAAGGCAACCAGGCACACGCCCAAGTGCGGTTCATCCGCGACCTCGTGGATCCGTTCGCCTGGACGGCGAATCTGCGCGCGGCGCTGGACTACATCGAGGGCGAGCCCAACGTCGACCCCGCCCGCATCGGACTGTGGGGCACCAGCTTCGGCGGAGGCATCGCCGTACACCTGGCCGCCAACGACCCCCGCGTCAAGGCACTGGCCGTGCAGGTGGCCGCCATCGCCCCCCTGGGCGGACCCGCCGCGCAACTCGCCCGCAAGCGTGCCATCGACACCGCCCGCGGTGACGCGGACCCGATTCCCCAGAACGTCGATCCGTGGCCGAACATGACGGGTACTCCGTACCTGGCGAAGCTGGCGCACTTCAACCCGCTCGCCCAAGTCGAACGGCTGCGGATCCCCACCTTGATCATCGACGCCGGCAACGAGGAGATGTTCCCCATCGCCGACAACGGGGCCCGCGCGGCGGAAATCATCAAGAACACTGCCGGTGGTGTCGTCGATTACCAGGTCATCCCCGGCATTGACCACTACGGCATCTACTTCGACGGCTACGAGCCCGGCAGCCGGGCCGCCCTGGACTGGTGGGAGCGTCACCTGTGACGACACCATCCACTCGTGTTCTCACCGTATCGACCACGCTGGGCCCGCTCCGCGTGCAGGATGCCGGTCCCGCCGACGGCCCCGTGGCACTGCTGTGGCCGAGCTTGTTCAGCGATGGCGAGACCTGTTGGGGCACGCATCTGGCCGACCTGCACGAGCTCGGGTGGCGGACGCTGCTGGTCGACCCTCCCGGCACGGGCGGCAGCGCGCCGGTCACGCGGCGGTTCACCATGGAGGAGTGCGGTGAGGCCGCGCTTCAGGTGCTCGACGACGCAGCCGTCGACCGGGCTGCCCTAGTAGGACTGTCGTGGGGCGGTTTTGTGGCCCTGCGGGTCGCTCTCATGGCGCCGCAGCGCGTTACCGCCCTGGTCCTGTCCAACACCAGTGCCCGCGGTGTGGGCCTGCCCGAACGCCTCAGAGTCCGCATGACCGCCCTACTCATCCGGACCGGAGTTCCGGGTGGCATGGGCCGGCTGGTCGCGGCCGGGATGCTCAGCGACCACACCCGCCGCCACAACAGCGTCTTCGTTTCCAAGTTCGTGGAAAGGGTGAACCGCCTCGACACCGCAGGGCTGGCCCGCGCCGCGCGGTCGGTGTTGGGCGACCGCAGTGATGTGGTCGATGTCCTGCACCGGATCACGGTCCCCACCCTGGTGATCGCCGGCGCCGAGGACAAGGCGTTGCCGCAGGCTCCACATTCCGATGATCTTGTTGGCCGCATCGTCGGCGCCCGACTCAAGGTGCTGCCGCGCGTCGCCCACCTGTCTCCCTGCGAGGAGCCCACCAAGGTGGCGGCTCTGATCAGGGAATTCCTCGCACCGCTCGGATAGCACCTTCGAGCAGTCGCGCGTCGGCCGTGAGTCCGGCAACACGACACAGCGCCTCACGGGGTATCGAAAGGAACACACCAAGCATGGCTGAACTGACATATGACGTGTACGTCAGCGACGGGGTCCCGCGAGCGCGGCCTGAGCGGCTGCCTGACGGCGGTCCGATCGTGTCGTCCCCTCTGGCGTCGACGCTGATCCTCGGGGAGCGGGAGGCCGTGCTGGTCGACCCGCCGTTCACCCGCGAGCAGACACAGCAGGTCGGAGACTGGGTCGAGCGCTCCGGCAAGCGCCTGACCCACATTTACGCCACGCACGGCCATGGCGACCACTGGTTCGGCACCGGCGAACTGCTGAAGCGCTTCCCCGGAGCCATTCCGTATGCCACCGAGGGCACCATCGGGATCATGCGGCGCAACATCCAAGGGCGCGAGCAGTTCTGGGACGCAGACTTCCCCGGCCTCATTCCCGACTCCCCACTCGTTTACCGGCCGGTCCCCGCGGACGGGTTCACGTTGGAGGGGCACCGGATCGAGGCGGTCGAGGTCGGCCACACCGACACCGACGACACGACCGTGCTGCACGTCCCCTCGATCGGCCTGATCGTCGGAGGCGACGTCGTCTACAACGGCGTACACCAGATGCTGCTGGAGACCCCTGGCGGCGGCTTCGAGTCATGGCTGGCGGCGCTCGACGTCCTCGACTCGCTCAACCCCCGCTCCGTGGTCGCCGGACACAAGAATCGTGACCTGCCCGACGATCCGGCCATCATCGACGAGACCCGCCAGTACCTGCGCGACGCGCAGCGCCTGCTCGCCGAGAAGCCCACCCCGCAGCAGTTCTTCGACGAGATCACCACCCGCTATCCCGACCGGCTCAACATCGGCCCTGTCTGGTACGGCGCGCACGGCCTCCTCGGAGTTCCCTTGCCCGCGGTGACCGCAGGCGACGCCAATCAGGCGAGCGAATAGGGGCGGCAGGTGACACAGCCCAGAACCAATGCGCCAGCCGGCCGTGACGGAGCGCCCTTGCCAGGCTTCGACGTGTTCCGCAGCGCGTTCGTGGAGGCCGTCGGGCTGCGCTTCACCGAGGTCGCGGAGAAACGGGTGCGGGGCGAGATGCTGCTGGGCGCCGAACACCACACACCCTGGGGAGTGGTGCACGGCGGGGTCTACACGGCCGCCGTGGAATCCGCCGCCACCGTCGGTGCGTCGGCGGCGGTGGCCGATCGCGACCAGGTCGCCGTAGGCGTGGCCAACAGCACGGACTTCATCCGGCCGATCACCGCCGGGACGGTCCAGGTGCTGGCCGAAGCGATCCAGCAGGGCCGCAGCCAGCAATTGTGGCAGGTGGCCGTCACCAGCGCCGACACCGGCAAGCTCATCGCCCACGGACAGTTGCGGCTGGCCAATGTCCCGGCCGCAGAACTCCCGAACACCTTGAGGCAGCACTCATGACAAGCACTTCTTCTGGCTCCGCTGCCTTCGGCCGGAGTCCGGCGGGCCTTGACGTATCAGCGGCGTTCGCGACCACGCTGGAAACCCCGGAGCACATCCGGATCGCCGAAGAACTCGGCTACCGGCGTGCGTGGTTGTACGACACACCGCAGCAGAGCCCCGACGTGTGGATGTGCCTGGCCCTGGCCGCCGAGCGCACCCACCGCATCGGGCTCGGGCCCGGCGTTCTCGTACCGGCGCTGCGCCACCCGATGGTCAACGCCAGCGGCGCGGCGGCGCTCGAACGCCTGGCCCCCGGGCGGGTCGCCGTGGCCTTCGGCACCGGCTACACCAGCCGTCGGGCGATGGGGCAACAGCCCGTCTCCTGGGCGTACCTGTCCCGCTACGTCAAGACGTTCCGCGCGCTTCTCCGTGGCGAAACGGCCGAGTGGGAGGGTGGCCCGCTCCGTATGCTGCACACCGCCGAATCGCTCCCGGGCACACTGGACACCATCCCTGTCTACATCGGAGCGATCGGCCCCAAGGGCATGGAGATCGCCGCATCGCTCGGGGATGGTCTGTTCGTCGTCGGCGGCGTCCCCGAGCAGGCCAGAGAGTTTGAGAAAGTCTCCTACCTGACCCTTGGGTCGGTGCTGGAAGACGGGGAACCCCTCAACAGTGAGAGACTGCGCGCGGCCGCAGGTCCCGGACTGGCGCAGGTGTTCCACGTCTCCTACGAACTCGGCGGCGAGGAAGCCGTCAAGGCGCTGCCCGGAGGGCTGGAGTGGCTGGCCGTGCTCCAGGAGACACCGGAGGGCCGGCGCCACCTCGCGGTGCACAACGGGCACCTGCTGCACCTGAACGACGCCGATACCGCCGCCTGGAACGCCGGCGCCCACACGTTGGTCGAGCACGTCACCCTCACCGGCACAGCCGGCGACGTCCTGGCCAAGGTCCATGACCTGGCGGCGAACGGCGTCACCGAGATCATGTACCAACCCGCCGGCGACATCCGCCGTGAGCTCGAAGCCTTCGCAGACGCAGTGGGCATACGACGATGAGGGCCACGTGCGAGTCAGGCTAGGCACCGGTGTACAAGTCCTATAGTGGAGAGTTATCAAGCCGTACAGTAGAAGCATGACAACCGCCAGGACATACGGCCAGATGTGCCCGCTCGCCCGTTCCATGGACGTTCTCGGCGAGCGTTGGACCCTGTTGATCGTGCGCGAGCTGTTGCTGGGACCCAAGCGTTTCAAGGATCTCGTCGACATACTCCCGGCCCTCGGACCGAATCGGCTTACCACGCGACTGCGCGGCCTGGAAGACGCCGGGGTCGTTCACCGGACCACCCTGCCGCCTCCCGCAGGAGTGGCCGTGTACGAGCTCACAGAGAGGGGTGAGGGGCTCCGGGAGGCGCTCACCGCGCTCGGCCGGTGGGGCCTTGGTCTCCCGCCGTCTCCGGACATCGATCCGAAGACCACCCGGGCGGATCTCATCGCCCTCAGCGTGTCCAGCGTTGTCGCGCCGGACAAGCTCGTCGGTCTCAAGGAGATCTACGAGATGCACGTGGGCAGAGAGACGTTTCATATCGAGATCGCCGATGGCCGGATGCGGACAAGGAGCGGCCCCGCACCCGTCCGCCCCGACCTGGAAATCACCTGCCGGTGTCGGATCTTCCTCAAGCTTGTTTTCGGCGGCATGCGAGCGCTCGACGCGGTCCAGTCGGGAGATCTGCAGGTGGCCGTCGGTTCGGAAGAAGTGGTCGAGCGTGCCTTCGACCTGATGTCCAGTACAGAGATCGATTATCCGGTGTTCCTAGGGGTCTAGCGCGCGAGCGCCCCTGCCGCCGGAGCATGAAGGAGCGATGCATGAGCTTCAACCCGGCGGCACCCACCCTGTCATTCGAACCCCTGAGTCCCGTCTCGTTCCTGGACCGGTCGGCCGCGGTGTTTCCCGAGCGCACGGCGGTGATCGATGGGGGCCGACGCTTCACCTACGCCGAGTTGCGCGACCGATGTCGGCGGCTCGCCGGCGTCCTGGCCCCGCTGGCGAACGGCCGCCCGGTCGCCGTACTGGCACCCAATACGCACGTCATGCTCGAGGCACACTACGGCGTCCCGTGGGCCGGTGCGCCCCTGCTCACGATCAATACCCGCCTCTCCGCCCGTGAGGTGCGCTACATCCTCGAGCACTCGGAAAGTGCGGTGCTCCTGCTGGACCCGCAGTTCGACGATCTCGTGGCCACGGCGATCGCGGGTATGCCCGACCCGCCCGTGGTCCTGCGCGCGGGCCCGGGAGACGATGGCGCCTACGAACGACTCCTCGCGGCGGCTGTGCCCACAGCCGTTCTCCTGTCCGACGAGCGAGCGCTTCTGTCCCTCAACTACACCTCTGGAACAACCGGCCGTCCCAAGGGCGTCATGTACCACCACCGCGGGGCCTACCTCCAGGCGCTCGCGATGGTCGCACACACCCAACTGAGTGCATCCTCCGCATACTTGTGGACTCTGCCGATGTTCCACTGCAACGGCTGGTCCTTTCCGTGGGCGGTCACCGCCGTCGGCGGCACACACGTATGTCTGCCCAAAGTGGAGGCCTCCGAGATCTGGCGGCACATCCAGAGTGAACACATCACCCACCTGTGCGGCGCCCCCGCCGTGCTCTCCATGGTGGTGGACGCCCCAGAGGCCGGCCGCGCCTCGGACGGCGTCATCCGCTTCCTCACCGGTGGAGCGCCACCGAGCCCGACCCTGCTCGCCGCTGCGGAAGCACTGCGTGTCGACGTCACCCACCTGTACGGACTGACCGAGACGTTCGGGCCGGCGGTGCTGTGCGACTGGCACCCCGAATGGAACGGCCTCGACGCCGCCGAGCAGTCAAGACTCCGCGCCCGGCAGGGCGTGGCCAACGTCATCGGCCTCACCGCCCGGGTGGTCGACGGTGGGAGGGACGTCCCCGCGGACGGCACCACGATCGGTGAGATCCGACTGCGCGGCAACAACCTCATGCTGGGTTACTTCAAGGACGACGCCGCGACCGCCGCGGCCGCACCGGACGGCTGGTTCCGCACCGGCGACCTCGGCGTCCGCCATCCCGACGGGTACATCGAGTTGAGGGACCGCAGCAAGGACGTCATCATCTCCGGCGGAGAGAACATCACCTCGATCGAGGTCGAACAGGCCATCGCCAGCCATCCGGCGGTCCTCGAAGCCGCCGTGGTCGGCGCCCCGGACGAGCGCTGGGGCGAAGTGCCGGTCGCCTACGTCGTCCTGCGGCGGGATGCCATCGCCACCGAGCAGGACATCGTCGACCACGTCAAATCGCGGATCGCACGGTTCAAGGCGCCCAAGCGGGTCGTCTTCGGTGAACTGCCCCGCACCTCCACCGGAAAGATCCAGAAGTACCTGCTCCGTGAAGGCGAGCGGGTCGCCTCCGATGACCGAGGCTTCTGAAGCAGACAGCACGGGACGGCTGCTTCCGTCCCGACCGGCCGCAGCCCACATAAGACGTCGGCCACTTCGGCTCCTTGACCGGATGGCACTTCACCCAGGACAGGTATATCGCCATGAATTTCGCCTCGCTGCCCGACCGCCGCGCCGAACTCGACCCGGACGGACATGCGGTCTCCGACGGGCGTCAGTCGCTGACCAACACTCAGTTCCTGGACCGTGTCCGAGGGGCAGCACGCCACCTCCAGGACCTTGGGATCGGGTCCGGTGACGTCGTGGCCCTCAATCTGACGAACCGCGTCGAGTTCGTGATCCTGATGTTCGCGTCCTGGCGGCTCGGCGCCACGGTCACGCCGGTCAATCCGAAGCTGAACGACGCCGAGGTCGGGCGACAGTTGAAGGACTCCGGCGCACGCCTAATCGTGGTCGAGGACGGTACGACTGCTGTGGGCGGCATCACCACGCTCGCCGTTGCCGACCTGCACGAAGAGAGCGCGAAGAGGGACCGCGCGGTAGATCAGGACCCCTCCGCACTGGCCTTGCTCATCTACACCAGCGGCACCACCGGTGTTCCGAAGGGCGTGATGCTCGACCACGCCAACATCGACGCCATGACCGACATGGCCCGCGAAGCGCTCGAGCTGGGGCAGGCCGACCGGAGCCTGCTGATCCTGCCGCTCTTCCACGTCAACGGCGTCGTGGTCGGCGTGCTCACGCCGCTGCTTGCGGGCGCCGGCGTGGTCATCGCGGACCGTTTCGACCCCCACAGTTTCTTCGATGTCGTCGAGCGCGAGCGCCCCACCTTCTTCAGCGCCGTTCCCACCATCTACAACATGCTCGCGGCCCTGCCGGACGCCGTGCGGCCCGACACCTCGTCCCTGCGGTTCGGTATCTGTGGCTCGGCACCCGCCCCGGCTGAACTGCTGATTCGGTTCGAGGCCCGGTACGGGTTCCCGCTCATAGAGGGATACGGGCTGTCCGAGACCACCTGTGCCTGCACCGTCAACCCCCTCGCCGGCCCCCGACGGGCGGGGACGGTGGGGCTTCCCTTCCCGGGGCAGGAGATTCGCGTCGTCGACGAGAGCGGCGCCGCGTGCGGACCGGGAAAGAACGGTGAGATCCTCGTCAGGGGCGCCAACATCATGCGCGGCTATCTGGGGCGTCCGGACGAAACAGCCCGGACCGTCGTCGACGGTTGGCTGCACACCGGTGATGTCGGCCACCTCGACGCCGACGGGTATCTGACCCTGGTCGGGCGGTCGAAGGACATCATCATCCGCGGCGGGGAGAACATCTACCCCAAGGAGATCGAGGACGTCCTGGCCGGCGATCCGTCCGTCCTCGAGGTGGCCGTGATCGGTGTACCCGACGAGAAGTGGGGAGAGGTCGTCGTCGCCTACGTGCAGCCGCGACCCGGTCGGACGGTCGATCCGGCAGGGCTGGAGGCGCTCTGTGCGCGCAGTCTCAGCGGCTACAAGCGGCCGATCTCCTATTTCGTCGAGGAGGCCATCCCCAAGAACGCGGTCGGCAAGATCGACAAGATCGCGGTGCGGGCGGCCCACGCCGCGGCGGCAGCCGGCGCCTGACGCGCTCGGCGCGGGTCACACTCACCGGTGCTCTGTGCCGCCGACGGCGCGCAGGAGGAAGGGCAACAGGCGGTCGGCCGTCTCCGCTGCGGACGCCGCGTCCACCTCGTCCGGCATCAGCGGGGTGAGGAAGAACCTGCTCATCATGGGGCCGATCACCAGGTCGCCGAGGAGGTCGACGTTGTCGACCGGTGATATGTCACCCCGGGCGACCGCGCGGTGCACGATCTCCACCGCGAGTTGGCGCCCGGGCGTCACGAAGCTGCTGGTGAGCGCCTCGGCCAGCGGCAGGTTGTGCGCGGCCTCGGCGATCAGGGACCGCAGCACCCCTCCCTCCTTGCCGGTCATGGAGGCGGCCTTGTCGCGGAGCAGGGCGCGAAGGTCCCCTTCGAGGGTGCCGGTGTCAGTGGCCGCCGTGAGTTCCTGGGCGTAGGTCGCGGCGGCGGCGACGACCAGGAGCTCCTTGGAGGGCCAGCGGCGGTAGAGGGTGGCGGTGGACACTCCGGCGCGGGCGGCCACGGCTGCGGTGGTGAGCCCGCCGTAGCCGCTTTCGCTCAGGACGGCCAGCGTCGCGTCCAGCAGCGCACGGTCCCGGGTGGCGTCGCGAGGGCGCCCCCGGCGCGCAGGCGCCCCGGTCATTGGCCTGCTCCCGCGGTCCTGCGGGAGGCGTCGGCGCCGACGCGCCGGAAGACGTGGTCGGGCAGCTGCTCGACGGGTTCGGAATGCGTGGGAGAGGTCACACGCCAAAGCTTACACTTAAAAAACGAAGCGGCTTCGTTTCGTATATGCTCGTCCACATGAGCCAAGACACCTACGTGAACGTCGTCCCCACGGCAGCTCACGCGACGGAAACCGTGACCCGGCTGCGTGCCACCTTCCAGACCGGTCACACCAAGCCCCTGGCCTGGCGGAAGCAGCAGCTGCGAGCGCTGCGCACTCTGCTGACCGAGCATCAGGAGGTCTTCGAGCAGGCGCTGCACACCGACCTCGGCAAGAGCGCGACCGAGTCGTACGTCATGGAGATCGGCTTCCTCGTCGCGGAGATCGACCACACCCTGCGCCACCTCGACCGGTGGCTGCGCCCGAGCAGGGTCTCCGTGCCGCTGTCACTCATGCCGGCCCGCGCCTCGACGGTACGCGAGCCGCTGGGCACGGTACTGATCATCGCTCCCTGGAACTATCCGCTCAACCTGGCCCTGGCCCCTCTGATCGGTGCGCTGGCTGCCGGGAACTGCGTCGTCCTCAAGCCCAGCGAGGTCGCCCCGGCGACCTCGGCCGTGCTCGCCCACTGGCTGCCCCGGGTCCTGGACCCGCAGGCCGTGGCCGTCGTCGAGGGAGGCGTGCCGGAGACGACCGCCCTGCTGGATCAGCGCTTCGACCACATCTTCTACACCGGCAACGGCACGGTCGGGCGCATCGTCATGGCTGCCGCGGCCCGCCACCTCACCCCGGTCACCCTGGAACTGGGCGGCAAGAGCCCGGCCCTGGTCGAACCCGGCGCGGACCTCGCGACGGCCGCCCGCCGCATCGCCTGGGGCAAGTTCATGAACGCGGGCCAGACCTGTGTCGCACCCGACTACGTACTCGCCATAGGCGAAGCGGGCACCGAGATGGAGGCGCACCTGACCGATGCGATCCGCGAGATGTACGGCCCCGACCCGGCCCGCAGCAACGACTACGGCCGCATCATCAACGAACGCCACTTCGACCGGGTGGCCGGCCTCCTGAAGGACGGCCGAACCGTCGTCGGCGGCGACCACGACCGCGACGCCCGCTACATCGCCCCGACCGTCCTGGCCGACGTCGACCCCGACTCGGCAGTGATGCGCGAGGAGATCTTCGGTCCCATCCTGCCCATCGTCCGGGTCCCCGACCTGGACGCCGCGATCGCCTTCATCACCGGGCGCGACAAGCCGCTGGCCCTGTACGCCTTCACCGCGTCCAAGAGCTCCAAGCGGCGCCTGATCGCGGAGACCTCCTCCGGCGGTCTGGCCTTCGGTGTTCCGACCGCCCAGCTCGCCGTGCCGGGACTGCCCTTCGGGGGGGTCGGCGAGAGCGGTATGGGCCGCTACCACGGCTCGCACTCCCTGGACACCTTCAGTCACACCAAGTCGGTGCTGGACAAGCCGCTGCAGCCCGACACGCTGCGCGTGACCTATCCGCCCTACACCCGCCGCAAGGACCGCGTACTGCGACGGATCATGTGAGCCGGGCGGGCATCGAGTCGCGATGCCGTCCAAGACTGCACGAGGCCCTGAGCCTCACATCCACCACGTAAACGAAACCACCGACCGGCCGACACCGCGGACACGGCGGGTCCAGCTCTCGCGGGAGCGGGCCCGAGGACCGGCGAAAGGATTACCAATGCGACCTGACCGTGCGGAAGCCTTCCGTCTGGAGCGCGCCGAGTGGCTGCGCTTCGCCGGCGAACTGGACGAGAAGGAATGGAGGGCGGCGAGCACGGCGGCCGGGTGGAGCGTGCAGGATGTGGTGGCGCACGTCGCCGCAACGTGCCGCTCGTTCTTCACGCCCTCCGTTGTGACCATGATGCGTATGAGGGACCTCGAGCGAACCAACGACCTGTTCGTCGACCAGCGCCGCGGCCAGCCCGTTTCACGGACGCTCGCCGAGTACGAACGCTGGAGCCGGATGATCGGCGTGGCCGCCCGGCTGCCCCTCGACTGGATGCGTATGCCGATGGCCGAGCTCGGCTGGTACCCGGGCGGGGTGATGATCGCCGGCGCGATGACGTTCGACCATCACACCCACCTGCGCCACGACATCGCTCCCGCGCTGGGACGGCCGGTTCCGGGCACCGACGTGAACCGGATGGCCGTGGTGCTGGAGTGGATGTTCGCTGTCCTGAGGAACCAGCTGAAGTCGGCGCGGCCGGAGTGGTTCGACCGTCCCGTCACGATCGAGCTGGAGGGGCCGGGCGGGGGCGTCTGGACCGTGGGCCCGGGCGCCGTGGTGAAGGCCGGACCGTCGGACAAGCCGACCGCCACGATCACCGGACGGGCCGTCGATTTCCCGGAATGGTCCACCCACCGCGCCGACTGGCGCCATCGGGACCTGCGGATTTCCGGCGACTCCGACTACGCCGCCCGGTTCCTGGACTTCGTGAGGGTGGTGTGAGCGGCTGCCCCTGACCCGGCAGTTGATCAGGCTCGGGAGCCGACCCATGGTCGGGGAGCCTCCCGAGAGACCGAGTGAGGATCTGGATCCGCGATGACGCTACTCCAGCCCTTCTCTCCGTAGTTCTTTGCAGAAACTGGAGTTTGTCATGGATGGGTTTCATCCTTTCCGCGTGTTGCGGGCCCGAGGCCTGTGGATCGTCAACGGCGCCATCGCGGGCACCTTGGCCCTGCTGTTCGCGGTTCTCTATATCGGCGCCAACGTCGATCCGGTGGCCCACCTGCACAAGCTGCCCGTAGGCCTCGTCAACGCCGACAAGGGGACGACCGTCGACGGGAGACAGGTCAACCTGGGGGCGCAGGCAACCCGGTCGATCACGACCTCCACCGCCGGCGGAGACAAGATCGAGTGGAAGGTGATGGACGAGAAGGAGATGAAGGAGGAACTCGGCCAGGGCAAGCTCTTCGGCGCGCTCGTCGTGCCCGATGGCTTCACCTCCGCCACCACCGCCCTGACCGGCACCGCGGCCACCGGGACCCCGGTGCGTCCGACGCTGACGGTGCTGACCAACCAGTCCGCCGGCAGCCTGGGCTCCGGTCTGGCGCGGACCGCGACGACCCAGGCAGCCGAGAGTGTCTCCCTCCGCATAGGCAAGGAACTGACCGCACAGAGCGGGACCGCAGAGGCGAAGCTGCCCGCCGCGGCGCGCGTCCTGCTCGCCGACCCGGCCGCCGTCACAGTGAAGGACGGGCATCCGCTCGACTCGCACAGCGGCCTGGGCCTGACGGCGTTCTACTACGCGCTCACCCTCGTGGTCTGCGGCATGCTCTCCGCCAACGTGATCAGCGGCCAGGTGGACCATGCCCTCGGGTACACCCACAACGACATGGGTCCGCTGCGCCTGCACCGCCCGCTGATCCGGGCCACCCGGGTACAGACCCTCGCCATCGCCAGTACCCTCATGGCGGCGCTGTCCCTGCTGATGGGCACCCTGGTCATGGTCGGCGCGGTCGGCATCATGGGCATGGACGCCTCGCATCTGCCGCTGCTGTGGCTGTATTCGGTGGCCGCCATCGCCGTCGCCGGGATCGGCGCGCTCACCCTCCTCGCCGTCTTCGGAACACCCGGCATGCTGCTTGTCACGCTGATCTACATCGCTATGGCCGTGCCGACGGCCGGTGCCACCACGCCGATCGAGGCGCTGCCCAGCTTCTACCGCTTCCTCGCGGAGTTCGAGCCGCTGCGACAGATCACCGGTGGCGTCCGCTCGATCCTCTACTACGGCGCACAAGGCGACGCGGGCCTGACCCGGGGCTGGGTCATGATGGCCGTCGGTCTCGCAGCGGCCGCATTGTTCGGGTTCGGCGTGACCGGTTGGTACGACCGTAAGGGGCTGCACCGTATCCCCGTCGGCGAAGACAAATCGACACGGGTAGCGGTCCCGGCGGCGTAACCGAACATCGGACGGGCAAGCGCCGGCTCCCGTTCTCGGGCGTGGTCGCGCGGCGGTCGGGCGTCGACTCAGGCGGTATGGATGACCTGTTCGGCCCATATGGTCTTGCCTGCGCGCGTATGGCGAGTGCCCCACCGCTCGGTGAGCTGGGCGACCAGGAGCAGGCCGCGGCCGCCTTCGTCGCTCAGCCGGGCCCGGCGCAGGTGAGGGCTGGTGCTGCTGCAGTCGGAGACCTCGCAGGTGAGTGTCTGGTCCTTGATCAGTCGCAGTCGGATCGGGCCGGTGCCGTAGCGGATGGCGTTCGTGACCAACTCGCTGACGACGAGTTCTGTGATGAACGAGGCCTCCTCGAGCCCCCATTCGGTGAGGCGGTCGCAGGTCCGTTTGCGTGCCTCGGACACGATCGCAGGATCACTGGGCAGCTCCCAGGAAGCCAGGCTCTCCGGGCGGAGGGTCCGGGTTCGGATCAGCAGCAGGGCGACGTCGTCGCCGTCGGCCGCGCGGTGTTGGCTGTCCAGGACCGTGTCACAGAGGGCTTCGAGCGAGGGCTGTGGCCGGGCGAGTGCCTGGCACAGTCTGCGGTTGCCTTCGTCCAGGTCGTGACGGCGACTTTCGATGAGGCCGTCGGTGAACAGAGCCAGGAGGCTTCCCTCGGGCACCGTGAACTCCGCCGATTCGAAGGGCAGGCTCCCTAGTCCGAGGGGAGGGCCGGCGGGCAGGTCGACGACGCGGGCCGTTCCGTCCGATCCCACGAGGATCGGGGCCGGGTGGCCGGCGCGGGCCAGCGAGCAGGTGCCGGAGACGGGGTCGTAGACGGCGTACAGGCAGGTGGCTCCGATGTCTCCCGGGATCTCCGACTCCGAGGGGTCGGAGGCGTCATCGATGTCTCCCGGGGGCCCGGAGTGGGTCACGATGTCGTCGAGGTGGGTGAGGAGCTCGTCAGGTGCCAGGTCGATGTCGGCGAGGGTGCGCACCGCTGTGCGCAGGCGGCCCATGGTGGCTGAGGCGCTGATGCCATGGCCCACGACGTCGCCGACGACGAGGCCGACTCGTGCGCCGGGGAGTGGGATCACGTCGAACCAGTCGCCGCCCACCCCGGCACTGCCGCCCGCAGGAACATAGCGGGACGCTGTCTCGACGGCAGGGTGGAGAGTCGGCCCCCGGGGCAGCAGGGACCGCTGGAGGGCCAGCGCGATGCCGCGCTCATGGGTGAACCGACGGGCGTTGTCCAGGCAGACGGCGACCCTGGCCACCAGGTCCTCGATGACGGTCAGGTCATCGGGGCCGAAGGGATCCAGGGAGCCCGAGTCTCTGAGGAAGAGGGCGGCCCCTAGGATCACGCCCTGAGCCCGGATGGGCACTGCGAGGACGGAGTGTGTCCCGAAGGCGCGGGCATACGCCGCAGGGGCGGGGTCCTCGGCAAGCCACCGAACGATGTCGGGGTCCTTGGCGCCGCCAAGGACCGGACGGCCGTTGGCCTGGCAGCGGCCGATGGGGGACGACTGCGGATGAGTGTGGATCGCGCCGACGCCGAGCACCGTATTGGGCGGGAGCGGACAGGTGCCCCCCTGCGCCGCCCGTCGCAGCGAGACGGGTCCCGTGTGGGGGCCGGGACCGGGCAGCGCACCACGGAAGACGTCGTCCAGCAGATCGACGCTGACGAAGTCGGCGAAGCGGGACACCGTCACCGTCAGGTCGACGAGTTCCTGGCTCGTGCCCGTCACGTCCAGGCTCGCGCCGATGCGCGTCCGGGCCTCGCTCAACAAGGCCATGCGCTCGCGGCTGTGGTGCTGCTCGGAGTAGTCGCTCGCCACCAGGCCCACGGCGTGCACCCTGCCGTTCGCGTCCTTGAGAGGGAAGACGTCCACGGCCCAGGCGTGTGCTCTGGGTTCACGCGGGAACGCGTCGAAGAGCTCGGTGTACTCCGGCTCCCCGGTCTCACCGACCCGGAGGATCCGCCGCTCCGCCTCCTCGAACCCCGCACCTCGGAGGAACTCGGTGGGACGCCGACCGCGGACTTCGCTCTGAACGAAGCCGACCGCCCGCCGGGTGGCCTCGTTCGCCCACAGCAGTCGCGCCTCACGGTCGTAGATCGAGAGGGATGGGGACTGCTGCTCCAGCATCCACCACATGAGGTCCTGCAGCTTCCCCGTCCCCGGTGACGGCACGGTTGTCACGAGGAAGTGCTGTTGCTGTGTCGTGCTGAGCAGTGGGCTCAGATGGGCCCTCGCATCCAGCAGGCTGCCGTCGCGATGCCGGAACGTCGCGCCGTCGTCGGAGAAGAGGTCGTCCAAGGGTCGGCCGATGATCTCCGCAGGGGTGTACCCCAGAAGCTCCTGGGCCTCGCGACTCCAGTAGGCCACACACGCGTTCCCGTCCGTCACGGCTATCGTGACGGACTCGTCGACGTGGGCCCCATCCCGCTGACGTGCGCGTCGGTCGACTGGTCCGCTGGTGCGATGCATGGCACACCTCGCCCTCCTGCCTTGTGCCGAGGCACTGTCCACGATCGTCCCAGAAACGGCCGAGAGCAAGACGAGACGGGCGCCTGGCGTACACCCGCCGGGGTGCGGTTCAGCCCTGCAGTCCTACGCCGCGCCGCAGCGTGTCGACGATGCGTGTGGCAAGTACGTCCGCGTTCTTTCGAACCTGGTCCGGGTCCAGGTCCGCGCCGCTCCCGTGCAGGGCCTCGTCGACGAGGGCGTAGTAGACCCGCCGTGCCCAGACAAAGTCCGCGTCCGGGGCGAGGAGTCCCTCGCGCTGCGCTCGGGCAAGGAACTCGAGGGCGCCGTCGTTGATCTCGGACCAGATCATTGCGGTGAGCGGGGTGCCGGCCAGGGGGTGGCCGAGGGCGAATCGCCAGACGCTCTTGATCCGCAGTGTGTTCGCGGTGACGCGGTGCAGCGCTACGAGCGGAGGAGCGGTATCCAGGTGGGCGTCCTCGATGGCCTCCATGAGCTGGCGCTTCGCCGAGACGGCGAGTGCTTCGATGAGAGCCTGACGGCTTGTGAACCGCCGGTGCACGGTCGTTCTCGCCACGCCCGCTGCCTCGGCGATCTGCTCCATGGATGCGCCGGGGTCCTCGGCGAGCACCCGCTCGGCCGCCTCCAGAATCGCGCGCACACTGCGCGCGGCATCGGCACGCAGTGGCCGACCCATAGCTGCTCCCTATCGTTGTCTGCTCCTGATACACCGAGGCCGTGCTCGTGTCCTGCAGGCGTTACTTCATTATTGCATCAATAAAGTTGCATGTATGTATAAAATTGCGACATAATTGATGCAGTTCAATGGTTGAATCGGATCTCTGCTGTTCTAGTAACTGCTCTAAGGGCGGCTCGCTGACGGGTCCTCGGCCCGCGGGGCGGTGTCCGTCTGGTCCTGTCGTATGTCCCGGACACCCTGAAGAACGAGTACGCGGGTGAACCGGAGGAATGACAGGTGGAGATAGAGCTGCGGATCAACGGGTCGGCCCGAAGACTGGACGTCGCGCCGCGGGTGAGCCTGCTCGACGCGCTGCGTGAGTACCTGGGCCTGACCGGCACCAAGAAGGGCTGCCACCAGGGTGCTGGTGGACGGCGGATCAATCCGTGCTTGGCGCTGGCGGTGCAGTACGAGGGCCGTGAGATCACGACGATCGAGGGGGTCGATCACCCGTTGCAGGCGGCGTTCGTGCGCACGGACGGGTTCCAGTGCGGGTATTGCACGCCGGGTCAGATCTGCTTGGCGATCGGGATGCTCGCCGAGCACAAGGAGGGCGCGCCCAGCGCGGCGACCGAGCATCTGCCGACAGTGGCGGGGAGTTGGACGAGCGCTGTTCCTCGTAGGGACACCAGGCCACCAACAGGCACGTCATCCGGGGTATGTGCTCACGGAAGCCAGCAGTGGTCTGTGGTCGATGGCAGCATCGAAGACCGCTGGCCTCGGCCACTATCTACGTCATTTGACCTGTTCACCCTCTGGTCGAAGCGCCACGTCGGATAAGTCATTGTTCGCGTTCCCGCCGTGTGCGCACCCGCCTAGCGTGGGGACCGCCCCCACGGGTCCGAGCAGCTTCTCCCCTATGAGCTCCGGGTCCGTGGGGTGCACCAGGGGGCATGGGGTCAAGTCATCGCCCTGGTATGTGTCGCTGCCGCACCTTCTTGTCGCCCCTCCCTCACCTTTTGAGCCACAGGAGCCCTTGATGAGCGTCACCGCCTCTCCACCGACTGACGGCCCGCTGCTCGTGGTCAGCGCTCGCGCCGGCGATCTCGTATGGAGGGCCGGTGGCGCCTTGGCCCTGGCAGCCGAGCGTGGTCGGCGCGCCAAGGTACTGTGCCTGAGCGTCGGAGAGCGCGGCGAGTCCGCGAAGGCCTGGCGGGACGGACTCGACCTCGACGAGATCAAGGCCCTGCGCCGGGCCGAGGCCACGAGTGCCGCGGCCGCGCTGGGCGCGGAGATCGAGTTCCTCGATGCCGGGGACTATCCGCTGCTCGAATCGCAGGAGTTGGTCGACCGTATCGTTCGCGTGTTCCGGGAAGTCAGCCCGGCGGCGGTGCTCACCCACACCCTCGTCGACCCGTACAACGGTGATCATCCGGCCGCAGCCCGCATGGCGCTGCAGGCTCGTGTGCTGGCGCAGGCGGTCGGCCATGACGCTCCCGGAGAACCGCTGGGCGCGCCGCCCGTGTTCTTCTTCGAGCCGCACCAGCCGGAACAGTGCGGCTTCAAACCCGACGTCCTGCTCGACATCACGGCGGTCTTCGCTCGGAAGCGCAGGCAATGGAGTGCCTGGCCGCGCAGCAGCACATGTGGGACTACTACACCGACCTGGCGAAGCGCCGTGGTGTCCAGCTCAAGCGGAACGCGGGCGCCAATCCAGGCCTTCCGCACACGACCATGGGCGAGGCGTATGTCCGGCTGTACCCGCAGACGACCAGCGTCCTGGCCTAGCGATGTCCTCCGCCGCGGCAGGTGCGACGAGCAAGATGACAGCTGCTGCCCCCACAGGCGCCGAAGACCCGACCGAGGCGCCCATGGCTGCCGAGCACGACGGTGTTCTCGTCGTGCTGTCAAGGTCGGTCGTCGCCGACGACATCGTGGCGCTGGAGTTGGGATCGGCCTCCGGGAGACCGTTGCCGCCCTGGGAGCCCGGGGCACACGTCGATGTCCTCCTGCCCAACGGCATGGTGCGGTCGTATGCGCTGTGCGGCTCGTCGGAAGAGACGTGGAGCTGGCGGATCGCGGTGCTGCGAGAATCTTTCGGGCGAGGTGGATCGAAGTGGGTCCACGAGCACGCCCGTGTGGGACTTGAGCTGCGCTTCCGTGGTCCGCACAACGGCTTCCGCCTGCGGTCCGCGCGGCGCTATCTGTTCGTCGGCGGCGGAATCGGCATCGCTCCGCTCCTTCCGATGCTGGCCCACGTCGACGCCAAGGGGGCGGATTGGGCCCTCCTTTACACCGGCAGGAACCGGTCGGCCATGGCATTTCT
The DNA here is from genome assembly GCF_033793965.1 of Streptomyces sp. ME02-8801-2C. Taxonomy (NCBI): domain Bacteria; kingdom Bacillati; phylum Actinomycetota; class Actinomycetes; order Kitasatosporales; family Streptomycetaceae; genus Streptomyces; species Streptomyces sp. ME02-8801-2C. The sequence continues at coordinate 141,443 of NZ_JARAXP010000014.1, read as the reverse complement.
GCCCGAGCTGCTCTGCTATCGGGAGCGCGTAGTCGTCTGGTCCCAGGACCGCTATGGGCCGCCCGGCCTCGCCGGCTTTCTGGGCGATCCGGCCCCCTCGGCCCTGGTCTATTGCAGTGGTCCCGAGAGCCTGACGGCCGCAGTGCGAGAGAACTGCGTGCCATGGCCGTCCGATGCGCTGAGCGTGGAGCGGTTCACCGTTCTGCCCTCAGGGGCCTGCAGCGATGTGGTGGAGGGCGACCCGTGATCGGCTCGCTTGCCGCGTGATCAGACTTCAGGACACGCGGGTTCCACCGCAGGAGGGCTGATGCGCCGGACGGGTCGCTGATCTTGGTAGCCGCTGCCCGTAGGTGTTCGAGGACCGTGCTCAAGACGGGGTCGCTGTCGGATCCGGTGCGTACGGCCGCGAAGACATGTCGAGTGGGCGGTGGTCCCGCCGGTGTACGCAGGACCAGGCCGGGGCGGTGGAGCGGCTGGACCAGACGTGGCACCAGCGCGACGCCCATGCCCGTCTCGACGAGGGCGGCGAGGGACTGCCAGTCGTTGACGGCGTGACGGATGTCGGGGGTGAAACCGTTCGCGGCGCACAGGGACCGGGTGATCGCCCGGTCTCGCAACGGTATGTGCTCCCGCTGCGCACAGGGGTGGGCCTGGGGGAGGGCCAGATCCAGGATGTCGACCAGCAGGTCGGTGCGGTTGTAACGGCGGTCGGTGTGGGGCGGAGCGGCAGCGAAGTCCACAGCCACGGCTATGTCGACCTGCCCGCCGTCGAGACGGGGAACAGGTTTGGCGGTTCGGCTTCGACGACCGCGAAGAGGACCTGCGGGTGGTGCTCGGTCAGGCGTCGCAGCGCATGCGGCAGAAGCCCCGTGATGGCGCTGGAGAAGGCGCCGATGGTCACCGCGCCGCGGCGGCCCTCCTGCCAGGCGGCGAGGTCGGTGCGGGCCCGCTCCCACTGTGCGGCGATCACGTCGGCGTGCGCTTGTCACCGTCTTCGATCGCGCTCATCGTACGGACCGCTCCTGCATGGTGTCGGCAGAAGGGCGTTCACGATGTGCGGTTCCCAGATCTGCATCGTCGGTGGGCTCAGGGCCCTTTGGAGCCTGTACGTATCGACAGCCGACCACTGTCGAAGCTATGGGGTGGTGTGCCCCCGTCGCTATCGGCCGCGTGCCCTGATCTCAGCGGGACGAGTTGTAACCGCTCTCCCGGAGGGCACGACTGTCGCCGCCGTCGACAGGGTGACAGCGGCGACTTCGGGTCCAGGACGCTCAGATTCCGCCCAGATAACTCGCCAGGATCAGGCCGTGGTCCTCCGCGAGTTCCCGAGCGGGCCGTTCGGCGGTGATCTCGCCGTGCGACAACACGTACCCCCGGTCGGCAACCTCCAGAGCCAGCTGGACGTGCTGCTCGACCATGAGGACCCCGCACCCGGTGTCATCGGCGAACTCCCGGATGACGGGGAGCAACTGCTCCACGATCACCGGTGCCAGACCGAGGCTCAGCTCGTCCAGCAGGAGCAGCCGGGGGCGTCGGGCGAGCGCCCGGCCCACAGCCAGCATCTGTTGTTCACCCCCGGACAGCAGTCCCACCCGCTGGTGCTTCAACCGGGACAGGGCCGGGAACCTCTCGTAGACCTCGTCCGCGTCGAGGTGTTCGCCTCGGTAACCGAGCCGGAGATGCTCCGCGACCGTGAGTCCGGCGAACACACCACGCCCTTCTGGGACATGGGCGATCCCACGCTTGGCGCGCGTGCTCGGTGAAGCCTTTCCCAGGAACTCGCCGCCGACTGCGATGCTTCCTGCGAGCGGGCGAATCAGCCCGGAGACGGCTCTGAGCGTCGTGGTCTTCCCGGCGCCGTTGGCCCCGAGCAGGGCGACGACCTCGCCGCGCCCGACCGTGATGTGCACGTTCCTGACAGCCGCCACACCGTCGTATCCGGCGGTGAGACCGTCGATGTGCAGGATGTGGTCGCTCATGATGCCTCCCGCTGTGCCGTGGTGGCCGCACCTCCGAGATAGGCGGCGACGACCTGGGGGTCCTCCCGCACCTGGTCCGGGGGACCGCTGGCGATGACCTTGCCGAAGTCCAGCACCACGACGGTGTCGCAGACATCGAGGATGAGGGCCATGTCGTGGTCGACCAGGAGCATTCCGGTGCCGGCGTCGACGACGGTGCGCAGTCGCCGGCCGAGTCGGAGGCTCTCCTCGCTGTCCAGCCCGGCCGCGGGTTCGTCCAGGCACAGGACGCGGGGCCCACCCGCCAGAGCACGGGCGACTCCGACCAGCTTGCGTTCGCCCTGGGACAGGTCGACGGCCTGGATGTCGGCGTGCCGGTCGAGCCCGACGACGGACAGGGCCTCCTGGACGGCCTTGTCGAGGCCGCCGGGCCTGCGAAAGGTCTCCCGCCAGGTCGCCGCCCACCCCGTCCGCTGGGCGGTGGCCACCGCCACGTTCTCGGCCACGGTGAGGCCGTCGAACAACTCGATGCTCTGCCAGGTCCGGGCGAGTCCGTGCCGAACCCGGTCGTGCGGCCGCAGCCTGCCGAGGTCCGCTCCGGCCAGTTCCACTCGGCCGCCGTGGCGTACGAAGCCGGTCAGGGCGTCGATACAGGTGGTCTTGCCCGCGCCGTTGGGGCCGATCAGACCGACGAGCTGCCCCTCGCCCACCTCCAGGTCCACGCCCGACAGCGCGTGGACGCCTCCGTAGCTGACGCTGAGGCCATGTACCGTCAGCCCGCTCATCCGGTCACCTCCGCAGCCTGCTGAATCTGTCCGTCGGCTTGGTCCGAAGGGCCGCTCTTGTCCGTTGGTGCCGCTCGCCGCAGCCGTTTCTCCCGCTTGCTGCGGTGGCGGGCGCCCGCCACTCCATCCGGGTTCATCACCAGAGTGAGGATCAGGGAGACGCCGGCGAAGAGCAGCGCCCAGGTGCCGCTGATTCCGAACCACTCCTGCAGGGCGTGGGGGATGAGTGCCTCGGTGGACAGCAGACCGGCGAACACCGCGCCCGAGACCATGGTGATCCCGCCGACATACGCGAAGGCGAGCAGTCCGAGCGAGGCGAGCGCGGTGAAGCGGCCGGCGCTCACCGACGAGAAGTTGTACGCGTAGAGGGTGCCTGCGGTGGCTGCGGTGAAGGAGCTGATGCCGAACGCCGCGACCTTCACATTGCGGACGTTGATCCCGGCTGCGGCCGCCGCGCGTTCGTTGGAGCGCACGGCCAGCATCTGGCGGCCGAGTGAGGTGCGGCGCAGGTTGGCCACGTACAGACCGATCGTGACGGTGACGGCCAGCACGAGGAACCCGAACACCGGGCTCGGCTCGGAGCTGTCCAGGCCGCGGAAGGAGGCATCGGTGCCGAGTGAGATGCCGAAGAGTTCCGGAGAGGGAACCTGGACACCGCCCAGGCCGCCGAACGAGGAGTTGGCGAACAGTGCCTGCTCCATGGCCAGCGCGGCGGCCAGGGTGACCACGGCGAGGCTCACCCCTCGCACCCTGAGGGCCGACACCCCGATGGCGACGCCCAGCGCGGTCGCTGCGACCACCGCGATCAGCGGGCTGAACGGGAAGGGGATGTGGGCGTCGGCCGTCAGATGGGACAGCAGGAATCCCGCCGTTCCGGAAAGCGCCAGCTGTACGACTGAGATCTGTTCGACAAAGCCCGTGATGACGACCAGTGACATCACGATCACGGCGCCGATCAGAGAATTGGTCAGGGCCTGCCGGAAGCCGAACGGGAAGACGACCAGCGCGACGACGCACACGCCCGCCGACAACAGCGCCGTACGCCGCAGCCGTTCGGGAACCGGTACCGACGGCAGCCGCTGCTGCGTCTCGTCACCTCGGCCAGGCAGTTCCGCCCCGCGCAGGAACAACGCCACGGTCATGAAGGCGAAGACCAGCAGCTGCTGGACGCCGGGAAGGGCGTTGCCGTCGTCAGTGGGGAACCAGGTCTGGGTCGACAGGTAGGAGAGCACCGACTGGAGCACACCGATCAGCAGACCCGCAGTGCACGCGATGCCCAGCGATGTGAACCGCGCGAACAGCGCCGCCGCGAGGGCCGGTACGACCTGCAATGGCAGGGTCGTCGAGTCGAGTTGCACGATGGGGGCCGCCAGGACACCGATCCCGCCCGCGACGACACTGGCCATGAGTGTGCCCGTCAGGGAGAGTTCTTTCGTGGACAGGCCGGCCAGCAGGGCCGCTTGCTCGTTCTCCGCCGCGGCCCTGCTGGCCAGGCCGAACCGGGTCCATCGGTAGAGCGCGATCAGGATGAGCGTCAGTACGACGACGGCACCGGCCAGGATGAAGCGGTCGACGGGAATGATCGCCCCGAGGACGGTCACGGCCGTGTCGGGCAGCAGGCTCTGCATCTGCCGGGGCTCGGTGCCGAACCCGAGCAGTACGGCGGCCTGCGCCGTCAGCAGCAGCCCCAGCGAGGCCGCGAGCTTGGCCAGGGGCGGGGCGTTCCGCAGCGGCCGGAACGCCAGGTACTCGCTGAGCAGTCCAGTGACCGCAGCGGCTACCAGTGCCCCGGCCAGCGACGCGGCCGGTCCCAGGGAGAGGCCGAAGTGGTCCGACTGCAGGGCCCAGAAGGCGTAGCCCGCGAGCATCGCGACTGCGCCGGTGGCCAGGTTGATGATGCCGGACCCCCGGAAGGTGACCACGATACCGAGGGCCATACCGGCTATCAGGGCGCCCGGCCCGAGACCGAGCAGGGCGAAGAGCAGCAACTGTTCCATGGACTGTGTCCGTTCGCTCGTCCGTCCAGGTCAGGCCGGCGGCCGGAGCCAGCCGGTGACCGCCGTGAAGGCGCCCTTGCCCTTGTACGTGTAGAAGCGGTCCTGGTCGTTGCAGACGGCGGGCGAGTCGGCGTACTTGCCGCACTCCACCTTGGGCGCACCCATCACCACGGGGCCGGTGAACTTGGCGAGTCGGGCCGCGACGGCGGTCGGCGTCATCTTGTCTGCGCCCACTTCGTTCATGACCTTCGCGTAGGCGAGGACCGAACTCCAGGACACGGCGGCCCACACCTTGGCCTGGTCCTCCTTGCCCAGCCCGGCACTTGACGAGGCCTTCCGGTACGCCTCGGCGTCGGGGGCCGCGGTGTCGGTCGGCAGGGTCTGGGCGATGCCGTATGTCCACTGAGGGAGGTCGCCGCCGAGGCCCTGCGCCACGTCGGGCGACAGACAGACCGGCGTGGAGACCACCGGCTTGGTGCTGCCCAGTTGCTTGAGGGCCTTGGCGATGCCCACACAGCCCTGGCCGGCGGCGATCGGCACGATCACGTCGGCGCTCTGGCCGCCGGCGGCCGTCACCGGGCCGAGCAGGTCGGTGGCCTGTGCGTCGAAGCCGACGGACTTCACCTTGATGCCGACCTTCTCCATCGCCTCGCGAGCCGCCTGCGCCGCGACCTTGTCCGGTGGTGTGTTGGTGTGGACGATCGCGGCCGTCTTCGCGTGCAGCACGTCACGGCTGTAAGACCCCCACGGTCCCCACACGTGCGACAGGTCGCCGAAGACGATCGCGGTGTTCTTCGCCGTCGGAACGGAGGGGCCGGTGGCCACACTCACCAGGACGGGCTTCTTGCCCTTCAGTACCGAGTTGAAGGACTGGTCACCGACGAAGACATTGCCGAAGGCGACGGCGGACACCTCGGAGTCGTTCACCATCTCCTGTCCGCAGCGCTGGCCTTCCTCCTCCGCCGAGGCGATCTTGCAGACCCGGAGGGCCAGCGGGTGACCGCCGATCCCGCCGAGTTCCTTGTTGACGTAGTCCACGGCGGCCTGGGCGCCCCTGGTGGCCTCGGGGGCGCCGTTGGCCGTGCCCTCGACGTTCACCCAGCCGATGGTGACGGGCGCCAGGTCCTTCGTCGCGGCGCCGGCCTTCCCGCCCGTGTAGGCGAGGTAGTCGGTGACGCCCTTCTCCACGGATTCGCCCTTCGCGGCACCGGTCGCGGATGCCCCCGCTCCGGAGGACGGGCCGGAGTTCGTTTCGTGGGCCGCCCCGGCACACGCGGAAGTGAACAGAACCGCCCCGACAACCGGTGCGAGCCAGCGCCTGTCGACTCTTGGCGCTCTGCTGATCTGACATACTTTCGGACTCATAGCGGTCCTCTCTGGACAGCGCGAGGGACCTGCGCTCGGCCCCTTCACCGGCTATGAGGCGGAGTCTAAGTACTTTCTTAATTCGGCAGGAATGCGACAGGAGGCGCGGGTTTGAGGGAGAAATGGCGCGGCACGCCTACGTCATATGTCTCTCGGAAGCGTCCGGTGCACGCGGAAAATCGGCCCCGTCGCTGACGGAACCGATCTTCGCGGATAACGAAATGTAATTAGCTCCGAGTCATCGCGCCGACTGAATCTCGGCAACTGCTCAGAGGTACAGCTTTTTGTTGATGGGGATGCCGTTTTCTCGGCAGTGGGTTTCGTAGTGGTTGATGTACCACCACACGTCCAGTGTCTCGATGAAGCCGCCCTGGTCGTCGAAGAAGTCGATCGGTCCTTGCAGCCAGCCGAAGAGCTTCACGCCGTCGGGGTGGTCACTGACCAGGGTGTGCGACAGTCCTGGTGTCTCGAAGATGAAGCTGCCCGGTCCGGCGACCCAGTCGTATTCCAGGTAGCGGCAGCTGCCTTCCAGGCACACCATGACCACGGTCCCGCGGTGGTTGTGTGTGCCGATCACTCCCGGGCCCTTGATCCACAGGATGTTGCTGAAGGTGTTGCTCCGTACGTCGAACGCCAGATGGCGGATCGCGGCGTTGTCCCCGAAGGGGACCCAGGGGCTCTCCTCCTCCGACATCCCCACATGGGTGCCGTCCACCCCGTAGCGTTCGATCACGTCCCGGTACAGCTGCGGGGTGTGCACGATCTTGTACGCGGTCGACGGCGGCGCCGTCATTCCCGACTTCTCCGCCTTCTCCACCTCAGACATACGATGCCTCCTTGCATCCATCTGTTTTGAACGGGCCCCGTGCGGGCGCGGTGTCAGATGCCGCCGCAGGTACGACAGCCGGGCTGGTAGTTGTCGTGCGCCATGACCGAGTAGAGCGCCGGGCTGACGATCGCGCGCACGGCGAAACTGCTCGTGGGGCTGGACGGTTGTCTTGCGGTTGCCGCTGTTCGGCTCGCCCCACAGGACACGGACCTCGGCACCGAGCGGGGCACCCGGGGCGACGGTGGCCAGGCCCAGGGCCCTTTCGCTCCTTGGCGCTGTAACCGGTGAACAGCGACAGGCCGATGACGTTGTCGTCGGCGTCAAGCACGGAGTCGTAGTTGGACAAATAGTAGTTGGCGTCGGGCAGGTCGAAGAACTGGCAGCCGGGCCCCTCCGGGTCGACCGGAGAGGCGAGTAGCCAGGCCAGGTCCTCAGCGTTCCAGGCCAGGGTCACCTTGCGTCGCTGGGTCTTTGGGGCGATGGCCTCCAGTGCGTCCCGCCCGATGAAGTCGTGGTCGAACTTGACGAACCCTCCGTAGCCCAGCTCCCACGGGTTGGCGTTGCACGAGTATGCACGCGCGCCCGCCGGTTCCAGCCCGAACTCGACGCCGGCCTCCAGGATGGCGTCCCGCACCTTGTCATAGCTCTTGTACGGGCCCCAGAGCTCCAGGCCCGGGGCACCCGCCATGCCGTGGCGCAGGGTGCGGGCCCTCTCACCGACGATGTTCATGTGGTCCATGCGGAAGAAGCGCAGCTGCTCGACGGGACCGCCGTTGACATTCTCGATGACCTCCCACGCGCGGGGGCCCTGGATCTGGAAGCGCCACAGATCGCGGGGCACCTGCTTGCCGTAGGGCCGGGAAAGGGAGCGCGCGTCCACCCGCAGCTCGACGTCGTACTCCTTCTCGGCCTGGAAGACGAGCCTGTTGGCGACGAAAGCACGTCCAGCGTTGGTGAATTCCTGCTCCGCCTCGCGGAAGAGGATTCCGTCACCGATCACTCCTCCCTCTAGGGTGACCGGGAGGAACTGCTTGGCAGAGTTCACCGCGAACTTCGCGACACTGTTGATTCCGGTGTCGGAGATCAGCCGCAGTGCGTCGGGGCCTGTGGAGAAGAGGTTGACCATGCGGTGGGACTGGTCGAACAGCACGGCCGTCTCGTTCCAGGCTCGCACCTCCCGGCGGAAGTTCGTGAACTCCGACGGCACGACGGGGTAGATATGGGCACCCAGCTGCGAGTTGTACAGCAGCTCCACCGTGTTGCCTGCCTGATCCAGAACTTCCTGCAGGTTGTTGGCGCTCATGTGTTGTCCCGTTCATGCTCGACGCCGTTGGCGGTTGCCTCGGCGCCAAGTATCGTGACGAATCGAGAGGCGCGAATCGGGGGAATGGCTGGAGTGGACTACGTCATCCGACTCGGTTCAGCCGGTGGATCCGTCCCTCCAGGTACCGTCATCGGGCCGTCCCGCCGACCGGTCGGCCGCGCCGAGAGTCGCTGGGATGCGCATCCTCCGAACGATCACCGCGATGCGGTGGCGGTGCCGTGAGGCGGCACTTTGCGAGTGCGCGGTTCGACGATCTCCGTGCCCGTATGGCTTGGGAATCCCCGGCCTCGTTGAGGATCAGCAGGAGAGCGCCGACACGGCGGTGGCCGGGCTGTGCGTAGTCGGTATCGGCGTGGGCCATGTCATGCCCTTTCGTAGGAGAGACGGTCGGTAGTTGCGAGGGAGTCGTCAGGCGCTGCGGGCACTCGTACGGTCCTCGGGGGCGGGAGCGTCGATGTCGGCCGTGGACGGCTCGGGGAACGGTGTTTCCCGTGCGGCGGCCGCGCGTAGCCGCCCGCTGATCCACCAGGCCACGGCGTAGGGGATCACCAGCGCGATCCGGTAGCTGAAGGGCAGCAGCATGAAGGGGCCGAAGGTGAGATCGAAAACTGCGTGGCCGGCCATCAGGGGGATGAGGCGCCGGTAGCGCAGGTACAGCCAGACGTGGCCGGCACCGTAGAGGACCATGCCGATCGCGGGCAGTCCCATGTAGGCGTGGAAGAGGACTTCCAGGACGCAGACCAGGGTGCAGATCTCCCGGGCGGGCCGGTGCATGGCTGTCAGTAGGCGACCGTGGCCGCGACGATCACGACGTCTTCAATCGCCACGGTCCGTACGACGCTGAGGCCGAGGTTCGTGAGGCGGCTGACCCCGAGGGCGGACAGCTGGTCGCCCTTCATCACCGGCACGCCGTCGATACCGGTCCAGCGGACCAGCAGCGTCAGTGCAGTCGCGGAAAGGGCACCGAATCCGCAGGCGTAGAAGGCGTTTGTCGTGATCTTCCAGTCGTGGAGTCGCTGGGTGGCTGTGGCGGGAAGCCCGGTTCCCAGCGGGACGCCGTGGTCCCGGCACACCTCCAGGGCCAGCCACGCCACCACACACCCGAACACCGCCAGCCCCAGGTCAGCCCTCAAGACGCTGAGGGGGGTAGCGGCTGTGTACATGGCCGCGATGCCGCAGGTGACGGCGGCAGCGGCGCTGGAGCAGCCGCTGCCACTGGGTGACTTGGGCGAGCGTCGCGCGGGCGATCACCCGCCACGCGAGCCAGAAGAACACGATCACGGCAGCGACGACCTGGGCGACGACGAGCGCCAGGGCCGCGCGCCGCCCCCACGGCGCGCCGTACATGGCGCTCACCTTCGCCACCCCATTGGTCACAGGTACCAGGGAGGTGAGTAGCAGCAACCCGAACAGGTGCTTGCTCACACGGCGTTCCGCCAACCGCGGTAACGGGCCGACGAGTTCGATCCGGGGCGGGCCGACGGGTATCTCCAGGTCCTGCCAGCCCACGGCCAGGAGTACCCACTTGGCCCGTGCAGCGATGCGCGCGCTCATGCCGACTCCCCAGGGAGGAAGGCCGCGAAGGCGTCTGCGTCGTAGGCGGCAAGGTGCGCCCACGGATTGCTGCTGGAGCCGACTCGCGCGGTCTGCTGAGTCAGGTCGAACAGCAGGTGCAGCATGACGCCGGTGATGCGGCTGGCACGGCCGGGGCGGTGCTCGGCGTACCGCGAGACGATGTGGATGGCATCGGGCATTCGCAGAAGATCTTCCTTACGACTTGGTGTGGGCTGTGGGCTCTCTGGCCTCCCGGGCGGTTGCCGGGGGCGGAGGAGGCGCTACTCAGGGAGGTCCAATGGGCTGACCCAGGTGCCCAACGTGTCGGCGCCGCCACTTTCCAGAACGCGCTCTTGCCTGAGTGCCTTGAACGCCGCGTGGACGGTGAACGGGCTGACACCGAACTCCTCGGCGAGCAACGTGCCCGGGGGCAGGCGCTTCCCGCGCGAGTAGGTGCCGTCACCGATGCGCTCCAGGATCCCCCTCTCGACAAAAGGCCGGAGCCTTTCGCCGCTCGGCCTGTGCGCGGCGAGGCCTTTGACGGTGGGCCTCCCGGGCGGGCGAAGGACTCCCCCCTGATCAAGGATGTTGCGCACAGATCCGTACGAGCGGGCAATGACTTCGCTGATACCCCGGACGGTCCCGCCATCCTGGTACGACCGTATAACCAAGGCGCTGAACACCTCGGCCTCCTCGCCGGTCAGCCACGCGCCCGGGGGCCACGCAGGCGCCTCCTGCAACATCCGCCTCCACTCCGGGAGGGTGCCGGATGCCTCAGCGCGTTCGGTATCCGGTGGCGGCACGGGACCGACGGATTCCTCGGCTGCTCTCACAGGCGTGTCCTTCTCATGTGGGCTTCATCGGGGCCCCTTCGTTCCCCGGCCACCGTCAAGGCTCGGGGAACGAAGGGAAGTTGGTGCCCGCCACCGAGCGAGGAGTTGGGGCTCGTGCTCAGCGACGGGGCACGGGACCTGCGGACAGCAGTGGACTTCAGCGGGGCTGCCGCCCGCAGGGGTCATACAGAGGGAAGGGCGGGGCGCACCCGCGAGACGTCGGCGGCGAACTGCCGGGAACGGCGGCGGTGTTCAGGCGCGGAGAAGCCCACGCTCACGGTCGACGTCGGTGACCTGGCCGCGCTCTGCCGCGATCTCGATCTCGGCGGCACGGGTGTAGTGGTCGACCACGTCGGATCCGAACGTGAGCTGGGCGATGTAGCTCTCCCGGAAATCGGTCAGCGCCGGCGCGTCGTGCAGACCGTAAGTCTGCCTGGGTGAAACCGCCGCGGGACCGTGTGATCTGATGCTGATGTCGGTCGGCGAGCATGATTCGGGAGAGTCTCAAGGCCCAGGCTCGTGTTTTGCAGCACTGTGCAGGCCGTACGGCATTCTCTTTCCTCGTACCCGGCAGGCTCGTAAAAGCTTTGATGGTGTCCTCGGCGGGACGCCATTCCGCAAGAAGGTGCGCGAGCGCCCCCACCGCATCCGGGCTTGTTGGGTTCCCACAATCACCGGGGCGACCGTCCCTACGCCCCCCCGTCCTTGTGAGTCAGTCGACCTCAGGACCGGCGTCGGCCGCCATCAGCATGCGATCGAGCCGCCTTTTGCTCGAGCCGTCAATAGTCGGGCATGTTGCCTGCCATGTGCTGACGGGCCGTCAGGAAAGTCAGCATTGGGTCAGCATCAGTCCTGCCAAAGCTGCCCACAGATGCCCACACTTTGGAAACGCGGACTGCCTCGGATGCCCTCCGGGCGGCGGCATCCGACCCACCGCGCTGCCCGAGGCCACCGTTGCGGACGAGCGGATCGATGACCTCGCATTCCTGGGACCAGCGACCCGGATTTTCGCAGGTCAGCGCACCCGCCCCCGCGGTTTCAACGGCGTCGCCGGCAGCTCCGGTGCGTGCAGCGGGGCACCGTCGTAGCCCTTCACCTCGCCGAAGCGGGTTCCCTTCGCCCAGTCGTCGCGGGCCTGCACGATCTCGTCCTGGGACCGGCCGATGAAGTTCCACCACATGATCAGCTCCTCGTCGAACGGCTCGCCGCCCAGGAGCATCACGCTCGCGTCGGACGCCGCGCGCAGGGGGAGTTCGGTCCGGCCGCAGCCGAGGTAGAGCATCGAGCCCGGGAGAAGCGGCACGCCGTCGACGTGTACCTCGCCCGACATCGCCAGCACCCCGTACTCGAAGTCCGGTACGAGCGGCAGGCGTACGTCGGCGTCGGCGGTGAGGGTCAGGTCGGCGCCGACGATCGGGGTGTACGTCGTGCCGGGTGAGGTCGAGCCGTCGAGGTCGCCGAGGATCACGGTCGCCGTCATGCCGGGTGCCGTGACCGTGGGCAGGACGGCGTGGTGTTCGAAGTGGGGGTCGGTGTGGCGGTGGCCGTCCGGCAGGGCGACCCACAGCTGCGCCCCGTGCAGGAAGCGCGCGTGCGACCTGGGGCTCTCCTCGGAGTGGCTGATGGCCCGGCCGGAGGTCATGAGGCCCAGTTCGCGCGGGCGGATCGTCTGGAGGCTGCCGGTCGAGTCGCGGTGCAGTACCTCGCCCTCGTGCAGCCAGCTCACCGTCTGGAGGCCCATGTGGGGGTGCGGGGGCACCTGCATGCCGGGCTCATCAGCGATGTCGTCCGGCCCGTAGTGGTCGACGAAGGCCCACGCGGCGATCATCCGGCGGCCGAGGTTGGGCAGCAGCCGGCGTACTTCGGTGCCCTCGCCGAGCTTCACGCGCCGAGGGCTCAGCAGTTCGCGTACGGGTTCGGCGACGACGAATCCGCGGCCGCCACAGACGCTGGGGACGGGCGTGCGGTCAAGGTTGCTCATGGCGCACAACCTAGTCGGGGGCCATGCCCGTGCGCAGGGGGAGGGGCGCCCCCGGTTCCCTCAGGGGTCGGCTCGACGCCTCCCGTAGTTCGCCTGGTGAAATATAGTTCGTTTCGGATACCGTGTGCTGGGCCGCCACGGGCCGGCCCAGGCCCTCTGGGCGTGTCGTGGCGCGTCGGTCGTGAGGAGTAAATGATGAGCGCAGGTGAGTTTCCCGAGGTCGCCACCGTGGTGGGCGCGGTCGGCGGGCGTCGTGAAGGTGGCCTCTCGGTGTTCCGGGGGATTCCGTTCGCACAGCCCCCGGTCGGGGAGCTGCGGTTCGCGGCGCCACGGCCGGTGGACCGCTGGGACGGGGTGCGGGAGGCCTTCGCGTTCGGGCCGCCCCCTCCGCAGGAGGCGATGGGGCCCGACGCCTCGGCCCCCTCGCCCGCCTCACCCGGCGGGGACGACTGGCTGACCGTCAACGTCTGGACGCCCGACACGGATCCGGCGGCGCGTCGGCCGGTGCTGGTGTGGATCTACGGCGGCGCCTACAAGGCGGGTTCCGCCGACGACGCGAGCTACGACGGCGCCCGCCTCGCCCAGGACGGTGACGTCGTTGTGGTCACCCTCAACTACCGGGTCGGCATCGAGGGGTTCGCCCGGATCGAGGGCGCCCCGGCCAACCGAGGGCTCCTCGACCAGGTGGCCGCCCTGGAGTGGGTGCGGGAGAACATCACCGCGTTCGGCGGCGACCCCGACCGGGTCACCGTCTTCGGGGAGTCGGCGGGCGCCGGATCCATCGCCGCACTGCTGGTCATGCCGAGGGCGCGCGGGCTGTTCCGGCGGGCGATCGCACAGAGCGTGCCCGGCACTTACTTCTCGGACGCGCTCGCCGGGGACATCGCCGAGGCGCTGGCCGGTGAGCTCGGACTGCGTCCGACGGTCGCCGATCTGGCCGGTGTGGACCCGCGCAAGCTGCCCGAGGCGGGGGCCGCGCTCACTCTTCGGATGCGTGAGTACGTTGCGAGGTGGGGCGCCGTCGCCCTCACCCCGACCCCGTTCTCGCCCGTCGTCGACGGTGACGTGCTGCCCACCGCGCCCTGGGAGGCGCTCGCGGGCGGCGCCGCCCGCGACGTCGAACTGATCGTCGGACACACCCGGGACGAGTACCGTCTCTTCCTCATGTTCGGCGGGCTGCTCGGCCGTGTGGACGACGACATGGCGGCGGCGGTGCTGCGCGCGTTCGGCCCTGGACCCGACCCCGAGCAGGCGTACCGCGCAGCGTTCCCGGACGCCTCGGCGGAGTACCTCTTCGAACTCGTGCAGTCCGACTGGCTGTTCCGCATGCCGTCGCTGCATCTGGCCCAGGCCCAGGTGGCCGGCGGCGGCCGGGCCCATGTGTACGAGCTGACCTGGCCCGCCCCCGCGCTCGGCGGCGCCCTGGGCGCCTGCCACGGCCTGGACGTACCGCTGACCTTCGGTAACTTCGGCGACCTCGGGGCCGGCCTCGGCGGCATGCTGTTCGGGCCCACGCCGCCGCCCGGGACCGAGGAGCTGTCCGCCCGCTTCCGCGCCGCCTGGACCTCCTTCGCGGCGACGGGCGACCCGGGCTGGCCCGCGTACGACACCGGCCGGCGACTCACCCGGCTGCTCGACACCGAACCGGCCGTCGCCGCCTACCCGGAGGAGGAGTCCCGCCGCCTGTGGCAGGAGCACACGTTCGACACCCTGCGCCTGACAACCGAGTGACGGGGTAACGATGTGACGGGGTGACGGGGTGACGGGGTGACGGACCCAGTCCCCCCTATCGTGCCGCCAGCAGGCGCAGCACCCGGTCGGAGACCGGTGCCGGCAGGGCGCGCAGGGTCCGGACCAGCGCCGTTGTCTGCCAGGGGAAACAGGCCTGCGCCGGTTCCCGCTCCAGGGCGCGTACGACGTACCGGGCCGCGCGCTCCTGACTGACCTGGAACGGCTTGGGCAGGCCGTCCGTGTCCACCCGGTCCGTTCCCACGAACCCGGGGTGGATCGAGGTGAACCGGATGCCCTTGGGCGCCAGTTCGACCCGCGCAGCGTCGAGAAGGGTGCGTACGGCCGCCTTCGCCGCCGAGTACGGACCCTGGCGCGGGATGCCCATCAGCCCCGCGAGGGAGTTGGTGTGGGCGATCAGGCCGCCGTCCGGCTGCTCGCCCAACTGCCGGATCAGCGGGACCAGATAGTTGACGACGACGTCGTAGTTCAACGCCATGATCCGGGAGACGTCCGCCGTGCTCACCTGGTCCATCGCCATGTCCGGCCCCTGACCGGCGTTGAGCAGCGCGATGTCGACGGAGCCGAACTCCGCGACGGCCTCCGCCACGACCCCGGCCGCCGCCTCCGGGTCCAGGGCGTCGGCGGGGAGGGTGAGGCAGGCGCTGCCGGCGGCCCGTACCTCCTCGGCCACGGCGGCCAGTTCGGGGGCGCGCCGAGCCGTGAGGACGAGCCGGTTGCCCGCCGGGGCGAGCCGGCGGGCAACCGCGGCCCCGATCCCGGAGGAGGCGCCGACGATCAGGATCGTCCGGCCGGTGACGGTGGTGGCGGTGGCTGTCACAGGAAGTGGCGGCCCTCGCCGCGGTAGGTGGGCACGGTGTCGACCACCGCGCCGCCGCTGACCAGATGCAGATCGCCGATCCGCTCGCACAGCTCACCGGCCTTGGCGTGCCGCAGCCACACTCGGTCCCCGATGTTCAGCCCGCTCGCCGCCTTGCCCAGGAGCGGGGTCTGCACCTCCCCGAAGGACTCGGTGGCGGTGACCCGCAGCCCGGCGGGCCAGGCCAGGGTGGGCAGCCGGTCCTTGCCGAGCGGCCCGGACGCCACCCAGCCACCGCCGAGGAGCGTCGCGATCGACGCCGAGGGCCGGCGGACGACGGGCAGCACGAAGTACGCCGCCGGGACGGGCCGGAAGCTGCGGTAGAAGTCGAAGAGCCCCGGACCGTACAGGCCGGAGCCCGCCGCGAGTTCGGTGACGGAGTCCTCGCGGGTCGTGGTCTCCAGGCTGCCCGTGCCGCCGCCGTTGACGAACCGCAGCGGTGTCACGGCCCGTACGGCCGCCACCGCCGCCTCCCGGCGGTGGCTCAGCTCCTCGACGGACGTACGCTGCATCGCCCGGACCACGGCCCGCTTGACGGCGTTGCCGGGCACGTTGTCACCCAGACCGGCGACCTGACCCTCGTACCCCATGATGCCCGTGAGCTCGAAGCCCGGGCGGGACGCGACCTCGCGGGCGAACGCCGCCGCCTGCTGCGGGGTGTGCACCGGGGACCGGCGCGGACCCAGGTGGAGTCGGCCGCCCGCCAGTCGCAGGGCCGCGTCGAGTTCCAGGCACACCTGGATACGGGTCGAGCGCGGGCCGGTCGCGGCGTCGATCAGGTCGAGGTGCTCGACGCAGTCGACCATCAGGGTGATCCGGGACGCGAGCCGCTCGTCGGCGGCCAGGCGGCGCAGCGCCGTGCGGTCGGCGGTGGGGTAGCCGACGACGATGTCCTCGAACTCCTCGGCCAGCCACAGGGCTTCGGGCAGGGTGAAGCCGAGGATGCCGTCGAAGCCCGGGCGGTCCAGGGCGCGCCGGATGAGGGCGCGGGAGCGCAGCGACTTGCTGGCGAGCCGGATCGGCTTGCCGCCCGCACGGCGTTCCAGGTCACGGGCGTTGGCGTCGAAGGCGTCCAGGTCGATGACGCCGAAGGGCGGCTCCAGGCCGGCGGTCGCCGCGCGCAGCCCGTCGAAATGGCTCTGGGTCGTGGGATCCGAACCGGCTCTGGAAGCGGTGGTGTTGACGGTCATCGGTTGCTGTCTCCTTGCTCGGGTACTGCCGCGGGGGCCGGGACGAGGCCCGTGCTGCGGCGCTTGGCCATGGCCACCACCTTGGGGATCACGAAGCGCATCAGCCGGGGAAACACACCGGCGACCCGCTGCACGCGTCCACCGATGGCGGGGTGGACGACTTCGACCGGCTTCTTCTCGATGGCGTCGACGATCACCGAGGCGACCTTCTCGGGGGTGAGCGGCTTCTCGGCGAAGGTGATCACCGCGCTGGGGTCGGCCATCTCCTGCTCCAGCATGGGGGTCCGGGTGCCGGGCGGATGGACGATGCTGAAGGTCACCGGCCCGTCGCGTTCCTCGATGGCCACACTGTGGTGGAAGGCGCGCAGTCCGTGCTTGGTCGCGCCGTAGGTGGTGTAGCCGGGCAGCGGCAGGAACGAGGTCATGCTGCACACGGTGACGATGTGCCCGTGGCCCTGGGCCCGCATCCGGGTCAGGGCGGCCAGGATGCCGTTGATCGGGCCGAGCAGGTTCACCTCCACCATGTGGCGGTGCTCGGCCGGCGACAACTGGCGTGCGTAGCCGGTGTGGATGATCCCCGCGTTGTTGACGAGCACGTCGACCGGGCCGAGCCGGTCCCAGACGGCGTCGAAACTCGCGTCCCACGCGGCCTCGTCGCGGATGTCCAGCTCGAACGCGGCTGCGCCGGACCCGAGTTGACCGGCGATCCGGGTCGCACCGGCCAGGTCGATGTCGGCGAGGGCGACCCGGTGGCCGCGACGTACCGCCTCCCGCGCCGTCGCCGCGCCGATGCCGCTCGCGGCGCCGGTGATCAGGACGACGCTCACCGCGGACGCGCGCCGTCAGCGCCGGTGCGCGGGGGTCGCGCACCGTCCGATCGATGTTGTCCGTGCATGGGAACTCCCGGAGAAATAGGCCGAGTTCAGGCGGAGGCTGACGAGGGTCGCGATGATGACGGCAGGACGTACGCCTCCAGCCGCGACCCGCCCAGCAGGGCCGCCTCCACCGGATCGTCGGTCGGGGTGGTCGCCGCGTACAGCGTGTTGCCGTCGGGTCCGGCGACCAGACAGCTCAGGGTGCGTCGGCTGGTGGCGACCCGGTCCAGGATCGTGCCGCCCGGCCCGACCCGGACGCACTCGCCGCGCAGCGCGTTGGCGACCCACGCCGTGCCGTCCCGGCCCGGTGCGATGCCGTCGGGGGCGATGGGACTGGCGGAGCGTTCGGCGATCGCCCGGTGGTCGAGGAGCGCGGAGACGCGCCGGGTGATCCGGCCCAGCGGTCCGGGGTGGTTGAGGGACTTCCACAGGGCGGAGGGGATGAGCGGAGCCCAGGGCCGGGGCGGGCCCAGCCGTCCGTCGGGCAGTACGGGCAGTGCGGTGAGCCGCATCGCCAGGGTCTCGGCGACGAGCAGCGTGGACTCGTCGTCGAGGAGGAACATGCCGTTCGGGAAGACCAACGGCTCGCTCAGGCCCAGCAGTTCGCCGGTGGGGGAGATGCAGGCGAGGGAGGTCGTGGGCGGTCCCGGCGGGGCGTACAGCATCGAGTTGGGCCGGCGGCGGACGAAGCCGTGGTAGTCGAAGCCGAAGTTGCCGACGTAGGCGCGACCCTGCCGGTCGACGAACATGTCGTTGACGGGGCCCCCGGCGATGTCCTTGAGATCGGCGTGCGCGACCAGGGAGCCGTCCGGCTCCCGCCGGTAGACACAGTGCCCGTCCATGGAGACGACCAGCATCCGCCCGTCCGGCAGCCAGCCCAGACCTCCGGCCCGTCCGGGGACCTCGGCGACCGTCTCCGGCTCGCCACGGGTGTCCCAGCGGTGGACCGTCCCGTACGCGAGGTCGCAGAACCACAGGGCGTCGTCGTGCCAGCGCAACGACTCCAGGACGCCGAATCCGTCCAGAACGACTGTGGCCCGTGGCCGCACCCCTGCCTCCTGAGGCTGCTCGTGCCCGTTCGGTCATCGCTACCGTGACGCAGACGAGAGAAGTAAGTCAAGCGTCCTGGACAACTGACTTACTTCTCTTGGATCGGTTGGCTATTCTGACGGCCGAACCACAGCAGGTGGGACCGGTGCGGAGAGGAGAACGCGTGCCCCGCATGGCGGCGAGCGACCGGAGAGCGGAGCTGCTCGAGGCGGCGATCCGCGTCATGGCACGCGACGGCGTGGCGAAGGCCACCACCCGCGCGGTGGTCACCGAGGCGGGCATGACCCTCGGGGCCTTCCACTACTGCTTCGAGTCCAGGGCGCAGCTCCTCGAACTCGTCACGGAGACGCTCACCGAACGCTATGTCGCCGAGGTCCGAGGCCTGTTCGCCCCGCACAAGGAGATCCGCGACAGCGTCCTCGACAGCCTGCACGCGTTCTGGAAGGGCTTCGAGTCCAA
The DNA here is from genome assembly GCF_033793965.1 of Streptomyces sp. ME02-8801-2C. Lineage (NCBI taxonomy): Bacteria > Bacillati > Actinomycetota > Actinomycetes > Kitasatosporales > Streptomycetaceae > Streptomyces > Streptomyces sp. ME02-8801-2C. The sequence goes on along the minus strand of NZ_JARAXP010000014.1, from coordinate 122,635 downwards.
CCCCGGCGAGCACCAGATCAGTTACGAGCTCACCCAGTACGCGCTGCGCAATCCCGGCTTCGAGGACGTCGCGAGGAAGCAGTACGAGATCTTCCTGCGCGCCTTCGCCTCCCTGCTCGAACTCGCCGCGGACAACGCCGGAATCGAGTGGACGGAGCCTGTGCCGGTGCTCGCGCGGTACGTCCATTCGACGATCGACGGCCTCAACATGACCTGGCTCGTCGACCGCAACAGCGCCGACGGCCAGGCCGCCCTGGAACTGCTCGCCGATCACCTGCTCCTGCACGCACGGCCGGGCACCGCCACCTGAGTCCGGAAGCCGCTCGACCTGAGGGAAAGGGTGTCCGAATGGCGTTCGCCGACTACCAGAACGAGATCTATCTGAACGGCCTGGGCGGGGTCCTGCCCGCCTTCCCCATGGAGTTCGCCGGCCTGGCGGAGCGGGCCGCGGCCGCGCTGCCGCCGTCCGTCTGGTCGTACGTCGCCGGGGGCGCCGGCGACGAGCACACCCAGCGGGCCAACGTCGACGCGTTCGCGCGCTGGGGCCTGATCCCGCGTATGTTCGTCGGCGCCGCCACGCGTGACCTGACCGTCGAGCTGTTCGGCGCGACCCTGCCCTCGCCGGTGTTCCTCGCCCCCATCGGGGTGATCGGCCTGTGCGCCCAGGACGGACACGGCGACCTCGCGTCGGCCCGCGCCGCCGCCCGTACCGGTGTTCCGATGATCGCCTCCACCCTGTCCGTCGACCCGATGGAGGACGTGGCCGCCGAACTCGGCGACACCCCCGGTTTCTTCCAGCTCTACACCCCGACCGACCGTGCCATCGCCGAGAGCCTCGTGCACCGCGCCGAACAGGCCGGGTACAAGGGCATCGTCGTCACCCTCGACACCTGGATCACCGGCTGGCGCCCGAGGGACCTCGCGACCGCCAACTTCCCCCAGCTGCGAGGCCACTGCCTCGCGAACTACACCAGCGACCCGGCCTTCCGGGCGAGCCTGGGCCGATCGCCGGAACAGGATCCGCAGGCCGCGATCCTCCACTGGACCCAGATCTTCGGCAACCCGCTCACCTGGGACGACCTGACCTGGCTGCGCTCGCTCACCGACCTTCCGCTGATCGTCAAGGGCATCTGCCACCCCGAGGACGCGCGCCGGGTGAGGGACGCGGGAGTGGACGGCATCTACTGCTCCAACCACGGCGGCCGGCAGGCCAACGGGGGCCTGCCCGCCCTCAACGCCCTCCCCGGCGTCGTCGAGGCCGCCGGCGACCTGCCCGTCCTCTTCGACTCCGGTGTCCGCGGTGGCGCCGACATCGTCAAGGCCCTCGCGCTGGGCGCGACAGCGGTCGGCATCGGCCGCCCGTACGCCTACGGCTGCGCCCTCGGCGGCACGGACGGCATCGTCCACGTCCTGCGGGCTCTGCTCGCCGAGGCGGACCTGATCATGGCGGTGGACGGTTATCCGGCCCTGGAGGACCTCGTCCCCGAGGCACTCCAGGCGGTCTGACCGCCCGCCGGCCCGGTTCGCCAGGCGGGCGAGTTGTCGTAGGCCGGGTGCGGGTTCGATGTGGCTGGTCGCGCAGTTCCCCGCGTCCCTGTCGGCGCTGCCCGCACCGGGGTTGAACCGCTTCGCCGATACCGTGCCCGCTCGACCGGCCCGGCGTTCCCTCGCCCGACCCGGGACGAATTCCCGTTCGACCGATCGGTTGAACGGGAATTCGTTCCCCTGCCAAACGCACGCTCCGTACAGCCGACGCGAGGTTCCTCTCGCCCGCGTCAGGATCGAACTCCCAGCAGGATTCCCCCCATTGAGAGGCCCTCAGCGTGTCCAGTTTCCTCAGTCGACGACGTGTACTCGCCACCGGAGCCGGTGCTGCCCTCGGTGTCGGTGCGCTCGGTGCCACCGCGACCCCCGCCACCGCCGCAGCCTCGTCCTCCGGGTCACGTTCGGACGCGGGCCCCGAGGAGACCCGGACGCTCGACGAGCTGTACGAGGCCGCGCTGGCCGAGGGCGGCAAGCTCGTCATCTACTCGGGCGGCGACGTCGACAGCCAGGGCAACGGCATCCGCACGAACTTCTCGGCCCGCTTCCCGGAGATCGACCTCAAGGTGGTCGTGGACTACAGCAAGTACCACGACGTCCGCGTCGACAACCAGTTCGCGACCGACACCCTCGTCCCCGACGTCGTCCAGCTCCAGACCCTCCACGACTTCACCCGCTGGAAGGAGCAGGGCCGCCTGCTGCACTACCGGCCGGCCGGCTTCTCCAAGCTGTACAAGGGCTTCAAGGACCCGCAGGGTGCCTGGATGGCCCTCGGGGTCATCGCCTTCAGCTACTCGTACAACGTCGCCGCGGTCGGCGCCGACGCCCCGAAGTCCCCGCTCGACCTGATCGACCCGAAGTGGAAGGGACAGATCGCCTCGTCCTACCCGCACGACGACGACGCGGTCCTCTACCTCTTCAAGCTGTACGTCGACCACTACGGCTGGGACTGGGCCGCCAGGTTCGCCACCCAGGACGTCCGGTTCGCCCGCGGCAGCCACACCCCGGGGCTGGCCGTCTCCACCGGGCAGAAGGCGCTCGGCGTCGGCGGCTCGGGCTCCCTCCTGGCGCCGTCCACGGCACCCTCGCGGTGGGCCGTCGCCGAGGGGCACCCCTTCATGGCGTGGGGCCAGCGGGCCGCCATCCTGAAGCAGGGCCGCAACACCACTGCCGCCAAGCTCTTCCTCAACTGGCGGCTCTCCACCGCCCAGCAGACCACCGGCGCCTGGTCGGTACGCACCGACATCACCCCCACCGGTGGCCTCAAGCCCATCTGGGAGTACCCGAACGCGAACGTCGACGGCTTCCCCCGCTTCATGGCCGACCGCGCGCAGGTCGAGCGCTGGAAGCAGACCTTCGCCCTGTACTTCGGCGAGGTCAAGGGCGACCCGACCCCGGGTTCGCTGGGGCTCCACCCCGGCGCGTAGCCGACGGGCGGGGCACCTGCCTCACGCCTTCTCTTGACGTAGGTCATACAGGAGGTCGATAGACTCGGGTGCCCTGTTCGATTGGACCAGTCCGCCCAAGGGGATCTGCCGTGCCCGACCGTGTCCCCGTCCGTACGTTACTGAGGGTTCGCGGCGGTCGGCTCACGCTGAAACACATGTCGCATCTGGCGTTCTTCGTCATCGTCGTGTCAGCGCTGCTGCAACTCGCGCGGGTCAACAGCGAGTTGTGCTGGTACATCGCGACCGTCAGCGCGCTGCTCGCGCTCGTCTACACGGGCGGGGTGACACTGTGGGACCGGCTCGGCACGGTCGGGCGGGCGGCCTGGATCCCGTTGCTCCTCGCCCTGTGGGGCCTCCTTCTGCTTCTCGTCCCCGCCGCGCTCACCTCCGCCTTCGTGTGGTGTGCCCTGCCACTGGCGTGTGCCGCACAGAGCGTGCTCGGACGCCGGTCCTCGATCGTGGCGATCGCCCTGATCACCGTGGTCCTCGTCGCGGCACTGGCCGGGACCGACGGCGGGTTCGTGATCGACACCGTGCTGGTGCCGGTCGCGGCCGTCTGGGGCACCGTCGCCCTCTACCGCCTCCAGCAGCGGGACGCCGAGACACGCCGGCGCCTCGTCGAGGAACTGCGCGACACACGTGACCTCGTCGCCCGGCAGCAGCGCCGGGCGGGTGTGCTCGCGGAACGGACGCGTATCGCCCGCGATCTGCACGACACCCTCGCCCAGGAACTCGCCGGCGGGCTGATGCTGCTCCAGGCCGCCGAACGGGACTGGGACGAGCGCCCCGACACGGCACGCACACGGGTGCGCGCGGTGGCCGACGGACTGAGCACCAACCTCACCGAGACCCGCCGCATGATCGGGGACCTCACACCCTCCGCCGTCGCCGAGACCGGCCTCGAGGGCGCCCTGCGCGTCCTGTGCGCCCGCTCCCAGGCCGACGGGACGGCCGCCCGGGTGCGGTTCCGGTCGGTGGGCGACCCCCAGCACGCCCTCGACGAACACGCCGCCACCACCCTGTTCCGCGTCGCGCAGAGCACCCTCGCGAACATCCGCGAACACGCCCAGGCGGTGAACGTGCAGGTCACCCTCAGCCGACAGCGGCCGGACCGGGTGGACCTCGAGGTCAGCGACGACGGCATCGGACTCGACCCCGCCAAGATCCTCGGCCGCACGTCCACCCGGCCGGGCCGCGGTTTCGGACTGCCCGCGGCGCGGGCCAGACTGCGCGAGTACGGCGGTGACCTCGAGGTCAGCGGCGCCCCCGGCCGGGGGACCCGGATCCGGGCCACGGTCTGCGCGCGGCCCCGGCCGCAGCTTGCTCCCGGCCCCCAGGCCCCCGCCGACTCCGTCCCCACCGCGACGGCCCGATGACCGCGGATCCGCCCGGCGCGGCCGAGCCGCTGCGCGTCCTGATCGCGGACGACCACGCCGTCGTACGGGCCGGCCTGCGCGCGCTCCTCGAAGGCGAACCCGACCTCGACGTGATCGCCGAGGCGGGCAGCGGTGAGGAGGCCGTCGCCCTGGTCGCCAAGCTGCTGCCCGATGTCGCACTGATGGACCTGCGCTTCGGCGGCACCGGCGGCGGGGGCGTGATCGACGGCATCGAGGCGATCCGCCGGCTCGCCGCCGAGGCACCCGGGGTGGCCGTGGTGATGCTGACCAGCTCGGCCGGCCGGGCCGATGTGGTCCGCGCGCTGGAAGCGGGCGCCCGGGGCTATGTGCTCAAGGCGGGCCCGCCCGAGGAACTGTTCCGCGCGGTGCGCGGGGCCGCCGCCGGGGCGCTGGGACTGGCTCCGGAGATCGTCGGGGAGCTTGTCGGCCAGGTGGTCAGTCCCGAGCAGGAACTGAGCGGGCGCGAGATCGAGGTCGTACGGCTGATGGCCGAGGGGCTCAGCAACCGGGCCATCGCCGGGGCCCTGTTCCTGAGCGAGGCCACGATCAAGACGCATCTCGTCCGCGTCTACCGCAAGCTCAAGGTCGACAACCGGGCGGCGGCGGTCTCCGAGGCCGTGCGCAGGGGTGTGCTCGAACTGTCCTGACGGGCGCGCGAAGCCGGTGGCTGTCAGCGAACCGCCCGGACGCTCAAATGGCGGCCCCGGCTTGACAGGCGGACGATGGAGGGACGGGAGGGTCCGACAGCCATGGAGGGGGATGGGAGGCAGCAGACATGCTGGAGATCAAGACGGTCGAGAAGCCGGACGAGCGGCGCGACTTCCCCCGGGGACACCTCGAAGCCGTACACATGACCGGCCTCGACTTCGCCGTGGGAACCTTCGAACCGGGCTGGCGCTGGTCCGAGTCCGTGGGGCCCATCGTGGGCACGGAGAGCTGCGAGATCCACCACAACGGCTATGTCGTCCAGGGCCGGATGCGTATCCGCATGAACGACGGCGGCGAGAGCGAAGTGGGCCCCGGCGATGTCTTCGTGTGCCCCGCCGGGCACGACGCGTGGGTGGTCGGCGACGAACAGGTCATCCTGCACGACTTCGCGGGCGGCATGGCACAGGACTACGCGAAGGCACCGTAGGACCGACCGACACCCGGCTCACCACGACCATCACCACCGGGCTCACACCGGGAGCAACCGGGTGATCAGCGCGCCGAGTTGGCGTGCGTTGCGGCATTCACGCATCTCCACCAGCTCGGCGTACTCGGGCGCCGCGGAGTCGCCCGTCCCCCACTGGGACCGTCCCTCGGGGTTCAACCAGTAGACCCGGCGGGCCCGTTCGGCCAGTTGCCGTACGGCGGGCAGGTTCGGGTCGCTCATGTTCGTACGGGCGTCACCGAGCACGAACACGGTCGTGCGCGGGCCGACCGCGTCCGCGTACCGTTGCGTGAACTCGCCCAGCGCGACACCGTAGTCACTGCTGCCGTGCCAGCCCGTCAGCGTCGCCTCCGTGCGAATGCGGGCGCTCAGTCCGTCGGTGTCGGCGGCGCCGTGCACGAGCAGGCCGGTCACCTCGTCGACCCGATTGACGAAGGCGAACACCCGGACCTTGCTGAACTGGTCGTGCAGCGCCTGCACCAGCAGCATCGTGAAGTCGGAGAAGCCGGCCACCGATCCCGACACATCGCACAGCAGCACCAGTTCGGGCCGGGCGGGCCGACGCCGACGCAGTACGGGCCGCATCGGCACCCCGCCCGTCGACAGCGAGGCGCGCACCGTACGCCGCAGATCGATCGAGCCGCGCGCGGCCTTGCGGCGGCGCGCCGCCAGCCGGGTGGCGAGCTTGCGGGCGAGCGGCTGAACCGCCCTGCGCAGCTCGGCCAGTTGGGCCCGCCCGGCGACCAGGAAGTCGACCCGGTCGGCGGTCGGCGCGACCGCCCGCCTGGCGATCTCGTCCCGGCCGCGCCGCTCGGCGACCCGGCGTCGCGCCTCCGCGCCCACCAGCCGCCTGAACTCCTCGATCCGCCGCCGGATCTCGTCGTCGAGCAGCCGGTCGGCGAACCCCGGGTCCTCCGTCCCCTCACGAAGGTTCGTCCGCACCCGGGCCAGCAGTGTCTGCGGCCGGATCCGGTCCAGCGTCTGGTACGACGACCAGCCGTCCGACCCCGGCGAGGAGCCGTATCCGCCGAAACCGTCGACCGCCTCGGCGGCCAGCCGGGCAAGCAGCGCCTGGTCGTTGGCGGTCAGCGCGGCGGCGAGCCGGTCGCGCAGTTCCTCCCGCTCCGCGGGCTCGGTGCCGGGCGCGCCGACACCCCGGGGAAAGTACAGGTCGAAGACCGGGTCGAACACCGGTCGCTGGCCCGTGCCGTGCAGCAGGGTCGCAGCCAGCCCTTCGCGCAGCAACTCCCGGTCGGTGAACCCGAGTTCGGCAACCGCCTGGGCCGCGTCCACGGTCTCCCCGGTACCGATCCGGACACCGTGCGAACGCAGCGCCCCGACCAGCCCCGTCAGCCGTTCCGCGACATCGGCACCCGAACCGGCCCTCGCCGACCGCGCGTTCACCGGGTTCCTCCGAGGATGCCCCAGCCTTCAGGCCGGGGTGGGGGCACCTCCCGCTTGCGGGGGAGAATCGGACTCCTGCGGAGCAGGGCCGGAAGCGGGATTTCGCCTGCAGGGCGAAACACCGTCCACCGGATCGGGTAAGCCGCACGCCGTGCGTTGCGAGAACCAAGCGCGTACGCCGTGCTGATCGAGAACCAGGACAGCACATGCACCTCCAAGCTTTGCCGTATCAAACCGGGCTGGTTTCAACCCGGCTGGTGTTGATCGTGGAAGACCTGTCGGGTCGCTGACCTGCAGGCAGCGTGAGCCAGGAATCCCCCTGCTTCGGCTGGGGGAGGATTCAAATCGCGTCCAGGTCCAACTTGGCGCTCGCCTTGAGGACGTCGTCCTGGTGCTTGAGGAGAACACCCAGGCTGTCCCGTACGACCGTCTCGTCCAGCGTGTCCGCTCCCAGCGCCAGCAGGGTGCGCGCCCAGTCGATGGTCTCGGACACCGAGGGCACCTTGCGCAGGTCCATCGCGCGCAGCGCGCCCACCACCCGGACCACCGACTCGGCCAGCGCCGCGTCCAGCTCCGGCACCTTCAGCCGTACGATGCTGCGCTCCAACTCGGCGTCGGGGAAGCCGATATGGAGGAAGAGGCAGCGGCGGCGCAGGGCCTCGGACAGTTCGCGGCTGGCGTTGGAGGTGAGGACGACGAAGGGGCGGCGGGTCGCGGTGATCGTGCCCAGCTCGGGGACGGTGACCTGGAAGTCGGAGAGTACCTCGAGGAGCAGGCCCTCCACCTCGACGTCCGCCTTGTCGGTCTCGTCGATCAGCAGCACCTTGGGGTCGTCCCCGCGGATGGCGGTCAGCAGCGGGCGGGGGAGCAGGAACTCCTCGCTGAAGATGTCCGAGCGGGTCGCGTCCCAGGTCTCGTCGCGGCCCGCGCTGATCCGCAGGAGCTGCTTGGCGTGGTTCCACTCGTACAGCGCCCTGGACTCGTCGACGCCCTCGTAGCACTGGAGGCGGATCAGCTCGGCGCCGGCGATCTCGGCGACGGCCTTGGCCAGCTCGGTCTTGCCGACGCCGGCCGGGCCCTCCACCAGGAGCGGCTTGCCGAGACGGTCGGCCAGGAAGACCGTGGTGGCGACGGCGGGGGAGGCCAGATACCCGGTCTCCGCGAGGCGGGCGGAGACATCGGCGACGGATGTGAACAACGGGGCCTCCAGCGCCGGTGTGAACAGGATCGGATCTACTATCTAAGCGCTTGTTCACCGATCCTGTCACGCACGAATTGGTCACCCGGCCACCAGTACAACTTCCAGCGTGCGCGGACCGTGCACCCCCTCGACCCGGTCCAGCTCGATGTCACTGGTCGCGGACGGACCGGAGATCCAGGTCAACGGCCTTGTCGGGTCGAGGCGTTCGAGGGCCTGCGGCACGGAGGAGACGACCTGGTCGGGGACCCGGACCACGCAGATGTGGTGGTCGGGGACCAGGGTGATCCGACGGCGCCCCTGATCCGGGCCACCGTCCAGGACGATGGTGCCGGTCTCGGCGATGGCGAGGGCGCAGCCGGTCACCACGCTCTCGACCTTGTCGAGATCGTGGGCCGTACTCACCACCCGATCGTGAACGCGGGTGGGATCGGCGGCCGACATCCACTCGGGTGGCAGGCCCGGCGGGACGAGCACGTACTGGGGACCGCGTTGGGCGAGCAGTCGCATGATCAGATACGGCAGCTCATCAGGATCTGTGCGATGCACGATCGCCCGGTAGTCCGCCAGGTTCTCGGCGAGGAGTTCGACGGTCTCCTCGACGCTGCGGTTTCCGTGCTCGCGCAGATAGTCGCGGTCGACCGCCTGCTCGTACGGGGTGTCGTCGCGGGGCACGTCCGCGAGTGCGCGGCGCACCCGGCCCAGGATCAGGTCGCGGCTGTTCACTTGCTGGTGTCCTTTCCGCCGTTGGTGCGCTGCCACCAGTCACGGAACGGCTCCGCCGGTACGGCCGGCAGATCGCGGGTGGCGCTCCATGCCTTGCCGGGGCCGGGCAGCGTACGTGGGTGCAGTCGCCGGGTGCGGGAGGCGAGGCGTTGGCCCGTGCGCAGGGCGCCGGGGTGGCTGAACGCCCAGCGGGCGGCACGCATCGCGGCCCGCTCGGCGGCGTGGCCCTTCGCGGGCTTCAGGACGACCTTGTTGCCCTCCCGGGTGGCCGGCCCGCCCTCGACGACGCGCTCGCGCAGATGCACCAGCACCTCGGGGATGTCGATGGCGACCGGGCAGACCTCGTAGCAGGCCCCGCACAGCGAGGAGGCGTACGGGAGCGACGCGTCGATCTCGCTCTGGGTGCCCCGGAGTTGGGGGCTGAGGATGGCGCCGATGGGGCCGGGATACACCGAGCCGTAGGCGTGACCGCCGGCCCGCTCGTACACCGGGCAGACGTTCAGACAGGCCGAGCAGCGGATGCAGCGCAGGGCCTGGCGGCCGACCTCGTCGGCGAGGGTGTCGGTGCGGCCGTTGTCGATCAGGACCAGGTGGAAGGTCCCCGGGCCGTCGCCGTCCGTCGTACCCGTCCAGGTCGACGTGTACGGGTTCATGCGCTCGGCGGTCGAGGAGCGGGGGAGGGTCTGGAGGAAGACCTCCAGGTCCTGCCAGGTCGGCACGATCTTCTCGATGCCGACGACCGAGATCAGCGTCTCGGGCAGGGTCAGGCACATCCGTCCGTTGCCCTCGGACTCGACCACGACCAGGGTTCCGGTCTCGGCGACCATGAAGTTGGCGCCGGAGACGCCCACCTTGGCGCGCAGGAACTTCTCCCGGAGGTGCAGCCGTGCCGCCTCGGCGAGTTCGGCGGGCGTGTCGGTGAGGCCCTCGGGGGCCGGGCGGCCCCACTCGCTCATCTCGCGCGCGAAGATGTCCCGGATCTCACCCCGGTTGCGGTGGATCGCCGGGACGAGGATGTGCGAGGGGCGGTCCTTGCCCAACTGCACGATCAGCTCGGCGAGATCGGTCTCGTAGGCCGCGATGCCCTCGGCCTCAAGGGCCTCGTTCAGCCCGATCTCCTGCGTGGCCATCGACTTGACCTTGACGACCTCCGTCTCCCCGGTCATCCGCACCAGGTCGATGACGATCCGGTTGGCCTCGTCGGCGTCGGCGGCCCAGTGCACCACACCGCCCGCCGCCGTGACCGAATCCTCCAGCTGGAGGAGGTAGCGGTCGAGATGACGCAGCGTGTGATCCTTGATCCGCTTGCCCGCCTCCCGCAGCTCGGCCCAGTCGGACATCTCCGCGACGGCTTTCGCCCGCTTCCCGCGGATGGTGTGGGTGGCGTGGCGCAGGTTCCCGCGCAACGTCTGGTTGCCGACCGCCTCGTGGGCGGCCTTGGGGAAGGCCGGCATCCCGACGAACGTCCCGCTCATGCCAGGGGCTCCTCTTCCGTGCTCGCCAGGATTTCCGCGATGTGTACCGGCCGCATGCCGACGCTGAGCCGGGTCATGGTGCCGCCGATGTGCATGAGACACGAGTTGTCGGCGGCGCACAGCACCTCCGCGCCCGTCGACTCGGCGGCGCGCACCTTGTCGGCGCCCATCGCCGCCGAGACATCGGAGTTCTTCAGCGCGAACGTGCCGCCGAAGCCGCAGCACTCGTCGGCGCCGGGCAGCTCACGCAGCTCCAGCCCCTTCACGGCCTGAAGCAGCCTGAGCGGCCGGTCGGCAAGCCCCAGGCCGCGCAGCCCGTGGCAGGTCGGGTGGTAGGTGACGGCGTGCGGGTAGAAGGCGCCCACGTCCGTCACCCCCAGCACGTCCACCAGGAACTCCGTCAGCTCGTACGTCTTCGGGACCACCGGTGCCAGGGCGACCGCGAGACCGTCCCCGCGCCCCTCGGCCCGTGCCCGTTCACCCATCCGCGGATACAGCTCCCGCACCATCGCGCCGCACGACCCGGAGGGCGTGACGATCGCGTCGTACTCCCCGAATACATCGGAGAAATGCCGGGCGAGAGGCTCGGCCTCATGCCGGTACCCGGTGTTGTAGTGCGCCTGCCCGCAGCAGGTCTGCGCCATCGGGAAGTCGACCTCGACACCCAGCCTGGTCAGCAGTTTCACTACGGCGCGGCCCGTTTCCGGATACAGCGTGTCGTTGACACAGGTAAGGAACAGGGCGACACGCATCGCGGCTCCTAGCGATCGATCATCGGATGAGTGCAGAGTACGCGGAGGTCGCGCGGTCGGGGAATCCCCGTCTCACCGGGTGTCGGTGAGACGGGCCTCCGCCGCCCGCCAGGCCCCCGGGTCGCCGGACGGCTCGTAACGGGTCAGCGGCTGGGTACGGGCGAGCAGCCGGCGCATGTCCGTACGGTCGCCGACGAGCCCGTGGGCCCTCGCCTGGACGAGGACGTTGCCGAGCGCGGCGGCCTCCGCCGGACCCGCCACCACCGGCAACCCGCAGGCGTCGGCGGTGAGTTGGCACAGCAGGGCGTTGCGCGTCCCGCCCCCGACGATGTGCACGGCGTCCACGTCATGCCCGGCGAGCCGCTGGGCGTCGGTCACCGCCCGCCGATGTGCGAGGGCGAGGGAGTCGAGGATGCACCGCGTGATCTCGCCCGGGGTCTGCGGCACCGGCTGCCCGGAGGCACGGCAGGCCTCGGCGATCCGCTCCGGCATCCGTCCGGGCGCCAGGAACGCCGCGTCGCCCGCGTCCACCACGGACCGCAGTCCGGGCGCCTCGGCCGCCGCCCGCAGCAGGTCGCCCAGCTCCGGGTTCCCCCAGGCCCGTACGCACTCCTGGAGCAGCCACAGCCCCATGATGTTGCGCAGATAGCGGACCGTGCCGTCGAGCCCCAGCTCGTTGGTGAAGTTGGCGGCCCGGCTCTCCTCGGAGAGCACCGGCGCCGCCAGCTCCAGGCCCGCCAGGGACCAGGTGCCGGTGCAGATGTAGGCGAACCGCTCGTCCACGGCCGGCACGGCCGCCACCGCCGAGGCGGTGTCGTGCGAGCCGACCGTCGTCACCGGCACCGGCCCGGTGAGCCCGGTCTCCTCCAGCACCTCCGCCCGCAGCACGCCCGCAGGATCCCCGGGCTGCCGAAGCGGCGCGAACAGCCCGAGATCGATGTCCAGCTTCCGCGCGATGTCATGGGCCCAGTCGCGCGTGCGCGGGTCGATCAGCTGGGTGGTGGAGGCATTGGTCAGCTCGGTGCCGGCCTCGCCCGTCAGCCAGTACGTCAGCAGATCGGGGATGAGCAACAGCCGCTGAGCGGCGGCCAGTTGACGGGTGTCGCGGGCCGCCGTCAGCTGGTAGAGGGTGTTGAAGGGCGCGTACTGCAACCCGGTCGCCGCGTACAGCTCGGCGGCCGGGACGGACGCCCACACCTTCTCCGCCACACCCTCGGTACGGGCGTCGCGGTAGTGCACCGGGTTGCCCAGCAGGGCCCCGTCGGCGTCCAGCAGCCCGTAGTCCACGGCCCAGCTGTCGATGCCGACGGAGTCGAGTTCTCCCCCCGAGTGGACGCCGGCCGCCCGAAGCCCGTCGAGGACACCCCCGTACAGTGCGAGCACGTCCCAGCGCAGCCCCTCGGGCACCCGCACGGGACGGTTCACGAACCGGTGCGCCTCCGCCAGCTCCAGCGTGTCCGGCCCGACGCGGCCGACCATGACGCGTCCACTGGACGCGCCGAGGTCGACCGCGGCATACGACTTCAAGGTGCGGCTCATCGCAGGAAGGCGGCGGCGACGCCGGCGTCGACCGGGACGTGCAGCCCGGTGGTGTGGGTGAGCTCGCCGCCGGTCAGCGCGAACACGGCGTTGGCGACGTGCTCGGGCAGCACCTCGCGCTTGAGGATGGTCCGCTGCGCGTAGAACTCGCCGAGCTTCTCCTCCTCGATCCCGTACGTCGCCGCACGCTGGGCACCCCAGCCGGCCGCGAAGATCCCGGAACCACGCACGACACCGTCGGGGTTGATGCCGTTGACCCGGATGCCGTGCTCGCCCAGCTCGGCGGCGAGCAGCCGCACCTGGTGCGCCTGGTCGGCCTTGGTCGCGGAGTACGCGATGTTGTTCGGCCCTGCGAAGACGGCGTTCTTGGACGCGATGTAGACGATGTCGCCGCCCAGTTCCTGGGCGATCAGCACGCGAGCCGCCTCACGTGAGACGAGGAACGAGCCGCGCGCCATGATGTCGTGCTGCAGGTCCCAGTCGCGCGCCGAGGTCTCCAGCAGCGGCTTGGAGATGGAGATCCCCGCGTTGTTGACGACGAGATCGACCCCGCCGAAGGCCAGTACGGCGTCCTTGAACGCCTCCGCGATCTGCTCCTCGGACGTGACGTCCACGGTCACGGCGACGGCCTTGTCCGGGCCACCCAGCTCCTCGGCCACAGCCGCCGCGTTCTCCGCGTTGAGGTCGGCGACGACGACACAGGCACCCTCGGCGACCAGCCGCTCGGCGATGGCCTTCCCGATGCCGCTGCCCGCCCCCGTCACCAGCGCGACCCGGGTGGCCAGCGCCTTCGGCTTGGGCATCCGCTGGAGCTTCGCCTCCTCCAGGGCCCAGTACTCGATGCGGAACTTCTCCGACTCCTCGATCGGCGCGTACGTCGAGACCGCCTCGGCCCCGCGCATCACGTTGATCGCGTTGACGTAGAACTCGCCGGCCACCCGCGCGGTCTGCTTGTCCTTGCCGAAGCTGAACATGCCCACGCCCGGGACCAGCACGATCGCGGGGTCGGCGCCACGCAGCGCGGGGGAGTCGGGCAGCGCGTTGCGCTCGTAGTAGGCGGCGTACTCCTCGCGGTACTCGGCGTGCAGCTCCTTCAGCCGCGCGATCGCCTCGTCCAGCGGAGCGGAGGCCGGCAGATCGAGAACGAGCGGCCTGACCTTGGTACGCAGGAAGTGGTCCGGGCAGGAGGTACCGAGGGCCGCGAGCCGCGGGTGCTCGGCACGCGACACGAAGTCCAGCACGACGTCCGCGTCCGTGAAGTGCCCGACCTGCGGCTTGTCCTGCGAGGCGATGGCCCGCACGTACGGGGCGAGCGCGGCGGCCCGATCCCGCCGCTCCTCCGGCGCGAGGGCGGCGTACCCGTCGAGCACGGGGCCGAAGGGTTCGGCCTTGCCGCGCTCGGCGAGGAACGTCTCGGCGGTACGGATGATGTGCAGCGAGTTCTTCTCGCACTCCTCGGCGGTGTCGCCCCAGGCGGTGATGCCGTGCCCGCCGAGGATGCACCCGATCGCCTGCGGGTTCTCGGCCTTCACGGCGGCGATGTCCAGCCCGAGCTGGAACCCGGGCCGCCGCCACGGCACCCACACCACGCTGTCCCCGAAACACTCGGCGGTCAGCTTCTCTCCGTCGGCCGCGCAGGCGAGCGCGATACCGGAGTCGGGGTGGAGGTGATCGACGTGCGCGGCGTCGACGAGCCCGTGCATGGCGGTGTCGATCGACGGCGCCGCCCCGCCCTTGCCGTGCAGGCAGTAGTCGAACGCGGCCACCATCTCGTCCTCGCGCTCCACCCCCGGATACACACCCTTGAGCGCGTGCAACCGGTCCAGCCGCAACACGGCCAGCCCACCTTCGGTAAGGGTCCCCAGGTCACCCCCGGACCCCTTGACCCACATCAGCTCCACATCACCACCGGTGACGGGATCGACATCGGTCCCTTTCGCGGACGTGTTACCCCCGGCGTAGTTCGTGTTCCGGGCGTCAGCACCAAGCCGACGAGACCGAGCAATGAGGGCAGCGGCTTCAGGATGGGTTGCCATGCGAGATCAATCCTTACGTGACGTTTTCGAGAAAGGGCGGGGGAGGTGTTTCAGGGGCGCGGGGAACTGCGCGACAAGCCACGACGAACCGGCACTCCGCAACGAACGGAACCCGGCAGCCGCTCACGCCCCCCAACCGGCCTGCTCCCCACCAACCCGCTCCGCAGCAATCTTCGAACCCCACCCGGACCGCGCATACGCCGCGATCGGATCCCCGTCCAACCCCAGCTCCTCCCGAACCTCCACCAGCAACGGCCGAACATCCGTGTTGTACGCGTCCATCAACACCGCGTTGGCAGCAAGAACGTCTCCGGCCCGCTGAGCCGCCGCCAACGCCGACGCGTCAACGAGCAACGCCTTCGCCGTAGCCTCCTGCACGTTCATAACCGACCGGATGATCGCCGGAATCTTCGCCTCGATGTTGTGGCACTGGTCCAGCATGAACGCCACGTCGGGCGAGAACCCCCCGCCCCGGATCACCTCGTACATGATCCGGAACAGCTGGAACGGGTCCGCCGAGCCGACCATCAGGTCGTCGTCCGCGTAGAACCGCGAGTTGAAGTCGAACGCGCCGAGCTTCCCCTCCCGCAGCAGCGTGGCGACGATGAACTCGATGTTGGTGCCGGGCGCGTGGTGCCCGGTGTCGACGACGACCTGCGCCTTCGGTCCGAGCTTGAGGCAGTGCGCGTACGCCGTGCCCCAGTCCGGGACGTCGGTCGTGTAGAAGGCCGGCTCGAAGAACTTGTACTCGAGGAGCATCCGCTGGTCGTCGCCGAGCCGCTCGTACACCGCGGCCAGGGCCTCGGCGAGCCGGTCCTGCCGGTCGCGGATGTCGTCCTGGCCGGGATAGTTCGTACCGTCGGCGAACCACAGCTTCAGATCGGCGGACCCCGTCGCGTCCATGATGTCGACGCACTCCAGCAGATGGCCGAGCGCCTTGCGCCGAACGGCCGCGTCCGGGTGGCAGATGCTGCCGAGCTTGTAATCGTCGTCCTGGAAGGTGTTGGAGTTGATCGCGCCCAGCTTGAGGCCGCGCTCCTGCGCGTACTTCGACAGCGCGGCGTAGTCCTCGACCTTGTCCCACGGAATGTGCAGAGCCACGGTCGGGGCCACTCCGGTGAAGGCGTGCACCTGCGCGGCGTCGTCCAGCTTCTCGAAGGGGTCGCGGGGAACGCCGGGCTGCGCGAACACCTTGAAACGGGTCCCCGAGTTCCCGTAGGCCCACGACGGGGTCTCGATGGCCTGGGTCTTGAGAGCGGCCTTCACCGCGCTGAGCTCGGTCACTTCGGGACTCCTGTGACATCGGGTCGGCTCGACTGCTGGGTAACAGCATGCGGAACGACGTTCTGATGAAACGATTCAGAACGGGAAGCTATGAGTCACCCGGAGGGGTGTCAAGTCCTCTGACCGATTCGGCCTACCGTGACTTGCCTGTGACCTTCGATTATCGAAAAAATTTCGACACGGACCCATTGACGTGACATGTCTGCCATGCCTAACGTCCCGGCAACCCAGTTGAAACCTTTCACGACGCCGTGAGGGCCGTGCCACCGGCGTCGTCGAGGAGCCCTCATGACCCACCCGTCCGACCCGGGGCCGGCCCCAGTGCTGGCACTCAAGGACATCTCGAAGTCCTTCGGTGCGGTGCGTGCCCTGCGGGACGTCTCCCTGGAGCTGTTCCCCGGCGAAGTGCACGCACTCGCCGGCGAGAACGGCGCCGGCAAGTCGACCCTCATCAAGACGCTCGCCGGAGTGCACCGACCGGACACCGGCCAGGTGCTGCTCGATGGCGCGCCCGTCGCCTTCCACGGCCCCGGCGACGCCCGCGACGCCGGAATCGCCGTGATCTACCAGGAGCCCACGCTCTTCCCGGACCTGTCGATCGCCGAAAACATCTTCATGGGCCGCCAGCCCCGGCGCGCCCTCGGCCGGATCGACCACAAGGCCACCCACGCGGCGACCGCCGCCCTGATGCAGCGCCTCGGTGTCGAACTCGACCCCGACCGGCCCGCACGCGGCCTGTCCATCGCCGACCAGCAGATCGTCGAGATCGCCAAGGCGCTCTCCTTCGACGCCCGCGTCCTGATCATGGACGAGCCGACCGCGGCCCTCACCGGCAGCGAGGTCGCCCGCCTCTTCGGCGTCGTGCGCACCCTCCGCGACCAGGGCGCCGCCGTCCTGTTCATCTCGCACCGGCTGGAGGAGATCTTCCAGATCTGCCAGCGGGTGACGACCCTGCGTGACGGCGCCTGGATCGCCAGCGAGCCGATCGACGGCATGACCGAGGACGATCTCGTACGCCGTATGGTCGGCCGCGACCTCGACGAGCTCTACCCGAAGCAGGACGTGCAGGCCGGCGAGGTCGCGCTCAGCGTGCGCCGGCTGACCCGCGAGGGCGTCTTCACCGACGTCTCCTTCGAGGTGCGCCACGGCGAGATCGTGGGCCTCGCCGGACTCGTCGGCGCCGGCCGCACCGAGGTCGCCCGGGCCGTCTTCGGCATCGACCGCTGGGACGCCGGCGAGGTCGAGGTGGACGGCAAGGTCCTGACGAACGGGGCGCCCTCCACGGCCATGGCCGCCGGGCTCGCCCTCGTCCCCGAGGACCGCCGCGCCCAGGGCCTGGTGATGGACATGTCCATCGAGCGGAACATCGGCCTCACGGGCCTCCGTACGACCGTCCGGGCCGGCCTCATGGACCGGGGCGCCGAGCGCAGCCGCTCCCTCGACTGGGCCGTCAAGCTCCAGGTGAAGTACGCCCGCATCGCCGACACCGTCAACACGCTGTCCGGCGGCAACCAGCAGAAGGTCGTCCTCGCCAAGTGGCTCGCCACCGGCCCCCGGGTACTGATCGTCGACGAGCCCACCCGAGGCATCGACGTCGGTACGAAGGCCGAGGTGCACCGCCTGCTCAGCGAGCTGGCCGCCGACGGGGTGGCCGTATTGATGATCTCCTCCGACCTGCCCGAGATCCTCGGCATGGCCGACCGCGTGCTCGTGATGCACGAGGGCCGCCTCGCCGCCGAGATCCCGCGCTCCGAAGCAACCGAGGAAACGGTGATGGCCGCAGCCACCGGGAGGGCCGCCGCATGACGGTGACCGCTCCCAACCCCGCTCCCGCAGCCGAGGTGCCCAAGTCCAGCGGCACCCGACTGGTGGACCGCGTGTTCAAGATGCGCGAACTCGCCATCCTCGTCGTCTTCCTGGTGATGATCGCCATCACCCAGGCCGGCAACAGCGAGTTCCTGTCCGAACAGGGCATCAAGGACCTGCTGCTGAACGCCACGATCCTGGTCCTGGTCGCCACCGGTCAGTCCCTCGTGGTCATCACCCGCAACGTGGACCTGTCGGTCGGCTCCACCCTCGGCATCAGCGCCTTCGCCGCCGGCGTCTACCTCCAGGACGGCGGAAACCCCGTCGTGGCCGTACTCCTGGCCATCCTTCTCGGCATCGGCTTCGGGCTCCTCAACGGGCTGCTCGTCAGCTTCGGCCAGGTACCCGCCCTCGTCGTCACCCTCGGCACGCTCTACATCATCCGCGGCATCGACTCCATCTGGGTCGGCTCCCGGCAGATCACCGCGGCCGACCTCCCGGACGGCTTCGTCGACTTCGGCTCCGGCGGCATCTCGGCGGTCCCCTACCTCGCGCTGATCGCGCTCGCCGTACTCGTCGCCACCGCCTACTACCTCAGGCAGTTCGGCAGCGGCCGTGAGCTGTACGCGCTCGGCTCCAACCCCGAGGCCGCCCGGCTCGCCGGCATCCCCGTGCGCAAGCGGATCCTCCTCGCGTACACCTTCTGCGGCGCTCTCGCCGGACTCGCCGGCGCTCTCTACCTCGCGCGCTTCGGCAACGTCGACTCCAGCACGGGCAACGGCTACGAACTCACCGTCGTCAGCGCGGTCGTCGTCGGCGGTGTGGTCTTCACCGGCGGCTCCGGCAGCGTCTACGGTGCCGCGCTCGGCGCACTGCTGCTGACCTCCATCAACAGCGTGCTGCCCGCCCTCGGCGTCAGCTCGGTGTGGGTCATGGCCATCAACGGCATCCTGCTCATCCTCGCCATCGCGGTCGACCGGGTCGTCGCCCTGCGCGTGGCGACCGCCCTGAAGAAGAGGAACGCCCGCCATGGCTGACTCACCGCTCGCGCGTGCCATCCGCGGGTCCTCCCTGAAGAGGTGGGACTCCGCCGTCGGCGCCCTCCTCGTCGTCGTCCTCCTGCTGTCCTTCGGGTTCGTGGACGGGTTCGGCAACGGGCTCAACCTGTCCTTCCTGATCGGCAACACCCTGCCGATCGCACTCGTCGCGCTGCCCATGACCCTGCTCGTCGTCTCCGGTGAGATCGATCTCTCGGTCGCCTCCACCGCCGGCCTGTCCGGCGCGGTGATGGGCGCTCTGTGGAACCAGGGCCTGACCATCGAGATGATCATCCCGATCTGCCTGGTCCTGGGCGCCGTCTGCGGGCTGGTCAACGGGCTGCTCGTCACCCGCCTCGGGCTGCCCTCCCTCGCCGTCACCATCGGCACCATGGCCGCCTACCGGGGCATCGCACAGATCGTGCTCGGCTCCGACGCGGTGACCGACTTCCCCACCCAGTACCTGGACTTCGCGGCCGGACGTATCGGGGACACCTTCATCCCGTACGCCCTGTTCCCCTTCCTGGTGCTGCTCGCGATCGCCGTGGTCGCACTGCACGCCACCCCGTTCGGCCGCTCGCTCTTCGCGATCGGCGCGAGCGAGGAGGCCGCCCGCTTCGCGGGTATCCGGGTCAAGCGGCAGAAGCTGATCCTGTTCACGGTGACCGGCCTCACGGCCTCGCTCACCGGGATCTTCTGGGCGCTGCACTACGCCAGCGCGCGTTATGACAACGCGACCGGGCTCGAACTCTCCGTCATCGCCGCGGTGTTGCTGGGCGGCATCGACTTCGACGGGGGCAAGGGCACGCTGGGCGGCGCGATCGCGGGAGTTTTCCTGCTGGGTGCGCTGCAGAACGTGATGAGTCTTCAGGATGTCTCGGCTCAGTCGCAGATCGTTGTGACGGGCGTTCTGTTGGTGCTTTCTGTGCTGGGGCCTCGGGTTGCTCGGCAGGTTTCTCTTGCCAGGGCGTCACAAAGGCTCACCTAGCAGGCCGTTCGAACGCTGCGGGCCTGCTGTGGCTGGTCGCGCAGTTCCCCGCGCCCCTAAAGACGGGCGCTTCTCCTCACCCTCTGTTTGTAAGGAACCCTCATGCGTAAGTCATCCGTTCGTCGTGCCTCTGCGGCTCTTGCCGCTGCCACCTCTCTCGCCGTGGCGCTCACCGCCTGTGGCGGGACCACCAAGAACGACGTCAAGGACGAGGGTGCCTCGGCCGCCGCGACCGGCAAGGCCGACCCGAACGCGGCCACCAAGAAGGGGCTGACCGTCGGCTTCCTGCCGAAGCAGGTCAACAACCCGTACTTCACCTCCGCCGACAAGGGCGGCGAGGCCGCGCTGAAGACCCTGGGCTCCAGCTACAAGGAGGTCGGCCCCAGCAGCGCCACCGACACCTCCGGGCAGGTGTCGTACGTCAACACCCTCACCCAGCAGCAGGTCGACGCGATGGCCGTGTCCGCGCAGGACCCGGGCGCCCTGTGCACCGCGCTCAAGCAGGCCATGAAGAACGACATCAAGGTCGTCACGTACGACTCGGACACCAAGACCGACTGTCGCAACGCCTTCGTCTCGCAGGCCAGCGCCGAGGACCTGGGCCGTACCGAGGTGCAGCTGCTCGCCGAGCAGATCGGCTACAAGGGCGAGATCGCGATCCTTTCCGCCGCGCAGACCGCGACGAACCAGAACACCTGGATCGACTTCATGAAGGACGAGCTGAAGGACCCGAAGTACAAGGACGTCAAGCTCGTCAAGGTCGCGTACGGCAACGACGACGCCCAGCAGTCCTTCCAGCAGACCCAGGGCCTCCTCCAGGAGTACCCGAACCTGAAGGGGATCATCTCCCCGACCACGGTCGGCATCAAGGCCGCCGCCCAGTACCTGTCCGGCTCGAAGTACAAGGGCAAGGTCAAGCTGACCGGTCTCGGCACCCCCAACGACATGCGCAAGTACGTCAAGAACGGCACCGTCGAGGGCTTCGAGCTGTGGGACCCGGCGAAGCTCGGCTCGCTGGCCGCGTACACCGCCGTCGCGCTGGCCTCGGGTCAGATCACCGGCAAGGAGGGCGAGACCTTCAAGGCCGGCGACATGGGTGAGTACACGATCGGCAAGGACGGCGTGATCAGCCTCGGCAAGCCGACCGTGTTCACCAAGGACAACATCGACCAGTTCAACTTCTGATTCCCTGGGGGCTGTTGATGCAACGCGTGTGCTTTCTGCTGAAGGTCAGGGCGGACCGCCTCGACGAGTACCGCGAGCGGCACGCCGCCGTGTGGCCCGAGATGCTCGAAGCGCTCTCGGCCACCGGCTGGCACAACTACTCGCTCTTCCTGCGCGCAGACGGCCTGCTGGTCGGCTACCTGGAGACCGAGGACTTCGCCGCCGCCCAGGCCGGCATGGAAGCAGCGGAGGTCAACGCCCGCTGGCAGGCGGAGATGGCGCCGTTCTTCGAATCGCTGGACGGCGCCCGTCCCGACGAGGCCATGAAACCCCTCACCGAGGTGTTCCACCTCGCCTGATCACCCCGACCCACCCCCGCTCCCCGCATCATTTCGCAAGACAACGGAGTCCCCGAGATGAACAGACGTACGTTGCTCGGTGCCGTCCTCGCCGGCGCCGTGGTGACCCCCGCCTTCGCCGCGGGCAGTGCCCGCGCCGCCGACCCCGGCCCCTCGGTCACCCAGACCGGCATCACCACGCTCGACTCCCAGGCCGTCTTCTTCGTCTCCTACGACGGCCTGGTCAACAACAACTCGTTCCAGAAGAACGGCCTGCTGACCTACAAGGGCTACCAGTACGCCGTCTGGTACACCGCCGACAAGAACGCCGTCGTCGGCCGCCGTGTCCTCGGCGGCAGCACCTGGTCGACGGTCCAGGTCGGGCACACCCTCAAGGTCAACGACTCGCACAACGTCATCTCCATGGGCGTGTCCAAGATCGACGGCCGGCTCCACCTCAACATGGACTCGCACAGCGACGGCTTCACCTACGTCAAGTCGGTGGCCGGCCTCATGGACAACCCGGCCGGCCTCAGCTGGACCGCGGCCCGTTTCGGCGCACCCCAGTCGACGCTCGACGGACTCGCGCTCACCTCGCAGTTCACGTACCCGCAGTTCGTGTCGTTGTCCGACGGCAAGCTCCAGCTCAGCTACCGCGTCGGGATCTCCGGCAACGGCCGCAACGCGATCGCCGAGTACGACGGCACGTCCTGGACCAACCTCGGCGAGTGGTCCAGCTCCACCGGCACGTACACCAGCGAGCACGGTTCGTCGACGGCCCGCAACATGTACCTGCACGGCATCGACTACGACAAGAACGGCCGACTGCACTCGTTCTTCACCTGGCGCGAGCAGAACGGCGCCGTCATGTGCAACAGCGGCGGCATCACCAACCACGACACCGGCTACGTCTACTCCGACGACCGGGGCCGCACCTGGCGCAACAACGCGGGCGCCGTCGTCGGCACGACGGGGGGCTCCGACAAGGTCGCGGTCACCGACAGCGGCCTGGTGGTCGACCCGCTGAACCCGGACCACTCGCTGATGAACCAGGAGAGCCAGTTCACCGACTCGTCCGGGCTGCCGCACGCCATCATCAGCTACGTCCCCGGCCGCTTCGGTCAGTGCACCACCAACTACGTCGCCAACCGCACCGCCAACGGCCGCGCCTTCCACCTGCGCAAGAACTCCGCCGGAAGCTGGCAGAAGACCGAGATCCCGGTCCCGTTGAACTCCAGCCAGCGCACCAAGCTGGTCCTCGACAAGTACGACAACGCCTACGCGATCTTCCCCTTCGGCCGCATAGCCGGCGCCTCGAAGGCCTCCGGCTACACCGACTGGACCGTGCTGTACGACGGCAGCGGACTGAACGCCTTCGGCGAGGTCGTGATCGACGAGTCGCGGATAGCCCAGGACAACGTCCTGTCCGTCCTCTACCAGGAGAAGTCGAGCGGTACGACCCCGTCGGCGCTCCATGTCGTCGACTTCCGGCTCCCCGCGTGACCGGAATGATCAGCGGATTAGTCAAGGCCGGGCAGGCAGCTAATGTAAGGGCCTGCCCGCCACCGTTCGTTTCCCTGGAGGTCCCCGCCTGATGGCCCAGCCGGTGGGTATCAAGGATGTAGCCCGCGCCGCCGGAGTCTCGGTGGGCACGGTTTCGAACGTCATCAACCGCCCGGACTCGGTCGCCACCGAGACCCGCGCCCGTGTGCTGTCCGCGATCGACCGCCTCGGCTACGTCCGCAGCGAGTCGGCCCGACAGCTGCGCGCCGGACGCAGCCGCATCATGGGCCTGCTCGTCCTCGACATGGGCAACCCCTTCTTCGTGGACGTGGCACGCGGTGCCGAGCGGGCCGCGCGCGACGCCGGGCTCGGTGTGATGGTCTGCAACAGTGCGCAGAGCGCCGGCGAGGAGGCCGACTACCTGTCGCTCTTCGCCGAGCAGCGGGTGCGCGGAGTGCTGCTCACCCCGGCCGACGCGACGGGCCGCAACATCGACGCGTTCCGCCGCCACGGCATCCCGTTCGTCCTCGTCGACCGGGTCGCCGAGGGCACCACCGAGTGTTCGGTGTCCGTGGACGACGTCGCGGGCGGCGCACTGGCCGTACGTCATCTCGTCGACGCCGGCCACCGCTCCATCGCGTACGTCAGCGGGCCCCCTGGCTTCAACCAGGTGCGCGACCGCCGTACGGGCGCCATGAACGCGCTCGCCGAGGCGGGCCTCAGCCCCACGGCGCTGCGCGAGCTGCCCACCGAGCGCCTCGACGTGGCCGCGGGCCGTGACGCGGGCGCCCGTCTCCTGGGCCTCGCCGACCGGCCGACCGCCGTGTTCTGCGCCAACGACCTGCTCGCCCTCGGCGTCCTGCAGGCCATGTACGCGGCCGGGGTCGGCGTCCCCGACGACCTCGCGATCGTCGGCTACGACGACATCGAGTTCGCGGCGGCGGCCGCCGTCCCGCTCACCTCCGTACGCCAGCCCGCCGTGACCATGGGCGCGCTGGCCGCGGAACTCCTCCTGGAGGAGACCGAGACGGAGGCGGAGTCCGGCGCGCGGCGCCACTCCCACCGCCGGGTCGTGCTCCAGCCGGAGCTGGTGGTGCGGCGCTCCAGTCTCGCGGCCCGCTGAACCGGGGTTCAGTACACAATCCGTGGGTCCTCATGATCCCGGGGCTCGGCAGCGCCCCGGCCATGTGCTGAACTGGGACGGCCTGGAATCCAACCGTCTCGGGAGCCCCGTTGACCGTCAGCTACCGCCAGCCCGGCGTCGTCCTCACCGACCGCCGCTTCACCGTGCCCCTGGATCACGACGACCCCGGGGGCGAGACCATCGAGCTGTACGCCCGTGAGGTCGTCGCCGGCGGTGATGCGGACCGGGACGACCTGCCGTGGCTGCTCTATCTCCAGGGCGGTCCGGGCTTCGGGGCGAATCGTTTCGTCGGCCAGGGTGCCTGGCTCGGCCGGGCCCTGGAGGAGTTCCGTGTGCTCCTCCTCGACCAGCGCGGCACCGGCGCCTCCACGCCCGCCAACCGCCAGACGCTGCCGCTGCGCGGCGGGCCCGCCGAACAGGCCGCCTATCTGACCCGTTTCCGCGCGGACTCGATCGTCCGGGACTGCGAGGCCATACGCCCCTCGGTGACCGGCGGCGCCCCCTGGACCGTCCTCGGCCAGAGCTTCGGCGGCTTCTGCGCGGTGAACTATCTGTCGACGGCGCCCGAGGGCCTGACCGCCGCCCTGATCACCGGCGGCCTTCCCTCGCTCGACGGGCACGCGGACGACGTCTACCGGGCCGCCTACCCCCGTATCGAACGCAAGGTCGCCGCGCACTACGCGCGTTACCCCCAGGATGTCGAACGGGCGCGGCGGATCGCCGAGTACGTGAGCGTGCACGAGCCGGTGCTGCCGAACGGCTACCGGCTGACCGTCGAGGCCTTCCAGTCCCTCGGCATCGTCCTCGGCGGAGGCGAGGGCAGCCACCGGCTGCACTACCTCCTGGAGGACGCGTTCGTCCGGACCCCCACGGGCCCGGCCCTGTCCGACGCGTTCCTGGAGGAGGTGCAGGGCCTGCTGTCGTACGCCGGTCATCCGCTGTACGCCCTCGTCCACGAGGCGATCTACGGCCAGGACCACCGGCCCACCGACTGGTCGGCCGAACGGGTGCGCGCCGAGTTCCCGCAGTTCGACGCGGGCAAGTCCCTCGCGGACGACGGCCCGTTGCTGTTCACCGGCGAGTCGGTCCACCCCTGGATGTTCGACGTCGACCCGGCCCTGCGCCCCCTGCGCGAGACCGCCGAACTCCTCGCCGCCCACACCGACTGGACACCCCTGTACGACCGTTCCCGCCTGGCCGTCAACGAGGTCCCGGTCGCCGCGGCCGTCTACCACGACGACATGTACGTCGACACCGGCCACGCCCTGGAGACCGCGCGGGCGATCCGGGGGCTGCGGACCTGGGTGACGGACGAGTTCGAGCACGACGGGGTGCGGGCGGGCGGCCCTCGGGTCCTCGACCGGCTGCTGGCCCTGACCCGTGACGAGGTGTGACGCGACCCGGTGACTCAGGCGGCGACGGCGAGCCCGCCGCCGCGCAGCGGGCCCACGGCCCGTCCGTCCGGCAGGAGTTCACCCGTGTCGTCGAAGACGATGGTGCCGTAGCACAACAGGTTCCAGCCCTGCTCGGGGTGGGCCGCGACGATGAGGACCGCGTCGTGGTCGGGGCTGTCGACGGCCGGGCACGAAGGCTGATGAGTGCACATGGTCTCTCCCGCGTCTCAAGTGTCTGTCTCTGTAGTACCGGAGGAAGTTTTCCTCTGTATGTGGAGACCCCGACACCCGGGGAAATTCATCTGTGAGGTCGCGGGTCAGACGGCCGCCAACTCCGTTCCCGGCGACCGGCGTTCGAGGTGCAGACGCAGTCCCTCGGGTATCACCGTCAGCCGTTCCGCCACCCGCAGCCGGTAGTCGGGGTCGGGCTTCAGGTCGTAGCGGCGCAGCAGCAGGCCGAGGACCAGTGTCGCCTCGTGCAGGGCGAACTGACGGCCGATGCACGCCCGCGCCCCGGTGCCCCAGGGCTTGAACGCGTGGGCGGGGCGGGCGCGTACGGCCGCCGCGTCGAAACGGTCCGGGTCGAACCGGTCGGCGTCGGCGCCCCAGACCGCCGGGTCGCGGTGCAGCAGCGGGGCGAGGACCAGGGTCCAGGCGCCCTCGCGCATCGGATGCTCGCCGCCGAGCACCGTGTCCTGGCGGGCTTCACGGGCGAAGCCGGGTGCCGTCGGCCACAGCCGCAGCGACTCGTCGAGCACCCGGCGCACGTACCGCAGCTTGGCGACCTGGTCGTACCCGGGGACGGCGGCCGGGCCCCAGACGCGGTTCACCTCGGCGCGGGCGCGGGCGGCGACCTCCGGGTGGCGGGAGAGGTAGTGCAGGGCGAAGGAGAGCGCACCGGACGTCGTCTCGTGGCCCGCGATGAGGAAGGTCAGCACCTGTCGGCGCACGTTCTCCGGCGCGAGGCGCTCGCCGGTCTCCGGGTGGGCGGTGTCGAGCATGCGGTCGAGCAGATCGCCGGCGCCCGCGCCGGCCGACGCCCGGCGGGTCCGTACGAGCTCGTCGACCGTGCGGTTCAGGTAGGTCATGGCCGCCTCGTTGCGGCGCGTGGCCCGGCGCAGCAGCAGCGGGGCTAGCGGCGCGGGGACGACGTTCAGGTACTGCGCGTGGTTCAGGGTGCCCACCATCGCCGTCACGAAGGGGTGTGGGCGCTCGCGTTCGAAGGAGCCGAAGTCGTGCCCGAAGCCGGTGCGCGCGATCGTCTCCAGGGTCAGCTTCGTCATGTCGCCGGGCACGTCCACAGCACGGCCCGCGGCCAGTTCCCGGTCCCAGTGGTCGGTGAGCCGCCCGGCCACGGCCAGCATCATCGGGTGGTAGCCGGCCATCGCCTCGCGGCTGAACCCGGGGGCTAGCACGTCGTGCGCCAGCTGCCAGTTGGGCTCGTGGTTGTACGCGGTGAACAGCCCGTCTCCGGCGATCGGCCGCAGGTTGGCCACGCCGAGGCCCACGTGCTTGGCGAAGCGTGACTCGTCCGCCAGATCGGCGGTGAGATCCGCGCCCCACACGAACACGATCTCCTTGCCGAACGCCCTGCGCCGGAAGATCGGGCCCAGCCGGCGCCCGACCCGCATGGAGTCCTGGAGGGGCGTACGGGGGCTGACGCCGAACAGGTCGCCGAGCAGTGGGATCCGGTGCGGCGGATGAGGAATCCGGTGCAGCTCGGGCCAGCCCTGCTCGGCACTGCGGAATCCCCCGGACGGGTCGGTCCGGGTCACCGTCTCGGTCATGGCGCCATCTCCCTCGAGCCAGGGGCGTGTTGACCCTGTTGTACGTGGATTCAATAGCGGGGTCAGTCTGATCCCGCCGCTGAACCGACGTCAAGTAAGGTGCGGGCATGGCCGCGAAAGAGGGGGAGCGCACACGTCGGAGGCTGAGCACCGGCGAGCGTCGGGAGCAGCTTCTGGCGGTCGGCGCGCGGCTGTTCTCGGAGAGCCCGTACGACGAGGTGTGGATCGAGCAGGTCGCCGAGATCGCCGGTGTCTCGCGCGGGCTGCTCTACCACTACTTCCCGACCAAGCGGGACTTCTTCGCGGCGGTCGTGGAGCGCGAGAGCGAGTACATGCTGCGGATGACGGCTGCCGTGCCGGGGGTCCCCGCGCGCGAGCAGCTGGACGCGAACCTCGACGCCTTCCTCGCGTACGTCGAGGAGCACGCGCACGGCTATCGCGCCTTCCATCGCGCCGACGCCTCCGGTGACCAGGCGGTGCGGAAGGTCTACCAGCGGGCGCTGGCCGCGCAGGAGCGGCAGATCCTCGCCGCGCTCGCGGCCGACCCGGAGTTCGGGCGGCTGTCCGAGGAGCGACCCGACCTGCGGCTCGCCGTCCGGGGGTGGCTGGCGTTCACCACGGCGGTGTGCCTGGAGTGGCTGCGCGGCTCGGACCTGTCCAGGGAGCAGGTGCGGGAGCTGTGCGCGCGGTCGCTGCTCGGCACGCTCGCGCCCTGACGGCGCGCAGGGGTTTTCAGCGGTTCGTGGTCGGGTGCGGGTTCGTTGTGGTTTGTCGCGCAGTTCCCCGCGCCCCTGAAAACTCGGGCGGAGGTGGTTGGCGTACGCCCGGATCTTCGATAGGTTAGGCAAGGCTTACCTAAGGAGGTTTGGGATGGGTGACAGTCCGACCTGGACGACCGCGCCCGCCGCGGCGGAACGCGCGCGCTCGGTGCTCGCCGCGGTCTGGTCCTGCGCGGTGACCGCGGACGGCGGGCGCGAGGAGTTCGTCGGCGCGCACACCGTCGGCGAGGACGGCACGGTGGTCCTGGACGTATCGGCGGACAGCACGCTGCTCGCCGCCGCCGTCTGCGCCCCGCGCGGCGAACCGTCGGCCGTACTGGAGTTCGCCGACGTCTCGCCCGTCCCCGTGCGCAACCGGATCCGCGCCCGGCTGTGGATGGCCGGCTGGTTCTCCGTCGAGGGCGAGCGGCTCACGTTCCGCCCGACGCGCATCGTGCTGCGCCAGACCTCCGGTGCCGTCGTCGTCGACCTCGACGACTTCGCCGCCGCCGCGCCCGACCCGCTGGCCACGGCCGAGGCGGGACTGCTGACCCACCTCGCCGACTGTCACTCGGACGCCGTCGAGCGACTCACCCGCCTGGTCGAGCCGGACAGCCTGTACGGCGCGGTCAGGGTCCAGCCGCTCGCCGTCGACCGGCACGGACTCACCCTGCGCATCGAGCGGGCCCGCGCCCACGGCGACGTACGGCTGGCGTTCCATCGGCCCGCCGACACCGTCGCCGAGCTCACCGAGCGCATGCACATCCTGCTCACCCGGGCCAGCGCCGCCTCCTGCCCCCGCGCTCTACAGCGGCAGCGCACAGACGGCCACGGGTGACGCGAACGGCTCGCCCGCGAGGCGCAGTTGACCGCTCACGCGGTCGACACGGAACACACTGACCGTGCCCGACCGCTGGTTCGCCGCGAACAGCAGGTTCCCGTCCGGCGCCAGGGCGATGTGGCGCGGGAAGTCACCCGCGACCGGCACCGTGTCGATCAGCCGCAGACGCGCGCCGTCCGCCTCCACCGCGTACCGCGTCACACTGTTGTGGCCGCGGTTCGCCAGATACGCGTACCGCCCGTCCCCGGTCACCGCGAACTGGGCCGGATAACTCGTGCCCGCCCCTGTCCCGGTGGACTGCGCCTCTCCCACGGTCAGGCGCCCGGTGGTGGGGGAGTAGCCGCAGACCGCCACCGTGTTGTCGACCTCGTTCGCGAGATACGCGTACCGGCCGCCCGGGTGGAAGGTCAGATGGCGTGGGCCCGCGCCCGGGCGGGTGCGCGCACGCGACACCTCGGTGAGCGTGCCGCGTGCGGTGTCCAGGCGGTACGTGTAGACCGTGTCCGTGCCCAGATCGACCGCGAGGACATGACCACCGTCCGGGCTGGTGGCGAACTGGTGCGCGTGCGGGCCCTGTTGGCCCGGACCCGGCGCGGGACTGGAGTGCGCGACCAGATCGGTGCGCTCGCCGAGCGCGCCCGACGCGCCGATCGGGTGCACCGCCACGCTGCCCGAGCCGTAGTTGGCGCTGAGCAGCCAGCGTCCACTGGGATGCACCGACAGATGACACGGCGCCGCCCCGCCGGTCCCGCGGGTGCCGAGCACCCGGTGCCGCTCGCCCTCGCCGCCGAGCCGGATCGCGGTCACGCCGCCGTCCTGGCGCTCGTTCACCGCGTACAGGGTGCGGCCGTCAGGGTGTGCGGCGAGGAAGGACGGGTCGCCCACACCGGTGAGGGTGCCGGCGCCACTGACCCGGCCCGAGACCGGGTCGTAGACGGCGAGACCGATGCCGGTGCCGCCGCCCTCGACGGAGGTGTACGTACCGAGGAAGAGAGGGCGCGGCGCGGCAGGCCGAGGGGTCGCGGGCGCGGGTGACTCCGGTGCGGCGACTGGCTTCACCGGGGTGGACGCCATGGCTCTCACCGGCACCGAAGCCGTCGCGGCGGTGCCCGCCGCCGCACCCACGAACCGGCGCCTGCTCCAGCCACTCATACCTGCACCCCGGGTCTCGGTCGCGTCGGCTCGGACGAGCCGTGATCAGCCGTGATCAGCCGTGACAGCAACTCTGACCCGGATCACCCGTGAAGTGCAAGAGGAGCAATGGGTGTTGCGCATGCTGCAATGCGCGTGAACGCGGTTCACCAGTCCCCGTCCTCCACCGGTTTCCCGGTCAGCGGCTTCACCTGGCCGGGCAGGGGCGCCTGCCACGGCTCGAGGTCGTCGCCCAGCCAGTCGCCGACCGGCTTCACGGCCGTCAGGGAGTCCGTGGGGGCGAGGTCCTCGGCGTCCTGGTCGAAGTAGTCGAACCAGGGCAGGCCGGCCCGCGTGTAGGCCGCGCGGTCCACGGGCGACGGGGGCGGGGCCTCGCCGGTGATACGACGCCACTCGGGCGGCGTCACGAGGTGCACGAACACCCGTCCGGCGGGACGCTCGGCCCATGCCGTGAGCGGCCGGTCGTCCCGGTACACCTCCTGGCGCATGGAACCGCCGACGCCCAGCCCCATGGCCGCCCCCGACCGCTGCGCGGGCGCCCCGCCGGCGGGTGCCGCCGGTGCGGCCATCGCCATCGGCACGGCCCCTCCGTAGCCCCCTGTCGAAGCCGTCGCCGCACGCGCCCGCTCGGCCCGGCGCTGCTCCTCCGCGCGCCACTTCGCCAGTTCCGCGTCGGTCAGCGGGAACGACTGGAGCTGCACGCCGCCCCACACCTCCTCGCCCGTGACCTGGCCCTCCACGGTCGCGCCCAGCCCGAGCGGCACCGCCACGAACTGGCGGACAGTGCCCTTGCCCGAGTTGATGCCGTCCAGCCAGGGCTGACGGGGCAGCACCACATAGTTCTGCGGCTTCCTCGACAGCCGGTCGCTCCACGGCTTGCCCGACACCGCGCACACCTTGCCCACGCCCACCTGCAACGCGGCGGGCTGGATCGTGCCCCCGAAACTCAGCCACATCGCCTCGCGCAGATACACCGGCAGCATCACCCCACCGCGCGCCCGCCAGGCCTCGGGCACGGTGTCGGGATAGTCGGCGACCCGCCGGACCGGGAACTCGCCGAGCCCCGGCGGCAGCGGATGCGTGCCCGTCTCCGGCAGCCGGAGGGTGCGGATGAACCGTACGGACACACCGCCCGGCAGCCGCAGTGTGTTCCCGTCGATCCGCACCTCGGAGTCACCCATGCGCAGCCCTCTCGATCCCAGTCGGTGCCAGTCGTCCCTCTTCATGTGACGTCGCCACATGGTTCGTCACATAGAACGACGTGACACCGCCCGGCGGTTCCGGCCGGGCACCCGCACGCGCTTCACGTAGTTGACGTACTTCCGCAGCCGGGCCACCCAGGGCATCCGCTCCCTTTCCTCCCGGGTGCAGCGGTCCAGCTCCTCCAGCAGTCGCCGGGAGCGGTGCTCGGTGTCCAGCTCGTCGAGGATGCGGTTGACCTCGGTCAGGACGGCACCGTGCAGCTGCCACTGGGTGGTGATCCCGGCGTTCTGCTGGATCTCCGCCAGGAGCAGCCGGGCCAGCTTGTCGCGGGTGGCCGTCGCGCCCCGGAGCTCGGTGGCGAGCCGGGTCTCCGCCGACTCGGCGCTGACGCTCACGTCGGTGGTGACGAGGACGGCGAAGCTGACCACGGCGTCGCCGATCTCGGACAGCAGCCGCTCCAGCGTCGCGCCCGTCTCCGGGGCGAACAGCGGCTCGGGGTCACGTTCCTTGGCCAGATCGGTCAGGCTGCGGGCGAGCACGCGCAGGACGACCGTGCAGATCTCCAGTGTGTCCAGTCCGGTGCGCAGCACCACCCGGTGCAGCAGGCCCTCCCGGACCCGCGGGTTGAGCCGCAGACTGTCCTCCGCCTGCTTCAGGGCCGCGTCCACCTCGACGATGTCGTGGTCGAGCCGGCGGGCCTCGTGCAGACGGGCGGTCGCGTGGTCCACCGGAGTACGGCCGGCGGCCTCCTCGCCCATGCGCAGCATCAACCGCCGTACCCGGCGTGCCAGCCCCTCGATGGACTCACCGGCCTGGTCCACCCACACCGGGGGAGCGAACAGCAGGTTGAAGGCGAGCCCGACGACCGCGCCGATCACCGTCTCCAGCACCCGCGCCCACGCCGTGTCCCCGACCCGGGTGACGCCCAGCACCAGCATCGCGCTGATCGCCACCTCGGGCACGAACTCGCTGACCCGCACCAGATGTCCCACGGCCAGCGAGGCCAGGATGATCAGTCCCAGGCTCCACCACGTCAGACCCACCAGCACACTGAAGCCGATCGCGATGACGACCCCGGCGACCACCGAGTTCACCCTGCGGATGCCGGTGGTGATCGTGGCGTAGAGGGTGACCTGGACGACCAGGAGCGCGGTCAGCGGTGCGGTGAGCGGCGCGGCCTCGGGGCTGACGCGCAGCGCGACGACGTACGCGATCGTCGCGGCGGCCGTCGACCGCAGCGACTGGACGACCACGGGCTCGCGGTGCTTTCCGACGAACCGG
Organism: Streptomyces sp. ME02-8801-2C; assembly: GCF_033793965.1. Taxonomy (NCBI): domain Bacteria; kingdom Bacillati; phylum Actinomycetota; class Actinomycetes; order Kitasatosporales; family Streptomycetaceae; genus Streptomyces; species Streptomyces sp. ME02-8801-2C. Next base: position 90,285 of record NZ_JARAXP010000014.1, on the reverse strand, counting down.
ACGGCGGACGCCGTCCACTCACCAAGTGCCACTCGCATACGAGCACACACCTCCTTTCCCACAAACGGACCGAGCGTAGTCACCGAAGTCCGGAAGTGTGTGCGAAGGGGAGCGAGGTATTCCTCACGTGATCAGGGATGTCCTAAAGCTGTGGATCTTCGGGGCCGCCGGATGATCTCCTGACAGGCATGGTGGTCGAATCCGCATCCGAATCCGATTCAGTGCACGCGAAGGCACTGCGCCATGTCGCCGCCCTCTCCGCCGGCCCGGCCGTGCCCGGGGACCTTCGGGTGACCGTGAACTTCCACCCCGACCGGACGGCCCGCGAACTGCCCCTGCTCGAGGCTCTCGCCCAGGACGGTTTCTACCGCTCCCAGTTCGTCACCGGCACGAGCAACGGCGGGCTCACCGCCCGTCCCGGCGGCGACCGCTGGCGCTGGGAGAGCCGGATGTTCGCCGGGGCGTACGACAGCGCGCCCGCCCAACTGCGCCCGGTGTACGGCGCGTTGAACTTCCGGCGCCAAGTCGTGGGCGCCGCCCCGAGGTTCGGCTCCGCGCACTTCCGGCTGAGCGGCACCACCCTCGCCCGGGCCACCTTCTGCTACCCGGACAGCGCGGCCGAACCCGACCACTTCGGAGTCGCCGCCGGCATGTCCCTCCTAGCCCTCGCCGAGGCGGACACCCAGGACGCGCTCAACGACTACGTCGAGGCCCAGGTGCACGGCCCCGTCGCCCTGGCCCGGGACGTCGAGGCGCTGGTCCTCGACGCGAGCCATCGCGGCACACCGGTGGAGGAGGCGGCCCGCGCCCTGCCCGTACCGCTCGAATGGCACCCCGGATACCGGCTCTCCGTACGGGAGTTGCGCCGCCACGCCGACTACCGGGGTCCCGGCGCCGTCGAACTCGGCGCCCGGATCGCCGAGGACGGCCGGCTCGACCCACGCGTCATCGGCGACGCGGCCCGCACCGGTCGCCATGAGCTCCAGGACCTGAAGCTGGTCTGGCACTGCCTCGCCCGGTTCGGCGCCCCGGAGGGCGCGGGGACGGCACCTTCGTCCTACGGCGCCTGAGCGCGGTCGGCGGACGTTCCGTACCCTGTTCCGGGCCGTACGCGGGTTCGGGTGCGGCGGGTCGCAACGGGGAGGCGTGGACGGTGACCGATGCGTGGGAGCGGGCCAGGGAGGTCCTCGGGGCGGCGGGGCTGTCACCGGACCACCTGGTGGACTGCCGTCCGCTGACCGGCGGGACGTACAACACCGTCGAGGAGCTCCGGCTGGCCGACGGCAGCCGCTACGTCCTGAAGGTCCCGCCGCCGGACACGGTGCCGGGGCTGCGGCACGAATCCCGACTGCTCGTCTCCGAGGCGGAGTTCTACCGGGCCGCCGGCACGGTCGGCGTCCCCGCACCGAGTGTCGTCGCGATCGGGGACGACCATCTGCTGATGACCGCCTGCCCGGGCGATCCCTGGGACGACTCCACGACAGGGGCCGAACAGGCTCTCCTGAGGGACGAGTTGGGCACCCTGGTGGCCCGTCTGCACCAGGTCACCGGCTCCGCCTACGGCTACCCCTCCGGCGCCCTCGGCCCCCTCGCCCCCGACTGGCGTACGGCCTTCTCGACGATGTTCGACGCCGTACTCGACGACGCCGTCCGCTACGAGGCCTGGCTGCCGGTCCCGGTGGACGAGGTGGCCCGCACCGCCCGGGCCGCGTACGACACCCTCGACGAGGTCACCGTTCCCCACCTGGTCCACTTCGACCTCTGGCAGGGGAACATCCTGGTGGACCGCTCGACCGGGGCACCCCGGATCGGCGGCCTCATCGACGGGGAACGCATGTTCTGGGGTGACCCGGTGGCCGACTTCGTGTCGCTGGCCCTGCTGCGGGACATCAGGGACGACGAGGCGTTCCTGCGCGGCTACCGGGAAACGGGCGGACACGTCGAGTTCGACGAACCGACCTGTCGGCGGCTCGCCCTGTACCGCGCCTACCTGGACCTGATCATGCTGACCGAAACGGTGCCACGAGCGATGGGCGAGGAACGCACGAGGTGGGCACGCGAGGTGGTGGGCCCCGCACTGATGGGGGCGTTGAGCGATCTCCGATCGCCTGAGTGAGATCACCCTGATCCACGATGCGCCGCTGATGGCGGTGCGCGGCGCCCTGCTCACCGACGACCGGGAACAACAGGCGTCCCGAGGCCCGGCGGTAGCCGGCGCTCCCGCGTCCACGCCAGCAGGTCGTCCGCCGGCCAGGTCGTGACCACGCGTTCGGGCGGTACGCCGCATTCCTCCGCGCGAGCACAGCCCAGGATCTGCCAGTCCAGCTGGCCGGGCGCGTGCGCGTCGGTGTCGATCGAGAACAGCACGCCCGCCGCCAAGGCCTGCCGCAGCAACCGGCGCGGCGGGTCGAGCCGCTCCGGACGACTGTTGATCTCCACGGCCGTGCCCGTCTCCGCGCACGCCGCGAACACCGCGTCCGCGTCGAACTCCGACTCCGGCCGCGCACGGCCACCACCCCGCTTGCCCCGCCCACCACCGCCACCCCGGGGCTCCTCCCCGACGAGCAGCCGCCCCGTGCAGTGCCCGAGCACGTCCGAGTGCGGATTTCGTACGGCGGCCACCATCCGGCGGGTCATCGAGCGCTCGTCCATACGCAGCTTGGAGTGCACGGACACCACCACGACGTCCAGCAGATCCAGCAGCTCCGGGTCCTGGTCGAGCGAGCCGTCGTCGAGGATGTCGCACTCGATGCCGGTGAGGAGCCGGAACGGCGCCCACGTCGCGTTGAGTTCCTCGACCAGCGCCAGCTGCTCGCGCAGCCGCTCGGCGGACAGCCCGTGCGCCACGGTGAGACGCGGGGAGTGATCGGTGAGCACGGCCCACTCGTGCCCGAGCTGCTCCGCGGTACGGCCCATCTCCTCGACCGGGCTGCCGCCGTCCGACCAGTCGGAGTGCAGATGGCAGTCCCCGCGCAGCAGCGCCCGCAGCCGGTCCCCGTCCCGCGCAGGCGGGGTCACTCCCTGCTCCCGCTCCAGTTTCTCCAGGTAACCGGGCACCCGCCCGTCTAGCGCTTCCCGCACGACCTGCGCGGTCTTCGGGCCGATGCCCTTGAGCGACTCCAGTGTGCCCGCCTCGGCCCGCTGCCGGATCTCGTCCGGGGACAGCTCCGCCAGCACCTCGATCGCGGTACGGAACGCACGTACGCGATACGTGGGTGCCAGTGAGCGCTCCAACAGGAAGGCGATCCGGTCCAGCGCCTCGACGGGGTCCAACGCCATGGCCATCGTCACCTCCGCCTCCAGCGTCGCGCGAGGTCGGCCCGGCCGCACCACGGGGGAGAGGGAGGCGACTGTGCCTGCTCTGTCCGTGGCTGGTACAGGATGGCTGGATTCGCTCTACGCTCGATGCATGACCGAAATTGCGAGCCCCTACATCTCCCATCCACGGATCATGGTGCTCGGGGTGCAGCCGGGCATGCCGCCGTTCCGGATCGTGGAGATCGACGGTGAGGTGGTCGGTGCGGCGCGGGCGCTCACCGATGTACTGACGGTCGCCGCCGCGGCCGGTATCACGGTCCATGACCTGGACGATCCGGACATGGTCCGCTGGGTGGGCGGCGACAAGCTCACCTGGACGAGGTAGCCCGTCGCCGGGGCGCGTGCACGGCGCGGCTGAGTCGACGGCCCAGGAGCAGGTAACCGACCAGCGCACCCGTGGTGTTGAGGATGACGTCGTCGATGTCGAAGGCGCGCCCGGTGATCAGCGCGCCCTGGGCCACCTCGACCATGAGCATGACGGTCGCGGTCAGGAACAGCACCCGCAGCACTCCCCGGGTCCGGGGTGCGACGACCGGCATCAGGGTGCCGAAGGGTACGCCGAGCAGCAGGTTTCCGCCGATCTGGCGGATGGCGTCACGCATTTCGGGCTGGTCCAGATAGGCGCGCAGCGAACGGCCCGGATGGAAGTTGTTGTGGGTGAGCGCCACGGACGCCGGGGACGGTTCCAGGGTCAGCCGGGCCAGGATCACGGCGAAAGCCACCATGAACACGAAGGCGCACAGGACCGTCAGCACCCGCGCCAGAAAGGCGAACGGACGGCGCTTCGGGCGAGCCTCCTCGGGGGGCCGCGCCGAGGCCTTCGGAGTCCTTCGGGCGGTAAGGGCGCGCAGGGCCTTCGGTGTCCTCGGGGTCTTCGGTGTCCTGGTGGAGGGCGCGGGTTTTGAAGCGGGCTTCGGCGCGGGCTTGGTCGCGGACTTCGAGGCGGGTTTCGCCCTGGATCTCGGCTTCGGCTTGGGCTTCGACGGGGACTTCGACGGGCTCTCCGGCGGCTTGCCCTCGGCCTTCGCGGGACGCAGACGCAGCGCGGAGAGGGAGCGCGGAGCTGATCGGGCCATCAACATCCTCCGGTCTTCAACTGAACCCCGTGAAAGGGCAGTTACCCCCGATCGGACCGGGAATTCCACCGGGGCCGGGTCTCGGCCCCTCCCCGGGACCCGGCCGCCTCCCTCAGGTCCCGTACGTGACCTTCACGTCAGTGAAGCCGAGGGAGCCGAGCAGCCCCCTGAGCATGGCGGTCGTGTTCTGTTCGGCGCGCACGGTCAGTTCGCTCTCCTTCGCCGCGTCGCCGATGTGCTGGGCCGCCAGTTTCTGGACGGCCTGCTCGTCGTTCGGGTTGCCGGAGAAGATGTCGGTGAGCCGGTCGAAGAGACCGCGCTGCTTGGAGACGGCATAGGAGCGGTCGGGGTCGAGCGCGGGCTTCCCGAGTGCCGCGTGCGGCAGCCGGAGCGTCGCGGAGGTGCGGTCGTCGTTGACGGTCACGTCGCTCTTCGCGACCTTGCCGAGATCGACGTAGGCGTCGACCGTGCCGGCACCCACATAGAGCACACGGGTGCCCTTGATCGCGTCGGGCAGGTACTTGGTGTCCTTCTCCAGGTCCACGACGACCTGGAAGTTGCCGGACGCCGCGTCGTAACGGCTCATGTCCTGGATGGATTCGAGGAGCGCGGGTCCTGAACGGTCGTGCGTCTCCTCACCGAAGATGTCCCCCAGTACCGGAAGCACCGCCAGCCGGAGCCCGGCCAGCAGCAGTGCGAACATCACCACCACGACACCGAGCAGCTTGGCCCAGAGAGGCATGCGTCGCACGGCCTTGATGGACGTCGTCATGACGACGGACCTCCTTCTTCCTACGTACTGAGTCGAATGCCCGCCAAATGCCGTGCCAGACCGTCCTGTTGACGGATCGCAACAATTCCGAGGGGGTCGACGCGAGCAGTCGTGCGCCTCAGTCGTTGGGCCGAGGAGTCATAAGGTGCCGGAGGCTGCCTCGGGCAGCCCGAGGGCCGCGTCCAGCGAGGCCAGGGGCGGCAGCAGCCGGGTCAGGCCGGTGACCTTGAGGACACGCAGGGTGAGTGGATGCGTGCAGACGAGCTGGAGGTCGCCGTCGTGGGCGAGCACCCGGTGGCGGGCCCGGTAGATCAGGCGCAGTCCCGAGCAGTCGAAGAACTCGACATTCGTCAGGTCGACCACGATCCGGGCGCCAGGGCTCCCGGTGGCCGCGTCCAGGTGCGGGATGATCTCGACGGCCGCGGCGATGTCGATCTCACCGTGGAACTCCAGCACCGTGTGGCCGCGGTCCTGGTGGACACGCAGATGCCGGGTGGGCGGTGCGGATTCCTGCTGCACGGCGACATCGCCTCCATCCGGCTGCTGTGGTGGCGGGACCCGCAGATGGGCGCAACTGAGGTCCCCGCCATGCAAGTTACCCTCGATGGAGTGAATTTGAGCATGTTCGATTGACATATGTCTTCGAAATCGACACGTGTCTCGCACCTGTTTCGCGCTCGTCTGTCTCTGCTCTGCCCCCTCCTCTGCCGGCCCCCTGCGCGGCGGGCCTACGACAGGGCGTGCCAGGCCTTCGACAGCGACTGGCGCAGCTGCTCGGCCTGGTGTGACGTGAGGTCGCGGATCATCCGCTCCTCCAGCTCCCGCACGGGCTCGACGAAGCGCTCGAGCAGCTCGCGGCCGTCGTCGGTCAGCAGGATCAGCAGCTCTCGGCGATTGCGCGGATTGCGCTCCCGGCGCACCAGTCCGCGGGTCTCGAGGGACCGGACGAGGTCGGCGATGGACTGGGCGGTGACGAACGAGTCGCGGGCCAGTTGGGCCGCCGAGAGGCCGTCGTGTCGCTCCAGTACGGTGAGCGAGGTGTACTGGAGTGCGGTGATTCCAGCCGGTCTGACCAGATCGTCCAGATGGGAGCGCACTACGAGCTCCACCTGCTTGACCATGTAGAGCAGTGAGGGGGGTGCCTTGGTGCTGACCATGGATTCAGACTAGAGCATTGACAGGAAACCTGTCTGTAATCAGACTGCGGACCAACAGGAATCCTGTTGATTTATGTCTTGGCAATGAGGCTGAGGAGTGGTGATGACCACCTTCGAGATCGAACCCGGGCGACTGTTCATCGCAGGACAGTGGCGCGAGGCCGCGGACGGAGCACGTACCGAGGTGGTCGACCCGTCCCGGGGGACGGTCGTCACGACCGTCGCGGAGGCGTCCGCCGCCGACGTGGACGCGGCCGTGCGGGCCGCGCGGGAGGCCTTCGAGAGCGGCCCGTGGGCCGCGATGAGCGGACGCGAGCGCGGCCGGATCCTGAACCGGGTCGCCCAGCTGATCCGGGAGAACGCGGATGAGATCGCGGGGCTGGAGAGCCTCGACGTGGGCAAGCCGATCAGCCTGTGCCACGCCGTCGACGTGACCAACGCGGCCAACGACTACGAGTACTTCGCCGCCCTCGCCTTCTCTCTGGACGGCGCGACCCGCGAGACGGCCCACAACGCGCTCGCCTACACCAGGCGCGAGGCCGTCGGCGTCGTCGGCGCGATCACGCCCTTCAACTTCCCGCTGATCCTGGCCGGCACGAAGCTGGGCCCGGCGCTGGCCGCCGGCAACACGGTGGTGCACAAGCCCGCCGACGAGACCCCGCTCAGCGCCCTCTACATGGCCAAGCTGTTCCAGGAGGCGGGGGTACCGGACGGCGTCGTCAACATCGTCACCGGCACCGGTCCGGTCGCCGGTGAGGCGCTGCTGCGCCACCCCGGGGTCGACAAGATCGCCTTCACCGGCTCCACCGCCATCGGCCGCCATGTGGCGAGCGCCGCGGGCGAGGCCCTCAAGCCGGTCACCATGGAGCTGGGCGGCAACGCGGCGCACATCGTCTTCGACGACGCCGACGTGGAGAAGGCGGTCGGCGCGGTCATCAAGGCCTTCGTCTTCAACACCGGCCAGTTCTGCATGGGCGGCCCGCGACTGCTGGTCGCGCGCCCGGTGTACGAGACCATGCTCGGCATCCTCGCGGAGGCCGTGCCCGGGGTGCCGGTCGGCGACCCGCGGCAGCCCGAGACCGTGGTCGGACCGATGGCGGCGGAGAAGCACCTGCGCAAGGTCGAGGAGTACGTGGCGCTCGCCCGCAAGGAGGGCGCACGGATCGTCTGCGGCGGTGAGCGGCTCGACCTGGACGGCGGCTACTACTACAAGCCGACAGTGATCGCCGACCTGACCAACGACTCCCGGGTCGTCCAGGAGGAGATCTTCGGCCCGGTCCTCACCGTCCAGCCCTTCGACTCCGAGGACGAGGCGGTCCAGCTCGCCAACTCCACGCCGTACGGCCTGGCTTCGGGCATCCAGACCACCAACCTGGCCCGCGCCCACCGGGTCGCGAACCGGCTCCAGGCGGGCATCGTCTGGATCAACGACTGGGCGATGCTCGACCCCGCGATCCCCTTCGGCGGCGTGAAGGACTCCGGCTTCGGCCGCGAGTACGGCCCCGAGGCGCTCGCCGCGTACACCAAGGTCAAGTCCGTGGTCGTGTCGCTCGACTGAAAGCGCTCGTCGACCGATCACCCCAACACCCCAGCAACTCAGCAGGTCAGCAGTTCAACACCTGGTCAACTCGTCAACTGTGTCAGCCCGTAAAGGGAGTTAACGATGTCCATCACCACCCGCGCCGCGGTCGTCGAGTCCGGCGGTGCGCCCTTCACCCTCTCCGACGTCGAACTGGCGGAGCCCGCACCCACCGAGGCGCTCGTACGTCTGGTCGCGACGGGCCTGTGCCACACGGACCTCGGGGTGGCGAGCGGCGGACTGCCCTTCCCCCTCCCGGGAGTTCTGGGGCACGAGGGCGCGGGCGTCGTCGAGGCGGTCGGCTCCGCCGTCACCGGCATCAAGCCCGGCGACCATGTCGTCCTGTCCTTCACCTCCTGCGGGAGCTGCCGCAACTGCCGTGACGGGCACCCCGCGTACTGCGCGGCCTGGCTGCCGCTGAACCTCCTCGGCGGCCGGCGGGCCGACGGCACCGCCACCATCAGCCGTGACGGCGCGGAACTGGGCGGCCACTTCTTCGGCCAGTCCTCGTTCGCGGAGCGGGCGTTGGTCGACCAGCGGAGCCTGGTCAAGGTCGACCCGGATGTACCGCTGGAGTCGATCGCCCCGCTGGGCTGCGGAGTCCAGACGGGCGTCGGCGCCGTCTGGAACGTGCTGAAGCCGGTCACCGGCAGCACGGTGCTCGTACTCGGCGCCGGAGCCGTGGGGCTCTCGGCGGTCATGGCGGCCGCGCTCACCCCGGCGACCACGATCATCGCGGTGGACAGGGTCGGTGAACGCCTCTCGCTGGCAAAGGAGTTGGGCGCCACCCACACCATCAACGCGGGCGAGGCCGACCTCGGCGAGGCCGTCGCGAAGATCACCGACGGACAGGGCGTCGACGGAATCGTGGAGACCACCGGCAACGTCAACGTCCTGCGCCAGGGCGTCGACGCGCTCGCCCTGCGAGGCACCCTCGTCGTGGTCGGCGCCCCGCCGTTCGGCACCGAGGTCGCCCTGGACGTCAACGGGATGCTCGGCGGCAAGCGGGTGGTGGGCCTCACCCTGGGCGACGCCGAGACACAGACCTTCATCCCGGCCCTGGTGGACCTGGTGAAGACGGGCCGCCTTCCCCTGCACCGCCTGATCAGCACCTACCCGTTCGAGGACATCGCCCAGGCGGTGAGGGACATGGGAGCGGGCAAAACAATCAAGCCGGTACTGACCTTCACCCCCAGCCCGTCCGGCGTTTGAGGACGAGGCCCGTTCAGGGCCGAAAGGGGGGTCTGGGGGCGCAGCCCCCAGGAACGGGATGGGACGGGTAGGGGCGGCGGGGGCGAAACGAAAACCCCTCACCTGCTCCGATGCAGAGCCACCAGCAACTGCCACACCTGATGGGCGATCTCCTCCGAGGTCGCCTCGATCCTCCCGTGCAGCCAGTCCGCCAGGACCCCGGCAAAGGTGGCCGCAACCGCCGAGGCAACCAGCGGAGCATCCCCCGCCCCGGCGAGCTCCCGCTCCGCGAGGCTCCGCGCACGCAGATCCCGGTGCAGAACCTGCCCCAGCGGCCCCCCGCCCCCGGGGCTCAGCAGAGTCCGGTACAACGCGGTGTGCGGGGTGAGTTCCGCGAAGAACTCCACGAGCGCGGTCGGCGCGATCATCGGATCGGGCCGGCCGCGCCACGCGTGCAGGGCGTCCACGGCCTCCCGTACGACATCGGCGCAGGCGTCGACGGCCAGCGCCTCCAGGTCGGGGTAGTGGACGTAGAAGGTGGCCCGTCCGACCCCCGCCCGGCGCACCAGCGCGGCGACGCCGATCTCCGCCAGCGGGTGTTCGGCGCACTCCGCGAGGAGGGCCGCACGGAGTTTCGCCCGGGTACGGGCGGCCCGCGGGTCCTCGGGCGCGCCGCGCGTCACCGCGCGACGAGGACGGCGGCGAGGGCGATGGCGCCGGGCAGCGCCTGGGCGATGAGGATGCGCCGGTTCGCGGTCGCGGCGCCGTAGACGCCCGCCACGATCACACAGGAGAGGAAGAAGACCTGGGCGCGGAACCCGGTCGGGTCGGCGGCGATCAGTCCCCAGACCAGGCCTGCCGCGAGAAACCCGTTGTAGAGCCCCTGGTTGGCGGCCATCGCGGCGGTCGCCCGGGCCATCTCCGGGTCGAAGCCGTGGAACTTGCGCCCCTGCGCGCGCTGCCACAGGAACATCTCCATCACGAGGATGTACAGGTGCAGCGCGGCCACCAGGCCGACCAGCACGTTCGCGACCGTCTCCATGCTCAGCAACTCCCACGTCAGGCTTCTGAAGCTTCTTCTTGGACAGATGTCCATGATGGACAGGCGTCCAGCATACATGGACGGATGTCCAACAAGTCGCCCGCGTTGTCAGACCCTGCCGATAGCGTCCGTGACGTGACCGACCACGCTGCTCAGGACCCGACGATCACCGTCCGCCCCGCCCGTACCGACGATCTCCCGGGACTCGTCGCCTCCAGCACCGGCCTCTTCGCCGAGGACGCCGGCACCCGTGATCCGAGCGTCGACGCGGACTGGCCGCGCGAGCACGCCGCCGAGTCGTTCTCGGTGGCGCTGGCGGACCCCGCGCGCCTGGTGCTGGCGGTCGAGTGCGCGGGTGCGGTGGTCGGACATCTGACGGGCTCGCTCGCCGAGCCGACGGCCATGCGGCCGGTGCGGGCCGCCACCCTGCTCAGTGTCTACGTCCGTCCCGCGCACCGGAGTTCGGGAGCCGGGGCGCGTCTGGTGGAGGCCTTCGTACGGTGGGCGGCCGAGCGGGGCGCCGTGCACGCAGAGGTGAGCGCGTACGCGGTCAACTCGGACGCGATACGTTTCTACGAGCGTGCCGGCTTCGCACCGCAGACGGTGACACTCCGCCTGGGGCTGTAGCCAGAGCCAGAGCCAGAGTCGGAACAGGGGCCACAGCCAGGAAGCCGGAGTCACCCGTCAGCCGTCAGGCCTCCGACTCGGCCGCATACACCCTCTCGCCCCCCACATAGGTGAGCGCCACCTTCGTCTCCCCGATCGCCTCCGGCGGCCCCGCGTACGGATCGCGGTCCAGGATCGTCAGGTCGGCCAGCGCCCCGGCGCGCACGCTGCCCGTGTCGTCCAGGTGGTTGGCGTACGCGGAACCCGCGGTGTACGCGGTGAGCGCGTCCGTCAGGCCGATGCGTTCGGTGGGGAGGAACACGCGCGGAAAGGCGGAGCCGGGGGCCGAGCGGTTGACGGCGACATGGATCGCCTGGAGCGGGTCGGGGCTGCTGACCGGCCAGTCGCTGCCCGCCGCCAGGGTGGCCCCGGAGCGCAGCAGCGCGCCGAACGGGTACTGCCACGCGGCCCGTTCGGGGCCGAGGAAGGGGATCGTCAGGTCGTCCATCTGGGGTTCGTGCATGGCCCACAGCGCCTGGATGTTCGCGACCGCGCCGAGCCGCGCGAAACGGGGCACGTCGTCCGGGTGCACCACCTGCAGGTGGGCCAGGTGGGGCCGGGTGTCGCTCGGTCCGTTGGCGTCGCGCGCCGCCTCGACGGCGTCCAGGGCGTCGCGTACGGCCCGGTCGCCCAGGGCGTGGAAGTGGCACTGGAAGCCGAGTGCGTCCAACTGCGTGACGTATTTGGGCAGTTCGGCCGGGTCCAGGAAGCTCGTGCCGCGATTGGCCGTGACGCAGCCGCACTTGTCGAGGTACGGGTCGAGCAGCGCGGCCGTACCCGTCTCGGCGACCCCGTCCAGCATCAGCTTCACGCTGCCCGCCCGGAACCTGCCCCGGCTCAACGCGGCCCGCCGCTCGACGAGTTCGGCAATCTGCTCGGCCCCGCGATCCCGGTCCCACCACAGTGCGCCGACCACCCGCGCGGTCAGCGAACCGTCCCGGGCGGCGGCGAGGTACGTCTCGGAGGGGTCCTCCATCCCGAGGAACGAGCCGACCAGCGCGTCCTGCCAGGCGGTGACGCCGAGCGAGTGCAGCCGGCGCTGCGCGGACAGCAGGGCCCCCAGCCGTTCCGCCGCCGTGACCGGCGGGGTCAGCCGGCCCACGTACTCCATGGCCCCTTCCTGGAGCATGCCGGTCGGCTCGCCCGAGGCATCCCGTTCGAAGCGGCCGTCCACCGGGTCCGGGGTGTCCCGGGTGACGCCCGCGAGTTCCAGGGCGCGGGTGTTGACCCAGGCCCCGTGATGGTCCCGGTTGGGCAGGTACACCGGCCGGTCGGGGACCACCGCGTCCAGCAACTCCCGGGTGGGGGTGCCCCCTTCGAAGGCCTCCATGGACCAGCCGCCGCCCGTGATCCACTCCCGTTCGGGGTGTGCGAGGGCGTACGCGCGGATGGCGGCCACCGTGTCCTCGGCGGTCTTCAGGCCGGTCAGATCGCACTGGGTCAGCTCGAGACCGGCCGGCAGTGGATGGACGTGGGCGTCCTGGAAGCCGGGCAGGAGCAGCCGTCCGGCGAGATCGACGACCTCGGTCCCCGGCCCGACCAGATCGTGCACCTCGGCCCGGCCCACGGCGGTGATCCGGCCGCCGGTGACCGCGACGGCCGTGGGGCTCCCGGGGGCGAAGACGGGTCCGCCGGTGAAGAGGAGGTCAGCGTGCATGTTCCGTTTCCTTGCTGGTGTGGGGGGAGGGCGGGGAGCGGGGGCTATGGCACCGACGGCTGCTGTACGGAGAGGAGTTGGGGCGCGTCGGCGTCGGTGCCGTGGCCCGTGTGGAAGTACGGGGACCTGCGTCCCCACTTGGCCCAGGCGGCGGCCAGGAAACCCGAGGCGACCATCATCGACGGCACGAGAAGGAGGAACCAGCCGTTGTCCGGGCTGAGTTCGAGGTGGTCGGCGGAGGTGTAGAAGGACCAGCCGAGATAGCCGCCGAGCCCGAGCAGCGTGGCGGCGCTCAGCGCGGGCAGCACCACCGCGCGTATCCCGTCCCGCCAGTTCTCGCGCAGCAGACCCCGGAACCGTGCGGCGGCGGCGAGTGCGGTGAGCGCGTACGACAGGGCGACGACCATGCCGATCGCGTTGACCGCAGCCAGGATCATGTCGGCGAGGCGCGGGATGACCAGGGCGAGCGCGGCGACGCCCGCAGCCAGCGCGCCGATCATCATCGTGCCGGCCGCCGGGGTGCCGTACTTGGGGCTGACCCGCGACCAGGCCGGGCCGAGCGTACGGTCGCGGCTCATTGCGAACATCGAGCGGGCCGTCGGGATCACCCCGGCCTGCAGCGAGGCCACCGCCGAGAACATCAGCGCGACCAGCGGCAGCGCGGCCAGCGGCTGGTCGGCGAGCCGGTTGCCGAAGAACGCCAGCCCCTCGGCGCCGTGCCCCGCCAACTCGCCTTCCGACAGCACCCGTTGGAAGGCGATCGAGCCGAGCAGGAACAGCCCCAGCATCGTCACCAGAGTGGTGATCCCGGCCCGTGAGGCCTCCCTCGGGTCCTTCACCTCCTCGTTCACACTGAACGCGGCCTCGAAGCCCCAGTAGCAGAACACCGACAGCAGCATGCCCTGCGCGAGCGCCGACGCCGAGGGGATCTGGAAGGGGTCGAACCAGCTCAGGCTGAACGGGTGCGGGCCGACGACGATGCCGTATCCGCAGAAGCCCAGCAGGACGACGTACTCGAAGACCAGCAGTGCGCCCTGGAGCCGGGCGGCCGTCCTGATGCCGGAGACCGCGGTCAGGGTGACGGCGACCAGGACCAGGATGCCCACCCCGGTCGTCTGCGCGGTGGACCCCGGGTCCAGGGTCAGCCCCGCCACCCGGTGCAGGCCCGCGTCGCCCGTCAGTTGGAGCACCGCCGAGCCGGTGACCGCCGTGGTGTACGCGAGGAACACCACCGAGGCCACGATGTTCACCCAGCCGACCATGAAGCCGAGCCAGGGGCTGAGCGAACGACCCACCCATACATAGCCGTTGCCGGCGTTGGGCTCCACCCTGTTCAGCCGGGAGTAGGCGCCCGCGATGCCCAGGATCGGCAGGAACGCCAGCAGCATGATGGCGGGCAGATGCAGGCCGACCACCCCGGCCGTGACGCCGAGACCGATGCCGATGCTGGTGGTCGCCGCCGTGCTGGACGCGGCGATGGCGACGCCGTCCAGCATGCCGAGCGACTTGCGCAGCGCGGTCGGCGTGGTGGGCGTGGGAGGGGCGGCTCCGTAGGGCTGGGGCTCGGTCATGGCGGTCTCCGCTCACACCTGGGGGCCTCGGTCGACCCCGGTGAACGCACATGAAACTGCCTGTGGCCTTAACAGGTCAACGGTGTTGTCATAAGGTGCCCGCGGCCACCGACAGGACAGCGGCCACCGACAGGACAGCGGCGACCGAACCGACCGCGCAGGAGGAAGCCCGTGAGTGAACGTGTCGTGCCGCCCGCCGCCCGGCGGCGCAGGCGCCCCACCAAACAGGGCGTCGTCCTGTCCGAGGAACTGATCGTCGAGACGGCGATGAGGCTGCTCGCGGAACACGGCGCCGAAGCCCTCTCCGTGCGCCGCCTCGGCCGTGCCCTCGGCGCCGACCCGAGCGCCCTGTACCGCTACTTCCGGGACACCGACGACCTGCTGCTCGCCATCGCGGACGAGCTGATCGGCCGTACGCTGCGCGGCTGGCGGCCCAGCGGCGACTGGTGCGCCGACCTGCGGGACCTCGGTCTGCGCATGCACTCCGGAGCCCTCGCCCAGCCGCACGCGGCGGTACTCAGCTCGTACCGGGTGACCGGACGGGCGCACGAGATTCAGGCGGTGGAGACCGTCCTGGGGGTGCTGCGCGGCGCCGGGTTCCCGGACGCCGAGGCGGTGCGGATCTACCACGCCTTCGTCGACCAGGCGCTCGCCTTCGGAGCCCTCGACTCGGCGACCGTGGCGCTGCCCAGGGCGGCCCGCGAGGCGGAGACAGCCGTATGGCGGGCGACCTACGCCCAACTGCCCGCCGACACCCACCCGCACATCAACGCGACCGCCCGCCACCTCGTGACGGACATGCGGCACAGCTCCTACCCGGCGGCCCTCGACCTCTTCCTCACAGCGGCGGCGGCCCGCCTCGCGCAGCTCACCGGGCGCGCCGACGCGGCGCCTGTGTGATTCCGGCGGGCGGGGTACCCGCAATCGGGAGGGCCGCGGCGACGAGGACCGCCCCCGATGTCCGTACGGAGGAAGCATGACCTTGGTGACAGCAGGCGTCGTGGTGCTGGACTGCGCCGAACCCGAGAAGCTCGCCGCCTTCTACAAGGAACTGCTGGCGGCCGAGGAGACCCACGCGACCGCCAACCGCATCGAGATCAGGGGCGCCGACGGAACCCGGATGGCCTTCCGCCGTGACGTCAACGCCACCCCGCCGAGCTGGCCGCGCCCCGAGAACTCCCTCCAGGTCCACCTCGACTTCCGGGTGGAGGACCTCGACGAGGTGGAACGCCGGGTGATCGGACTCGGCGGGCGCCCGCTGGACACCAAGGACGCCGGCGGACCGTACGAGGAGCGGGGATACGCCGACCCGGCCGGCCACTCCTTCACCCTCCTGCGGGTCGTGCCGACGGCCCCCAAGCAGCATTGACGGCCAACGGGACCGGCGGCGACAGCAGGCAGACGGGCGGTACGTCGTCGTCGGACCGGCGGACACGGGTGACCGTGCTGGTGGCGCTGGGCGCCAATCTGCTGATCGCCGTCGCCAAGGCGGTCGGCGGACTCGTCACCGGGTCGCCCGCGCTGCTGTCCGAGGCCGCGCACTCCGTGGCCGACAGCCTCAATGAGGTCTTCCTGCTCGCCGCCCTGCGCCGCAGCCGCCGCCCCGCCGACCGGCGGCATCCCTTCGGCTACGGCAAGGAACGGTTCTTCTGGTCGCTGCTCGCGGCCGTCGGCATCTTCGTCATGGGCGGCTGCTTCTCGTTCTTCCAGGGCGTCGAGGCGTTCATGAGCGACACCCAGGAGTCCTTCGGCGGCTACGTGGCGGGCCTCGTCGTGCTCGGCGTCGCGCTGCTCGCGGAGGGTGTCTCGCTGCTCCGGGCCGTGCACCAGGCACGCGGGGAGATGGCCGGGAAGGGCACGGCGGGCGCCAGAAGCGCTCTGCGCGATCCCGCCCTGCGTACGGTGATCGCCGAGGACGGCACCGCCGTGCTCGGTGTGACCCTCGCCCTCGCGGGCATGGCCCTTCACATGGTCACCGGGCAGGTCGTGTGGGAGGCGTCCGCGTCCCTCGCGATCGGGGTACTGCTCGTCTGCGTCGCCGTCTGGCTGGGCCGGGACGCGCGTGACCAGCTCATCGGCGAGGCCGCCGACCCGGAGGTGAGCCGCGACGTCCGCGCCCTGCTGGCGGCTCAGCCCGAGATCGACAGCGTGGAGGCGCTGTTCACGATGAAGATGGGGCTCGACTCCACACTGGTGGCCGCCCGGATCGACCTCGTGCCCGGTCTCGACAGCGAGCGGGTCGAGGAGGTCGCCGTACGCATCAAGCGCTCGGTCGTCCAGACCGTCCCCGAGGTCGGCGAGATCTTCCTCGACGTGACCGACGCCGACGCGAAGGAGGCAGCGCGGAGCCCCGCCGCGACGGGGGAGCGCGGCGGGGCCTGAGGCTCAGGTGCCCGGAGGCGGGGAGTTCATTCCTCCGGGCACCGAAATTTGTTCTCCTGCGGCCCGGATCAGTTCCCGGCGGGCGGTTCGAGGACGAACACGGGTATCTCGCGGTCGGTCTTCTTCTGGTACTCGGCGTACTGGGGGAACGCCTCGACCGCCCGCTCCCACCACACGGACTTCTCCTCGCCGGTCACCTCACGGGCGACCATGTCCTGGCGCACGGGTCCGTCCTGGATGTCCACGTGCGGATCGGCGAGGACGTTGTAGTACCAGACCGGGTGCTTGGGAGCGCCGCCCAACGAGGCGACCACCGCGTACAGCCCGTCGTGCTCCACCCGCATCAGCGGGGTCCTGCGGATCTTGCCGCTGCGGGCACCCCGCGTGGTGAGCAGGACCACCGGCAGGCCGGTGTCGAGCAGGGTCGTGCCCTCGGTGCCACCCGAGCGTTCGTACAACTCGACCTGCTCACGCACCCATTGGGTCGGACTGGCTTCGTATTCGCCCTCAAGAGGCATGGAGTTCGTCCCATCGTCTCGTCGCGTGTGACCGTTGCTACGAGGGTGCAACACCGGGACGGAGCGGATTCATCCGGGGTCGTCACGCCGGTGACAGCACCATCCGCACCGCCAGCGCCATGATCACCGCGCTGGACACGAGCGCCGTCACCAGCCGCCCGCGCCGGCCCGTCAACGCGCGGCCGAGCAGTGCGCCCCCCGAGGCGATCAGCAGTTGCCAGCTGGCCGAGGCGAGAAAGGCCGCGAGGACGAACACCCCTTGTTCCCAGTGGGATACGGCGTCCGAGGCCCGGCTGCCCAGGACCAGCGCGGCGAAGTAGATCACCGTGGTGGGGTTGAGCAGGGTGATGCCGACCAGCATGAGGAACGCCCGCAGCGGGGTCGGTGGCATGGCGTCGGCGCGGGTGGCGAGTGCGCCCGCGCGGTACTGCCGCAGGGCGCCGGCCCCGCCCCGGACCGCGAGGACCGCCAGCACCAGGGCGGAGGCCCAGCGCAACGGCACCAGCACCGGCTGCAGGGCACCGGCCAGGGCGGTACCGCCGAGCGTGGCCAGCAGGGCGTAGAGACCGTCGGCGGTGGCGATACCGAGCGCAGCGCAGACACCGGTCCGCAGCGACGTACGTGCGGTGAGGGAGACGAGATAGGTCGTGACGGCTCCGACGGGAACGGCGATGCCGTACCCCGCGAGAAGCCCCGCGACGAGCGCGGCCGTCATGACCGGGGAAGCACGGGCCTCCGGGGGCGGCCGGGCTGCTGCTGGACCCGCACCGGACGAGCGGCGACGAGGGACAGCGACAGGAAGGCTTCGATCGTGGGCATGGCGTGATCCTGGAGGAGGGATCGCCCACCCACAACTCATTTAGGGTTTCCGGATGACCGAGACGACCGCACAGACCCCCGAGGCCCCGGCCCCCAAGCCCTTCCTCTACGTCATCGTCTGCGCTGCCGGGATCGCCTCCGACGTCAGCAAGCTGATCACCGCCGCGCAGGAACGGGACTGGGAGGTCGGGGTCGTCGCGACGCCGCTCGCCATGGGGTTCTTCGACCCGGCGGCTGTCGAGACACAGACCGGACGCCCGATCCGCTCCGCGTGGCGCAAACCCGGTGATCCGCGCCCCTTTCCCGCGCCCGACGCCGTGCTCGTCGCGCCCGCCACCTTCAACACCCTCAACAAGTGGGCGGCCGGCATCGCCGACACCCTCGCCCTGGGCACGCTGTGCGAGGTGTACGGACTCGGGGTGCCGATCGCCGTACTGCCCTGCGTGGGCGACGCGTTGGCCGCCCATCCCGCGTACCGGGCCAGTCTGGAACGGCTGCGCGGGATGGGCGTGCGGTTCGCGGACCCGTACGCCTCGGACGTTCAAGAGGGCGGCGGGCGACCGGAGTTCGGGTGGGAGCGCGGGCTCGAGCTGCTTGCCGCACGGTGATCGTGACACCGGTGACGCGTCAGGAGGTGACGCGTCAGGAGGTGATCGGTCACATGGTGAGGTCCAGCGGGGCGCCCATCGGCAGCCAGCGGAACCGCTCCCGGACGTCCTCGGGCGCCTTCGCCAGTTCCGCCTCGATCGCCTCCCGCCCCTCCTGGAAGTGCCGCCAGCCCTCGTAGTGGACGGGCAGCGCGGTCCGGGGTCTCAACTCGCCGCACAGGGACACCGCCTGGGCGGCCGTCATCGAGTAGCGCAGGGGGCCGGTCAGCGGGAAGCGGACACCGCCCAGGTGGAGGAGCGCCGTGCCGACGGCCAGCCGGTGGGCGACCTCCCGTACCCCGCCGTAGAGGACGGTGTCCCCGGAGATCCACAGGGCGCCGTGCCGCTGCCCCTCCCAGCGCAGCGCGAAGCCCGTCACCTCACCGACGACGGGGCGGGAGAGCGGCGGACCGTGCCGGGCGGGCGTGGCCGTGACCTCGATCGTGGGGCGGCCCGCGGCCGTCAGACGGTACGTCGTCCAGGGGGCCAGACCGTGTGCGTTGCCGCCCACCCTGCGCGCCCCGGACGGTGTCGTCAGGACGACGCCCGCCCCCGGCAGCAGGGCCCGGCCGGCCGGGTCGAGATTGTCGCCGTGGTGGTCGTGGGTCAGCAACACGGCGTCCAGTGAAGGGAGTTCGGCGGTCGGCAGGGCCGGTCCCGAGGTCTTCACCGAAGAGGTGCCCCAGCCGAAGGAGTAGCGGCGGCCGGGCGGGTCGAACGTCGGGTCCGTCAGCAGCCGCCAACCGCCGGCCTCGATCAGCGTGGTCGGGCCGCCGATGTGGGTGACACGGGCCTCGGTCATCAGGGGTTCCCTCCGGGTTCCGGATGCCCGGAGCGGCCGGTGCACGGCCGCCCCGGGCTCTTGGCGGTCTACCGCGCGTGCCGGACCGCCCACTCCAGCACGTCGTCCGCGATCCCCTCCCAGCCGGGGGCGGCGGGAAGCAGGTGCGGCCGGCCCGCGTACTCCCTGATCTCCGTGACCGTCTTCGACTTGTAGTGCTTCGCGTTGGACTGCTGCACCTTGGGCGGCATCAGATGGTCCTGTTCACCCGCCACGAACAGCAGCGGCGCCCGCTCGTCGTTGTGATAGTCCACGTACGTGCTCTGGTGGCCGGGGCGCAGCGTCGCCAGGGCGCTGTCGAAGAAGATGCTGCCGGACGCCGGGACCGCGTACCGCTCGTACAGTCGCCGGGACTCCTCCTCGGGGAACGTGTTGGTGAACGCGTAGTGCCACTGCTCGAAGTTCAGGCCGACCGCCCGGTGCCGGTTGGCCGGGTTCTTCAGAACCGGGAAGGCCGCCTTGATCTGGGACAGCGGCAGCACCGCCACCCCCTCCGTCGGCGCGGAGTTGAGCGCCACGCCCACCGCGCCCAGGCCCCGGTCGAGCAGCAGTTGCACGAAGACACCGCCCGCGGAGTGGCCGATGAGGATCGGCGGCTTGTCCAGCGAGCGGATGACGCCCTCCAGCTTCTCGACGATCTGCGGGACGGTCACCTGCTCGACCGGTGTCGGGTCCGCGTTCAGCGCCTCGACCTCCACCTCGAAGCCGGGGTACGCGGGCGCGAGGACCCGGTAGCCGCGCTTCTCGTAGTGGTCGATCCACTGCTCCCAGCTGCGGGGCGTGACCCAGAAGCCGTGGATCAGGACGACGGTGTCGGGAGTGCTCATCGGTGCTCCTCAGCGGGTGGCGCGGTGGGCGGCCTGGATCTGGCGGACGACGCTGTCGGTGCGGGACATCATCACGACGTGCGAGGCGCCCTTGACCTCGACGACCTTGCTGCCCGCCCGCTCGGCCATGAAGCGCTGCACCGCCGGCGGGATGACGCGGTCGGCGGTCGGGATGACGTACCAGGACGGCAGGGTCTTCCAGGCCGGTACGCCGCTGCCGTTGCCCAACCCTTCGAGGCTGCCCGGGCGTTGGGCCGCGGCCATGACCCGTGTGGTGTTCCTCGGCAGGTCCTGGGCGAAGACGTCGTGGAACTTGGCCGGGTCGATGTAGCCGTCGTGGCCGTCGGGGGCTCCCGGTTGCGGATACGTCCGGACCAGGAGCGATTCCGGCAGCTTGCTGCCGGTGAACTTCTCGGCCAGGCCCAACGCCGTCTCGCCCTGGTCGGGCGCGAACGCGGCGACGTACACCAGGGCCTTGACGTTGGCGTTGCCTCGGGCGGCGTTGGTGACGACCTCGCCGCCGTAGGAGTGGCCGACCAGGATCACCGGGCCGGGAATCGTCTTGAGGACACTGGAGACGTACGCGGAGTCGGCCGCGAGGTCGCGCAGCGGGTTGGCCGGGGCGATCACCGGATAGCCCAGGTCCTGGAGCGACTTGATCGTGGAGTTCCAGCCGGACGAGTCGGCGAACACGCCGTGGACGAGCACGACCGTCGGCTTGGGCCCGGGCTTCTGCGCGGAGGAGGCCGCGGGGGAGGAGGAGTGTGCGACGGCGCCGGTCAGACCGGCGACCAGGGCACAGCTCGCGAGGACCGTGCCCAGGGTGCGGTGGAGTCGCATGCTCACGAAGTCCCTTCCGGGGATCAGGAGTTCAGGAGTTGAGGAAGTCGAGGAGATCCGCGCTCAGTTGGTCCCTGTGCGTGTCCGTGATGCCGTGCGGCGCGCCCGGATAGACCTTGAGCGTCGCCGTCTTGATGCGGGCCGCCGACGCCTTGCCGCCGACGTCGATCGGTACGACCTGGTCGTCGTCGCCGTGTACGACCAGCGTGGGTACGTCGAAGGCGTCGAGGTCGGCGCGGAAGTCGGTCGCGGAGAAGGCCGCGATGCTCTCGTAGGCGTTCCGGTGCCCGGCCTGCAGGCTCTGGCGCCAGAACGCGTCCCGGATGCCCTGCGAGACGTCCTGGCCGGGCCGGTTGTGGCCGAAGAACGGCCCGTCGGCCAGATCCCGGTACAGCTGTGAGCGGTCGGCGAGCGACCCGGCCCGGATCGCGTCGAACACCTCGCCCGGCACCCCGCCCGGATTGTCGTCCGTCTTCAGCATGAACGGCGGTACGGCGGACACGAGCGCTAGCTGGGCGACGCGCCCGGTGGCGTGCCGGCCCACATAGCGGGCGACCTCGCCGCCGCCGGTGGAGAAGCCGACGAGGGTGACGTCACGCAGGTCGAGGGTGTCGATGAGGGTGGCCAGGTCGTCGGCGTAGGTGTTCATCTCGTTGCCGTGCCAGGTCTGCGAGGAACGGCCGTGGCCGCGCCGGTCGTGCGCGAGGACCCGGTAGCCGTGGGTGGCGAGGAACAGCTGCTGTGCCTCCCAGCTGTCCGAGTTCAGCGGCCAGCCGTGGCTCAGGACCACCGGGCGGCCCTGCCCCCAGTCCTTGTAGAAGATCTCCGCGCCGTCCGCTGCGGTGACGTATGGCATGGGTGTGCTCCCGTCTGCGGGACTTTCCCGACCCCCTGAGCATCCGTCGCACGCGGTGGGCCCCGTACCCCGTGCGGCGCGTAGTCGTTACCGCGCGCTGGGCCGGCTCAGAGGCCGGGGGCCTGGGCGAGCTGTCGCCGGGAGGTCACGTCGAGCTTCCGGAAGATCTTCCGCAGGTGGTAGTCGACCGTGCTCGCGCTGATGAACAGCTGGGCGGCGATCTCGGCGTTGGTCGCGCCGCCCTTCGCGAGACGGGCGACGGTGAGTTCCTGCGGGGTGAGCGCGTTCGCCGTACCGGCGGGTCCCCGCCGGGGGTGTTCGCCGGTGGCGGCCAGCTCCTGGGCGGCGCGTGCGGCGAAGCCCTTGGCGCCCATCGCGTCGAACAGGTCCACCGCCGTACGCAGTTGCTCCCGGGCGTCCCGGCGTCGCCTGCGGCGGCGCAGCCACTCGCCGTACAGGAGGTGGGTGACCGCCAGATCGGACCGGGCGCGGGTGTCCGACAGCACGCCGATCGCCTCGGCGAACAGCGGTTCGACCTCGTCCGCCGGAGCGAGCAGGGCCCGTGAGCGGGCCAGCAGACCGAGCGCCCAGGGCGTGCCGGCTGCCTCGGCCCGTGCGGTGAGCGTGCGCAGGGCGGCGGTGGCGAGGACCCGGTCGCCGCAGCGCACGGCGGCCTCGACGAGGTGCGGGAGCAGGCGGGAGTGGATCCCGTGGGGGTCCTCCTCGACCAGCTCCTTGGTGTGGTCGCGCGCCGTGGCGTAGTCGCCGCGGCTCAGTGCCAGGACGGCCATGCCGATCCGGGCGATGGACTCGACCGCCCCGGCGCCGAGCCAGGTCCCGGCGTCCATCGAGCCGTTCAGCACGGTGTCGATGTCCTCCGAACCGCCCTGCCAGGCGAGGAGTTCGGGATGGCGGTAGATCGCCCACACGTCGTCGGTCGCGCCGATCGCCGCCCGGATCTGGTCGCCTTCCGCGCGCAGGGCCTCGGCGTCGGCCAGTTCACCGAGGTTCGTCTCGGACATCACCGCGCAGTACAGCGCGCTGTCCAGCTGAGTGAGCGCGCCGGTGGCCCGGGCCACGTCCGCGGTCCGCCGCAGCACGGCGGTCACCGTCCGCTCGTCCCACCGGATCATCGCCATCGTCACGGTGGGCAGATAGGCGCGCAGCACCTGTTCGTCGGGCGTGCGCGGGTCCAGCACCATCGCGCAGGCCCGCCGCAGATGCGGGACGGCGCACTCGTAGCCGTCGAGGGCGAGCACGGCGAAGGCGCGCAGTACGAGATCGGGGCCGCCGGCGGGCCCGGAGCGGGGCAGCAGGCTCTCGATGGCCCGGGCGATCTCGGCCGCCGAGGTGTCCCGCATGAGGTGCTCCGAGGTGATGACACCGTGGATCGCCTGCAGCAGCGCCTGGCGCGCGAGGTCGGGCGCACCCTCGGCGAGCAGCAGTGCGGCGCGCAGACACAGCGCGGGCGCACGCGAGAACGAGTCCGCGTCGCCCAGCGCCAGTACCGCGTACGCGCGGACCAGCAGCATCCGGCCCCGGCCCACCGCGTCGAGCGGGCCCACGTCGACGGCGTCGACCAGCGACTCCGCCTGCAGGGGCGCCCCGGCCCGCAGCGCGGCCTCGGCCGCCGCCAGCAGCCGCCCGGCCCGCATCCCGTCGTCCGGTGTCAGCTCGGCGGCCCGGGTGAGAAAGGTGGCGCGGGCCGCGAACCCGCCCCGGGCGCCCGCCCGGTCGGCCGCGCGCTCCACCTCCGTCGCGACCTCGGAGTCCGGCCCCAGCGCGGCGGAGGCGAGGTGCCAGGCCCGCCGGTCGCTGTCCAAGGGGCGGTCGGTGGCCTCGGCGAGCGCGAGGTGGACGCGCCGTCGCTCCACGCTGGTGGCACCCCCGTACACCGCGGAACGCACCAGCGGATGCCGGAACACGGCGGCGCTCCGCAGCACCACCAAACGGGCCGCCTCCGCCGGATCGGAGGCCTCGGCACCGATCCCGAGTCGCTCGGCCGCCGCGGTGATGTAGCCGAGATCGCCGCCCGGTTCGGCGGCGGCGAGCAGCAGCCAGGTCTGCGCGTCCGGCGCCAGCGCGTGCACCCGCTGGAGGTAGTGCGCCTCCAACCGCCCGCCCACGGGCAGCGGTTCGGGCAGCGCGAGGCCGCCGACGAGCTGCTCCGCGGACAGCTCCTGGCCGAGGTCCGCCAGCGCCAGGGGGTTTCCGGCGGTGGCGCTCACAATGCGGGCCGCGACTCGCGTGTCGAGCGGCCCGGCGACCGCCGCCCGCAGCACCTCCAGCGCGAACGGCTCGGCCAGCCCGGCGACTTCGGTGACGGGGAGCCCCGCCGGTACGTCGAAGCCGGTGCGCGCGGCGAACAGCAGTCCGACGCCCTCCGCGTGCACCCGGCGCCCGACGAACGCCAGCACGCCGAGGGTCTCCTCGTCGAGCCACTGGACGTCGTCCACGAGCGCCAGCACGGGCCGGGCCTTCGCCGCCTCCGCGAGGAGGGTGAGCGTCGCGAGCCCGACCAGGAAGCCGTCGGCGGGCGGCCCCTCGGCCAGCCCGCAGGCCACCCGCAACGCCTCGCGCTGGACGGCGGACAGCGGCCCGGGCTCCTTGAGCCCCTCCAGGAACGGTACGAGCAGCCGGTGCAGCGCCGCGAACGGGAAGCCCGCCTCCGCCTCGACACCCGCGATCCGCAGCACCCGCAACCCGGCGGCCTCGGCGGCCGCGTGGTCGAGCAGCACGGTCTTCCCGATGCCCGCGTCGCCGCGCAACAGCGCGACCCGGCTCAGCCCGGAGCGAAGGTCGGTGACCAGGTGGTCGAGTAACTCACGTTCCGCCGTGCGCCCTTGCAGGATCAAGCCAACACCCTTCAGTGCGGCCCCAGTTGGGCCCGAGAGCGAACATGTGGGGGTTGCGTGAAGCCCTCTGATTCAAGCAGGGGCGACACCCCGGCAGGGGCCGATCTCCCCGTTCCGCCTCAGCGCGTCCTGCGGATGTACCCGGCGCTGCCCGGTGTCGACACATCGACATCCCTGCGGACGATGCTCAGCCGGTCACCGAAGCCCGCGAGGGCCTTGTGCAGCCCGCTGTCGGTGTACTCGATCACGACCACCCGGTCGTCGAACGCCGCCGCGTACTCCCCGCACTCGTCGAACTCGCCGCACTCCTCCGCGACCGCGAAGTCCAGTCCGGTCTTCTTCCTCAGCCCGGCCAGGTCCGCGGTGTTCTTCTGACCGATGGCCAGCCCCCGCGCGTGCGCGTGCCGGGAGAGAAGGGTGATGAAGGCGGTGGCGTCGTCGGCGGTGAGGAGGTCGTCGGAGCGGGTGTAGCTGTCGTAGTTGTCGGGCTCGACCGCGTCGAAACCCTTGTCCGCGCAGCCGTCGATCCACTCGTTCACCCGCGCCGCGATCCGCTTTCGTTTCGCCGCCGTGCCGATGTCGAGCAGGGCCTCGTCCCAGTCCTCGTCGATGACGGTCTCGCCGTTCGCGTCCCGCAGCAGCAGATCGGCGGGCCATGACTTCTCGTCGCCGGGCTGCGCCTGGAAGGCGTTGACGTAGCAGATGTTGTAGAGGCCGGGCGCGGGAGCCGCCGTACGGTCGCGGCTGACGATGCGCACGCCCACAGGGGGCGGATAGGCGCCGCCGATCTGGTAGTCGAAACCGGCGTGCAGCGGCGGCAGTCGGACCTCGGCCGAGGCGGGGGGCGTGGGCGTCGACCCGGGTTCGGCCGCTTCCCCCGGCTCCGGCGACGAGCCGCCGCACGCGGTCAGTCCCCATCCGGCAGCGCAGACGGCCGCCAGCACGACCGCCGCCGTCCGGAAGCCTCCGACGCGGTGTGCACCCTCGGCGGGCATGTCCGCTCCATCGATCGCGGGTACGACCACCACCGGCTGTGCGTACCTCTGCGCACCGGGCGCACGGCCCGGCACGGTCAGGATCAAAGCGCCCGGAACGCCCGCAGTCAAATGGACCCGGTACCCGCATGTCGACGGCAGAGCCGGTCACTTGACAGAAGCCCGCACCCCGGCCTCCCGGCCATGATCAGGTCGCGCCCTCGCCCGCTCGTCCCGCCGAGTCAAGGAAGACACGTCATGCGCGTCGGCATCATCGGCACCGGAGCCCTCGGACAGGCCCTCGCCGTCCGGTTCGTGGCTGCCGGTGAGACGGTTCTCCTCAGTGACAGCCGGAACCCCCGGTCCCCGCGCGACCTCGCCGACACGATCGGGCCGGGGCTCGTCCCGGCGACCGTGGCGGAGGCGGCCGGTGAGGAGATCGTCGTACTCGCCGTGCCCTGGCGGCAGTTGTCCGAGGCGGTCGCGGCGGCCGGGACCTGCGACTGGCAGGAACGGATCGTCATCGACACCACCAACCCGCTGGGGCCCCTCGACCTTCACGTCGCCGACCTCCACGTCACCGAAAGCCAGGACCACCAGTCCAGCGAGGTCGTCGCCGGCCTGGTGCCCGGGGCCCGCCTGGTGAAGGCGTTCAACACCCTCGCGCCCGCGATCCTCGCCGCCGAGCCGCGCACGCCCGCCGGACGCCGGGTGATCTTTCTCTCCGGCAACCACCCGGGCGCCAACGACCGGGTCGCCCGGCTCGTCGAGCATGTCGGCTGGGCGGCCGTCGACCTGGGCCGATTGGCCGCCGGGGGCCGCCTCCAACAGTTTCCCGGCGGACAGCTGGCGACACTCAGTCTGCTGCTCCAGCCCTGAACCGTGGGCGGTACCACACCCGTTCGGGACGACCTGGAGCCAACTCACCGCTTATTGTCAGGACATGATCGGAGAGCGCACCCCGTCGGACTTACGGGACTCGTCGGCCGGTGCCGACCGGCCACCCGCGGCGATTCCAGCAGCAGTCCGCTCCTCAGGGGCCCCCTCATGAGCCCCTCCCGTCCCGGCGAGGAGTGGATCGTCGGCCGCGACAGCGAACTCGCCGTCCTCACCGAGCTGGTGAACCAGGTCACGGCCGAACCCGACGACCTCCCGGGGGCGCTGCCAGGCGTCCTGGTCCTCACCGGCGGACCGGGCGCGGGCAAGAGCGTGCTGCTCGACGCGGTCGGCCGTACCGCCCTGCGGGCCAAAGTGCGCGTGCTGCGCTGCCGAGGCTGCGAAGGCGAGTCCGGGCTGCCGTTCGCCGGACTGCATCAACTGCTGCGCCCGGTACTGGACCTGGCCGATGGTCTGCCCGTACGCCAACGGGCCGCGCTGCTCGGTGTGTTCGGGCTCGACCCCGAGCAGGAGCAGGCCACGGTCCCCGACCCGCTGCTCACCTCCCTCGGCGCCCTCACCCTGCTCTCCGACGCGGCGAGCCGGGGACCGCTGCTGCTCGTGATCGACGACGCCCACTGGCTCGACGTGGGCACCCTCGACGTCCTCGCCTTCGTCGCCCGGCGCCTCGAAGGGGAACCGGTCGCGATGGTCCTCGCCGCCCGCGACAACTCCCTGCCTCCTCAATTCGCGCACGAGCACCGGCAGTTGACCGTCGAGCCGCTGCCCCCGTCCGCCGCCGGACGCCTCCTCGACCTCCAGCCCGAACCGCCCGTCGGCCGCGCCCGCTCCCGCATCCTCGACCAGGCGGCCGGTGTCCCCCTCGCCCTGGTCGAACTCGCCCGAGCCGTCAGCCGCGACCCCGAGGCCGGACGGGACGGCGCCACCGAGGCACTGCCCCTCACCGACCGCCTGGAGGCGATCTTCGCCGCAGACCTGCCCGAACTCCCCGCACCCACACGCCGGTTGCTGCTCCTCGCGGCAGCCGCAGAGACGGCCGAACTGCCCGTCATCCTCTCCGCGGCCGGACACACCGCCACCCCCGCCGACTGGCGGCCGGCCGAAGAGGCGGGACTCGTCCGCATCGACGACGGCCGCCTCCACTTCCGGCACCCGCTGATCCGCTCCGCCGTCTACCAGTCCGCGACCTACGCCGGACGCCACGCGGCCCACACCGCCCTGGCGGACGTCCTCGCCGGTGACCCCGACCAGCGCGCCTGGCACCGGGCCGCCGCCGTCTCGGGCGTCGACGAGGAAGCCGCCCAGGGACTGGACGACAGCGCCGCCCGCGCGCAGCGCCGGGGCGGTTACGCGGGAGCGGCGGCCGCCCTCGAACGGGCGGCCCGGCTCAGCCCCGACCCCGGCGTCCGCTCCCGGCGGCTGGTCCGGGCCGCGAACATGGCGATGCACGCCGGACACCCGCGCTGGGTCGGCGAACTGGCCTCCCACGTCCTCACCCTCACCGACGAGCCGGCCGTGCTCGCCCAGGCCTCGCTCCTGGCCGGCTGGGCGCTCGCCGTGACCACCCGCTTCGAGGACTCGCTCGGCTTCCTGCTGCCGGTAGCGGAGGCCGCCGTCGAGACCGATCCCGCCCTCGCCCTCGACGCCCTCAGCACGGCCACCACCCCCGCCTACCACTCCGGTGACCCCTCGTTCCGTGAGCGGATCCAGCGGATCACCGCGAGCGTGCCGACCCAGGACGACGAGGCGGGCCGCGTGTGGGCGCTGGCGGGCTGCGATCCCGTACGCAACCGTGAGCAGGCCCTCGCGCTGCTCAGGGGCACCGACTGGACCGGAGACCCGCCGGGGCTCCCGCCCGGGCCCGCCGCCCAGGACCAGAGACTGGCCCGGCTGGTCGTCGTGGGCGCCGCCGCCTGGATCCTGGACGAGACCGCCGAAGCCGTCCGGCTGCTCGGCGCCGCCCTGGACCATCTGCGGCGTTCCCCGACGGCCGGCGCCAACGCCACCGTCGCCAACGCCCTTGCGCTGGCCCTGTACGAGAGCGGGTCCTGGAACCGGGCCCACGCGATCTTCGACGAGTCGTACCGGACGGCGGCCGAGGCCGGCCTGGAGATCGTGGCGGCGGGCTCACCCGTCGTCGGCGCCACCATCCTCGCCCTGCGCGGGGACACCGAGGCGGCCCGCGCCGCGGTGCAGCGGGCCGTCCACGGGGTCGATCTGCCCAACTCCCTCAGCCTGCAGGTACGCAGGCACTACGCCCTCGGCGCCGCCGCCCTCGCCGAGGGCGACCACGCAGCCGCCTACACCCGCTTCCGGGCCGTCTACACCCAGGACGCCGAGCCCCAACCGCTCCACTTCCACGCCTCCGACCACTACCTGGCCGATCTCACCGCGGCGGCCGTGCGCACCGGCCGAGCCGACGAGGCACGCCGGATCGTCGATGCGACCCGCCGTCGCCTCGCGGCCGGCGGCGTCTCCGCCCGGCTGGACGCCGTACTGCACCGGGCTCAGGCGCTGCTGAGCGAAGGCGACGAGGCGGAGGAACACTTCACGGCGGCCCTCGCCGATCCGGCCGGCGAACAGTGGCTGTTCGAGCGGGCTCTGGTCCGCCTCGACTACGCGGAGTGGCTGCGCCGCAGACGCCGTTCGGTGGAGGCGCGTCCGCAGCTCACCGCCGCGCTCGTCGCCTTCGAACGGGTCGGCGCCCGCCCCTGGACCGAGCGCGCCCGCGCCGAACTGCGGGCCACCGGCGTCACCCCCACCAGCACCCCGCCACGCGACGTCCTCGCCGAACTCACCCCGCAGCAGCTCCAGATAGCCCGGCTGGCCGCAGCGGGCCTCAGCAACCGCGAGATCGGCGAACGCATCTTCCTCTCGCCCCGCACGGTCGGCTTCCACCTCTACCGCGTCTTCCCCAAACTCGGCATCACCGGCCGCGCCCAACTGCGCGACGCGCTGCCCGAGTCGTCCCAGCCGCTGGAGGGGACCCCGGCTCCTTGATCACGTCAGGCGTACGCTCGATCGCGTACCGGTACCCCACCCGAAGGCAGGAGCAGCAACGATGCAGTACGTGAAGCTCGGTTCGACGGGCCTGGACGTGTCGCGGATCTGTCTGGGCTGCATGAGCTACGGCCTTCCCGACCGCGGCAACCACGCGTGGACCCTCGACGAGCAGGCCTCGCGCCCACTGATCCGGCAGGCCCTCGACGCCGGGATCAACTTCTTCGACACGGCGAACGTCTACTCCGACGGCACCAGCGAGGAGATCGTCGGCAGGGCGCTCGCCGACTTCGCCCGCCGCGACGAGATCGTGCTCGCCACGAAGGTGCACGGCCGGATGCGGCCCGGACCCAACGGCGGCGGCCTCTCCCGCAAGGCGATCCTGACCGAGATCGACCGCAGTCTCACCCGCCTCGGCACCGACTACGTCGACCTCTACCAGATCCACCGCTACGACTCCGTCACCCCGGTCGAGGAGACGATGGAGGCGCTGCACGACGTCGTCAAGGCGGGCAAGGCCCGCTACATCGGGGCGAGTTCGATGTACGCCTGGCAGTTCTCCAAGGCCCAGTACACGGCCCGGGAGCACGGCTGGACGCGGTTCGTGTCCATGCAGAACCACTACAACCTCCTCTACCGCGAGGAGGAGCGCGAGATGCTGCCCCTGTGCGCGGACCAGGGCGTCGGTGTCCTGCCGTGGAGCCCGCTGGCGCGCGGCCGGCTCACCCGCGACTGGGACACCGCCACCGAGCGCAGCGAGACCGACGAGTTCGGCCGCACCCTCTACCCGGAGAGCGACCGCACCATCGTCGACACGGTCGCCCGCATCGCGGCCGAGCGGGATGTGCCGCGCGCCCGGGTCGCCCTGGCCTGGCTGCTGCACCAGAGCCCGGTGACCGCCCCGATCGTCGGCGCGACCAAGCCGCACCACATCGACGACGCGGTGGCCGCCGTCGACATCGAGCTGACCGACAAGGAGATCGAGGAACTGGGGCAGGCGTACACCCCGCATCCCATCAGCGGTCACTGACCGGCGGCGAGGGCGGGGGTGTGCCTGCCCGGCAGGGCGTCAGTGCGGTCCGGAGAGCGGCCCGAACTCCGTACCGCACGGCCCCGCGCCCTCGCTCTCCCGCAACTGGACCCGGTCACCGCTCATGGAGATCGTGCGGTAGAAGTGGCCGATGCTCTCGGCCGAGCGGCCCACGTAGTGCCCGATGAAGGAACGGCGGAACCGGTCGGCGCTGCGGTTGGGCTGCGAACCGTGCACCAGGCTGCCGTTGAAGAACAGGACGTCACCCGGGGCCATGTCGACCGGTACCGTGCTCAGACCGGGTGGCGGGGGCACGTACTCCCGGGCGAAGGACAGCCCGGCGTCCGCCTGTTCGGGACAGAACAGGTCCATCCGGTGCGTGCCGGGCACGACCTCCAGACCGCCGTTGTCCCGGTCGATCGCCTCGCAGGCGATCCACGCGGCCACACAGGTGCCCGGCTCGACCCGCAGATAGAAGTTGTCCTGGTGCAGCGCCTGGCCCCGGGCGCCCGGTGGCTTGAAATAGAACATGCTCTGCGCGGCCAGCACCTCCTCGCCGAGCAGGATCTCCAGTACGGCGCGCAGCCGGGGGTCGAGCAGCCAGCCGAGCGACGGCTCGTGGAACTCGTGCGGCTGCATCACGCGCGGATACGCGTCCAGTGGGTCGGCCGGCCGGCCGACCTGGCCCGACGGGCGGGGCTCGAAATGCCCCGGCACGGGACCGGCCGCGTGCAGCGCTGTGAACTCGGCGCGAAGACCGGCGATCTCCGCCTCCCCGAAAAGTCCCCGTACGACGGTGAATCCGTCCTCCTCGAACCGTCGGCGCTCCTCCTGCCGCAGGATGGAGGCGCCGGCGGCACCGATACCCGTGACTGTCATCGTCCACTCCCTCGGTCCGCTGTCACCGGCCGCCACACTAGGGCCGACGCACTCTGGAGACGATGCCCGTGAACGCTGACGGATTGCCCGAGACCGCCACCCCCGCACCGCCGCCCGGACTGGTGACCGTCGGGCGCTACGACGAGGGGCCCGGATACGCCGTCAACCGGCCGCAGGGCGCGGACAGCTGGCTCTTCACCTGGACGACGGACGGCCACGGTCTGCTCACCCAGGGCGCGGCCGGGGCGCGGGCCGACGCCGGGGACCTGGTCGTCCTCGGCCCTGGGGTGCCGCACCGCTACCAGGTCGGACCGGGCGCCCGGCACTGGCGGTTCTGGTGGGCGCACTGCCAGGCGCGCCCCTCCTGGACGGCCTGGCTGAGCCCCTACGCCGTGGGCGACGGCCTGTACGTCGTCGCCCCGGTCCCGGCCACCTTGCACGACCGTATGGCGACGGCGTTCGCCCGCATGCTGTCGGACGCCCGCTGGCCCGGCGGCGGGGCACAGCCGCCCGGTTCCCCGGTCGATTCCGCTTCCCCGGCCGTGCCCAACGGCCCGATAGCCGTGGCGCACGGCACCGCCGCCCAGGAGCTCGCCCTCTGTTCCCTGGAGGAAATCGTCCTGCTCGCCTCGGCCGCCGCCCGCCCCCTTCCGGCGCGGCCGGGAGTCGACGCGCGGGTGAGCCGGGCGGAAGCCCTCATCGCCGCAGACCCCGCCGCCGCGCACACCGTGCGGTCGCTCGCCGAGGGGGTCGCGCTGTCGCCCTCGCGGTTCGCGCACCTGTTCACCGAGCAGCTCGGCCGGTCCCCGATGCGGGCGCTGCGCGAGGCCCGGCTGCGGCATGCGGCCCGGCTGCTTGAGGCCACCGATCTGCCGGTGGAACGCGTGGCCGTCGCCTCCGGTTTCGCCAGTCCCTTCCACTTCAACCGGGTGTTCCGGGAGCGCCACGGGACACCGCCGGGCGCGTACCGGGCACTGTGCAGACGCGTACCCGCGGTAACCGATTCTCCTATTGGTTTGACGGCGGGTTCCGGACACAGATGTGAAGGAACCGGCCAACTACCGTGACGTCCCCGTGTGTTGCGGCGGCCCCGTCCATACCCGGAACATGAGCTGCGGAAACACCCGGGCCCGTGGTTGCGGGTCCGCCCGGGCGGACCCTTTCGCGACTCGGGCGGAGGTTGTCCGTCAATGGTTGGGAAACAGCGCCGAGCGAAGTGAATACCGTTTGCAATGCGGATCTTGATACAGTAGCAATCCCAAAAGGCGCACCCTCATTGACACTTCGTCTACCGCATTCAGCAGTGCTGGAATGCGGAAAACGGCGTGATCTCTTGTTACGGCTCGCTGAGCTGTGCAAAGGTGTGCACGTCGGTGTGCGGACAATCATTTTCCCCCTGCACGTACGCGACGTTCCCGCTGGGTCCCCGCTCCAAAAGAGCTGTCCGCTGCGGGCGTTCGCGATACCGATCCCCGTTTGGTCGGATCCTGTCGTTTCGTCGGCAGGGTCGCATACCGCTAGGTATGGACTAGAACCCGCGTTGTCCGTGGAGGAATACAGACGTGAAAGACGCAGGCCTGTCGAATTCCCCAACCCCAGCCCCAACTCCCGCGTACGACGCCTCGGATGTCGAACTCAGCGCCGAGTTGAAGAAGTGGACGGGGACGACGCCCGCGCTCCATCCTGTCGGCGAACTGCTCGACCGGCACTGGGAAGCGGCCTTCGCCTACGCGCGTCTGTGCACCAGCGGCCCCCGCCCGGCCGGAATGCTCACCACGGCCGCCTTCACCCGCATCTTCGGTGAGTCCCTGCGACAGAGCGGCCCCACCTCCGCCTGGCGTCCCCACCTGCTGGTCACCGTGCGCCGACTGGCGGCGGAGTGGGAGGGCGACCACCGGCACGAGATGCTCCACCCCGAGCTGCGCACCACGCCCGGCGGCGGAAACCGCGTCGCCGCCCGACTGCTGCCCGCGCCCGACCGGCGGCTGCTCTCCCGGGCCTTCCAGAACCTCCCGCAGTCCGCGCGCTGCCTGCTCTGGCACGCCGAGGTCGAGGCCGAACCGCTGGAGATACCCGCCGGCCTGCTGGGTCTGAGCGTGGCGGACGCCGCCGTGGAACTCGGCCGGGCCCGCGGCCGTCTGCGTGAGGAATGCCTGCACGTCCACCGCGAGGTCGTGCCCCAGGAGGAGTGCCGCCGCTACATCCGGCTCATCGACGTCACCTGCCGGCGCCGCAGCTTCGACATCGACCCCGATCTCGCCAAGCACCTCGCGGACTGCAAGACCTGCCGCCACGCCGCCGACCAGCTGAACCAGTTCAACGGCGACCTCGCCCTCGCGCTGGCCGAGGGCGTCCTCGGCTGGGGCGCGCGCGCCTATCTCGAGTCCCGCCCCGGACGTGCCGCGGAGAGCGCCATCGTCGAGGTCGAGCAGGCCCCGATCATCGAGGTCGCCACCACCGAGAGCCTGCTTCCCGTCCCGCGGATCCTGGCCCAGGCCCCGCCCATGCCCACGACCCCTCCCTCCTCCACCGAGCTGGCCGTCCGCCCCGGCTCCCACCGCTCCGCGCACAAGGCAGCCCGGCGCAGGGTCCGCCGACGCAACCGCACCCTCGCCGTCGCGACCGTGAGCGCGCTGGTCCTCGTGCCGCTGGTCCTGTGGTCCGCCCTCAACCAGGGCGACGACGACGGCCCGACAGCCGAGACCAACCCCTCGGACTCCGCCACCGACGGCTCGGGCACCGACTCCTCCTGGGTCGGCTCGGGGGAGACCACCAAGGGCGACCTGCGCGGCCGGCTGCACAACGTCGAGTCCGGCCTGTGCATCGGCATCGCCGGCGGCAAGTCCGTCAAGGGCGCGGAGGCCGAGCTGACCGGCTGCTCGTCGGCGCCCGGCCAGGAGTGGTCGTACGAGACCGACGGCCTGCTGCGCAACGTCGCCGCCCCTGACCTCTGCCTCGACTCCCACCTCGGCTACTCGGTCCAGCTCGCCCCGTGCACGGGCCCCTCCCAGCCCGGTACCAAGAACGTGCGCTACGACTTCACTCTCCAGGGCACCCTGGTCCCGCGCTGGGACCAGAACCTGGCGCTGACCCCCGCCGACGCGAAAAGCAGCTCACCGCTCGTCCTGAAGGCGCGCGAGGAGGACGCCGACCAGCACTGGGTCTTCGACTCGTCTTCGCCGTCCCTCCAGATGGAGGCCGTCAACTGGGACGCGGCCGACGAGTCGAGCCCTCCGGTCGTCAAGAAGGCCCCCGCGCCCGCGAACACCCCGGCGCCGGCCCCCACGCCCACACCGGCCCGGCCCACACCGACTCCGCCGGCGGCCCAGCCGACACCCCCGCCCCCGTTCCCGACGGCAGGGCCCTGCTCCTACGGTTACCCCAACTGCGCCGGGAGCGGCCCGAACCCGACCAACGGCGGCAACTACGGCCCCGGTTACGGATACCCCTACGGGTACGGAGGCGGCTATGGCTACGGCCCGTACGGAGGCTGGGGAGCACCCCGCTGACGCCCGGGGGCCCGCTCGCCCGTCCCTCAGCTCCCGAGGACGGCCAGCGAGCCCCACAGCGCCACGACCGCCGGGATCAGCGCGGCCGGCACGGAGATCAGCCCGAGCCGCGTGAACTCCCCGATCCCGACCTCGTGTTCGTACCGGTGCACGATGCGCCGCCACAGCAGGGTCGCCAGCGATCCCGCGTACGTCAGGTTCGGACCGATGTTCACCCCGAGCAGCACGGCGAGCACCGCGCCCGGACCGGCCGTCGCGGTCAGCGGCAGCAGCACGAGCACCGCGGGCAGGTTGTTGATCAGATTGGCGAGTACGGCGGCCAGCGCGGCGATCCCGAGCAGCGCGGCCAGTCCTGTCCCGTCGGGCAGCACCCGGCCGAGCGCGTCGGCGAGCCCGTTGTCCACGACCGCGCGGACGACGATGCCCAGCGCCAGCACGAACGCGAGGAACCCGGGCGCCGTGGCCCGCACCACCGCCACCGGGGTCGCGTGCCGTCGCACCAGCGCGCGTCCGGCGAGCACGAGCGCCCCCGCGAGCGCGGCCCACGCAGGATCGACGCCCAGCGCGGAGGCCACGACGAACCCGGCGAGCGTGCAGGCGACGGTGACGAGGGCGAACAGGGGAAACGCGGGCGTGTCGGCGGCGGACGCGTCCGGGTCGGCCACCTCGGCCGACGCCGGTGCGGCCAGGTCGGCGGCGAAGAACCGCCGGAACACCAGGTATTCGGCGGCGATCGCGACCAGCCAGGGCAGCGTCATCAACGCGGCGAACCGGGTGAAGCTCAGCCCACTCGCGCTGAACGCCAGCAGGTTGGTGAGGTTGGAGACCGGCAGCAGCAGCGACGCCGTGTTCGACAGATGCGCGCAGGCGTAGGAGTGCGGCCCCGGCCGGACCCCCGACCGGGCGGCCGTGGCGAACACCACCGGCGTGAGCAGCACGATGGTCGCGTCCAGACTCAGTACGGCCGTGATCGCCGAGGCGAGCACGAAGACCGAGGTCAGCAGCCGCCCGGGCCGGTTCGCCGCCCACCGGGCCATCCAGGCCCCGCAGGCCCGGAAGAGGCCCTCGACATCGCAGAAGTGGGCCAGCACCAGCACCGCGGCGAGGAAACCGATCACCGGCCCG
Organism: Streptomyces sp. ME02-8801-2C; assembly: GCF_033793965.1. Lineage (NCBI taxonomy): Bacteria > Bacillati > Actinomycetota > Actinomycetes > Kitasatosporales > Streptomycetaceae > Streptomyces > Streptomyces sp. ME02-8801-2C. Next base: position 54,257 of record NZ_JARAXP010000014.1, on the reverse strand, counting down.
AGCCGCTCGGCCTCCTCCCACGCGTGCTCCGGCGAGATGGCGCCGGTGACGACCACGAGCCCGGCTGCGGGAACCGCCACGACCGCCTCCGGCAGCCCGAACGGGCGCACGACAGCGCAGGCCAGGACAGCGACGAGCAGCACGATGGACAGGGCCTCGGCGGACGGGGCGTTCAGGGTTCGGTCCTCCGGGACAGGAACAGATGTACCCGTCCATGAAAGCAGGCGCCGCTCGGCTGCTCTCCGGCCGGGTCAGGGTCCGGTGCCGGGAGCGAGGACGGTCAGGAACACCGACGACTTGTTTCCGCCGACGGGTACCTCTCCCGCCTCCCAGGCCACCTCGAGTTCGTCCCCCTCGTCCGGCGGGGTCACCAGCAGCTCGGCCGGTGTCGCCGTCTCGGCCTCGCTGAGCTCCGGGTTCGTGAAGCTCAGGCCGGCCCAGGCGCTGTCGCCCGGCGCCAGTTCGACCGGCGTCGGTGTGGCCTCGGAGTGCTGGGGAGCGGGGCCCAGCCGCTTGCCCGACGCGTCCACGAAGACAGCGCCGGGATAGCCGCGCACGGTGCAGGTGCGGTCCGAGTCGTTGGTCAGGACGACGGGGAGGTTCCGCTGTCCGGCGCCCGGATCGAGACGCCCGACCGAGGCGCGCAGCTCGGTGGACCGGCAACGCGTGTCGCCTGTCGACGGGCTGGTCGCGGACGGGACGGTGTTCGGCGAAACACTCTCCCCGCCCTTGCCGCAGGCCCCGAGCAGCACCGGTAACGCGATCACGGTGGTGAACAGCGCGGCCCCGCGCACCGGGCGGGACGTAGGGAAGATCGACATGCCCTCACTCACTCCTCGAAGTCACTCCGCGAAGAGCGAGTGTTCCGATCGGCGCGTTCCATGCACCGCGAGGAGCGGTCCGGACCTCAGATGTCGTCCGTCAGCGACAGCTCGGCCCAGATGGTCTTCCCGTCGGGGGTGTGCCGGCTGCCCCACCGCTCGGTGAGCTGCGCGACCAGCAGCAGACCCCGGCCGCCCTCGTCGAACGTCCTGGCGCGCCGCAGGTGCGGGGCGGTGTGACTGGCGTCGGAGACCTCGCAGATCAGGGTGGACGTGTCGTGGACGAGGCGCAGCCGGATCGGATGCGAGCCGTAGCGGATGGCGTTGGTGACGAGCTCGCTCACCACCAGCTCGGTGGTGAACGCGGCCTCGCTCAGCCCCCAGACGTCGAGCTGCTCACCGACCTGCCTGCGGATCGGCCCGACGAGCGCCGGGTCGGCCGGGATGTCCCACGTGGTGACCCGGGAGGCGGGCAGGCCCTGGGTTCTGGCCAGCAGCAGGGCCACGTCGTCGGCCGCGCCGCCCGGCGGGAGCAGGGTGTGCAGGACGCGGTCGCACATCTCGTCGAGCGAGTCGGCGTACGCCGCCAGCGCGTCGCACAACAGGCGGTGACCGGCGTCGATGTCCCGCTCGCGGCTCTCGATCAGCCCGTCGGTGTAGAAGGCGAGGACCGTCCCCTCGGGCAGCTCCAGTTCCGTGGACTCGAACGGCAGACCGCCCAGACCGAGCGGCGGACCGGCGGGCATCCGCACCTGCCGGGGCGTACCACCTGGCGTGAGCATGATCGGCGGCGGATGCCCGGCACGGGCCAGGGCCAAGCGCCGCGACACCGGGTCGTACACCGCGTACAGACAGGTGGCGCCGACCTCGCCCGGGCCGCCCTCACCGCCGGCCTCGGCCGACAGCCGAACGACGAGATCGTCCAGGTGGGTGAGCAGCTCGTCCGGGGCGAGGTCGATGTCGGCGAGCGTGCGCACGGCGGTGCGCAGCCGGCCCATGGTGGCGGAGGCCTGGACACCGTGGCCGACGACGTCCCCGACGACCATCGCGACCCGCATCCCCGACAGCGGGATCACGTCGAACCAGTCGCCGCCGACCCCGGCCCGCGCCGCGGGCAGATACCGTGAGGCGGCTTCGAGGGCGGCGGTGTGCGGCAGGGTGCGGGGGAGCAGGCTGCGTTGCAGGGCGAGGGCGGTCTCGCGTTCGCGGGAGAACCGGCGGGCGTTGTCGATACAGACGGCCGCCCGGGCGGTGACCTCCTCGGCGAGCAGAGCGTCGTCGGACGTGAACGGGTCGGGGCGCCGGTACCGGGTCAGGACGGCGACGCCCAGCGTCGTACCGCGTGCCGTGATCGGCACGGACATCGTGGAGTGGATGCCGAACTCCTTGACCCGGTCGTAGCGCGCCTTGTCCCAGGTCATCCACTGTTCGAAATCGCCCGAGGGCACCGCGGCCACGATGGTGCGGCCCGCGAGAAGGGAGTCGGCCTGGGGCGAGAAGGCCGGGTACTCGTCCAGCTGTCCCGGCTTGGCCACGGCTTCGGGACTGCCCGGGATGATCGACCGGTGGGCGGCCCGGCGCAGGCTGAGGGGCGCCGTCAGCTCGGCCGGATGATGGTCGCCGCCGTGCTGCGGCGGGTCCAGCAGGTCGACGCTGACGAAGTCGGCGAGCGCCGGGACGCAGACGTCCGCCAGTTCCTGCGCCGTCCGGGTGACGTCGAGGGTGGTGCCGATGCGTACGCTCGCCTCGTTGACCAGCTGGAGCCGCTCTCGGGCGAGGTACTGCTCGGTGAAGTCGTGGGCCGCGAGACAGACCCCCCGCACCCGCCCCTCGGTGTCCTTGAGTGGCGCGAGCCGGGCCAGCCAGGCGTGCGCGTGGTCCTCGCCGCCGGTGCGCAGATAGGTCTGGACGTCCTTCGCCCTGCCGCTGGTCAGTACGTCGAGCATGTTCAGTTCCAGGTCAGCGCTGCGTTCCTTGCCCCCTATCTCGGCGATCCTGAGCCCCCGGATGCGATCCAGCGGCAGTCCGATGACAGCGGCCATGGCGTCGTTGACACCGTGCAGCCGCAGCCGGTCGTCGTAGACGGCCGTCGCGCAGGGCGCCTGGTCCAATGCGGCCCGCATCAGCTGGTCGTCCGCGGCCTGGGCACCGCTCTCCAAGGGGGTGACGACGAGCCAGTCGCCCCCGCCGCCGTCCGGGGACGGCCGGTGGTGGGCGAGGAGCCAGCTGGACACCGTACGGCCGTCGCGGTGACGCAGAGCGAGGGTGCCGTGCCAGAGGTGCTCCGTCGGCCGTCCGGGCCCGTCCGCGCCGTCGGCGGCCAGCAGGGAAGCGGCGGGGCGGCCCAGCATTTCGGCCGCCGACCAGCCCAGCAGCCGACGAGCACCCTCGTTCCAGCCGGTCAGTGTGCCCCGCGCGTCGACGATGGCTCGCGCCGAGGCGGAATCGTCGAACGGGTACACCGGACTCATCAGCGCCACTCCATCGTGAACACGCACAGTGAGCAGGGGGACGTCACTGGTGCTCCACCCTAGTGCGTCCTGCTCATGAGCGGTCAGGGACACCACCGTCCCCGGGCCCTCGGCAAGGCCGCCGCGAGGGGCGGAATTCAGGCCGTTGTGACAGGTGAGGCCGAAGTACGTCACCGAACTCTTGACGGGCGCATGTTCCACACCGTCAGAATCTGTTTGCTAACGATCAGTTGTGATTATTTCTGGGCCCTGATGAGGGAGAGCCGCGATGACGGTCACTCGCAGATCGGTGTTGATCGCCGGTACGTCCGCCCCCGCCGCCGGAGCCCTGCTGGGCACCGCCGCCGACGCGCGGGCCGCGACCGGCCCGGGCGGCCGCCGAACCGTCCCGCTGCGGGACGGCTGGCGCTTCGCACTGGTCGACCCGGGAGGGATCACCGACCCCACGGGCGAGTACGCGAACGCCGCCGACCCCGCCTACGACGACTCCGCGTGGCGGGCGGTCGCCGTCCCCCACGACTGGAGCATCGAACTCACCCCGACCACCGACCACGGCACCACCAGCGGCACCGGGTTCTTCCCCGGCGGCCTCGGCTGGTACCGCCTCGCCTTCACCCTTCCGCCCGCGCCGGCCGGCCGGCGGATCTCGGTGGAGTTCGACGGCGTCTACATGGACTCGTACGTCTACTGCAACGGCACGGAGGTCGGCCGCCACCCCTACGGCTACACCGGGTTCGCGCTCGACCTCACCGGCCTCCTGCACACCGACGGCACCACCGAGAACGTGCTCGCGGTCAAGGTGCAGAACCGTCTGCCCAGCAGCCGCTGGTACTCGGGCAGCGGCATCTACCGCGAGGCCCGCCTTGTCGTCACCGAACCGGTGCACGTGGAGCGCTGGGGTACGTACGTCACGACGCCGGAGATCACCGCGGAGCGGGCCCGCGTCCGGGTGCGGACGTCCGTGGTGAACGCGTCCGGGGCCGCCGCAGACGTCGAGGTCGTCTCCCGCATCGTCGACGCCCGCGGCCGTACCGTCGCCCGTACGTCCTCCACGGTCACCGTCACCGACCGGGCGGACGAGACCCATGAACTCACCGTCCGCGAACCGAAGTTGTGGGACATCGCGGACCCGCACCGCTACACCCTGAAGACCGAGCTGCGCGTCGCAGGCACCCCCGTGGACACCCACCGCACGACCTTCGGTATCCGCGACTTCCGCTTCGACCCGGACGAGGGCTTCCAGCTCAACGGCACCCATCACAAGATCAAGGGGGTCGACCTCCACCACGACCTCGGCGCCCTCGGAGCCGCCGTCAGCATCGACGCGATCCGCCGGCAGATGACCATCATGAAGTCGATGGGCGTCAACGCCTTCCGCACCTCCCACAACCCGCCCTCGCCGGAGATCATCCAGGTCTGCGAGGAGCTGGGCATCGTGATGATGGTGGAGGCCTTCGACTGCTGGCGGACCGGCAAGTCCCGCTACGACTACGGCCGGTTCTTCGACGAGTGGTGCGAGAAGGACGCCACCGAGATGGTGCTCGCGGCCCGCAACTCGCCCGCCGTGCTGCTGTGGTCGATCGGCAACGAGATCCCCGACTCCACCCAGACCGCCGGCCTCGCCATGGCCGACCGAATCATCGCCGCGATCAGGGCGGCCGACGACACCCGCCCGCTCGTCATCGGCTCGGACAAGTACCGCAACCCGCCCGCGAAGGGTTCGGCGGCCGACCTGATGCTGGCCAAGCTCGACGGCCTCGGCCTCAACTACAACACCGCGAAGTCGGTGGACATCCTGCACGCCGCCTACCCGCATCTGTTCCTCTTCGAGTCGGAGTCCTCGTCCGAGACCTCCACCCGAGGCACCTACCAGGAACCGGAACACCTCAACACCGGCGAGAACCACACCCCGGGCGGTCGCGCGGTCTCGTCCTACGACAACAACCTCGCCTCCTGGACGATGAGCGGCGAGTACGGACTCAAGAAGGACCGGGACCGGAAGTGGTTCGCGGGCGAGTTCCTGTGGTCGGGCATCGACTACATCGGCGAACCGACCCCGTACAACGTGTTCCCGGTGAAGGCGTCCTTCTTCGGGGCGGTCGACACAGCGGGCTTCCCCAAGGACATGTACCACCTGTTCCGCAGTCAGTGGACGAACGAGCCCATGGTCCATCTGCTCCCGATGACCTGGAACCACGAGCCGGGCGACACGGTGGAGGTCTGGGCCTACGCGAACGTGGACACGGTGGAGTTGTTCCTCAACAAGAAGTCCCTGGGCACAAGGCGGTTCGACACGAAGAGGACGACCGACGGCCGCGCCTACCTGGAGACCACCGAGGCCACCGGCGACGACAAGACCGTCACCTCCGGCGCCTGGCCCGGCAGTTACACCAGCCCGAACGGCAGCGCGGGCAAACTCCATCTGAACTGGCATGTGCCGTACGAGCCCGGCGAGTTGAAGGCGGTGGCCCGCAGGGACGGCCGGGTCGTGGCGACGGACGTCCTGCGGACGGCCGGACCGGCGCACGCGATACGCCTGACCGCTGACCGCAAGTCCCTCTCGGCGGACGGCCGTTCCCTCGTCTTCGTGACCGCCGACGTCATCGACGCCCGGGGCGTGGTCGTGCCCGACGCCGAGCACCTGCTCGCCTTCGACGTCGACGGCGGCTCCCTGGCCGGCCTCGACAACGGGCGCGAGGAGAGCGCCGAGCGCTATCAGGCGAGCACCCGGACCGCCTTCCACGGCAAGGCCCTCGCCATCGTCCGGTCGGGCACCGACGCCGGACGCCTCAAGGTGACGGCCCGCTCGGCGGGGCTGCGCACGGGCACGGTCGTGGTCCGTACGACGGCCGCGCGCGACGAGGCGCTGACGCCGGCGCCGCACTTCGCACCCGACCCGGGCCCGGGCGCGCCCGCCTACCCCCGGGCGGACGCCAGTTACTCCGGCCGCCCGGACACCCTGCCCGCCGCGATGCTGGACGGCGCGTCGGCCACCGGCTGGTCCAACGGCTTCCACAAGGCGCCGACCGCGCTGCTGCCGGCGTTCAGCGGGGCCCGGGCCGAGGACTGGGTGTCGGTGGACTTCGGACGGGTCCGCGACTTCACCCGCGTCGAGGTGTCCTTCACGGTGGACGCGACGCATTCGCTGCCCGCGTCGATAGCGGTGTCGGTACGGAACGGCGACCGCTACGTGCGGGTGCCCGCGGCGGCGGTCCAGTGGGCGGACGCCTCCGACACGGCGACGGTGATCACCTTCGCCGCGGCGAGGGGTACGGGTGTGCGCCTCGACCTGACGAGCCGCTACCCGGGGGAGGAACGGGGCGCGATACGCATCAGCCACCTGGACGCGCCGGCGGGCTGAGTTCTCGCCCCCGCCGCCCCTACCCGTCCCTCCCCCAGAGGGGGGGACCCCCACTGGGGGCTGCGCCCCCAGACCCTCGCTTTCGGCCCTGAAGGGGCCTCGTCCTCAAACGCCGGACGGGCTGGTATGTCAGCCCCTCCGGCGTTTGAGGAGCGGGGGGTCGGGGGCAGCGCCCCGAGAAGGATGGGAGGGGTAGGGGCGGCGGGGGCGAAAACCGTCCGGATCGTTGACGAGCCATCACCCCTCGCACAACATGGCCACGTCCGAACTTGGGAGCGCTCCCATCACGCACGCCGCACCTCCACCACCCCACCCGAGGAGCCCAGACGTGAAACGACGCAGAACCACCCTGCTCTCGGTGACCGCCCTCCTCGCAGCGGCCCTCACCACCCTCCCCACCACCCCGGCCGGCGCCGAAGAGATCGAACAGGTCAAGAACGGCACCTTCGACACCACCACCGCCCCCTGGTGGACCACCAGCAACGTCACCGCCGGCCTCGCCGAAGGCGGCCTCTGTGCCGAGGTCCCCGGCGGCACCACCAACCGCTGGGACGCCGCCGTCGGCCAGAACGACCTGACCCTCGTCAAGGGCGAGTCGTACCGGTTCAGCTTCAAGGCGCTGGGCACGCCCGCAGGACACGTCGTCCGGGCGATCGTCGGCCTCTCGGTGGCCCCGTACGACACCTACTTCGAGGTGAGCCCGCAGCTGAGCGTCTCCGGCGACGCCTACTCGTACACCTTCACCGCCCCCGCCGACACCGCCCAGGGTCAGGTCGGTTTCCAACTCGGCGGCAGCGCGGACCCCTTCCGGTTCTGCATGGACGACGTATCACTGGTGGGCGGGGTGCCGCCCGAGGTGTACGAACCCGACACCGGTCCCCGGGTACGCGTCAACCAGGTCGCCTACCTCCCCGCGGGCCCGAAGAACGCCACGCTGGTCACCGGCTCCACGCAGCCGCTGCCGTGGCAGCTGAAGAACGCCGAAGGAAAGACGGTGGCCCACGGCAGGACCGTGCCGCGCGGCACCGACGTCTCCTCCGGACAGAACGTCCAGTCGATCGACTTCGGCGCCTACCGCAAGCCCGGCACCGGGCTCACGCTGGTCGCCGACGGTGAGACGAGCCGCCCCTTCGACATCGGCACGAGCGCCTACGACCGGCTGCGGCTCGACTCGCTGAAGTACTACTACACGCAGCGCAGCGGCATCGCGATCCGCGACGACCTGCGCCCGGGCTATGCCCGCCCCGCCGGCCACGTCGACGTGGCGCCCAACCGGGGCGACTCCCAGGTGCCGTGCCGGCCGGGCGTGTGCGACTACACCCTCGACGTCACCGGCGGCTGGTACGACGCCGGCGACCACGGCAAGTACGTCGTCAACGGAGGCATCTCCACCTGGGAGCTGCTGAGCACGTACGAGCGAGCCCTGCACGCCCGTACGGGACAGCGGGACAAGCTCGGTGACGGCACGCTCGCCATCCCGGAGAGCGGCAACAAGGTGCCGGACGTCCTGGACGAGGCCCGCTGGGAACTGGAGTTCCTGCTGAAGATGCAGGTGCCCGCCGGGCAGCCGCTGGCCGGCATGGCCCACCACAAGATGCACGACGAACAGTGGACCGGGCTGCCGCTGCTGCCGAGCGACGACCCGCAGAAGCGTGAACTGCACCCGCCGACCACCGAGGCCACCCTGAACCTGGCGGCCACGGCGGCGCAGGCGGCCCGGCTGTACCGGCCCTACGACCGGACCTTCGCCGCGCACGCCCTCGCCGTGGCGCGGAAGGCCTGGACGGCCGCCCTCGCCCACCCCGACCTGCACGCCGACCCGAACGACGGGACCGGCGGCGGTGCCTACAACGACACCGACGCGAGGGACGAGTTCTACTGGGCGGCCGCCGAGCTGTATCTCACCACCGGTGAGAAGCCGTTCGAGCAGTACATCCTGAACTCGCCGGTCCACACGGCCGACATCTTCGTCCCGCTCGGCTTCGACTGGGCCAGGACCGCCGCGGCCGGCCGTCTCGACCTGGCGACCGTCCCCAGCAAGCTGCCCGGCCGGGACAAGGTCCGCCAGTCCGTCCTCAAGGGCGCCGACCGCTATCTGACCACGCTGGCGGCACAGCCGTACGGCATGCCCTACGCCCCCGACGCCAACCTGTACGACTGGGGCTCCAACGCCCAGGTCCTCAACAACGCCGTCGTCATCGCCACCGCGTACGACATCGGCGGCGCCTCGAAGTACCGGGACGGCGCGCTCCAGAGCATGGACTACCTGCTGGGCCGCAACGCGCTGAACATGTCGTACGTGACGGGCTACGGCGAGGTCAACTCGCATCAGCAGCACAGCCGTTGGTACGCCCACCAGCTCGACCCCAAGCTGCCGAGCCCGCCGGACGGCACGCTCGCCGGCGGCCCCAACTCGAGCATTCAGGACCCCTACGCACAGAGCAAACTCCAGGGCTGCGTCGGCCAGTTCTGCTACATCGACGACATCCAGTCCTGGTCGACGAACGAGCACACGATCAACTGGAACGCGGCCCTGGCCCGGATGGCGTCCTTCGTGGCGGACCAGGGCTAGCCCGGACCGGGTCCCGCCCCCACGGTACCTCTGCCTCACCCTTCTGACCTGGTGGTATTTACGGGTAAGTACCGGCGAGGTACCGTGGGGGCATGCCTGCTCTGAATGTGGAGTTCAGTGACCGCGAGCTAGAGGACCTGCGGCAGATCGCCAAGGAACGCGGTACGTCGATGAAGGCACTCGTGCGGGAGGCGGCGGCGGCCGACATCGCCCGGCACCGTGCCCTGCAGGAGGGCGCGGAGGAATTCCGGCGGTTCTTCGCGGCCCACGCCGACGAGTTCGCCGCCGCGTTCCCCGAGGACGAACCGGTGGCGCCGGGGCGTCAGGGACAGGTCGCCTGACCGATGGCTCCCGTCATCCACATCGACGTGCCGTGGCTGCTCCAGCGCCACGAGGAGGTCCTGCCGGACCAGCCCACGGTCAACGACTTCTCCGCCCTGGTCGCCGCTGTGGCCCGGCACCGGGTCGACCCGCCGCGGCTCGGCGTGGACTCCGACCCCGCCTGGCGGGCCGCCGCGCTGCTGCACACCCTCGCGCTGCTCAAGCCGCTGCCGTCGGCCAACGCCCGCTTCGCCTGTGCCACCGCGGTGGCGTACATGTTCGTCAGCGACGTCGGCATCGACCCGCCCTACGGCGCTCTCGTCGACCTCGCCCGCGATCTGATCTCGGGCAAGACGGACGTCTACGGCGCGGCCGACCGACTGCGCTCCTGGCAGATCTGAGGCCGAGCCGCGAGCTGGGCCCGCCCTCGGGGCCGCCGACCGAGGGCGGGAGGAACGGGGTCGGCGGCCGTTTCGCGCGAGAGAGCCGCCGTTTCGCGCGGGGCCTCCGAGAAGGGCCGGTTCCAGTGGACTACACCGTTGCACACGCCGGGAGCGTGCGCGGCGCCCGGGCGTGTGCGCGCCGTTCACACGGGGCGCGGGCAAGAATCCGAAAACCGGTACGAGTGCTGGAGCTTCTCCCCTGTTGCCGACCTTTCTGCAGTGAACGGACGTGAGCGGATGTTGCCCAAGTGGCTTGTTGGCCAGGAGCAACTTGTGCAAGGGTGAACTACTTGTACAGGGGGAGTGGCCGGGCTCGACTCGCCGGTGGTGATGCTGTGGCGGTCCAGCGCCACAGCCGGGGCGGGGCTACGCGGCCGGGGGACCTCTGTGAGTCACCCGTGCGTGGGAAGGAAACCGCTCAGTGCCCCATCCCCACCCCCCTCGTCCGTCCTACCTCCCGTACTCCGGTGGGGTCCTGGGGGAATCGGACGAGAGCCTCGCGGCGCAGCTCAGAGGCAGACCGGAGGGCGAGAGCGGCCCTGCTGTGGCCCTGCTGACGGCGCGGCACTGGCAGGCGGCCCACGAGTACGCGGTCATCTGCCTCGCCACCTCGGCCCAGACCGCTTCCATGGTCACCGCCGCGGCCTTCCACCAGGTCCTGGAGCGGGTGATGCGGGCGGAGTCGGCCGTCGCGCTACGCCCCCGGTTCCTCGTGGCCGTGCGCGACACGGTCAGGGAGTGGGCCGACGACGACCGTATATCCGATCTGCTGCCCGAACTGACGAAACCGGCGGGCGGTCGCGGTATGCGCGCGGCGAAGTCCATGACGCCGGAGAACCGAAAGCTCGCCGAGCGTTCGTTCCAGGCTCTTCCAGGCCTCGCCCAGTGCCTGCTGTGGCACACCGAGGTCGAGGCCGACCCGATGAGGGTCCCCGCCGAACTTCTCGGCATGGACACGGATACGGCAGCGGCGTCGCTGGAACAGGCCCGCGAGCAGTTCCGCGAGGGCTGTGTACGCGCCCACCGGGAACTCGCGCCGTCCAAGGAATGCCGGTTCTACAACCGTCTCCTCGACGTCCCGATCCGACGAGGCGGGGCGCTGCTGCCCGATGTGCAGCAGCATCTGATGGAGTGCCGCTACTGCCGTTACGCAGCCGAGCAGTTGAGCCAGGTCGAGGGCGCACTCGGCACGATGCTCGCGGAGGCGGTGCTCGGCTGGGGCGCCCGCCGCTACCTCGACTCCCGCCCGGGCCGCACCCAGGGCACCGCCAGGGCGCGGGGCCAGGCCCGGCACGGCGGTGGCGGGGGGAGAAGCAGGCGCACCGCTGGCCGCCGCCGTGATATCGGCGGCCTGGGACGCGGCCGACTCCTCTCCAGGATCCCCTCCCCCCGCCGCCCGGCAATGGGCCTCCCCCACAACAGAAGAACCCTGTTCACCAGCGTGGGCCTGGCGTCGGCGGTCGTTCTCGCGGTCGTGCTGGGCAGCGGGGTGTGGCCGAAGGACGGCAGCGGTGCCGACCCGGCCGCCTCGTCCAGCGCGACCGGCGGCCGAACCCAGACGCCCGGCGCCACGCCGACCCCGCCCGCGGTGTCCTCCTCCCCGCCCGCGAACCCGACGGCGACCCAGCAGACCAGGTTGCGCAACATCACCGCCGACCAGTGCCTCGACATCCGGGGCAGCAAGGCCACGGTCGGCGCCGTCACCAAACTCGCGTCCTGCTCGACGGCGTGGACCCAGCTGTGGTCGTACACGGACGACGGCCTGTTGCGCAGTGTCGCCAACCCCGAGCTGTGCCTGGACTCGCACGCCGACGCAGGTGTGGTCATCCTCGGCCGCTGCGCCGCCGCCTCCAGCGACGACGTCCGCTACGACCTCACCGTACGGGGCGAGTTGCTGCCCCGCTGGAAGGAGGGTCTGGCCATAGCTCCCGCCTCCGACGACCCCGACACGGACGTCGTGGTAAAGGTCCGCGACGGCTCCCCCCAACAACGCTGGCAGACGGACCCGACCACCGCCAGCCCCGGCTCCCTGTCGATAGGGGGCCCACGGGGAAAGGCGGAACAGGTCGCCACATCCCGCACCATCAGCCCGTCCGGCGATTGAGGACGAGGCCCGTTCAGGGCCGAAAGGGGGGTCTGGGGGCGCAGCCCCCAGGAACGGGATGGGACGGGTAGGGGCGGCGGGGGCGAAAACCCTCAGGCAGGCCCGACGCCCCCCGCCGCCCGATGCAGCACAGCGGCCAACTCCCGCGGCCGGGAGAACATCGGCCAGTGCCCGGTGTCCAACTCGACCAGCTCCCACCGCTCACCCTTGAGCAACTCCACCACGTCCTCGGACGGCTCCGGATCATCGAGCAGACACTTGATGTACGTCGCCGGAAGATCACCCACCGACCCCCGGAGTACCGCCGGCTCGGTGAGACTGGCCCCCGGATGCGGCGTCGAACCGCTCACGATCCGCGCGATCTGCTCGTCACTGAGCCCCTGCCCCGAGAAGTGGGCGGCTGACGCGGTCGGCCAGAAGCCCCCGTTCTCGGCGATCGACGCCTCCACCCCGGCACTGTCCCAGCCCCACAGGAACGACTTCCCGTCGGCCGGGACGCTCGCGTCCACGAACACGACCCGCCGCAGCCGCTCCCCGATCTGCTCGGCGGCCTGCCCGACGGGTATCCCCGCGTAACTGTGCCCGACGAGCACCACATCCCGCAGATCGAGGCGCTCGACCTCCTCCACGATGTCCCGCACATGGGTCTGCTGCCCCGCCGGCTCACCGCGCCGCTCCGCCAGCCCCGACAACGTCAGCGGGTGCACCTCGTGCCCGGCGGCACGTAGCTCGACCACCACCTCGTCCCACGCCCAGGCACCGAGCCGCGCACCCGCGACCAACACGAATTCGCTCATGCCGGACACCTTGACATGCTCCTCGCCCTGAAGGCGCGAGGATTCCGGCAATCGCGAGCAGGCCGCCCCCTGGTCATGAATATGCCATTGAGTTGCCCTCGGTGACGGTCACTCCTCGTCGGCGGACGGCTCCTGAGGTTCGGCGTCCGGTCCCTGGGACCGGACGCGCTGCACGTGTTCGAGGGACTCGCGCAGCTCCGTGAGCCAGTCGTCGGTGTGGCGTTCGACGAGGCGTACGCACCAGGCGAGGGCGTCGCTGCGGCTGCGGGCCACCCCGGAGGCGATGAGGGTGTCGAGGACCTGTCGCTCGGGCTGACGTAGCCGGGTCATGACGGGCGCGGCGATGTGGGTGAACAGCGCGCGCCGGCCGTCGCACTCCACACCCCAGGAGACCTTTTTGTCGAACCGGTGCTCGGCCTCGCGCGCGACCGCGATCCGGGTCTTCCGGGTGCGCTCGCGGAACTCCTCGATCCGGCCCTGGACGGTCGCGTCCCGCTCGGCGGTCGACACGTCCTCGGCGAGCCGGGGTGCGGGGATCCGGCCGATCACGGTGATCTCCTCGCGGTCGACGGTGACCTCGGCCAGGCTCTCGAACAGGTCGTCGGGCAGTCGGCCGGCGAACCAGCCGCGCAGCTTCTCTCGTTGCTCTGGCGTAATCATGTAATAAGAATTACTCCGCAAGGGAGAGAAAGCAAAGGGGTGGTGCGGGCGTCCGCCCGGAGCTGAATCGGAATGTTTCAGGCCGATTAAAAAGGCAGGTGGATCCAGCCAGTATGTCGTTCGAAGTGATCATCGACCGCTCAGTTGTGGGCTTCTGGCGTTCACGGTCACGTAACTTCACGCCACTGATTCAATGCGCAAGGTTACTGAAACGCATGGGGTCGAGATGAGTTTCGGCGCCGGACTCGGCAGACTCACGCTCGCCGATCCGGCCCGACCGGCTGGGATCGAGCACCCTGCGAACCATTTGACCTTCGATTCGCATCTTCGAACCGAGCGGAAGGATGCACACAATGCCGAACACCGCGCGCTGGGCAGCGACTCTGACCCTGACGGCCACCGCCGTCTGCGGCCCCCTCACCGGGGCCGCCGTCGCCACCCCCGCCCCCGCTGCCTCCGGGCTCTACGCACCCTCGGCCCTCGTCCTCACGACGGGGCACGGAGACACCGCGGCCGCCGTCACCCCGGAGCGTGCCGTCACCCTGACCTGCGCGCCCACGGCCTCGGGCACGCACCCGGCGGCGTCCGACGCGTGCGCCGAACTCCGCGCCGCCGACGGGGACTTCGACGCCCTGGCGGAGCGAAGTGGCGTGAAGTGCACCAAGCGGTACGACCCCGTCGTCGTCACCGTCCAGGGCGTGTGGCGTGGGCAGCGGGTCGCCTATGAGCGGACTTTCGCGAACGAGTGCGTGAAGAGCACCTACGGGACGGCCCTCTTCACGTTCTGAAAGACCGGGGTCGCGCGCTCCCGTGGGCATCGCAGGACGCTCGCGGATGGGGAGAGCCAACCCTGTGTCGCGGGAGTCGCGCGATCTCGCAGCGGGGCCGGTCGGTGGTGTGGGGCCACCGGCCGGCCCATCGGCGTGTGCGGGGACGAGGACCAGCCCCCGAGCCCCTCATTCGGGGATGCGTGAGAGAGGCGGAAAGCGTCGAAGCAGCCGCGCGGCGTGCAGCAGGCGGTGGATGCGGGCCGTGTCGGAGACCAGACGCAGCCGCCCGCCCCGCTCACGGGCCCGGCTGTCCGCACGGCACAGTTCGCGCAGACCCGAGCAGTCGAAGAAGTCGACGTGCCGGAGGTCGACCAGTACGTCCGGCTCGGGGCGCGCGGTCGCGGCGTCCAGATGCTCGGCGAGGAGGCCCGTGGTCGCCAAGTCGATCTCCCCGGAGACCTCGACCACGGTGAACGGCCCGTGCACGTACGTACGGGCATACGGATTGGCCGTCGGCGGCAGGGCTCCGGACGAGTCCGAGGCCGTGCGCTCGGACGGCCCGCGGGTACGGTCGTCGGCTTCCGGCGTCATGGCTGCTCCACCTCTGCAGTGGGCACATTTCGGTCTCCGTAGCTACCCCTCCGAAGCCCGGACCATCCCTGCCGCGCCGCCTGCAAGATCTAGTTCACTCGAGAAGGTGAATTACGAGCCTCGTAATTGACATTTCCATGCGTCAGGCACTCGCCGCAGTCGGGAGGGGCCGCCGTCTCCCTGAAGACGGCGGCCCCTCGGTCTCTCCGGTCCGGGTGCGTCACATGTGCACCACCGGCGCGGCGTTCTCGTCCTGGACCGGTACGCCGGGGCGGTAGAGGAGGAAGGTGATCAGCGCGCCCGCGGCGAAGAAGCCGGCCGACCACCAGAAGGCGGTGGTGTAGCTCTCGATCGTCGACTGGGCCTGGACCAGCTTGTCGGCCGCGTTCCGCCCGGACAGGTAGTTGGTCGCGGCGCTCGCGGCGAGCGTGCTCAGCAGGGCCGTACCGATCGAACCGCCCACCTGCTGCATGGTGTTGACCGTCGCGGAGGCCACCCCCGCGTCCTCCGCGCCGATTCCGCTGGTGGCCAGCTGCATCGCGGGCGGCATGATGGCGCCCATGCCCAGGCCGATCACCAGCAGCTGCGGAAGGACGGCGGTGCTGAAGTCCGAGCCGACCCCGATACCGGTCAGCCAGGCCATGCCGCCCGCGCCGAGGAGGAAGCCCAGCGGGATGATGATCCGGGGGCCGAAGCGGGGCACGAGCATCGTGGTCGAGACCTGGGCCGCGACCATCAGGGCCGCCATCATCGGCATGAAGGCCAGGCCGGTCCTGGTCGGGCTGAAGCCGAGGTTCAGCTGCAGGTAGTAGGTGAGGAAGAGGAAGACCCCGAACATCGCCGCGCCGGAGATGAGCACCGTGAGGAACGAGGCCGCACGGTCGCGGTCGAGCAGGACGCGCATCGGCAGCAGCGGGTGCTTCGCCCGCGTCTGCCACTGGGTGAACGCCACGAGGAGCAGGACGCCCGCGATCAGGAAGCCCCAGGTCTGCGGTGAACTCCAGTCGTGCGTCTCGGCGTTGGAGAAGCCGTAGACGACGGAGAAGAGGCCGGCGGAGACCAGCAGGGTGCCCGGGACGTCGATCTTGGAGTTGGCGGCGTCACGGTGGTTGCCCAGCAGTATCCAGCCGCCCACGAACGCGACGACGGCGAAGATCAGGTTGACGTACAGCGTCCAGCGCCAGTCGAGAGCGTCGGTCAGCAGTCCGCCGAGCAGCAGGCCCACCGCGCCGCCGGCACCGGCGATCGCGCCGTACACGCTGAACGCGCGGGCACGTTCGCGCGCGTCGGTGAAGGTCGTGTTGAGAAGGGACAGCGCGGCGGGCGCGAGCAGTGCGCCGAAGACACCCTGGAGGGCCCGGGCGACGACCAGCATCTCGAAGCTGTTGGCCGCGCCGCCGAGGACGGAGGCGCCGGCGAAACCGGCGACGCCGATGAGGAAGGCGGGCTTGCGGCCGAACAGGTCGGCTATCCGGCCGCCGAGCAGCAGCAGGGAGGCGAAGGCCAGCGCGTACGCGGTGACGATCCACTGGCGGTTGCCGTCGGTGAAGCCGAGGTCGGCCTGTGCGGAGGGGAGGGCGATGTTCACGATGGTGGCGTCGAGGACGACCATCAGCTGCGCGATACCGATGATCGCGAGGATCAGCCACCGCCTCGGGTTCGGCGCGGCGGACCCCTTGTCCGTGTCGTTCGTGACGCCCTTCGGGGCGCCTTCGGTAAGGGACTGGGACATCTGAGCACACTCCAGGGAAAGCAGCTCCGGCGAGGAGCGGACGAGGGTGACGGAGAGCAGGGAAGGCATGGGTTACGCGTATGTAAACGAAACCGTTTCGTACGCCCGATGGTCCGAGGCTAGCCCACTTTCATCGAAACGGCAAAGTATCGATACGGGAAAGTATCGTTAAGGAGGATGTGCGGACGTGCGCAGCGGCAGGCTGGCGGTCGACGGGGCCGAGCTCTACTACGAGGTGCGCGGGGTCGGCCCGGCCCTGCTGATGATCAGCGGCGCGGGCGGAGACGCCGGCTACTACTCCGGGATCGCCGAGGGCCTCGCCGACGCCTTCACCGTGATCACCTACGACCGGCGCGGCAACTCCCGCAGTACCGGTGGCGGCGCCCTCATGGCACTGTCACGGCAGGCAGCCGACGCCCGGGCGCTGGTCGCCGACCTGGCGGAAGGCCGAGCGCTGGTCTTCGGCAACAGCGGCGGCGCGATCATCGGACTGACCCTGGCCGCGCGTCACCCGGAGTGCCTGGCGGGTCTCATCGCCCATGAACCGCCCGCCGTGAACGTCCTGCCCGAAGGCGACCCCGCGCGCGGCTTCTTCGCCGACCTGGCCGCCCGGTACGAGGCGGGTGGTGCCCCGGCGGCGGGCCGCCGTTTCGCCGAGACGACGCGGGGCGAGGGCTCCTACCGCTGGCCGGCCGACCTGTGGGAACGCTTCCTCGGCAACGCCGACCAGCTCTTCCGCCATGAATGGCCCGGCTTCGCCGCCTTCCACCCCGACGAGGCGGCGCTGCGCGCGGCACCGTTCCCCATCGTCCTGGGCGCCGGCGCGGACGACCGGGGCACGTACTACGCCCGGCCGTCGATCGAGATCGCCCGCCGGATCGGCGTGCCATGGGTGGAGTTCCCCGGCATCCACATGGAGTTCCTGCGTCATCCGTCGGTCTTCGCAGCGGCCCTGCGGATACTGGCGACCCAGGTGTACGCCGCCGACGGCCGGGTTCCGGAACCGTGGCACGGGGTACCGGCGGCCCCTTGACCCCCGCCCGTCGACCGGACTACGCCAGCTGTCGGCGCACCAGTTCGTGCAGCCGTCCACCCGTGTCCGCCAGCAGCTGGGCCGGGGGACCCTGCTGGGCGACCCTGCCGTCCTCCATCACGATCACCCGGTCCGCGTCCAGCACCGTCGACAGACGGTGGGCGATCACGATCCGGGTGGCGTTCAGCGCCCGGGTGCTCTCGATGACCGTGCGCTGGGTCTCGTTGTCCAGGGCACTGGTCGCCTCGTCGAAGAAGAGAATGCGCGGCCTGCGGATCAGTGCCTGCGCGATCATCAGCCGCTGCCGTTGGCCGCCCGAGATCGCGCCGCTGCCCTGGACGATGGTGTGCAGGCCCATCGGCATCCGCTGGATGTCCTCCGCGAGGCCCGCCATCGCGGCGGCCGCCATCGCCTCCTCCGGCGTGTAGGGCTCGGTGCCGCAGATGACGTCCAGGATCGAACCCGTCATCGGCTGGGCGTGCTGGAGCACGACACCGCACTGGCGCCGTACGGCCGACTGGTCGAGCGCGCCCAGGTCCTGACCGTCGTACAGCACACTGCCCGAGACGGGTTTGTCGAAGCCGATCAGCAGGCGCAGCAGCGTCGACTTGCCGCAGCCGCTCGGGCCGACGATCGCCACGAACTCGCCCGCCCGCACCTGGAAGGACACGTCGTCCAGGACGAGCGGCCCGTCGTCCGCGTAGCGGAAGGAGAGTCGGCGGGCCTCGATCGCGCCGGTCAGCACACCCGGCCGGGTGCTCGCCACGCGCACCTCCGGGGTCGCCTCCAGCACCGGCTTGATCTCCTCGTACAGCGGGAGCGCGGCCACGCCGGAGACGAAGGCGCCGGTCAGCTGGGTGACCGAGGTCAGCAGCATCGTCACCGAGGTGTTGAAGGTGAGGAAGGCAGCCGCCGACATCGCACCGCGTGCCGGACCCGCGAGCAGCATGAACATCAGCAGGGTGCAGACCGGCAGGTACACCGCGCCCAGCACCGTGGTGAGGTTCTTGATGCGGCCGACCTTCTGCTGCAGCTCGCGGCTGCGCGCGAACTCGCCCGCCCAGGCCGCGTACGCGTAGTTCTCGGCCGCGGCGACCCGGAGTTTGGGCAGGCCGCGCAGGGTCTGGAAGGCCTGGTTGTTCAGCTTGTTGGAGAGCACGATCAGCCGCCGCTGCCAGCGCACCTGCCACAGCCCGAGCCCCAGGAACACGGCGGCGATCACCACCAGCATGCCGATCGCCGCCAGCGCCATCGGGACGCTGTAGTAGAGGAGCAGGGCCAGGTTCATCGCCGCGACCGTGACCGACTGCGTGACGACGGGGGCAACTCCCGCCAGCAGCTTGCGGATCGCGCTGATACCCATCGCCGCACTCGCCAGCTCACCGGTCGAGCGCTCCGTGAAGAACTTCGTCGGCAGCCGCAACAGCCGGTCCCAGACGGCCGGTTGGAGTGTCGCCTCGATCCGGCCCTCCATCCGGAGCAGAGTGAGGTTCTGCAGCAGCATGAAGGCCGCCGCCACCACGCTGCTGATCATCACGGCGAGACAGAACTGCACGATCAGCGTCGTCTGCGCCGTCGGCACGAACTCGCCGAGCACCTTGCCCGTCGCGACCGGTACCAGCGCCCCGATCGCGATCGTCACCAGAGTGCTCAGCAGCAGGTTCACCACATCGCCCCGGCTGCCGCCCATGCTGAACCGGAGCAGCCGCAGCGGGCTCATCCCGCGTTCGGGCAGCGGACGGTAGAACATCACCGCCCGCTCCTCGAACTCCGCCGCGTTCGCCTTCTCCACCGGCGTCTCGCGACCCGACGAGGGATGTACGGCCACATAGCCCCCGCGCCGCCACAGCAGGGCGACGGGCGAGCCCGACAGACTGCGGTGGCCGATCAGCGGGCCGACGTTGTCGTGCCACCAGCGCCCGTCGAGCCGGACGGCCCGGGTACGGACACGGGAGGCGAGCGCGATCCTCTCCACCGGGTCGAGCCGGTCGCTCTCGGTACCGCTCTGCGCGGGCTCGGCGAGCGTGATCCCGGCCGCCTCGGCGACCAGCCGGCAGGCCGCGTACGTGGCGTCGGCGTCGGCAGCGGTCGTACGCTTCACCGACGGCCTGCCGATCGACGCCAGCAGCGTCCGGTCGGCCTGGGCCCGGACCGCCTCGCCCGCCTTGATACCGGCCGCCGTACGGGTCTCGTGGCTGCGTTCGAGCTGCTCGATCCACCGGTCGAGGGTGGCGAGCAGCCGGAACTGCTGGTCGACCATGCCCTGCCAGACCCCGGGGTCCATCAGCAGATCAGCGGCGGCCTCCGTCCCGTACAGCGATCCGTACTGCACACTGCCCGGCGGGACCTGCATCCAGAACACGTCGTCGTCGGTCGGCGCGGCGGCCCGCTCGGAGGCCATCGGCGCCTGGAAGAGGATCGACAGACCCCGTCCGACACCCAGGGCGAGGGCGTACTCCAGCGGGCTGGTCGCCGGGGGCACGTACTGGGCGTTGCCGTACTCGTCGTACGACCAGGTTTCCGTGGCCGGCGACTGGTACAGCTCGCGCAGGCCGATGCGGTGCACCACGCAGTCGCGCACCGGACGGGCGACCAGCGTGTGCTGCGGCCCGGTGACCGGGCCCAGCAGCAGCGCGCCCGCCTCCAGTCGGCCGATGTGGTGCCACTGGCCCTGTTCCACGGCGTCCACCGCGTACAGGTCGAGCGCGCCGGACGCGACCAGCCACAGCACCTGCGGGCCCTCGAGATCGAGACGGCCCTGCCCGGACAGATCGAACCGCGTCCCCAGCTGCCCGAGCGCGCCCAGGACGACATCGCCCTCGTGAACCGTCGTCATCTCATCGCTCCCTGACCAGTTCGGCATACGCCCCACCGGCCGCCACCAGGGCTTCGTGCCGCCCGCGCTCCACGATCGTGCCGTGCTGGAGTACGACGATCTCGTCACTGTCGCGCACGGTGCTCAGCCGGTGCGCGATCACCACACAGGCGCAGCCCCGCTTGCGCAGGTTGTCGATCACCGTCTGCTCGGTCTCCGCGTCCAGCGCGCTGGTCACCTCGTCGAGGACGAGAATGCTGGGGTTGCGCACCAACGCCCGCGCGATCTCCAGGCGTTGCCGCTGGCCCCCGGAGAAGTTCCGGCCGTCCTGCTCGACCCGGCTGTGGATACCGCCCGGCCGACGCGTGATGACGTCGTACAGCGCCGCGTCCTCGAGCGCCGCCACCACCGACTCGTCCGGGATCGACGGATCCCACAGCGCCACGTTGTCGCGGACACTGCCCTCGAACAGGAACACGTCCTGGTCGACGAAGGAGACCGAGGCCGCCAGCGCGCCGCGCGGAATGTCATCGAGGCGCTGCCCGTCGATACGGATGACGCCCTCCCAGGGCGCGTACAGCCCCGAAATCAGCCTGGAGACAGTCGACTTGCCGCTGCCGGAGCCGCCGACCAGCGCCACCTGCTGTCCCGGACCGACGGTCAGATCGAAACCGGACAGCAGGGGCTTGTCGAGCGGGCTGTAGCCGAAGGTGATGTCCTGGAGCTCGATGTGGCCGTGCAGCCGACGCGTCGAGTCGCCGCCGCCCGGGCGCGCGTAGAGCGGATCCGCCTGGAAGTTCTCGACGTCCTTGAGCCGGGCCACGTCCGCCGCGAAGTCCTGGATCCGGCCCGCCACGCCGTTGAGCCGGGTGAGGGGCGCGGTGAACCGCACGACCAGGGCCTGGAACGCCACCAGCAGACCCACCGATATATGGCCCTCGACGGCCCGCATCCCGCCGATCCACAGGATCAGCGCGCTGTTCAGCGTCGCGAGCGTCGGCGCGACCACCCCCAGCCAGGCACTCGGCACCCCGAGCCGCTGCTGCTCCTCCAGCGTCGTCGCGTGCTGCCCGGCCCACTTGCGGAAGTAGCCCTCCTCGCCGCCGGTCGCCTTCATCGTCTCGATCAACTGGAGCCCGGAGTAAGCGGTGTTGGTCAACCGGGCGTTGTCCGCGCGCAGTTTCGCGGTACGCGTCGCACGCAGCCGGATCACCACCCGCATGGCCACGATGTTCAGCAGCGCCACACCGATACCGACGGCCGTCAACTGCGGGTCGTACGTATAGAGGAGCACGGCGTACAGCACGACCACGACGGCGTCGACGCCGGCCGACGCGAGGTCGCGAGCCAGGGTCTCGGACACCGCGTCGTTCGACTGGAGACGCTGGACCAGGTCGGCCGGGCTGCGCTGGGAGAAGAAGGTGACCGGCAGGCGCAGCAGATGGCGCAGGAAGCGGGCACTGCTCAGGGTCGAGGAGATGATGCGGCCGTGCAGCAGGTTCGCCTGCTGCAGCCAGGTCAGTACGACGGTGAGCGCCACGCACGCGCCCATCGACGCGAACAGCACCTCCAGCATCGAGGTCTGGCCGCCGATCAGGAACGAGTCGATGTAGGTGCGGCTGAGCGCGGGCATCGCGGCGCCCACCGCCACCAGCAGCAGACTCGCCAGGATCGCGGCGGGCATGGTGCCCGACGTACCGCGCAGCCGGGCCGGCATGGCACCCAGAACACCCGGCTTGCGCCCGCCGCGCTCGAAGTCGGGGCCCGGTTCCATGACGAGGACGACACCGGTGAAACTGGAGTCGAAGTCCTCCATCGGCACGAACCGGCGGCCCTTGCCGGGGTCGTTGATGTGCACCCCGCGCCGTCCGAAGCGGCGCCCCATGCCGTCGAGGACGACGTAGTGGTTGAACTCCCAGAACAGGATCGCGGGCGCGTTCACCTCGGCGAGCGCGGCCGTGTCCATCTGCATGCCCTTGGCCGTCAGCCCGTAACTCCGGGCCGCCTTCAGGAGGTTGCTGGCGCGCGAGCCGTCCCGCGAGACCCCGCAGGCGATGCGCAGCTCTTCGAGGGGGATGTGCCGGCCGAAGTGTCCGAGGACCATGGCGAGCGACGCGGCGCCGCACTCCACGGCCTCCATCTGGAGCACGGTCGGTGTGCGCACGGACCTGCCGCCGCCCTTGGGGACCGTGCGCCGGGGCGGGGCCGAGCGGTGCCCCGACCGGGAGTTGTGTGCGGGACTCACGGCAGCAGCCAATCGACGGGACGCTGGTCGGCCAGCCGGATCGAGCCCGAGGCCAGGGTCATGGAGGTGAGCTGGAACGGCGGCCCGTCGGCGGACGACCACTGATAGCCGCTCTTGGTGGACGACGACCTCTCCAACTCCACCAGTACGGCGACCGGACGGCCCTTCCTGGTGAACTGCTCGCCCAGTTGGCTGTCCCCGAGGAACGCGCCGATCTGCTGCTGCGTCTGCGCGGCCCGGTCCACCGACTTCACCCGGCCGCGCAGCACTCCGTACTGCTGGGTGGGCGCGGTCTGGACGGTCAGGTCGACGGCCGCGTTCGCGGGAATCGTGGCGGCGCTCTCCGCAGGGACGTACACCGTCGCGTACAGCGGGTCGCTCGCGCGGGCGACCTTCTCCATGGCCGCGATGTTCGTGCCCGTGGTGATGATCTGGCCGATGGTGGCGGCGAGCGCGGTGAGCCGGCCTGCGGCGACAGAGCGGACGACCGAGTCACCGGAGGCCGTACGGACTTTCAGCACCGGCGAGTTGGCGGGCAGCCGGGCGCCCTCCTCGGCGAGGACTGCGGTGATCTGGCCGGAGACAGGACTCTGCAGGACGTAACTGCCCTCCCCGTGCGTGAGGATGGCGGGCGCGGAGACCGTGGAGGAGACGGACCCCGTGACCGCCCACACGGACGCGGCGGCCATCACGACGACCGTCACCGCGAGGACCAGCCAGCCCTGGGGACGGGCGAAGCGCACCGGAAGGTCCAGTTCCTCGGCCGACTGGAGCTTGGCGAGGGCCTGTTGGCGGAACTGCACGGGCTTTCCCCACCTGCGTAGGAAGAAGTGAACTCAGGGCAGCCGAGAGTCCCGGAACCGGGAGACGGTTCCGGGACTCAGCGGCGCGAGGCGACGATCAGAGACCGGCGACCGTGTTGGTGATCGCACCGGTGTTCAGGCCGGTGAGGCCCTCGACCGTGCCGACGACCGTGCCGACCAGCGGGAGCGCGCCGGGGGCAACGCTGTCCACCAGGTTCGTGACGGTGCCGACGGCGTTCAGGGAAAGACCGCCGGAGACGGCGTCGAGGGCGGCGTCCGACAGCTCGGCGGTCTCAACCTGGGGGGTGGAGTTCATGATGGAACTTCCCTTCGTATGGGGATTTCACAAGGGGGGAGCGGCCCCCTCTGGGACAGTGACGGCCGCGACCGCAGGGCCAATCGGTGTTGTCTGCACAACCTCGGCGGCCCCTGCGATGCGTTGGATCAAAGCACGCCCGCGCCACGCCCTTCCAATCAACCAACCGCCTCACCTGGGCATTTGAGACCCAGGGGCCTCACACCGTGAGGGAGCACGCACGACTTGGCGGCGACTTCTTCACAAGCCGCACGGCTTCGGTGCAGCGCGGCTCTTGCGGTCGGGTGCGCGCGCCGGTCACGGCCGCGCGGCGGAATCGGACACTCCGCCACCAAAGGCGTGGCGTGTTACGAGCGGATGTGCGCAACCGTCGTATCCGGTGACCTGACTGCGTATTCGATGTGCAGATTCACTGGAGCCGGGATTCGTCCCGCCATGACCGACACAGCGCCATGCGGCGACTACGGAAGGTGTCCTCCGGGCCTCCTTGTTGCCCCTTCTTGCGGGCTGTCAGCCCAGCAGGGCGTACACCGTGCTTGCGCGGGCCGCGAGTTCACCGGACTCCGCGTCGGTCAGCGTGATGTCGGCGAAGGCCATCCGGCGGCCCAGCTTGGTGAGGACCGCCTCGATCAGGACATCGGATCCGGTCACCGCGCGCTGAAAAGTCGTGGACTGCTGGACCGTCGTCATGGGGACGAAGGCCCCGCGAGCCGCCGACACCGCGATCACGGTCGAGGTGTCGGCGGCGGCCATCAGAGCCTGGCCCGACAGCGCTCCGCCCTCCCGCGCCAACCGAGTCGACCAGGGCATACGCAGCAGCGCGCGGTGCTCGCCCAGTTCCTCGACGGACAGGCCGAGATCGAGCACCCAGGGGGCGAAGTTGGCGGAAAGGATCTTGTCTGCTTCGGCGGGCGTCATCGTCATATGGGTGATTGTTCCCGGCAGCCGTCGGTCAGGCGCGGGCAATGGCCGATTCGCTGTTTCGCAAAGGGAGTTGGCAAATCTTTTGAACGCCCCACGCAACCCGTCCGTACCTAGAGCCATCCAGGCGCCCCACTCGGTCGCCGAGAACCATCGGCGGCTAAGACCCCGCCCCGCAGGAGGTCAAGAAGTTGAGTCACAAGCGAGTTCCGAAGCGTAAGGCCGCGATAGCGGTGGGCAGTGTCGCGGCGCTCGGAGCGGCGGCCCTGCTGCTGCCCAACGCCATGGCGTCCCAGACCGACGCTGCGGCCGACGCGGCTCCGAAGACCCTCAAGGCGACGGATGCCTCGGATCTGGCCTCGCAGCTGCAGGAGTTGCTCGGCGACGCCTTCGCGGGCTCCTACTACGACGCCGACAAGCAGCAGCTGATCATCAACGTCGTCGAGGGCGACAACAACAACGTCATTGTCCAGGCCAAGAAGGCCGGCGCCGCTGTTCGCGAGGTCGACAACAGCATCGCCGAGCTCAAGGCCGGTGCGCAGACGCTGAAGGCGAAGGCGACGATCCCGGGCACCGCCTGGGCGCTCGACCCCCGCACCAACAAGATCCAGGTCACCGCCGACAGCACGGTCACCGGCGCCAAGTGGGACACGGTCGAGTCGACCGTCAAGAGCCTCGGCCCGGGCATGGCGACGATCAAGAAGAGCCAGGGCACCTTCAAGACGTTCGTGGAGGGCGGCGACGCCATCTTCGGCGGCGGCGCCCGCTGCTCCCTCGGCTTCAACGTGGTGACCGGCGACGGTACGCCCGGCTTCCTGACCGCCGGTCACTGCGGTGTCGCGGTGGCCGAGTGGTCGGACGCGGAGAACGGCGAACCCATCGCCACGGTCGAGGAGGCCACCTTCCCGGGCGACGGTGACTTCGCACTCGTGAAGTACAACGACCCGGCGACCGTGGCGGCCAGCACCGTCGACGTCGGCAACGGCCAGACCGTCGACATCCTCCAGGCCGCCGAGGCCACGGTCGGCCAGCAGGTCTTCCGCATGGGCTCCACGACGGGCCTCAACGACGGTGAGGTCACCGGCCTCGACGCCACCGTGAACTACCCCGAGGGCACGGTCACCGGCCTCATCCAGACGAACGTCTGCGCCGAGCCCGGCGACAGCGGCGGCTCGCTGTTCACCCAGGACGGCGGAGCGGTCGGCCTGACCTCGGGCGGCAGCGGCGACTGCACGGTCGGCGGCGAGACCTTCTTCCAGCCGGTCACCACGGCCCTGGAGGCCGTCGGCGCGACCCTCGGCGAGGGCGGCGCGGGCGCGGGCGCCGGTCAGGACGCGGGCGCGGGCCAGGACGCCGGTGCCGGTGAAGAGGCAGGCGCCGGGCAGAACGCCGGTGCCGGTGAAGAGGCGGGCGCCGGGCAGAACGCCGGTGCGGGCGAAGAGGGCGGTGCCGGTCAGGACGCGGGCGCGGGCCAGGACGCCGGTGCCGGTGAAGAGGCGGGCGCCGGGCAGAACGCCGGTGCCGGTGAAGAGGGCGGTGCCGGTCAGGACGCGGGCGCGGGCCACGACGCCGGACTCGGTGAAGAGGTCGGTGGCGACGAGCTCGGCGGTGTCGACGACATCGGCAACGGCGCGGACAACGGCCTCGGTGACGGCAACGGCCTCGGCGACAACGGCAACGGTGCCGACGACGGCACCGGCCTGGGGAACAACCAGAAGCACTGATCGGCCACACCAGTAGTACCGGCCGACACCGACGCGGTCCGGCCCTCCGGCGGGAGGGCCGGACCGTTCTGCGTGCGCGAACCCGTCCGCAGGGCAGCGCGGGGACGGCCCGTCAGGGCCTGTACCGCGAGGGAGCGTCGGTCAGCGCTCGTCACCCCGCGCCTTCAGCAGAAGCAGCGCGATGTCGTCCACCCGGTCGGTCACCCCCGCGCCGAACTCGACCAGCCCGTCCGCCAGTTCGTCCAGCGGCCGGTCCCCGGTCTCCGCGAGCCGACGTCCCAGGGCGGCCAGCGTCTCGTCGAGGTCGACGCCCGGGGACTCGATCAACCCGTCCGTGTACAGGGCGAGGACACAGCCCGGCGGCAGCTCGACCTCGGTCGTCGGGTACGTGGCCGAGGCATCGATCCCCAGCAGGGGACCCCCGGCCAGGTCGAGCACTTCGACCCGCCCGTCCGGGAGCCTCAGCAGTGGCTGGGGATGCCCCGCACGGGCCAGCACGGCCCGGCCGGTGCCCGGATCGAGCCGCAGATACAGACAGCTCGCGAACAACTCGGTGCCGAGGTCGATCAGCAGCCGGTTGGTGCTGCTCATCACCTCCCCCGGCGCCTGACCGACGGTCGTGTACGCCCGTACGGCCGTACGGATCTGGCCCATCAGCCCGGCCGCCGGCACGTTGTGCCCCTGGACGTCCCCGATCACCGCCGAGGCCCGCCCGTGCGAGGGCACCAGGTCGTAGAAGTCGCCGCCGATGTCCATGCCCTGGGTGGCCGGCAGATAGCGCGCGGCGGCCTCGATGCCGGGCAACGACGGCAGGGAACTGGGCAGCAGGGCGGCCTGGAGGCCGTGCGCGACCCGGTGCTTGGCGTCGTACAGCATGGCCCGCTCCAGAGCCTGGGCGATCATTCCGCCGAGACTGGTCAGGACGGCGCGCTCGTCGGCGGGGAAGTCGTGCCGTTCGGCATAGCCCAGCACACAGGTGCCCACCGGACGCCCGGACGCGATGAGCGGCAGAAACGCCCACGCCGCCATCGAACCTGGTACCTCCCGCACCACCGGATACGCCCGATCCAGTTCCCCTCGGGACCCGAAGAAGGCGGGCACACCCGTGGTGAGGACCTGGGTCCCCGGGTTCTGGTCGGTCATGGGCAAACCGTCGAACCGCTCCACCAGCTGGGGGTCGGCGAACCCGCGATGCCCCACCACGCGCATGCGCCCGCCGCCCGAGCGCAGCAACACCAGCGTCTGGCAGCCCACCGCGGGCATGATCTCGTCCGCGACCAGCTGGACGACGTCCTGGACACCCGCCGCCTCGGTGAGCGCCCCCGCCAACGACAGCACCTGCGAGATCGTGACCAGACTGGACGGACCCCCCTTCCGGCGCCCCGCGCGGTCCAGGTCGGCCACCGCCCGCGCGCGGGTGATGCGAACGCTCAGCCCGGTCTCGCTCGGATACAGATGGAACGACAGCCAGTCGCCGGGCGGGCGCAACGCCACGAACGAGGTGACGTGCAGGCTGAACAGCGCGGCGCGGTAGCGGTCCTCGTACACCGGATCGTCGAGCCAGGGCACCGACACCCACAGCCGGGAGCCGAGCAGCGCGCTCGCGGGAACGCCCAGCAGCTCCGCGGCCGCCGTGTTGACGAAGCAGACCCGTCCGTGCAGGTCTAGGGAGCACAGCCCGTACGGCAGCCGGGACACCATCCGCGCCGCTTCGACCGTGCCGAAGGTCTCGGCCGTCGGCACATCGGGCGGGATGGCCAGCAGATCCGCCTCGGGCCCCAGCGGACGGCGCTCGGCGGCCGCCCGTTCCAGGCGCAGGGCCAGCCGGTCGCAGGCCGCGCGGAGCTGCTCCCGCTCCCGGTCCGACAGTTCCGGAGGGTGCGAACCGGGCCAGGTGACGAAGACCGACCCGTACACCGCGGAGTCCGTCGCCAGCGGTACGGCGGCCAGCGCGAAGGGGTAGGGAAGCACCACGGCGACCCGCGGGAAGCGCCGGGCCATGTCCTCCTCGCCGCCCACCCACACGAACCGCCGCTCACGCGCCGCCTCGGCGACGGGAACCGGCGCGCCGAGCCCGACCCGCTCCCAGGGCGCCGCGAACGCCCGGGGCAGCCCCGCCATGACGGCCATCTCCAGCACCGACCCACCGGGCTCCAGCAGGTACACCCCGCCCGCGAGGGCCCGGACCTCCTCCATCATCCCGGCGAGCGCCAGCGACAGCAGTGGCTTACCGAACGAGGCCGAGGGGGTCTCATCTCCCGGCCGTCCGTGTGCGGAGGTCCGTCCGTCGGCCATCGGGACCACCTCCTCACCGGGCCGGGTGCTTCCGACTCAAGGCTCTGTCCACTCGGGCCGTCGCGCACGGCGAGCGCCCGCCGCCCCGGCCCGCCTCTCGCCGAGGCACCTCGACAGGCGGGAGTCCCACCGAATACCCAGTCCGCACCGGCTCATGTCCCCCGGTTCCCCGGGTCGAAGCACGGGCCCGGCGCGGGAGCCCCCCGGGTGCGCCCCCACGCCTCCCGTTGGCCAGTTCTGCACGCCCCCGAGTCGCCCTGAGAACCGAGTGCCGAAAACGGGGCACACGCGTCAGCGGTGAAGCGGGCCGACGCGAGTGAAGGAGCTGTGGTGATCCGAGTGCTGCTGGTGCACGACGCGAGTCTGGTGCGGTCGGTCCTGGCGGAGTGGCTGCGCCAGGAACCCGACCTGGGGGTGTCCGACGCCTCCTGGCGCTGCGCCGGGGGGAGGGTGCGGGCGCTGCGGCCCGATGTCTGCGCGGCCGACCTGGAGAGCCTGGACTCCTACGGCTTACCCCCGCTGGGCGAGTTACGGGGGCGCGGGGCGGGCGCGGCCGCGCCCCGCCTGCTGGTGCTGGCCGGCGCCGGCAGACCGGGACTGCTGAAGCGGGCGGCGGAGGCGGGCGCGCTGGGCTACGTCGACAAGGAGAGGGAGGGGGCGCCGGAGCGGTTGCTGTCCGCCATCCGCAGCGTCGCGGCCGGCAAACGGTTCGTCGACGACTCGCTCGGTTTCGGCTTCCTCAGAGCCACGCAGATCCCGCTCACCCGGCGTGAACTGAGTGTCCTGTCACTCGCCGCGGACGGGGCGTCCGTCGCGGAGATCGCCGGCAGCCTGCATCTGTCCCACGGAACCGTGCGCAACTACATGGCGGCCATCACCCGTAAGACCGGGGCCCGTAACCGCATCGACGCCATCCGCATCTCGCAGGGCGAGGGCTGGCTGTGACGGCACCGGCGGCTCCGCCGACCAACTGCCCACCAGATCGCGGTAGAGGGACGAGCGCTCCAGCAGTTCGTCGTGCGTTCCGTACGCACACTCCCGGCCGTCCATGACGAGGACACGGTCGGCGCGGCGCGCGGAGGCGATCCGGTGCGCGACCACGACCAGGGTGGTGCCCGGCCGGGCGGCGAAGGCCCGCTCGGCGCGTTCCTCCGCCTCCGGGTCGAGATGGCAGGTGGCCTCGTCGAGGAACGCCACACACGCGTACGAGAGAAACGCCCGGGTCAGCGCGATCAGCTGCCGTTCGCCGGCCGACAGCGCGGCCGGGTCGACCTGGCCCTGCGGGCCGCCGTGCCGGTCGAGGAGCGCGGTGAGCCCGACCGCCTCGGCGGCGGCCAGCAGTTCGGCCTCGGGCACGGGTTTTGGCCGCAGACAGCCGAGGTTCTCGGCGAACGTCCCGCTGAACACGTACGCCTCCTGGGGGATGACGACCCGATGCGCGCGGGCGGCGCCGCCGGGCACCGGATGCCCGCACAGCCGGATCGCACCGCGCCGGGGGTCGAGGAGACCGGCGGCCAGGGAGACGAGGGTGGACTTGCCGATGCCACTGGGACCGACGACGGCAAGCCGGGTGCCCGCGGGCAGGCTGAGCGTGAGGTCGTCGACGACGGGCGCGCAGGCGGGTCCGTAGGCGAAGGTGAGGCCGGAGACGGTGAGGGCGGGTGTCGGCGCGGGGGCGGGGGCCTCGGTCGGCGTGGACCTGGGCACGGGCGCGCGTGACGGTCGTGAGGGCGTGGGCGCTGGTAGCGCCGCGGGTGTCGGTGCGGGAGCCTCGCTGGGCGTGGGCGCACGTGCGGGCGAGGGCGAGGGCGTGGGGCCGGGAGCTTCAATGGGCGCGGGCTTGAGGGAGGGGGCGGGACAGGGGGCCGGCCCGCTGCCGTCGACCCCCGCCCGGCCGGGTGGTACGAGGCGGCGGAGGACCACCGCGAGGCGGGAGCCGCTGGTGCCCATGCCGTGGACCAGGTTCTGCAGGGCGGGCAGCAGGGACTGGGTGACATAGGCCAGCGCTCCTACCAGGGCGCCGGGGGTGACGCCCTGACGCAGCAGCCAGGGTGCGGTGAGCAGAAGCAGTACGAGAGGCAGCTGGCCGCCGACGGCGATCGACGCGACGCGCGGCACCCCCCAGCGGGCCAGTGAGCGAGCCGCCCGCAGCTCGGCCTCGACCCGGTCGCCCACGTCGGCCGCCACCAGCTTCTCCGCGCCTGACGCTGTCACGTCCCGCAGCCCCGCGCAGACCTCCCCGAACCGGTCGGCGAGCGCTTCGTCGGCGACCAGGAACGTCTCCTGGCGGCGTGCCAGCGGGCGCATGCTCGCCGCGAAGAGGCCCACGCCGAGGACCAGTGGGGGAGCGACCACCAGCAGGAGGGGCGGCGCCAGCGAGGCCAGCCCGATCAGCGCACCCCCGGCCGTGAAGACGAACGAACGGGACACCATCACCACCCCGGCGAAGGTGTCCCGGGCGATCTCCACCTGCTGGGTCAGCGCGGACAGCGCCCCGCCGTCCGCCTCCCGGACCCCGCGCGCCACCACCCGCTCCACGAGCCGGTCCCGCAACGGTTCGACGAGCGCGGCGACCGCCTCGTACACCCGCCGGGTGCCGTACGCCCCGACGGCGACCGCGAGCGCGGCGACCCCCAGCCAGCCGAGGCCGACGCCCGCCCGGCCGCGCAGGAACCCCTCGTCCAGGGCGCGGGCCAGGGCGTACCCCATGAGGAAGGTCTGCGCGGTCTCCAGCACGGACCACAGCACGAGCCGCGCCACGACACGCCGCTGCTGTCGCAGAAACCGCAGCCCACGCGCGCGTAGGCCGAACTTTCCGGCCCCTCGTGCGGCGGACCGCCGCCGAGCGTCCTCACCCCGCGCCATCCGCGAACACCTCCCGGTAGCCGCTCTCGCGCCACAGCCCCGCATGCGTGCCCACCGCCCGCACGCGCCCTGCGTCCAGCCAGGCCACGGTGTCCGCGCGGGCCGCGGTGGAGGCCCGGTGGGCGACGACCACGCGGGTGCCGCCGGGGGAGTGGCGCAGCAGGGCGTCGACCACCTGGTGCTCGGTGACCGTGTCGAGGCTGGACAGCGCGTCGTCGAGGACGAGCAGCCTGCTGTCGCGGGCCAGTACCCGGGCCAGACCCAGGCGCTGCCGCTCGCCCCCGGACAGGGGCGCGGCCCGGCAGGGGGTGGCGTAGCCGTCGGGCAGTCGGCGTACGAACGTGTCGGCGCGGGCGGCGGCGGCGCCGGCCCTGATCCGGTCGGGCGGCGCCGTGCGGACGCCGAAGCCGATCGTGTCCGCGACGGTGTCGCCCAGCAGGGCGGGCCGTTCGAAGGCACAGCCGATCGCCCGGCGCAGCTCGCCGTGGTCCAGTTCGGGCAGGGGCACGCCGTCCAGGAGGACGGTCCCCTCGTCGGGGTCGGCCAGGCGTCCGGCGAGGGCGGCCAGGAGGGACTTGCCCGCGCCGGAGCGGCCGACCACCGCGAGGGTGGAGCCCCCGGGGACGACCAGGTCCACGCCGTCCAGGACTGTCCGTCCGCCGCGCCGGGCGGTGACCCCGCGCAGCTCGAGCCGGCCCCGCCCCGGAGGCAGCCGACGGCCTCCGTACCGTGTGACCGGCTCGGCCAGCACCTCGCCGATGCGCAGGGCCGACGCCCGGGCCCGGACCAGCCCCGACAGCTGCCCGACCAGGACACCGACCCCGGCCGCCAGGACCGCGTACCGCGAGGCGGCGAGCATCTCGCCCACCGTCAGCCGGCCGTGGACCAGCAGCACCCCCGCCACCGCCACCACCCCCAGTTGGAGCAGCGGGGCCAAGGCGACCGCCCTGGCCGCCGCGCGTCCCTGGACGTGCCACATCCGGTGGCCCGCCCGGGCGAGTTCCGGCAACGGCCGCAGGATCCTGGCGGCCTCCCGGTCCGCCGTCCCGGACGCGGCGATGGTGCGTGCGCCACCGATCGCCTCCGCGAGCCCGCGCGCGATCAGTCCCTGGGCTTTTTGGTAGTCGGCGGCGCATTGTGCCGAGTCATGGGTGAAGGTCCGCAGCAGCAGCGCCAGCAGTGGCGCCCCGGCGAGGAACACCGCGGCCAGCCACGGATCGAGCAGACCGAGCGCGACCACGGCCCCGACCGGTCCGGCGACCCCCGCCAGCAGCGCGGCCAGGGAGGCGGGCGCGATGCCGGCCTGCGCGGCGTTGCCGACCAGTCGGGCCACCAGTTCACCGGACCCGAAGCGCTCCCCGGCCCGTGGCCCCACGGCGAGCAGATGCCCGGTCAGCCGGTGGCGCAGCAGAGCCGTCGCGCGGGCTGTCGTGGTTCCGCCCAGCACGGTCTCGACGGCGTCGAGCACGGCCAGGAGAAGGACGAGAGCGGCGCACCACAGGACCCAGCGCACGCCCCCGGAGCCGTCGGGGTTCGCCAGGAGCAGGTCGAGGGCCCGCCCGAGGGCGAGGGGCAGGGCCAGGCTCAGGACCGTCGAGGCCGTGGCCGTCAGGAACAGGGCCGCGCAGCGTCCCCCGGTGCGGCGGACGGTCGCGCGCAGTGGCGAGGCGGTGTTCTGGGCCGGGGCCGACCGGTCGTCGGTGGCTGTCGTCATGTCGGGTGGTCCCTCCGCGCGGGGTGACCGACCGCCGGGCGGCCCTCCACGAGTGGGAGTGACCGCCCGGCGTCCGTGCGGGAGATGCTCAGAGACAGAGGGTGACGCTGGCCGCGCTGACGCAGGACAGCAGGCTCAGGGTGCTGTTGCCGCCCGTGTTGGCGGTCTCGTCGGACTCCATCGTCTGAAGGTCGAGCAGTGCCATGTCGATTCCTTTCCGTTGGTCCCGGTGACCCGGGTTCCTGTGGGGACGGGTGTCGCGTCACGACTCCTCGGTCGGAGCCGCGTCATGGGGCCGCCGCAGCGGCGGGAGGAAGGGCAGAGCGGCGGGGGCCGTCTCGTGGAGGGCCGCGCCGAGCGCGAGCAGACAGCCCGCCGTTCCGGTGCCCAGGTCCATGGAGAGCCTCATCATCTGGTGCCCGGGGAAGGCCAGTTGGCCCTGGTACGACATCGCGTACCAGCCGAGCCCCGTGATCTGCTCCCGCAGCCGCGCCTCGGGGGCGCCGGTGCGGGCGAGGTGCAGGATCATGCCCGCCCGGCCCTGGAACAGACCGGGCTGCGCGTAGAAGCGCGAGGTCGCGGAGGTCAGGATCCGGTCCCGGGCCCGCTCGAATTCCTCGCGCCGGTCGGCGTGGGTCTGCGAGCGCGCCCCGGACGCGCCGAGCGTCAGGTAGTCGTCGAGGACCAGGCCGATGCCCACGCTGCCCTCCGCGAGGTACGGCATCGTCCGCCACCCCTCGTCGACCTCGAGCCCGCCGCCCCGCTGGACGACACAGCCGTCCAGGTCCCGGCGCAGCGCCGTGCCGGCCGCGTCGAGCAGCGCCGGGTCGCCCGTCACCTCGTACTGGCGGAGGAACAGCAGCGCGGGCCCGCTCGCGCCCCGCAGCAGTCCCGCGCGCCGTTTCGGCGGCTCCGGGAGCGGTTCGGCCAGTCGGCCCACCAGGATGTCCGTGACGTCCTGGGCCCGTGCGGCCAGCTCCTTCTCGCCGGTCGTGTGCGCCAGGCGCCCGAGGACCAGGCCGAGACCGGCGAGGCCGCCGCGCAGGTCCGAGGAGAGCTTGTGCCACTTCTCGCGCAGGACCAGGTCGATCAGGTCGAGCGCTCGCGCGCGGTGCCCGAGCAGGTCGAGGACATGGGCGACGCCCGCGAGACCGTCGTACAGGCCAAGCGGCGTGCCCACCGGCACCGGGTCGGTGTGGGCCAGCAGCCAGCGTTCGCCCTCCTCGTACCGCTCGGCGCCGGTCTGGGAGAGCGCGTACAGCACCCCGGCCGCGCCGTGCGCGAGGCCGAGTCCGCCGCCGTCGGAGAACTGGGTGATGTCGCCGGGGAAGAGCCGGTCGTCGCGGTCAGGGGTCGCGGAGGCGAGGATCGCCTTCACCATCGAGT
The DNA here is from genome assembly GCF_033793965.1 of Streptomyces sp. ME02-8801-2C. Lineage (NCBI taxonomy): Bacteria > Bacillati > Actinomycetota > Actinomycetes > Kitasatosporales > Streptomycetaceae > Streptomyces > Streptomyces sp. ME02-8801-2C. The sequence goes on along the minus strand of NZ_JARAXP010000014.1, from coordinate 19,497 downwards.
CGCGGCTGTGGGGCCAGTCGCCGGGTTCGACCGGAGCGGCGGGCGGCGAGGGCACGCGATGGGCCGGCCCCCGCGCGGACACGTCACGGGTGATCTCGGCGACCGCCTCGGCCAGGAACTCCTCCGGTACGTCCGGGAACTGCCCGGCGATCACCTCGGCCAGCTGCGCCGCCTTGCCGCGGTCCACCACGAACAGGGTGGTCAGGGGCATGAACAGCGCGAGCCGCAGACACGCCAGCGCGTACCGGTCGACGTCCGTGCCCCTGCGGTCGGGCGGGGCGAAGAACCCGGGGTGGGCGACGACCTGGCGGCCCCGCTCCTCGACGGGCGCCGCCGCCTCGAAGTCGACCAGGGACACCGACTCCTCGTCGGGCGCGACCATGATGTTGAAGATGTGCAGGTCGTTGAAGACGATCCCGCGCGCGTGCACCGCGTCGAGGGCTTCCTCGACCATCCGGTGGATACGCAGCGCCCAGCGCGTGTACGCGGCCACCGCCGCCGGATCCGGATCGTGGGTGAGCAGCGGGTGGCGTTCGGCGAAGAAGGAGTTGAGGGGACGTCCCTCGACGAAGTCCATGACGAGGAAACGGTGGTCCCCGAGTGTGAACCAGTCACGCACCTGTGGCACCGACCCCAGCCCCGCAACCCGCTCCAGCGCGGCACGTTCACGCTCCAGCCGGGTGACCGCGTCGGCGCCGTCGGCCGCCAGTCCCGCGTGCGGCCGCCCCTCCTTGAGGACGACCCGGCGCCCGTCGCGGGTGTCGGTGCCCACGTACACGCCGCCGCCGTTGGAGAAATGCAGTGCCTTCTCGATGCGGTACGGCAGGTCGGCGACCGTCGTCGCGTTGCGGGCCGCGAGCTGCGCCTCCAGGAACGCGGGCAGCCGCACCCACTCCGGGACCTGGAAGGAGGGCGCCCGCCGGTCCGGCACCAGCCGCCCCTCACCGTCCCGCACCGCCGGCACGAGCGAGCCGCGCTCGTCGACGACGAAGGAGCGCGCGAACGCCCCGTAACGCACATACAGCGGGCCGTCCTGCCAGCGCAGATCGGTGAGGATGTACGGCCCCTCGCAGCCCTCGAGGAGCGCGCCCAGCTCGGTCAGCACCTGGTGCAGCTGGTCCTCGTCGGCCGGGTAGACCGTCACGAACTTGCCGCTGCCGTCCCGGCCCGCGTACTTGGTGTTGCGCAGATGCAGCAGATGCGGGCCCGGCAGGAACTTGAACGGGATGCCGCGCGGCACGCAGTACTCCCACACGGCCTCGGCGATCCGCTCGGCGTTCGCCCGGGTGGCCGAGGCGTGCACCTTCCAGCCCTGGGTCGGGCCGGGCAGTGGGTCACCGTCCGCCCCGAGCGGCGTCAGCGTCAGCCAGTCGCCGATCCGGTCCGCCCGCCAGCCCTCCGGCACCGCACGGCCGGCCGTCTCGAACAGGGGAGCGGCCTCGCCCGGTGCGGACAACCGGTCGGGCGTCTCGTAGAAGTGCCGGTCGGCGAGCGCGTACACCTCGTACCGCTGGTCCATGCCCACCTCCTCGATGTCTGGCACCGAGCCTTCCAGCCCGCCCCCGGGGCCCGACAGTCACGGCTGTCACGAGACGACCGTGCGGAACGCATGGACGACCTGGAACGCCAGGGGCTGCGCCCGAGCCCCATACGCGCTGTAATGACGAACGTGGTCAGTGAGGACGCGGGACGCGCAGCGACAACGGCGCGTGCCGAACTTGCCCTCAAGTCGCTCACCGCCGATCTCGACCCCCGCGAACGCCTCCGCCGGATCCTCGAACAGACACTCGTCTTCACCGGCGCGACCGTCTGTGCCGTCTACACCCCGGGCGACACCGGTGACGTGCTGTGTCTCGTCGAGTCGGCCGGCGTGCCCCGCACCCTGTACGGCCTGCGCGACAGCTATCCGGTGGCCGCCGGATCGCCCGCCGCCGACGCCCACCGCACCGGAACGCCCGTATGGCTCGGCCCGGACGAACTCGTCGACTGCGCCGAGTCCAGGCGGCTGCCCGCCGGTGCCGTCCATATGGCCGCACTGCCCGTCCGCGCCGGGGCGGCGGTCGGTGACGGCGGCTGTCTGCTCGTGGTGACCGAGTGTCCTGGCGGCTTCGACGAGGACGCCCGCGACTGCCTGGAACTGTTCGCCGACGCCGTAGCCTGGCCCGCCCCGCCCACCGCCTCGGACGTCGGTGAGCTGGTCGGTGAGCTGTCGGACAACGCCTTCAGCCTCGCCATGGACAGCGGACACGTCGAGGTCGGCGACGAACTCCTTCACCTGTTCGCACTCGACCGCGCCGACTTCGACGGCAAGGTGGAGACCCTGCTCGGCCTCACCGTGCCCGAGGACCTGCCCTCACTGATGTCCGTCGTCGAGGCCGACCACATGTCCATCGGCGACCGCGAGCTGGAGTTCCGGGTCGTCCAGCCCGCGGGCCCGCCGAGGTGGCTGCGGCTGCGCGGACGGCTCGAGACCGTCGCGGAGGGCCGCCCGGCCCGGCTGGTGGGCACGGTGGGCGACGCCTCCACGCTGCGCTCCGGCGTCACCGACGTGGCCCGCGTCCAGCGCCTCGCCGCCGCCCTGGCCACCGCCGGGACCGTACGCGACGTCAGCCAGGCCGTCGTCACCGCGCTGCGCAAGCCGCTGCGGGCCGACCGGATCGCCCTGGCCGAGCTGGAGAACGACCGGCTCGTCGTCACCGTCCTCGACCCACCCGAAGCCGAGTCCTGGCCCGAGTCGTGGCGGCTCGAATGGCGCTCCGAGTGGCCCGAGTCGCCCGTCCGCTCCATGCCCACGCTGGCCGCCGCCCTGCGTGAGGGCCGCGCCGCCATCTGGCCCGCCGGCACCGAGACCGAACCCGCCCTCGAGGGTGTCGGACCCGGTGGCCTCGCCGTGCTCCCACTGCCCGCCGGGGGCCGGATGGCCGGCCTCTGCCTGATCGGCTGGGACAACCCGCACGAGTTCGGCACCGACGAACGAGCCCTGCTCACCGCCGCCGCCGGCCTCGCGGGCCAGGCCCTGACACGTGCCCACGCCTTCGACGCCGAACACGAACTCGTCGGCATGCTCCAGCGCACACTGCTGCCCCGCCGCCTGCCCAAGCTCCCCGGCGGGGTCGCCGAGGCCCGCTACCTCCCGACCACCGAGGGCCTCGAGGTCGGCGGCGACTGGTACGACGTGATCCCGCTGCCCGACAACCACGTGGCCCTCGTCATCGGCGATGTCCAGGGCCACAACGCGGGCGCCGCCACCCTCATGGGCCAGATGCGCACCGCCCTGCGCGCCTACGCCGTCGAGGGCCATCCGCCGGACGTCGTCGTCTCCCACGCCAACCGCCTCCTCGTCGACATGGAGACCGACCTCTTCGCCACCTGCTGCTACGTCGAGGTCGACATGGAGGAGGGCACCGCCTGGTACGTCCGCGCCGGTCACATCCCCCCGGTCGTCCGCAACCCCGACGGCAGCACCGAGATCACCGAGTCCGAGGTGGGCCCGCCGCTCGGCGTACAGGCCCGGGCCGACTATCCGATGGGCCTGATCCGCCTCCAGCCCGGCACCCTGCTCGCCCTCACGACGGACGGCCTCGTCGAGTCCGCGGAGATCGACGTCGAGGACGGCCTCGACGCCCTCGCGGCCAACCTGGCCGCCGCCGACCCCGCCCACCTCGGCCTGGTCGCCGACGCCCTCCTCGCGGACGCCAACCGCAACGACGACGTCGCCCTGCTCCTGCTGCGCTACGACGCCATGGAACGGCGCCCGCTGCGCGAGAGCTGGACCGTGTGGCGGGTGCCCGAGGCCGTCCGGCACGCCCGCCGTTTCACCCGGCGCACCCTGCGCACCTGGGGCGGCGCGGGCGAGGCCGGGCTCCAGGAGAACATGGACACCGTGCTCCTCGTCGTCTCCGAGCTGGTCACCAACGCCCTCGTGCACACCGACGGCCAGGTCCGTCTCGACCTCACCGTCTTCAACGGCCGACTGCGCGTCGCCGTCGCCGACAACTCGCCCCGCACACCCATCAAACCGACGAACCTCGGCTGGGAGGCCACCGGAGGCCGCGGCATGCTCCTCGTCGAGGCCATGTCGGCGGCCTGGGGAACCGTCCCCGTCAGCGGCGGCAAACAGGTGTGGAGCGAGATCGTGCTGGAGCCGTGAGGACCGCCCGGCGGGCCCCCGCGCCGGTCACTCTGAGGCACCGGATATTACGTCCTGGGAAATCGAAGCTAGGGTGAACGGATGAAGGCTCTCGTGCTCTCCGGTGGCGCCGGCACGCGGCTTCGGCCGATCACCCATACCTCGGCGAAGCAGCTCGTACCCGTGGCCAACAAAGCCGTGCTGTTCTACGGCCTGGAATCCCTCGCCGACGCGGGCATCACCGAGGTCGGCATGATCGTCGGTGACACCGCGCCCGAGATCGAGGAAGCGGTCGGCGACGGGTCGAGGTTCGGCCTGAAGGTCACCTACATCCCCCAGGAACGGCCCCTGGGCCTGGCCCACGCGGTGCTGATCGCGCGGGACTTCCTCGGCGACGACGACTTCGTCATGTACCTCGGCGACAACTTCATCGTCGGCGGCATCAGCGACCTCGTCGACGAGTTCCGCCGGCTGCGCCCCGACGCCCAGATCCTGCTCACCCAGGTCCCCGACCCCCGCTCCTTCGGCGTCGCCGAACTCGACGAGGCCGGCCAGGTGATCGGCCTGGAGGAGAAACCCGAACACCCCAAGAGCGACCTCGCCCTCGTCGGCGTGTACCTCTTCACCCCGGCGATCCACGACGCCGTACGCTCCATCAGCCCATCCCGGCGCGGCGAGTTGGAGATCACCCACGCCATCCAGTACCTCATCGACGCCCGGTCCGACGTACGATCCACGCTCATCAAGGGCTACTGGAAGGACACGGGGAACGTCACCGACATGCTGGAGGTCAACCGCATGGTCCTGGAGGGCCTCGAGCGGCGGATCGACGGCGACGTGGACACCGCGTCCGAGACCATAGGGCGGGTGGTGATCGAGGAGGGCGCGAGCATCAGCCGCTCACGCATCGTCGGACCCGTCGTCATCGGTGCCGGTACGGTCGTCAGCGACTCGTACGTGGGGCCGTTCACCTCCGTCGCGGAGAACTGCCGGATCACCGACAGCGAGCTGGAGTTCTCCATCGTGCTGCGGGACTCCTCCATCGCCGGGGTGGGCCGTATCGAGTCCTCGCTCATCGGCAGGCATGTCGAGGTGACCCCGGCCCCCAGTGTTCCCAGCGCCCACCGACTCGTCCTCGGAGACCACAGCAAGGTGCAGATCCACTCATGAACCTCCTCGTCACCGGCGCCGCCGGCTTCATCGGCTCCATGTACGTCCGCAACCTCCTCGCGTCCGACGCGCCCGACGCGCCCCGGATCACCGTGCTGGACAAGCTCACGTACGCGGGCACCCTGGACAACCTCCCGGCCGAACACCCCCGGCTGAAGTTCGTCCAGGGCGACATCTGCGACGCCGACCTCGTCGACAAGCTGATGGCCGAGGCCGACCAGGTGGTCCACTTCGCCGCCGAGTCCCATGTGGACCGCTCGATCGACGGTGCCGCCGACTTCGTGCGCACCAACGTCGTCGGCACCCAGGTGCTGCTGGACGCGGCGCTGCGCCACGGCGTCGGCCCGTTCGTACACGTCTCCACCGACGAGGTGTACGGCTCGATCGAGTCGGGTTCCTGGCCGGAGGACCACCCGCTGGCCCCCAACTCGCCCTACTCGGCCTCGAAGGCGTCCTCGGACCTGCTCGCCCTCGCCTACCACCGCACCCACGGCCTGGACGTGCGCGTCACCCGCTGCTCCAACAACTACGGGCCGCACCAGTTCCCCGAGAAGGTCATCCCCCTCTTCGTCACCAACCTGCTGGACGGCAAGAAGGTCCCGCTGTACGGCGAGGGCCTCAACGTCCGCGACTGGCTGCACGTCGACGACCACTGCCAGGGCATCGACCTGGTGCGCACCGGCGGGCGGCCCGGCGAGGTCTACAACATCGGCGGCGGCACGGAGTTGAGCAACAAGGAACTCACCGGGCTCCTTCTGGAGGCCTGCGGAGCCGACTGGGACAGCGTGGAGTACGTCGAGGACCGCAAGGGCCACGACCTGCGCTACTCCGTCGACTGGAGCAAGCTCCACGACGAGCTGGGCTACACCCCGCGCCACGACTTCGCCGCCGGACTCGCCGCGACCGTCGCCTGGTACCGCGACAACCGCGCCTGGTGGGAGCCCCTCAAGCGGCGCGTCGGCACCGACGAGAAGCAGGCCAAGGGATGAAGTGGCTGGTGACCGGCGCCGCCGGCATGCTCGGCCGCGACACCGTCGAGGAACTCCTCAGGCGCGGTGAGAACGTCGTGGGCCTGGCCCGCACCGCCCTGGACATCACCGACCCCGACGACGTGCGCCGCGTCTTCACCGAGCACGAGCCCGACCTGGTCGTCAACTGCGCCGCGTACACCGCCGTCGACGACGCCGAGACCGACGAGGAGACGGCGCTGCGCGTCAACGGCGTCGGACCCCGGCTGCTCGCCCAGGCCTGCGCCGAACACGGCGCCCGGCTGATCCATGTGTCGACCGACTACGTCTTCGACGGCGAGGCCCGCGAGACCCCGTACCCCGAGGACCACACCCCGGCCCCGCGCACCGCGTACGGCCGCACCAAACTCGCCGGTGAACAGGCCGTCCTGGCCACGCTCCCGGACACGGGCGTCGTCCTGCGCACGGCCTGGCTGTACGGCGCCCACGGCGGCAACTTCGTGGCTACGATGATCGGCCTGGAGGCACGTCGGGACACCCTCGACGTGGTCGACGACCAACGCGGCCAGCCCACCTGGAGCGCCGACGTCGCCGGACTGATCGCCGACCTCGGACCCCTGGTCGGTTCCGGGGCCAGTGGTGTCCTCCACGCCACCAACTCCGGCGAGACCACCTGGTTCGAGCTGGCGCGTGAGGTGTTCCGCCTCGTCGACGCCGACCCGGACCGGGTACACCCCACCACCAGCGCGGCCTTCACCCGCCCCGCACCCCGGCCCGCGTACAGCGCCCTCGGCCACAGCCGCTGGCAGCAGACCGGTCTGCGACCGCTCCGCGACTGGCGTACCGCCCTGCACGAAGCACTGCCTCACATCCGCAAGGAGATTTCCTCGTGAAACGCCATGAGTTCCTCCGGGAGCTCCACAAGGTCAGCGCGAACAGGAACTACCTGGAGATCGGCGTCAACGACGGCCGAAGCCTGACCCTGTCCCGGGTACCGAGCATCGCGATCGACCCCGCGTTCAAGGTGGTCTCGGAGATCCGCGCCGACGTCCATCTCGCGAAGGCCACCAGCGACGACTTCTTCGCCCGGCAGAACCCCCTCTCCCACCTCACGGGCGGCCGGCACCCGCTGCGCAACCTGGCCCGCAACCGCAGCCCGTTCGGTTACTGGCAGCGCACCACGCTCGACCTGTCGTTCATCGACGGCATGCACCTGTTCGAGTACGCGCTGCGCGACTTCATCAACGTGGAGAAGTACTCGGACTGGGCCAGCGTCATCGTCCTCGACGACATGCTGCCGCGCAGCATCGACGAGGCGGCCCGCGACCGGCACACCAACGCCTGGACCGGTGACGTCTACAAGCTGATCGAGATCCTCACCCGGTACCGCCCCGACCTGGTCACGGTCCTCGTCGACACGGCGCCCACCGGACAGCTCATCGTCTTCGGCGCCGACCCCGACAACACGGTCCTGAAGGACAACTACGACGAGATCATCGCGGAGTTCGAGGTCCCGGACCCGCAGAAGGTCCCCGAGAGCGTCCTGGAGCGGACACCCGCCATCAAGCCGGAGACCCTCATCGAGGCCGGCTTCTGGGCCCCGCTCGTCAGGTCCCGCAACCGGGGCACCAAGCGCGGCAAGGGCCTGGAGCAGCTGCGGCGCAGCCTGCAACCGCTGAGCACCACCCGCTGACGCGGAAACGACCGAAGGCCTGCGGCCCGGAAGCTGATCAGCTCCCGGGCCGCAGGCCTTTTTTGTTGGTCACTCATCTCGTACGGAGTTACCGGTTGTCGCGCAGTCCCGCGTAGTACGCCGTGCACGCCTCGTAGGACGGCAGCAGCCCGGCCGCCTCCGCCTCCGCCAGGGTCGGCGCCTCGGCGTCCTTCTCCGACAGCACCGGCTCGATGCCCTCGGGCCAGGCGATGCCCAGCTCCGGGTCGAGCGGATTCACCCCGTGCTCACGCCCCGGCGCATAGCCGGTCGAGCACAGGTAGACCACGGTGGCGTCGTCGGTGAGCGCCATGAAGGCGTGCCCGAGCCCCTCCGCGAGGAACACGGCGTGCCGGGTCTCGTCGTCGAGCCGCACGGCCTCCCACCGCCCGTACGTGGGTGAGCCGACCCGGATGTCCACCACGACGTCCAGCACCGCGCCGCGCACGCACGTCACGTACTTGGCCTGGCTCGGCGGTACGTCGGAGAAGTGCACCCCGCGCACGACGCCCCGGCGCGAGACCGAGCAGTTCGCCTGGGCGAGGGAGAGGTCGTAACCGGTGGCCTCGCGGAACTCCTCGCCCCGGTACCACTCGTGGAAGGTACCCCGGTCGTCCGGGAAGATCTTCGGCTCCAGTACCCAGGCGCCTTCGATGTCCAGTGCTCGCATGCTGTCAGGCTCCGTTTCCGCGTCGCAGCCCGGCCTTGCGCGCGATCTTCCCCAGGGTGCGCCGCACCTTGCGGACCAGCTTCTGACCGCGGCTGGGCCCGGCCGGCTTGGCGGGCCGTACGACCTGAAGGCGACCGCCCTTGGCGCTGAGACCGACGGACATCGCCAGGAAGCGCGGCTCGTCGGCCTCCGGGGCCAGGCACAGCTCGGGCTTCCACGTCCCGTCGGCCACCGTGCCGGAGGGCAGCGTCGCGTCGACGAACGCGCGGGCACCGTCGGGGGCGCCGGACAGCGTGCCGGCCACCTCCACGGGCGTGGCGGAGGCCGACGAGGTCAGTCGCAGCAGCGTCTTGGTGTCGCCGGAAACGTGCAGGGGCAACGCCACGCGCAGCCGGTCACCCGTGACGGTGACATCGTCCGGCTTCAGACGGCCCAGGCCCACGCCCTTGACGGCGCGGTCGACGTCCAGGGAGAGGGTGGCCTGCTTGGCGGTCCAGTACGGCAGGACCACACGACCGGCGACCACACCGGCCGGCGGCACCGGACGGGGGTCCAGCTTCACCGGGCCGAGCCGGCACTCACGGGTCCAGCCGCCCAGCTTGATCCGGACGAACACGTCGAACAGCCCGCCGCCGAGCGGGACGCCGCCCGCCGCCGTGCCGGGGTCGACGGTGGCCGTGCCGCGCAGCACCAGCCGCACCTGCCCGTCCTCGTCGGCCGGGAGGGTCTCACGGGTCAGCTCCACCGGCTGGAAGAACTGGGCGGCGGTGGACCGCTCACGCACCAGGAAGTCCGCCGTCGCGCTCCCGAACCGGGCGACCGTGGACGCGCCCACCCGGGCGATCGCGTCGTCGGCGTCGGTGGGCGTGCCGTCCAGGTCGGCGCCGTCGCTGTCGTCCTCGGCGGGGAACGCCATGGGCTTGCCGCGCGAGGTGAACTCGGCGGTGAAGCCGACATGCAGGACCCCGTCCCGCCACTCCACGCTCTGCGGAGTGGCGGAGGGGGCGAGCGACGCCTCCCACTCCGCGAACGCCACCACGTCGTCGAGACGGTCGGCGGCGATCAGCGCCGCCACGATCCGCTGCGCCTCCTGCATGCCGTTCGCGACGCCCGGGCCGAAGCGCTCGACGACGACGCCGCGGATCTCGTCGAACATCTCCCTGCGATAGTCCTCCGGCAGCTTGAGGAGCCGGTTGCTCCGCATGCGCTCGACCATCTCGTTGCGCAGCCAGCGCCGGTAGAGACGGTCGCGCACCGCGCCCGGCTCGGTGTACCGCTCGACGACGTCGAGGGCCTCGCGCAGGTTGCGGAAGTAGCCGACCGGGTCGAAGCGCTGGAAACCCGCGTTCGAGGCGTCCTCGCGCTTGACGTGGTAGTAGCAGACGTAGTCGCTGAGCACGGAGACGTTGTCCGCGCGCAGATACGCCTCGGTGACGAAGACGTGGTCCTCGAGACGCCGCCGGCCCTCGGGGAAGCGCAGGCCGATGCGGTCGAGGAAGGCGCGGCGGAGCATCTTGTGCGGGGTGAGGCTGTCGATCAGCGGGGCGTTCTCGACAGTGGCCTTGGGGTGGTTGCGCCGGAACAGCTCGACCGGCACCGGTCGGCCCTTGCCGGCCATCTTGCCGACGATCACATCGGCGCCGTTGGCCACGCCGTACTCGTACATCCGCTCGAGGGCTTCGTCGCCGAGGTAGTCGTCGTTGTCGACGAACATCACGAACTCGCCCCGCGAGGCCTCGATACCGACGTTGCGCGGCTTGCCCGACCAGCCCGAGTTCTCCTGGTGGATGACCTGGAAACGATCGTCCGCGATGGCGAGCTCGTCCAGCAGGGCCGGGGTGTCGTCGGTGGAACCGTCGTCGACGAAGATCACTTCGTACTCGTCGGCGGGCAGCGACTGCCGGAGCAGCGACGCGACGCAGTCCTGGATGTAGGGCCCCGGGTTGTACACCGGAACGATGACGCTGACCTTGACCGGCATGCGGCTGAAAGCCCCCTCTTCACCTCTGTTCCCCGTCTCCGCAACGACACGGTCCGGGCTGCCTGATACTAACCGGCCGAGGGTCTCAACGACCTGCCGGGGCGTGGCGTCCGAGGGGCGCGCCGGCGCCCCCGAGGGGCGCGGGGAACTGCGCGACCAGCCCCAACGGCGCCGCACCCGCAAGACGACAAACAGCGGCACCCCGCAAGCGCGCCTACGCTCACGACCGTGCACCTACTGCTCCTCTCCGACACCCACCTCCCCAAACGCGCCAAACACCTGCCGGAGGCACTCCTCACCGAACTCCCACGCGCCGACGTCGTCCTCCACGCCGGCGACTGGGTCGACACAGCAACCCTCGACCTCGTAGAGACCCGCTCCCGCCGCCTCGTCGCCGTGTACGGCAACAACGACGGCCCCGACCTGCGCGCCAGACTCCCCGAGGTGGCCTACGCCGACCTCGGCGGCCTCCGCTTCGCGGTCGTCCACGAGACGGGTCCCGCCCAGGGCCGAGAGGCCCGCTGTGCCGCCCGCTTCCCCGACGTGGACGTCCTGGTGTTCGGCCACAGCCACATCCCGTGGGACAGCGCCGCCGACACCGGCCTGCGGCTGCTGAACCCCGGCTCACCGACGGACCGGCGCCGCCAGCCGCACTGCACGTACATGACGGCCACGGTGACGGACGGCGGGCGACTGACCGACGTGGTGCTGCACCGGCTGCCTCCCCGTCAGGCCTGACCCCGGCCCTCGTCCGGCGGATGGATGGCGCCGCCCGTCGCCGTCAGCGCCGCCCCGCTGCCTCCCCAGCGCAGGGCGACGATCTCGGCGGCCACGGACACCGCCACCTCCTCCGGCGTACGGGCGCCGAGGTCGAGGCCGATGGGGGAGCGCAGCCGGGCCAGCTCGGGCGTGGTGAGGCCGGCCTCCGTCAGGCGTCGCCGACGGTCGTCGTGGGTGCGCCGGCTGCCCATCGCCCCGATGTACGCGGCGGGCCGGCGCAGCGCCTCCTCCAGCAGCGGTACGTCGAACTTCGGATCGTGGGTCAGGACGCAGATCACCGTGCGCTCGTCGGTGTCCGTGCCGCGCAGATAGCGGTGCGGCCAGTCGGCGACCACGTCGACGCCCTCGGGGAAGCGCTTCGGCGTGGCGAAGACCGGGCGGGCGTCGCAGACGGTGACCCGGTATCCGAGGAAGGCGCCGATCCGGGCCACGGCGGCGGCGTAGTCGATGGCGCCGAAGACGAGCATGCGGGGCGGGGGCGCGAACGAGTGCAGGAAGACCGTGACGGCGTCCTCACGCCGCTCCCCGTGGGGTCCGTAGTGCCGCAACCCCGTTGTACCCAGGGCGAGTTCACCGTGTGCGTCGGCGGTGACGGCCACGTCGAGGCCCGTCGTGCCGAGCGTGCCCGACACCCGGTCGGGCCAGACGGCGAGGGTGGCGCCGCGCGCCGCCGGGCCGTCGGTCACGGTGGCCACGGTCACCGGATGGCCGGCCGCCACTGTCCGCGCGACCGCCGCGAAGGACGGATCGAGGGCCGGCGTCACCGGCCGTACGAGGAGGGTGATCTCGCCGCCGCAGGTCAGCCCCACCGCGAAGGCGTCCTCGTCGCTGTAGCCGAAGGTCTCCAGACGGGCCTCGCCGCTCGCCACGACCTCCTGGGCCAGTTCGAACACCGCGCCCTCGACGCATCCCCCGGACACACTGCCCACCACCTCGTCGCCGGGCCCCACGGCCATCGCGGCCCCGGGGGCACGAGGCGCGCTGCGGCTCACCGAGACGACGGTGGCGAGCCCGAACGGTTCGCCCGCCGCGTACCACCGTCCGAGCGCGGGGAGGATGTCTCGCACGATCCGCTCCTTTTGTCGCCCCATGTGACCCCATGATCGACCATGAGCCTCAAAAGCTGAAGATTACTCAGGAGTCAGTTTCTATTGACGGCTCCTGGTGCGCGCGGGACTGTAATGCACATGTCGAAGTCACGTGTGCCACTGCTCGGCGTACTGGTCTTGGTCACGGGTTTCCTGACCACTGTCGGCTCCCAGCCCGCTCGGGCCGACACCCTCTGGTTCGACTCTCCCGCTTCCTCCACCCTCACCGTCCAGAACGGCCGGTTCACCGACGCTCTGGGCCGCGAGGTCGTTCTCCGCGGCTACAACGTCTCCGGTGAGACCAAGCTCAAGGAGAACAACGGACTGCCCTTCGCCTCCGTCGCCGACGCCAAAAAGTCGGCGACGGCCCTGCGAGCGCTCGGCGGCGGCAACAGTGTCCGCTTCCTGCTCTCCTGGGCGTACGCGGAGCCCGTCCGGGGGACGGTGGACAGCGCCTATCTGGCCGCCGCCACCGCCCAGATGGGTGCCTTCCTGGACGCCGGCATCCGCGTCTACCCCGACTTCCACCAGGACCTCTACTCCCGCTGGCTCTTCGACCCGGACAGCTGGTACACCGGCGACGGCGCCCCCAAGTGGGCCGTCGACCTCGGCAACTACCCGGACGAGTCCTGCGGGATCTGCCTCCTCTGGGGGCAGAACATCACGTCGAACGCGGCCGTGCGCAACGGGACGTACGACTTCTGGCACAACGCCTACGGGATCCAGGACTCCTTCCTCGACACCGCCCAGAAGACGATGACGTACCTCAAGCAGAACCTGACGAGCGCCCAGTTCAGCGGTGTCGTCGGCTTCGACCCGTACAACGAACCGCACGCGGGCAACTACGACTCGGGCCAGACCAGCCGGGCCTGGGAGAAGGACGTCCTGTGGCCGTTCTTCGTGAAGTTCCGGTCGCGGATGGACGCGGCGGGCTGGCAGGACAAGCCCGCCTTCGTGGAACCGAACATGTTCTGGAACGCCAACCTCGACTTCCAGAAGCAGGAGGGCGGACTGCTCGACGCCGGGAACATCGGCCCGCGCTACGTCTTCAACACCCACTTCTACGACCAGAAGGCGATCTCCGGCGTCTTCATGTGGGGCAAGGCCGGTGACGGGCAGTACGTCAACGACTTCGGCACCGTCCGCGACCGGGCCGCCGCCACCGGAACGACGGGAATCGTCAGCGAGTTCGGCCACCCGCTGAACGGCAACGTCTCCGACAAGGCGCCGACGGTCCTCAAGGCGATGTACCAGGCCCTCGACTCCCGGGTGAAGGGGGCGGGCTGGTGGACGAACGCGAGCGGCTCCGGGCCGGTGCTGTCCGGCAGCCAGTGGCAGTGGGACATCTACAACGGCCGCCACCACGAACTGATGAACGACAACCCCGACAAGGTGATCACCGCCGCTGACGCCTGGAACGACGAGGACCTGTCCGCCGTACGCCTCGACGACTCCGGTACGGCGGTGCTGCGCCAGGACGCCCGGATGCTGGACCGCGTCTACCCGGGCGCCACGGCCGGGACGACGCTCGCCTTCACCTATGAGGACCGCTCCCGGGACGGGTCGACGACCCTGACCTGGAACCCGGTGCCGAGTTCGATGCCGAACGTGTCCCAGCTGGTGGGCTCGGGGCAGTACTCGGTGCTGGTGTGGCGGTCGAAGGGCATCTCGGCGCCGACCGAGCTCCATCTGCCGGCGTCCTTCCCGACCGCCACGACCACGGTCGTCTCCGACCTCGGCACGGTGTACGGCCCGCCGGCCTACACCAGTACGACGCCGGTCGCGGCGGGCACCGACCCCGGGAACACGGGAAGCCGCCGCCTGCTGCTCACCGCGCCGGACTCGGGAGTCCTGCACTACGCGCTGGTGACCAACGGGGCGACGGCTCCCTCGGCGACCCTGCTGAACGCCGCGCGGACCGAACTGGCCTCGTGGGCCGCGCAGGAATTCAGCTGAGCGATCGACCGACAGTCAACCGGCGGTCGACTGGCCTGAAAGAACAGGTCAGTTGGTCGCCGGGCCAGTCCAGTCCGCCTCGACATGGCCGAGGCGGACGCGCTGGGGGTGGTCGCCGACCGGCACGGACACCGTCTTCTGCCCGGTGGCGAAGTCGATGGCCGTGACCTGGTCGGCACCGCTCTCGGAGATCATGCAGGACTTGCCGTCGCCGCTCACCGTGGCCCAGTAGGGCTTCGAGGCGGGGACGAGCGGGCCCTCCTGGAGGGTCGCGCGGTCCACGACCGTCGCGTAGTCGTCCATCGTGCCGGCGACGCACAGCTTCGTACCGTCCGGCTTCATCGAGATGCCGTGGTGGCGGGAGTCGTTGACGAACGTGGTGCGGTCGTCGCTGGTCGCCGGGTTCTTCGGCAGGGTCTTGGTCCGGGTGATCTTGTCGGTGGCGACGTCGTACTCGAAGAAGCCGTTGAAGAACGAGACCTGGAAGTAGAGCTTCGACTCGTCGGGGGAGAAGGCGGCCGGGCGGACGGCGTCCGAGTAGTCGTTGAGGCCGATCGCGTTCAGCCGGTCGCGCATGTCGATCACCTTCACCTGCTTGAAGGTGGCCGCGTCAACGACCGTGATCTTCCGGTCGCCCTTCGTGAAGTCCTGCCACGGAGCGTCCTGATTGGTGTTGACGTCCCCGATGGACATGTTCCAGATGTACTTGCCGTCCTTGGTGTAGATGTTCTCGTGCGGCTTGTCCCCGGTCTTGAACGAGCCGATCTGCGCACCGGTGTTGATGTTCAGCACGTGCACGGTGTTGGAGATCGAGGCGGAGACCGCGACCTGAGTGCCGTCGGGGGAGACCGCCATGTGGTCGGAACGGTAACCCGACACCGGGAAACGCCAGTTGATCGCCCCGGTGGCGAGGTTGATCGACACGACGTCGGCGAAGCTGGGCCGGGACACGACCACCGACTTGCCGTCCGGGGTGGAGTACATGTCGTCCACCAACTGGTCGTGGCCCTCGCCGACTCCGTTGCGGATGGCCATGTAGTAGATCCACTTGATCGGGTCGGCGTTGAT
This sequence comes from Streptomyces sp. ME02-8801-2C, assembly GCF_033793965.1. Classification (NCBI taxonomy): domain Bacteria; kingdom Bacillati; phylum Actinomycetota; class Actinomycetes; order Kitasatosporales; family Streptomycetaceae; genus Streptomyces; species Streptomyces sp. ME02-8801-2C. The sequence goes on along the minus strand of NZ_JARAXP010000014.1, from coordinate 3,976 downwards.
CGCGGCAATCCGCGCCGCCTTGTCCGGTACGACGTTGATCCGGCCGATCTTGGCGAAGTCGCCGCTCGACTTGATGACGTCCGCGGTGCCTTCCCAGTTGTTGCCGACGAACATCACCTCGCGCAGGCTCGCGGCGGTCGCGCCGTCGGCGTCGGTGGCCGCGACGGCGGCGGTCGCGGGGGCGGTGACGGTCAGGACGAGGGCGGCGGCCATGGCACAGAGGTGCCTGGAACTGGAAGCAGACATGAGTGCTCTCCCCTCCGGGAGTGGGACAGACGGGTGTGGCGGGTGCATGACATGTGGGGTAAAAGGGAGAACATGGCTGCGGTCAGGAAACTGAACACGGTCACGTTCAGATTGGACTTACTGGAAAGTAAGGAGGGGGTGCCCTTCTCCACAAGACTGCGTGCAAGACAAACTTGGCCCCCGGACCGACGGAGGAGGGTTCATTGGCGGGCAGACTCAGGGCGCCTACCGGCCGATACGCGGGCAAGACGGCCGAGGAACGGCAGAGCGAGCGGCGTCGCAGATTCCTGGACGCCGCGCTCCAGCTGTTCGGCGACACGCCGGGCTACCGCTCGACGACCGTCGCCGCGCTCAGTGAGGCGGCGGGCCTGTCGACCCGGCAGTTCTACGAGGAGTTCCGCACCCTCGAGGACGTACTGGCCGCCCTGCACCTCCAGGTCAACGACTGGGCGGAGGAGGCGGCACTCGCCGCGCTGGCCGCCGCGGAGGGTCTGCCCCTCGCCGAACGAGCCGCCGCGATCTTCCGCGGCTATGCCGCCAACGTCACCGCCGACCCGCGCCGCATCCGGATGACCTTCGTCGAGATCATCGGCGTCAGCGCCCGCCTGGAGGAACAGCGCCTCGCCCGCCGCTCCCGCTGGGTGAACCTCATCTGCACGGAGGCGGAGGCCGCGGTGGCCCGCGGAGAGGCGGCGCCGCGCGACTACCGGCTCGCCGCGACCGCGTTCATCGGCAGCGTCAACGGCCTGCTCCACGACTGGAGCGCGGGGTGGGTGGACGCCACGCTGGACGAGGTGGTGGACGAACTGGTCCGCATGCTGCTGGGCATCCTCCGCCCGGCGGGTTGGCTGCCACCGGGCGCGGGGGGAAGCGGAGAGGACGGGGGCGGGGGCGCTGCGCGCGCGGGGGATGCGGTGGCGCGCTGAGGCCGTTGTAAGTGCCGGGGTGCTGGCTGAGGGTGCCCGGGTGCCGAGTGTTGCGAGTGCCCGTGCGGGGTGCGGGGTGTGGTCGGGGGTGCCGCAGGACGGTGAGGGTGGCGCGGCGGGGCTGAGGCGGTGCGGCCACCCTGTGGGTGCCGGGGTGCCGGGGTGCCGGGGTGCCGGGGTGCCGGGGTGCCGGGGTGCCGGGGTGCCGGGGTGCCGGGGTGCCGGGGTGCCGGGGATGTCGAGGGTGCCGGGGATGTCGAGGGTGCTGAATGCGGCGCGGACGCTCAGGATGTCGGAGTGCCGCGAGCGGCGGGGTGCCGGTGTAGGGGGGCAGTGAAGGCGCTGCGGGTGCCGGGAACGCTGCGGGCGCTGAGGGGCCCGGGGGCCCGGGGGCCCGGGGGCCCGGGGGATCGGGGGATCGGAACGCCGGGGGCGCTGTGGCGCCCTGGGTGTCCGGGGTTCAGGGGGGGGTGCCCGGTCCCCCGGGTGGGGGCGGTGAGGTTGGGGTCAGTCGGACAACCTGTGCAATGACTCCAGTACCAGTCCGACACCGTCCTCCGCGCCGATGCGGGCCGCGAGAGCACGCGCCCGCTCCCCGTAAGAGGGGTCACTGGTCGCCTGTAGTAGTGCCGCGGCCAGTGAGGTGGTCGTCAGTCTGCGTAGGGGGATTGTCCGGGGTGCCACACCCAGGGAGACCAGGCGGGATGCCCAGAAACCCTCGTCGAACTGGATCGGGACCGGCACCGCCGGTACCCCGGCCCGCAGGCCGGCGGCGGTCGTGCCCGCGCCGCAGTGGTGGACCACTGCGGCCATGCGCGGGAACAGCGCGGAGTGCGCCACCTCGCCGACGGTCAGCATGTCGTCGCCGTCCGCTGACAGCTCACCCCAGCCCCGCTGGATCACCCCACGCAGCCTGGCCTGCCGCAGAGCCCCCACGAAGACGGGCGGAGGCCCCGAGGCCAGGAACTCCTCGACCTCGGGCGGCAGTTGGGGCTGAGTGTCGTACGGCCACCAGTAGCCGCAGATGTCGAGCCCCGGGCGCCAGTCCCGGGGCCGGGGCACCACCAGCGGGCTGAAGCCGTGCAGCACCGGCCAGCCCTGGCGCTCCCGGGCGCGGCGCGCGGCGCCCGGGGTGTGGTGAGGGAGGCCCAGCCGGGCCCGTACGGCCGGCACGGTCGAGGCGAAGATCTGCTCGACGGCCATGCTCACCCCGTTCCCGGCGAGCCGGTTGCCCGCCGCGCCCCAGGACCGTCCGCCGAGAACGGGCGGCCCGAACTCCCTTGTCGGGGCGAGGGGTTGCAGGTACACGCCCATGCTCGGCAGTCGCAACCCCTCCGCGATCGTGTGCCCCAGCGGGCCCAGCGAACTGGACAGCAGCAGTACGTCGTTCGCGCGCGCGGCGGCCAGCAGATCGTCGGTCATCCGCCCGACGAGCCGCCGAGCCATCTCGACCACCCGCAGCAGCTTCCCCGCCCCGGTCGCGCTGCGATGCAGCCCGCGCCCGCGCGCCGACTCCAGCTCCGCCCTGGGGTCCACGGGCAGGGCGTGGAACCCGACCCCGGCCCCTGCCACCAGCGGCTCGAAGCAGCCGTGCGTGACCAGGGTGACCTCGTGCCCGGCACGGGCCAGCCCGTGCCCGAGCCCGGTGAAGGGGGCCACATCACCCCGCGAGCCTGCCGTCATGATCGCTACACGCACGGGGGCCAGTATGGCGTCCCGCAAGGGGCGCGGGGAACGGCGCGCCCAGCCCCCGTCGTCCCGCAACAGCGAACCGTCCCTCCCGCGGACGACACCCCCTAGCGGCGCAGTGGTGCGAGGACGAGCACCAGCAGTGGTGCGGTTGTCGCCGCGAACGTCAGACACGCCGCCGTCAGTCGCCTCTTCAAGCGGCGGTACCTCGCCTCGTACTCGGCCCGCAACTCCGCGCTCCGGGCCGCGGTGCGTTGCCAGGAGGCGCCGGCGAGAGCGAGGTGCTCCGCCGCGAACTGCCTTTCCAGTTCGGCTCGTTGCCCGCTCGTCAGCCAGTCGAGGCGGGCGGTGAAGCGGGCAGCGGCCTCCTGTCCCTCCTGGCGGGTCGCCGCGATGAGCAGGTGGCCCTGGATCTCGTTGACCAGGGTCGTCACATCCACCTGGCCGTCGTCGTCCCTCGTGGTCACTGTCGGGTCAACTCCTGCTGTTGGGCGGGGTGATGGAGGTCGAACGCCGGGGACTCGCTGCGGATCCTCGGCAGGGTGAGGAAGTTGTGGCGCGGGGGCGGGCAGGATGTGGCCCACTCGAGCGAGCGGCCGTAGCCCCACGGGTCGTCGACCTCGACCTTCTTGCCGTACTTCGCGGTCTTCCACACGTTGTAGAGGAACGGCAGCACGGACAGGCCCAGCAGGAACGAGCTGATCGTCGAGATCGTGTTCAGGGTGGTGAGCCCCTCGACCGCGAGGTAGTCGGGGATGCGGCGCACCATGCCCCCGGCGCCCAGCCAGTGCTGGACGAGGAAGGTGCCGTGGAAGCCGATGAACAGCGTCCAGAACGTGATCTTGCCGAGGCGCTCGTCGAGCATTTTGCCGGTCATCTTCGGCCACCAGAAGTGGAAGCCGGAGAACATCGCGAACACGACCGTGCCGAAGACGACGTAGTGGAAGTGGGCGACGACGAAATACGTGTCGGACACATGGAAGTCGATCGGCGGTGAGGCCAGCATCACGCCGGTGAGACCACCGAAGGTGAAGGTGATCAGGAAGCCGGTGGCCCAGAGCATCGGGGTCTCGAAGCTCAGCGACCCCTTCCACATGGTGCCGATCCAGTTGAAG
>NZ_JARAXP010000056.1:0-836 GCF_033793965.1 Streptomyces sp. ME02-8801-2C | reverse complement strand
ACGGGTAGTGGATCGGGCCTAGTAAAACGTCCCTTTAAATCGAAGGCTGAGGGCCCGATCGACCCACTACATTAAAGGTCATCGGCGTTCATACCCTTTGAATCACAGGTCATCCAATTTCTCTACCTTTTATTTAAAGGGCATATCGCAGCTTTCACCTTTAAATCTAATGGAATCTATTTAGGATTCCAATTAGGGAACTCAAGCCCAATTAGCCTAATAAGCAACCCGGCTAAAGCCTAATAACCCCACGTAATCAATTACCTAATGCCGTCAATTCAATTCCGAGAATTACGGCGGCCGACGCTAACCGCATACTCATGCAGGGCGACTATACATCATCGTCACGCGGAGTGTCCGCCGCTAACGAGTCGGCCAACCAATCCGCCTTGATTCCCTAACCTCAGTATCTAAGGTTAGGACCCTTTCCCGCCTTAGTATCCAAACCTTTCCCAGCCTTGGTATCTAAGGCTTTCACCTATTCCAGCCTTAGTAACTAAACCTTTCCACTAACGCCCGGCAATCCCGACACGCGCTCTCTACCGGCACGCCATGCGAGCACTCATCACGGAACCAACCCAAAAACGCCATGAGAGCCGTTCTGAGACCCGTTCCCGGATCGGTCGGCCCGCCGTCCCGCCACATCCCCGGCAAGCTCTTAGAGACGCCGTGAGGCTTCCTGTTGAGACTCACCGTGCGCCGTCATTCCCGACTGATTCGGGTGTGCGTCGGTGTGAGGCCGTCTCGGGTGGTTCGGGGTTGGGTTGGTCGTTGCGTTGCTGGTCAGCCGTGGTTGGGGTTTTGTGGGGTGTGGGGTGGTGGAGCCGTCCGGGAAT
>NZ_JARAXP010000013.1:98979-230509 GCF_033793965.1 Streptomyces sp. ME02-8801-2C | reverse complement strand
ACCCGACACGACAGTCGGGCTACCGGCCTGCCCGCCAGCAGCCGCGGAAGGCGAAACGGTCTACCGACTCCGTCGGCAGACCGTCACGAAAGATCGAGGCTAGGAACAACATGCCCAAGATCTAAATCTGGACATTCAGAAACGCACCCTACGGGATTATTGCACCCGCAATGTCCCGAAATTGAGTCGCCGAGCGACCCTAGACGATCCGCGCATATCGGGGCTTAATCGGCGGCCTCCGGCGTCTACCGGACATCCTGCGGCTGACATTTCTTTCCCCAGCCAACGTGTGCGACTACGAGCCGGCCGTCGTCTCTCCCAGCGCGCCCCGGACACGCCGGTCTTCCCCCTCTCTTCAGGAGGTCATCCATTGGAGAAGTTGCCTCACACGGGAACGGCCAATCTGCGTCGCCGCCTCCGCGTTCTTCCTGATCTGGGCCGGCGCCCTGGCCACTGATCATCAGCCTCATCAGCATGCCCAGGAGCACAACCTGATCCCGCCCCCAGGCGATCTGCGTGTACCGGATAAGGATCGACGTCGGAACTGAACGCGGCTCGAATCGGCCTCGCACCGAACATGGCGACGGCGAGCGGAACCACACCACACGCGATCCATCGCACTATGCGCAGCTGATCGGCCGTACGAGTAACGCCCCGACCGATCGGCTGGGTCCCTTCTCAAACATGCTTACTGGCCGTCTTCCGGGGCGGGGGGACTGAAGGTGATGCCCCCCGCCGGGCCCGTCGGGGTCGGCGTGGGAGTCGGCGTCGGCGTGGGAGTCGGGGTCGGCGTCGGAGTCGGGGTCGGCGTCGGGGTCGGCGTCGGGGTCGGCGTGGGAGTCGGCGTCGGCGTCGGGGTCGGCGTGGGAGTCGGCGTCGGCGTCGGCGTCGGCGTGGGAGTTGGCGTCGGTGACGCCGTCGGCTTCACGCCCGCGCCCAGCTTGGTGTCCAGGTCGAACTTGGTCACCTTGTCCATCACACCGAAGGTGTACTCCGCCCAGATCTTCGCCGGGTAACCGCCGCCGTTGACCCGGGGGAAGCCTCCCGCGCCGTACAGCGGAACCTGAGCGTGGGTCTTGAAATCCTCACCGAACAGACCTACGGAAGTGACAAGGCCCGGCGTATAGCCCGTGAACCAGGCCGACTTGTTCTTGTCGGATGTCCCTGTCTTGCCCGCCACCTGCTGCCTCTTGCGGTTCTTCGCCTGAGCCACCGAGGCTTTGGCCGTACCGTCGTTGACCACGCCCGTCAGCACCGACGTGACCGCGTCGGCGGCCTCGCGGGTGATGATCTGCTCGCCGAGCGGCGAGGGCATCTCGACCGTACGGTCCTTGTGCTCGGCCGACCCCACGATGGCCGGGGTGACCTTGCGGCCGTGGTTGTCGATGGTGGCGTAGACGCCGGCCATCTCCATCGGGCTCGCGCCCATCGTGCCGAGGGTCTGCGCGGGCACCGCCTGCAGCCCCTTGGTGTCCAGGCCGAGTTCGTCCGCGACCTCCATGACCTCGGGCATCCCGACGTCGACGCCCATCTGTGCGAACACCGAGTTGATCGACTTGTTCATCGCGATCTGGACGGTGACGTCGCCGTAGTCGGCGTCGTCCTCGTTGGGCGGGCCGAAGCCGACCTTCTTGCCGTCGGACACCACCTGCCGGCCGCTCGTGCCGTCGTAGATCGTGTCCGGGTTGATCAGGTCGCCGTCCTGCGTGCGTGCCTGCTTCTCCATGGCCGCCGCGAGGATGATCGGCTTGAAGGTGGACGCGGGCTGGTAGTCCCGCCGGGTCGCGTTGTTGTAGTAGTGCTTGAAGTAGTCGACCCCGCCGTACAGCGCGAGCACCCGACCGGTCTTCGGGTCGACGGACACGGCACCGGCCTGGACGTTGCCGTCGACCTTGCGCTTCTTCGCGTCGAGCTTGCTGGTGAGCTGGCTCTTGACGGCCTGCTCCAGCGCGACCTGCTTCTTGCGGTCGATGTTGAGCGTGATCGTCCAGCCGCCCGCGTCGACCTGCGCCTTGGCGTCCTCGGCGTCGTCGGCCGTGCCCTCCGCGACGAGCTGCTTGGCCAGCTCGCTCTTGGCGGCGTCGACGAGGTAGCCGGTCTGGCCCTCGAGGCCGGGGGCGCCCTTGGGGTCCTTCGGGTACGGGAACTTCATGGTGGAGCGCGTGGCCTGGTCGAGCCAGCCCTCCTCGACCATGTTGTCGAGCACGTAGTTCCAGCGGGCGGTCACCAGCTTCTTGCCGGTCTCGGAGGCGACCGCCCAGTCGTACTGGCTCGGCGCCTGGAGCAGCGCGGCGAGGTAGGCGCCCTGCTCGACGGTGAGCTTCTTGGCGTCGACGCGGAAGTAGGCCTGCGCGGCGGCCTGGATGCCGTAGGAGTCGCGGCCGTAGTAGTTGGTGTTGATGTAGCCGGCGAGGATGAAGTCCTTGGTCTTCTCGCGGTCCACCTTCAGCGAGATGACCAGCTCCTTCAGCTTGCGCGTGACGGTCTGGTTCTGGTCCAGGTAGTAGTTCTTGACGTACTGCTGGGTGATCGTCGAACCACCCTGTTTGCCCTTGCCGGACAGTGTGTTGATCAGACCTCGGGCGGTGCCCTTGAGGTCGACGCCGGCGTCCTTGTAGAAGGACTTGTTCTCGGCCGCGACGAAGGTCAGCTGGACCTTCTTGGGTACGTCGGACAGGTCCACGATCTCGCGGTTCACCGTTCCGGTGCGGGCGAGGACCGTTCCGTCGCTGTACTTGTAGATGTTGCTCTGGAGCTTCGCGGCGTCGTTGCCCGCGGCGGGCACGTCGATCATCAGGTACAGCACGATGAAGCCGCCCATGCCGAGCAGGACGAAGCCGAAGAACGCGCCGAGGATCTTCTTCCAGGTGAACAGCCGGCGGATGAAACTCTTACCTTCTTTACCGCCCTTGCCGCCTTTTCCGCCCTTGCCGCGCGCCGCCGCTCGGGCCGCCGCCCGGCCCTGGGGCAGGCTCGCGGTCGCGGTGCCGACCGCGGTCCCGCTCTCGGCTCCGGCCGCGTCGTCGGTACCGGTCGACACCGGCTGGGTCGAACGCTTGGGCGCCGCGCGGCGGCCACCGCGTTGCTGCCGCGCTCGTCTCTCGTCCGCTCGTCCCATGGGTCGCTTCGCTCCGGTTCCTTCTTGCGTTCCGTCTCGTACGGCACACAAGTTCGTGGGTCAGGTCAGCTCAGAAAAATAACACCGGCAGATATGACGACGAGATTCCGATCCCGTCTTTCCGGGACGTGACAATCAGCACCCGCCCCAATGGAACCGACCGCTGGAGGGTGCGGAAGGTTGCCGGGCAGGGTAAAGTGATATCACTTAGATAGGACGCCGCTAGCGCCGCAGCGGCGCCCGGCTGCACCAGCCACGAAACGGGGGAACCATCCATGACCACGGACAACTCCACTCCGACCACCGACCCCGGCGTCGATCTGCCCGACATGCCCGACCCTCAGATCCGGGAGACCCGGGCGCACAGCATCGGCGGCGGACTCGCCCTGCTGCTGGGACTGCTCGGACTCGCACTCGGTATAGGCATGGCCGTCAGTTCGACGACCGTCTCCGATGGCGGGGCCAAGGCCGCACTGATCGTCCCCGGCATTCTGATCGCACTGTCCGCCTTCATCGCCATGTGCGGCCTGAACATGGTCGCGCCGGGCGAGGCCAGGGTCGTCCAGCTCTTCGGGCGGTATCGGGGGACGATCCGGCAGGACGGGCTGCGCTGGGTGAACCCCCTCACGTCGCGCACCACGATCTCGACCCGGGTCCGCAACCACGAGACGGCCGTCCTCAAGGTCAACGACGCCTACGGCAACCCGATCGAGCTCGCCTCGGTCGTGGTGTGGAAGGTCAAGGACACCGCGCAGGCGACGTTCGAGGTGGACAACTACGTCGACTTCGTCGCCACCCAGACCGAGGCCGCCGTCCGGCACATCGCCATCGAGTACCCGTACGACGCCCATGAGGAGGACGGGCTCTCGCTGCGCGGCAACGCCGAGGAGATCACCGAGAAGCTGGCCGTCGAGCTGCACGCGCGCGTGGCGGCGGCCGGGGTGCAGATCATCGAGTCCCGCTTCACCCACCTCGCGTACGCTCCCGAGATCGCCTCCGCGATGCTCCAGCGGCAGCAGGCGGGGGCGGTCGTGGCCGCGCGGCGGCTGATCGTCGACGGCGCGGTGGGGATGGTCGAGGCCGCGCTCGCCCGGATCACCGAGCAGGACATCGTGGAGCTGGACTCCGAACGGAAGGCGGCGATGGTGTCGAACCTGCTGGTGGTGCTGTGCGGTGACCGTGCGGCCCAGCCGGTCCTGAACACGGGGTCCCTGTACCAGTGAGCGATTCCGCCGGGGGCCCGGCGCCCGAAGAGCCCGAGCGCACCCCGCGTCGGCCGCAGCAGCAGCGCAAGCAGGTGTTGCTGCGGCTGGACCCCGCCGTGTACGAGGCGCTGGCCCGGTGGGCGGGGGACGAGCTGCGTTCGGCCAACGCGCAGATCGAGTTCGTGCTGCGGCGGGCGCTGGCGGAGGCGGGGCGGCTGCCGGGGGACGCCGGGCCGATCCCCCGGCGCGGGCGCCCTCCCGGAAGCTCCACCTCCGGACCCCCGTCGGCCTGACGGGCATCGCGCCCAAGTGCCGGACGGGCTGGGGAGACCCGTCCGGCCCTGAAACGGCTGCCGGTGACAGAACCGTGACAATCGGCCCCCACCTGCGCACTCACCGACCCGCCGCCCCCTTCGTCCCACCCTCCTCCACGACCTATACACCGCACGTATAAACACCACGTATACCCCGTGCGTATAGTCCTTCCCATGTCCATCGGTCACACCCTTCTGGGACTCCTGGAGTCCGGCCCCCGACACGGTTACGACCTGAAGCGGGCCTTCGACGAGAAGTTCGGGCACGATCGCCCGCTGCACTACGGGCAGGTCTACTCGACGATGTCCCGGCTGCTGAAGAACGGGCTCGTCGAGGTCGACGGGATCGAGGCCGGCGACGGGCCCGAGCGGAAGCGCTACGCGATCACCGACGCCGGGGTCACCGACGTACAGCGGTGGCTCGCCACACCCGAGAAGCCCGAGCCGTATCTGCAGTCGGTCCTCTACACGAAGGTCGTCCTCGCGCTCCTCACGCACCGGAACGCCGGCGAGATCCTCGACACTCAGCGCTCCGAGCATCTGCGGATGATGCGCATGCTGACCGAGCGCAAGCGCAAGGGCGGCCTCGCCGACCAGCTCATCTGCGACCACGCCCTGTTCCATCTCGAAGCCGATCTGCGCTGGCTGGAGCTGACCGCCGCGCGGCTCGACAAACTCGCCCAGGCGGTGACGGCCTGATGACCGCTCCCATGGCCGCGCCTCCCGGTTCCCTGCTCGTCGCGACCGAGCTGCGCAAGACCTACGGTTCGACGAACGCGCTCGACGGCGCCGATTTCTCGATACACCCCGGCGAGGTCGTCGCCGTGCTGGGCCCGTCCGGGTCCGGCAAGTCGACCCTGCTGCACTGTCTCGCCGGGATCGTGCCGCCCGACTCCGGGTCCATCGCGTACGACGGGCTCGAGCTGGCCGGGATGAGCGACACGCGGCGCAGTCAGCTGCGGCGCTCCGAGTTCGGGTTCGTGTTCCAGTTCGGGCAGCTCGTCCCCGAACTCACCTGCGTCGAGAACGTGGCGCTGCCCCTGCGTCTCAACGGGGTCTCCCGCAAGGAGGCCGCGCGGACCGCGCTGTCCTGGATGGAACGGCTCGAGGTCGACGACCTCAAGGGCAAGCGGCCCGGCGAGGTCTCCGGCGGCCAGAGCCAACGCGTCGCCGTCGCGCGGGCGTTGGTCACCGGTCCCCGGGTGCTGTTCGCCGACGAGCCCACCGGCGCCCTCGACTCGCTCAACGGCGAGCGCGTGATGGAGCTGCTCACCGAGGCCGCCCGGTCGACCAACGCGGCCGTCGTGCTCGTCACGCACGAGGCACGGGTGGCCGCCTACTCGGACCGGGAGGTCGTCGTACGGGACGGGAAGTCGCGGGACATGGAGCGCGTCGTATGAGCGCACGGCAGTGGGCACAGGACCTGGGCATGGGGGTCCGGTTCGCCTTCACGGGCGGACGCGAGGGCTGGGGACGGGTTCTGCTGACGGCCGTCGGCGTGGGGCTCGGGGTGGCGCTGCTGCTGCTGACGACCGCCATCCCGAGCGCGCTGGCGGCCCGGCACGAGCGCGAGAGCGCCCGCACGGACGTCGTGTTCGTCGACAAGCAGCTGCCGAAGGCCGACAACACCCTGGTCGTCGCCAGAGTCGACACGACCTTCCGCACGGACGACATACGCGGGCGGGAACTGGAACCCGAAGGGGCACGGGCACCCCTGCCGCCAGGGGTCGACAAGTTCCCCGCGGTCGGGGAGATGTTCGTCTCGCCCGCTCTCGATCGGCTGCTGAAGTCCGACGACGGCAAGCTGCTGCGGGAACGGCTGCCGGACCGGATCGTCGGCACCATCAAGGACAGCGGGCTCGTCGGACCGGCCGAACTCACCTTCTACCGGGGTGGCGAGGGGCTGTCGAAACATTTCTCCGGCGGTGTGGTGGCGCGGCTCAACCGGTTCGGGGATCCGCATCCGGCGACCGAGGGTATGGATCCTGTACTGATCCTGCTCACCCTCGTGGCCTTCGTGGTGCTGCTGATGCCTGTCGGCGTCTTCATCGCCACGGCCGTACGCTTCGGCGGTGAGCGGCGCGACCGGCGGCTGGCCGCGCTGCGGCTGGTCGGGGCCGACAGCATGATGACCCGGCGGGTCGCCGCGGGCGAGGCCTTCGCCGGTGCCGCGGTCGGGCTCGTCCTCGGCACCGTCTTCTTCCTGATCGGCCGTCAGGCAGCGGCATACATCTCCATCCTCAACCTGAGTGTGTTCCCCAGCGACCTGAATCCGGCGCCGGCGCCGGCCGTCCTGGTCGGGGTCGTCGTGCCGGTGGCCGCCGTGCTGGTCACCCTGTTCGCGCTGCGCGGTGTGGTGATCGAACCGCTCGGTGTGGTGCGCACGGCTCGGCCCCCGCGCCGTCGCCTGTGGTGGCGGCTGCTGCTGCCGCTGGGCGGGGTCGCGGCGCTCTACCCCATGATCGGGCAGGGCAACGACTCCGGGAACTTCAACGACCTCCTCGTCATCGTCGGTGTCTCGCTGCTGCTCATCGGGGTGACCGCGCTTCTGCCCTGGGTCGTCGAGGCAGCGGTCGCCCGGCTCGGCTCCGGTGGACTTTCCTGGCAACTGGCCGTCCGACGGCTTCAGTTGAGCAGCGGCACGGCGGCCCGCATGGTGAACGGCATCGCGGTGGCGGTGGCCGGCGCGATCGCGCTGCAGATGTTCTTCACAGGGGTCTCCGGCGCCTACGAGACCCCGTCGAGACAGAATGTCGAGCGGGCCCAGATGGAGGTCGGCGTACCCGAAGACGTCCCGCTCCTCCCGGCGGGCCGACACATCGCTGAAACCGAGGGTGTTCGGAAGGTCACCGTTCTCTTCTACGGTTCGTTGGGCGAGAAGCCCAAGTCCGCGCAGAAGTACACCGAGGTGACCATCGGCGACTGCGTGGCGCTGCGCGAGGTGGGCCGGCTCCCCTCCTGCCGGGACGGCGACGTCTTCGCCGTTCGGGGTGCCGACTACGAGACGGACACGGCTCTGGCGGTCGAACCGGGCCTGAAGGTGTGGATCAGCCCGCGCAGTCTGGAGTCCGAGAAACCGGCGGTCGCCTGGACGGTGCCGGCGGGCCTCAAGCAGGCCGCCTCGCGCGAGGACCCGGCCGGGGGCGAGAACGGTGGCCTCCTCGCCACACCGGGCGCCCTGCCCAAGGAGATCGTGGCGCAGGCCGCCGGACGTATCTTCGTCAGCCTCGATCCCCGGGTGGCTGACGCCCCCGACCTGGTCCGCAACACAGCGGCGCGGATCGACCCCCTGGCGGATCCCCAGACCTGGACGGCCACCAACCGCACCAAGCAGTTCAACTCGATCCGCACCGGCCTGTTCGTCGGCTCCACCGTCGTCCTGCTGCTGATCGGGGTGAGTCTGCTGGTCTCCCAGCTGGAGCAGCTGCGTGAGCGCCGGAAGCTGCTGTCGTCCCTGGTCGCCTTCGGCACCCGGCGGCGCACCCTGAGCCTGTCGGTGCTGTGGCAGACGGCGATCCCTGTCGGACTGGGACTGCTGCTGTCGACGGTGGTGGGGCTGGTCCTGGGCGTCGTCCTGCTGAAGATGACGAGCAGGTCGATCGGCGTCGACGGGGCCGCCGTACTCACGATGACCGGCATCGGCGCGGGTGTCGTACTGCTGGTGACGGCGCTGAGCCTGCCACCGCTGCTGCGGCTGATGCGACCGGACGGCCTGCGGACCGAGTAGCCGTCCTCCCCCGCGTCCGGCTCCCCCGATCCGGCCGGCGCACGGGCCCCTCTCCAGGACCTCGGTTTCCTGGGGAGGGGCTCAGTCGCTCAGAGGCTGTACTCCTTGACCACCCGCCGCACCTGGGCGAAGAGCATGCCGACGTTGACCGCCTTGCGGCAGACGACCACGGCGACGACGTCCTGCTGCTCGTTCAGCCGCACGAACAGGTGAGTGAGGTTCTCGCTGTTGACGAGGATCTCCTGGAAGAAGTGCTCGTCGCTCTGGACGCCCCGCCGTTCCTTGAACACGTCCTCGATCATCACGACCGTACGGCCCTGGAACAGGTCGAGAGTCGCGCCCGCCAGCAGGTCCAGCACCTCCGGCGGATGGCTGTCGACCGTCTCGTACGAGAGAAGCATCCCGGTGGCCATGTCGACCACCCCGGACGCGACACACTCGGGGGCATCGGTACGGAGTGCCTTGACCAGGCTCATGACCTGGTCGGAGAAGCCTGCGGTCATGCGTTTCGTCCCCATCCCTTCCTTCACACTCCTTCGGTCGCCACGGCCGGGTCCGGCGCGGTGAGGATCGTGCCGATCCGGCGCAGCGCCGGCTGGGTCGCCCTGTGCAGCCGCTCCAGGTCGACGCCCTCGTCGCCGAGTACGACCATCAGCGCCATGTCCCCGACGGCGTAGAACGCGGCGCAGCCCTGGCTGCCGTAGGTGACCGTCCGGCGCAGGGTGCCGCGTCCGGTCGCCTCGGCGGCCCGGCGGGCGAGGCCGAGTCCTGCGGCGGCGATGGCGGCGAGGCCCTCGGGGTCGATCGACTCCGCGGTGTCCGCCGCTATGAGCAGTCCGTCGGTCGCGGCAATCGCCGTGTCGGTGATTCCGTCCACTTTTTCGCGCAGGTCGCGCATTTCCATGGCCAGCGCTTTGTGGTCCATGTACTCAACTCCCCTATGACTTCATGAACTTCAATGAGCTGCTACGAATTGCCATGGGTTCCGTTCCGCATGCGGAAGAACCCTTTCCAGCTCGCCCCGCGCTTTTCCGGGGCGAGAGATTCGGTGATGCCACTGGCGCCGGGTTCACGGCGGGGCAGTGCGGGAGCGGGAGCCTGCGGCCGGGGCACGGGACGCTGCACGGCCGGTGCGTCGGAGGCGAGGACGGCGGCCAACGCGGTGACGACGGCCGGATCGACCCGCGGCGACGGAGGAGGGGGCGGAGGAGGCGGGGGCAGGGGCGGCGCCGGAGGCTGAGGGGGCGGCGGCCGGCGCTGCCGCAGTCCCTCCTCCGGCACCCGTACGACCGGAAGGGGCCCTGCTCCCTCGGCGCACTCCAGAAGCCCGGCCCCGACCATCCGCGCCACCTCGACGGTCACCGTGTACACCCCCCGCCCGGTACGGAAGGCCAGGTCACGAGCGGTCCGGCGGCCGTCTGCCTGGGCCAGCAACTCCTGCTGTACGGGGGTGAGCTGACCCTCGCCGACCGCCACCGTCGCCGAACTCGGGCTCGGGCGCTCACGGTTCGGACGTACCGGGTGGGGCAGGGCGGCGAGGGCGGCGAGCTTGCGGTTGGCGTCCTGGAGCAGCCGGACCGGCCCCTCCCCCACCGGGACGGGGGCCAACGGCTCGGCCCCGGGGTCGCGTTCACAGGCGTCCACCCGGCCCGCCACGACCGCGAAGACGGCGTCCCGTAACGCCATCATGCAGACGACGCGCAGCTGGACGGCGCCCGCGTACCCGTGCCTGATCAGCTCCGCGCCCGGCCAGCGCGCTCCCCCCGCCTCCCGCACCAGCTCGGCCCACTCCTCCCCGCTGATCCGGCGCGAGCGCAGCAGCAGGGCCTCCGGGGCGGGGGCGCCCGGGCTCTCGGCGCCGACGACGAGACCCCGCCGGAAATGAAAGGTGCCACCGGGACTGCCGGACGCGCGCAGCGCCCCGGTGAACTCCTCGCGCCCACAGTCGGCCAGCGAGTTCAGCAGCAGCTCGTAGCCGATCCGGCCGAGGGAGTCCGGGGACAGGGAATCCGGGGGCGGGCAGTCCGGGGAGGATACGGAATCGCGGATGACCGACATCACTCCCCTTGACCTTGCCCATCGGCATTTCGCACATACGCCTGACGCGTAGCACTGAGGGGGTATGTGTATCAGTCCGGGCGCATATTCAGGCCGGGGTCTTGTCACCTGACGGAACTTGAGTTCTATCGCCGCCCAACAGTCGTTGTTCGACGCTCATTTGATCGAACAGTCACCTGTTCAGTCGCCCAACACCCGTACCGGCAACGGCCTCAGCGCCTCCCGCAGAGCCACCGCCAGCTCCTCGTACTCCGCGCCCCGCACGGCGCCCGCGCGCATCGCGAGGCCGATCCGGCGGGCCGGGGCCGGGGCGGCGAAGCGGCCGGTGCGGAGCTGGTCGTCGCG
This sequence comes from Streptomyces sp. ME02-8801-2C, assembly GCF_033793965.1. NCBI lineage: Bacteria > Bacillati > Actinomycetota > Actinomycetes > Kitasatosporales > Streptomycetaceae > Streptomyces > Streptomyces sp. ME02-8801-2C. Next base: position 219,742 of record NZ_JARAXP010000013.1, on the reverse strand, counting down.
GCCCGCCTCGACCTTGACGGCGATGTGCGGCAACAGCGTCACCCCGAGGCCGCCGGCCACGAGCTGGACGAGGGTGGACAGACCGGCGGCCGTCGCGGTGACCGGGGCGTCGGCGCGCCCGGCGTCGCGGCAGATGTCGAGCGCCTGGTCGCGCAGACAGTGCCCCTCGTCGAGAAGCAGCAGGTCGAGCTCGCGCAGCGCCTCGCGCGGGATGTCCGTGAGGCCGCCGAGCGGATGCCCGAGGGGCGTGACGAGCACGAAGTCCTCGTCGAACAGGGGGAGTTCGACGATTCCGGCCTGTCCGGCCGGTACGGCGATCAGCAGCAGGTCGAGCCGGCCCGTGGTGAGCCCGTCCAGGAGGCCGGCGGTCTGCTCCTCGTGGACCTGGAGGTCGAGGTCCGGGTAGCGGTCGTGGACCAGTCGCAGGACGGTGGGCAGGAGGTAGGGCGCGACGGTCGGGATCACCCCGAGCCGCAGGGCCCCGGTGAAGGGCGCGCGCACGGCCTCGGCCTCCTCCATCAGCGCGTCGACCGACTCCAGCACGGCCCGGGCGCGTACGGCGAGCCGCTCACCGGCGGGCGACAGCAGCACCTTGCGGGTGGTGCGCTCGACGAGGGTCACGCCGAGCGCCTCCTCCAGGGCGGCGACGGCACCCGAGAGGGCCGGCTGGCTCATGCCGATCGCGGCGGCGGCGTCCCGGAAGTGCAACTGCTCGGCGACGGCGACGAAGGCGCGCAGCTGGGCGAGACTGGGCCGACGGCGCCCGTCGGTGTTCCTGGCCGCGGCCATGCCGTACTCCTCACTCACAGTTTGATAGCTTTCACGGATCAACATGGCAGAGTGTAGTGATTCTCCCGATCAATGGTGGTGACTGGGTATGGGCCTCGCCGAACTGAAGTCCGCTCTGCCGGACTACGCGGCGGACCTGCGCGTCAACCTGGGGAGGGCCATCGACGGCTCCGGGCTCACCGGGCAGCGGCTGTGGGGCACCGTGCTGGTCTGCGCGATCGCGTCCCGCTCACCTCGCGTACTGCGCGAGCTGGGGCCGGAGGCCAGGGCGTGGCTCTCCCCGGAGGCGTACACGGCCGCCCGCGCGACCGCCGCCTCGATGGCGGTGAGCAACGTCTTCCACCGCACTCGCCATCTGCTCTCCGACCCGGAGTACGGGCGGCTGCGCGCCGGTCTGCGGGCGAACCTGCTCGGTGATCCCGGCGTCGAGCGGACCGACGTCGAGCTGTGGTCGGTGGCGGTGTCGGCGATCAACGCCTGCGGCGCCTGCCTGGACGCCCACGAACGGGTGCTGCGGGCGGCGGGGGTCGACCGGGAGACGGTGCAGGCGGCGTTCAGGATCGCGGCGGTCGTCCAGGCCGTCGGCACGACACTGGACGCGGAGGCGATCCTCGCGGAGTAGTGGAGCAGGCGTCACGGGCCGGGCGGGTGACTGGACGCGGCTCGCGGTACGTCCGACAATGGGCCGACCCTCACCCCGTTCGTCGCCGCCTTCGTGGTACCGGCCGCGAGGACCGTGTTCATCCGTCAGAGGGAGCCGCCCGCATGACCGTCGTCCTGGTGCTGATGGCCGCCGTCGCCCTGACGGCCGCCGCCGTGCTGCCGCGTGTGCTGACCCGGGCCGGGTGGCCCGACCGGGAGCCCGTGCTGGGGCTGTGGGTGTGGCAGTGCCTGGTCGCCACCGTGCTGGTGTGCTGCCTCGCCGCCCTGCTGCTGGGCGCGACGGCCGCGTTCGGCACGGTTCGCGCCCACGCCTTCGCGCCCGCGCCGCCCTCGGTCACCGCCGCCTACCAGCTGGGGCGGGCGCCCGTCTGGCTCACCGTACTGACGCTGCTGCTGGCCTGCGGGGCGGCCTGGACGGTCGCCATGCTCGCCCGGGAACTCGCCGAGGCGCGCAGACGGCGCCGGCTGCGACGCGTACATCTGCGGGAGCGTGCGCCGGATCTGCCCGCCGGTCTTCCGGCCGCCCAGGGGCCGCTGCTGGTTCTGGAGGACGAGTATCCCGACGCCTGGCTGATGCCGGGGCCGACGCCTCAACTCGTCGTCACCACGGGCGCGTTGCGCCGGCTTTCGGACCATGAGCTGGACGCCGTACTCGCCCATGAGCTCGGTCACGCCCGCGCCCGCCACGACTGGCTGCTGCATCTCTCGCAGGCGCTCGCCACCGGCTTCCCGCGCGTCCCGGTCTTCACGCACTTCCGGGACCAGACGCACCGCCTGGTCGAACTGGCCGCCGACGACACGGCTTCCCGGCGCTGCGGCCACCGCACCACCGCGCTCGCCCTGATCGAACTCAACCGTCACCGGGGCGTGTTGTCCTGCGCGTGCACCCGGGGGCAGCTGGGTGACCGGGTCGAGCGGCTGCTCGCGCCTCCGCCGCGCCTTGACGTGCCGTACCGCGCCGCCGCGCTCCTGGCCGCCGGCCTGGCCCCGCTGATCCCGTTGCTGATCGCGTTGGGGCCCGCCCTGAAGGTGCTCAACTGACCTTTGGGTGAGGTGCGTTGGTGTGCGCTGCGCGTCGACCGCCGGTTCGCTGTGGCTGGTCGCGCAGTTCCCCGCGCCCCTTGAGGGGGCCTACGGCCCCTTGGGGGCATCGGTTGGCTCGGCGCGTTGTTGGGACTTGGTCAGGGCGATTTCTGCCGATGTCGCTCCGCGCGGCGGTGGGGCGTGGCGTAGGGACGCCGTTTCCTGGGTGTGGGCCTGGGAGTACGCGCGCAGGTAGCCGACGACCGTGTTCGTCACCGCGACCAGCGGTACGGCGACCACCGCGCCGCCGATCCCCGCCACCATGCCGCCCGCCGCGACGGACAGCACCACCGCCAGCGGGTGGACCCGGACCGCCCGGCCCAGGATGAACGGCTGCAGGATGTGGCCCTCGATCTGCTGCACGGCCAGGACGACCGCCAGCACCAGCACCGCCGTGAGGACACCCTGTGTCACCAGCGCCACCACCACCGCCAGGGCGCCCGAGGCGACCGCGCCGACCAGCGGGATGAAGGAGAACAGGAAGATGAAGACGGCCAGCGGGACGGCCATCGGCACATCCAGGAAGTAGATGCCGAGGCCGATGAAGATGGCGTCGATCAGAGCCACTATCACCGTGCCGCGCACATACGCCGTCAGCGTGCGCCACGCCCGCGGACCGGCGCCGGCGACCCCGGGACGGGCCGCCGCCGGGACCAGCTTCAGCGTCCACTGCCAGATGCGCTTGCCGTCGTAGAGGAGGAAGAGGGTCGAGAAGGCGGCCAGCAGTATGCCGGTCAGCCCCTCGACGATGACCGTGACGCCCTCCAGGCCGGCCGAGGTGATCTCGTCCGTGTTGGCGCCGACCGCGTCGCGCAGGTTCTCGGCGATCTCGTTGATCTGCTTGTCGGTGACGTGGAAGGGGCTCTTGAGCAGCCAGTTGCGCAGCTCGTCGATGCCGTCCTGGATCTGGTCGGCGAGGTTGTCGATGTTCTCCATGACCTGCCAGGTCACGAACCAGCCGATGAGCCCCATGACGACGAACCCGAGGATCGCGGTGAGCGCGGTCGCGGGCCCGCGCGGCATGCCCCAGCGGGTGAGGCGGGCCACCGTCGGCTGGAGCAGCGCCGTGATGAGCAGCGACACCACGAAGGCGAAGACGACGAGTTGGACGGCGCTGATGACCCGCATCAGCACCCAGACGGTGCCCGCGAGCACCAGCAGCCGCCAGCCCGCCTCGGCCGCGACGCGTACGCCCCACGGGACGACGGAAGCGGGCTCGGGCCGGACCGCGACCGCGCCAGGACCGGTGAGGGTGGTGGTGGTCGCGGCGGCGGGAGACCGCTCCCGCTCGGACCCGTGGTCGGGCGGGGAGGACGGCGTGGGGGACGGCGCGGCTGAAGTCGCCGGGGAGGTCTCGGGGGATGTCGCGATCGGTGAGATGCCCGGTTGTTGTCGCGCCGGTTCGGTGCCGTGCGGCAGGTGCACGTCATCCGTGACGTTCACGTCGTGCATATCGTGCGCGACGTCCGTGTGCTCCTTCTCCACCTCGGCCCGGCGTGCGTCCAACCGCTGACCCATCTCGGTCAGCCGGGCACCGGCCCGGCCGAGCCAATGCGGCACTCGCGACATGATCCGCCCTCGTCCCCCGTCTCTCCCTCTGCCCACCGCTCTCCCCTACAGCTCGCGAGCCACGGGAGCGACGGTCCGTATCTGACCGTACACGGCCGAAGCCCCCCACCGAAGGACGGTGAGGGGCTCGGAAAGGTTGAGAGAACCGGGGCGCGGGAGACTCGGCGGACCCGGAAAACCCTGGAGGCCTAGTAGTAGTGGTTGGCCTGCCAGAAGTTCCACGCGCCGCACGGGCTGTCGTAGCGGTCGTTCATGTAGCTCAGGCCCCACTTGATCTGGGTGGCCGGGTTCGTCGCCCAGTCGGCTCCCGCCGAGGACATCTTGGAACCCGGAAGCGCCTGCACCAGGCCGAACGCGTCGGAACTGGGGTTGTCCGCCTGGTAGTTCCAGCTGGACTCGTGGTCCACGATGTTGCTGAAGCACTGGAACTGGTCGGCCGGGACGATCTGGCGCGCCATGTCCTGGACTTCGGCGATCGAGTACGAGGCCTGCTGCGGGAAGCTGGACGCGTCACGTGTCGCGGAACGGCTGGCCGCCTCTTCCGCTTCCTTGCGCGCCTTTGCCTCGGCCTCGGCCTTCTCGGCGGCCTTCTGCTTGGCCACCGCGTCCTTGGCCGCCTGCTTGCGCGCAGACTCCTCGGCGTCCTTCTTTGCGGTGGCGTCGGCGGCGATGGCCTGAATGTCGGCCTGCTGCGTCAGGGACGCGGTCTGCACCTCGGCCTGGGAACCCACGGGGATGTCCGTGAGCAGCGTGGTGTCGCCCACCAGTGCCTCGGCGTCCTGGGGGGTCCCGGTCTGGCCCGAGGCCACACCCGTAACTGCGCCGACAGCGGTGACCGCGGTGGCCGAAGCCACTGCCAGTCCCCGGACCGAAATCCGGCTCACACGGTTTCCTTCCAGCATCGCCCGCTTCGGTGACCTTGGCGGACGCAATCTTGCCCCGAGACACTGGCCTCCCAACTGCGGGTCACGGGAGGCACGGGCCCGGTGGGCAACTCCCTTGCGGGGAGCGCCGCGTGGTGCGCGGGCGGCATACGGCGGCGGTATGGAGTTGAAGGCGGTGCTTCTGTGGTGCCGTACTACTGGGGATACAGATGTGCCGTATGCGGGGCCTGACAGGAGTGAGACTCTGCCGTAACCGGACGCCGGGTGGCAATTCTGAGTTGCGTGTGAAAGCTCACACCTCGTTTGCCCCCAGTGATTTGAGGAAAGCCGCAGACGCGGAAGCGCCGTCCGGCTAGGCTCTTCGCCTTTTGCCGGACGGCGCCGATATACCGACTCCCTATTCACCCATGGAGGGTCAGATGTGCCCGTCCTCCAGCATTTCGGTCACCAGGGCGGCGATCTGGGAGCGTTCGGACCGGTTGAGGGTGACATGCGCGAAGAGCGGGTGGCCCTTCAGCTTCTCGACGACGGCGACGACACCGTCGTACCGGCCGACGCGCAGGTTGTCCCGCTGCGCCACGTCGTGGGTGAGGACCACCCGCGAGTTGGCGCCGATCCGGGACAGCACCGTGAGCAGGACGTTCCGCTCCAGCGACTGTGCCTCGTCCACGATCACGAACGCGTCGTGGAGCGACCGGCCGCGGATGTGGGTGAGGGGCAGCACTTCGAGCATGCCGCGCGCGGTGACCTCTTCGATGACCTCGCGGCTGGTGACCGCGGACAGCGTGTCGAAGACCGCCTGGGCCCAGGGGCCCATCTTCTCGGACTCCGAGCCGGGCAGATAGCCCAGCTCCTGCCCGCCCACCGCGTACAGCGGCCTGAAGACCATCACCTTCTGGTGCTGCCGCCGCTCCAGCACGGCTTCCAGCCCCGCGCACAGCGCGAGCGCCGACTTGCCGGTGCCGGCCCGGCCGCCCATCGACACGATCCCGATGTCCGGATCGAGCAGGATGTCGAGCGCGATCCGCTGCTCGGCACTCCTCCCCTTGATACCGAACGCCTCACGATCCCCTCGTACGAGGCGGACGTTGCCCTCGGACGTGACGCGCCCCAGGGCCTTGCCGCGCTCCGACTGGATCGTCAGACCGGTGTGGACCGGCAGTTCGGCGGCCTCGGGGACGTAGGCGTGCCCTTCCTCGAAGAGGAGGTCCACCTGCTCGCCGGCCAGGGTCAGTTCGGACATTCCGGTCCAGCCGGAGGAGCCCGTGATGGCCAGTTCCGCGCGGTACTCCTCGGCGAGGAGACCGACGGACGAGGCCTTGATCCTGAGCGGCAGGTCCTTCGACACGACGGTGACGTCGTACCCCTCGGCCTGCAGGTTGCGGGCGACCGCGAGGATGCGGGAGTCGTTGTCCCCCAGGCGATAGCCGCTTGGCAGCACGCTGGGGTCCGAGTGGTTGAGCTCGACACGGACGGTCCCACCCAGATCCCCGATCGGGATCGGGGCGTCGAGACGACCGAACCGGACCCGGAACTCGTCCAGCAGGCGCAGCGCCTGCCGGGCGAAGTACCCGAGTTCGGGATGGTGCCGCTTGGCCTCCAGTTCCGTGACCACGACGATCGGCAGCACGACTTCGTGCTCCTCGAAGCGGTTCAGGGCGCCTGGATCGGCCAGCAGGACGCTGGTGTCGAGAACATAGGTGCGCCGGTCTGGCATACGGCGCTTTGTGCTGGTCACCACGGAAGGACGTACCCCCTCGGATGAGGTCGGGGAGCGACGAAGGAGATCTGGACCGGTCGACGGCCGCTGTGCGCGGGCCGAGAACCGGCCCTCCGCCTGTTCGCCCGTGCTGTGACCACACGGTCGGGCTGGTGCAAAGGGCCTCCCGGGCGGACGGCCCCGTGCCGTCCGCTGAGATACGACACCCGTGGTTCGGGTGTCGACCTGCTTGGCTTATGCCCTCGAACATGCGCGACCATGCCACGCCGCATGGCGGCGCGCTGGTGAACTCCTTGTTACTTCCGCACCCTCGACCTCAGGGGCAAGGCCGGTGAACAGCCTGCGGAGCGGGCCGCTCAGCCGCCGTACCGCCGGTGGCGAGCCGCGTAGTCGCGCAGGGCGCGCAGGAAGTCGACCTTGCGGAAGGCCGGCCAGAAGACCTCACAGAAGTAGTACTCCGAGTGGGCCGTCTGCCAGAGCATGAACCCGGACAGCCGCTGCTCGCCGCTGGTACGGATGACGAGGTCGGGGTCGGGCTGGTCGCTGGTGTAGAGGTGCTTGCCGATCATGTCGATGTCGACGCTCTCGGCGAGTTCCTCCAGCGAGGTGCCCTTGTCGTGGGCGTCCAGCATCATCGACCGCACGGCGTCGGCGATCTCCTGCCGACCCCCGTACGCGATGGCGACGTTGACCAGTATTCCGCCTGTCACATGCGCGGTGGACTCCTCGGCCTCCTTGATCTGGGTCTGCATCCGACCCGGGAGCAGATCGAGGTTGCCGACGTGGTGGACGCGCCAACGGCCGTCGGCGGCGAGGGAGGTCACGACGTTCTCGATGATTCCGAGAAGCGGGGCCAGCTCTTCCTGCGAGCGGGTGAGGTTGTCCGTGGAGAGCAGCCAGAGGGTGACGACCTCGACGTCCGTCTCGGAGCACCAGCCGAGGAACTCCTCGATCTTGTCCGCGCCGGCCTTGTGCCCCTGGGCGGTGGTGGAGCCCGCCGCCTTCGCCCAGCGCCGGTTGCCGTCCACGATGACGCCGATGTGCTTGGGCACCTGGTCGTGGTCGAGATGACCCTCGACCCTGCGTGTGTAGACCCTGACCAGCAGCCGGCGCAGGTTGTCGCGCAGCTTCACGTGTTTGTCAGCCCCTCCGTACGGATCGGACAGGCGCGGCCGAGCGCAATCCCTGGCCCGCGGTCCCTGCCCGTGGCGGTCCTCGGGGGTGGCGATCCCCGGAGGGGGAAGCGTACCGCTGCGCGGCGGGGGGTCTTGCGCCTGGGGGAAGGGGAGTGGGGTTCGGGGGCGGGGGATGGGGGCGCGGGAAGGGGGCCGGGGAACTGGGCGCGGGGGATTTGGGACTGGGGGTGTTCGGGGCCGGGGAACTGGGCGGGGGGAGTCGGGACTGGGGAGCCTCGAGGCCGGGGAACTGGGCGGGGGATTCGGGCGTGCGGGAATCAGCCCGAGCGAATAGGGGCGTACGAGGGTCGGTCGTGCGGGGGCCGGTCGTACGGGGTCGGGCGTACGGGGTCGGGCGTACGGGGTCGGGCGTGCGGGGTCGGCGTGCCGGGGGGGGGCGGGCCTGAGCGAATGGGGGCGTGCGTGTCGGGCCTGGGGAATTCGGGCGTGGGCAACGGGAGCGCGTGCCCGGGGAGGGGGGTTGGGGAGGTGGATCGGGGGTGAGGGTGCGGAGGCGGGTCGGAAGCGGGAGAGGGCCGCGCGAGAGGGTCGGAGCGGGAGGCGGCCGAGATGAGAGAGGCCCGGAGCGGGAGGGTTGGAGAGCGGCGGTATCCGGCTGGCTCGTCCGGGCACAAAAAACGGGCCGGTCCGTGGGGGGGAGACGGACCGGCCCGAGGGGGGGTTTCCACCATAACCCTTCGTGAGTGATGCTGTGTGCATCAGCGCGGAACAACTACTCTCCGAAGTCACCCGACAACGCGTGGATGGCCTCGGAACGGGGTTTTCATGGCCGGATCATGGCCGGAAAACAGCTGATTCCCAGGAAAATTCGGGGGATCCGAGGGAATCCGGAGGCATCCAGCACGTTTCACCTCACGATGCACACCCCCGGGCGCTACAGCGCCATTCGAGTGCCGGACACCCGCGGGCGGCACCCCGAACGCGGCGTCCCTCCCAGGGGCGACCCCGTCGCGAACGCCCGCTTGACGCCGTCGCTAACTTCGCAGTCATGGCCTCGTTCACCACGCCCCAGACCCCGGAACCGGTACTGCTGGAGCTCGCCGAGTCGGGCCGAGCGCGCCGGCGCGGCCTGCTGGGCCGGGACGGCATCGAGGGCGCACTGCTCCTGAAGCCCGCGAGTTCCATACACACGTTCGGGATGCGGTTCGCGATCGACGTCGCCTACCTGGACGCAAACACGCGGGTCCGGGCGGTAAGAACCATGCGCCCGGGCCGAGTTGGACTACCCCGCCCCTGGGTGCGGTCGATCCTGGAGGCGGAGGCCGGAGCCCTGGAGAGGTGGGGGGTTCGACGGGGAGTGCGGCTTTCGATCCACACCGACGACGCACCGCCGGAGGGCCGCTGAGCAGGAGCGGGGCGAACTCCGACGAGCCCCGGAGAGGGTGGGCCTGGCACCGCGCAGGCCCCTCCTCCGCGCGGTACCACCCGCGCACTTTGCTCACGCGAATTGCCCTTTACTCAAATTTACGCGACGGCGACCCATGCTCACGAACCCTCGCGATAACGATGTGGAAACCTCGTGAAGCCTTTTCGGGCATACGCACACATCTCTCGCGCATCGAGCGAGAGTGCCGAGATTTCGCCAATATTCGGACGCGTTGAGATGGGCCTGAGCGATATCCGGATGTTTGCCTGCATTAAGCCATGAAATGACGCGAATATCCCTGATTGTCCCCGAGGCCTGTCAGACGGAGGGCTTGCGAGCCTCGAACAGATGGCGGCTGCTGTGCGCCACGAACGAACCCTCGGCCTCGATCAGCTCGTGCAGGGACCGGAGTTGGGGGCGATAGGCCTCCACGGTGAACCCGGGCACCATCCAGATCACCTTGCGCAGGAAGTGCACGACAGCGGCGATGTCGTAGAACTCCATGCGCAGCCGCTCGGCGCGCAGGTCGACAATCTCCAGCCCGGCGGCTTCCGCACCGGCACGCTCACGGTCGGGGTGGCGAGCGCTGCGCTGCTGGTCGGGCTGTGGTCCAAGAAAGTGCTCGACCAGTTCGTACGCGCTGGCCGGCCCGACATGCTGGGCGAAGTACGTACCGCCTGGCCGCAGGACACGGGCGATCTCGGTCCAGTGCGGGACTACGGGGTGCCGGCTGACGACCAGGTCGAAGGCGTCGGCTGCGAAGGGCAGCGGCGCGTCGTCCGGTACGGCGACGACGACCGCGCCGCGCGGATGCAGCAGGGCGGTGGCCCTGGCGACGTTCGGCGGCCAGCCCTCGGTGGCGACGGTGAGCGGCGGCAGCTTCGGGGCGGTGTTGAGGACCTCACCGCCCCCGGTGTGCACATCGAGCGCTGCGGACACACCGGCCAGCCGCTCCCCCATGGCCCGGGCATACCCCCAGGAGGGCCGAGCCTCGGTGGCCCGACCGTCGAACCAGGAGAAGTCCCAGCCGTCGGTGGGAACGGCGGCCCCTTCGGCGAGGAGTTGCTCGAAGGTGGGCGCGGACGCGGACGTGGGCCCGGTTTCGGGTACGGGATCGGGCAAGGACATGGGGGTGATATTCGCAGGCGGCTGTCAGTACCCGCTGCTAATTTTCGCCACGGTGACAGCCGGGCCGTAAAGCGGAGACGGACAGCGGATAGGGAAAGCGGAGGTGGTGCGGGACATGTTGTACGCCGACGACGAGACGACGACACTGCGCGCGAAGCTCGACCAGGAACGGGACGCGGTGCTGTGGAAACTGGAGGGCCTGGACGAGGAGCAGGCCCACAGATCGATGACACCGTCAGGCACAAGCCTGCTGGGGCTGGTGAAGCACCTGGCGTCGGTGGAGTACGGCTGGTTCGTGGAGACGTTCGGCCGCGAGCCGGAGCCTTTCTGGTTCGACCCGTACCTCGGCGAGGACATGACCGCGGGCCCGGACGAGACCATCGCCCAGATCACCGACTTCTACGCCCGCGCCCGCGCCGCCGCCGACCGCGTACTGACGGAACTCCCCCTGGACACCCTGGGCAAGCCGACATGGCGGGACGACGAGTGCTCGCTGCGCTGGGTCCTGGTCCGCATGACGGCGGAGACGGCACGGCACGCGGGGCACATGGACATCGTGCGGGAGTTGATCGACGGAGCGACGGGCGAGTACGACCCGTCGTAACCCTCATGACCGTTATGACAGGCCCGCGTCCAGGACGAGCATGAGGTGTTCGTCGTCGCCGTGACGGACGGTACCCGTACAACGGAAGCCGTGCTTCTCGAGAAGGCGGACGGAGGCGACGTTCCCGGCGAACGGATCGGCGTAGAGGGGCCGATGGGTCTCACGCGACAGGAACAGCCCGAGGGCGACACTCCCGATGCCCCTTCCCCAGTACGGCCGCCCGAGCCAGTACCCGATGAAGCGATAGCCGCCGACCCCCTGTTCGCCTTCCCACCACGCGACGATGCTGCCGGCGGGCTCACCGCGCACGGTGACGGTCTGCACGAAAACGGTGCTGTCGCCGAGGATCTTCGTCTTCCAGTGCGCCATGAAGGCGTCCCTCGGTCGGGGCGTGAACCGCGACCGCCGTACAGCTTCCGAATCATGCTCGTAGGCGAGGAGGAACTCCAGATCGGCTTCGACGACGTCACGGAGTTGTACGTCGTTGCCGGCCCTGCCGTCGGTCACGCTGTCGGTCGTCATGCGGGGAGTCTGGCAGGGACCACTGACAACGACCCGCGCCGATACCGCTACCGACCGCCGCCGACTCGCTCGTACCGCAGGAGTACGACGCCGTTGCCGAAGGTACGTGTCTCGACGAGCTGGAGCCGGGTGAGGTGGTCGGCCTCGGTGAAGAGCGGCCGGCCTCGTCCGATCAGCACGGGGTGGACGCAGAGATGAAACTCGTCCACGAGGTCGTGCCGCAGAAACTCGGCGGCGAGCTCGGCACCGCCGACCGCCATGTCCCCGTCGGCCTGCGCCTTGAGCGCCCGAATCTCCTCCGGGACGACCTCCCTCACGATGGTCGTGTTCCAGTCGGCATGCTCCAAGGTCCGGGAGAACACGTACTTCGGCATGTCCCGCCAGATCCCGGCGAACTCGACCATGGGGTCCGTACTGTCGGCTTCGGCGCCGGCATCGTAGGTGGGCCAGAAGTCGGCCATGAGCTGATAGGTGACACGCCCTTCAAGAAAGGCACCCATGGCCTTGGCCTTCTGATTGAAGTACCGGTGAAGCTCTTCGTCGACGAGATGCCAGTCGATCTCACGGTTGGGTCCCTCGAAGTACCCGTCGAGGGAGATGGACATCATCAGGACGACTTTCCGCACGGCACACACACCTCACCTACGTCTGGGCAGTACTGGCGCGTTCACGGTACTCATCCGGCCATTCATCGGGCCCTGTTGCCACGCGCGGTTTCGCGTTGGCGGCATCTCGGGGCCCGCAAGGCCTTCGAGCCGACGCCTCATTGCCTGACGAGTGGGCGGATGCTGGACGGCGGTTTGTAAAGCCCAGGGCAGCGGAGGATGGGGCGTGGCCACGGGAGTTCCCGTTCCTTGACCGTGCACCTTTCGCCCATTTTCTCCGATTTTGCTGCTGCGGCTCAAACGCCATAGCGGCCAGCAGGTGCGCGGCCGGTCCGGTGACGGTGCGCGCGCCCCGGGCGCTCTTGCCGTCCACCGCGAGGGGTGCTGGCCCCGGCCGGATCGGTGCCGAGCAGGTCGGCGAGCCCGCCCGGGCAGACCGCATTCAGGACGCGGCGCGTGGCCGTTGCGCTCGCGTACGTGACGGGTCACCGATACACCGTCGCACGGCCGTGACCTGCATAAATTCATGAGCTGCAGCGCTTTGAAAGCGCCCTGCCGCTACTCCATCCATGGATTCCTTGTTCTGTGTCAACGATCCTCACTCGTCACGAAGTCCAGCGGATTCTCGAAGCTGACTGTCTCGGCAATTTGCTGGAGAATCCCGCGGTACTCCGCTCTGCGGGCCACCGCTGTCGTGCTGACCGTCAGAACAGCCATGCGCTTGCAGTCAGGATGAGGCAGGTGCGCGTGGACCTGGAGGAGGGGCTGCTGTGAAAGGCCACTTTCGGCTGGCGGACTCAGCGTGCTCTCGCTGAGCGTCGCAGGCCCACAAGGGAGCTCGAGAAATTCGATGCGTGTGTGCCCGACGGCGGACGTCACCGCGCGGGCGGCCGTGACGCCGCGCGGAGAGACGGCAGTGTCACGCCAGGAGATCGTGAAGAAGGAGAGCAACGGCTGGCCGATGTTCGCACCCGCGTCATCCACATCATCGCGGTGCAGACCGATGGAACAGTGCACCGTACCAACCTCGTGGAGTGCTCCGAGCAACTGCTGCCCTGACGCGACGTTGGCAATGAACTGCTGGCGCACCAGTTCATTCGGCGCCGAGTCGAGAAACGGAGCAACTGCCGCACGCAGGTTGTCGGCGGCTGGGGATCCGGGCTCGGAAAGAAACACTTTGAAGGGGAGATCGGTGAAGCCAGCGGGTTGAGCAAACCAGAGCTCCGCTTGGGGGTCATTGACTGAGTCGTGCAGGACAAATGCGGGAGTCTTCAAAGTTTATTCCGAACGTGTGTCAAGAATGGGCTGGGTAAATACCTACGCGTCGACCGCGCTCGATATCCTCCGGAGTGACACCCCAGTCCGTAAGGCTCTGACCATCCTGCAGCCCTGTCCGCTGTTCAAGAACATGCATGCGGCAAGGCACACCTTCATCGCGTGTGGACGCGGCGATGAGCCCGATGAAACGCGGATCGCCAGCGAACCAAATAACACCGATCTGCGCCTTCAGTTGCGACCTTGCACGAGGGGCCATCCGTCGGTGCCACCATTCCGTACGGATTTGCTGAGAGAAAACAAGGGGAAGTGTTTGATCAGGGTAAGCAGGGTTGGGAAACTCGAACCAACCGTGATGCCTATCCGAGACATTCGGATGATTACTCAACCCATGCGAAACATCGTGCAGTACCTGCCACGGATACGCATGAAGAATTCGCCGCATGCGAATCGCAGGAGGAAAATAGCGCAGCTGAGTCGCAGCTCGATAGAAGCAGTATGCGAAAGGTAGCACGAAAAGGAAGACGAAACCCGGCGACAAGAACACAATGAGCACATACAGCAGGCCGATCCAGGCCGCAATCCAGCCGATGAAGCCAATAACATTCATCACCATGTGCATCGTCCAGGCACGACGAGTGGCTGGAAAATCCCAGGCAACCGAGTAGTCAGTGGGATTCATGGACCGTATTTCTCCAATCACGAGAAGACATGGCGGGCAAGGTCGAGGATGCCGCCGTTATCGAGGATGAGGCGCGTGCCGTCGATACCTGCAACGGTCCCGTCCTTGACGCCGCTATCGTTCGCGTCCACCAACTTGTTGTACAGACCGAAGCCACCAGTACCGACGCCGACCGCACTGGACGTCACTGCCACCGCCTTGGCCGCCATTTCAGGATTGCTGAGGCCTCTCACCGCCCGCGCAACAAGCGGGTTGTCCAACCGGGCGATACCCTCCAAGCTGTCCATCGTCCTGGTACCGAACATAGCCATCTTCTGGCCCAGCGAGACCGCTTCGCCACCAACCCGAACTGCGTTCACCGTACCTTTGACCCCGGCAACTGCTGCCCCTAGCCCCGGGAGCATACCCACTGCGTCAGCCCCCACCGTGACCGCGTTGCTCCAGAAGTCGGAGTCGAACTCTCCCTTGGTGAAGCCGTCCTTCAAGGACTCCCAAACTTCAGGGTTCGAATAGAGGCGAACGCTCAACGCAGTTGCACTCAGAGCAGACGCGGCGAGCATCAACGCCGCCACCATCGCGATTCCCAGCGGGCCAGCGAAGATGATCGCCACCAATCCGACGACGCCCGCCACGAAACTCAGGATATCCGGCAGGTTATCCGTGAGAAAATCGAGCGCCTTGTCAAACCACCCCGGCTCATGCGGCGCGAGTTTCTTCGTAGCGTCCCGAATCTTCGATGCCCGGTACTTCGCCTTCTCCTCGTGCTCCTCCGCCAGCGTCCGCGCCCTGCCCCGGATCTTCTCCAGTTCAGCCTCAGCCTCTTCCACGTCCGAGTTTGCGCGGCTCAGCGCCTTCTTCGCCTCATCGTGACCGGCGCCCTTCTTGTCGTCCAGGCCCGGATCGTCGCCGGCCTCGGTCGCACGACCCTTCGCCCGGTCCAACGTCTCCTGGGCTACCTTCGCGTCTGCTTCGAGACGCTTGGCACGACGCTGGAAGTCGTCGAGTTCGTCTTCCCAGCGGTCCAATTGCTTGGCCGCTTTACGGATGGAGTGCGCCGCGTTCTTCAAGTTGAGTGGCAGCGGGCCGCCGTCGAGCTGCTCTCGGAAGGCGACGGCCGCGTCACCTTCCCAGTAGCTGCCGTCCATCAGCTTGGTGACCAGCTCATGGGTCTCTTCAAGGACCTTCGCGCAGCTGGCGAGTTTCTTGTACAGCCCCCGGACTGTCTCCGCGTCGCCCGGAACAGGGTTGAACCCCAGATGCTCGTAGTCAGCATTCGGGACGGGCGGGTAGGACTTCAGCCCCTGCGGAAGGTCACCGTTTCTACGTGCTTGGGAATCTGGGAACGGCGATGGCTCAACACCTGGGGCAACGCTCACTTCCTGCCCCCGCCGTTGCCGTCCCGAGCCTTCTTCAGAGCTTCCTCAAGCGCCTTGTCGACCTCGCGGTAGCTGTCCTTGCTCTTCCCGATGATGTCGGCAAGGTCGTCGGTCTGCTTGCCGATCTCGTCGGTGCCGTACTTCCAGTCCTCCTGGAACTCCTGGCACGCGGAGTCCAGATCGTCCGTGCCGAGTCCGGTGATCGTCGCGTCCGACAGCGCTTTGCGGACGCCCTTGAGCGAATCTGTGGACCTGTTCAACATCCTCATGAACCGCGCGAGTTCATCACCGTCGACCGCCAGCCGCTCCGCCATGCTCCCGTTCCCTCTCCCCGTTTCCAGCTGCCACGACCAACCGACTGTAACCACGTCATCTGCCGAACTGCCTGGATGACCACGCCAAAGACACAACACCCCAAGATCTCAACTCACCGATGACGTCAACGGTTTACAGCCTGGATCTCCTGTACGACGACGTCCTGAGTCGAGCCAAAGCTGCCGTCGGGAAGGTCATCGCCGGCGCCGCCGGAACCGGTCCAGGTGATCTTCCAGGTGACCGTCGCCTGGAGCGGGTATGTGCCGTCGCCAGAGGAGCGCAAGTACTTCACACCGCAGGGCGGAGTCTCTTTGGCCTTGCCCTCGGCGTAAGGCGAGCCGATCCGGCCGTTACTGATCGGGCAATCGCCGGATGCCGGGTAGGTCACCGCGTCTGCGGTGCCCGGCTCGATCCTGAGGGAGATCGGTTTCGCTGTCGCAGTCGCATACATATTGAGCACCGGCACGGAGGCGGTGACGGAGACGGGCTTGAACTGAGCGGAGTCGAGCCAGGCCCAGGTGGGGAGGTTGACTTTGGTGGGGCCGGCGGGGGCGAGGGTTACTTTGGTGGAGGGTACGCGGATCTCGTTGTAGGCGAGTCCGGCGAGGATCTCCGGGGTGATGACGTTCTCGATGTCGGGGGGTGGTGCGGCGCCGGTGTCGACCCAGAAGTAGTCCCTCTTGCAGGAATCCCAGCCGGGCGGGTAGGACTTGTTGACGTAGGGCCCCCACCAGTAGCCCTTGCCGGTCTTGTCCTTGTTGAAGTCCTTGGAGTGATCGTCCTCGTTGAGGAACTCCTTGCGCTGCTCGGCATCCCACTCGTACCCCGTGGACTCGGCAGCCCAGACCGGCTCCTTGACCTTCTGCAACTCCTCGGGCGAATAGGTCGGGGCGTACCAACAGGCGGGCGGCGTCCAGGAGGTCATCGGCTTCAGCGCGCCCGTGGAATCTGGTCTGCTACTGCTCGGCGGGTAGTAGTCGACGCCTCCGGCGGTGGCGGAGAGCGTGCCGTCGCCGGTGGAGTTGGCTTTCTGAGTCGTCTGGCCGTCAGTGCCGCCGAATCCCTTCTCAGCATGAGCCGGGGTGGCAATCCCCAGGGCCAAGACCGCCAGTCCGGAGACGAGTAGCAGACGGTTTCGCTGAATCAAGGCTGGCACTTTGCGCTCCCCCTCTGCGAGTCCAGAGTCTCGGTCACCCATACGCCGGTCTTGTTCTTGCGCAGCGTGCTGGCGTAGATGACGTAGCTGTCCTTCGTCACCGGCGTGACGTCCGTCTTGCCGGTTTTCAAGAACTTGTTGTACGCCTTGCTCTGGTCCTCGCAGTACAGGAGGGCAGCGGTACCATCACCCTTGACCGTCACGCTTTCGTTGTAATAGCGAGTCAGGCCGGTCGTACGAGCCTTGTGGTCGACGAAATCCTGGATATACGACTGGCTTCCTGCCGCTGCCGTGCCCTCAGAGTAAAAGCGATAGGCCGCGTGAAGCGAGTCCTGCTCGGCGATGGCCAAGTCCACGGCCTTGATGCGCTGCTCGGCATCGTTGAGCACAGCGTCCTTGTCCGCGTCTCCGGTCTTCGTCCACTCGAACTTGTACGTGACGTCCGACGGCAGTGTGATCTTCGGTCGGTCATCGGTCGTTGAGGTCGACACACTCGGCGACGCCGAAGGCTCTCTCCCCGTCTCGGCTCCCGCGATCTTGTCATTGCCGCTGGAACTGTCGTCACCACCGCACGCGGACAGCGTCAGGGCCGCAGAGGCGGTCAGTGCGAGCGCTGCGATCAGCGCGGGGCGGCGGTTCACGGTCGACTCCCGGTGGGGCGAGGGTTCTCATGAGTGAACCCAACGCTATCCATTCGACACACGCTGACACCAGGTTGAAACTCGCCCGCCATAGGGACGTAAGTGTCAAATCGCCCAGCAGGGGGCCTTACTTGACACGTAACCGTTACATAACACAGCGTCTCGTTCACCACAGTTCGCGGCAGGCAGGCAATTTCATGCTTGCGACAGGGACCAGAAGGTCAGCGACGACCGGCAGGATGC
The DNA here is from genome assembly GCF_033793965.1 of Streptomyces sp. ME02-8801-2C. Lineage (NCBI taxonomy): Bacteria > Bacillati > Actinomycetota > Actinomycetes > Kitasatosporales > Streptomycetaceae > Streptomyces > Streptomyces sp. ME02-8801-2C. The sequence continues at coordinate 201,925 of NZ_JARAXP010000013.1, read as the reverse complement.
CGCCGAGTTCCAGCACCTCCACCGCCCTCAGCGGTCATGGCGAGGCATTCAGCCAGCGCGAACTCAGGTCGGCGAAGGGATGTACGCCGATCGGACACCAACTGCCCAGGGGCGTGCGCCAACCGGATTTGCTCACGTTCGGCGACAATTTCCGAGGGTCCCTCGTCCTCTCTTACGCGCCGCTCCTGAGCGACCTCCACCGGATGTGCTTCACCATGCCTGCCGGAAGTCGCGCGTACCCTCCTCACGCTCCTCGTGCGCGGCACCCCTGGGTTCCGCCTCGCGCAGTTCCTCGAAGCGGAACCCAGGGGTGCCGCGAGGGTCGATCCTGAAGCTGGATTCGAGCGCCCGGGCCAGCATCTCGATCAACTCAAGAGTCGGATCGACTCCGCTTTGCTCGATGGACTCGACACTCTCTTCAGGCATCCCGGCCCGCTGCGCCAGCTCAGCCGCGCTCCAACCCAGAGTCGAACGACGGTCGTAGACCGCCTGCGCGAAATCCATCCGGCGGCCTGCGGCGCGGTACGCAGGATCCAGGCGAAGCCTGGGTGGGACCTTCCAACTGGTGTGGTATCCGCTGCCCATTCAGGCCTCTCTTGGAGGGTGTTCGATGACGAACGCCCCCTTCCCCCGCACCGTGATGATGAGTCCGCGCTGGATCAGGAGCTGGAGAGCCGCCCGCGCCGTCGGTCGCGAAACGTTGAACTCCTCACAGATGGCCGCCTCGGACGGAACCCGACGGCGGGGAGCGTACGTGCCGTCAGCGATGCGCGCGCCGAGTATGACGGCGATCTGCTCGTACAGCGGCTCAGGCCCCTCAAAGTCGACAGTCATATCTCGACCTTATTTGACCTGCGACGTTGCATTTCGTTAGCTGTAGTCACCTGACAACACCTTACAAGTTGGCGTAATGTCCCGGTACGGCAAGACCCCCGCGACGGTGCGAACGTCCGGGGGCGTGGCCACCAACGACAGGAGTTGACGACATGCGCGAGCGTAGCGCGGCCGTACTGATCAGGGTGGTACTCACCCTGTTGTGCTGGGCGCTTCCAGCAGGCGGCGGAAAGCGGTTCCCGCACCGACCCGGAACTTTGTAACCAGCGAAAACGCACAGGGCTTTGCTCACTTCTCGGAATGGGTGCCTGCTGTGCGCCGGTCTCCGTACAGCACCGACCGGGCTCCCCTGGACGGTGCCGCGTCCCGGCTGTCACGGCCCTACCTGCCCGGCCTCGCAGATTCCGTTGCCGCAATGACGGCTGCCGACTTCGGCATCGACACCCGGGACATCCACGCCGGGTGGAACGGAGTGATGGCGCGATGACCGACGCGAAGGGTACCCGGGTCGGTACGGCCGTAAGGCAGGCCGAGTTGCCCATGCTGCGCGCCTACCGCCCGTGGTTCGAACACGCCCGCAAGTGCGCCGACTGCAAGCGCGTCAGCACAGCACACAACGGATGTGAGGCCGGACGCGGGTTGTGGGGCGCCTATCGCCGGGCTTACGCAGGAGATGACAAATGACCACGAACCCTGTCGCCACCTGCGGGACAACCCGCGCATCCCTGTTCTACCGGGCACCGATCCTCAGCAAGACCGGCGCGTGCTCCCTGCCCAAGGGACACAAGGACGACCACCAGGACGCCAAGGGCGCACGCTGGAACGTCATTCCCCTCGTCGCCGGTCCGGACTCCGGGCGCGGACGGGGACAGGCGTTGCCCCACACCCAAGAACCGCCGTGGACGCCGGAAACTCCTTTCCGCTCCCCCCGCTGCGTCCTGGGCCAACACCCCGACTGCCAGGACTCCGAACCCCGCGACACCGGCGTGCCCGGAGTCCGCTACCTCGTGTGCACCTGCACCTGCCACCACCGGGTACCGGCGCGATAACGTCAGCTTCGGGTTCCAGTTCAGGGCAGGCTCCTCCGTGGCGCATTGCGGAGGAGCCGACCCGTACGAACCAACGGCCGCACAAAATCTGATCATTCAGGCCGTGCGGCCATGGGGGTAGAGCGGGCCCTCAACTCTGTGCGTCCGGGGGCGGTGTGGCGGTGCCCAGGGTTCGCCGGCCATCCAGCCATGCCTCCTCGAACTCCTCGGCCGAGATCGCGTCGGCACGCGGCACTCCCTCCGGGTCTCCCATGATCCTGCCCTCGGCGACGCGCCCATACCGCCGCTCGTACCGGCTCATGGTGGCAATGTCCGTGCGTTCCTGAAGCCGCAGGCCCTCCTCCAGAGAGGCGGCCGTCACCGGGGTGCCGTCATCGCCTCGCACGTCCACCTGGCGGAGGACCTGGCCCTGCTCATCCCCCTCGAAGTACTGCCACAGGTCTTGGGCCTCGTCGTACGTGCGGATCCACATCGCCATGGCGTCACGCTCACGCAGGTAACAGAGCCACTCCGGCGCGGCACGCGCTCGGCTGCCAACGACTCACTCTGTTGCCGGGCGCCGGGTCGCGTCCTGTGCCAGATGAGGGGCGGTCAAGCGGCACTATCCGCCGCCCTACGCGGACGATGACCGCGCAGGGCTGGGCGAAGCCTCGGTGCTGTTCGAAGTCGAGCTCGCTCTGTGAACCGCGCCAAAACGTTTTGCTACTTAATTTGCCACTATGCCGCTATCCTTGCGGCATGAGCAACTCCGAGCAGTACGAAGAAGGCCAGGCACCCGCCCAGAAGGTGAGCGTTTCCATGCCTGCGGACCGCGTCGCCGCGGTCAAGGCCCGCGTCGGCTCGCGTGGTTTCTCCGCGTACGTCAGCGCCGCCGTCGAACGTCAGATACAGCGCGATCTCATCGAGGAACTCTTGCAGGCGAACGAGGCCGAGGCCGGTCCAGTTCCTCGCGAGATGCGGGAGCGCGCCGAGCAGTCGATCCGTGCTGCCAAAGCACTGGCAGCACGGGAACAGGGTACGGACGAGGAGGAAGGGCAACTCGGGAAATGGCACGGGCGCGAGGCAAGCTGAGCAGCGGCGTGCTGCTTCTCGACAGTGAGGGCTTGTCCAAGACACTCAGCGCGAATTCCCAGGCGACCGCGTTCATCGCTGCATGTCAGGCCGAGGACATGCTGATCGCCGTCAGCAATCTGACGCTCATCGAGGCATGGCACGATCGGGTTCGGATGGACCGCTTCCAGTGGCTTGTATCCCGCCTCCAGGTACTCCCCGTCACGGAGCCCATCAGTTGGCGAGCTATCGAACTACTCAAGGAAACCAGGCTTCACGGGCACAAGTACGCGATCGACGCGGTGGTAGCTGCGACCGCCCTCGGGCACCCAGGGCCGCGCATCATTCTCACGTCAGATGTCGACGACATGAAGCGGCTGTGCGGCGAAAAGGTACAGGTCGAGGAGATCTGAGAAGCGGCACCGTAGCTCTGGTTAGCAGTCAGGCTCGCCGCCGTCACGCGTCGGTGACGCGGAGCGCGGGTGTAGCCCTCCTGCACCGCCGAAACCTCACTCCCCCTTCTGGAACGTCACCTCCACCCGCCGGTTCTTGCGTCGCCCCTGTTCCGAGGCGTTGTCGGCGATCGGGTAGTCCTCGCTGTAGCCGCGTACCTGGAAGGTGACGTCCGGGCCCAGGCCGGCGGCCAGTTCGTCGTGGACCACCTCCGCGCGGTTCTTGGAGAGGGTCAGGCCGTGGGCGTACGAGCCGAGGTTGTCGGTGAAGCCGAAGACCCTGACGTTCGTTGCCTTCTGGGCCTTTATCTCGTCGGCGATCGCCTGGATACGGGAGCGGGCCTCCGGGTTCAGCTTCGAGCTGTTCTTGGGGAACAGGACCTCCGCCTGGAGTGCGAAGGTCACGCTCTCGCTCGTGTCCACCCGGCGTTCCTCGCCGCCCATGTCCTCCACGACGGACATGATGTCGAGCACCTTGGACGGGGCGAGCGTGGCGCCGGCGGCCAGTTTCAGGCCGGGGCTGTTCGGGTCCACTTCTGGGGGTGGTGAGGTGGTGATCGTGCCCAGGAGTGCGCTGGGGTTGTCGTCGTCCGCGGCTGCGGGTGTGCCCGTCAGGGAAAGGGTGGCCAGTACCGCCAGGGCCGTGAGAACGGTTGAGGTGGAGCGGCTGGTGACGGCCATGGTCACTCGCCCTCGGAGATCTCGATCGACGCCGGGGGCATCGTGCCGACTTGGAAGTTCACCTGGTTGGAACCCTCCGGAGGAGCGGGGAACTGGGCGTACCAGTCGGCCGTCTGTCCCGTGTCCACGCCTCCTCCCTCGAACTTCGTGCACAGGCAGCGCCCAGAGGTGTCCCGAAGGACGAGGTACTTCTTCCTGGCCTTGCTGTCGACCAGCGACGCTCCGGCGAGAGAGGAGCCGTTCTTGATCAGCTCACGTTCGTCACCGAGCCAGTCCGCCGGGACCCAGAACTTCCCGCCGTTGTTGGTGACCGTGCCGTTCACCGTCACGAAGCCACCCTGATCGCGGACGGCCGAGGTGACCGTGAGCGTGATGTCGCCGTTCTTCACTTCGGCCAGCGCGGGTTCGGCAGCGGGTGCCGGGGACTCCGTTTTCTCGTCTCCGCCGCTCTGGGTTTGGCTGGGTGTCGATGAAGACGCCTTCTCGTCCGTCTTGTCACCGTCTCCTCCCCCGCAGCCCGCCACCGTGAGGAGCACCCCGGTCGCGATCGCCACCGCGGTCACTGCCCTACGGCTCTTCATGGTGCGCCGAAACTTCATCGGTACGACTTCCTCTCACTCGACCAGATGCACAGAGAACAGCACAGACGCGTCGGGAAAGTCGTCTGGATTGAAATGACCGGGGTCGATGGTCACGGTTTCGCCGTCACAGTCCAACTCGAAGGGATCCAGGGGATCGACGGGGGGAACGTTCTCGCAGCGCGGCTGGACGACAGCGGTCGCGTGGGCCTTGCCCCTCATGCTTTCGGTACCTGGAATGATCGAGTTGCCGACGGTGTAGTTGGTCTGGATGTTGACCCGGAATCCGGGATATCCGTCCTGTACGACCTGCACTGCCTCGCCGTCGAGGCTCGAGTCGTTGTCGGCTGCCAGGGCCTGCGCGGCGGCCTGGGCGCCATCACCCACTGGCTCGTCGCCGTCCAGCCAGTCGAGCCAGTCGTCGTCCGCCTCGATGGCGGCCACCAAGCCGTCCACCATTTCGTCCCGGGCGTCCTGTGCGGCCGCCAACGCCGCAGCGTCCGCCGCGGACTGGGCTCCATTGCGGACGGACGCTGCTTGCGCGAACACGAAGAACGCGACGGCGGCGAAGAGCAGGATCCCCGTCAGCCAGATGTAGATCGGCAGGGTCTGCCCACGGTCGCTCAGGACGCGTGCGGCGGTCAGCCGCCGGTGACGCTGGTGACCGCGGTGCGAATCGCCGTGGAGATCAGGCCGCCCAGATTGAGACCATTGATCAGCGCGAAGATCCCGGCGATGATGATCATCAGGCCCGCGTACTCCACGAACCCGGCTCCCCTGTCCCTCTGACTGCCCCGCATCCGGGAAACGACAGTCCACGTCCACCTGTTGAACCGGTCCACTGCGCCTGCCCTTCCGCCGAACGTCAATACCGACCGGGCCACCGTACGTGAAAGGCTGTCTACTCCGCGTGGGTCCGGGGACCCAACTTCCCTCCCCGGTACGCCTCATCACAGCCACCCCTCCCGAGCCGTACCCAGCCACCGGGCGATCGCTTCGCTCCGGGTCGTACTCTGCAGCTTTGCGAAGATGCGGTTGATGTGGTTCTTGACTGTCTTCTCGCTGATGAAACAGGTGGCGGCGATCTGCTGATTGTTCACCCCGGCCGCGATGAGATCCATGACCTCCACCTCCCTTGAACTCAGGCCGAAGTCCGGTCGGCCGTGGTCGCGGGTGGCAAGTGTCGTCACGCGGCCGGGACGAGCCTCTCGAGTCTGCCGCAAGGGTGACATAAATGGTTGCACATGCGAAGAGATTTCGTTCGGTTCGTAGGAAACGCCGAGCGAATCCGCTACGCCCGGGCTCAGTACGGCGGAGGTGTGCGGTGCCTTCGACGCGCGTGCCGTCACTCTCGCCCCCCTGCCCACCGCCCGTACCGCCTCCGCCAGTTCCTCCGCCGTGAAACCTCCGTGGATCAGGTAACCCGAGGCGCCACTGCGCAGCGCCTGCCGCACAACCTCCGGCTCGCTGCTGTACGTCAGCATCATCACCGGGGCCAGCGAGGCCAGTTGGGGAAGGGCCGTTAGGCCGTCCGTGCCGGGCATGCGTACGTCGAGCAACACCACGTCTGGCCGTACGCGCACCGCCGCCGACACCGCCTCGGCGCCGTTCGACGCCTCCGCCACCACGTCGATGTCCGGGTGGCCGCCCAGCAGCGCCGTCAGGCCCGCCCGTACGACGGGGTTGTCGTCCGCCACCAACACCCGTAGCGGCTTGGGCCGTTCATCTCCGGGCATGCGATACGACCTCCTTCCGGGGCCGGGGCACGTAGTCGAGTCCGGGAGTCAGTCCGGAAGGCAGGCCGGGAGAGTTCACTTCGACGCGGATCTCCGTGCCCCCTCCCTCCCGCCGGCCCAGGTGCATCACCGCACCCAGCGACCTCGCCCGTTCCACCATGCCCAGCACACCGAAATGGCCTGATCTGGTTGCCTCTTCGAGGTTCAGTGGCGCGGGGATGCCTACTCCGTCGTCCGTGATACGGAGTGTCAGTCCGTCTCCGGACGGCGCCGCCTCCAGCGTCACCCTCGCCGCGTCCGCATGCCTGCGCGTGTTCTCCAGGGCCTCCGACACGATCGCCAGGAGGTGGTGTGCCGTCCGGTGCGGGAGGGCGTCGATCCGTTCGGTGGGCGCCTTCAGAGTCGTACGGATTCCTGTCGCTTGCTCGAACTCCGCTGCCTTCTGGGCCAGTTCGGCGACCAGGTCTATGTCCGGTGCCGTCAGGTCCGTGTGGTGGCGCAGGTCGGTGAGGAGGTCGCGGGACTCCGCCGCCGCTCGGCGGGCCGCCGAGGCGACCAGAGTCGCGTGGCGCCGTACGGAATCGGGGTTGGGGTTCGTTCCGCCGTCCGCCGCTGACGCGAGGGCCTCCGCCGCCAGCGACAGGCCGTACAGGGTCTTGGTGACCGAGTCGTGCATCTCCCTTGCCAGGCGCGCCCGTTCGGACTCGACCGCCTCCGCGACCGCCAGCCGGGAGTTCGCCTCCGCCAGTGCCTCGCTCGCCGTGCCGAAGCGGAACATCAGGTTGCGCAAGGTGACACCGATGATGCCGGCGCCGACGCAGAAGCCCGCTATGAGGAGGGTGCTCGTGCCGGTGCCCGGGCGCTGCTCCCAGGCTCGGTAGACCGTGAGGAGTACGACCAGTTGCAGGCCCGTGAAGACGCCTGAGCCCCGCCAGCCGTACAGGAGTCCGGCGAGGAGGGGGGTGCATGCCGTGGCGTACGCGAGAGGGGAGGCGGGGGACGCGGTGAGCAGGAGTATCGCCGCGAGCACCAGGTCGGCTGCCATCAGGGCGGGGTGGGCGAGGAGGCGGGGCGCCAGGCGGTCCCAGTCCCGGTACATGGCGTACGAGGCGGTGATGCCCAGGACCGCCGCCGCGAGGACCGTGTAGAGCGGGGGGCCTTCCCCCGTGTTGGTCATGGCGAAGGGGGTGCCGAGGGCGATCATCGTCATGCGTACCGCGAATGTCTGGCGGCACAGGGCCTGCAGGGCGTTCAGCTGGAGACGGAGGGTGGCGGGGGCCGGTGCGTCGTCGGCCAGATAGCCGGCGGTCGGGTCGTAACCTCGGACCCGGCCTCGGTCCCGGCCTTGACCTTGGCCTGGGCCCTCGCTGCGCGTCGCCTTCATGGCTCTCATCACCCCCGTCGCTTTCAAGGTTGCAGAATCGAGCCGAAATTCGTACCCGAGCCGAGGAACATTCCCGTCGCGATGAGGATCATCGTGGCGGGGAGCATGAACACCAGGGTGACGAGCGTCGCCTTCGGAATCGTCTTCGCGGCCCGGCGGCGGGATTCCTGGGCGTCCGTTCGGCGCATGTCTGCGGCGATCTGGATCAGGGTCTCGGCGATCGGGGAACCGAGCTCCTCCCCTTGCTGGAGCGCCGAGACGAACTGGGCCACCTGCTCACTGGAGTTGCGTTTGCGGAGTTCGTCGAAGGCCTGGCGGCGGCTGACGCCCATGTCCATCTGGCGGAGTGTGATGCGGAGTTCGTCCGCCCACGGGCCCTCGTACTTGTCCGCCACCCGGTCCAGGGCCTGGCGGAAGCCGAGGCCCGCCGAGACCACGACCGCGAGTACGTCCAGGAAGTCGGGGAGCGTTCGGTCGATGACGTCCTTGCGTTCCCGTACCGCCTGCCAGATCGCCACGTCCGCCGCCGTCACTCCGAACGCGAACGTGACGACCGCGAGAAGCAGTTGGCCGTTCGAGAGGAAGATCAGGCCCATCAGGACACCGAAGGTGACGTAGACCGCGCGGCGGGCCGCGTAGCGGGTGATGGTGAGGCCGCCGGGGTTGCCCGCCATGTCGATGCGCAGGCGTTTCGCGTCGACCCTGGTGGGGCCCATCAGGCGCAGGACCAGGGGGGCGAAACGCAGGCCCATGCGGTCCACCGCCGAGCCGGCCTTCGAGACCCGGCTGCCGCCCACCTCGAGGGCCAGGAGCAGGTCCGGGGGAAGCTTGGCGTCGGCCCGGATCATGCGGATGCCCAGGAGGGCGCCCGCGACGGCGAGCGCCATCAACAGGGCCAGCAGCAGTGGCAGCATCCGATCACTCACTCCCCTCAGACTTCGATCTTGCCGAGGCGGCGGATGACGAAGAAGCCGACTGTGTACAGGCCCAGGGAGAGGAGGATCAGGCCCTGGCCCAGGGCCGAGCCGGTCACCTTCTCCAGTGCGCCGTCGTTCGACGAGTTGATGAGCAGGAGGGAGCCGAGGCCCAGGCAAGGGACCGTGAAGGCCGTCGCGTTGACCTCCGACAGCATCGTGCGGACCTCGCGGCGCGTCTCCTTCCTGTCCTCGAGGGTCTGGGTGAGGTTGCGGAGCGAGTTGACCACCGAGCCGCCCGCCTTGTTGGACAGGACCAACGTGGTGACGAGTACGACCAGTTCGCGGGACGGGAGGCGCTCCGCCAGTTCGCCGAGCGCGTCGTCGACCGTCCGGCCGAGGCTCAACTGATCGGCCACGCGCGCCAGTTCCTCGCCCGCTGGCGCCTCCAGCTCCTCCGCCGCCATCGCCAGTGACGTACGCAGGGCCAGACCGGCCGCCGTCGCGTTGGCCAGCAGGCGGGCCACGTCCGGGAGTTGGTTGATGAACGCCTCGATGCGTTTCTGGCGTTGCCAGTTGAGGAAGATCGCCGCGCCCCAGATCGTCACCAGCGCGGCGATCGGCCCGAAGAACGGGGCCAGTACGGCGGCTGCCAGCAGCCACAGCGCGACGCCGACACCGGTGACGTACGTGAAGAACTCGCCCGCCGTCAGGTCCAGTCCGGTCGCCGAGAGGCGGAGATGAATCGTGCGGCCGAGACTGGTACGGCGCAGTCGGCGGTCGACGGTGGCGAACCGGCGTACGCGGCCGGACACCATGTGCAGCGCCCCGCCGCCGGAGAGGCGGTCCTCGAGCGCCTGGCGCTGGGCGCGGCCGGTGGCGTACGTGTGCACGCCCGCGACCGCGAGGGTGCAGCACAGCACGGTGGCGCCCAGCGCGAGCGGGACCGAGTTGTTCATGGCTTCTCGCTCCGCGTGGTCGTATGGATCCTTGTCGTCGTACCGATCCTTGTCGTCGTACGGATCCCTGGCGTCGTACGGATCCCTGGCGTCGTACGGATCCCTGGCGTGGTCCTGGTCGTTCGCGTGTTCATCCGATCGCCTGCCTCGAGTCCAGTACGTCCAGGACCTCGGCCACTCCGAACGCCGGCGGCAGCGACTCGTTCGCCAGGTACAGCTTCTCGGCGACCGGGCGGGGCAGCGGCAGGTGCTGGAAGTAGCCCTGGGCGACCCGGTCGGGGCCGGTCGGGCGGGAGACGTAGCGGGAGACGGTCACGATGCGGAACTGTTCGCGGCCGTGGGAGATGAGCAGGGCGATCTCCGCGACGCGGCGGGAGCCGTCGGCATGGCGGGCCAACTGGACGACCACGTCGACCGCCGAGTTGATCTGATCCTTCAACGCCTCGAAGGGGATCATCACTTCGGACATCGAGCCCAAGGTCTGCAGCCGCATCAGCGCGTCCTCCGCCGAGTTGGCGTGGACGGTGGCCAGGGAGCCGTCGTGGCCCGTGGACATCGCCTGGAGCATGTCGAGGGTCTCACCGCCTCGGACCTCACCGACGATGATGCGGTCGGGGCGCATGCGCAGGCTGTTGCGGACCAGGTCGCGGATGGTGATCTGGCCCTTGCCCTCCACGTTCGGCGGCCGGGACTCGAGGCGGATCACGTGCTCCTGCTGGAGCTGGAGTTCGGCCGAGTCCTCGATGGTGATGATGCGTTCGTGGGCGGGGACCAGGCCGGACAGGGCGTTGAGGAGCGTGGTCTTGCCGGTGCCCGTACCGCCGCTGACGATGACGTTGAAACGGGCCCGGACGAAGGCCGCGAGGAGCATCAGCATCTGCTCGTCGAGGGAGCCGAGGCCGATCAGCTCCGGGAGTGTGTAGGCGCGGGGGAAGCGGCGGATCGTGAGCGTCGGGCCGGTGAGGGAGAGCGGCGGGATGATGACGTTGACACGTTCACCGGTGGGCAGACGGGCGTCGACCATCGGATTCGACTCGTCCACACGCCTGTTGACCGTCGAGACGATCCGCTCGATGGTCTGCATCAGCTGCTCGCTCGACGCGAAGCGCATGGGGAGCTGTTCGACGCGACCCGCTCGTTCCACGAAGATCGAGTCCGGCCCGTTGACCATGATCTCGGTGATCGACGCGTCGGCGAGGAGCGGTTCGAGGACGCCCAGGCCGAGGGCTTCGTCGACCACCCGCCGGATGAGCTGGGACCGTTCGGCGGAGGAGAGGACCGGACCCTCGCGGCTGATGATGTGCCCGAGGACGCGTTCCAGGCGGACTCGGCGTTCGGCCGCCGCGAGGCTGGACATCTCCGCGAGGTCGATCTCGTCGAGGAGCTTGGCACGGTAGACGGCGACGAGGTGGCCGTCCTCGCGCGCGGTTCCGTTGCCGTTGTCGTCGGCGGAGGCTATGCGGGATCGCAGGCTCATGGTCTCGGTCTCAACTCCTCTCCAGTCAACATGTGTTGCTCGGTGGGTCAGTGGTCTCAGTTCGGTGGTCTCAGGTCAGCCGTCGTCGTTGTTGGGCATGGTGGCTCGGCGGGTCACGGGCCAGGAGTCGAAGATCGGGATGATCGCGGGAACGGTCACGGTCACGGTCGCGGTGGTCGTGTCCCCCGCGCCCTGCGGAGCGTCCACCTGGGGGTCGAGCCAGTCGCTGACGGAGGCGACTCCGGCCCCCACCCCGTCGCCACCGAGGGAGGCGGTCCGGGCCGCCGCGCGGGCTCCCGTACCGGCCTGGTTGATGCCGTAGCCGATCAGGCCTAGCTGGATGCAGGCCAGGCCGATGACGAGGAGGATCGGGAGAAACCCGGCGAACTCCAGGATGGAGGTACCGCGGTCGTCGAGACGGTCGCGCGACCGGTCCCGAAGGCTCCTCACCCTCATCCTCATCAGTGCTCGTCCTCCTCCAGCGCGGCCCCCGCCACGCCGTTCACCGTCCAGTTGACATCGAACCCCGGGAAAAACAGCGGTACTTGGGCCCTGACGGTGGCTTTCATGACTTCGCCCTCGGTAGCGCAGTTGATCTCGGCGCCGTTCCAGGCTCCGGGGAGGTGCTCGCCGCCCGCGCTCTCGCAGGCCCCCTCGTAGCCGCCGGCGTCGAGGGCGTACGCCGCTGTGGCCGCGCGAGCTGCCTCGTCCGCCGCGTTTCCGGCCAGCGAGTACGTGTAGCCGTACAGCACGCACTGCCACAGGATGCTCATCACGACGAGCAACAGCGGGAACATGCCCGCGAATTCGAGGGTCACGGCTCCTCGGTCGCCGCCCTTGTCCCCCCGCAGCCGCAGGCTCAGCGCCCCCCGGTCCGAGGACGACGACTTGCGTCGCCTGCCGCCGCCACCCTCTGGCACGACGACCAGCCCCAACTCCCCGGCCAGTGACCACAATGCCTGCTTGACCGTCGACCGGGCGTCCAGGTCCTGGAGTCGGCCGGCGTCCACCACGCCCTGAAGTTCCTTGAACGCGGCGGGAATCGAGGCGCGGGCGACCTTGGTTCCGGTGACCTTCTCGACGAGGGCGGGCTGGATCTCCGTACCCTTGGACTGTCTGTTGACGACCGTCAACGTCTCCTCGGCCTTGCGGATCTGGAGGCGGTCCCAGAGGCGGACCATGCGTTTGGCGGCGCGTACGGAGACGACGTCCGGGGTGACGAGGAGCAGGGCGTGGTCGGCCATCTCTACGGCGGCGGCCGTGGCCGAGTCCATGCGGGCGCCGCAGTCGACGATCACCACGTCGTTGCGGGAGCGCAGGGCGGCGACGACCTGGCGGGTGACCCGGTCGGTGACCTCCTCGCCGCGTTCGCCCTCGGCGGGGGCGAGGAGCAGGCCGATGCCGGTGTCGTGGGTGAAGACGGCGTCCTGGAGGACGCGTTGGTTGATGTCCGTGATGGCGGCCAGGTCGGCGATCGACCTGCGGAACTGGACGTCCAGGTAGGAGGCCACGTCCCCCGACTGGAGGTCCAGGTCGAGCAGGGCGACGCTGTGGCCCGACGCCCTTGCGGCGAGGGCGAGTTGGACGGCTGTGACGGTGGCGCCGACGCCGCCCTTGGCGCCGGTCACGGTGACGACCGTACCGCCGGGTCCTGAGTACAACTCCGGTGCGCTGCTGCCCAGATGGCGCCGCATGCCCGACGACCAGGCCGCCGCCGCCTGTACTCGCTCGGCCAAGGCCTCGTAGGTGAGGGGGAGTTGCACGATGCCGCGGGCGCCGGAGTCCATGGCGGCGGTGAGGACGCCGGTGCTGGGGTCGGCGGTGATGAGGACGACCCCGACGGCCGGGAAGCGCAGCACGAGGTCGCGTACGAGGTCGAGGGCCGGGACGGGCCCGATCCGCTCGTGTACGAGGACGACTTCGGGCAGCTCGTCGAGGGAGTCGGCGGCCAGTCGGGCCAGGGTGTCGAGCAGCGCGGTCGAGTCGGCGACGGGCTGGGCGGGTTCGGCGTCGGGGAGGCGGCTGAGGAGGGTGCTCAGGGCGCGGGCCGACTCGATGTCGGGGGTGGCGGGGAGAATGCGGATGGTCATCGGCGGCACACCCTCGCCGGGCACGGCCTCGACAGGCACGCCTGCGGCTGCGGCTTCGTACGTACGGACGTCATGGCCGGCCTCCTACTTGTCCTTGTCGAGGGTGTACGTACGGTCGGCGGCGTCGGGGACGGCCGTCAGTTCGCCGCCCGCGACCAGGGACAGGCGGACGTGCTCGGCGAACGACTCGGCGTACGCGACGCGTTGGGCGTCCGGCGTCTTGAGCGCGAAGGTGATCGGGACGGCCTCCGTCGCCGTCCGCTGGCGTTCGTTGCTCGACTGTCCCGGTTCGAGGGCGGTGAGTTTGCCTACGTCGATGACGCGCGCGTTCGTGACGAGCAGCTTTGCCTCGTCGACCTTCTTCTCGCTGTCCTTCGACTCGAAGGTGGCGTAGATGTTGACGAGCGATCCCGGGTTGATCTTTCCGGCCACGCCGGTCGACGCGTCGATCATGATCGCGATCTCCTGCTCACCGGGGGCCAGTTCGGGCCGGTCGACGATCATGTCGGTCTGCAGCAGGGAGCCCTTTTCCAGCCGGGTCACCGCGACCTTCCCGCGGATCTGGGAGACGCGGGTGACGGCGGTCTGGGACAACCACCGCTTCGGCATGGAGATCTTCTCGAACTGGTCGGCCGTGAGCTCCTTGTAGGGCGCGATGTCGCTCTTGAGGCGGTACGCCGTCACCTCCGGGCCGACCTTGGAGTTCACGTCGCGGATCACCGAGAGCACTCCGGCGAAGGCGCCGATGGCGCACAGGGCCGAGAGGACCAGCAGGATGACGCCGCGGCGCTGGCGTGAGTTCATGACTCGGACAACCTCAATGGGGGAATGGGGACGGATACGTCTCGTACTGTCTTCAGGTTTCGTAACGCCTTTAGGTCTCGTACAGCTCGTAGATCTTGAAGCTCTCTCACATGTCGCACATGTCTTACGTCGCGCCTCGGGGCAGTGCTCGTACTGATGTTCCCGGTGCTCCTGCCGGGGTTCCTGCCCGCCCGAGGGCCACCGGAAGCTCCGAACGCGCGGTGAGTGGGGCGGCGCAGAATCCGCAGCGGTCGCCGATGAGTTCGAGGCCGCACCAGTGGCACTGCTCCCGGCGTACGGAGGAGACCAGTTGATAGAGCACGGAGACGTCGTGCAGCCCGGCCGCGAACTCCACGATCTTCCCGGTCCCCCACCAGCGCGGGGACTCCGCGGGCAGCGCAACGGGGGCGACTCCCTGCACACGCCAAGCGGGTGCGAGAGTCGTGTTGACCCAGTCGGAGGGCGCCTGCCCCTGCGCGACAATCAGCCGCGTCCCGAACTCGGGCCCGGCCAGCTCCTCCTGGCCCACCCGTACGAGCTGGGCTCGCGGGTTGGCCAGTACGGCGAACTGCGCGCCCGGCACCCAGGACTTGGCGTGCGACTTGAGGGAGACGGGGACCCGGTCGAGCTTGGCGACGGAGCCGAGGTGGGCGCCTGCGTAGATGTAGTGGGCGAGCAGCCGGGCGGAGGACGCGAGTACCCCCGGGCTGAAGTCGCACATGGAGAGCTGCCTCAACTGGTGGGAGAGCAGGGCGAGTCCGAGGGGTGGCAGCTCGACGGGGAGCAGCGCGATGCGGTCGCTCTCGAGGACGGAACGCACGGTGTGCAGCCGCCGGATGACGGCCGGGTCCGTGGACGCCGGGTAGAGAGCGATGACGTACCCGTGCTGCTCGACGAGCGTGTGCATCCCCATGAGGGCACCGTCGAGGCTGTCGAGTGACGGGACGGCGGCGGGCGGGGTCTGCCGGTCATGCGGTGGGAGCACCAGGTCCGCGCTGGTGACGGCTATCGCGGTCGGCACGCTGCACACCACCCCGTTCACTGCGGCGGGGTGGTCGGCCACCGCCTCAGATCGCCCCTGTGACGTCCTCTTGCATCAGCACCTTATCCACGGCATGGCCCGCTCAACACCGGATCTTCTAGATCAACTAACGGAAGGTGGAGCCCGATCGACGCAGAGTGAGGCGAATATGCCACAAGTCGGGTGCCGGGGAGGGTAGTTGACGAGAGCTGTCGACCGGAGTCGGCACACCGTTCACAGTCAGGTCTGCCAGAATTCTTCACACCTTCGACAACTGCGCGTGTAAACCTCATCACCGGAATTGTGGCCTCCGTCACAGCGTGCGGGGCTCGCGCCTGATCCACTGCCCCGATGATCGGTCTGATACTCCGCGTCCTGCCGTGGTACATCCGCGAGCCCCTGGCCATTGCCATCTGCCTCTTCTTCTGCGGCGCCTGCTTCTACTGGACCATCCAGGCCGGAGGATGGGCCCGATTCGGCTTCGGCGTCCTGTTTCTCGGCATCGCGGTCCTGCGGGGGTTCATTTTGAGAGGGGAGCTGAGAACCTGGCGGGCTGCCAGACAGGCGGCCGCTACTCCTGCGCCTGCGTCTACTCCTGCGCCTGCGCCCTCGACGGGAGGAGACGGGGGTTGAGCGTCCGAAGCGAGACAGGCGCGCGTCATAGCCGGCCGAACGCCAGACGCACAGAACGCGACGAGCGAATGGAGTATCTATTCCTCGTCCGAGAAGGGATCAGAATGCTCACCCCAGTGAAACGTGTAGCCCCCTGCTCCCACGCGGGAAGCAGCGTACAAGCCGCGATCGGGGAGATCAAATTCCTCCCGGATCCAGCCGTCCATCGCCAATGCCGCCAACTCCGACCGGAAGTGAGCGAGCGGGAAGGTGAGCGTCGTGACCTCGACGATCAGGCCGTTCGGGTGGGTGGCGGACAATTCCAAGGCGTGAACCGAGAGCCCGAATGAAAGCCATGCAGAATCACGCCAGTTGATCCCGGCCGGGGGGTTCAACCAAACGTTGCGATATATCTGCAGGAGGGGCTTTTCGCTCGTCCCAAGGGAGCGAGATTCCCCTGTCAAGTCTGCAGCCAGGCCGCCGAAGGGGCCGCTGAGGCGATATTTGAACGTCCTGGCCATACTCAGACGGTCAGCCTCGCGATGGCGAACTCGACGAGTCCGTCGAGCCCGATCTCCCTCGGCATGCCGTTCTGGGTGTTCCACTCGGCGACGAACCACGCGCCATGCCATTCGGCACGCCACACATCACCGTGCCGGTTCTCGAACTCGACGAAGCTCCCGGTTCCGCCGTCCAACAGTCGCAGCTCCTCCACGAGCCGCGTCGGCTCAGCGAGGCCCCGTCCCTGGTTCGTGCTCCTGCCCCGGGTCCGCGTGTTGGCGTACCGCATCTTCAGGAAGGGGAGAGGTTCGCGGTCGAGATGGTTCAGGCGCAGCATGCGGTACCTGGTGATGGCCTCGTCGAGGGTTTCATCGCCGGAGAACTCGCAGGCGTACGCCGGGAATGTCAGCCGGACGTGCGGGGTCAGGTCCGGATTCTCCACGCGGTAGAAGCGGTGGACCTCGGGCGCGATGCCCACGACCGCGTCGAAGCGATGACCTGCGGGCGGCTCGAAGCCGCCGAGTGAGCCCAGAAAGGGATTACGGGCGAAGAGCGCGTCCTCGTGGTCCCGGGCGAAGCGGAGGGTGCTGACAGCGAGGTCCTGGTCGTAGGAGTTACGGCCGCTCAGCTGGAGCAGCCGTTTCCCGTCGGCGGACAGCGCCCCCGCGAAGTCGATGCCGGGCACCGGCGACCAGCGCCAGCTGTCGGGCAGGCCGGGAAGCGGCTCCGCCCCACGGAAGCCCGTCACTTCGGCGCGAATGTCCATGAGTCCTCCGTGATCACGTGCTCAGCTGCATGAGTACTGCCTTCCCGGTTGCAGTGCTGCACCACGCGGTCCCGGTGTTCGTAGGTCACCGGGAGCTGCTGCGGCTCACGTTCTGATCGTCCAAACACGCGAGTCCGCGGGAGGAGCCGGCCTCACTTCCCACTCGGAGAGATCCTCACCAGGCGCGCCGTACGGCAATTGGCCGTCCCGTGACTCGAAGTACAGACCGTAGGCCCAGTACTCAGGCATCTCGTGGCACATGAGGTCGGGGTACGGCTCGATCCGAGCACCCTCGTACGTCGCGTTGATCCTGGCCACGGCTTCGGCTCGGGAGATTCCGAACCGACTGACCATCTCCTCGGCGATCTCGCGAAAATAGTCGAGCATCTCCGCGTCGAGTTCGATGAGAAACTCATCAGTCCTCATGATGGCCCCACTCTCCGTACGAATGAATTGTCAAACAACTGGGCCGCACGATCGGTGAAGATCGCGATTTGATGCCCATCAAATACACCGGGTTTACCCTTGAGGAACGCTGGGACGTTTCTCAGCATGGGGCCCTCGACCATGTCATATCCGTGCATGTCCCCACCGCTTCGATGATGCCGGATGAAGTCGGCGAGTTCATCACTCGGACCGTCGAAGATCCGGCTGTTCAGATTGTCCAGCTCGCTCTTGGGTACCCGGAAGTGCAGAACCGCAGGAACATCGTTGTATTTGGTCCCCAGCCTCTTCGCCCAGTCGACAGCCTGCTGCGGGCTGTTGGTGACATAGAAACCGTACGAACCGAAGTCCATCTTCCGGGGCTTGAACTGTGGGTCGATCCCGTGAGCGAGAATGTTGTCGGCGCCGGTTCCGGTCGTCCCATGGTAGAGGTCTACCAGGCAGGGCGCTTTCAGACCCAGCGGGTCCTTCCACTGCAGCGGATTCTTCACGTAAGCGTAGTGGTTGGGCGCTGGCGTCCGGCCCAACGGATCGGGACTCAGATAACGTGCCGTACCGGGCTCGTAATAGCGGTGAAGATTGTAGTGCAGCCCGGTTTCGTCGTCGAAGTACTGGCCCGGGAAGCGCAGTGGGCAGTCGACCCGCGGTGCGTCGGCCCGTTCCGTGGGAACGCCCCAGAGCGTGGACGACCGAGCCCAGACGACGGCCCCGTCGGTGTCGACGAGTTCCGTCGGCGTCCCGATGAGGTCGGTGACGATGGCGTAGAAGCGTTCGTCGACCTCATTCTGTGACGTGTCCGGCCCAATAGGGCCGGTGGCGCGTACCCGCTGGCCGACCGGGACCGGCCCGTCTCGCCAGTCCCACGACAGGCTGAGTGTTCCGTCCGTCTGCTCGGCGAGGTTGTCGCCGTCCCAGAAGAAGGAGACCTGCTCGGCCACGGTGGTCCCGTCGCCCCCCAGCAACTGCTTGGCGACACGTCGGCCCACCGGGTCGTAGACGTAGTGCCATCGGCGGCCGTCAGGGGCCAGGACGTCGGTGAGCTGGTCCTCGGCGTTCCAGGCGTAGCGCCAGACGCGCCTGCCGCCGGACAGCAGTTTTGTGGTCCGCTTCACTACGCGGCCCTGTCCGTCGTGGCGGTAGAGGGTTCGGCCCGCCCGCTCGATCAGAGTGCCGGAGTACGTACGCTCGCCGGGGCCGGTCTCCTCATCGTTCACCGGTGCTGATGTGCTGAATTCGGTGAGGTTGCCGAGGTCGTCGAACCGGTAGATCTCGTCCCGGCCGTCACTGCCGCCTCTCACGGCCGTCACCCTTCCGGCCGCGTCGAACAAGAAGGTCCGCTCACCGAGACGTGAGTCCGTGACCGAGGAGAGCATCCCGTCGGGACGGTGCTGGAACGTGCGGCGACGGACATCGTCCGACTCCGTTGTGAGCCGCTGTGTGGTGCGCAGCCGATCCGCGTCCCATTCATGATTCAGACGCACACCGTCCCCGAACATCCGTTCGGTCTCGCGGCCGGCGACGTCGTACTGGAACATGACGTCGTGCAGTCCGGATCTCTGCACGACGGAGCGCCTCTCGGCGTCGTAGCTCCATCGGGTGATCGCGCCGCTCGGTGTACGACGCGCGAGGCGCCGTCCGATGACGTCGTACTCCGAGCGCACCTCCCGTCCGTTCCACGCTTCCGCGAGTACTCGGCCCATGGCGTCGTACTCCGTGCAGAGTTCGACTTCCGTGCCGTGCGCCTTTACGAGTCTGCCGAGGACGTCGTACTCATACGTGGTGGTCGTGCCGTCCGCCTCCATGGCGATGACGTTGCCGATGGCGTCGTACCGGAACTCGGTGATCTGCCCCGCCCCGTTGGTCCGCTCGACCAACTGCCCGGCAGCGTCGTAACGGTAGGTCAAGGTCCGGCCGTTGAAGTCCGTTTCGGATGTCACCCGGCCTATCCCGTCATAGGTGTAACTCCACTCCTGGCCAACCGCGTTGATGACGCTCCGCAGCCTCAGTTCGGTGTCGTACCGGAAGCGTTCCAGCGTCCCGTCCTCGCTCTCCCGCAGCGTGCAGAGATCGAAGTGGGTGTTCTCGAAACGGGTGTGGCGGCCGTTCGACGACGTGTAGTCCAGTGGGTTGCCCTCGGCGTCGTAGGACCAGTCTTCCGTGGTCCCGTTCGGCAGGTGGCGCCACGCGATCCGACCCTCAGTGGTCCATCCGACACGGGTTACGGCACCGAAGGAGTCGGTGAGTTCGACGATCCGGCCGAACGCGTCGCGGACGAGTGAGTTCCGTGCCCCCAGGGCGTCGACCGTGGCGACCACGAGCCCTGCGCCGTTGTTGGTCGACGTCTGCTGCAGGTGGCCCAGTGCGTCGGTGATGCCGGTGAGACCGCCGTGCTCGTCGAACGTGAAGGCCGTCATAGCCCCGAGCGCATCAACGACCGCCACACGGTTGCCGCGCTCGTCGTAAACCGACTCCCAGGTGTTGCCGTCAGGCTGGGTCACCTTCGTGACCTGCCCGAACTCGTTGTACCTCTTGGTCACGACACAGCCGTCCGGACGGACTACTTCCGTGGTGTTGCCGATGTCGTCGTGGCGGAAGCGGGTGGTACGGCCCAGAGGGTCGGTCAGGGACACCAGCCGACCGTGATCGTCCCAGTCTCGGGTCGTGGTGTGTCCTAGCGGATCGGTCTCGGCGACAGGGCGGAGGTCCCCGTCGAAGGTGTAGGTGATCCGCTGTCCGAGGGAATCTGTCGCAACGGTGGTGCGTGTCTCGTCGTCATAGGCATAGGTGTACGCGAGCACACCGCTGTCGCCGCCCGTACGGATGCAGCGGCCGACTTCGTCGTAGGTGTAGCGGTACCAGTCGCCGTTTCTGCTTCTCCAGCCGGTGAGCCGCTGCTGGTCGGCGTAGCTGTAGCTCTGGGGAACCGCGGACGAGTCCGTGGCACCGACCAAACGGCCCTGTGGGTCGTATGCGTATGTCATGAGGCAGGGTCGGTCCGGAGCGCTGAGAAGCGTCAGCGATGTCACGCGGCCGGATGAGGCGGTGACTCCGAGCCGGTAGCCGCCGTGGTGCACGACCTCGCACGGAGAGCCGTCCTCCGTGTATCGAATGTCGATCGCGTTGTGGTTGCGATCCCGGAGGCCGACCAGCGGGAGTTCCGCAGTGGGGCCTCCGGGTGCTCGGCGGAAATGGAGC
Organism: Streptomyces sp. ME02-8801-2C; assembly: GCF_033793965.1. Taxonomy (NCBI): domain Bacteria; kingdom Bacillati; phylum Actinomycetota; class Actinomycetes; order Kitasatosporales; family Streptomycetaceae; genus Streptomyces; species Streptomyces sp. ME02-8801-2C. The sequence goes on along the minus strand of NZ_JARAXP010000013.1, from coordinate 181,378 downwards.
GTCGTACCGCTCTGGGGCTGTTGGACGGTGACTTCTCCGTCCGGAGTGCCGTCCCAGCGCAGAGGCCAGTTGGGACCGAAGACCGGCGACATCGGCTCGCCCGGCTCCGGAAGCGCGTAGTACAGCATGGTGCCGTCTGCGCCAATGAGCCGGAGGCCGTCGTCGTCGATGACGATCCGCTGGTCGAGGGTGGACGTCCATTCTGCGCCGAACCAACGCCCCGATTGCACCCCCGTACGGTGACTACGCTCGATGACCAGGGGCAGGACCCCTGACAGAGTGACGTCGGTAATCGACATCACCATCTGGCCCGTGGCCATGTCGATCGGGTCGCCGCAGGTGAAGAGGGTTTTCATCTGGCGGCCCAGGTTCTTCATACCTGGACCGAGCCCCTTGACGCCCATGGCCATGCCCTTGAGACCGGTTTTGCCGAACGCCTTCAACCCCTTGGCGAGCCCGCCGAGGGTCGTCAGCCCCTTCATGCCCGGTATGCAGTCCAGCGCGGCGAATCCCACATCCCACAGGGACGCCTGCCCCTTGGAATACTTGTAGAGCGTGTCCGCGAGCACGACGAGGGCAGCGATCAGCACGATCGCGCCGAGGATCGGCCCCCCGATAATCATCGCCACGACACCTACGACCGCGACGACGACCTTGCACACGGCGACGATGGTGCCCCAGTTGTCGACGAACCAGTCCCCGACCTCCTCCCACCAACTCCGGTTCTGAATACCGGCGTCGGAGGCCTCGTCGATCTTCCGCTTCGCCTCACCGGCCGCGTCCTCACGCATCCTGCGCGCGTCCTCGGCCATCTTCTTCGCCGCGTCCAGAGCCGACTGCGCGCCGTCCACGTCCGACTGCGCGCTGCTCTGCGCCGACTTGGCATGCTGCGCGTCGCGGGTAGCGGCCCGTACCTTCGCCTCGTCCGGCTTCTCCGCCGCCTTACTGCCCGTGGGATCGTCCTTGTACTTGTCGGACTCCTTGGCCGCCCGCGTCACCCACGAATCGGCAGAAGAGAGACGGGACTTGGCCGACGCCAGGTCCGCCTGCGCCTCCCGCCCCTTCGCCAGCGCCCTGTCCGCCAGGGCCTGCGCCCGCTCCAGCTTCGGCCAGTAATCCACCAGCGCGTCACCGCACAGGTCGTACGACCGCTTCAACTTCTTCAGGTTCTTGGGTACGTCCGAGAACTCGTCCTGGAACACCTCGGCGGTCTTACCCGCCCACTCCAGCGTCTCGTTCTCCGACGCCATCCCCTTGATCAGACGCAACGCGTCAGCGACATCGTCAGCGAAGTCGTGCAGCGTACGGGCCAGTTGGCGGACGCGGTGCGGGTCCCCCGGTGTCGGGTCCTTGTCCAGGTCCAGGACATGCCAGTCAGTCGGCCGGTACCCCGCCATCCCGCAACCCCCGTCACACACACTCCAACGACAACAGCCGTACGCACACGCGAACTTACTTGATTCGGCAGTTCGAGACGAGATGAAGAAGTGGGCAGCGGTGGGACCGTCCGGCGGGCGGCCGGGAAACCCACCGATACGGTATGGGTTTGCTTGGCAGATACGTCTCAAGGGGACCGCTGATGAAGCGCCACGCTCCGCCCGTTCTCGTCGCTGCATCAGCGCTGCTGCTGACCACTGCCTGTGGTGGCAGCGACGGCAAGTCGACATCTGAGGACGACGCCAAGGTCGCCGGCGCGGGTGCCAGGAGCGCGGTGTCCGCGTCGCCGGCAGTCTCCGCGTCGGCTCCGGCAGCTTCCGACGACCGCCCGAAGATCGAGCTGCCGGCGGACATCACGCACACCTTCACCCCTGCGGAAACCGGCGACCCCGTCAAGGATGCCGTCCTCAAGGACAACGCGGAGCTGATCCGTGCGCTTGACGCGGCCATCGTTGCCCAGAACCCACGTCTTCCCGCCCTCGAGTTCTACACAGAGGGCGAAGGAGCCGTGGCAGCCGAGCGATGGGCGCAGGCGTTCGTGGATGCCGGGTGGACTGTTACCGGAGTCGTACGTTATTTCGACCGGCAGGTCTCCGTCAGCAGCCAGAGCACCGCTTCACTGAGTTACTGCGGCGATGAGAGCAAGGGTTTCAGCAAGGTCATCAAGACCGGCGAGGTCAAGAAGACGCCGCCCAGCAAGGACAGTTACGTCGTGTACGGCGTTCAGGTACGGAAGAACAAGGCCGGCGTGTGGGAGCTGGTGAAGATCACGTCCACTCGTGGGGCCGACAGGTGCCAGCCCTGACGCAGCCCGACATCGAAGTCGGATGGGTCGAACGAGCGCGTTCCGCGATCGGTTCCTTTGCCGTTGTCACAGTGCAACCTTGGCTGCCTGGCGGAACCACCGGCCTCACCGATAGCGTCTAGATTTTGCTAGCACACCTGTCTCACGGGGAGTCCACTGTGAAGCGCCGCTCTTTGCCCGTTGCTACCGCGCTCGTCGCGTCCGCGGCCCTGCTGCTGACCGCCTGTGGCGGCGACGACAGCGGATCGAAGGACAACGACAAAATCGCCGGCGCCAACACGGGGAGCGAGACCTCGGCATCGCCGACGGCGTCCGCGTCGGCCTCGGCTGCCTCCGCCGATCGGCCGAAGGTCGAACTGCCGGCTGATGTCACGGACAAGTTCGAGAGTTGGAAGACGGGCGACGCAGACAAGGACGCGGTCCTTGCGGACACCGCCGGACGGATCGACGCGACGAACGACGCCATCGTGCGTGGCGACACAGGTACACCGAACCTCTCTTTCTACTACCGGGACAAAGCGCTGAGCGACGCGGTCGCGTGGGTGCAGGCGTATGTCGACGCCAATTTGTCCTTCACCGGGACGACTCGCTACTACGCACCGCAGGTCACCTTGTCGAACGAGACAAAGGCCTCCGTCGTCTACTGCGCCGATGAGAGCAAGGGGTTCAACAAGAACCGGAAGACCAACAAGGTCGACCGGACTCCTTCGGGTGAGAGCCCGTTCGTGCTCTACAACACACTCCTGGAGAAGAGCAAGCAAGGCGTGTGGCAGACGATCAATCTGGTCTCGAAGCGGGGGGACAAGACATGCGCGGCATAAGTCGGTGGAGCAGACTGGTGGCGGTCAGTGCGGCTGCGGTCGTGTGCGCTACGGGATTGACCAGCCCCGCTGTGGCATACGGGCCCGGAGACGGGCAGGGTGCCACCCCTGGCCCTTCCGGTAACACAGACGGCAACGGCACGATCTCCGCCACCGCTGGTGCTGTCGTCTACGACCGCGACAACAACGGCTCAGGCCCGTCGACCGGCCCTGTCACCTCGACGTCGACCTGGACCCCTCCTGCTTGCTACTACGCGCCGATGTTTACTTCTGAAGAGCTTCAGAAGAAGTTGGAGCCGGTCTGGGAAGCCGGGTCCACCGGCTCCGAGTGGGACTCCACTCAGCGCAACCGGTTCGTCAATGGCAAGCCGTACAAGGACTTCAACAAGGACAAGGCCGACAAGGGCTACTTCTGGGGTTCCTACGTCACTGAAGGCCGCGAAGGGGATCCTGGCGCACTCGACTGCACCAAGGACTACTTCTGGGTCGACACCGGCGCGCCACCGCCGGCCGACATCCCCGAGGCCGTCACAGTGAAGGTGCTCGCCGACCTGGCTTACGCCGCGATCCGCGTCCCCTCCACCAAAGTAACCCTCGCCCCCGCCGGCCCCACCAAAGTCAACCTCCCCACCTGGGCCTGGCTCGACTCCGCCCAGTTCAAGCCGGTGTCCGTCACCGCGTCCGTGCCGGTGCTCGGGATGCAGGCCACGACCGTCGCCGAGCCCCAGTCGCTGCGCATCGAGCCCGGTACCGCCGACGCCCAGGTCTACCCCGCGTCCGGCGTCTGCACGTTCGTCAACGGGCGTATCGGGGAGCCGTACGCCACCGGGAAGGCCGGGCGGACTCCGCCCTGTGGGGTGAAATACCTGCGCTCCTCCGGCGACGGGAGCTACCCGCTGCGCGCCACCATCACCTGGAAGATCCACTGGACCGGGACCGGAGTCAACGCCCCGCAGGCCCTGCCCGACGGTGAGTTCGGGGCCGAGCAGGCCGTCGTCGTCCAGGAGATCCAGGCCGTCAACCGCTGAGTCGAGTCCGGCAGCACCCCGGCTCCCGTCCGTCGGGTCGGGTGGGGGGGTGGAGGGGCGCCCCTCCCACCCACCCGGCCCGAAATAAGTCCGCCCCGCGCTGAAACATTTCCCCCGCTCCATCGCGTCAATGAGGTGAAGGCACTCCACGCGCCCGGGACATGAGCGCGACGCACGCACCAGGGGGACGTATGAGGAAGGTCCGCGCCGACGGCTACGCGGAGTTCGCGGCGGCGCGTGCGGGGCATCTGTACCGCTCCGCGTGTCTGCTCACCGCCGGGGACACGTATCTCGCCGAGGACCTGGTGCAGGAGACGTTCGGGCGGCTGTACGTCAACTGGGGCCGCGTCTCCCGGGCCAGCAACCCGGCGGGCTACGCGCAGACCGTGCTCACCCGGACCTTTCTCACGCATCAGCGGCGCCGCAGCAGCACCGAGCGGGCCACCGCCGTACTCCCCGACGTGCCCGTACCGTCCGCCGGAGCCGACGTGACCATGCGGCTCACCCTCGTCGAGGCGCTGGCCCAACTCGCCCCCAAGGACCGGGCGGTGGTCGTCCTGCGGTACTGGGAGGACCGTTCCATCGAGGAGACGGCCGGCGCGATGAACGTCAGCTCGGCCGCCGTACGCACCCGCTGCGTCCGCGCCCTCGCCCGGCTGCGCACCCTCCTCGGCGAGGAACTCGGCGAGTACGCGGCCCGCTGAGAGAGGGCCGCCCGCCCCTCCCCGGTACCCGACCCGTACCCGTACCTGTGCCCGTACCAATTTCCTACACAGCAGAAGTGGTGGTTCGCCATGCCCATCGAAGATCGAGACGAACAGTTCGAGGACCGGCTCGGCGCCGCCCTGCGTAGCACCGGCGACTCCTTCGACGCCGATCGCACCGCCCTCGTCGCCGGCGGCGAGACCCGGGGACGCAGGCTCCGTATGCGACGCCGGACCGCTGTGGTGAGCGGCGCCGCCGCGATCGCCCTGGTGGGCGTGGGCGGCGCGCTGGTCACCCCCTGGGGAGGCGACGGCACCGGGCAGCGGGCCGTCGGGGCCGGCGGGACGACCGTCGGGCCCGGTCACGCCGACGCGGCCCCGGCCAGCAGCCCCACGGCCAAGACCACGGCCCCTCCGGCCCCCGTCTCCGGCGCCCAACTGCTCAAGACCCTCAAGGGGTTGCTCCCCGCGGGCAAGCTCACCCAGCAGTCCTCGCGCGGCACCGACTCGGAGCTGGGCCCGTACGCGTACGGCGTGTTCGACGACGGGAAGGGCGCCGCGGCGCTCTCCGTCAGCCTCGGCCGGATCGCGCCGGGGAGCGGCGAGGCCCGTCAGACCACCGAGTGCCCGGACAAGGCGTTCGTCCCGTACGACGAGTGTGTGACGAGCCCGCTGCCCGGCGGTGCGTTGCTCAGGATCCTCAAGGGGTACGAGTATCCGGACCGCCGGGTCGACACCAAGCTGTGGACGGCGGACCTCGTCACCGCCGAGGGGGCACATGTGACGGTGATGGAGTGGAACGCGCCCGCCGAGAAGGACGCGCCCATCAGTCGCCCCGAACCTCCGCTGAACAGCCTCCAGTTGAAGAAGCTGGTCACCGCGCCGGCGTGGCTCAAGGCCGTCAACGCCATCCCCGCGGCCGACAAGGTCGAGACGCCGCCGACGTCGAGCACCCCCGAGCAGGTCGAGAGCGACGCCATCACGACGGCACTCATCGGGCTGCTCCCGAAGGGGCTCAAGGTGGTCGGGAAGAGCAAGCCTGCCGTCGAGTACGGGTACGTCGTCGTCGACGACGGCAAGGGCAAGAGCTTCGTCCAGATCAATGTGCAGCCGAACATGCAGGACGTCGAGGACGACCTGTTCGGTGAGGGCTCCGGCGCGGTGACGATGCCCGACGGCGTCAAGTACACCGTCCGTCAGGGCGACGGCGACGGCAAGGGCAAGGGGCTCGTCATGCGGACCGCCGACGCGATCTGGCCCGACGGTCTGCGGGTGGTCGTGAGCGCCTTCAACTCCGCCAGCCAGATCACTGCCCCGACCCGTACGAACCCCGCCCTCACCCTCGACCAGCTCAAGGTGATCGCCACCAACTCGACGTGGCAGCAGCTGCAGCCGGTCCCCGACCAGGACTGAGACCAGCGGACCCGGTCAGAAGAACTCCGACCACGGCTGGTCCCAGATCTGCTTCACGCACAGCACCAGGAACAGCAGACCCGCGATCACCAGCATGGCGTTGCTCAGCATCCGGTTGCGCCACTCGGCAGGCGTACGTGAGGAGTTGAGCAGGACCAGCAGTGTGCCGGCCAGGAAGGGGAGGAAGGCCGCGCCCAGCACGCCGTACAGGATGATCAGGCGGAAGGGCTGGCCCTGGAAGAGCAGGACGATGGGCGGGAAGGTCAGCCACAGCAGGTACGCGCGGAACGGCCACGACCGTTCGCGCGTGCCGGAGGCGACCTCCTCGCCCGTCGTCCGTGCGCCGCGGAAGCGTTCCACGAAGTCGGCGAACATCAGGCTCACCCCGTGCCAGACGCCGATCAACGACGTGTAGGACGTGGCGAAGAACCCGATCAGGAAGAACTTGGCGGTCGCCGAGCCGTACTTGTCCTCCAGGATGTCGCTCAGCTGGATCAGGCCCTTGTCGCCGCTCGCGATCGCCACGTTGGCGCTGTGCAGCAACTCCGCGCCCACGAACAGCATGGCCACCACGAAGATGCCCGTCGTCGCGTACGCCACGCGGTTGTCGAGGCGCATCACCTTCATCCAGCCCGTGTTGGTCCAGCCCTTCGCGTTGACCCAGTAGCCGTACGCGGCAAGGGTGATGGTGCCGCCCACCCCGCCGATCAAGCCCAGCGTGTTGAGGATCGAGTCCTTCTCGTCGGGCAGGACGGGCAGCAGACCGGCGAAGGCGTCCCCGAGGTTCGGGGTGACCCGGATCGCCAGGTAGACCGTGACGACGAACATCACGCCCACCAGCACGGTCATGACCTTCTCGAAGACCTCGTACTTGTTGAACCAGACGAAGACCAGGCCCGACAACCCGCACAGGATCGCCCACCACTTGAGGTCCATGATGTCCGGGAACAGCGCCTGCAGCGGCAGCGCGCTCGACGACATCGCCGCCGCGCCGTAGACGAACCCCCAGATCACGACGTACGCGACGAAGAAGTACGTCGTCCAGCGGCCGAGGCTCGCCCAGCCGTCGAAGAGGGTACGGCCGGTGGAGAGGTGCCAGCGGCCCGCCGCCTCGGCGAGGGAGATCTTCACCAGGCAGCCGAGTACGGCGGCCCACAGGAGGGTGTAGCCGAAGTTGCTGCCCGCGATGAGCGTGGCCACCAGGTCGCCGGCGCCGACGCCGGTCGCGGCGACCACGATTCCCGGCCCGATGTACTTCCAACTGGATTTGCGCGGGGTGGAGTTGGCGTTCGAGTTGCCCGAGGTACCCGGGGCGCCCGAGGAGCCGGTTCCCCCTGCTGCCGAGGTGTTTCCTGTGGTGTCCGCCATGGAAGCAAAGAAAGCGCAAAGGGGTGGAGGCGCACAAGAGGGCGTTCCGGAGCCGGATTTGGACAGCCGGGGCAACCGGCTCCGGAACCAGGGCCGCTACGGCTGTCGCCGACCACAGCCGTCGGACCCGCATGTGCCGAGCTCGAACCACACGGTCTTGCCCGACCCCTCCTGGTGACAGCCCCAGCGCCTCGCGAGCGCGTCCACCAGGAACATCCCCCGGCCGCTCTCCGCGACGCCCGCGCACCGCACCTGAGGAGTACGGCGGCCGGTGTCGGTGACCTCGCAGCGCAGGACGCCGTGCGCGGCCCAGACCGTGAGCCTGAAGGGGCTCGCGGCGTGCAGCACCGCGTTGGTGACCAGCTCGCTGACGAGCAGTTCCGCCACGTCGAGCAGCTCGTCGGCAGGGTCGGTCAGGTCCCCCCGGCCGGCCAGGCCCCACTCCTCCAGCTGCTTGCGTATCTCCGCCCGGGCTTCGCGGGCGGCGCTGGGGCGCGGGTCGTACTCGACGCTCAGATGGCCCGCCCCCAGCGGGGGTTGGAGATACGAGCCATACCGGGAGACGGGATCCTGGCCGTGTCCCCCGGGGTCCCCGGAGAGTTGCAGCATGCCTTCAGCATCGCCTCCTCGGGCGCCCCCGCGCGTGGGTAGAAATACCTGTTTCCGTACGCACGGCGCGTTGCCGGAGGTGCGAGTGCAACTGGTGGCACTGGTGGCACTGGCGCAACCGGTGTTGCCGGTGTTGCCGGTGTTGCCGGTGCGGTCAGTGGTGCGTTGCCACCCAGGCGGCGATCTGGGCGCGGTTGGCGAAGCCGAGTTTGCCGAGGATGTGTTCCACATGGCCTTCGGCGGTACGGCGGGCGATCACCAGCCGGTCGGCGATCTGCTGGTTGGCGAGGCCCTCGGCGACGAGCGCGGCCACCTCGGTCTCGCGGCGGGTGAGACCCGACGCCTGCGGTTCGGGACTCCGGTCGGCCGAGCTGCCCTCCCCCAGCGCGTACTCGACGATCGCTGCCAGGTCGAAGGCGTTCCCGCGACGGTACGCCCGCTCGTACGCCCGCCTGCTCCGCCCGAGGCCTTCGCGGGCCCGCGTCTCGGCGTCCTGGCGTACGGCGTCGAAGGGGGTCGCCCGGACGCTGTCGGCGCCGCCGAGCAGCACGGCGGCGCGTTCGTGGCCGTGGTCGTGGTGGTGGTCGGGGTGGCGATCCTGACCGGGATCGTGCTCGTGGTTGTGGTCGTGCTGCTCGTACTCGTGCCCCTGCCCCTGCTGGTGCCCCTGCTGGTGTTGGTGGCTGTGGAAGGTCGCGATCAGGGCTAGGAGGTCGAGAGTGGGGGCGATGCCCAGGGTGTCATGCAGGGCTTGGCCGATGCGCAGGGCCTCTCGGGCGGGTGGTTCCGCGCGGTGCCAGTCCTCGCGGGCGGTGTGGGCGAGGGCGAGCGCCCGCAGAGCGCACGAGCGGACCCACTCCTCGCCGTACTCCTCGCACACCCGCAGGGTGTTCTCGCAGACGGCGAGCGCCCGGTCCGTCTCCCCCAAGGCGGTGAGCGCGCAGGCGAGTTGGACGCGTTCGAGTCCGGCGAGAGCGGCATGGCCGCCGGGTACGGGCCCCCGCGCCACGCTTTCCTCGAAGTGCCGCAGGGCGGCGGCCGGTTCGCCGCCGAGGAGCAGGCCGAGCCCGATGACGTACTCCGCGTGCGCCGCCTCGGCGGCATCCCCGAGTCGCCTGGCGAGGGCCCTCGCCTCCTCGGCTCGCCGCCTGCCCCGGGCGCGGTCCTCCGCCGATCCGGTGAGCAGCCCGAGCAGCCCGGAGACCCACAGCGCCCTGGCCCGCTCGCGGCTCGGCCCGGCGTTCGCCGCGAGGGCGCGGTCGAGCCAGTACCCGCCTTCGCCGGGTGCGCCGCACGCGTACCAGTGGAACCAGAGGGTGCCGGCGAGACGGAGGCCGGCGAGGGCGTCGTCGGGGGCGCCGCCGTCCGCCCCGAGGCTGAAGTCCAGTGCGGCGCGCAGGTTGGCCCGGTCGGCGTGGAGGCGGGCGGCCAGGTGCTGTTGGCCGGGGCCGAACCAGGCCTGCTCGTACGACGCAGCCCGGGTCTGCGTCCAGTCGCGGTGCCTGCGCCGGGCGGCCCGTTCCTCCCCGGGGCGCTGCTTCAGCCGGTCGAGACCGTACCGCCGGAAGGTGTCGAGCAGCCGGTACCGTACGCCGCCGTCCGGGCCCGGTTCCCGGCTCAGTACGGACTTGCCGACCAGCCCGGTCACGGCGTCCAGGACGTCGTCTACGCCCTCCCCGCACACGGCCTCCGCCGTCTCCAGGTCGAAGTCCCCGGCCAGGACGGACGCCCGCGCCCACACCAACCGCTCCTCAGGCATGCACAGTTGGTGGCTCCGGTCGATCGTCGCCCACAGGGTGCGGTGGCGGGGGCCGGCGTCGGTCCGGGTCTCGTGGTCGTCGTAGGTGGCGGCGAGCAGTTCGTCGGCGTTCAGGTCGGCCGGATCGGTCATACGGGACGCGGCCAGCTCGATCGCCAGGGGGAGGCCGTCGAGGCGGCGGCACAGGTGGGCGGCGGTGGCGCGGTTGGCGGGGGTGAGTGCGAAGCCCGGGACCGCTGCCGCCGCTCGGTCGGCGAAGAGAGCGAGGGCCGGGTGGCGGTGGGGCGCGGAGAGGTCGCCGTCCGGGTCCGGGACCGGCAACGGCCGTACGTCCAGCAGGTGTTCCTCTGTCAGGCCGAGGCGGTGCCGGCTGGTGGCGAGGATCCGTACGCCTGTGGTGCGGCGCAGGAGTTCGGCGGCGAGTTCGGCGCAGGACCTGTGCAGGTGTTCGCAGTTGTCGAGGATGAGGAGGAGGCGTCGGCTGCTCAGGTGGTCGGCGAGGACGTCCAGGAGGTCACGGTTCGCCGGTCGTCCGTGGGCGGGGTCCTCGGGGGGCGTCGGGTGGTCGTAGCCGTACAGGCCCAACGCCGTTGCGAGGGCCCGGGGTACGACGAGATCCGGGTCGTCGACGTCGCCGAGATCGCGAGCCAGCTGCACGAGACGGACGCCGTCCGGGAAGGCGCGGGTCAGGCGGGACGCTGCTCGGGCGGCCAGGCGTGACTTGCCGACGCCTCCCGGCCCGGTCAGGGTGACGAGGCGAGCCCTGGCCAGGAGGGCGCGGACTTCCGTCTGTTCGGTACGGCGGTCGACGAAGCTCGTGGTCTCGACCGGCGCTTGAGCCGGTGGCCGGCGATTCGTTCGTGGCGCGGATCCGCCCATGATCGGTACCTTCCAGCAGCTGCCGAAGGTCACACACGCAGGTCACTCGCACGGGTGGTCTTGCCGCGAAGCTCACGACGGGAAGCGCGGGCAGGCGTACTCTCCGCGCGGACTCTGCGCGTTCTGCGCTCGCCGCGTTCGTACGATCCCTTTCCGGCCCGCGCGGTCGGCCGGTTCACGCCATCACTCTTTATGTGGTCTTGACCTGCCCATGTCAGAGCCGCACCATGAGCCGCACACCCGCACCAGTCCGTCGCACCGAAGAACCACCCCCGCTCCACTCCCCAGCGTCCGGAGATCCCGGAACTCCCGGAGAGAAACAGGAGACTTCATGCGACTTCGCATACGAGGCTCAGGTGCCCGCAGTGGCAGACGCTCCGCCGCTGCCGTCGGCCTGCTGTCCCTCGCCCTCGCCGTCGGCGTCACCTCCGCGACCCCTGACGCCACAGCCACCGCGACCAGCGCCAAGCGTCCGGCGGCCTCGGCGGACGACATCCGCCAGTACGAGATCAACTTCGCGAACTCCACGTCCGACGTCCGTACCGACATCATGGCGTCGGGCGTGACCGTGGACGAGGCCGACGAGGAGACCGTCGTGGTCTCCGGCCGCGCCGACCAGGCCCGGAAACTGGCCCAACGCGGCTACGAGATCACCCTGTTGGGCTCGGCCCCGAACCGCGCCGGCAGCGCCGACGACGTACGGCTGCTCGACTTCCCCACGGCCGACTCCCGCTATCACAACTACGCGGAGATGACGACGGAGATCAACTCCCTTGTCGCGGCCAACCCCTCCATCGCCAGCCAGCGCGTCATCGGCACCTCCTACTCGGGCCGCAACATCGTCGCCATCAAGCTCAGCGACAACGTCGGCACCGACGAGGCCGAGCCCGAGGTGCTCTTCACCCATCACCAGCACGCCCGCGAGCACCTCACCGTCGAGATGGCGCTCTACCTGCTGCGCAACCTGACCTCCACCTATGCCACCGACTCACGGGTCAAGTCGATGATCGACTCCCGTGAGATCTGGATCATCCCGGACCTCAACCCGGACGGCGGCGAGTACGACATCGCGACCGGCTCGTACCGCTCGTGGCGCAAGAACCGCCAGCCCAACAGCGGTTCGTCGAACGTCGGTACGGACCTCAACCGCAACTGGAACTACCGCTGGGGCTGCTGTGGCGGTTCCTCCGGCTCGACCTCGTCGGAGACCTACCGCGGTCCGTCCGCCGAGTCCGCTCCCGAGGTCAAGGTGGTCGCCAACTTCGTCCGCAGCCGGGTCGTCGGCGGCGTCCAGCAGATCAAGACGGGCATCGACTTCCACACGTACAGCGAACTGGTGCTGTGGCCCTTCGGGTACACCACCGCCAACACCACCACGGGCATGACGCAGGACGACCGGGACGCCTTCGCCACGGTCGGCGGCAAGATGGCCGCGAGCAACGGCTACACGCCGGAGCAGTCCAGCGATCTGTACATCACGGACGGCTCGATCGACGACTACCTCTGGGGGAGTCAGAAGATCTTCGCGTACACGTTCGAGATGTACCCGACGTCCAGCTCGGGTGGCGGCTTCTATCCGCCCGACGAGGTGATCGACCGGGAGACGGCCCGCAACCGGGACGCGGTGTTGCAGCTGCTGGAGAACTCGGACTGTATGTACCGGTCCATCGGGAAGCAGGCGCAGTACTGCGGCTAGCGTCGGCGGACGGCTCGCGGGAAACCGCGGGCCGTCCACTGCTGGTCGCGCCCACCGCGGCGGAGCCGCGCGAAGACACAGCCCCGCGCCCCTAGGGGGCGCTCTCCTCAAGGGCTTCCGCGTCTTCGAAGTAGGTGTCCAGGACCTTGTCCAGGTCCGTTTCCCACTCCTGGAACTGGGACTTCGCCTTCGCCTCGATCTCGACCGGGTACCAACGGCGGTCCGGGGTGTGGACCGTCACCGTGAACCGCTTGCCGAAGCGTGAGGTCTCCGTCTCGACGGCCCCGATCTCGTCCCAGCGGAACTCGCACTCCTGGTCGTCCAGGAAGAGCTGTACGCCGCGGTGGTCGGCGATGATCCTCGCCCGGCGGTCGGACGCCTCGAAGACGGGGCCGTCCGGGACCTCGGCGTCGGAATCCGCCTCGACCTCGGAGTCCGACGCCGACTCGGACGCCGCCTCCGTCTTGGGCTCCGCTTCGGCCGCCGAGGTGGCCTCCTCCGGTGCGGACTCCTTCGACGGCTCCGGGACCCGGTCCTCCGGCTCGGCCGGCACGGGTGAAGTGAGCCCGGGGATGGCCGCCGGGTCTACCGCGGCGGTCTCCAGGGGCTTGCTGCTCGAACCTATGCGCTGCTCCACAGGCGGAAGTATGGCGGACATTGCTGTGTCATGGGACAGCAGGGGCCGGAGAGATCAGGAAGCAGGCCCTTGATCTGGTCGTATGCGACACGCAATCTCTTTGAGACGCGCTCGCCTCGTTTGCGGTACTGCTTGCGGTGCGCCGCTTGCCGCTCGGTTCTCAGCAGCCGGGCCTCTTCCTCCTCGGTGAGCCACGATCCATGCTCGTACGTGCTGCCGTCGGAGAGCGCGAGCGGCACGACGATGCCCCGGTCGACTCCGACATGCGAACTGGCCCAGTCCTGAGGCTCGGGCGCTCCCATCTGACACTCGGTGCGGAATGCGATGTGCCAGCCGAGCGAAACCGCACCCGCCCCACCTTCGGGATGTTCACCATCCCCCATCGGCGGTGCACCCTCGCCACTCGCAGATCCCGCCCCTGCGGAACGTCCACCGCGAGCGCCCCACGGGCACGGGGCTTGAAGGTGGGTTCCTCAGCCCTGCCCTCCCAGCAGTTCATCCACGCCCGGTGGTACGTCTTCAGCACCGCCTGGGCAGCCTGCGCCGGGAGCGCGGCGAGCCACTCGACATTGGCCCGCGCCCAACGGATCTCGGCATCCAGGTAAGCGAGAGGTGGTCGACTGTCTCCGCAAACGGTAAACAACTCATGCAGGAGGTTCCACAAAGCCCGTGCGGCGTATGCCTGTTGGTCGAGCCGGTCTGCCTGCACGGACGACAGAGCCAGACGGGCACGATGCCCTCGTCGACGCATCACCGTCTCGCCCATGCCCGTCCTCCCCACACGCTGTTCCCGTTGATCAGATCAACGGGAGCATCGGAGAAAGGTCACGGGTTCGATCCACGAACAATCAGCCGAGCACCCCCAGAGCGTCGATCTCGATCAGGAGCCCCTTGGGCAACCCGACGTACACCGTGGTCCGGGCGGGAGACGCCTCTTTCAGCCCGGCAAAGTACTGGTCGTAGATTTCGTTGAACTCGGCGAAGTGGTCCACGTCCGTCAGATAGACGCGGATCATCATCACGTCGTCCCAGGTCGCGCCGCCCTCCTCCAGGATGGCCTTGACGTTGGCGAGGGTCTGGAGGGTCTGTTCGGCCAGGGTCGGGCCCGCCGGCGTCGGGGGCTGCCCCTCGACGGCGGGCAGGAAGCCCACCTGCCCGGCGACCTGGAGGATGTTCCCCTTCCGCACACCGTGGGAGAACTTGGCGGGCGGGGTGGTGTGGGTCTTGGGGGTGAGGGCTACTTTGCTCATGCCTGCCATGAATCGTTGTCCTTCGTGGAAGTGGGCGTGGGCGTGGGAGTCCTGCCGGAGTACTCGCCGCTGATGGCGTCCGCCGTACGGCACACCAGTGGCAGCAGGGTGAGGAGTTCGTCGGCGGTGACGACGACGTTGGGGGCGGAGACGGACATGGCGGCGACCACGCGTCCGTCGGTGCCGCGCACGGGGGCGGCGACGCAGTTGATGGACTCCTCGTGACCGCCGAGGTCGGTGGCCCAGCCCTGCTCGCGGACCTTCTCCAACTCCCGCAGGAAAGCGGGGGCGTTGGGGGTGGAGCGGGAGGTGTACATGGGGTAGTCGAACTTGTCGGCGAGGGTGCGCCGCTCGGCCTCGGTCAGGTCGGCGAGCAGCAGCTTGGCGACGGCGGCGACGGTGATGGCGACGGGCTTGCCGATCCGCGAGTACATGCGCACCGGGTAGCGGCTCTCGACCTTGTCGATGTACAGCACCTCGCCGTCCTCGTGCACGGCGAGGTGGACGGTGTGGCCGCAGCTCTCGTTGAGGCGCACGAGGTGGGGGTGGGCGATCTCCCGGATGTCGAGGTTCTCGACGGCTTCCTGGGCGAGCGCGAAGAGGCGGGCGCCGAGCCGGTAGCGCTGGTCGGACTGGCGGTAGACCAGCCCGTGCTCGTGCAGGGTGCGCAGCAGCCGCAGGGCGGTGGACTTGTGGACGCCGAGCCGGTCGGCGACCCGGCCGAGGTCGGCGGGGCCCTCCGCGAGCAACGGCAGGATGCTCAGCGCGCGGTCGACGGTCTGGCTCATGGGGTGCGTACCTCCTCCGGGGCCTGCTCGGCTTGCGTCCAGCCGGGGCCGAGTCGAAGTGTCTCCCACGCGGGCTCGTCGAGGGCGGCCAGCCGGTCGGCGTGGTCACGGGCGGGCGGGGCGGCGAGGTCGCCGGGGACGGTGAGGACGGCGGCGGCCATGAGGTGACCGTGCCGGATGCGGTCGCGTACGGGCAGGCCCCGCAGGGTGGCGGCGAGGAACCCGGCGGCGAAGGCGTCCCCGGCGCCGACCGCCGCGACGACGTCGACGCGGGGCGCCGGGACGAGCACGGAGTCGGTGACGCCCGTAGCGTCACGGACACCCCTGTCGAAGGCGACGGCTCCGCTCCCGCCCTGCTTGACGACCACGAGTTCCGGCTCGGGCAGCGCCGCCGCGATGTCACCCGCGCCCCGCAGCCCCCACGCGTCCTCCGCCTCGTCGGCGCCCACGAAGACGAGGTCGGCGCGCCGCGCCAGGTCCAGCAGGACGCGGGGGCCCTCGCTGTCGGCCCACAGCCCCGGACGGAAGTTGACGTCGAACGAGACTAGGGGCCGGCCCGGCCGGGGCTCGGTCAGCTCCCACAGCAGGTCGAGAGAGTCGCCGGACAGGGCGGCGGTGATCCCGGACAGATGCAGCACCCGCGCCGCGCGCGCCGCCGCCAGGTCCACGCTTTCGGCCGACATCGCGGAGGCCGCCGACCCCGCCCGGTAGTACGCCACCTCGTGCGCGCCGGTGGCCCGGTCGCCCGCCGTACGGAAGTACACGCCCGTCGGGCGCGCCGGATCACGTCGTACGGACGTCACGTCGACCCCGTACGCGCCGATCGCCTCGAGCAGGTGGTCGCCGAAGGCGTCGTCGCCGACGCGGCTGATCCAGCGGGCGGAGTGGCCGGCGGCGGCGAGTGCGCAGGCCACGTTGGACTCGGCGCCGCCGATGGTCCGGTCGAAGGACGGCACGTCGGCGAGGCGGCCAGGACGGGAGGGCAGGAAGGTGACCATGGACTCGCCGAGCGCGACGACGTCCACGACATCCATAGCGTCCACAGCGTCCATCACGATGGTCGTAGCTCCTGGCTGGTGGTGCGGGGAGACGGCGGCTCCGTTGACCCCGCGTTGGGCGAGATGTTAGACAGCAGTGAGCGATATACGCAATGAGTGTTGCAAGGGATGCAATACATGTGCGCGACGCGATGCGACGTGGCGTGACTTCGAGGAGGTTGCATGGGCACCGAGAGCAGCGACACCGGCCGGGCCCTCGCCGGGCTGGCCGCCGAACGCGTCGACGCCCGCTTCAAGGGCCTTCCGCCGGACGCGGACGGCCTGACCGTCGGCGAGCTGACCGCCCAGCGCCGCAACCTCTTCACCGGCGGCTTCACCACCCCCGTACTGACCCTGTCCGCCGAGCGCCTCACGCACAACCTGGAACTGATGGAGACGTACGCGGCCCGCCACGGACTCTCCTTCGCCCCGCACGGCAAGACGTCCATGGCCCCCCAGCTCTTCCACCGCCAGCTCCACCACGGCGCCTGGGGCATCACCCTCGCGGTCCCCCACCAGGTGCGCGTCGCCCGCGCCTTCGGTGTCCAACGGGTCTTCCTGGCCAACGAGTTGGTGGATCCTGCGGCCCTGCGCTGGATCGCGGCGGAGCTGGCCGCAGACCCCGACTTCCGGTTCGTCTGTTACGTCGACTCCGTGCGCGGGGTGGAACTGATGGACGCGGCTCTGGCGGGAACGGGAGTGGGGGCGGGGGCCCGTCCGCTGGACGTGGTCGTCGAACTCGGCGCCGGCGAGGGCGCCCGGACCGGCGTGCGCACGGAGGCGGAGTGCGCGGTGGTCGCGGATGCCGTGGCCGCCGTACCGACGCTGCGGCTGGTCGGGGTGGCGGGGTACGAGGGCGAGGTGCCGCAGGCCGATCCGGAGCGGGTGCGGGCGTGGCTGCGGCGGCTGGTGGCATTGGCGGCGGACTTCGACAAGGCGGGGCGGTTCGACGGCACGTCCCTGGAGGAGATCATCGTGAGCGCGGGCGGCAGCGCCTGGTTCGACGCGGTCGCCGACGTGTTCGTGGAGATCTCCGAACTGTCGTTGCCCGTACTGAAGTTGCAGCGCTCCGGGGCGTACGTGTCGCACGACGACGGCCGCTATCGCGAGGTCACCCCGTTCAACCGGGTCCCCGAGGAGGGCGCCCTGGAGCCCGCCTTCCGCCTCTGGACGCAGGTCGTCTCCCGCCCCTCCCCCGAGCAGGCCTTCGTGAACGCGGGCAAGCGGGACGCGGCGTACGACCTGGACCTGCCCGTCGCCCAGGTCGTACGGAGGGAGGGGGCCGGGAAGGGCGCCGGGGAGCGGCCGGCCACCGGTGTCACGGTCACCGGGCTCTCCGACCAGCACGCCTGGCTGCACACCGACCCCGGCGCGGATCTGGAGGTCGGCGACTGGCTGGGTCTGGGCCTGTCCCACCCGTGCACGTCGTTCGACAAGTGGCAGCTGATCCCGGTCGCGGAGGCGGACGGGACGGTCGTCGAATACATCCGTACGTTCTTCTAGGCATCCGTACGTTCTTCCAGGCACAGGAGGCCCGGCGTGGATGAGCTGGTCATTCGGGACGCGGATGTCGTGGACGGCTCCGGCGGTCCGTCGTACCGCGCGGATGTGGTCGTGGACGGGGGCCGGATCGTCGCGATCGTCCAGGAGGCGGCAGCGGCGGGGTGCCAACGCCCGGAAGCACGCCGGGAGTTGGACGCGGAGGGCCTGACCCTCTCCCCCGGGTTCATCGACATGCACGCCCACAGCGACCTGGCCCTGCTCCGCGACCCCGATCACAGTGCGAAGGCAGCACAGGGGGTGACCCTCGAAGTCCTGGGCCAGGACGGGCTGTCGTACGCCCCGGTCGACGACCGCACGCTCGCCGAGGTGCGCCGCGCGATCACCGGCTGGAACGGTCACGGCGACGACATCGACTTCGACTGGCGTTCCGTGGGCGAGTACCTGGACCGCCTGGACCACGGCTTCGACGGCGAGGGAATCGCCGTCAACGCGGCCTACTTGATCCCGCAGGGCACGGTACGGATGCTCGCCGTCGGCTGGGAGGACCGGGAGGCGAAACCCCAGGAGCTGGACCGGATGCGGCAGTTGGTCGCGGAGGGGATGGAGCAGGGCGCGGTGGGCATGTCGTCGGGGCTCACGTACACGCCCGGCATGTACGCCAAGGATGCCGAACTCACGGAACTGTGCCGGGTCGTGGCGCGGTACGGCGGCTACTACTGCCCCCACCACCGTTCGTACGGCGCGGGCGCGCTGGAGGCGTACGCCGAGATGGTGCGGCTGACCCGCGAGGCCGGCTGCCCCCTCCATCTGGCCCACGCCACCATGAACTTCGGTGAGAACAAAGGCCGGGCGCCGGAACTCCTGACCCTCCTCGACGAGGCGCTGGCGGCGGGGGCGGACCTGACCCTGGACACGTATCCCTACACCCCGGGCTCCACAACTCTGGTGGCGCTGCTGCCGAGTTGGGCGAGCGAGGGCGGCCCGGAGGCGATCCTGCGACGTCTGGCGGACGCCGACACCGCCGAACGTGTCCGGCACGATCTGGAGGTCGTCGGCGCGGACGGCTGCCACGGCGTGCCGATCGAGTGGGACACGGTCGAGATCTCGGGGGTGACCGACCCGGCGCTCGGCGACCTCGTGGGCCGTACGGTGCGGGAGTCGGCGCGGGCGCGCGGCGAAACCCCCTGGTCAACGGCCCGCCATCTCCTCCTGGCCGACCGTCTGGGCACGACGATCCTCCAGCACGTCGGTCACGAGGAGAACGTCCGCGCGATCATGCGCCACCGCGTCCACACGGGCGGCTCGGACGGCATCCTCCAGGGCACGAAGCCGCATCCGCGCGCGTACGGCACGTTCCCGCGGTATCTCGGGCGATACGTAAGGGAGTTGGGGGTCCTCTCCCTGGAGGAGTGCGTGGAACATCTGACGTCCCGCCCGGCGGCACGTCTCCGCCTCCCCGACCGGGGCCTGGTCCGCGAGGGCTACCGAGCCGACCTGGTCCTGTTCGACGCGACGACGGTGGCAGCGGGTTCGACATACGAAAATCCCCGCACACTACCGACAGGCATCCCCTACGTACTGATCAACGGCCGCTTCGTGATCGAGGATGGCCGCAGAACAGACGTCCTGGCGGGCAGATCGATCAGGCGGCCCCCGCGCCCCTGAGGGGCGCGGGGAACTGCGCGATCAGCCACGACGGCGCAGCAGGTCGCGCCACAACCGCCCCACCCCCCACGGAGCGCTACGGCTTCGGCAACACGCACCCACTCCGGCTCAGATCCAACTTGTTGTCGACCCCGAAGCAGGCAGGGATCTGATAAGTCTCCTGCGCATAGTTGATGCCCTCGCGAACAGTCACCGTGCCGTTCGCATCGACCTCACAGGGGTTGTTGTCCGTGCAACGCCCCCCGTCCTCGTTGCCGGTGTTGTTCACGGCGACGACATTGCCCGTGGCGTTGTCGACCACCGGCGAGCCCGAGGTGCCGCCGATGGTCTGGCACGCGGAGGTGTAGCGGACCGAGTCCTTCCAGGTCCACGCGCCTTCCTTGAGACGGTAGGCGAAGCCGTCCACGTTGCAGGCGTACGTCCGCTTCCAGTAGCCGGAGACGACGGTGATCGGGGTGCCGGCGACCGGGTGCGTGTCGTTGAGGGTGAGCGGGTTGATGTTGTACGAGCTCTTGATCGCCGCGTAGGTGGTCGTGAGCTGGTAGATCGACACGTCGGTGTCGGTCATCGTCGCGTACGCGATCTTGCTGGCGCGCAGGGTGGCGACGCGGGTGGCCGAGGCGTTGAGCAGCCCGAAGGTACGGGTGGACGCCTGGTTGACGATGACCTGGCCGGCGGCCGGGAAGCCCGTCTCCAGGCAATGCCCGTTGGACATGACCAGCGCCGGGTCGTCGGCCTCGGAGTTGGGGAAGCGGACGAGCGAGCCGGAGCAGTTGGACAGCGAGACGGTACCGGCGAAGTTGACGGCCTGGATGGCGGGTGCGGCCTGTACTGCCGGTGCCGCCTTGGCGACGGCTCTCTTCGCGACGGGCGCGGCCGTGTCGGCCTGCGCGGCGACCGCGGGTACCGCTCCCGCCCCGGTGATCACCAGGGCTGCGAGCGCGGCAAGGAGAGGCTTGTTCATGTGGGGGTCCCCTCGTACGAAGAAGCGACCGGAGGTTTTCCGGTCGCTCGTTTTTTGTCATGCGCATTGTGATCCGGGAGGGGCGACCGGGGCAAGGAATCGATTCCGGCCGGGGGTTGGCGCGATTGTGTGCACCGGGCGTCGGTGCGGAGGGGCGTGGCGCGGGGCGCCGCCCTTCGCAAGGCAACACCCCCGCACCCGACTTCAAGAGGCCTTGATCAGCTTCTCGATCGCCCACAGCCGCTCTGCGGCCTGGTGCGCGACGACGGCGACGGCCCGTCGTGGCATGCCGGCAGATGGCACGGCGGGCTGCGGATCCTGTACAGGGATCTGCGGGTGACTGCGGATGGGTGTTCAGGGATCTGCGGGTGATCGAGGACGGCGCGGACAGGGCCCTACGCGCCTACCGGGATTCAGGTCAGCTCAACCTGTCCTATTTAGGTCCCTTGATGGCGCCCTTGCCCCGCCCCGACTTGTTCCCCGAGTTGCCCGGGCCGGAGTCGCCGTTCACGGTGGCTGTCGGCGAGGTCGCGCCGGAGGGGGAGGCGGAGGCCGTCGGGGCGGCACGGGAGGGGGTGGGATACGTCGAGCCGCCGGGCGAGTTCTGCGCGGCCCCAGGAGAGGCGGACGCCACATCGCGGGCCCCGGCGCCGACGGGGGCCGAGGAGTTGATGACGGCAGGTTCCCTCACGGGCGTCACTGACGCCCCCGCCGTCGGACGCGACCGCTTCCCCTCACCCCCCGAGCCGCCACCCGAGGGCGCGTCCGAGCCACTGACGCCCACGATCAGAGCCATCACCGACACCACACCCACCGCCCCGGCGACAACACCGACCACCACCCCGCGTCTGCTCGACGCACTCTTCTTCCGGCGATGCCCACCAGCCGACACTCCGGCGGCGACACCTGCAGCCTGCCCCTCCGCACCGATGGCTCTCATCGCCGGCAGTTCGGCCGTCGCGTCGTACGCGTTCTGCCAGCCGTGGGCGGCAGCCGGGTCCGCGTAGGCGTCGTACGTCGGCGCCGGGCCGGGCTCGACCTGCGGGTGGTACACGTTCGGCGGCTGCGGGGAACCGGCCGAATCCGGGAGGGCACCCTGACCGTCGTACTCGCCGACAGCCCCAACCGCACCATTCGCGGCTTTCGCGCTGTACATCCCGATGTCCGCACCCTGTGTCCCGTTCTGCCATGACATGAGCGCGCATTCTAGGGACGAAATGATTCACGGAGACAGTTGGGGACGGTTACCGCCGGAAACATGCGCGGCGACCCGCCCGGCAAATGGTGGGCTGTTCTCACGTGCCCTTCCTGTCTCAGGACTGGCGTTGGCGGATTTCCGTACAGGCGTCGTCGATGTACTCGAAGAGCGTGTTGCCCCCGTCCGCGATGCGTGCCCCGAGTTCACCGGATCGCCGCTCGCGGGCGGGCGTGACCCGCCCGGAGAAGAACACCGCGGGCCCGTCGAAGAGCCGTAGCGCACGCCAGCTCGCGAGGTCCGTGAAACCGGCGTCCCGGTCTGTGCCGCGCGCCACGTCGGAGATCAGCAGATCGACAGGGTGGGTGCCGAGAATCCGCTCGGCGGTCCGCCCGTTCTCGGCCACCAGGACATTGGCGCCATGGGCCTCCAGCTGGCGGCGGTAGGCCCTGTTGTTCTCCGGATGGTCGTCGACCCACAGGATGAGCACCCCCCGGTAGGCAGCCGTGCTCACGGCTGCCTCACGGGTATCCGGATCGTCGCCGGCGCGGATCGCGGTGACCGGCCTCGCCCCGCCCTCCTGCAACTGCTTCACCAGCTCGTCCACTTGGGGCAGCGCCATCCACTCCTCGACGAGGTGCACGAAGTTCTGGTCGCGGGCGAGGGCCGGGAACGCGGTGGGCAGTTCCTCCTCCAGCCGCGCGAGGACGGCCTCCCAGCTCTCCGTGTCCTGCCGCGGCGGTTCGGGCAGGCCGTGCCCGGTCACGGAGTCCACTGTGGTCCGCCAGGCTTCCGGAGCCGTCTGCGCCCACTGGCTGAGCACCCGCCGGGCCGTCCGGTACTCCAGGAACTCGCGGGCCGCGTGCGCGTAGGTGCCATCACCTGCGACGAGCAGCCGGTAGAAGTCCGCGTACAGGTGCTGGAGCAGCAGGGTGCGGATCACCGCCTCCGGCTTGAAGCGCGCCCAGACCGGGTTGAGCGCGCACTCCAGTCCGAAGCCGTTGATGAGCCGCTTGATCCGGCGCGGGTTGCGGGCCGAACGGTCGGCGACGAGCCGTACGAGGTCGTCGTCGAGCAGTTCGCGCAGCCCGGTGCGCTCGGCACAGCGGCGGACGTACGTCTCCAGGTCGGGGGCGCCCGCCACCGGCAGGCGATAGCTCGTCTGGAAGACCTTCTCCATGAAAGCGGACCCGGCCGGCCCGAGGTCCCGAAGCAGTCCGGACGGTCCGAGCGCGGCCCGGTCACAGCCGATGACGAAGGCCAGCCCCGGCACGTCCAGATAGACCTTCACCGCCTCGCAGACAGCGAGGACCGTCTCCTCCGAACAGCGGTCGAGATCGTCGACGAAGACAACGAGGAGGCGACGTGGCTCGTGCTGCGCCGAGTCGGCCCACTTGGTGGCGAGGTCGCGCAGTGCGTCTCGCATGTCGTTGCGGGCCTTCGGGTCGACCGACAGGTCACGCCAGAACTGGTCGACGAGGCCGGCCATACCGAACGGCGCCGACGCCACGGTCAGCGTCGCCCGCAGGGCCCGCAGCAGGATCCCGTGTTCCGAGGCGCCGTGGATCATCCGCCGCAGCAGGCGCCGGTCGAACTTCATCAGGACCGACTTGATGAGCCCTTCGAGCGCGTCGGCGCCGGTGGACGTCCAGGCGTTGTACCAGACGATCTCGACGTCCTCGCGCTGCAGCAGCTCGGCTTCGACGAGCCGCATGAGGCTGCTCTTGCCCATCCCCCACCCGGCGTCGACGGCGAGCGTGAAAGGGGTCGACGTCCGGGAGTCGTGCAGCAGCCTGGCCAGTTCCCGCGCGGCCCTCCCAGTGCCGAGTAAATCGGCCTCCGGCTGGGTCACGGGTTCGTCGTTCAGCAGCGAGAACTTCATGCCTCCGGCCGCCCCTCCTTGCGATCAGAAAGGTCAACATACCCAGAGCCAGGACCACTTGGCGCCCTCAGCACGCCCGCTCCCGGCCGGGGCACCTCACGCAAATTCACCACAAGGGCGAACGCGGCAAGCCAAGGGCAGGAACAGCACAGGTCGGGCGGACCAGTCGACGCGTGTGTCTCCGCAGGACGCGACGAACGCGTACGGTTCGCCGGCCCTGAGTCGCATGACCGCTTCCCACTGGCCATGGTCGAGCCACCGGAACGCCCGTTCCGCGTCCTCAGGGTCGAACGCGGAGAGCAGCACGCGCACGGCGATGCGCATCCATACCAGCGCCTGTTCCGGAGTATCGGCCGCATTCGCGTGGAGTCCCGCCCCGCCGTTACCGCCGTCCGACATGGGGTACGCGGCGAACTCGCACCACCAGCCCTGCCGAACGACGGACGCGGGGCGATTCATCAGGCTGCGACGCATGGCTCCCCCTGGTCAACATCGCTGTGTACGAGGACAACGGGGGCGGGGCGACGGCCAGTACGTACCGCACGTCGCCGTCGCAGATCGTGTACGCGTACGTCTCCTGCTGACCGAGCCGCAGCAGGGCCCGCGCGTGCTCCCAGCCGTCGGACATCCAAGCCCGCACCGGGGCGGCGGCGGGTTGGTCGAGTTGGTCCGCGATGTGTCCGACCCTCTGCACCGGCCAAACCATGGCGAGCCAGGCGGAGTGGGAGCGGCAGTGGCCGAGTCTTTGCAGCGAACGGCCTTTGACGGTGTACGCCACGCAGTCGGCCTCGAAGGCTGTGAGCTGTGTGCCCCGTTCGCCGGACAGTGCGAACCGCGCGCTCAAGACGCCGCTCCCCGACGGTTGATGGCCAGGTGCGCCCAGACCGTCTTACCGGTCTCCCTGGGCCGCACGCCCCACTTGTCGGACAGCCCCTCGACGATGACGAGCCCACGCCCGATCTCTGCGTTCAGCGACGATACGAGTTCCTGGTCCAGCGGTCGCAAGGCATACACCTTGCTCACCGCTCTCAGGTCCACGGGGACCTCGTAGTAGTCCTCGGCGAAGCGCTGGAACGCTTCCGGAGAACGGTCGACCAGGAGCTTGAAGAGTCCTGCCGTCCCATCAGGATCGGCACGGCCCACGGGAAAGTCGATCGTCCCGTGGCGCCACTGATCGTCGGCCCACCCCCTCCACAAGCAGGCCGTCACGACGGGCACCCCGTCCTCATCGGTGAACGCCGGCTCCTCCACGAAGGGCCGAAAAGCCTCCGGGACTTCGTCGATCACTCCCGGCCAAGGCTCACCGTCGTTGCCATATGGGCTCATCGCCGATTCATGACCGAAACCGCGGACGTAACCTCCGACTGCCGAAAACACGATGGAGTACTCGTCTCCAGATCCGTTGCGCATTGAGGCCATCTCCTCGCCGGCAGTCCAACCGGCATTGAAGGAGTAATACCGGCTTTCCCAGTCCGGGCTCAGGATCGCTTCGAGCATCGCAAGTGAGCGGCACAGGTTCCGCAGTTCGGCGAGGCCGGGAAGCTGGCGGGCTACGTCATGGACAGTCACGCGCTCATCCAGCCGGATGCCTCTGACACTCAGGTCTGCTGCCAGGAGTGTCACGATCAGTAACGCACCCGCCCTACGGGTGCAACGTCTCCCCCTTCGCCAGCATCGCCACGTACTTCTCGATCCGGCGCGCCCGGGTCTCGGCCCTCTTCGCCTCCTGCACGCGATGGAGGATCGAGTAGCGGTTCTGTCGGTCCAGGGTCTCGAAGAACGCCGCCGCGGTCGGGGTCGCGGTCAGGGCCGCCGCCAGGTCGTCCGGCACCACGGCGGTCTTCGGGCTGTCGTACGCCGCCTCCCAGCGGCCGTCCGCCTTGGCGCGGTCGATCTCCGCCAGCCCCGGTGGACGCATCCGGCCCTGTTCGATCAGGGCGGCCACCTTGTCCCGGTTGACCTTGGACCACCTGCTGCGCGGCCTGCGCGGAGTGAACCGCTGGAGCCACCACTGGTCGTCGAGCCGGGCCTTCTGGCCGTCGATCCAGCCGTAGCAGAGCGCCACGTCGAGCGCCTGGGCGTAGTCCAGGGTCACGACACCGGGGCTCTTCTTGCGCAGCTTGAGCCAGATACCGGCCGGGGTGTCGTGGTTCTCGGCGAGCCATGCCTCGAAGTCCTCGGCGGAATCAAACGCGATGCTCTCCACATCCTGAGTCATCCAGGCAGCGAACCACACGCCACTGACACTCCGCGCCGAACTGCGTCGACGTGCGTCGACGTGCGTTCTCATGTGTGTTCAGAACCGCTGGAACAGTACGGGAATCAGGGCGGGTACCGCCGGGACCAGCAGATAGAGGGTGATCCCGGTCATGGCCTTACGGGTCGTGACCGGAAGCACGGAAACGGACCAGACCTGCGTTATCGCCGACTCGCGCGCGCCCTCAGGAAGGGTCTGGTAGAGCATTTTGACGTGATCCTGCTTCACGACCAACGCGGAGTGGTAGCCGATCGAGGACGGATAGACGATCACCAGCATGTCCACCACCATCACCACCAGCACCACGAACACCATCCATGACGCCGCCGACAGCCAGACCATGAACAGGACCAGCAAGCCGATCAGATGGGCCACCGCGGAGCCGTAGGTCCACAGCATGAACTGGCGCAGGGGGCGCAGTCCCCGGAAGCCGTCGCTGTCGAACTTCATGTTCGGGGTCACCCCGAAGCCGATCGCTTCGGACCGGTACAGATAGATCGTGAAAACGACGCCCATGACCAGTTGCTTGGTCAGGAAGTAGAAGGCGTACGTGCCCGCCGCGCACAGGGCCACGGCGAGTTCGGGGTGGGTGTGCCGATTGGCCCACCAGCCGTCGTAGACCGAGGAGCGCCAGAGCTGGTCGGGAAGCTCGGTGGGGTTCCAGGTCTCCATCAGGCCATGGGTGTTGACGAGGCCGTACAAGAAGAAGGTGGCCGTCGCCATGGCCACCACGATGGCCGCCGAGAGGTCCCGGCGGCCGAGTGCGGCCAACCACTTGTTGGTCCGTCGGACCAGCCGGTTGTGCTGGGAGACCTGGCCGTCGGACAGCTTCTCCGCGCCTCCGTTGCGCACGTTCATCTGTACGAAGTCGCCGATGGCCTGCACCTGCTGGCAGCAGAAGACCGGTGTGACGAAGACGACCACCAGCACGACGAGGCCGGCCGGGTCCTGGAGCAGAGACAGGCTCACGCCGCCCAGTTCGGCGTGGTCGGTGAACAGGTAGCTAAGGG
The DNA here is from genome assembly GCF_033793965.1 of Streptomyces sp. ME02-8801-2C. NCBI lineage: Bacteria > Bacillati > Actinomycetota > Actinomycetes > Kitasatosporales > Streptomycetaceae > Streptomyces > Streptomyces sp. ME02-8801-2C. The sequence continues at coordinate 154,671 of NZ_JARAXP010000013.1, read as the reverse complement.
CCCACCGTCTGTCCGCCTCCGGCGGCGCCCCCAGCACTCCGCCGACCCCGGCCAGTATCAGCAGCGTGACGGCGCCGGCCAGGCCGAGCAGCCGGATCTTGGCCTTGGCGGTGAGCGGCCAGTACAACAGGCGGATCAGCCGACGGACCGCGTTCCGACGCGACTGCGGCATCCCGCGCAGCCGACGCATCGCCCAGCGGTAGTCGACAGGTTCGGTGGTTTGGAAAACTCTTCCGATTCGCTGTGGCTGCAAGGCCTCGAGCTGTTGCATCGCGCCCCCGATGGCGACAACACCCGATCGCTGTTCATGACCAGTGCCCTATTTTGCCCCGTCTCAAGTGGTGGAAAACACGACGCGGGAAGCGTTACCCGGCCGTAAGCTCACGGACATGCAGCTGATCCAGTCGACCAAGCTAGCCAACGTCTGTTACGAGATCCGGGGCCCGGTTCTCGAGGAGGCGATGCGGCTCGAGGCGGCAGGGCACCGCATTCTCAAGCTGAACACCGGCAACCCGGCGGCCTTCGGCTTCGAGGCTCCGCCCGAGATCCTGGAGGACATCCTCCGCAACGTGTCGTCGGCCCACGGGTACGGCGACGCGAAGGGGCTGCTGGCGGCCCGCCGGGCGGTCGTCATGCACAACCAGACCCTCGGCATCGAGACGGACGTCGAGCACGTGTTCGTCGGCAACGGCGTCTCCGAGCTGATCGTGATGGCGATGCAGGCCCTGCTCGACGACGGCGACGAGGTGCTCGTACCCGCCCCCGACTACCCCCTGTGGACGGCGGCGGTCTCCCTCTCCGGCGGTACGGCGGTCCACTACCGCTGCGACGAGCAGGCCGACTGGATGCCGGACCTCGCGGACATCGAGCGCAAGGTCACCGACCGCACCAAGGCGATCGTCATCATCAACCCGAACAACCCGACGGGCGCGGTGTACGACGACGCCATGCTCCGGGGGCTGACGGACATCGCCCGCCGCCACAACCTCCTCGTCTGCTCGGACGAGATCTACGACAAGATCCTCTACGACGGCACCACGCACACCTCGACCGCGAAGATCGCCCCCGACCTCCTCACGCTCACCTTCAACGGCATGTCGAAGGCGTACCGTGTCGCCGGTTACCGGGTCGGCTGGATGGCGATCTCCGGCCCCCGCGCCCACGCGGACTCGTACATCGAGGGTCTGACGATTCTGGCGAACATGCGCCTGTGCGCCAACATGCCGGGCCAGCACGGTGTCGTCGCCGCGCTCAGCGGGCGCCAGACCATCAACGACCTGGTGCTGCCGGGCGGACGACTCAAGGAGCAGATGGATGTCGCCTATGAACTGCTGACGCAGATTCCGGGCGTGACGTGCGTACGACCCAAGGGGGCGCTCTACCTCTTCCCGCGCCTCGACCCGAACGTCTTCAAGATCAAGGACGACCGGCGAATGGTCCTTGACCTGCTCCGCCGCGAGAAGATCATGGTCGTGCACGGTACGGGCTTCAACTGGCCCGAACAGGACCACTTCCGCGTCGTGACGCTGCCGACGGTCGGGGATCTGCGCGACGCGGTGACCCGGATCGGCACCTTCCTGGACGGCTACCACCAGCCGTAGCCAACAGCGACAGTCTGCGATCGGGATCAACTTTAGACGAAATCTAAGCTAGGATGGTTTCCTGTCAGCGCACAGGAGGCCATCTCCCCATGTACGAGCCGATCCGCACCAAGCCGGTCCACAGCACCCGCAGCACGATGGCCGGCACCCGCTCGGACTTCCCTCACAGGTCGCGCGAGGAGGAGCTGGACATCCAGCTGGCCGGACACCTCGCCGCACTCCTCACCGCGACCGACGAGCTGCGCGAGCTGGCACCCTCCGCCGACCTGGACGTGGCGGCCGAACGGCTCGCCGGGCAGGTCGCGCGCCTGCGCGGCGGACATACCCCGGTCCGCGCCTCGGCCGTCGCCGGTGGCGCACGTGAGTTGGGCGCACTGCACCGGCGAGCGCACGCACTCGCCGGGCGGGCGCTGGTGGTGGCGGCCTCACGCGCCGACACGGCGTCCGCGATCCTCGCCGCCGAACGCATGGACGCCCACGCGGAGTCCCTGGACCCCTGCGAACTCGCGTCCCACTGAGCCCCCACCGGGCTTCCCCAGCGGCCCCGGTCCGCGTGTACACCCAGCGACGCGCGGACCGGGCGCCACACACGGCTCCGACGGACCGGGTACCGGGCTTACAACAGCCGGGACGGCAGCGGACCGGGCTCACAGCCAACCCTGCTCACAGCAGACCGGACTCACACGGTCAGGCGCCCACGACTTCCTCGGCGCCAAGCCTGGACCGCGCGAACTCGAGGTTCTGGACCACTCGCTCGCGATGCTGTTGGGGCAACTTGCCGCCTTCAAGCAGGCGTTCGCAGCAGTCCCTCGCTTCCTCGTACTCACCGACCCAGTAAGCGGACACCGCCAGTTCGTCGAGTGCACGCCACTCGTACCAGTCGGGTTCGACGAAGAGAACGTCGCTCGGCCGCGGGGTCCGAGCCGCCTGTCGCGCGAACAGGTTGGCGAGCGGCCAGCGCCCGCCGTCGAGGCGGCACAGGCGCGCGAGGTCGCCGAGCGCCTCGGCACGCGAGGGGCGGCTCTCGTGCGCACGAAGGTAGCGGTCCATCACCTCGGCCACCGGCCGCCGAAGTTGCTCAGCGATCCGTGCGGCCCTGAGCCGGGCGCAGAAGACCTCCTCGCCCCAGCCGCCCATCGCTGCCCGGCGGTCATAGGCTTCAAGGCCCTTGTCCAGCTCTCCGGCATCGCGCCAGCTCTGGGCGAGGTAGAAGACGTATCGGGCGTTGTCGGGCTCCTTGATCAGGCCCTGCTGAAGGATCTCCGCGTCGCGCAGGTACTTCTCCCTCTGGCCCTCCTTCGTCAGGCGCCCCCCGCCCTCCAGCGTGCGGATGCTCGCGCCCTCGAGAGCCCCGACGGAGGGTCGCGAGCCGCAGTCGATGTACTCGTGCAGAACACCGACATAGCGCCACGGCAGCCGTGTCGAGACCAGGGCGGGGCGCCAGTGGATCACGGGTCCGTGGCGCAGTGCGACCCGGTAGGCGTCGAGGGTCAGCTCCGGCATACGAAATCCGGGCTCGAACTCCATCGCGTCATCGGCATCGATGAAGAACAGGTAGTCCGCACTTGAACGGGCGAGTTCGATCGCCTCGGTGCGGCTCCCGTCATATCCCTTCCAGGGACGTTCGTACAGCCGGCCGGGCAGATCACCGTAGGCTTCGCGGATGACGTCCTGGGTGCCGTCGGTCGAGCCCGTGTCGAGGATGACCCAGGTGTCGATCAAAGGCCGTACGGATTCGAGGCAACGCCGGATCACCGAGGCTTCGTCCTTGACGATCATGTTCAGACAGACCGTTGGTTTCACGGGTCCCCTCCATTTCCACGGTGACCAATGACCGATACGTGACGGTATCCAGACGCCTACGACCACACAAAGAGGCTCGACCCGGCAGTCATCCTCATGGGTCGGGCTCAGCCCAGCGCCGCGAGGTAGCGGGCCGGCGCGTCCGAAGCGGCGGCATTCCGCGTCGCCAGAGTGCTGAGGCAGTAGTAGGCGAGGTCGATCGAGCCGTAGACATGGTGGGCGATCAGGGCCAGCTGTTTGAGCTGCTCATCGGTCATGGCCTCGGAGTGTCCGAAGTCGCGCACATACACGACGTCGGCTTCGAGGAGTTGATGCCGGGCCGTGCGGAAGTCCCCTCCGAAGACCACCGGTGCGATCGGCCAGCGCTTGATCGCCGCGAAGGCGTGTGGGATGAAGCCCTGCGCGCGCAGTTCCTGGTCCACGTCGCCGAACAGAGGCTGGTTCTCGTAAAGCGGAACGAAGGAGACCTCCGTATGGACCGCCACAGCCTCGGCCAGATGTCGCCGGGCGCCCTGGAACACCATGAGTTCGGCCCCCTGAACGTCAATTTTCAGCAGGTCGAACACGTCGACCGCTTCGACATCATCCAGCCGTCGGGTCTCGACCGGAATCTCCTCGCGGATCTGGCCCCATCGGGTGAAACCGTTGAACAGCCTGAGCCTGTTCGTGTCAGGCCTCAGGAGGCTGGTCATCCCGGAGCTGGCGGCGATGCGGAGGGTGTGGGTGCCGCCGTCACCGATGGCGTCAGGCAGGTAGGTCTCCTGCGGGCCCTTACGTCGCTGCAGCTCATGCAGGGCGTCGGGCTGAGGCTCGAACCCCGTCACACAGCACAGACCCGCTTGCAGCATCTCCTTGTATGGCGGGTCTCCGTCGATCGGGTTGGCGCCCACATCGACAACATGGGTCTGTCGGACAGGCTGCACCAGCGCGAGCAGCGGTGAGTCGGCGACGGTCGAGAGAGTGACAGTCATGGAACCTTCTCCCGGGCGCATCCAGTGGGGGTCGCGGCAAAGCAGTTTCCGGGACAGGGACTCGGCCAACGCTCAGGCGCGCCGCTGATGGGCCGAACCAGCAGGTGAGTTTCCGAGTGGCTGACCCAATAACCCGATGACAACACGAAATTCGATACATCGGATCCGCTGCCCTTCCCTTTGATACGTACATTCGAGTGATCTGTTTGCCCCAAGTCCCTGACATCGGGCGGCGTCATAAAGTCATCCTGGCAACTTTGGTGAAAATGAGGATGGTTGGACTCCAACCCGTCCCATTCGTCACCGACTCCATGAGATGTGACCAAGTGAAACGTAGGACATTGTGGGCAGGGCTCGCCGGAACCGCGGCGGTTGCCACCGGGGTGGCCATCTGGGCCATTCAGCCGCACGACACCGCAGCACCGGAATCCAAGGCCGTGTCAGAGGCCAGCAGGACCGTGGAGGCGAACGCTCTCCTGCAGGCCGCCAGGCTGCAGAGTCAGTACCAGGATCCAAAAGGGGCGACCCGTACCTACCGTCGCGTGCTGGAACTGGACCCTGACAACAAGATCGCCTGGTACAACCTTGGAGTCATCGCGCAGCAGGCCGGCAGGACGACTGACGCGCGATCGGCATACGACGAGGCACTGAAGATCGATCCGAAATACCCCTCGGCGCTGTTCAACAAGGCTGTTCTGCTGAAGTCGAGCGAGCCCGATCGGGCCATGGGACTCCTGAATCGCGCCATTGAAGCCGATCCGAAGGCGGCCACGGCCCATCTGCAACTCGGACAGCTCCTTGTGAAGAAGGGCCGCGACGAGGAGGCCAAGGAGGCGTTCCATCGTGCCGTCGCGGCCGATCCCTCGCTGTATACCCACGTACCGGAGCCGTTTCGCAACGAAGTAAACCCCTCACCGAAATCGAGCCAAGCAGGTGACAACGAATGACCTCGACGGCAACACCCAGATTCTCCGTCTTCACTCCCAGCCATCGGCCCCGTTTTCTGGATGAGTGCCTGGCGACACTGAAGGCACAGACCTGCCCGGACTGGGAGTGGATCGTCCTGCTCAACAACGGCGCCCGGTGGCGGCCGGAACAGCCCGACGAGCGCGTCCGGGTGGAGATCGCGGACGACATCCACGGCGTCGGAGCGACGAAGCGCAGGGCCTGTGAACTGGCCCGTGGCGAGATCCTGGTGGAACTCGACCACGACGACCTCCTGGCGAAGGCGTGCCTGGCGGAGCTCGGCAAGGCGTTCGACGCGCATCCCGACGTCGTCTTCGTCTACAGCAACACCGCGCAGATCACCGAGGACGGAAAACGGGACAACACCCGTTTCAACGAGCAACACGGCTGGCAGTACGAGGAGGCGCGCGTCGACGGCCGCAAGCTGCTCCAGGCCAAGTCCATGAAGCCGACGCCCCACAACGTCTCCTACATCTGGTACGCGCCCAACCACGTACGGGCGTTCCGCAGGAAGGCCTACGAGAAGGTCGGCGGGTACGACGCCACCCGTAAGGTCCTGGACGACCAGGATCTGATGTGCCGTCTGTTCCACGTCGGCGACTTCCACCACATCGACCAGTGCCTGTACCTGCAGCGGATGCACCCCGCCAACACCCAGCGCGATCCGAACGTCAACGCGCACATCCAGCGCGAGACGGTCGCCCTGTACGACAAGTACGTCGAGGCCAACGCGCTCGCCTGGACCCACCGGCGGGGGCTGCTCGCGCTGGACCTCGGCGCGGCCCACCGGAAGCCTCCGGGCTACCTGGGCGTGGACCAGTACCCGGGAGACGGCGTCGACATCGTCGCGACCCTGCCCGGGAAGCTGGACCTGCCCGACAACTCCGTCGGCCTGATGCGGGCGGTGGACTTCCTCGAGCACGTACCCGCCAAGGTGCCGCTGATCAACGAGCTGTACCGGCTGCTGGCACCCGGCGGCATGCTACTCACCATGACGCCCAGCTCCGACGGCCGGGGCGCCTACCAGGACCCGACTCACGTCGCCTTCTACAACGAGAACTCGTTCTGGTACTACACGGACGACCAGTACCGCGCCTTCGTACCCGAGATCGAGGCCAGGTTCCAGAAGTCGCGGCTGATCACCTACTTCCCGACGGAGTGGCACTCCAAGAACAACATCTCCTACGTGGTCGCCAACCTGATCGCGATGAAGGACGGTGCCGATCGGTGCGGAGGGCCGCTGCTGGTCTGAGCCGGCCCGGTGAAGTCGACCGCGCATCGTGAGGGGCGCGGAGCTGTATCCGTCTACGGCTCCGCTGCGACGGGGGTCCCCCAGGCCCTCAATGCTCTGAGGGAGAAGCCGAGAGTGGCGGAGCGACAAGTCCCGACCGGGCCCGCGGCAAACGCACCGCGTATCCAGCGGAGCGCTCAGGCACTGACGCGGGAGGCGCCGTCCGCCGCTCGTCCGCGCTGCGGCGGCCGGCATGGCGAAGGCGGGCGTGTCCAGGGCGTAGGTCAGTTGGTCGTCCCACTGCGGGAGTGGTACGAGGCCGGCCCGGGACCAGTTGCCGTGACCGAGCCCACCGCACGCCGGACGGGCGGCCGGACGCGGGAACTTTACTCAGGAGCCGAGGCCAACCTGGCGACCGTGGCGGACCGCCCCGGCTACCGTTTCGTCCAGCAAACTGGCGGGCGAGCGAGCCGTTGCCGAACTACTGCCGCACACCGGCTACATCGTGCGCACCGCCTGGCTCTACGGCGAGCACTGCCGCAACTTCGCGGCCACGACGCGCGAACTCACCGCCCGGCGGGAGAACCTGGACGTGGTGGCCGACCAGCACGGCCAGCCGACATGGTCCCGTGCGCTCGCCCGGCAGTTGGTTGCTCTCGGCCGTGCCGCTCTGGCGGGGCGGGCGCCGGCGGGCGTTCACCACGGCACGGCGGTCGGCGGGACCACGTGGTACGGCCTGGCGCGTGAGACGCTCCGGCTCAGTGGTTTCGGTCCCGGGCGGATCCGCCCGGTCGGCTCGGGGAAAAAATGAGTGCGTCGAGGACGGTGAGGCGCGCGGCGGGGTCCGAGGCCAGCCGTCGCCGGACGTATACCGAACCGATGAATCCGGCGCCGCCGGTCACGAGGATACGCATGGTTCTCCGGCGCTCTTCCTGCCCTGCGTCCGCCACCGGGACGGTCTTGCGGAATGCGGACGGTGCCCGCGAGGCCGAAGCCTCGGAGCACCGTCGCTCCTTCCCAGATGAAGCGGACGGCCGATACCGCACCACCGCTCATGCGGGAATTACGTGTCCTGGCAGATCGCGTAGACGGAGAACGTGTCACCGATGGCGGCTGTGACGGTGCCCTGCCACCCAGCGGCCGGGCCGTCGGGAAGGGGGAAGACCGGCGCACTCTCCGTGACGTTCACGGCGATGCCAGTGGAACTGAATCCGCCACCGATGGCAACGTCGGCACCTGTGCAGTCGACAGCCGTAGTCTGCGGCGTCACTGACGTGATGGTGTCGCTGTTGGTCACGACGTACGTGTCAAGCGCCGTCGTGCCGGTGTCGCCCTGGAAGCCCTGGAAGCCCTGCGGGCCGGTGTCGCCCTGGAACCCCTGGAAGCCCTGCGGGCCGGTGTCACCCTGGAACCCCTGCGGACCCGTGTCGCCCTGGAACCCCTGGAAGCCCTGCGGGCCGGTGTCACCCTGGAACCCCTGCGGACCCGTGTCGCCCTGGAACCCCTGGAAGCCCTGCGGGCCGGTGTCGCCCTGGAAGCCCTGGAACCCCTGCGGACCCGTGTCACCCTGGAACCCCTGCGGACCCGTGTCACCCTGGAACCCCTGCGCTCCCGTGTCACCCTGGAAGCCCTGCGGACCCGTGTCACCCTGCGGACCGGTGTCACCCTGGAAGCCCTGCGGACCGGTGTCACCCTGGAACCCCTGCGCTCCCGTGTCACCCTGGAAGCCCTGCGGACCCGTGTCACCCTGTGGACCGGTGTCACCCTGGAACCCCTGCGGACCCGTGTCACCCTGCGGACCGGTGTCACCCTGGAACCCCTGCGGACCCGTGTCACCCTGCGGACCCGTGTCACCCTGGAACCCCTGCGGACCCGTGTCACCCTGCGGACCGGTGTCACCCTGCGGCCCCTGCGGCCCCGGCTTACCGGGCTTACCGGGCTTACCCTTTCCCTCCTTGTCCCTTCCCTCCTTGTCCCTTCCCTCACCCCCGTCGTGGTCGGCACTATCGGCGCCGTTCGGGCCGGGCAGGGCCACGCTGCTGTTGGCGCCGGACCGGTGGATCGCGTCGGCGATGGCCATGCTGCTCGGGGCGACACTTAGCACCAGGCCAAGCGCACCTACCGAAGCCAGCCCGACGGTCTTCACGCGTGAACTGCGAATCGTTCTACGGCTCACTGAGAACCTTCCTCGCGAAACTCGAGTGACCTACCGCAAGTGCACTGAATCGCCTTACGGCGTCGGCCACGGACAGGCCTGTTCTCTACCCGCCGCGATTGAATGATTATGCGCCGATTCGGCATCCTGGAGGAAAGAGCACCCGGCCGGGCTCAAAAACGGCGCCATACGGGTGGCGGCATCTCCGGATTTCCTTCCGGGTAACGGATGGAAAGCTCACCAGGCTTCTGCGGTAGACGCTGCAGTCCGCGAAAGAAGGCGGAGGTTTGTCGCTCGATCCCCTCCAGCGTGGGCCACGGAGACGTGGACCCAGCCCTTTCGAGAGATAGACGCAGCCATGCGTCGCGCCATCGAGCCGCACCACCTCCCACTTCCCGAACCTCGGTGAGCCGATGCGGATGTCGACCATCACGGCGAGGACTGCGCCGCCCACGTAGGTGATGTACCTGACTTGGCCAGCTGGGCCGGACACGTAGCGAATTGGTCGAGGATTGCCACGAACGGAGCAAGAGCACTTGGCCCGCTGAAGTCCGAGCCCTGATGATGGAATTCTGGAACCCTTGATCCTTGAACTACTGAGGGAATCGCCCCCGGCTCCCCCCGAACACCTTGGGCGTGTCCGCCGAGGCGCCTTCGACGCCAAGTGGTCTCAAGGATCCTCCCCCCTTCCGCCGCACAGGGATTTCCTACTCAGGTCCCGCGGCTGAAGTCCCCATGCCCGGCCCGGTTCGCAGCGGCCCTTCGCGACGCGAACCGCCGCCCCTCTGGGGCATGACCACGTATCGGGAGTCCTCCAGAAGTCCCAGAAGATAATGGCCGTATCCGCTTTTGAGCAGAAGCTGGGCCAGTTCCCGGAGCCGGTCGTCGTCGATCAGGCCGGCCCGCCAGGCCGTCTCCTCGATGCAGCCGATCTTGAAGCCCTGGCGCTCCTCGATCACCCGCACGAACTCCGAAGCCTGAACCAGGGAGGTAAAGGTCCCGGTGTCCAGCCACGCGGTGCCGCGGTCGAGCCGCGTGACGCGCAAGGCTCCGGCGTCCAGATAGACGCGGTTGAGGTCAGTGATCTCCAACTCGCCCCGGGCACTGGGCCGTAGGCCACGGGCGATGTCCACGACCTGGTTGTCGTAGAAGTACAGACCGGGCACGGCGTACCGGGACCTGGGCCGGGCCGGTTTCTCCTCGATGGACAGCGCCTGGCCCAACTCGTCGAACTCCACCACGCCGTAGGCCGAGGGATTGGCCACCTGGTAGGCGAATACCCGGCCCCCCTCGAAATCGCCTTGGCAGGCCAGCCGCGTGCCAAGGCCGCTCCCGTGGAAGATGTTGTCGCCGAGAATCAGGGCCACCGACTCGCCGTCGATGAAGTCGGCCCCCAGTACGACTGCTTGAGCAATGCCCTCCGGGCGCTCCTGTGTCATGTATTCCAGCCGCAGGCCCAGTTGACTGCCGTCGCCGAGCAACCGGCGGAACTGGTGCTGGCCATCGGGGGTGGTGATGATCAGAATTTCTCGGATTCCGGCCATCACGAGTGTGGAGAGTGGGTAATAGACCATGGGTTTGTCGAAGACGGGCAGCAGTTGCTTCGAAACCGAGCGGGTCAACGGCCATAGTCGCGAGCCGGTGCCTCCGGCCAACAGAATTCCGCGCATGCCAGCACTATAGGCGAATGACCAATAAATACGGCTTTTCGCCCGACTTACGGCACGTATGGGGGTATGGTCGACGCATAGAAGACTGGGCCGGGGCCCGCACCGTACGCCGTTCTACGGTGCGGGCCCCGGCCCGGTTCGTGATCCTGTCACGCGGCCAGTTTTGACGACGTCACAGGTCAGGGCGAGTCTGACCTGCCCGCGGAGTTCTTCGGCCGTAGGTGTCAGCCCAGACGCTGCACCAGCGCCCGGTACTCGTCCCACAGCTCCTTCGGGGTGTGCTCGCCGAACGTGTTCAGGTGGTCGGGAACCAGCGCCGCCTCCTCGCGCCACACGTCCTTGTCGACCGTGAGCAGGAAGTCGAGGTCGGACTCGGAGAGTTCGAGACCGTCGGTGTCGAGCGCGCCCTTGGCCGGGAGCACACCGATCGGCGTGGCCACGCCCTCGGCCTTGCCGTCCAGCCGGTCCACGATCCACTTCAGGACCCGGCTGTTCTCACCGAAGCCGGGCCACACGAACTTGCCCTCGTCGTTCTTGCGGAACCAGTTGACGTAGTAGATCTTCGGCAGCTTGGACTGGTCCTTGTCCTTCGCCACGTCGATCCAGTGCGCCATGTAGTCGCCCATGTTGTAGCCGCAGAACGGCAGCATGGCGAACGGGTCGCGGCGCAGTTCGCCGACCTTGCCCTCGGCGGCGGCCGTCTTCTCGGAGGCCACGTTGGCGCCCAGGAAGACACCGTGGTTCCAGTCGAAGGACTCCGTGACCAGCGGTACGGCGGTGGCGCGCCGCCCGCCGAACAGGATCGCCGAGATCGGCACGCCCCTCGGGTCCTCCCACTCGGGCGCGATGATCGGGCACTGCGCGGCGGGGGTGGTGAAGCGGGCGTTGGGGTGGGCGGCCGGGACTCCGGAATCCGGCGTCCAGTCGTTGCCCTTCCAGTCCGTCAGGTGGGCCGGAGTCTCCTCCGTCATGCCCTCCCACCAGATGTCGCCGTCGTCGGTCAGCGCCACGTTGGTGAAGACGGAGTTGCCCCACAGCGTCTTCATCGCGTTGGCGTTGGTGTGCTCACCTGTGCCGGGCGCGACGCCGAAGAAACCGGCCTCGGGGTTGATGGCGTACAGCCGGCCGTCCTCACCGAAGCGCATCCAGGCGATGTCGTCGCCGATCGTCTCGACGGTCCAGCCGCCGACCGTCGGCTCCAGCATCGCCAGGTTCGTCTTGCCGCAGGCCGACGGGAAGGCCGCGGCGACGTACTTGGACTCGCCCTGCGGCGGGGTCAGCTTCAGGATGAGCATGTGCTCGGCGAGCCAGCCCTCGTCCCGCGCCATCACGGAGGCGATACGCAGGGCGTAGCACTTCTTGCCGAGCAGCGCGTTGCCGCCGTAGCCGGAGCCGTAGGACCAGATCTCGCGACTCTCGGGGAAGTGCGAGATGTACTTCGTGGAGCTGCACGGCCACGGCACGTCGGCCTCGCCCTCCGCCAGCGGCGCCCCGAGCGTGTGCACAGCACGCACGAAGAAGCCGTCGGTGCCGAGCTCGTCGAGGACCGGCTGCCCCATGCGCGTCATCGTGCGCATGGACACGGCGACGTACGCCGAGTCGGTGATCTCGACGCCGATCGCGGACAGCGGCGAGCCAAGCGGGCCCATGCAGAACGGGACGACGTACATCGTCCGGCCCTTCATGGAGCCGCGGAAGACGCCCTTCTCCCCCGCGAAGATCTCCCGCATCTCGGCGGGATCCTTCCAGTGGTTCGTGGGTCCCGCGTCCTCCTCCTTCTCGGAGCAGATGAAGGTGCGGTCCTCGACGCGCGCGACGTCGGTCGGGTCGGAGGCCGCGTAGTAGGAGTTGGGGCGTTTGATCGGGTCCAGTTTCCTGAAGGTGCCCTTGTGGACGAGCTCTTCGCACAGTCGCTCGTACTCGGTCTCGGATCCGTCACACCAGACCACGTTGTCCGGCTGCGTCAGTTCTGCGATCTCGTTCACCCACGAGACCAGTTGCTTGTGGTTGGTCGGGACGGTGCCTGAGAGGAAGGTGTCAGGGGGAACGGGAGCCGCGATGTCGCGCGCCACGATTGCTCCTTGAATGAGGGTTTTTTTGTTGACTGCCCCTTGGGGGCCGCGACCCGGATGCTTCACGGTGTTGATCTTGGCGCTCATCCGGTGCCGACCGCACTCATTTGATCATCCGACCGTAGCGCCCATCTGTCCAGAGGGCCTCACACCTGAGCGACGTGACCATCGCCACTCATGCGGCACCCGCTCAGGCGTTTCCTCTGGGTCACCGCGTATTCACCTGGCGCATCCGGGCCCCAACCCATATGAGAGGCTGGCCACTTCTGCACCCCTCCCGCCCCCGAACTGACGCGTAACTTACGGTTACGTAGGTACGATGGCCGTCATGACTGCGTCCGCCCCCGACGCGCCCCTGGACTCACCGGCCGCCGGCCGCGGTCCTGTGGCGCTCTCGCTGCCACATTCCGATGAGATCAAGCCCAAGCTGCGCGGCTGGCTGCATCTCGGTATGTTTCCGGCCGTACTCATCTCCGGTCTGGTGCTCACCGCGCTCGCCAGTTCGAGCCGCGCGCGCATCGCCTGCGGGATCTTCACCCTCACCGCGTGCCTGCTGTTCGGCGTGAGCGCGCTCTATCACCGCGGCACCTGGAGTCCGCGCATGGACGGCGTCCTGCGCAGACTCGACCATTCGAACATCTTTCTGATCATCGCGGGCACCTACACCCCGCTGACGATGCTGCTGCTCCCCGCCAGTAAGGGCCAGTGGCTCCTGTGGGGCATCTGGGGCGCCGCCCTGGCCGGCATCGCCTTCCGCGTGTTCTGGGTCGGCGCCCCGCGCTGGCTCTACACGCCCTGCTACATCGCGATGGGCTGGGCGGCCGTTTTCTTCCTGCCGGACTTCATGCGCGCCGGCGGCATCGCCGTCCTGGTGCTGGTCATCGTCGGCGGGCTCCTCTACAGCGCGGGCGGCGTGATCTACGGGCTCAAGCGCCCCAACCCGTCACCGCGCTGGTTCGGCTTCCACGAGGTCTTCCACTCCCTCACCCTCGCGGCGTTCGTCACGCACTACATCGGCATCTCGATGGTGGCGTACCAGCACGGATAGCCCGTGGGCGGCCGTTCTGCCGGAGAATGACCCCATGACGGCCGCCGCACACCCCTCACCGCTCGCCGACCGTCCCCGGCCGGGCCTGCGCGAGCGGAAGAAGATCAGGACCCGGACGGCCATCCGTACCGCGACGTACGAACTGATCGAGCGGCATGGCTACGACGCCACGACGATCGAGCAGATCGCCGAGCGCGCCGAGGTGTCCCAGTCCACGGTCTTCCGCTATTTCCCCACCAAAGAGGACATCGTGCTCACCGACGAGTACGACGCCTCACTGGAGGAGGACCTGCGGGCCCGCCCGGCGGACGAACCGTGGCTCGACTCCCTGCGGTACGTCCTGAAGAGGGCGGTCGGCGCCGGCAGCGACGAGGAGCCCGAGGTGACACGGCTGCGCAGCCGACTGATGCTGGAGGTCCCGGCGGTCCGCTCCCGCATGCTCGAAAGCATGTCCAAAACGGGCCGCCAACTCTGCCGGGTCATAGCCGACCGCACCGACCGCGACCCCACGGACCTGGAAATCCGCGTCTACGCCATGTCCCTGATAGGCGCCCTGTCGGAGGTCCACACCTACTGGGCCCAGAACAACTACAGAGACAACCTGCCAGACCTGGTGGACCGCACCCTGAACGTCTTCGACCGGGGCCTGCCGGGCCTGTGATTTCCAGCCCGTCCGGCACCTCTCCAGCGCCGGCCCGCATTTCCAGCCCGTCCGGCGTTTGAGGACAAGGCCCGTTCAGGGCCGTAGGGGGGTCTGGGGGCGCAGCCCCCAGGACGGGATGGGACGGGTAGGGGCGGCGGGGGCGAAATCAACCCCCCAACACAACCCGCAACCGCTCCGGATCAGTAGTCGGCGCATCACAGGTGAAATGCCGGCACACATACGCAGCCGCCTCACCCCCGACAAGCACCCGCCCGGCAAGCAACGGCAACTCCTCACTGCCCACAACCCCCGCCGCGACCACAGCCCCGGGCGCCGTCCCCAGCAGCGCCGCACGATGCAGCACAGCCGCCCCCGGATCCCCGTCCACCGCCCCCACCACCGCAACCTCCCGCGGCCCGTCAATCAACGCCTCGGCGACAGCCAACCCCCACCCGATGAACCGCGGCACCCGCGGCCCCAGCGCCTTCACAACCCCCAACGCCCGCTCGGCGGCAGCCCGATGCGGCTCGGCCCCGGTCTGGGCGGCGTACCCGAGCAACGCCCCCGCAGCGGCCGTCCACCCGGAGGGCACCGCGTTGTCGGTCGGATCCTGAGGCCGCCGAATGAGCTGCTCGGCGTCGTTGGCGGTGTCGAACAACGCCCCCGACTCCGCGTCGACGAACCGCACGAGCACATGGTCGAGCAGGAATCCGGCGAACTCCAGCCACACCCCCTCCCCGGTCACGGAGGCAAGCGCGAGGAACCCCTCGGCGACATCGGCGTAGTCCTCCAGTACGCCCGCGTTCGCCCCGACCTGCCCGTCCTTGCTGGTACGGGCGAGCTGGGCCCGGTCGTCCAGATGAACCCGTACGAGGAGATCGGCGGCCGCGAGCGCGGCGTCCACGAGGTCGGGCCGCTCGAAGTAGGCGCCGGTCTCGGCGAGCGCGGCGATGACGAGCCCGTTCCAGGCGGCGACCACCTTGTCGTCCCGCCCGGGAGCAGCACGTTCGCCGCGAGCATCGAGCAACCGCCGCTTGATCGACTCGACCTTCTCGGCGTCGAAAACGCCCTCGTGCTGCGGAAGCTGGAGGACGGAGGCCCCCTCCTCGAAGGTCCCCTCCGCCGTCACCCCGAAGTAGTGCGCGGCAAGCTCGGCGTCCTCGGCACCGAGCACCTCGGCGAGCTGGGCCGGAGTCCAGACGTAGTAGGCGCCCTCGACATGCTTGCCGGTCCCGTCGTCACTGTCGGCGTCCAGCGCGGACGCGAACCCCCCTTCGTTCGTGCGGAGTTCACGCACCATGAAGTCGGCAGTCTCGAGGGCGACGCGCCGGGCGAGCTCGGAGCCGGTGGCACGCCAGAGGTGGGCGTACACGCGGCACAGCAGCGCGTTGTCGTACAGCATCTTCTCGAAGTGGGGCACGACCCACTCCCGGTCGACGGAGTACCGGGCGAACCCGCCGCCGAGCTGGTCGTAGATCCCGCCCCTGGCCATGCGCTCACAGGTGTCCTGGGCCATCTGCAGCGCCCCCTCGGCCCCCGTACGGGCACCGTGCCGCAACAGGAACTCCAGGACCATGGACGGCGGGAACTTGGGTGCGCCGCCGAATCCGCCGCGCTGGGCGTCGTACTCCCGGGTCAGCCCGAGCAGCGCCCGCGCCTGCTCCTCCTCGCCGGGCGCCTCGGGCGCGCCGTACTCGATCTCGCGTCCGGCGAGGTCCCGCACGATCTTCTGCGCGACCTCGGCGACCTCGTCCCGCCGGTCGGTCCAGGCGGCGCGGACTCCCTCCAGCACCTGCTGGAACGAGGGCATGCCGGCGCGGGGGGCGGGCGGGAAGTAGGTGCCGAAGTAGAAGGGTTCGGCGTCCGGGGTGAGGAACACGGTCATGGGCCAGCCGCCCTGCCCGGTCGCCGCCTGGACGGCCTCCATGTAGACGGCGTCGATGTCGGGGCGCTCTTCGCGGTCGACCTTGACGCTGACGAAGTGCGCGTTGAGGTAGTCGGCGGTGGGCTGGTCCTCGAAGGACTCGTGAGCCATCACATGGCACCAGTGGCAGCTGCTGTACCCGACGCTCAGCAGGACGGGCTTACCGCTCCGCCGCGCCTCCGCGAAGGCCTCCTCCGACCAGGGCCACCAGTCGACCGGATTGTCGGCGTGCTGGAGGAGATAGGGGGACGTCTCATGGGCCAGTCGGTTCGGCATGGGGTCCATCCTGCCGCAGGACCCGACGCGTCAGGCCGCAGGCGTCTCCCAGACGGTGACGTTCAGTTTTCCGATGCCGGTGCTCGGTGAGGTGACGACCTTCAGGTAGGCGACGCGGCCCTTGCCGGTCATCAGGCAGAAGCGGCTACCTGGCTTCGCGTCCGCCGTGTAACTGCCTGCTTCCTGCACGGCGTCGACACACTCACCGGCCGTCGGGGCGGCGCCGGAGTCGGGCAGGGGAGCCAGGTTGGACGCGGACCCCGGCACGAACAGACCGAGGGACGCCCCGAAGATGATGTCCGCGCTCCTGATGGAGGTGCCCGACACGACCGGTCCGGACCCGTCCAGATCGATGTACGACCCCGCGTTGGTCATATCGGCATCGAGTGTCTCCGGCCCGAACAGCGCCTTCTCCGCCCCGACACCCTTCGGGGGCGCCGGAGCCGGCTGCTCCTGGCCGGCGGCGTCCGCCGGCGCGGACGACCGAGTCGGGGTCGGCGCCTGTGCCGCGTTCCCGTCGGTGCCGCCGTCGGACGAGTTCGGCCGGCTCACCAGCACCGTGACGAGCAGTCCCACGACCGGGATGACGATGCCGACGACCCACCAGGCCCAGCGCGGCGGCTGCGGTGCCTGCGGCGGTGTGGGGGGCGCCGGGTGCCACTGCGGGTGCGGCGGATAGCCCGGTGGCGGGTTCTCGCTGCTCATGTCCTGTTCTCCCCGTTCGATGTCTGTGATCACGATAGCTGTGCGGCGAACCTCCCGCATCAACCGCATCTGCCGCTTCAGCCCCGTCTGTCGCGTCAACGGGCGTGCCCGGCACGGCGATCAGGGCCCCACGCCCCCTCGCCTCGATGCGCCGTCCGCAGGACACTTGACCAAGGAAGCACCGAGGACAAGGCGTTGCTGCCGACTTGCCGTCAGATCGCTGCCGAAGGGGGACACACCATGCGGGACAGCCACCGCGCGGAAGCCGAGCGGCTGTTGGTCCGGGCCGTCGAGGAAGAGGTACGACGATCCGGCGGACGCACCGACGGAACCGCACTCCTCACGCGGGCACGCTCCGCACTGGACGCGATGGCGCAGCCGTCCGCCGAGGAGTACGCGGCGTACACGCGGGCGCTCGACGAGGCGAAGGCGGGGCAGCTCACCTTCGGGCAGCGGTACGCCCGGGAGGGCGCCGGAACTCCCCTGCTGGTGGCGGCTGTCGCCGCCCTCGCGGCGGGTGTCGCCGATCTGGTGCTCGGCACCGGCACGGGCACCGCCGTGGGCGCGGCGCTCACCGTGGGTGTGGTGGGTGCCGCCGCGACCGTCCTCAAGGTGACCGCCGCCCATCTGCCGGCCGCCCATCATCGCGCCGGCGCCGTGAGCCAGCCCGGCGGACCCGAGCAGCTGCGGCTGACGTGGCTGACGGCGCTGGAGGTACGCGGCATCCGTCCCTTCCTCGACCAGCAGCGGGTGCTCAGCGCGTCCACCGGGCCGAAGAAGACCGGGCCGAGACTGCGCGGCACCGACAAGAGCGCGGCGGCCCGCAGCCGCAGCCTGCTGGAGCAGTCGTTCGCCCAGCTCCCTGATCCCGACGAGCCGTTCGCGGGCCGGCGGGAGGAGCTGGCCCGTATCCGGCAGTGGGTGCACGCGGCCCGCGCCAGTACGGAGACCCGGCCGACACTGGTCGTCCTGCACGGCGCGCCCGGCAGTGGGCGCAGCGCGCTCGCGATCCACGCGGCGCACGATCTGCGGGACCAGTTCCGGGGGGCGTGCGTGGTGGATCTGCGCGGCGACAGCCCGGAGGAGGAGCCGCTGCCCACCCGCGACGCGCTGCTGCATCTGCTGAACCGGCTCGGCGCTTCCCGCGAGCAGTTGCTCTTCCGTGAGCGTTCGTCACCGGACCAGCAGGTCAGAAGGCTGAGCGAGCTGTACAACCAGCACCTGACGAGTGTCCCGGTGACCATCGTCCTGGACGACGCCAAGGACCCCGAGCAGGTCCGCACGCTCGTCCCGGAGCGCTCCGACAGCCTGGTCGTCGTCACCGCCCGGGAGCCCCTCGCCCTTCCGTCCGACCTGCCGTTCTGGGTTCATCAGCTGCACGTGGAGGCCCTGGACGCGGCGGGCGCGGAGGAGCTGCTGAACGCGTCCGCGCAGACCGAGCCGGGATCGAGGCCGGGTTCGGGGGCGGATCCGTACGATGCCCAATCCGACGACCGGATACGGGAGTTGTGCGGCGGCCTGCCGCTGGCGTTGCGTATCGCGGGCTCCTCGCTCGGCCCGCGCAGTCGGCGTCGGCTGGCCACGGACCTGGGCGCGTACGGTCCCGTGGAGCCGGTCGAGCGAGTGCTGTGGCTGCGCTACACGGACCTGCCGGACCCGGCCAGACGGCTGCTGCGCAGGCTGGCGCTGGCCGGGCGGGCCTCGCTCGGCGCCGCGGCGGCCGCGGCTCTGTTGGCCACTGACCGGACGGAGGCGACCCGTCAGCTGGACGCGCTCGCCCGCGCGGGCCTGGTCGACCATGTCCGGGGCAGTCGTTACCGCCTGCACGATCTGGTCCGGGCGTTCGCGCAAGCCCGTCTCCTCGACGAGGAGGAACCGGCGGAGCGCACGGCCGCGCAGGAGCGGCTGATCGTGAGCTATGGCGAGCTGGCCGACTCCGTGCTGCGTCTGGTCGACGGCAACATGTCGACCCGATCGGACCGTTTCAGCCCGCACGGCTTCACCTCCCTCGACGAGGCGCTGCGCTGGCTGGACGACGAGTCGAGCTTCATCACGGCGACGCTGCGGCACGCGGAGGGCGTCAACCAAGCGGCCGTGCTCAACCTGCTGGGCGCCCTGTGCGACTACTGCCTGCTGCGCGGCGACCTCTACCGGCTCGGCGAGATCAGTGAGCTCGCGGAGTCGGTGGACCAAGGTCTGCTGGTCCGGTCGGTGCAGTGGCGTACGGGTATCGCGGCCCGTCAGCTGGGCGAGCTGGACAAGGCCCGTACGACGCTCACCTCGGTCGTCGAGCTGTACATGGAGGCCAACCACGACGCGGGCGCCGCCCGGGCGCTGTGCTCGCTCGGCATCACGCTGCACCACCAGGGCAACCTGGTCGAGGCGGCGGCGAAGCTCCAGGAGGCGCTGGATCTCCAGCAGGCCCCCGAACTGGCGACCGACCGCGCCTGGACGATGCACGCCCTCGCCGCCGTCGAGCGCGACCGCTCGCGGCTCGCCGAGGCATGGGACCTGCTGCAGCGTTCGCTGGTCCTGCACCGCGAGGGCGAGTCGATCCACGGCGAGGCGTGGGCCCACTTCCAGCTCGGCCAGCTGGGCCTCAGGATGGGCGACGTACCGCGCGCCGAGTCCGAGCTGCGCACGGCCCTCGACCTGTACGGCCGTACGCGCGACGCCCGTGGTGAGGCCTGGGCCCTGACGCAGCTGGCGCGGGCCCGGCTGGTCGCCGGGGACGCGTCGGCGGCGGTGGACGGGCTGCGCCGGGCGGCGGCGGTCCACCGGGACAACGAGGACGCGCGCGGCGAGGCGTGGTCGGTCTACTACCTGGGCCAGTCCCTGGAGGAGACGGGCAACCTGGATCTCGCGGTCCGTGAGCTGGAACGTTCCCGCACGATGTTCTCCCGTATCCGGGACGTCTACGGCCTGGCCTGTGCCCGGCATCACTCGGCCCGCGTCACGCGCGACCAGCGGGCCGTGCAGACGGGTTCGCTGCGCAACTCGGGGTTCGCCCGTCAGCTTCTGGTGGACGCCCGCGCCGACTTCCAACGCATCGGGGTGGCCCACGGCGAGGCCTGGACGTGCCTGGAGCTGGCGGTGGTCGACGCGGGCAACTCCCGAGCCCAGCAGGCGCTGGCCCTGTGCGACGAGGCGATCGGCCTGTTCACGTCGTACGGCGACCGGCGCGGCGAGGACTGGGCGCGCTTCCTGCGCTGCACTCTCCTGCCCTACGCGGCCCCCGGTGGCGTCGACATCGGCACGGCAGTGGCCCAGGAGGAGCTGTCCCAGCTCTCCCGTGGCCGCCACCCGTCCCGCGACGAGAAGCTCGACGAGTACGTGGACGCCTATCAGCTTCTTCTGGAGCGCGGGGTGGCGCTGGAGTCGGGCTGGCAGGCGTGGCGGCTGGGCACGGTCCCGAACCGGCACGCCCGGGAGGTCATGGGAGTGCCGGTGGCGGCGGCCGGCCGCCGGTAGGTCAGCAGATCTGTAGAGGTGCGCTCACCGGGTGCCGGGCACCCGGTGCGGCCTCACTGCTTCTGGGCGGAGCCCGTGGCCGCGCTGGGCGCCTCCTCGGAGTCCGAGGTCTCCTTGAACTGGATCCTGCCCATCTGCTTGTTCATGGACTTCATCAGCCCCCACACCGCGAGAGCCATCACCGCGAACACGATGAAGCCGAGGACACCGGGGGTCACCTTGTCCTCGTCGACCTCCGCCGCGAAGGAGACGAGGTGCGTCATTGCCAGGCTTGCGCTTGCGCTCATGTCAGGCATTGTCGCGGATGCCCGCGAAGAGGTCGTCCTCGGGGAGGGAAGTGCCCACGAGCGACTTCGCCAGCTCGTACTCCTCCGTCGGCCAGACCTCCCGCTGAAGATCCAGCGGCACCCGGAACCAGCCCCCGTCGGGGTCGATCTGCGTGGCGTGCGCGAGCAGCGCCTTGTCGCGGATCTCGAAGAAGTCGGCGCACGGGACGTGCGTGGTCAGGGTGCGCTCGGTGCGCTCGAACTCCGACCACCGCTTCAGCCAGTCCCCGTACGGCGACTCCATGCCACGCTCGAGCAGCGCGTTGTGCAGCGCCTCGGTCCGGGGCCGGTTGAAGCCCTGGTTGTAGTACAGCTTCTGCGGCTGGTAGGCCGGGCCGAACTCCGACTCGGGGTAGGTCTCGGTGTCCGCCGCGCCGTCGAAGGCGACCATCGAGATCTTGTGAGTCATGATGTGGTCGGGGTGCGGGTAGCCGCCGTTCTCGTCGTACGTGGTGATCACCTGCGGACGGAACGCGCGGATCTGCTTCACCAGTTCCCCGGCCGCCTTGTCCACGTCCTCGAGGGCGAAGCAGCCCTCGGGCAGCGGGGGCAGCGGGTCGCCCTCGGGCAGGCCCGAGTCGACGAAGCCGAGCCACTCCTGCTTGATGCCGAGGATCTCGCGGGCCTCGTCCATCTCCTTCTTGCGTACCTCGTGGATGTGCTCCTCGATGTACTTGTCGCCCTGCAGTTTCGGGTTGAGGATGGATCCGCGCTCCCCGCCCGTGCAGGTCACGACGAGCACGTCCACCCCCTCGGACACGTACTTCGCCATGGTGGCCGCACCCTTGCTCGACTCGTCGTCGGGGTGCGCGTGCACGGCCATCAGTCGCAGCTGGTCAGTCAAGACTCAATCCTCGTAGGTCGGCGCCCGGTGTGCGCGGGTGCGATGAGCGGCTTCTATAGTGACCGAACCGAGCGGCCAATAATTCCGGGGCCCGCCTTTCCAGGGCCCTCGCGGAGAGGACGATCATGAGTACGGCGACCACGCGCCCACCCGAGGGACGGTACGGCCGCTCCACGGACGAGCGCGCCGACCGCAAACTCAAGATCGCCGCCGCCGTTCTCGGCACGGTGGTGCTCGTCGTGCTCGGCTGGTTCGGCTACCACTACGTCGTCGGCAACAAGATCAGCGCCGAGATCATCACCTTCGAGACATACGAGAACTCGGTCAAGGTTCATCTGGAGGTCCGCAAGGACTCCGGCACGAACGGCTACTGCACGGTCCGTTCCCAGGCCGAGAACGGCGCCGAGGTCGGCCGCGCCGACTTCCGCTTCGACGGCGACGCCACCCGCATCGACCGGCTCGTCACCCTGCGCACGACGTCCCAGGGCACCACGGCCGAGCTGCTCGGCTGTCACACCGACTGAGAGCGCCGACAAACCACAGGGTCACTCTCATCACACAATCGCTGACCTGCGTTGACGTAATTCTGATGGCTTATGTCCTCCCCCTGCCGCCGCTGAATTGTTAGGCTCGTGGTTTCGCCCATCCGTGGAGGAACATTCTTCTAGGTAGGGCGATGCTTTGTATCCCAGTACCTACGAGGAGCACCTGTGACCCAGACCAGCGAGAACGTCACCTGGCTGACCCAGGAGGCGTACAACAAGCTCAAGGACGAGCTTGAGCACCTTACTGGTCCTGCGCGCACGGAGATCGCCGCCAAGATCGCCGCCGCGCGTGAGGAGGGCGACCTGCGCGAGAACGGCGGGTACCACGCCGCCAAGGAGGAGCAGGGCAAGCAGGAGCTCCGTGTGCGCCAGCTGACCCAGCTCCTGGAGAACGCGAAGGTCGGCGAGGCTCCGGCGGCGAACGGCGCGGTCGCGCCCGGCATGGTCGTGACCATCGCCTTCGACGGCGACGAGGACGACACGCTGACCTTCCTGCTCGCCTCGCGCGAGTACGCCAGCGCCGACATCGAGACCTACTCGCCGCAGTCCCCGCTGGGCCGTGGTGTGAGCGACAAGAAGGTCGGCGCGGACGCCCAGTACGAGCTGCCCAACGGCAAGCTGGCCACCGTGAAGATCCTGAAGGCCGTGCCCTACCAGGCCTGACCTCTGGATCCGGCCCGACCTGTCGATCCGGCTCTTTGCCCTCGCGAGCCCCCGGCGCCCTCCTGGTGCCGGGGGCATCGTCATGTCAGCTTTCCACCCGGCGGTACTTGCGGACCGCGAGCGTCCGGAAGACGACGATGATCACGACGGACCAGATCAGCGACGCCCACACCGGATGCTGCATGGGCCAGGCGTCGGGCGCCTCGAAGCCCGGGGGAAGGTTGCCGAACAGCTCCCGCGCGGCCTGGACGGTGGCGCTGAAGGGGTTCCACTCGGCTATGTGCCGCAGGAAGTCCGGCATCTGGTTCGCGTCCACGAACGCGTTCGAGATGAACGTCAGCGGAAACAGCCAGATCAGGCCGCCCGAGGTCGCCGCTTCGGGAGTGCGCACGGACAGGCCGATGAGCGCGCCGATCCAGGAGAACGCGTACCCGAGCAGCAGAAGCAGGGCGAATCCGGCGAGCACCTTGCCGATGTTCTCGTGCGTACGCCAGCCGATGATCAGGGCGACGACCGCCAGGACGACGAGGGTGAGCGCCGTCTGCACCAGGTCGGCGACCGTGCGGCCGGTGAGCACCGCGCCCCGGGTCATGGGCAGCGACCGGAATCTGTCGATGAGGCCCTTGTGCATGTCGTCGGCGATGCCCGCGCCCGCACCGGCGGTTGCGAAGGTGACGGTCTGCGCGAAGATGCCGGCCATCAGGAACTCGCGGTACGCCTGCGGGGAGGCGGACGAGCCGACCTGGATCGAGCCGCCGAACACATAGGTGAACAGCACCACGAACATGATGGGCTGGAACAGCCCGAATATGATCATCTCGGGAATGCGGCGCATCCGGATCAGGTTCCGGCGCGCGATGATCATCGAATCGTTCACGGCGCTCACTTGGCCGTCTCCTTTTCGTTCTTCTCGCCGTTCTCCTCGTCCTTCACCTCGGCGACATGGCCGGTCAGGGAGAGGAAGACGTCGTCGAGGGTCGGGCGGCGCAGGCCGATGTCGTCGATCTCGATGCCCCGGGTGTCCAGTTCGCGGATGACCTCGGCGAGGAGCTTCGCGCCGCCGCTGACGGGGACGGTGAGCTTGCGCATGTGGTCCTCGACGGTGACCTCACCCTGGCCCTTGCCGAAGGCGCTGAGCACCTCGGAGGCGGTCGCTATGTGCTCGCGCTCGTGCACGACGACCTCGACGCGCTCGCCGCCGGTGCGGGCCTTGAGCTGGTCGGAGGTGCCTCGGGCGATGACACGGCCCTGGTCGACCACCGCGATGTCGTGCGCGAGATGGTCGGCCTCCTCCAGATACTGCGTGGTCAGCAGCAGTGTCGTCCCTCCGGAGACCAACTGCTTGATGTCCTCCCACAGCTGCTGGCGGTTGCGTGGGTCGAGGCCGGTCGTCGGCTCGTCCATGAACATCACCGGCGGTGAGACGACCAGGGCCGCCGCGAGGTCGAGCCGGCGGCGCATGCCTCCGGAGTAGGTCTTCGTGGGGCGGTCGGCGGCGTCCTCGAGGTGGAACTGCTCCAGCAGTTCGGCCGCGCGGGTCTTCGCCGCCTTCGCCTTCATCTGGTAGAGCTGACCGACCATCTGAAGGTTCTCGCGGCCGGTCAGATACTCGTCGACCGCGGCGAACTGGCCGGAGAGGCCGATGGAGCGGCGGACCGCGTCGGGGTGTTTCAGGACGTCGATGCCCGCGACGACCGCCGAGCCGCTGTCGGGCCGCAGCAGGGTCGTCAGACAGCGGACGGTGGTGGTCTTGCCCGCTCCGTTCGGCCCGAGCAGGCCGAGGACCGTGCCCTCCGGGACGTCCAGATCGACGCCGTCCAGAGCTTTTACGTCGCCGAAGGTCTTCACCAGACCTTCGGCGTAGATGGCGCCTGGCATATCAGTTCTCCACGTCGTTGGGGACTACGACTGCCGCGACAAGCCTGGATTTATCTCCGTTGCCCTGCCCGGTGGGCAAGAGGAGGATGGGCGAGCACCCGAGCGGGCGGGTACAGCGGCGTGACACACACCATAACGCGATGTATCGCGTCTCTCAATGCAATTTTCCAGAGCCACCCGTCCGAGTGAGTCCTCCGAGTGAGTCGAACGAGCCGGGCGGTCACGGACTCACTCGATGACGGTGTAGCCGGCCTCGCGCAGCGCCAGGCCGACCTCGGCGCAGTGCGCCGGTCCCTTCGTCTCAAGGTGCAGTTCGACCTCCGCCTCCGTGAGCCCGAGCCGTGGATCGGTCCGGACATGGCTCACGTCGAGGACGTTGGCGTCGACCACTGACAACGCCCCGAGCAGCGTCGCGAGGGCGCCCGGCCGGTCCGTCAGACGCAGCCGAACCGCCAGGTAGCGGCCCTGTGCGGCCATGCCGTGGCGCAGGATGCGCTCCAGCAGCACCGGGTCGACGTTGCCGCCGGACAGCACCGCGACGACCGGCCCCTCGAAGGCTCGCGGCTCGCTCAGCAGCGCGGCGACCGGGCTCGCCCCCGCCGGTTCCACGACGAGCTTGGCGCGCTCCAGGCAGAGCAGCAACGCGGCCGACAGCTCGTCCTCGCTGACCGTGCGGACCTCGTCCACCAGATCGCCGATGATCCCGAACGGCACGTCGCCGGGCCGCCCGACCTTGATCCCGTCGGCCATCGTGGCCGGATTGGCGACCGACACGGGCCGCCCGGCCGCCAGGGAGGGTGGATACGCGGCGGCGCCGGCCGCCTGCACGCCCACGATCCGTACGTCGGGCCGCACCGACTTCACGGCGACCGCGATCCCGGCGGCCAGGCCGCCACCGCCGATCCCCACGAGGATCGTGCGCACCTCGGGGCACTGCTCCAGGATCTCCAGGCCCACCGTGCCCTGCCCGGCGATGATGTCGGCGTGGTCGAAGGGGTGGATGAACACCGCGCCCGTCCGCTCGGCGTGCTCCTGGGCGGCGGCCAGCGTCTCGTCGACGACCTGACCGTGCAGCCTCACCTCGGCGCCGTACTCGCGCGTGGCGCTGATCTTCGGCAGCGGGGCGCCCTGCGGCATGAACACCGTGGCCCGTACGCCGAGCAGCGACGACGCGAGCGCGACCCCCTGCGCGTGGTTGCCCGCACTGGCCGCGACGACCCCGGCGGCCCGTTCCTCGGGCAGCAGCCCGGCGATCCGGACGTACGCGCCGCGCAGCTTGAAGGAGCCGGTCCGCTGGAGGTTCTCGCACTTGAGGTGCACCGGCGCCCCCACCAGCTGGGACAGATGCCGGCTGCCCTCCATGGCCGTCACCCGCGCCACGCCCGTAAGCATCTTCTGGGCACCGCGCACATCGTCGAGAGTGACGGGCCGCAGGGAGTGCAAGGAGTCAGCCGTGCTGTAGCTCATGTCCCAAGTCTCGCAGTTCACAGGCGCGGACTCGCGGTGTGACCAAGCTCCGAGACCGGTTTTCGCAGCGCCGGTACGGCCCGCCTTCCGGCCGCGTACCCTGTCCCCCAACCCAGCACCCCCTTTCATGAAGCGAGCCCCCGGCCATGCCCACAACACCTGAAATGTCGATGGACATGACGACCGTCGGTGACACCGGTCTCCTCGACACGTTGCAGCACGAGGTCGCGGTCTTCGCGCGCCGTGCCGAACAGACCCGGCTCGGGGGAGTCGGGCAGGTGCGCAACTCGATGGACCGCGCGGCGTATCTGCTGCTCAACCGCCTCGACAAGGAAGGCCCCATGGGCGTCAAGGCGCTCGCCGCGAGCATGGGCATCGACTCGTCGACGGTCACCCGGCAGGTGGCTCCGCTCGTCGACACAGGGCTCGTCAAGCGCACCTCGCACCCCGAGGACGGCCGCGCGGTGGTCCTGCAGCTGTCCCCGCGCGGGCTGTCGCGGCTCGAGGAAGTCCGTTCGTCCAGGCGTCAGTTGATGGCCGAGCTGACGCAGGAGTGGGCCCCGGAGGAGCGCGAGGTGTTCTGCACGCTCCTCACGCGCTTCAACACCGCGCTCTCCGCCCGCCAGGCGGCCCAGGGCATCCCCGTGGGGGAAGCGGAGTCAGCCTCCTGACGTCGGTGGCGAAACCGTCGCGTACGCGCGCGTGCCCGCCGCCGGACGGACTGCTGTTCCCTGGCTCTTGACCGGCGGCGGCATCTGGCCTCAGATGAGACCGGGTCCTTTGTGACCGCGTCCTTGTCGTACGACGGGAGGCACGGTGCGAGAACGGCAGCCATCCCGAGGTGCCGGCCCGGCCCGGGACTTCGAGGCGTTCGTCGCGGGCGCGGCGGGCCGACTGCTGCACACGGCCACGCTGCTCACGGCGGAGGCGCCGCACGACAATCCGCGCGCGCGGCGTCTGCTCACCCATGCCTTCGCGCACACGTACGCGTGCTGGGACCGGATGCGCGGCGAGGACCCGTACGCCCGGGCCCGCCAGTACCTCGCCGTCCGCTTCGCACGCGAGGCCTGGCACCAGTACGGCGGCCTCGGCAGGGCCCGCCCGCATCCCGGCAGCGCCCTGGCGGTGCTCACCCCCCAGCAGCGGCTGATCCTGGTCCTGCGGCTGTACGAGGGGGTCGGCGAGGAGCAGACGGCGGCGCTGCTCGGCCTGCCCACGGAACGCGTGCACGCGATCTGCGACCGGGCGACGGCGACGCTGCTGCACCCGCCGCGCGACAAGGCGCCGGCCGTGGCCGGGCGGAAGGTGGTGCCGTCATGAGCCGGCGCGACCGGGAGTCCGCCGCGCGGCAGGCCATGGAGGGCACGCCCCCTCCGGTCCCGCCGGACCTGTACGCGGAGGTCGTACGGCGTGGCAGCCGCATGCTGCGGCGCAGGCGGGCGGCGCGGCGGCTGATGTGGGTGCTGCTGCTCTTCGCGGTGGTCGCCTTCACGGTGTGGGCGACGACGGTCCAGCCCTGGGTGGAGCCGCCCTCGCAGGTGACTCCACCCGTGACGGGCTGGTGAGACCGGGCCGCGGACGACCTGGTCCCGTACGACCGGTTCTCGGCCGGCTGCCGCTCGTGGACCCCCTCTAGCCGAGGGCCTGCTGGAGGTCCTCCAGGAGATCGTCGACGTTCTCGATGCCCACGGAGAGGCGTACGAGGTCGCCCGGCACCTCCAGGGCCGATCCGGCGACGGACGCGTGCGTCATGCGCCCCGGGTGCTCGATCAGGGACTCCACGCCGCCGAGGGACTCGCCGAGCGTGAACACCTTGGCGCGGTTGCAGACCGCGACGGCCGCCTCCTCGCCGCCCTGGACCTGGAACGAGATCATGCCGCCGAACGCCCGCATCTGCTTGGCGGCGATTTCGTGACCGGAGTGCTCCGGGAGCCCCGGGTAGAGAACGCGCGTCACGCGCGCGTGCCGCGTGAGCATGTCGGCGATCCTGGTGGCGTTCTCGCTGTGCCGGTCCATCCGTACGGAGAGCGTCTTCGCGCCGCGCAGCACCAGCCAGGAGTCGAAGGGCCCGGCGACCGCGCCCATCGCGTTCTGGTGGTACGCCAGTTCCTCGCCGAGTTCCTGGTCGGCGGTGACCAGCGCGCCGCCCACGACGTCGGAGTGGCCGCCCATGTACTTGGTCAGGGAGTGCACGACGACGTCCGCGCCGAGGGCCAGCGGCTGCTGGAGGTAGGGCGTGGCGAAGGTGTTGTCGACGACGAGCCGGGCGCCGGCCTCGCGGGCGATCTGGGCGACGGCGGCGATGTCGGTGATGCCGAGGAGGGGGTTGGAGGGGGTCTCCACCCACACGACCTTGGTCTTCGGGGTGAGGGCGGCGCGTACGGCGGCGGGGTCGCTGGTGTCGGCGACCGACCACTCCACGCCCCACCGGGCGACGACCTTCGCGAAGAGGCGGAACGTGCCGCCGTAGGCGTCGTTGGGGATGACCACGTGGTCACCGGGGCTGAGCAGCGTACGCAACAGGCAGTCCTCGGCCGCCAGTCCGGACGCGAACGCGAGACCGCGGCGACCGCCTTCGAGGGCCGCGAGGTTCTCTTCGAGGGCGGTACGGGTCGGATTGGCGCTGCGGCTGTACTCGTAACCGCCGCGCAGCCCGCCGACGCCGTCCTGCTTGTAGGTCGAGACCTGGTAGATCGGCGGGACGACCGCGCCGGTGAGGGGATCCGCGGTGTTGCCCGCGTGGATCGCGAGAGTCTCGAAGTGCTGACTGATGTGCCTGTCGCTCATGTGGACCGAGGGTAGTGCGCTCGCGCGGTTGCTGCCGTCCGCGGGCTGTGGAGGGGTGGGTTCAGGGGCTTCGGGAAGGCCTCGCGGAGCCTTTTCTGCGGACCGGTTGGCCAATTGTCAGAGGCGTCTGGTTCGCTTGAGGCATGGAGATTCTCTGGGTCCTGATGGCACTGGTCATGATCGGCTTCGTGGTGCTGCCGTTCATGCGGCGCAGGAGTGCCGGTATTCAGCAGGTCGCCCCCGGTGACCCGGACGCCGCGGACCCGGCGAACTACGGCTTCGTCCGGCAGGAGGCGCTGGACATCCGGATGCCCGGCCCCGACCAGGACCTGCTGGACGTCCTCGACGTCGTACAGCGCACCCAGGACTACAGAGCGGCGGCCCAGCTGCTCGCCGGCACGGAGAAGGACGGCGAGCGGCGCTGGCAGCGCGTGCAGGCCTTCGCGGGCGCCGCCTCGCTGGAGCTGCAGCAGCGCCCCGGCGGGGTGAGCGAGTCGCCTGGCGGGCAGTGGCTGCGGGTGTGGCGGACCGAGGCGCCCAAGGACGCGGGCGGCGCGGCGGTGCACGCGGAGTTCCTGGTCCAGCAGGCGTGGCGGACGTCGACGCCGGGCACGGACGAGTTCCGGATCATCATGGAGGAGGCGAAGGCGGCGTGCGGCGACGCGGCGCTCCTCTCCCCCGGTGACCCCGTCCCGTACATCGTCGAGCTGTCGGTCGCGCGCGGACTGGCGTACTCCCGGCCGGAGTTCGAGCAGCTCTGGCTGAAGATCCTCGACCGCGCCCCGGAACACATGGGGGCGCATCTCGCGGCCCTCCACTACTGGTGCGAGAAGTGGCACGGCTCACGCGCGCTGGCGATGTCGTTCGCGGAAGCGGCGGCGGCCAGAGCACCGCAGGGTTCGCTGCTGGCGGCGATGCCCCTGTTCGCGGTCTTCGAGCATCTCCCCGAGGTGAACCTGGTCAGCGGCTTCTACCAGAGCGAGGTGGTCACGAAGTCGATCCACGGCGCGCTGTTCGCGGTCCACGCGGCCCGGCCCGACGACCCGATGCTCGCTCACGTACGCCATCTGCTGATCTTCTTCCTGGTGCGCTCCGAGCGCTGGGCGGAGGCCATGAACCAGTTGGTGCACGTCGACGGCCACGTGGGCGCCCTCCCGTGGACCCTCACCGCCGACCCGGCGGCGGAGTTCGCGGTGTACCGGGCGCTGGCGGTGGCGGGGTACGAGGCGAACGGCGGGAGCCCTGCGTCACTCCTGCGCTAGGACAGGTCCCTCCGCGGAGAGGTACAGGAGGTACAGGGAGAGCCGGGACGGCGGCCGTGGAGCGGGCGGGGACCGGGAGCCGGACGGCGCCTGCCCCCACGGCTCCGGACGACGCCTGGCCCCACGGCTCCGGACTACGCGTGCCCGGACCGCTCCGGGTCCATGATCACCGACTGGCATGATCATGCCTTGCCTGCCCCCGGGCCCGTACGCGATACTCCGCTTTCCCCCACCCGCCGGTCCTGACCCCACCGCTCGGCCGCGCTCCCCTTCCTACCGTCCCCGTTCCCGTTCCCGTGGAGGGATCCCGGCCCGATGGGCTCGACCCTGCGCGCGCTGCGCGCTCTCGTACTGCTCGCCGGCTTCTATCTGCTCGGCGTGCTCCTGCTGGCGGTGCTCGCCGGCACCGACTACCTGCTCTTCGCACACGCCCCGGCCGCCGTGGCGGCAAAGCTGGCCCTTGTCTCCGTAGTGCTGGCGATTCCCCTGGTCCGCGGCCTGTTCATGCTGCGCACGCCCAAGGGCGAGGAGCCCGCGGGCCTGCCCGTGACCGAGGCGCAGGAACCGGAACTCTGGCGAACCGTACGGGAGTTGGCCGACCGGGTCGGCACCCGCGCCCCGTCCCGCATCGTCCTCACCGGAGATGTCAACGCCGCCGTCGGCGAGGACGCCCATCTGCTCGGCCTCCTCCCCGGGCCGCGCCGGCTCTACCTCGGCGTACCCCTCATGCAGGGCCTGACCGAGGCCCAGGTGCGGGCGGTCATCGCCCACGAACTCGGCCACTACGCCGGCTCCGACACCCGTCTGGCCGCCCTCACCCTGCGTGGACGCGTCCAACTCCAGCGCACCATCGCGAACTTCGAGGAGCGGGCGGGCGGCGCGGAAGCCCGGGAGCGGGCCCGCCAGGAGCGCAGGAACGCCAAGGCCGAGGCCAGGGGCAAGGCACAGCGGGAAATCGACACGGAGCGCGCGGGCATCACGTACCGCGTGCTGGCCCGGATCTACACCGCGTACGCCGAGTTGTACCTCCGCGCCACGCTCGCCGACTCCCGCCGCCAGGAGTACGCCGCCGACGCCTCGGCCGCCCGGATCGCCGGCCGCGACGCCACCGCGTCGGCACTGCGCGAAATCCCGGTCCTGGACGGCGCGTTCGGGTTCTACGTGCGCAGCTACGCCACCCTCGGCACCGAAGCCGCGCTACTGCCGCCGCGCGGTGAGGTGTTCGGCGGCTTCGGCCGGATGCTGAGCGCCCGCCAGCTCGAACTGGCGGCTCTGCGCAGCGAGTTGCCCACGGAACCGATCTCGCCGTACGACTCCCACCCGCCCGTCGCCGACCGCGTACGCCGTGTCGAGCTGCTCCCCGGCGACGACCGGGCGGACGAGGCGCACGGCGCCGCCATCGCCCTCCTGACCGACGAGGAGGGCACCCTCACCGTATTGGAGGACGCCGTCCTGCCGCACGAGGTACGGCAGTTACGGCGCACCGCCGACTGGCACGAACTCCTCGACGGCGCGATGGCGGCCAACCTCGCCGCGCTCAACACCCCGTTGCATCGCGCGATGGTCCTCTACACGAAGCACTATCCGACCCTGCCGACCCTCCTCGCCCTCATCGACGACGGCCAACTGTGGCAGCTGGCACGCCGATTGCCGCTGTCGGACGAGGCGGTCGCGGCGAAGGGGCGCGCGTTCCGCGAGTTCGTACGCCCGACCCTGCACAACTCGCTGCACAGCATGGTGATGGCGGAGTTCAGCTCCCGTTCGCGGATGAGCTGGACGTTCTCCTGGGAGCAGCCCGCGAAGGCCCGCCTGCTGCCGGACCCTGACAGCACACCGCAGGACGGTGCCCCGGGCCTCGACGCCGCGATCGGCGCCGCCGTCGACAGGGCGCTCGCCGACGCCCCGGACACCGCCCCACTGCGCGCCCTGCTGCCCCCGGCCCCCCGCTCGCCCCGAGAAACGGACACCTCCCGATGACCGTACTGCGGTGGATCCTCGGCATCCTGGCCGTGCCCACGCTGATCGTCGTGCAGTGGCTCGGCGGGGTGTTCGTCAGGGAGTTCGCCGCCCAGTCGAAGGAAACCGGCGATACCGGGGGCGGCGCGGAGGCGGCGGAGCGGCTCGGGCTGCTGCCCGCCGAGCGCCAGAGCACCAAGTCGGCGGGACCGCTGCCGGACGGTTGGGAGACGGTGCTCGACGCGGTGCGCCGCGACGGCGACGGCGCCTGGCAGGCGGCCGCCGGACTGCTGCGCGGCATCGGCCGGGACTGGGAACGCCGGTCCCTCGCCACGTATCTGCTGGCGGACATCGCAGCCGAGGACGACGCCTGGCTGGTCGCCTGGGAGGCAGAGGCGCCCGGCGGTCCGGAGGCCCCCGACGCCGCCCTGGTCCGAGCCCGGAGCACGGTGATCCTCGCCTGGAACATCCGGGGCGGCAAAGTGGCCCGCAACACAACGGGCGAGCAGTTCGCGGGCTTCCACCGACTGCTGGAGCGCTCCCGCGAGGAGATAGCCAGAGCCGCGGCGCTCGGCCCCGACGACCCGACCCCGTACGTCACGGAGATCTGGACCGCACTCGGGCTCGGCTACCCGCACTCCGAGATGGACAGGCTCTGGTCCCAGCTCACCGCGCGCGACCCGCACCACTACGAGGCCCATTTCTCGGCGCTGCAGTACTGGTGCAAGAACTGGCGCGGCACGCGGCGGCTCGCGACGGAGTTCGCCGAGCGGGCGGCGGCGTCCGCCCCGCTGGGCGGCCTGCTGACGGTTCTCCCGCTGATCGTCCACTTCGAGCACGACGACTCGGACGACAGCGCCACCGACCGCACCCCCGAGATGATCGCCCGCCTGAACGCGGGCCTCGCCGACGCCGCCGCGGCCGACCCGACCCACCCGCGCCTGCCGGAACTACGCCACCTTCTGGCGTACTACCTGTCCCTCCAGGACCGCGACGAGGTAGCCGTCGAGCAGTTCAGACTGGTCGACGGCTACGTGAACGCCCTTCCGTGGCGCTACCACGGCAAGGGGATGACGGCACGCTACTGCCGCATCCGGAACCTGTCGGCGCAGGTGGTCGTGTCGGCGGGGAACGGGACGTGAGCGGGGCTGGGGCGGAGGCGGAAGAACCCTTCGGTCAGCCCTCCGTGCGGGTGGGCAGCCGCCATCCCGGGCGCGGGAAGTGGCAGGTGTAGCCGTTCGGGTAACGCTGCAGATAGTCCTGGTGCTCCGGCTCGGCCTCCCAGAAGGGGCCGACCGGCTCCACCTCGGTGACGACCTTGCCCGGCCACAGACCGGAGGCGTCCACATCCGCGATCGTGTCCTCGGCGATCCGCTTCTGCTCGTCGTCGACGTAGTAGATCGCGGAACGGTAGCTGAGGCCGATGTCGTTGCCCTGGCGGTTCTTGGTGCTCGGGTCGTGTATCTGGAAGAAGAACTCCAGGATCGCGCGGTAGTCGGTGCTCGCGGGGTCGAAAAGGATCTCGATGGCCTCCGCGTGCGTGCCGTGGTTCCGGTACGTCGCGTTCGGCACGTCCCCGCCGGTGTAACCGACCCGGGTCGCCGTCACGCCCGGCTGCCGGCGGATGAGCTCCTCCATCCCCCAGAAGCATCCACCAGCCAGCACCGCCCTCTGCGTCTGCGCAGTCATCGAGGCTCCTCCACTTTCCATCAGCTCGGTCTCACGGGCCGCCCGGCTCGTACATCACCGGCGGCCCAGGCCCACCCCCCTCAACGCTCGAGGGTTCCCGGCGATTCCGGGCACCGGGTCTGGCGAGCGGGGCTGTCCCTGTTGCCGGCGCGCCTGTCCAGCGAGGGGACCCGAGGGACGGCGGAGTTGGGGTCGAAGCCCGCGAATACCAGGCCGATGACAAATCCGGCCACCTCCTCCAACTGGCGGACCCGATCCAGCGCCCCCAGGGTCGCCGGGATCCCGCCGACGTCCCGGACCAGTTCACCGACGACGTGCAGAGCCGCCGAGTCGTCGCCGCACATCGCCACCGTCACGCCGGGCCGGCCGTCGTCGGGCGGGCTGGTCCACTGGTCGGCGGCGAAGAGATGGAACGCCTTTACGACCCGGGCTCCTGGGGCGAGTCCCGCGATCCGCTCGGCGATCGACTCCCCCGGTCCGGTGAGCAACGTACCGACACCGTGTGTCACGGCGTTCGTGGGATCGATCAGAGGCGTTCCGCCGAGGACGCCGTCCGCCGCCCCCGCCAGTTTCAGCATGTCCTCGACACCGTCCCAGGCCACGGCCAGCAGCACCGCGTCGCGCCCGGCGACCACCTCACGCGGCGGGGCGGCAAGCACCCCGGACCCCAGCCGCTCGGCAAGCGCCTCCGCCTTCACCTGCGAGCGCCCGCCGATCACCACCTCGTGCCCTGCCCGAACCCAGCCCTCGCCCAGGGCCGCCGCGAGTGTGCCTGTTCCCAGAATCCCGATGCGCATAGTCGCTGCCTCTCAAGCCGTTGACGGGTCGAACAGCAACGACGGTAGGCAAGGCGTTACGCACCGATCGGTGCGCGACCGACCCGGGATGATGGGCGACAAGATGACTGACCACGCCGACACCCACCGCGTCGACAACAACAACCACCGCCTCGACAACGACGCCCACTGCCTCGATTTCGTGGCCGACTGCCGTCTGCGCGCGGCCACTGATCTCTTCGCCCACACGTGGGATCCCGTCGTACTGGCGGCTCTTCGCATGGGGCCGCGCAGACGCCGCGAGCTGCGCACGGCGATCGGCGGTATCAGCGACAAGGTGCTCACCGACTCCCTGCGCCGTCTGCTCACCGCGGGACTGCTCGACCGCCACGCCCACGCCGAGGCACCGCCGCGCGTCGAGTACGCCCTGACCGGCTTGGGTCGGAGCCTGGTGGAGGGCCCCATGGCGGTACTGGGCCGCTGGGCGCTGGAGCATGCGGAGGAGCTTCTCGAAGCCCAGGAGAGCGGTGACTCAGGAGGTCTGTGACCTGTGACCCATCTGTCTCCCCACGTGATGGGCCCCGATGCCCAACGGCACCGGGGCCCATCACGAGAGAAGTTGACGAGTTATGACTACTCGTCGACTACTTGGCAGGCTTGTAGAACGCATACGTGGCGGCGTACGGAACGCTCACTTGGTCGGTGCCCGTGCAAGCGGTCGCAGGGGCCACGCCACCCCGTGTGTTGAGGCGCTGGATGTAGGAGACGTCGGCGAAGGTGCCGGTGCCGCGTGTGGCGGTGGACTTCAGGAGGAGCTCGGGGATCGTGCCGGTCTTGGGGGAGTTGGCGACGGCCGCGGCGTTGACCGCGCTGCCGTCCACCGTCGACACCCAGACCGGGCCGCGGGAGTGGAGGGCGAGGGTACGGCGGGAGTGGTCGTTCTTGGCCCAGAGGGTGGCGGCTGGCTCCAGCAGCTTCCAGGCGCCGTCGGTGCAGGTGTAGGTCTGGACGCCTTCGGCGGAGAAGACGCCGGTCAGTCTGTTGCCGTCGGGGACCTTCAGCGCGGCGGGGGCGTCGACCGTGTGGCGGGCGGGCTGCGAGGCGGCGGCCTGGCCGACCGTCGCGCTCAGCAGCGTGCCGGCCGTTACGGCGGCGAGAGCTGTGGTGGTGAGGACGAGCCGCTTGGCGAGTTTCATCGTGCTGGTCTCCAAGACGTTTTCCGAAACGCTTCGATTCTTCGGGCACGGTAACCGCTCCAGGGGCGTGGACCCCGTGCTGTGCCGTGAAGAACGACAACGAGAAAGTGAACAAGTCGTGGGTATCTCAAGGGAGTTGAGCGCGACGACCGCGGGGTCCTTGACCGGCGCTGTGGCTGCCCGGCGGAGATCGTCACGTCCCACGAGCAGCGAGTATCCCCGTACGGTTCTCAGCTCGACGAGGGCCTGCGGGGCACGCGGACGGGCACGCCACCGCGTACTCGGGGCGTGCGACGTACCGTCCGGGCAGGCTGCTACTCCACCACGATGCCGAAGTCCCGCACGAGCTCCTCCAGGCCTCCCCGGTAACCCTTGCCGCCGAGGACGAAGTCCCAGTCCCCGTTGGACCTGCGGCGGAAGGAACCGAGCACCAGGGCGGTCTCGCCGGGGCGCCCGTCGGACACCTCAAGGCGCCCGAGTTCGGCCATGCCCGGGTCGAGGAGCCGGATGGACGCGTCGGTGAAGCCGGACAGGTCGGCGTCCGGATTCACCTCCGGGTCGATGGCGGCCACGAGCACGAACCGGTCGGCGGACTCCGGAAGCCCGTCGAAGGCCACGCAGATCGCGGCCTTGTCCGGCGCGGCGGCGGGAAGGGCTCGTACGGCGCCGTCGGGTGTCTGGTGGTTGTTGAAGAAGACGAAGTGATCATCGCTGAGCACCTGGTTGCCGGAACAGACGAGGGCGCACACGTCCAGGGCGACGCTGCCGGTCCATGACATGCCCAGGATGTTGTAGTCGGCGGGCAACTGCGGGCCGGATCCAGCGGCCGGTGGTGCGGCCGGGGCAGGGCGGTTACCGCCGTCGCCCAGTCGTCCGCGCAGCCCATGCCGGTGCAGCAGGTCGACGAGTTCCGCCCCCGCGATCAGCTCCAGGGGCTTGCCGTTGGCGAACGTGTGCGAGCCGGGGCCGAACCCCGACGTCGTCACGAGGACGCCCTTGTTGGCGCCGGCGTCCTGGACCGTGCCGTACAGGTCGCGTACCGCGGTGGGGGGCACCGTGTTGCGGTAGCGCTTGACCTGGACGACGATCTTGCCGCCGCGAATGGGGGTGGGATCGTGTGCGTCGACATCCACGCCACCGTCGTTCGAACGCTGGGTGGTGACCGCCTGCATCCCCATGGCCCGGAAGAGTTCGGCGACCAGATCCTCGAACTCGACCGGGTCCATGGCGAACAGGTCCGGTTCACCGTCGCCGCCGTGCGCGACGACGCGGTTCCCGACGTCCTG
Organism: Streptomyces sp. ME02-8801-2C; assembly: GCF_033793965.1. Taxonomy (NCBI): domain Bacteria; kingdom Bacillati; phylum Actinomycetota; class Actinomycetes; order Kitasatosporales; family Streptomycetaceae; genus Streptomyces; species Streptomyces sp. ME02-8801-2C. Next base: position 117,460 of record NZ_JARAXP010000013.1, on the reverse strand, counting down.
GGGCCGACGGCTCGGCCGTACGGGGGTGAGCTGGTCCGGCCGTACCGAGAGCTGCCCTCTCAGTCCGTCGGTCAGGCAACTGACCGCGTCCACCTGGGCCAGGTGCAGTTCACGGAACGACGACGCCGAAACCATCGCCGTCGCGAGGAAGATGTGGCCGCGCTGGCCCGTCGTCGGGTCGTGTTCGTCGACGAACCCGTTCAGGGAGACGGATTCGAGCGCGCCCTGCTCATCGGCGGCGAACAGCTCGTGCAGGACGAGCAGCACGCACTGCGCGACGACCTCGCGGTACAGGGCTCGGCGCTGGCCCGCCGGGCGGGGGGCCTCCTTGTCCTGGTCGAGGGAGGACACGTACCGCACGGACTTCGCTTCCGGGACCACCGAGAAACCGGGCAACTGCCAGTCGAGGACCAGATGTCGGGCTGGTGCGTCGTAGGCCGCCGATATCTGGCGGGGGAAGTCCTCCGGCCATGTGCCCGACGCGTAGAGCGCGGCGGAGAAGTACTCGACCACCGCGTCGGGGTCCTTGCGTCGGACCCCTTCGGTCACCTGGCGAATGCCCGCGTTGTGCCGACGGATCTCCGCCAGCTGAGCACCGGCCCACTGGTCGTACTCCCGCTGTGACGCGGCCAGTTGACGCAGGCGCTCGGCTTCCGCGGCCTGCGCTGCCTGCCAGTCCCGTTCGAAACGGGCCCGCGCTTCGGCCTGGGCCTGCGCGCGACGGCTCGCCGTCCAGCCGCCCTGCGCCTGGTACTGGTCCGGGCTCGGCATCGGCACGGAGTAGGCCAACGAGCCGGCGGAGAAGGGCTGGACCACCTCGGGCCTCATGAGCGCCGAGGCGCTGAAGGCCGGCGCCCGGCAACCGGCGGCGAGGAGACCCTGCAAGGACGCGACCTGCACGTCCAGTTCCTCCGTACGGCGCTGCGCCTCGGCCTGGCGGTACTCGCGGTGACTCTGGGCTGCTCGCCTCTGGTAGGCCCGCGCCTGTTGTTCTTCCTGCCGCTGCCGTCTGGCCGCGGCTTCCGACTGGCGCTGCTGCTGCCGTTGCATCTCAGCCCAGATGCCGACGGAACCAGTAGAACGACGACTCATGTGCTGCGGGCCCTCCCCAGGACGTTGGCAGCCAGAAAGACACGTGGCTGTCCCCACAACCAGGTGTGACGAGACGACTCTATCCAGCAATCCCCCTCCCGCACATCCACTCGTCCACCCGTTCCTCGACAGCCGCCCGCTCCCCCATACCCGCAGGTCATCCTGACCGACGAGTAACCACTTCCGCCCCGGGCGGAATCAGGCGCAGCGGCGGCGAACGCGGGCAGTCTCCCGACGTACGACCACCACCCGTGAGACGCCGACCTTGGCGTCGAAGCCACAACCGACCCGGTCGGACAAGGCCGTTGGACCCGAAACCGACCACGATGTACCGGAGGAACGCATGGCGCCGACGGCGGCATACGACGAGATCGCGGACTGGTACGAGACGGAGTTCCTCGCCAGAGCCGCCGGAGCCGGCGACCCGCTGAACCTGGGGGGCCTGCTGCGCGACCTGCTCGGTGAAGGCCGCGGCACCTGCCTGGAGATCGGCTGCGGTACGGGCGTCCACGCGGCGCTGGTTCGCGAACTGGGCTGGACGCCGATGGGCGTCGACCTCTCCGGGGGGATGCTGGGGCACGCCCGTGGCCGGTTGCCGGTCGCCCGGGCCGACGCCGAGCGGCTGCCCCTGCGGGACGGGTCCGTACCAGCGGTGATCGCGATGATGGTCCACACGGACATGCCCGGGTATCCGGCGGTGCTGCGTGAGGCCGCGCGGGTCCTGCGGCCAGGCGGCACGTTCGTGCACATCGGCGTCCATCCCTGCTTCTGCGGCGGATTCGCCGACTTCAGCGACCCGGAAGCGGCGGTCATCCGCCCCGGCTACCTCGACAGCGGGTACTGGACGAAGGAGTCCTGGACGAATGACGGCGTGCGCGCCAAGGTCGGCGCCACGCACCGCCCGCTTCCCGAGCTGCTGCACGCGTTCCTCGACGCCGGTCTGCACCTCACCCGGTTCGCCGAAGGCACCGCACCGACCCCGATCATCCTGGCCGTCAAGGCCACCAAGCCCGCGTGACGGGCACAGACGGGCACAGACGGGTACGGGGGAATGATCGGCCGGCGGACGAGGTTGCCGGAGGCATGGCCGTCATCCACCACACCACCCTGACCCCCACCAAGCTGGAGCTGCTCACAGCCTGGCTGCCCACCCGCCCCTGGTACGTCGGGGCGGCCGGCGAGCCGGAGTTGGCCAAGGCCGGGGGTTTTCGGCTCGATGACCCGGAAGGTGAGGTGGGCATCGAGGTGATGGTGGTCACGGACACGTCCGGTGAGCGGCCGGTCGCCTACCTCGTGCCCCTCAGCTACCGGAACGCGCCGCTCGGCGGAGCCGAACAGGCAGTCGTCGGTACGGCTGAGCACGGGGTGCTCGGCAAGCGCTGGATCTACGACGGGACCCATGACCCGGTCGTCGTAGGGCAGTTGCTCGCCCTCGTCCAGGACCGCGCCGAGGCGCAGGCACAGGGCGTGAGCGACACTCCCGACCCGTCTGTCACCGGTGGTTTCACGGGGGCCGGCGTCTCCACCGAGGTCGCGTCCCTCGCCGTCACCGATGGCGTGGACGGCACCGACGTCGTGGTGAAGACCGTGGCGGGCGAGGATCCGTCGAGTGCACTGGCCCTTCGGGTGATGGTGACGCGTGTCCTCACGTCACCGCAGCCGCAGGCCGCGCCCATCGAGCCGACCGCGCCCCGGGGACAGATCACCGCCGGCTGGCACCTGCCGGACGGCAGTGAACATCGCGCCCCGTTCGTAGTCATCGGCGACGCCGAACACTGAGTCACCCGGCATGCGGGGGTCCCGAAAACCCACAGCGGACGCAAATCCTCCGTCCTACGATCGCTCACATGCTGCTTCGAAGAACGTTACGGATGATCATCGTCATCGCTGTGGCCCTCGCAGCGGCGGTGCAGGGAGGTGCCGCGAACGCGGGGCCCGCCGAGAGCGACCAACCACCGCCGCAAGAACGGCAGTTGCTCTACTTCAACCACGCCTTCGGGGTGTTCGACCGGGAGACCGCCGACGCCATCGAGGACTCCGCCTATCTGAGGGAGTTCGCCAACTTCCAGGTCCGCACCACGACCGGTTCCGGCGGCGAGAGCTGGACCGGCCGGTATCTGTACGGCCGCGAGACCTACTTCGAACTGTTCGGCGTCGGCGACGTCCCCGGCCAGGACGGCCTCCTCGGCTCCGCCGGAACGGGCCTGTCGACCGAGCACGCCGGTGACCAGGCCACCGTCATCGAACGGTTGCGGGCGGAAGGGGTCACCGACCCGGTCCTGTTCCCCCAGACGCGGGACTTCGGCGACGGCGTCCCGGTGCCGTGGTTCGACGCGGTCCTCACGACCCTCGAGTACGACGCGTACGACGCCTGGTCGATGGAGTACCGGCCCGAGTACTTCGCCGACCCGCGCGGCAACACCGAACCTGCCGCCTTCCCCGGTGACGTCGGCCGGGAACGCTACCTGTCCGACCTCTACCGCGAGCACCTGATGCGCGACGTCACCTCGGTCCGCTTCGCGGTCACCGCCCGCGACCTCGCCGCCACGGTGCCGCTGCTGCGGGCCGGCGGCTTCGCCGTACGGTCGGTGGCGAACGGCGGCATCGTCGCGCGGGGCGGCGGCACCACGATCCGCTACGACGTCGTGACGCGCGAAGCCGGCGAGCACACGGGCCTGCGGCGTATCGAGATGTCCCTCAACCGGCCGGTGCCGTACCACCACGAGGAGCGAATCGGCCACTCGACCCTGGCCGTCGGCCCGGGTGCCCACGCGGTGTGGACGTTCGACGACACCGGCGACGACACCGGCGCCGGGACCGGGTGAGCGGCGAGGGCCCCGGCGTTCACCACCCGCCAGGGCCCTCACCTCACACCTCACACGCGTGTCGCTCTCACCGGGAGAGTCAGATCGTCGCCGTGTCGATCACGAAGCGGTAGCGGACGTCGCTCGCCACGACCCGGTCGTACGCCTCGTTGATCTCCGAGGCGCTGATCAGCTCGATCTCGGAGCCCAGGCCGTGCTCGGCGCAGAAGTCCAGCATTTCCTGGGTCTCCTGGATGCCGCCGATGCCGGAGCCGGCGAGCGTCTTGCGGCCCGCGATCACCGAGAAGAGGTTCAGCGCGACCGGCTCCTCGGGGGCGCCCACGTTCACGAACGCGCCGTCCGTCTTGAGGAGGGACAGGTAGGCGTCCAGGTTCAGCGGGGCGGACACCGTGGACAGGATGAGGTCGAAGGTGCCGCGCAGCTCCTTGAAGGTGGCCTGGTCGCTGGTCGCGTAGTAGTGGGAGGCGCCCAGCTTCAGGCCGTCCTCCTTCTTGCTCAGGGTCTGCGAGAGGACCGTGACCTCGGCGCCGAGCGCGGCCGCGATCTTGACGCCCATGTGGCCGAGGCCGCCCATGCCGAGGATCGCGACCTTCTTGCCGGGGCCGGCGTTCCAGTGCTTCAGCGGGGAGTACGTGGTGATGCCGGCGCAGAGCAGCGGCGCGGCCACGTCGAGGGCGAGGCCGTCGGGGATGCGGACGGTGAACGCCTCGGCCACGACGATCTTCTGGGAGTAGCCGCCGTACGTCGGCTCACCGTTCTTGTCGAGGGCGTTGTACGTGCCGACGTTGCCCTTGAGGCAGTACTGCTCGAGGCCCGCCTCGCAGTTCTCGCACTCGCGGCAGGAGTCGACCATGCAGCCGACGCCGACGTGGTCGCCCACCGCGAACTTGGTCACCCCGGGGCCGACGGCCTCGACGACACCGGCGATCTCGTGGCCGGGGACCATCGGGAACATGGCCTCGCCCCAGCCCTCACGGGCCTGGTGGATGTCCGAGTGGCAGATGCCGGCGAACTTGATGTCGATCAGGACGTCGAACTCGCCGACCTCGCGACGTTCGATGGTGGTGCGCTCGAGGGGAGCCTTGGCGGAGGGTGCGGCGTATGCGGCGACGGTGGTGGTCATGCCGGGAGTTCTCCTTGGGGGGATTCACGCCCGGCCGCCTTCTGACCGGGTGCGACGACCAGTCTGCCGGACACTTCCGTCTTCACCCAGTCCCCGCTTGTGCGTACGCCCGCTGGTCCTATCACTGGCGGGGTCAGGCTCGTATGCGTACGACCAGGAATACTGGACCGTATGGACGAACATCCCGAATCAGCCGCGACGGCCGAGACAGCCGGATCGGTGTATCCGGCGGACGCCTCCGGCCGCGGGCGGAACCCCGGGGGTGCCCTGGACCGGCGTGCCGAGCTCAGCGAGTTCCTGCGCACCCGCCGGGCCCGGCTCAAGCCGGAGGACGTGGGGCTGCCCGACCACGGCCGGCACCGCCGGGTACCGGGGCTGCGCCGCGAGGAGCTGGCCCAGCTGGCCGGGGTGTCCGTCGCCTACTACACGCGGCTCGAACAGGGCAACGGGCAGAACGTCTCCGCGGAGATCCTCGACGCCATCGCCCGCGCCCTGCGGCTGACGGGCGCCGAGCACGCCCATCTCACCCACCTCGCGAAGCCGAAGCAGCACAAGAAGAAGCCGTCGACACGGACGCAGGTGGTACGCGGGGCGCTGCGGCAACTGCTCGACACGCTGGACGGCGTACCGGCGTACATCGGCGGGCGGCGCACGGACATCCTGGCGTGGAACGCGATGGCCGCGTCCCTCTTCGGGGACTGGGCCGACCTGCCGCCGCAGGACCGGAACTGGGCGCGGCTGGTGTTCCTGCGACCGGAGTACCGCGACCTGTTCCTGGACTGGGAGCAGAAGGCGATCGACATCGTCTGCGTGCTGCGCATGGACGCCGGCTGCTACCCGGAGGACCCGAATCTGGCCGCGCTGGTGGGTGAGCTGTCGGTGAAGAGCGAGGATTTCCGACGGCTGTGGGCGACCCACGACGTCAAGGAGAAGAGCTACGGGGTGAAACGGTTCCGGCACCCCCTGGTGGGCGAGCTGACCCTGAACTACGAGTCCCTCAGATTCCCGGACGACAGTGACCAGTCCCTGATCATCTACAACGCGGAACCGGGCTCCCCGTCGGCGGAGGCACTGCACTTGCTGGCAAGCTGGGGCCGGGACGCGACGAAGGCCGCTACCGGCACCTGACCTGGGAGCGAAACACGGACGGCCCGCCGGGGGTATCCCCCGCCGGGCCGTCCGTCCACCCGCCTGCGGCGACCTACTTGCCGTAGTACGCGTTATAGATCGAGACCGTCGACTTGTTGCCCTTCCTGTCGGTGATCTTCGCGTGGAACGAGATCGCCTCCCCCTTCTTCGGGTTCACGACGGTGATCCTGCCGTTCCGTACCGTCAGTTTCTTCCAGGTCTGGCCGTAGTCGTACGACGCGTACACCGTCAGCCTCTTCAGGTTGCGGCCGCGGGCCGCGCCCTCGACGACTACCGGGAACGTGACCCTCTTGCCCGCCGTGACCTTGTTGTCCAGGCCGACGGCCGCGTTGAAGCGGGCCGTGGAGGCCGGGAGTTGGGCCAGGTCGGCCGTCTTCTTCGAGCGGAACGTCCAGCTCGCGTCGATCCGGGTGGACGCCTGGGCGACCTTGACGCTGCGTTTGACCGACGTCGTCAGCTTGTACGCGGCGTCGCCCGCCGGGACCCTGAACGGCTTCTCGGCGAAGAGCGGGTCGTCGGTCGTGGCGACCTTCCTGCCGTTGCGGTAGAGCGTCGTCGTCACCGCGGTGAAGTCGGACGAGCCGGGGTTGCCCGCCCCGTCGGCGAACAGCGGCACCAGTCCGTAGAGGTGGTTGCCCTCACGGAAGAGGCCGTACTCGGGCAGCAGCCGCGGGCCGAACACCGCGGTGTTGAACGTGCGCGTGTACTTGCCGCCCGCGCTCAGTTTCTGCAGGTCGTTGACCGTGTAGTAGGCCTCGGGGTTCGGGAGGCCCTGCGCGTTCCTGCCCTTGAACTGGGTGAAGTCGAAGAGCCACTCAACCTTCTCACCCGTGCTCAGGTACGTCGTACGGGTGGCCGGCAGTGCCTGCTCGACGGGCGTGCCGAAGGCGAAGTTCTCGGGCAGGAAGGCGGTCACGCCGAGCACACCCGTCCTGCCGGGCGATCCGGCACCGAGACGGTGCTTCACCGTGGCGAGCTCGCTCGCCTTGAAGTGGCGGACCTTGTTGCCCTGGATCTTCTTGACCCTGGCGGTGGTGATCACGTCGTACTCCGCGCCCGCACCCTTGCCGAACTGGCCGAACCAGGTCTGCGAGAGGCCGGTGACCTCGGGTCCGATGTGGGCCATCCGCAAGTTGGCGAAGGAGTCCATGAAGTCCACGCGGACGGCGAGGCCGGGGACGTCGTACACGTAGTCGATCATCACGTTCCGCGGCTTGGCGCCGGCGTCCGGCACCGTGATGTCGGCCGCCTTGGCGGTGCGCGCGTCGATCGTCACCGAGGTGTTCCTGGTGACCGTCAGCTTCGGCTGGACCAGCCAGTCGAGGCCCTCGCCGCCCAGGTCGGGCTTGGTGAAGTCCTTCGCGATCCACGCGTCCAGCAGGTAGGTGCCCCTGGGCAGACGCATGGTCGTGGTGCCGCTGGTGTTCGTCGGGACCTGGTAACCGCGGTCGGTGGCCAGGCCGCTGTAGCCGGCGAGGATCGTGTAGTACTCGCCCGTCGGCTGCCCGGCCTTGTCGATGTGCTTGACCGTGACGTCGTACGACTCGATCTCACGGTTGACCGCCGCCGCCGTACGGACGCTCTGCGCGCCGGCCGTCGCCGTCACGTACGAGGAGTACGCGCCGTCGAGGGTGCCGCCCAGCCTGGTGTCGACGGTGTAGCCGACCGAGGCCCTGCCGCCCGCCGGGACCCTCACGGTCGTCGCGGACAGCTTGAAGAAGCCGGCCGGAGCGGCCTGGCCCTTCGGGTTGGTCGCGGTCGCCGTCAGCTTCAGCGTGACGTCGGTCCTGCCGAGGTTGCGGTACGTCAGCGGTTTGGTGACCGGGGTGTCGTCGATGTGCGGCCATGCCTGCGTGCCGAAGCTCACCGACGCGGGGTCGGCGATCACGGTCTGCTTGATGGCCCTGTCGATCTGGATCCGGCCCGCACCCTGCTGGAACGGCGTGTACTTGCCGCCCTTCGCCGACCCGGTGAGCGCGCCCTTGATCTCGGCGTACGTCCACTTCGGGTGCTGCTGCTTGAGGATCGCCGCCGCGCCCGCCACATGCGGTGTCGCCATCGACGTACCCGAGATGGTGAGGTACCCGGCCGGCTTCTCGCCGACCTCCTGCTCGATGATGCTGCCCCTGGCGGAGGCGGCCGTGATGTCCACGCCGGGCGCGGTCACGTCCGGCTTGACAGCGCCGTCGCCGACCCGCGGTCCGGTGCTGGAGAAGTCGGCCAGCAGGTCCTTGTCGTCGACCGCGCCGACGGTGAGGGCCGCGTCGGCGCTGCCCGGTGAACCGACCGTCTCGGGACCGGAGTTGCCCGCGGCGATGGCGAAGAGGATGCCCTTCTCGGCGGACAGTTTGTTGACCGTCGCCTCCAGCGGGTCCACCTCGGGGGTGTCCTGGCCGCCGAGGCTCAGGTTGACGATCTGGGCGCCCTGTTCGGCCGCCCACTCCATGCCGGCGAGGATGCCCGAGTCGTCACCGGCACCGGTGTCGTCCAGGACCTTGCCGCTGATGATCCTGGCGCCGGGTGCGACACCCTTGTACTTGCCGCCGGACTTGGCCCCGGTGCCCGCCGCGATGGACGCGACGTGTGTGCCGTGGCCGACCTTGTCGGCGGTCGTGGTGGCCGTGGAGAAGTTCTTCGCGGCGATCACCTGGTTCCTGAGGTCCGGGTGGGTGGCGTCGACACCCGTGTCCAGGACGGCGATCTTCACGCCCTTGCCGTCGTAGCCGGCCGCCCACGCCTTCGGCGCGCCGATCTGCGGTACGGACTTGTCGAGGCTCGCCCTGCGGGTGCCGTCGAGCCAGATGTGCGCGATCCCGGCGGCGGCCCTGTCGCCGTTGGTCACCGCGTCCCAGAGTTCGCGAGTGGCGTTCCGGGGTGCCTGCACGGCGTCCGCGTTCAGGGACTTCAGCGTCCGGCGCAGGGTGCCCGCGTCGCGGACGTCGGCCTTGGTGGCGGTCGCCGCCCCCTGGTAGCCGACGATGACCTTCGGCCCCTTCTGCTGGGACCTGCGGGTCGTCTCCTTGTTCAACTCCGTGATGTCGAACAGCCGTTGGTCGAGCTTCCCGCCGGAGAGCAGCCGGGCCGCGTCGGCCGGGACGACGAGGGTGTGCCCGCCGACCTTGCGGATCTGCACGGGTATCTTGTCGCGGCCGGCCGCCCGCTCCAGGCCGACGACGCGGCCCTTGGCGTCGACGGATACCCGGTCACCGGTGATCAGTGTGATGCGGTGCGTCGTCGGCTGGAGCTTCTGGGCGGCGCCGGTCAGTCGCTGCGGCTCCGCCTTCGCGTCGGCCCTCACGTCCGCCTTCGCGTCGGTCTTCGCGGACGCCGGGCCGGTCATGCCCGCCGCGAGGGCAACTGCGGCCGCCGTGGCCACGGTTGCCGCGCATACCCTCTTCACTTGTTCGCGCAAGTCTCCCCCTGGAGCGCTGGCTGTGGTGCCGGGCAATTCCCCGTCGCCCGGCTGGGGGAGATGCGTACGCATGCGCGTACACCCCCCGACGGTGAAGTATGCCGAGGGGTGATCAGCCGCTCAATAGACGGAACGATGACAATTCGCCCGTTACGGGGCAGCGTGTTCTCGTCACGCGCCCGTCTTTCGCCTTACGCGCCCGAGTTTCGCTTCACGCGCCCGAGTTCTCCTTCACGCGCCCGCGTTCTCCTTCACGGTGATCTTCCCCTTGCGAATGGTGGCCACCCGAGGGGCCTTCTTCGCGATCGCGGAATCGTGCGTGACCATGATGAAAGTGAGCCCGAGCTCCTTCCACATGGTTTCGAGTACGTCCATGATCTCGTCGCGCATCGACTCGTCGAGGTTACCGGTGGGCTCGTCGGCGAGCAGCACCTTGGGCTGCTTGACCAGGGCACGGGCGATGGCGACGCGCTGCTGCTGGCCGCCCGACATCTCCCCGGGGAGGTGCCCGAGGCGCTCTCCGAGCCCGACCGACTTCAGTGCCTCGGCGGCTCGTTCGCGCCGATCCTTGCCCTTCACACCGAGCGGTACGAGAGCGGTCTCGACGTTTTCCTGGGCCGAGAGGGTCGGAATGAGATTGAAGCTCTGGAAGACAAAGCCGATGTTCTCGCTGCGGACTTTGGTGAGGCGGCTCTCGGAGAGTTTGGCGAGATCCGTTCCGTCGAGGTCGATAGTGCCCTCGGTGGGGCGATCGAGTCCGCCGAGCATTTGCAGGAGGGTGGATTTTCCGCCGCCGGTGGGGCCCTGGATGACCAGGCGGTCGCCGTCGGCGATGGTGAGGTTGATGCCGGCGAGGGCGTCGATGGTTTCTTTGCCTCGGGTGTAGCGCTTGGTGACGTCTGTCAGTTCGTACATGTCGGTGCTCCTGCGTTGGTGGTTGTCGGCTGCGGGCCGGTGGGGGCTGGTCGCGCAGTTCCCCGCGCCCCTTTGGGTGGGTCCAGCCGCCGTCAGTTGTCCAGCGAACCCGGCCGCTTACTCGACTCGCCTCAACGCGTCCGCCGGGCGCAACCTGGAGGCTCGCCAGCCGCCGAAGGCGCCGGCTATCAGGCCGCCGGTGACTGCCAGGCCTACCGCGAGAGCGATGGTGGAGAGGGCTACGGGCGCGGTCAGCGCGACCGTCAGGGCCTTGGACGCGGCCTGCCGGCCGAAGCCGCCGCCACCGCCGCCGAAGCCCCCGCCGCCGGGGCCGGCGTTGCCGCCCGAGCGGCCCAGCTCCGCCTGGAGATCGGGGCTGATCGCGGTGACGACGTACGCGCCCGCGAGGCCCAGCGCGATACCGAGGGCACCGCCCACCAGGCCGTTGACCACGGCCTCGCCGACGACCTGTCGGGTGACCCGGCCCGACTTCCAGCCCAGCGCCTTCAGCGTCCCGAACTCGCGCACCCGGCGGGACACGGCCGAGGAGGTGAGCAGGCCCGCGACCAGGAAGGCGGCGACGAGTACCGCGATCGACAGCCACTTGCCGACGCTGGAGGCCAGGTCGGAGGCGGTGGACAGGGACCCGGAGACGGTGTCCGCGAGGTCGGCGGAGGTCGTGACCGTCGTACCCGAGATGTTCTTCTGGATGGTCGACTTGACCGAGCCGATCTGCTGGGAGTCGGTCGCCTTGACGTAGATCGTGGTGACCTTGTCCTTGGAGTCGCTGAGGGTCTGGGCCTGCTTCAGCGGGATGTAGAGGTTGGCCGCCGCGTCGCCGCTGTCGGGGGTCGCGATGCCGATGGCCTGGTACTTGACGTCCTTGATGGTGACCGTGCTGCCGACCTTGAGCTTCTTCTCCTTGGCGTAGGAGGCGTCGACGACCACCACCTTGGCGTCGGTCTCGGCGGTCGTGAAGGTACGGCCGCTGGTGATCTTCGAGGAGGTCAGCGGGCCGAGTTCCGGCTTGCTGACATCGGTGCCGTACACCGAGTAGTTGTTGACGTCGAAATCGGCGCCGCCGCCCTCGACTCTCCCCTGCGGAGCGCCCGTTTCGCCGCCCCGGCGGAATCCGCCGCCCTCGTTGCCGCCGCTGCCCTGCTCCTGGCGGAACTCGCCCTGCCTGAACTGGCCGCTGATCTTGATGACTTGGAGGCTCAGTCCGCCGACGGCGTCCGAAACGCCCTTCTGCGTGTCGACCTTGGCGACCGTGGAGGCGGCCAGGGTCTCGAAGCCCTGGACGAACACCCGGTCGCTGCTCTGCTCGGCGGACGAGTCGTCACCGTCGGGCCGCGCGTTGAACTGGAAGCGCCGGCGCTGGGTGTCAGCGGTGCCGGCCTGGGCCGGGGCCGCCTTGGTGACGGTCATGTCGGTGCCGAGGCCGTACAGCGACTCGAGAACCTTGTCCTGCGCCTTCGACATGCCCGCGGACACGGAGGTGGCCACGATGACCAGGGCGATGCCCAGCGCGAGCCCGGAGGCGACGACGAGTGCCGCTTTTCTGCGGCGGCGCAGTTCGCGCCTCAGGTAGGTGAAGAACATGGCCGCAAGCTAGGTACACCGCGTGATGACGCGATAAGTCCCGCATAAGAGCTGCATGAGAAGAGCTGCGGGAGAAGAGCTGCGACCGCGTCAGAAACCTGGGGAACACCGATGCCGCCGTCCGGACCCGGGGGTCGGACGGCGGCATCGGCGCAGGGCAACGGGGGCGGGGTGCGACGGAGAGCGCGTGGAGCGCTCCGCGTCAGACCTTCGAACCGGCCTTCCAGTCCGCCCAGCTCATGTTCCAGCCGTTGAGGCCGTTGGCCGGGTCGACGGTCTTGTCGCCGGTGTTCCGGACGTCGACGACGTCACCGATGATCGAGTTGTTGAAGAACCAGGCACCCTCGGACTTCGGGTCGTTGGCGCCCTTGGTGTCGTTCAGGCCGACGCAGCCGTGGCTGACGTTGGCGCTGCCGAAGGTCCCGTCGGAGCTCCAGTAGTTGCCGTGCACAAAGGTGCCGGAGGTGGTCAGGCGCATGGCGTGCGGCACGTCGGGGATGTCGTACTCGCCCTTGCCGTCGTCGTCCGTGAAGCCGACCGTGGCGCCGTTCATCCGGGTCTCCTTGAACTTCTCGGAGATCACCATCCGGCCCTCGTACGTCTTGTTCTCGGGCGAACCAGCCGAGATCGGGATGGTCTTGACGACCTTGCCGTCCTGCATGACCTTCATCGTCTTCGTCTTGGCGTCGACGATGGAGACCTGGTTGCGGCCGATCTTGAAGGAGACCGTCTTCTGCTGCACGCCGAAGACACCGCTCGCGCCCTCCACGCCGTCGAGCGCCAGCTTCAGCGTGACGGTGGAGTTCTCCTGCCAGTAGTCGTCGGGCCGGCAGTCCATGCGGGTGTCGTTGAACCAGTGGCAGACGATCTCCTGCCCACCGGTCGAGGAGACCGTGACGGCCTTCTGCACGGCTGCCTTCTCGGTGATCGCCTTGTCGAAGTTGATCGACACGGGCATGCCCACACCGACGGTCGAGCCGTCCTCGGGGGTGAAGTAGCCGACGAAGCTGTTCGCGGCGGAGACCGTGGTGAACGAGGCGTTCTCGTGGGCGGCGCGGCCCTTGGCGTCCGTCGCCTCCGCCGCCACCTTGTAGGTGGTGGCGCGCTCCAGCTGGGCGCTCGGCTTCCAGCTGGTCTTGTCGGCCGATATCTCACCGGCGACAGCGGTACCGTCCGCCGTCGTCATCTGTACGGACGTGAGAGTGCCCTTGGTCACCGCCACCTGGGCCGCGTTGTTGATGGAGGCGTTGTTCGATCCGTCCCCGGGCGTGATCTTGATCTTGGCCTCGGACGCCGCCTCGGCCGCCGCCTCGTCGGCCTTGGCCTGCGAGGTGTCGGTGCCGCCGCTGTCGCCCTTGGAGGCGGCATCGCTGTCGCTCCCGCTGCACGCAGAGAGCACCAGCACGCCACCGAGCAGGGCGGACGCGGCCATCAGACCCTTGCGCCGCCTACTGTCCGTCATCACACGCTTCTCCATCGTTGCCGAAATCGTTGCCGTGTCCCCGAACCGCCGGGACCCGCGCGAGTCCCCGTGAGGAAACCTACGAAGACCCCATAACAAGCTTCAACGCTACGACCGGTTCATCCCGTTCCACATTGGCCTGATGTGTGGGGCACACCACGTCGCCCGGGTCACAGGAGGCTGTCCGCCCCTCCCGAGCTTCACCGGGTCGCGTGGTGCCCATGCCGGTCACTGCTTCTCCTGAGACGACGAAACCCCGGTCGGCGGTTGCCGTCCGGGGTAAGGAATTTCTCCCCGGCCGTCTCAGCCGTCGAGCCGTCCCCCGATTACCTCGTCGCCTTCCACATCATCCTCGTCCAGATCCCAATCCGGCGAATCCGGGTCGTAGTCGATCTCCTCGCTGCTCCACGAGGCCTGTGCCAGTTCGGTCCCCGGCACCTCTCCGATCAGGTCGAACGGGTCCACGAGGTACGCGAGGGCCTCGGCGGTGTCCTCCGTCACAGCGTCCTCGGCGTGCACCCGCTCCTCGGCCGGCATCTCGCTGTCACCGGCGATCCGCTGCAGTGCGGCCTTCGTCAGGGCGTCCACGTCGTCGACCTCGACGACCAGTTCCACCCGAAGTCGTACAAAACGTGATGTCTCTGATGTGCTCATGGTCGGAGAGCGTACGGCTCACAGCTCCCGCAACTTTCCCACGACCCGCGCCTTTCATTAGCATCGGGGCCACGGCCAATTCGCCAGCGCCACAAGGGGATCGATATTCCGTGTCAGCCGCACGTCGATCGTTGTTGACCGCCACCGCCGCGGGCACCCTGCTGGGTGCCCTGTGGTTCGTCCCGTCCGCCAACGCGACGGCAGAGAAGTCGGCGGAGCGGCAGCACAGAGCGGACACCTCGATGTCCACGATGTCGGAGTACACGCGCCAGATTTCCATGACGAACACGCACACAAGCCCCAGCGGGAGCGTGCGGACGAGCACGAGTACGGACACCAGCGGGAGCGGCACGAGCACCGCCACGTCCGCGTACACGACGACCTCGGACACGGCCGCCGACGACGGCACCCGCCTCGCGGACACCGGCAGTTTCGACACCACTCCGTACGTCGCGGGCGGCACGTTCTGCCTCGCCCTGGGCGCCGGTTTCGTGGTGTATTCGCTGCGCCGGGAGCGCCTGGGTCTCTGACGGGACGACGGAGGCCAAGTTCTTTGGAAAAACTTGACCTCCCGGCAGCCCTAGCGCAAGGGCCCGGTCACCGGCTCGACCGCCGAGACCACCCGTCCGCTCCGCACGAACACGTCCGCCGCGGCGAGGTCGGGCGCCAGGAACCGGTCCGGCCCGGGTCCCTCGACCCCCGCGGCCCGTACGGCGTCGATGACGGCCTGTGACGCGGGCGCGGGCGTCAGACCCTCCCGCAGTTCGATGGCGCGCGTGGCCGCGTACAGCTCGACGGCGATGATCCGGGCGAGGTTGTCGACGGCCGTACGGAGCTTGCGCGCCGCCGACCAGCCCATCGAGACGTGGTCCTCCTGCATCGCGGAGGAGGGGATGGAGTCGGCCGAGGCGGGTACGGCGAGCCGCTTCAGCTCGCTGACCAGGGCGGCCTGCGTGTACTGGGCGATCATCAGCCCGCTGTCCACCCCGGCGTCGTCCGCGAGGAACGGCGGCAGCCCGTGCGAGCGGTTCTTGTCGAGGAGCCGGTCCGTGCGCCGCTCGGCGATCGACCCCAGGTCGGCGACGGCGATGGCGAGGAAGTCGAGGACGTACGCCACGGGAGCCCCGTGGAAGTTGCCGTTGGACTCGACGCGCCCGTCCGGGAGGACGACGGGGTTGTCCACGGCCGAGGCCAGCTCCCGCTCGGCGACGAGCCGCGCGTGCGCCATGGTGTCCCGCCCGGCACCGGCGACCTGCGGGGCGCAGCGCACGGAGTAGGCGTCCTGGACGCGCGGCGCGCCGTCCTGGTGGTGCCCGGTCAGCTCCGAGCCCTCCAGCACGGCAAGCATGTTGGCCGCGCTGGCGCCCTGCCCCGGATGCGGCCGGATGGCGTGCAGTTCGGGCGCGAGCACCTTGTCGGTGCCGAGGAGTGCCTCCAGGGAGAGGGCGGCGGTGACGTCGGCGGACTTGTAGAGGGTGTCGAGGTCGGCGAGGGCCATGATCAGCATGCCGAGCATGCCGTCGGTGCCGTTGAGGAGGGCGAGGCCCTCCTTCTCGCGCAGTTCGACGGGCGCGATGCCGTGCTCGGCGAGGAGTTCACCGGCCGGCCGTACGACACCGTCGAGCCCTTCGGCATCCCCCTCGCCCATGAGCGTGAGGGCGCAGTGGGAGAGGGGCGCGAGGTCGCCGGAGCAGCCGAGGGAGCCGTACTCGTGCACGACGGGGGTGATCCCGGCGTTGAGCAGGTCGGCCATGGTCTGCGCGACCTCGGGCCGCACACCCGTGTGTCCCGAGCAGACGGTCTTGAGCCGCAGGAACATCAGCGCCCGTACGACCTCCCGCTCGACCCGCGGACCCATGCCGGCGGCGTGCGAGCGGACGATGTTGCGCTGGAGCTGTGCGCGCAGGTCGGGGCTGATGTGCCGGGTCGCCAGGGCGCCGAACCCGGTGCTCACGCCGTAGACGGGCGTGGGCTCGGCGGCCAGCGCGTCGATGATCCCGCGCGCCTTCGCGAGGGCGGCGACGGCCTCGCCGGACAGCTCGATCCGGGCCCCGCCACGCGCCACGGCGAGCACGTCGGCCGCCGTCGTCCCGGACGTCCCCACCACCACAGTGTGCATATCCATATTCAGGAGCGTACGCAGTGAATTCGAAGATGTCACTACCGGGTGCCTGGTACACCCCTTACACCTTCACCTCACGGCCGACGCCCGCGGAAGCGGCGTCGCTCGACCACGCCGCCTTCCCCTGCGGGCCCGGAGTCGGCGAGCTGGACCACCGGATCGTCGGGCCCCTCGCGTCCCGCGACCACGGGCCGGTCCGCGTGCACGGCCTTCGCCCGGTACTGCGCCGCGTCGGCGAGGCGGAACAACCGGCGAGCCGTCCGGACCGGACCGATCGGGTCGGCCGTCGAGGCGATCCCGCAGGCGACCCCCTCCCCCAGCTCCAACTCGGCGGCGCGGCAGCACAGTTCGGTCGCCGCCAGCACCACGTCGTCGACCGGCGCGCCGACCACCAGCAGACAGAACTCGTCACCTCCGAGGCGGGCCGCGAGAGCCCCGGGCAGCATGGCCCCGCACAGCGACAGCACCGACCCGAACCGTTCGAGGAGCCGGTCACCGACCGCGTGCCCAAGGGTGTCGTTGACCCGCTTGAGCCCGTTCAGGTCGCAGACGACCAGACAGACCACCGCGCCGTCCCGCCGGTGCCGTTCGATCGCCTCGTCGAGGTGGGCGTCCACGGCGCGGCGGTTGGCGAGGCCGGTGAGGGCGTCGGTGAAGGCGAGCCGCCGGGCCTCCTCCAGTCGCTCGGTCTGGGCGATCCCGGCGGCGACGACGGCGGCCAGGACGGTGGCGAAGTCGGCGTCGGCCCGGCCGAAGACGGGGGCACCGGCGGGCCTGGCGACGTACAGCTCGCCCCAGGCCCTGCCGTGCAGCACGACGGGGGCGACGACACAGCAGCCGCGCCCCCGGCGGCGCAGGGCGGCGACGCGCTGCTGGCAGTACCCGGCGCGCCCCGCCGACGGCCCCCGCGCGGGCCCCTCGGCGGTCTCGACCCAGGCGTTGGGCTCACCGCCGCCCGCCCATCGCTCGTGCAGGAACTCGGTGATCTCCGGGAACTGGTGCACGGGATAGGCCTCCCCTTCCGGGAACTCCTCCTCGTCGGCCCCCCGCTCCCCCACATTGACGAGAACCCGCAGCCGCCCCAGCTCCCGCTCCCAGACCGACAGCGCGGCGAAGTTGCCGGACAGCGCGTGGCAGGCCCCGAGCGCGGCGGCACGCCAGGACTCGCGGGGGCTGTGCGCGGCGGCCATACCCTGCGCGAGCGTCACGACGGCACGGAGCCGGCTTTCCTCACCCATTGATCCAGATTAGGAAGGTTTGGGAGGATTTGAGACATCGAGAGCGAAAGGGGCGCCACCGCGCCGGGCCTGACCTGACCCGATCCGGGCCCTGCATGGCCCGGCCCGGCACTGCCCTGCCCGACCCTGCGTGGCCCTGGCCCTGGCCCTGGCCTTGCCCGGCTCAACCCAGCCTGGCCTGGCCCAGCCCGGCTACGCCCGGTTCGGCCCAGCTCAACAAACCCGCCCGACTCGGGCCCCCTCTGCTTCCCAGCCCGGCTCCGCCCGATTTCGGCCCAGGCCGCCCCTGCCAGGCCCGACCCACCCCAGCACTACCAGCCCGACTCCGCCCGGTTCAGCTTCCCCGGCCCACCTCGGGCCCTGCCCGGCCTGGCTCGGCCAGGTTCGGCTTCCCCGGCCCTTCCCGGCCTGGCTCGGCTCGGTACCTCCCGCCGGGTTCGGCTTCCCAGCCCGGATCCGCCCGGTTTCGACCCAGCCCAGCTCTGCCCGGCCAGCCCAGCCCGGCCCAGCCTCCCCGCCCGGCTCGGTCCGGTTCAGCTTCCCCGGCCCACCTCGGGCCCTGCCCGACCTGGCTCGGCCCAGCCCGGATCCACCCGGTTTCGACCCAGCCCAGCTCTGCCCTGCCCAGCCACGCCCGACCCAGCCCAGCACTCCCCGCCCGACTCGGCCCGGTTCAGCTTCCCTCGGCCCACTTCGGGCCGTGCCCTACCTGGCTCGGCCAGGTTCGGCTCGGTACCCCCCCGCCGGGTTCAGCTTCCCAGCCCGGAACCGCCCGGTTTCGACCCAACCCAGCTCTGCCCGGCCAGCCCAGCCCGGCCCAGCCTCCCCGCCCGGCTCGGTCCGGTTCAGCTTCCCCGGCCCACCTCGGGCCCTGCCCGACCTGGCTC
>NZ_JARAXP010000013.1:0-98882 GCF_033793965.1 Streptomyces sp. ME02-8801-2C | reverse complement strand
TTCGGGCCAGCCCGGCCCAGCCTCCCCCCGGTTCAGCTTCCCCCGGCCCACCCGGGCAGCCCGGTTCCACCCAGCCAACCCTGCCCGGTTCTGCCTTCCCACCCCGCCCGACTCGGCTTCCCCCGGCCCACCCGGACGCGCCCGACCCCTACTCCCCCGGCCAGGCCGGCGTTCGCTTTTCGGCGAAGGCCGCCACCCCCTCCGCGCGGTCGCCCGAGAAGGCGACGGTTCGCCATGCGGCGTCCTCCACCTCGAGGCCCGCCCGCAGGTCGAGGCCGAAGCCCGTGCGCAACGCCCGCTTGGCCGCCCGTAGCCCCACCGGGGAGTTCGCCGCGATCCGGGACGCCAGCGCCAGCGCCTCCTCCCGGGCGCGCCCCTCCTCCACCAGCACATCCACGAGCCCCAGGTCCCGCGCCTCAGCGCCCTCCACCCGCCGTGCGGTGAAGATCAGCTCGGCGGCCCGCGCCGCCCCCACCCGCCTGGGCAGCAACTGCGTACCGCCGCCGCCCGGAATCACCCCCACGGAGACCTCCGGCAACCCCACGACCGCCGTGGAGTCCGCCACGATCAGATCGCAGGACAGCGCCAGCTCGAACCCGCCCCCCAGCGCGAACCCGTGCACCGCGGCGATCGTCGGCATCGGCAGCTCCAGCACACCCGTGTACGCACCCCGCGCCACCGGCCGCTGCCGGACCAGTTCGGCGTCGGACATCGAGTTCCGCTCCTTGAGGTCGGCCCCGACGCAGAACGCCCGCTCATGGGTGGAGGTCAGCACCACCGCGCGTACGTCACGGTCGGCGGCCAGCGCCGCACACGCACCGCCGATGGACCGGGCCATGGCGGAGGAGACCGCGTTCATGGCCTTCGGCCGATCGAGGACGAGTTCGGCGACATGCTCGTGCCGCCGCACCACGACGAACTCCCCGAACCGCTCCTCGGCCCGTTCCTCAGCCATGACACCCTCCTGGTTAACGCGGGTTAACTACGACCGCCCGATCATCGCAGCACGCCCGCACCCAGGGGAAGAACAGACGGATGGACAGAGAGGGGACCCCCTCTCCTCATTCGGGTGACAACGCCCCGATCCCCCGAAATTCCTACCCAAGAGCGCATAACGTGCGCTCCGCCACGGCGCACCCGGGGCGTGACGCAACCGGGAGGGATCGCGATGACGGACACAGCGACAAGGCCGGTCGACACAGGCACACCGAGGCACGCCCTGTTCCCGCCCCGGGTCGCCCCCAGGGTCCCGCCGCAGGTCACACCCCACTCACCACCGCCCACCCGAGCCTGGGCGCCGCCCCCCGCACCCGAGACCCCGCCCGACACCCCCCTCGTCAACCGCCCCCGGGGCCGGCACCGCAAGCCCCGCCCCCGCAAGGTGCTGCTCGCGGCGGGCGGCTTCGCGCTGGCCGCCGGGGTCCTGAGCCTCGTACGACTGACGCCGGACGGCGGAGTGGACGGTGTCGGCAGGGCACAGGCCCCGTCGGACCTGGACGTGGACACGAGCACGGGCAGGAACGAGGGCACGTACGACGACACCTCGACCGACCGCACCGACAACACGGCGGCGACGGTGGGCGACGTCCCCAGGGCGACCCCGTCGGCGAGCGCCCCCATGGGCGGCGGCGCGACCCCGGCCCCGACCACGCCCTCGACCGCACTCCCGACGGCTCTGCCGAGCGCCACCGGCTCCCTACGACGCCTGCCCCTCGACGCGCTCCCGACGCCCCTCGCACCGGCCGCCGACGCCACGACGATCCCCCAGCAGCCCAGCACCCCGGAGCCCGCCCCCACCCCCGGCGTACTACGCCCGGCAGCCCCGCCCCCGGCCCCGGCGGCACAGCAGCCCCAGCCCCCTCAGCAGGCGGAATCGGCGCCCGCACCGACCCCGGAACCCTCGTCACCGGCCTCGAAGCCCGCGCCTGCCGACGGAGTGTGCGTACCGCTGATCGGCCTGTGCGTGGACGCCCTGAACCACGACCACTGAGCCAGGGAAACGGGGCGAGCCGGCCCTGCACAACAGGGCCGGCTCGCCCCGCAGCGCCCGCGTGCCTCGTCCGGAACGGAAACGGTGTGCGGTGCGGAGGGGTGCGCTACGGCCGGTCCTACCCGCCGGCACCAGCCCGCCGGAGCGATGACCGCGGCTCCACCTCGCCCACCCGCCCGCCTCCCCCGCAACAACCACCGGGCCTCAGCCCGGGCCGAGACGAAACCACCGGCTACGCGCCGAACCCCGTCCGCCGAGTCAGCAGCCACGGTTCCACCACGCCCAGCCCACGCACCGGCCGCTGCCACATCGGCTGCAACGCGAACCGGTACACCGGGGCCTCCTCGCCCTCCTTCTCGGCGGCGGCCGCGGCCTCCGCCGCCTCCGCCTCGGAGGCGGGGGCGTCCCCGGTACGGATCAGCTCCTGCGCGAACGCCCCGTCGACGAGCACGGCATCCCGTGGCGCTATCGACGTCAACCGCGAGGCCAGATTCACCGTCGACCCGAACACATCACCCATACGGGTGGTCACCGTGCCGAAGGCCATCCCGACCCGCAGCTCCGGCATCGTCTCGTCGTGCGCCATCGTCTCGATCAGCCGCAGCGCGATCTCGGCGGCCACCCCCGCGTCGTCCGCCGCGTACAGCACCTCGTCGCCGAGCGTCTTCACGAGCCGCCCGCCGTTCGCCGCCACCAGGTCGGCGGCCGTGGTCTCGAAGGCCTCGACGAGTTCGCCGAGTTCCTCCTCCTCCATCCGACGCGTCAGCCTGGTGAACCCGACGAGGTCGGCGAAGCAGACGGCGAGCCGCCGGTCGACCATCTCCTCGTCGTCCGCGGCCTGTACGACCCGCCCGGTCGCGGCGGCGAGCTGGCGCCGCCAGACGTACACGATGAACTCCTCCAGCTCGGGCAGGAGCAGTTCGATCAGCGGGTACGTCACCTCGGTGCGTGTCATTCCGGGCTCGGGCGGCTCGGTCAGCCCCTCCAGGAAGGAATCGATCTGCCACTCGGCCAGACGGGCGGTGGTCTGCCCCGTGGAGCGCGCCACCTGCACGGCCATCGCCTCGCTCAGCAGCCCCGCCTCGACAAGACCGGCGAGCCTGCGCAGCGCGAGGACGTCCGCCTCGGTCAGCGCCTTGGCCTGCCCGATGTCGGCGAAGCCCATCGCCCGCCAGAACCGGGACGCCAGTTCCATGGAGACCCCGGCGCTGCGGGCCGCCTGAAAGGGGGTGTAGCGGCGCTCGGCACCGAGGATGAGCGATTCGAGACGCAGGGCGAGCGGGTTGTCAGCGGGGTCGACGTCCTGCGAGTCCACCCGGCTGCCCGCCGCGTCGGAGTCCATGTCGTCGACGGTCACGCCTGCTGCCCTTCCGATCTGTCACGGTCAGATATCGACCGCCCTCAACGATACGGCCTCACTCCGTCAGGTCCAGCAGGGACGACGCACCCGGAGCCGGTGTGACCGTCCCTGGGGGCTGCCGCCCCCAGACCCCCGCTTCGGCCTGAACGGCCTCGTCCTCAAACTCCCCCAGAGGGGGGACCCCCAGACGGGCTGGAGATGCCTGGGCCTGGGCTGAAAGATCAAGCCCCGAGGACGGGAACCCTCACGCCGGCCGCAAATGCACCACGTCCCCCGCGCCCACCGGCTCCTGCACCCCCTCCCTCGTGGCCAGCACCAACCTCCCGTCCCCGTCCACGGCGACCGCCTCCCCCACCACACTCCGGTCCCCCGGCAACTCCGCCCGCACCATCCGCCCCAACGTCGCGCACCCCGCCGCATACGTCTCCTGCAGCCCCGACGACACCGGATCCCCCTCCACCGCCCGCCACCGCAAGTACCACCGCTCCAGCGACCGCAGCACCGCCCGCAGCAGCGGATCCCGGTCCGTGCGCACGGCCCCCGCCAGCGCCAACGACCCGGCGGTGGGCACCGGCAGCTCGTCCTCGCGCAGGGTGACGTTGATGCCGATGCCGATCACCACGCCGTCCTCCCCGGCCCGCTCGGCGAGGATGCCGCCCGCCTTCCGCTCCTCGTCCCCCACGGTCACCAGCAGGTCGTTGGGCCATTTGAGGGACGTGTCGATGCCCGCCGCGCGTGCCAGGCTCGTCGCCACGGCGACCCCGGTGAGCAGCGGCAGCCATCCCCAGCGGGTCACCGGTACGTCGGTCGGCTTCAGGAGCACGGAGAAGAACAGCCCGGAGCGGGCCGGCGCCGTCCACTGCCGGTCCAGCCGGCCCCGCCCGGCGGTCTGCTCCTCGGCGAGCAGGATCAGGCCCTCCTCCGCCTTGCCCTCGCCCGCGAGGGCGACGAGGTCGGCGTTGGTGGATCCCGTACTGCGCACGACCTCCACCCCCGACCAGAGCCCGCCCTCCCGGACGAGCGCCCGGCGCAGCGCACCGGCGTTGAGGGGCGGCCGGTCGAGGTCGGACCACCGCCCGTCGCTTCCCGTGGCGGGTTCCGGCTCGGTGCTGTCTGCGTCATCTCGCGGCGTCATGCAAGCCACACTAGATGTGGTAAACGCCGCACTGCCGATGGGTAGGCACCCCACTACGCTACGGATGAGTAGCCAGTCCCCCTTCTGAGCACGTCACACTTTGCAGGGAGCCGCATCCCGATGGCCGAGCCGGTACAGCCGCAGCAGATCGACATCCACACCACCGCTGGCAAGCTCGCGGACCTGCAGCGCCGCGTCGAGGCGGCGACGCACGCCGGATCGCAGCGGGCTGTCGAGAAGCAGCACGCCAAGGGCAAGTTGACGGCCCGTGAGCGCGTCGAACTGCTCCTGGACGAGGACTCGTTCGTGGAGCTGGACGAGTTCGCCACGCACCGCTCGACCAACTTCGGCCTGGAGAAGAACCGCCCGTACGGGGACGGCGTGGTGACCGGTTACGGCACCGTCGACGGCCGTCCGGTCGCCGTCTTCTCCCAGGACTTCACCGTGTTCGGCGGTGCGCTGGGCGAGGTCTACGGCCAGAAGATCGTCAAGGTCATGGACTTCGCGCTGAAGACCGGCTGCCCGGTCATCGGCATCAACGACTCGGGCGGCGCCCGTATCCAGGAGGGCGTGGCGTCCCTGGGCGCGTACGGCGAGATCTTCCGCCGCAACACCCACGCGTCCGGGGTCATCCCGCAGATCAGCCTGGTCGTCGGGCCCTGCGCCGGTGGCGCCGTGTACTCGCCGGCCATCACCGACTTCACGGTCATGGTCGACCAGACCTCGCACATGTTCATCACCGGCCCGGACGTCATCAAGACGGTCACCGGCGAGGACGTCGGCTTCGAGGAGCTGGGCGGGGCCAGGACCCACAACTCCGCGTCGGGCGTGGCCCATCACATGGCCGGCGACGAGAAGGACGCCATCGAGTACGTCAAGCAGTTGCTGTCGTACCTGCCGTCCAACAACCTCAGCGAGCCCCCGGTGTTCCCGGAGGAGGCGGACCTCGCCGTCACGGACGAGGACCGCGAGCTCGACGTGCTGATCCCGGACAGCGCGAACCAGCCGTACGACATGCACACGGTGATCGAACACGTCCTGGACGACGCCGAGTTCTTCGAGACGCAGGCCCTGTTCGCGCCCAACATCCTCACCGGGTTCGGCCGGGTGGAGGGGCGTCCGGTCGGGATCGTCGCCAACCAGCCGATGCAGTTCGCCGGCTGCCTCGACATCGCCGCGTCGGAGAAGGCGGCGCGTTTCGTCCGTACGTGCGACGCCTTCAACGTGCCCGTCCTCACCTTCGTGGACGTCCCCGGCTTCCTCCCCGGCGTCGACCAGGAGCACGACGGCATCATCCGCCGCGGCGCCAAGCTGATCTACGCCTACGCGGAGGCGACCGTCCCGCTCATCACGGTCATCACCCGCAAGGCCTTCGGCGGCGCGTACGACGTCATGGGCTCCAAGCACCTGGGCGCCGACCTCAACCTGGCGTGGCCCACCGCGCAGATCGCCGTGATGGGCGCCCAGGGCGCCGTCAACATCCTGCACCGCCGCACGATCGCCGAGGCCGAGGCGAACGGGGAGGATCTCGAGGTGGTCCGCGCCCGGCTGATCCGGGAGTACGAGGACACCCTCCTCAACCCGTACATCGCCGCCGAACGCGGCTACGTCGACGCGGTGATCCTGCCGTCCGACACCCGCCGCCACGTCGTACGGGGGCTGCGCCAGCTCCGTACCAAGCGCGAGTCCCTGCCCCCGAAGAAGCACGGCAACATCCCGCTGTAAGGAGCCGTCGTCATGACGATCAAGGTCGTACGGGGCAACCCGACCCCCGAGGAGCTCGCCGCCGCCCTGGCGGTGGTCCGAGCCCGCGCCGCGGCGGCACCCACGACGCCGAGCGGCGCGGCGGGCCCGACAGACGCGTGGGCCGACCCGGCAAGGATCGCGGCCCACCGGATCCCCCAGCCGGGCCCGACATCGTGGACCCGCACGTACTGGCCCGGGTAGGCCCTCAGGGGCGCGAGGAACCGCGCGCAGAAGGACAACAAAGGGCGCCGATTTGAGTACCCCTACTCAGGCGCCGACCCTCCGCCAAGCCCCACGCTAGTGGCATGCTGTGGTCCGACCCCGAGAACGAGCCGCCGAAGGAACTGCGCGACGCGCAGCGGATGCTTCGGCGGCTCGGCTTTCTCATGGCGCTGGCCATGGTGTTCGCGATGATCGTCCTGGGCGTGCGCTAGCACCTGTCCGGGGTCCGCGGGCCGCCGATACCCTGATCCGCATGACCGATCAGCCGCGCCGCCGTCTCGTGCTCGCCTCCCAGTCCCCCGCCCGGCTCAATCTGCTCCGGCAGGCCGGGCTCGACCCCGAGGTGATCGTCAGCGGGTTCGACGAGGACGCCGTGACCGCGCCGACCCCCTCCGAACTGGCCCTCGCCCTCGCCGAGGCCAAGGCCTCCGTGGTGGCCGCGCAGCCGGGTGTGCGGGGCGCGCTGGTGATCGGCTGCGACTCCGTCCTCGAGCTGGACGGCGAGGCGTACGGCAAGCCGGCCGACGCCGAGGAGGCCACCGCCCGCTGGAAGGCGATGCGCGGCCGCGAGGGCGTCCTCCAGACCGGGCACTGCGTCCACGACACGGCGACGGGACGCCAGGCCTCGGCCACCGCGTCCACCGTGGTCCGCTTCGGCGAGCCGAGGGACGAGGAGATCGCGGCCTACGTCGCCTCGGGCGAGCCCCTGCACGTCGCCGGGGCGTTCACCCTCGACGGCCGCTCGGCGCCCTTCATCGACGGCATCGACGGCGGCCACGGCAACGTCATCGGCATCAGCCTGCCGCTCGTACGCACACTGCTCGCCGAACTGGGCGTCGGCATCACGGAGTTGTGGACGCCCCGGGAAGACCCTGAGAACCGGGGGAAGTAGAGGCCGTCAGGGGGCGCTGGGGGCCGGCGGGGAGGTGAGCGGCGAGCCCTCGGTGTCCGCGGCCGGAGAGCCGCCGTCCGGGTCGCCTGTGCCGTCCTCGGGGGTCTTGGCCGCCGCCGTGCCGTCGTACCTGTCGTACGTCATCAGCAGGAGCACGACCAGCGCCAGCACCACGGCCATCGTCAGGAACGCCGGCACGCCCACCAGACCCCACGCGAACGCGCCCAGCAGCGCGTGCACCACGGCGACGCTGATCAGCAGGATGCGGCCGAGGCCGGCCGGGGAGCGGTCGCGCAGGGCGACGAGCAGGGCCACCACGCCGCACAGCGCGAAGTAGGCGCCGAAGACCACGCCGCCGATCTTCGAGGACAGGGACATCACGTCCGGGTCGAGACCGGCGAGGGACATCTTCTGGTTGTCGACGACGATCCCGAGGAACCAGTTCAGCGCGGCGATGCCGAACGCCTCCACGAAGAGGACGACCGCGACGATCCAAGCAACCGGTCTGCGGACCACCGGCCCCCACCCACTTTCGACTGCCGCACGAGCAAGTCTGCTGTTGGCACTAGTACGTTCGATACATCCTGAACGCTACTCACGGGTATACGCGCGGACAAGGGTTCGGCGAAGGTTCAGCGAGAGGCAAAGAATCACTGGGCCGTTCGTAGGGTCCCCACAAAGAAACCGAGTGGGCCGCAGCACGCTCTCACAGAGACCTTGACCACATCAGGGGACTAGGGTTTCCCGATGGAGTCCTGCGTACATAGGTGCGACAAGGGATTTCGCGGGTCGAGCAAGCCTCGCATCACGCTCCGTGTGGGCAAGCTCACCAGTGAGGACGGGTCGATGCGCCGTGTCGGCAGTCCCTAAACTCGGCTTGTTTCAAGGAGGGAGCCTCAATCGTGCGCAAGGTGCTCATCGCCAACCGTGGCGAAATCGCTGTCCGCGTTGCCCGGGCCTGCCGGGATGCCGGGATCGCGAGCGTGGCCGTCTACGCCGACCCGGATCGGGACGCTCTGCATGTCCGCGCCGCGGATGAGGCGTTCGCCCTGGGCGGTGACACCCCGGCGACGAGTTATCTCGACATCGCCAAGGTGCTGCAAGCCGCCAAGGACTCCGGAGCGGACGCGATCCACCCGGGATACGGCTTCCTCTCCGAGAACGCCGACTTCGCCCAGGCCGTCATCGACGCCGACCTGACCTGGATCGGCCCGCCCCCGCAGGCCATCCGCGACCTCGGCGACAAGGTCGCCGCCCGGCACATCGCCCAGCGCGCCGGCGCCCCGCTGGTGGCCGGCACGCCCGACCCGGTCTCGGGCTCGGACGAGGTCGTCGCGTTCGCCCGGGAGCACGGCCTGCCCATCGCGATCAAGGCCGCCTTCGGCGGTGGCGGACGCGGTCTGAAGGTCGCCCGCACCCTCGAAGAGGTGCCGGAGCTGTACGACTCCGCCGTGCGTGAGGCCGTGGCCGCGTTCGGGCGTGGCGAGTGCTTCGTCGAGCGCTACCTCGACAAGCCCCGCCACGTCGAGACGCAGTGCCTGGCCGACTCCCACGGCAACGTGGTCGTCGTCTCCACGCGTGACTGCTCGCTGCAGCGCCGCCACCAGAAGCTGGTGGAGGAGGCTCCCGCGCCGTTCCTGTCCGAGGCCCAGGTGGCGGAGCTGTACTCCTCCTCCAAGGCGATCCTCAAGGAGGCCGGCTACGTCGGCGCCGGCACGGTCGAGTTCCTCGTCGGCATGGACGGCACGATCTCCTTCCTCGAGGTCAACACCCGTCTCCAGGTGGAGCACCCGGTCACCGAGGAGGTCGCGGGGCTCGACCTCGTACGCGAGATGTTCCGTATCGCCGACGGCGAGGAACTCGGCTACGGCGACCCCGAACTGCGCGGCCATTCCTTCGAGTTCCGCATCAACGGCGAGGACCCGGGCCGGGGCTTCCTGCCCGCCCCCGGCACCGTCACCACCTTCGCCCCGCCCTCGGGCCCGGGTGTCCGGCTGGACGCGGGCGTCGAGTCCGGGTCGGTCATCGGCCCGGCGTGGGACTCGCTGCTCGCCAAGCTGATCGTCACCGGCGCCACCCGCGAGCAGGCCCTCCAGCGGGCCGCCCGCGCCCTGGCCGAGTTCCAGGTCGAGGGCATGGCCACCGCGATCCCCTTCCACCGCAAGGTGGTCGCCGACCCCGCGTTCGCCCCCGAACTCACCGGCAGCCAGGACCCCTTCACGGTCCACACCCGCTGGATCGAGACCGAGTTCGTCAACGACATCCCGGCCTTCGCCGCGCCCGCCGACATCGAGGTGGACGAGGAGGCCGGCCGCGAGACCGTGGTCGTCGAGGTCGGCGGCAAGCGCCTCGAGGTCTCCCTGCCCGTCTCCCTGGGCATGTCACTGGCCCGCACCGGCCTCGCGGCGGGCGCCAAGCCCAAGCGCCGCGCGGCCAAGAAGTCGGGCCCGGCGGCCTCCGGCGACACCCTCGCCTCCCCGATGCAGGGCACCATCGTCAAGGTGGCCGTGGAGGAGGGCCAGGAGGTCAAGGAGGGAGACCTGATCGTCGTACTCGAAGCGATGAAGATGGAACAGCCCCTCAACGCCCACAAGGCAGGCACCATCAAGGGCCTGGCAGCCGAGGTAGGCGCCTCCCTCACCTCAGGCGCCCCCATCTGCGAAATCAAGGACTGACCCGCACAACACCCCGTACAACTGAGTGAGGCGCCCGGCGGACTGAGCAATCAGCCCACCGGGCGCCTTCTTTCCTGAGGTACTGGGCGCGCAGCGCCCGTCCCTCAGGGGCGCGGGGAACTGCGCGACAAGCCCCCACCGGACCCGCACCCGGCAACCCCCCACCGCACCCCACGACCCCGCCCCGATGGCATGCTGACCCCACGGAACAAGCACACGAAGGGCAGGTGACCCCATGGCCCAGCCGCCGGCAGGCCTCCGCGCGGACGCCCGCCGCAACTACGAACGCCTGCTCACCGAGGCCCGCTCCACCTTCGCCGAACACGGCACAGGCGCCTCCCTCGAGGACGTGGCCCGACGCGCCGGCGTCGGCATCGGCACCCTCTACCGCCACTTCCCCAACCGCCCCGCCCTGCTGAGCGCGGTCTTCGAGGACGCGGTCAGCGACCTGCTGGCCCGCTCCCGCGAACTGCTGACCGCCCCGGAGCCGTGCGCCGCACTGGTCACCTGGCTCCGCGAGATCATCACGCACGCCGGTGAGTACCGGGGCCTCGCCCGGGCCCTGATGTCGGTGTCGCACGACGCCGACTCGGCCCTGGCCAGGTGCAGCAACCCGATGCGGGAGGCGGGCGCGGCCCTGCTCGCCCGCGCCCAGCAGGCCGGCACCCTGCGCACCGACGTCTCCATCGGCGACCTGCTCCAGCTCACCAACGCCATCGCGCTGGCGGCCGAGGAGACCCCGGACGACCCGGACCTGGCCGACCGCCTCCTGACCCTGACCCTGCGGGGCCTGAAGGCCGTACCCCAGTAACCGTTACCTCGGTGACCGGCATCCCCGTCGTACGGCGGGGTTAGCGGCGGCGGAGATCCGCCACCCGGGCCCGTTCCCGCTCGCGTTCACCCGGTCCGCCGGGCTGCTCGCCCACCATCGTGCCGCGCAGCGGATGGCCCGCCGCGCCGCCGGGCAGCTGTCCCCGGCGCGGGTTGGGAAGCGGCACGTCACGGCGCTGTCCGCGCGATGGGACCTGGTCACCGCCCTGCGCCCCGTTTCCCGGGGAGCCGTTTCCCGAGCCGGCCGATCCGGCCACGGCGATCTGCACTCCCTGGTCTGCCAGGGCCTGGAGCTCCGTACCGGCGCGGTCGTCGTGGACGGGCGGTTCGTCGGTGACGAGGCGGGTGATCACATCCGTGGGCACGGTCTGGAACATGGTGTCCGAACCGAGCTTGGTGTGATCGGCGAGCACGACGACCTCGGCGGCGGCCTGCACCAGCGCGCGGTCGACGGACGCCGACAGCATGTTGGAGGTGGAAAGCCCGCGTTCGGCGGTGAGCCCGCTTCCGGACAGGAAGGCCTTGGACACCCGCAGCCCGTGCAGGGACTGCTCGGCGCCACTGCCGACCAGGGCGTAGTTGGAACCGCGCAGAGTGCCGCCGGTCATCACGACCTCCACTCTGTTCGCGTGGGCCAGCGCCTGGGCCACCAACAGGGAGTTGGTGACGACGGTCAGCCCGGGAACCCGCGCGAGCCGGCGTGCCAGCTCCTGCGTGGTGGTCCCCGCCCCGACCACGATGGCCTCGCCCTCTTCGACGAAGCTCGCGGCGAGGTCGGCGATGGCCGTCTTCTCGGCGGTCGCGAGATGAGATTTCTGCGGAAAGCCGGACTCCCGCGTGAACCCGCCCGGCAATACCGCACCGCCATGCCGGCGGTCGAGGAGTCCTTCTGCCTCCAGAGCGCGCACGTCCCGCCGTACGGTCACTTCGGAGGTCTGGACGACGCGGGCGAGCTCACGGAGCGACACGGCTCCATTGGCACGCACCATTTCGAGGATCAATTGGCGACGTTCTGCAGCGAACACGAAACTGACAGTAACCCCAACGACCGTCCGCTTTCAGCAGTATCCGCCGAATAACAGAAGTTGTTCGCATGGAGGTACGGGAAGTGGTATACGCGCCTATCCCGACCGCTTACGCCGTGCCAATGAACGGTAATTGGACGGCAATCCCCCATGACCAGCGGGAAGTTGCCCGCCCGGCGGTCAGCCCTCGCCCGACGTCTTGCGTGTGTGGAGCTGCCGGGCGACCTCGGCGATCGATCCCGAAAGGGAGGGGTAAACGGTGAACGCGTTCGCGATCTGCTCGACCGTCAGATTGTTGTCGACGGCGATCGAGATGGGATGGATGAGTTCGGAGGCGCGCGGCGACACAACGCAGCCGCCCACCACAATCCCGGTGCCGGGGCGGCAGAACAGCTTCACGAAGCCGTCCCGGATGCCCTGCATCTTCGCCCGCGGATTGCGCAGCAACGGCAGTTTGACGACCACGGCCTCGATCTTGCCGCCGTCGACGTCGGCCTGCGTGTAACCGACGGTGGCGATCTCGGGGTCGGTGAAGACGTTGGAGGAGACGGTCTTCAGGTTCAGGGGGGCCACCGCGTCGCCGAGGAAGTGGTACATGGCGATACGGCCCTGCATGGCGGCGACGGACGCGAGCGCGAAGACGCCGGTCACGTCACCGGCGGCGTACACGCCCGGGGCCGACGTCCGCGACACCTTGTCGGTCCAGATGTGCCCGGAGTCGCGGAGCCTGACCCCGGCCTCCTCCAGCCCCATCCCGGCAGTGTTGGGAATCGCGCCGACGGCCATCAGACAGTGCGAGCCGGTGATGACGCGCCCGTCGGAGAGGGTGACCTCGACGCGGTCGCCGACCCGCTTGGCGGACTCGGCGCGGGAGCGGGCCATGACGTTCATGCCACGACGCCGGAAGACCTCCTCGAGGACGGCGGCGGCGTCCGGGTCCTCACCCGGCAGCACGCGGTCGCGCGACGACACGAGGGTCACCTTGGACCCGAGGGCCTGGTAGGCACCGGCGAACTCGGCGCCGGTGACACCGGACCCGACGACGATGAGCTCCTCGGGCAGTTCGGTGAGGTCGTAGACCTGGGTCCAGTTGAGGATGCGCTCGCCGTCGGGCTGCGCGTCCGGCAGCTCGCGCGGGTGTCCGCCGGTGGCGATCAGCACGGCGTCGGCGACGAGGGTCTCCTCGCTGCCGTCCACGGCCCGTACGACGACCTTGCGGGAGCCGTCGACGCCCTGCAGCCCGTCGAGCCGTCCCCGCCCGCGCAGGACGCGTGCGCCGGCCCGGGTGACGGAGGCGGTGATGTCGTGCGACTGGGCGAGGGCGAGACGCTTCACCCGTCGGTTGACCTTGCCGAGGTCGACCCCGACGACGCGGGCGGCCTGCTTCTCCGGTGGGGTGTCGTCGGCGACGATGATCCCCAGTTCCTCGTACGACGAGTCGAAGGTGGTCATCACCTCGGCCGTGGCGATCAGGGTCTTCGACGGTACGCAGTCGGTGAGCACCGACGCCCC
Source organism: Streptomyces sp. ME02-8801-2C (assembly GCF_033793965.1). NCBI lineage: Bacteria > Bacillati > Actinomycetota > Actinomycetes > Kitasatosporales > Streptomycetaceae > Streptomyces > Streptomyces sp. ME02-8801-2C. The sequence goes on along the minus strand of NZ_JARAXP010000013.1, from coordinate 85,494 downwards.
GCCCAGACCGTCGCAGTCGACGACGGTCACCTCCGCGCCGAGCTGCGCTGCCACCAGCGCCGCTTCGTAGCCGCCGGGTCCGCCACCGATGATCACGATCCGAGTCACATACCCCATTGTCCCGCACGCCCCGCGCGGCCGACGCCCCGGGGCCGCCGTACGGGCCCGGGGCGGCATCCAGGGGCTTGAAAGGGGGCTGTGAGCCGCACACCTGTACGGGTGCGGGAGAGGCGTGTGCTGTCGGAGTGACGGCCGTGCTCGCTGCCGTACTCTCGATCCATGTCGCTCTACGCCGCCTACGCCGGCAACCTCGACGCGCGGCTCATGACGCGTCGCGCACCTCACTCGCCGCTGCGCGCCACCGGCTGGCTGACCGGCTGGCGGCTGACCTTCGGCGGCGAGCACATGGGCTGGGAGGGCGCCCTCCCGACGATCGTCGAGGCGCCGCGCTCCCAGGTCTTCGTCGCGCTGTACGACATCGCCCCGCTGGACGAGGACTCGCTGGACCGCTGGGAGGGCGTGGGCCTCGACATCTACCGCCGGATGCGGCTGCGCGTCCACACGCTGGAGGGCGAGGAACCGGCCTGGGTGTACGTCCTCAACGGGTACGAGGGCGGCCTTCCGTCGGCCCGGAACCTGGGCGAGATCGCCGACGCGGCGGAATCGTCGGGGGCTCCGCACGACTATGTGATGGAACTGAGAAAACGCCCCTGCTGAGGGTCCTTGGTTGGAAACGACAAGACAACGATCGTCATCCCGTCGCCTCTGTCATCTACGCGCGTAGGCTCCGAGCGGATACGCTCAGGCGCGTGAACGCATCTCTTCTTCCGGACGACATCCAGGGCGACCCCTACTCCGCCGCCGACACCGCCGCCGCGCGCCTGCGGGAGCTCACGGGCGCCGAGACCCACGACGTCGCGCTCGTGATGGGCTCCGGCTGGGCACCGGCCGTGGACGCCCTGGGCGCACCCGAGGCCGAGCTCCAGGTCACCGAGCTGCCGGGCTTCCCGCCGCCGGCGGTCGAGGGACACGGCGGCAAGATCCGCTCGTACCGGATCGGGGAAAAGCGCGCGCTGGTCTTCCTGGGCCGCACGCACTACTACGAGGGCCGGGGCGTCGCGTCCGTCGCGCACGGGGTCCGTACCGCCGTGGCCGCCGGCTGCAAGACCATCGTCCTGACCAACGGCTGCGGCGGCCTGCGCGCCGACATGCGCCCCGGCCAGCCGGTCCTGATCAGCGACCACATCAACCTCACGGCTACGTCCCCGATCGTCGGGGCGAACTTCGTCGACCTGACGGACCTGTACTCGCCTCGGCTGCGCGCCCTGTGCAAGGAGATCGACCCCACCCTCGAGGAGGGCGTGTACGCCCAGTTCACGGGTCCCCACTACGAGACGCCGGCCGAGATCCGGATGGCCCGGACGATCGGGGCGGACCTGGTCGGGATGTCGACGGTCCTGGAGGCGATCGCGGCGCGGGAGGCCGGCGCGGAGATCCTGGGCATCTCCCTGGTGACGAACCTGGCGGCGGGGATGACCGGGGAGCCGCTGAACCACGAGGAGGTCCTCCAGGCGGGCCGCGACAGCGCGACCCGCATGGGGTCCCTCCTGGCCCAGGTCCTGGACCGCCTGTAGAACTTGATCGCCCCCGCCGCCCCTACCCGTCCCATCCTGTCCCTGGGGGCTGCCGCCCCCAGACCCCCGCATTCGGCCCTGAAGGGGCCTCGTCCTCAAACGCCGGACAGGCTGGTATGCCAGCCCCTCCGGCGTTTGAGGAGCGGGGGTTCGGGGGCAGCGCCCCCGAGGATGGGACGGGTAGGGGCGGCGGGGGCGAGACTCGTGGCCCCGCACCCACGCACGACCCCAACGAGAGGCACCCCCCGTGCACGACGACGAACTCATCGCCCGGGCCAAGGCGTGGCTCGCCGAGGACCCCGACCCCGAAACCCGCGAGGAACTCGCCAAACTCATCGCCACCCACGACCTCCCCGAACTCACCCCCCGCTTCTCCGGCACCCTCCAGTTCGGCACCGCAGGCCTACGCGGCGAACTGGGCGCCGGCCCCATGCGCATGAACCGCTCCGTCGTCATCCGCGCAGCCGCCGGCCTGGCCGCGTACCTCAAGGCGAAGGGCCGGACGGACGGCCTCGTCGTCATCGGCTACGACGCCCGCCACAAGTCGGCCGACTTCGCCCAGGACACCGCCGCCGTGATGACCGGCGCCGGACTCCGGGCAGCGGTCCTCCCCCGCCCCCTCCCCACCCCCGTACTGGCGTTCGCCATAAGGCACCTCGGCGCCGTGGCGGGCGTGGAGGTCACCGCCAGCCACAACCCGCCCCGCGACAACGGCTACAAGGTGTACCTGGGCGACGGTTCCCAGATCGTCCCGCCCGCCGACGCCGAGATCGCCGCGGAGATCGCCGCCGTACGGGCCCTGGCCGATGTGCCCCGCCCCACCGCCGGCTGGGAAACCCTCGACGACACCGTCCTGGACGCCTACCTGGCCCGTACGGACGCGGTGCTCGCCCCCGACTCCCCGCGTACCGCCCGCACGGTCTACACCCCGATGCACGGCGTCGGCCGGGACACCCTGCTCGCCGCCTTCGCCCGGGCCGGCTTCCCCGCCCCCGAGCTGGTCGCCGAACAGGCCGACCCCGACCCGGAGTTCCCGACCGTCGCCTTCCCCAACCCGGAAGAGCCCGGCGCGATGGACCTCGCCTTCGCGAAGGCCCGCGAGACGAACCCTGACCTGATCATCGCGAACGACCCGGACGCGGACCGCTGCGCGGTGGCCGTACCCCTGACCGACAGGGGAACGCCCACCGGCGACTGGCGCATGCTGCGCGGCGACGAGGTGGGCGCCCTGCTCGCCACCCATCTGGTCCGGCGCGGAGCACACGGCACGTTCGCCGAGTCGATCGTGTCCTCCTCGCTCCTCGGCCGGATCGCCGAGAAGGCGAACCTCCCCTACGAGGAGACCCTGACCGGCTTCAAGTGGATCGCCAGGGTCGAGGGCCTGCGCTACGGCTACGAGGAGGCCCTCGGCTACTGCGTCGACCCGGAGGGCGTACGCGACAAGGACGGCATCACGGCCGCGCTCCTCGTCACGGAACTCGCCTCCGAGCTGAAGGCGGAGGGCCGTACGCTCCTCGACCTGCTCGACGACATCGCGGTCGAACACGGGCTGCACGCCACGGATCAGCTCTCGGTGCGGGTCGAGGACCTGTCGGTCATCGCGAACGCCATGAGCCGTCTGCGCGAGCAGCCCCCGACCCACCTCGCGGGCCTGGCGATCACGAAGGCCGAGGACCTCACCAAGGGCACGGAGACGCTCCCGCCCACGGACGGTCTGCGCTACACGCTCGACGGGGCCCGGGTCATCGTCCGGCCCAGCGGTACGGAGCCGAAGCTGAAGTGCTACCTGGAGGTCGTCCTCCCGGTGCCCGCGCACGCGGAGCTCGTGATGGCCCGGGCGAAGGCTACGGACCTGCTGGAGACGATCAAGCGGGACCTGTCCGCGGCGGCGGGCATCTGACCCGTACGCGACGGAACGCAGATGGGGTGCCGCCGACTGCGGGCACCCCATCGGGTGATTTGCGTCCGCCGGCCGACGCACGCTCCGCCACTCCCGCCGCCCTCCGGGAAACGGTGACCGGGTACCGCCCCCGTCGCCCCGTACCTGGAGCCGCCCCATGTCCTCGACGGTTACCCGGCCGACGCCCACCCCCGTGGCCACCGCGCCCACCGGGGCCACCACCGCCCCGATCGTCCGCGACGCTCTCGCGGCCCTGCGGCGCGCGGCCCCCGCCCTCGTCGCGTACACGGCGGTCCGCGCGACGGGCCTGCTCGTCCTCACTCTCTGGGCGCACCGGGGGCACCACGGTGTGTGGCCGCTCCTGGCCACCCGGTGGGACGCCGACTGGTACCTGGGCATCGCCGACCACGGCTACCCGCACGCCCTGGGCTCGGTCCAGGACTCGGGCAGCCTGGCCTTCTTCCCGCTCTACCCGGCCCTCGTCAAGGCGCTGGCCGTCCTCACCCCGGGCACCCGGGCCAGTACGGGGCTGGCTCTCGCCGTCGTCGCGTCGCTCGTCGCCGCCTGGGGTGTCTTCGCGGTCGGGGAACGCCTGCACGACCGCCGGACGGGCGTCGTCCTGGCCGCGCTGTGGGCCGCGTTCCCGGTGGGCGCGGTCCAGTGGATGGGCTACACGGAGTCCCTGTTCACCGCGCTGGCGGCCTGGTCGCTGTACGCCGTGCTCACGGGCCGCCTGCTGTGGGCGGCCTCGCTCGCCGTCCTCGCCGGACTGACCCGCCCCACCGGTGTCGCCGTGGCCGCCGCGGTGTCGCTCACCGCGCTCCTCGCCCTCCGCCGCCACCGCTCGGCCCGCGTCCTCGCGGCCGCCGCCCTGTCCCCGCTCGGGTGGCTCGGCTACGTCGGCTGGGTGGGCCTGCGCCTGGGCCGCTGGGACGGCTACTTCGCCGTGCAGCGACTGTGGCGCCAGGACATGGACGGCGGCGCGCTGACCCTGCGCAGGATGCGGGAGCTGCTGATGTACGACTCGACGCCCGAACTGTTCCTGGTGATGGTGACCGGGGTTCTGCTGGGCGCGGCAGGCCTCTTCGTCCTGTCGGTCTGGGACCGCCAGCCCCTCCCGCTGCTGGTCTTCACGGGCGTCCTGCTGGCGATCGTCCTGGGCAGCGGCGGCGTCTACTACCCGCGCGCCCGCTTCCTCGTCCCGGCGTTCCCGCTGCTGCTGCCCGTGGCGGTCCATCTGGCCCGCGCGTCCCGCCGCTTCCGCATGATCGCGCTCACGACGGCGGTGGCACTGTCGGCGTACGGCGGCGCGTACATGCTGCTGGTCTGGCCGAGCGCACCCTGAATGCCTGAAGGCATGTGTCCGGCCTGCTGCAAACCCTTCGCCTACCGGCTCAGCGTGCCGCCACCAGCGCCACCACCCACACCACGGCCAGCACCGCGGCCGACGGCCACATCGGCCGCCCGCGTTCCGCCGGTGCGCTCTCGGCGGTCGGGCGCAGGTCGGCGTCGAGGCGCATGGCGGTCAGTTCGGCGGCCAGGGCGTCGTACGGATGGACGAGCCCCCGGCGGCGCTGGAGCCAGGCCCAGCGGGGTGCGGAGACCGTCCAGTCGCCGCCCTGCCAGTCGATCTTCAGCTCGAGGGACCGGCGCCGTACGAAACGGAGGTCGTCCCAGGGCACGTGCCGGGGGCCGCGCAGTCCGGTGACCCAGACGCCGGTGCGGTCGGCTGTGACGCGCCAGGCGAGCTTCATGGGGACGCGGACCGCCCCGTACAGCCCGAGCAGAGGGATGAGCGCCAGTGTCCACGACGAGAGGCCGGGCTCGTCGAACCAGCCCCAGACCAGCCACAGGCCCCACTGCACGAGAAACGCGGTGGCCAGCCAGTCCAGCCACCCCGCCCGCCATCGCCGCACCTGCCCGGTGGCTGTCTGCCGCTCGGCCAACTCCCGCCCCTGCAACTCCAGTTGGAGACTGTCCGCGGCCTGCTCGCGCTGCTTGGCGACCCGTCGGCGCCCCGCGCCCGGCGACAACGGCCGGACCGGCCCCGCCGACCACTCCGTCAGCGGCGGCTGCTCGGGATCCTCGTCGGCGCTGACGAGGAGAACCTCGGCGCCGTCGAAGGGAGCCCCGTAGAGAACGGCTTCCCGGACGGGCCCGAGGGTGTCGTCGTCGATCCCGAGCATCGCCCGCCGAAGCTCGGCGTCACCGTCACCGTCACCGTCCTCCTCGTCCTCCTCGTCGTCCTCGTCGTCCTCGTCGAAGGAGGTGAGCTCGACGGTGAACAGGGGGCGTTCGGCGGCGAGATCGTCGGCGGCGTACACCTCCGTACTGCCCTGGGCGTCGTCCCGTACGAGCACGCGCAGCACGGGCACGGGAGCCGCGCGCAGGGCACCCGCCCGCTGTCGGCCGAGCCGGGCCGAGGCCAGCGCGGTCGCGCCGAGGCCGGCCAGGAAGACGGTGACGACCCAGGCGCCCTCCTGGTCCTCGACCGCGCCCCAGAAACCGGCGGTGCTCCCGGTCAGCACGCCGAGCCCGAGCACGACGAACCCCAGGACGAACAGCAACCGCCCACGTCGTACGGGAGCCTCGGCGCCCGGCACCGGTACGGCGACGCCCCCGGCGGCCTCCATGGCCCGTTCCAGCTGCTCACCGCGCGCCCGCAGCCGTACGGCCACGACGGCCCAGGAGCCGAGCACGACCACGACTCCCAAGCCGGTCAGTGCCCATGACTTCGAGGAGGCCTCCGCGGCGAGGGCGAGCAGCAGGAGGGGCGCGCCGACCCATACGAGTTCGGGCCGGGCGAGCACCCACAGCACGTACACGGCGAACCCGGCCGCGACGAACGGCCACAGTCCGCCGGCCATCGCGACGAGGGCGCCGACGCACAGCACAAGGGTGGCGAGACCGGCGGCGAAGGAACGGCGTACCCGCAGAAAGGTCCAGCGCGGCGGGAGCGCGGCCGCCCAGTCAGCGGCGCGGGACGTGGTCCAGTCCTGACAGCCGTCGGGTATGGAGGCGGAGGGCAGCCGCAACGGCCCGTCGGGGAAGGTCACCCGGCTCAGCCGACCGCGAGCAGAATCGCCAGCAGAACCGCACCCGCGGCGGCGGGCGCCATGATCTCGTACGACCATTTGACGGTGACCTCGCCCTGTGAGGTGGCCGCCTTCTCGCGGGCCTCCCACAGGTGGCCCAGGTCGTCCATGATCTGGTCGTTCTGGGCGCGGGTCGGACCGGGCGGGATCAGGGGCATCCGACCCCCGCCCCCGCCGGCCTCGCGGGCCTCGCGCATCTTGGCCCGGTTGGCGCGCTTGCGGGCACGCAGCGAGACGGGGACGGCCCAGAGCTGGTACTTGGCGCCGGACTCGACGACGACCTCGTTCGAGAAGCCCGACCGGAACCCTTCGACGGCTCCCCAGGGCGCCACGACGACCCGGAAGGGGTTGCGTACGCGCAGCCGGTGGTCGTTGGCGAACACGGCGGGCCGGAGGGTGAAGGCGATGACCAGGGGTACGACGAGGAGGAGCGTGGCGAGTGCCAGCCAGGGCGTCCGCCCGTGACCGACGATCAGCGCGTCACCCCCGAGCCAGCCCGCGAGCCCGAGCAGCAGCACGCCGGCCACCAGGGACGAGGGTGACCGAAAAACCCGGTCGGGAGACTCGGGCGGCGTAGGCCCCTGCGAGGGCGACGGATGGTCCGGGGTCGTCATGCCCCCGATTCTGCACGACGCCCCCGGCGGCTCGAGGGTGGGGTTGATGCGCCTCGGGGTGCGTTTTCCCACCCACCCACCCACCCACCCGTTTACTGCATCTGACCAGTCCAGGAACAACAACAACCGAGAACAAGCCCGACGACACCTCCAAGCCGAATCAAGCCCGCCCCAGCGATTTCTCAGGGCTGTACAGCCGCTACGCGCGTAGATATGCTCGGCTTGTGACCATGCCCACCACTGCAGCCCCCGCATCCACGCTCAAGGACGTGACCACGTCCGGCAGCACACTGCGCCGCTTCCTCCACGGGCTCCCCGGCGTCGACGCAGTCGGCCTCGAGGCCCGCGCCGCCTCCCTCGGCACACGTTCCATCAAGACCACCGCGAAGGCGTACGCCATCGACCTCGCCATCTCCATGGTCGACCTGACGACGCTGGAAGGCGCGGACACCCCCGGCAAGGTCCGGTCGCTCGGCGCCAAGGCGGTCCGCCCCGACCCGACCGACCGCACCGCGCCCGCCACGGCCGCGGTCTGCGTCTACCCCGACATGGTGGCCGTCGCGAAGGAGGCCGTCGCCGGCACCACCGTGAAGGTCGCCTCCGTCGCCACCGCCTTCCCGGCCGGCCGCGCCGCCCTCGGCGTGAAGCTGGCGGACGTACGTGACGCGGTCGCCGCCGGTGCCGACGAGATCGACATGGTCATCGACCGCGGCGCGTTCCTCGCGGGCGACTATCTGAAGGTGTACGAGGAGATCGCCGCCGTGAAGGAGGCCTGCGGGGCGTCCGCCCGGCTCAAGGTCATCTTCGAGACGGGCGAGCTGTCGACGTACGACAACATCCGCCGCGCGAGCTGGCTCGGCATGATCGCCGGGGCCGACTTCATCAAGACGTCGACCGGCAAGGTCGCCGTCAACGCGACGCCCGCGAACACCCTCCTGATGCTGGAGGCCGTACGCGACTTCCGCGCGCAGACCGGCGTCCAGGTGGGCGTGAAGCCGGCCGGCGGGATCCGCACCACCAAGGACGCCGTGAAGTTCCTGGTCCTGGTCAACGAGACCGCGGGCGAGGACTGGCTCGACAACCACTGGTTCCGCTTCGGCGCCTCCTCGCTCCTGAACGACCTGCTGATGCAGCGTCAGAAGCTGGCCACCGGCCGCTACTCCGGCCCCGACTACGTGACGGTGGACTGATCACCATGGCACCCCTTTTCGAGTACGCCCCGGCCCCCGAGTCCCGCTCGGTCGTCGACATCGCCCCCTCCTACGGCCTGTTCATCGACGGCGAGTTCACCGAGGCCGCCGACGGCAGGGTCTTCAAGACCGTCTCCCCGTCCACCGAGGAGGTCCTCGCCGAGATCGCCCAGGCGGGCGAGGCGGACGTCGACCGTGCGGTGAAGGCCGCCCGCACGGCCTTCGAGAAGTGGTCGGCACTCCCGGGCGCCGAGCGCGCCAAGTACCTCTTCCGCATCGCCCGGATCATCCAGGAGCGCAGCCGCGAGCTGGCCGTCCTGGAGACCCTGGACAACGGCAAGCCCATCAAGGAGACGAGGGACGCCGACCTGCCCCTCGTAGCCGCCCACTTCTTCTACTACGCGGGCTGGGCCGACAAGCTCGACCACGCGGGCTTCGGGACGAACCCGCGCCCCCTCGGCGTCGCGGGCCAGGTCATCCCCTGGAACTTCCCCCTCCTGATGCTGGCGTGGAAGATCGCCCCGGCCCTCGCGACCGGCAACACGGTCGTACTGAAGCCCGCCGAGACGACCCCCCTCTCCGCCCTGTTCTTCGCGGACATCTGCCGCCAGGCGGGCCTGCCCAGGGGCGTCGTCAACATCCTTCCCGGCTACGGCGACACGGGCGCGGCGCTGGTCGCGCACCCGGACGTCAACAAGGTCGCGTTCACCGGGTCGACGGCCGTCGGCAAGCAGATCGCGCGCACGGTCGCCGGTACCCGCAAGAAGGTCACGCTGGAACTGGGCGGCAAGGGCGCCAACATCGTCTTCGACGACGCGCCGATCGACCAGGCCGTCGAGGGCATCGTCACCGGCATCTTCTTCAACCAGGGCCAGGTCTGCTGCGCGGGTTCCCGGCTCCTCGTCCAGGAGTCGATCCAGGACGAGTTGCTCGACTCGCTCAGGCGCCGGCTGTCCACGCTGCGCCTCGGCGATCCGCTGGACAAGAACACGGACATCGGCGCGATCAACTCCGCCGAGCAGCTCTCCCGGATCACCACCCTGGTCGAGGCGGGCGAGGCGGAGGGCGCCGAGCGCTGGTCGCCGGCCTGCGAACTCCCGTCCGCCGGTTACTGGTTCGCCCCGACGCTGTTCACGAACGTCACCCAGGCGCACACCATCGCCCGCGACGAAATCTTCGGCCCGGTGCTCTCGGTCCTCACCTTCCGTACTCCGGAGGAGGCCGTCGCCAAGGCCAACAACACCCAGTACGGCCTGTCGGCGGGCATCTGGACGGAGAAGGGCTCGCGAATCCTCGCCGTGGCCAACAAGCTTCGCGCCGGTGTCGTCTGGTCCAACACGTTCAACAAGTTCGACCCCACCTCGCCGTTCGGCGGCTACAAGGAGTCGGGCTTCGGCCGCGAGGGCGGTCGCCACGGCCTGGAGGCGTACCTCGATGTCTGACCGCCTGTCTGTTTTCAAGACCTACAAGCTGTACGTCGGCGGGAAGTTCCCGCGTTCCGAGAGCGGCCGGGTGTACGAGGTGACCGACGCAAAGGGCAAGTGGCTGGCGAACGCGCCGCTCTCCTCCCGCAAGGACGCCCGTGACGCGGTCGTCGCCGCCCGTAAGGCGTTCGGCGGCTGGTCCGGCGCGACGGCGTACAACCGGGGCCAGGTCCTCTACCGCGTCGCCGAGATGCTGGAGGGCCGCAAGGGCCAGTTCGTCCACGAGGTCGGCGACGCCGAGGGTCTGTCGAAGTCGAAGGCCGCCGCCCTGGTGGAGGCGACCATCGACCGCTGGGTCTGGTACGCCGGCTGGACCGACAAGATCGCCCAGGTGGTCGGCGGCGGAAACCCGGTGGCCGGCCCGTACTTCAACCTCTCCTCCCCCGAACCGACGGGCGTGGTGACGGTCCTGGCCCCGCAGGAGTCGAGCTTCCTGGGCCTGGTCTCCGTACTGGCCCCGGTGATCGCGACCGGCAACACGGCGATCGTGATCGCAAGCGAGAGGTCCCCTCTCCCGGCGCTGTCGCTCGGCGAGGTGCTGGCCACCTCCGACGTCCCCGGCGGTGTCGTCAACGTCCTCTCCGGCCGTACGGCGGAGATCGCGGCGCCCCTGGCCGCCCACCAGGACGTCAACGCGATCGACCTGGCCGGCGCGGACGATGTCCTGGCGAAGGAGCTGGAGATCGCCGCGGCCGACAACCTCAAGCGCGTCCTGCGTCCACAGCCTGTGGACGACTGGACGGCCGCTCCGGGCCTGGACCGCATGACGGCGTTCCTGGAGACGAAGACGGTCTGGCACCCGACCGGCTCACTGGGCGCGTCGGGTTCCTCGTACTGACGGCCACCAGAGGCCGAAGAGCCGCGTCTCCTCACACCCGAAGGAGACGCGGCTCTGCGTCGTGCATCAGCCGCCCAGCAGCGCCGTCGCCTCCCCCAGCAACGGAATGCTGCCGATCGACTGTGCCTGGGCCACCGGGCCGGTCAGTGCCTGGGAGGTCAGGGGCTGGAAGTCGGCGAGTTGCGTACCCACCCCGTTGTCGAGCGGGTCGACTCCCGTACCGGCCAGCGGATTGGGCTTGAGCCCCTGGACCGCTCCCGTGACATAGCCGACCGAGCCGGTCAGCGCCGCCAGGCCGCTCTGCGGGTCGATCTGCCCCAGCGAGGTGGGGGGGTCCATGCGGATGGCGTCCACCGGGGGTCCGACCTCGGCGGCGGAGGCCGTCGCGGTGCCCGCCCCCAGGGCCGCGCCGGTGGCCGCGAGGGCGATCAGGGCGCGCTGTGCGGTCTGGTGCTGGGGGGACGTTCGTCGCGCCATGACTGGTGGCCACCTGCGGTGCACTGGGTAATCAGAACGCCACAAAACGTAGTTGAGGTGTGACGCACCTTTCAAAGCCGACCTGCGGGGTCGGCAGGGGGCCGCCCGATGCCTCACACTGGTGACTCGTGACCTCCCACCCGCCCATACCCGCCCGCGTCGTGCTGCTCTGCGGCCCTTCCGGCTCCGGCAAGTCCCTCCTCGCCGCCCGTTCCGGTCTCCCGGTGCTGCGGCTCGACGACTTCTACAAGGAGGGCGGCGACCCGACGCTGCCGCAGGTCCTGGGAAGCACCGACATCGACTGGGACCACCCGCGGTCCTGGGACGCGGACACGGCGGTCACCGCGATCACCGAGCTGTGCCGCACGGGCCGTACGAACGTTCCGGTGTACGACATCTCGCTGAGCGCCCGCACGGGCGTGGTGGGCGTCGAGATCGGCCGGACCCCGCTGTTCATCGCGGAGGGCATCTTCGCCGCCGAGATCGTCGCGCGCTGCCAGGAGGAGGGCGTCCTCGCGGACGCGCTCTGCCTGAGCCGGGGCCCGGTCAAGACGTTCCGCCGGCGGTTCCTGCGGGATCTGCGCGAGGGCCGCAAGTCGGTGCCGTTCCTGCTGCGCCGCGGCTGGCGGCTGATGCGCGACGAGCGTTCCATCGTGGCCCGCCAGACGGCCCTGGGCGCGTACGCGTGCGACCGGGACGAGGCGATGGGCAGACTGGCGGACGCGGCGGCGGGCACGAACACATACGTACGCAGCACGTACGTCCGCAACACGTAGGCGACACACGAAAGCGGGACTGGACGGACCCCCCGGCCCTCCAGTCCCGCTTCTTCGTGCTTCCCCCGTGCGGTGCTTCCCCCGTGCAGTGATCCACCGCGGCCCCCCAGCCGCGGTGGTTCCCCCCTTGGTGGTGCTCCCCCGTGCTACCCCCGTTCACCGCTCCCCCGAGCGGTGCTCCCCCCGGACCCTCAGGCGACAAGCTCCCCGAAGGACTCCTCCTCGTCACGGCCGAAGCTGAGGACCTCGTCCTCGCGCATCCGGCGGAGCGACCGCCAGATGCTCGACTTCACCGTGCCGACACTGATGTCGAGGATCTCCGCGATCTCCGGGTCCGTACGGCCCTCGTAGTAACGAAGGACCAGCATCGTCCGCTGGAGTTCGGGCAGCCGCGCGAGCGCCTGCCACAGGACCGCGCGCAGCTCCGTGCCGCGCATCGCGTCCGTGTCGCCGGCCGTCTCCGGCAGTTCCTCGGTCGGGTACTCGTTCAGCTTGCGGCGACGCCACGCGCTGATGTGCAGGTTGGTCATCGTGCGGCGGAGGTAGCCCCCGACCGCCGCCTTGTCGCTGATCCGCTCCCAGGCGCGGTACGTCGAGAACAGCGCGCTCTGGAGCAGGTCCTCCGCCTCGAAGCGGTCACCGGTGAGGTGGTAGGCGGTCGCGTACAGGGAGGCTCGACGCTCCTGGACGTAGGCGGTGAACTCCGCCTCCGACAGCGAACGACGCTCTCCCGTTGTCTCCCTGTACGCCGCCCCCGTGCGCCCCGTTTCCCCCGTGGCGCCGCTTCCGCTTCCCCCCGTGCGTGCGTCAACCACCGACATGTACGTGGTGTGCTGACGCCCGGTGCCGCGAACGCACCCCCGCCCGTTTACGGCACCGGACTTCTCGGTGGTCCGGGTGACGTCGTGCAGGCGCGTGATCACTGCGTTCGCGCTTGTGCTGTGCAGCGTGCTCATCTCGCGCCCCCCGTCGTGGACTTCCCGGTCTTCGGCTTGGTTCGTGGTGCTCCCTTGCCTGTGCCGAGAACTCTGCCCAAGCCACTTCATGACGGTGTCCGCCGACTGTCACAGGCGTGCAACAGGGCTCCGTCCCAGGAACATCACAGCGATGTCACAGCAACGCGCGGTACGCGCCCGCGCGACCCCCAAAACACCCGACAAACACCCGACAACCCCCTGGCAGTCGCAGCCCGGCCCGGCCATGGGCCAGAATGCATCCGTGCCTTCCCTGTTGCTGATCGAGGACGACGACGCCATCCGTACGGCCCTGGAGCTGTCTTTGACGCGCCAGGGCCACCGGGTTGCCACCGCTGCCACCGGTGAGGACGGTCTGAAGCTGCTGCGCGAGCAGCGGCCGGATCTGATCGTCCTGGACGTGATGCTGCCCGGCATCGACGGATTCGAGGTGTGCCGGCGCATCCGGCGCACCGACCAACTGCCGATCATTCTGCTCACCGCGCGCAGCGACGACATCGACGTGGTCGTCGGACTGGAGTCCGGCGCCGACGACTATGTCGTCAAACCCGTGCAGGGGCGCGTGCTCGACGCCCGTATCCGGGCCGTGCTGCGCCGTGGGGAGCGGGAGTCCAACGACTCGGCGACCTACGGTTCGCTGGTCATCGACCGCTCGGCGATGACGGTGACGAAGAACGGCGAGGACCTGCAACTGACGCCCACCGAGCTGCGGCTGCTCCTGGAACTGAGCCGGCGGCCCGGTCAGGCGCTGTCGCGCCAGCAGTTGCTGCGGCTGGTCTGGGAGCACGACTACCTGGGCGACTCGCGGCTGGTGGACGCGTGTGTGCAGCGGCTGCGTGCCAAGGTCGAGGACGTGCCGTCGTCGCCGACGCTGATCCGTACCGTCCGTGGGGTCGGCTACCGGCTGGACTCGCCTCAGTGACGAACCCGCAGGACAAGCTCCGTGGCTGGGCCGCGGCGCGCAAGGCGATACTTTCCGGGCTGCGCTTCACCAGCCTGCGGCTGCGTCTGGTCGTGGTGTTCGGTCTTGTGGCGCTGACGGCGGCCGTGTCGGCGTCCGGGATCGCGTACTGGCTCAACCGCGAGGCGGTGCTGACGCGTACGCAGGACGCGGTGCTGCGCGACTTCCAGCAGGAGATGCAGAACCGCGCGGGTGTACTGCCGACCCACCCCTCGCAGGACGAACTCCAGCACACCGCGGGCCAGATGGCCGCCAGCAGCCAGCGGTTCAGTGTGCTGCTGGTCGCCCAGGACGAGAACGGGCGGACGGTCGTCGGCAACTCCGGCGCGCTGGACACCTTTTCGCTGGCCGACGTGCCCAAGTCGCTGCGTACGGCGGTCGGCAAGCGGCAGTCGGTCACCTCGAACAACAAGGACCCGTACCACCTGTACTGGCAGCGGATCATAGACGGCGACAAGCCGTACCTGGTCGCGGGCACGATGGTGATCGGTGGGGGTCCGGCCGGGTACATGCTGAAGTCGCTGGAGCCCGAGGAGAAGGATCTCAACTCGCTTGCCTGGTCGCTGGGTATCGCCACGGGCCTCGCGCTGATCGGCTCCGCGCTGCTCGCGCAGGCCGCCGCGACGACCGTACTGAAGCCGGTGCACCGGCTCGGTATCGCGGCCCGGCGGCTCGGCGAGGGCAAGCTCGACACCCGACTGCGGGTCTCCGGTACGGACGAACTGGCCGATCTCTCCCGCACGTTCAACCACACGGCGGAGGCGCTGGAGAAGCGGGTCGCCGACATGAGCGCCCGTGACGAGGCATCCCGGCGGTTCGTGGCGGACATGTCCCACGAGCTGCGTACGCCGCTCACCGCGATCACCGCCGTGACCGAGATCCTCGAGGAGGAACTGGACGCGGAGACCGGCAGCATCGACCCGATGATCGAACCGGCTGTGAAGCTGGTGGTGAGCGAGACGCGGCGGCTCAACTCCCTGGTGGAGAACCTGATGGAGGTCACCCGCTTCGACGCGGGCACCGCCCGGCTGGTCCTGGACAACGTCGACATCGCCGACCAGATCACGGCCTGCATCGACGCCCGCGCCTGGCTGGACGCGGTCGACCTGGACGCCGAGCGCGGCATCATGTCCCTGCTCGACCCGCGCCGCCTGGACGTCATCCTCGCCAACCTCATCGGCAACGCCCTCAAGCACGGCGGTTCGCCGGTTCGGGTGTCGGTGCGCGCGTCCGACACCGATCCCGACCTGCTGATCGAGGTGCAGGACCACGGTCCCGGCATCCCCGAGGACGTCCTGCCGCACGTCTTCGACCGCTTCTACAAGGCGAGCGCGTCCCGGCCCCGCTCCGAGGGCAGCGGGCTCGGTCTGTCCATCGCCCTGGAGAACGCCCACATCCACGGCGGTGAGATCACCGCCGCCAACTCCCCGAAGGGCGGCGCGGTGTTCACCCTGCGGCTCCCCAGGGACCCGTCGGCACTGACGGAGACACCGGCCGACCCGAACGGCGCGAACAGCAACGACGACGGCAGCGGCCACGGGGAGGGCTCGTGATGAACGTACGTGGCGGGCGGCGGCCCTGGCTGGCGGTCCCGGTGCTCGCGGCGCTGCTCGCCGGATGCGGGATCCGGGCCACCGAGGTCCCGACGGACTTCGGTCCGGCACCCTCCCGCGTTCCGTGCTCCCTCTCCGACGTCACCGCCCCCACCTCACCGGACTCCGTCGCCGCGCAGACCCCGGCGGGCGTACCGGTGCAGGTGTTCCTGCTGTGCGCCTCCCAGCTGGTGACCGTCGACCGCGCGGTGCGCGTCCCGGACGGTACGCCGGAGGCGCGGCGGCGCGTGCTGGTGGCCCAGGGGCTGCTGGACGAGCTGGCCAGGACCCCGACGGCGAGCGAGACCGAGGCCGGCTACACCACGGACGTACGCGGCGGGATGAGCGTGAGCGGCCCGGGCCCGAAGGACCCCGAGGACGCCCTGCGCCTGAGTACACCCCCGGCCGACCTGGCCTCGTACGCCCTCGCCCAGATCGTCTGCACGTTCTCCGACTCGGCCGCCGCCGAGGGAGGCGGCCACGTCGTCCTGGGCGGCCCCGACAACGCCCCCCTACGCCGCTACGCCTGCACACCGGAGGTCCGCTCCCGCCCAGGCTCCCAGGTCCCCCCGTCATCAACGGTGGACGGCGCGTAGCGCCCGTCCAGGGGCGCGGGGCTGTATCGATCTGCGGCTCCGCCGCGGGGCGCGACAAGCCCCCACCGGCCCGCGGCCGAAGAACCGCGCCGCCCGGAGGGGCGCGCAGCGCCCCGACAAGGGGCGCGGGGAACTGTGCGACAAGCCCCCACCGGCCCGCAGCCAAAGACCCACCGCCCCCCGTGTGGCCCATCCCTCACTCCCCTGAAAGGGGGCAACCCGGAACCGATCGTGCCGCCCCCCGCGTCTTGGGGGGCGTGCAGCGTCCTGGTTCGAGCGGCGAAAGTGCCGCGCTCCGCATCCGTACGGCGGGAGGTGTCCTCCTCGTCGCCCATCTCGCACTCGTCGCCTGGATCACGCTGCGTCCGCTCGACGTCCCGTGGCAACTGCCCACGAACCTGCGCCCGTTCGCTGGCCTGAGGGCCGATCTGGCCCTCGGCTGGCCCGAGGCGGCCCGGCGCATCGCCGAGGGCCTCTCCCTGCTGGCCCCGCTGGGCGTGCTGCTGCCGATGGCGGGCGGCCGGCTCGACGTCTCCCCGCTCGCCTCGCTCGTCCGTACGGTCATGGCGGGCGCCCTGATCTCGCTCGGCATCGAGCTGCTGCAGACCGGCGTGCCCGGTCAGGTACTGGACGTCGACTCGCTGCTCCTGAACACGGTGGGCGTGGGCCTCGCCCATGTCGCCGTGGTGCCCGCCGTACGGTCCTGGCTGCGCCGCAGGAGTGAGACCAGGCGCCGGGCGGCCATCCGCAGGGAGGAAGCGACTCAGGGTATGACCCCGACGATTCCCAGGGTCGGGATCGCCCCGTAGAGCGACGCTTCGTCCGCTGTGCGTCCGTAACGTTGAGTACAGATGAGGCGACCGGACAGGCCGGTCCCCGTCACCGTAGTCATCGAGGAGACGCCATGACCGCCCTTGCCCGCCCCACGAACGGCCGCATGATCGGCGGAGTGTGTGCCGCGCTGGCACGGCGCTTCGGGATCTCCGCGACGACGATGCGCGTGATCTTCGTGCTCTCCTGTCTGCTGCCCGGCCCGCAGTTCGTGCTCTACATAGCACTGTGGTTCCTGCTGCCCTCCGAGAAGTACGCGGACAAGGCGCACACCGCCTGGTAGCCGGTTGAACCTTTGCCTGGACCTTTGCTTGTACGCCGATGGGGCGCACCCCTGATGCAGGGGTGCGCCCCATCGGCGCGTTCACGGGGTGGGTCAGACGAGCGGAATGCCGTTCACCGAGTGGCCGTGCGTGGGCAGGCCCTGCGTGGGGAGGCCGCCGAGCAGGCCGGCGACCGGCGCGGTCGGGCCCTGGGGGTGCGGCTTGGCGGCGGCGGGCTTCGTGGCGGCCATGCCCGCGCCGATCGCGCTCTGCCCCTGGGCCACGGCCTCGGCGGCACCCGGCAGCGCCTTCGACGCGCTCTCCACGGGCAGCGTCTGGGTCACGGAGCCCAGCGCGGCGGAGTCCGGGAGGGCGGGGAGGGCCGGGGCGGCGTTGGCGGCACCCGCACCCGCCGCGGCGAAGGCGGCACCGAGAGCGGCGACACCGAGGGTCTTGGCAGCAGACTGCTTCATAGTGAATGCGTCCTTGAATGCGAGACGAGGTTGTGAGCGGTCCATAACCGTAAACACGGGAAGTCGCCCTCCGCAAATATCGAAAAGCGGTCGAATCGCACCGACCCGACCGCTTCCCGGACTCCCGGATCAGCCCTGTTCTTCGACAGAACCGCTGGTGGAGGCGGTCTGTCGGAACAGCCATTCGGATTTCAGCTCGGCATATCCGGGCTTGATGACGTCATTGATCATCGCCAGTCGTTCATCGAAAGGAATGAATGCCGACTTCATAGCATTGACAGAGAACCACTGCAGGTCGTCGAGCGTGTAGCCGAACGCCTCGACAAGGTGCTCGAATTCCCGGCTCATTCCGGTACCCGACATCAATCTGTTGTCGGTGTTGACCGTCGCACGGAAATGAAGCCTGCGCAGCAGCCCGATGGGGTGCTCGGCGTAGGAGGCGGCGGCGCCGGTCTGGAGGTTGGAGCTGGGGCACAGCTCCAGGGGGATGCGCTTGTCCCGTACGTAGGAGGCCAGGCGGCCGAGTTTCACCGAGCCGTCGTCCAGGACCTGGATGTCGTCGATGATGCGGACGCCGTGGCCGAGCCGGTCGGCGCCGCACCACTGGAGGGCCTGCCAGATGGAGGGAAGCCCGAAGGCCTCACCGGCATGGATGGTGAAGTGGTTGTTCTCGCGCTTGAGGTACTCGAACGCGTCGAGGTGCCGGGTGGGCGGGAAGCCGGCCTCGGCTCCGGCGATGTCGAAGCCGACGACGCCCAGATCGCGGTAGCTGTTGGCCAGTTCGGCGATCTCCAGCGAGCGGGCGGCGTGCCGCATCGCGGTGAGCAGGGCGCCGACCCTGATCCGGTGACCGTTCTCCCGGGCCCGCCGCTCGCCTTCCCGGAAGCCCTCGTTGACCGCCTCGACGACCTCCTCGAGGGTGAGCCCGCCTTCGAGGTGCTGCTCGGGCGCGTACCGCACCTCGGCATAGACGACGCCGTCCTCGGCGAGGTCCTCGGCGCACTCGGCGGCGACCCGGATTAGGGCGTCGCGGGTCTGCATGACGGCACAGGTGTGCGCGAAGGTCTCCAGGTACCGCTCCAGGGAACCGGAGTCGGCGGCGTCCCGGAACCAGGCGCCGAGCTTGTCGGGGTCGGTCTGCGGGAGTTGGGCGTATCCCGTGTCGCGGGCCAGGTCGACGATGGTGCCGGGGCGCAGGCCACCGTCGAGATGGTCGTGCAGGAGGACCTTGGGGGCGCGGCGGATCTGGTCCGGGGTGGGACTGGGGCCCGGCGTGCTCACGGTGGCCGCGCTCTGCGCTGTCGTCCGACCCGGTGTCCGGTCACTCTGGCTCGTCATTTCCGCACTCTAACTCCTACGCGCGTAGAACACCCCCTGTCCCTCCCTTCTCTTCTTCCTTTCTTCGCCTGTACGTTTTCGCCGATACGTAACGGTGACCGCGAGGACAGGTGGCGTACACCGTTGCTTCTGACACTGTTCTGTCGTGACTCCACCCACGCGTGAACGCGCGGGCTTCCTGCGTCGGTGGCTAAGCCGCCGCGCAGAGGGCCGGCCCGGCCCTGTTGAGGACGTTCGTCGCGCCGACGTGGTCCGCGTTCGCCGCGAATCCGCACGCCGTGCATGCGAACTTCGCTTGGGTGGCGCGGTTCTCCTTCGCGACATGCCCGCACTCGGGGCACGTGCGGGAGGTGTTGCGCGCGTCCACCGCAACCACCAGGCGACCGGCACTCTCAGCCTTGTTCGCCAGGATTGCGAGGAACTGCGCCCAACCCGCGTCGAGGATGCTGCGGTTGAGTCCGGCCTTCGCGGCAGCACCGTTCGGCAGGAAGCTGCCAGGCTGCTCCGGGTCGGCCTTGGGTGCGGGGCTCTTGGCCATACCCGCCGTGTTGAGCCGCTCGTGCGCGATCACGTCGTGGTCGGCGATCAGCGTACGGGCGGTCTTGTGCTGGAAGTCGGCGCGCTGCCGCCGGATCCTGCCGTGCAGCCTGGCGACCTTCCGGGCGGCGGCGCGGTGGCGCTTGGTGCGCCGGCGGGTCCGCTTCGGGAACGTCGCGAGGTGCCGCTGCGCTTCGGCCAGCTCGTCGGCCATCGCTTGGAGGAAGCGCGGGTTGGCGACGTGTTCGCCGTTAGAGGTGGTCAGGAAGTGAGCGACGCCCATGTCGATACCGACGATCGCCCCGGTGGGCGGCAGTTCCTCACCGGGCACGTTGTCGCAGGACAGGACGACGTACCAGCGGTTGCCCTCACGCTTCACCGAGATCGTCTTGACGCGGCCCTGTACGGGCCGGTGCTGGTGCACGCGGACGTGTCCGACGCCCTGGAGGCGGACGCGGGTCTGCGCGTCGTGGGGGGTGGAGTCCCAGCGGCAGCCGTCGCCATCCTTGGGGAAGGTGACGGTGTCGAAGTGGCCGGCGCCTTTGAAGCGGGGGTAGCCGGGAGTCTGCCCGGCCTTGGCGCGGCGGAAGAACGCGGCGAACGCCTTGTCCAGACGGCGCAGGGTGGCCTGCTGGGAGGAGAACGACCAGCGGCCCTGCCGCTGGGGATCGAACGCGCGGATCTCCTTGAGCTGCGCGGACTGGTCGCCGTACCGGACACTGGTCTTCGAGGTGTGCCGGTAGGCGTCCCGGCGTTCCTGCAACGCGCCGTTGCAGAGGGAGCAGTGGTCCCGCAGTATCTCGCCGAGTGCGGCCGTCTGACGGGCCGTGGGGCGCAGGAGGAACTTGTACGCGCGGATCACGAGCCGTCCCCCTTCTTCCGCGGACGTTCCCACTGGGTGTTGATGTACTTCTCGACCGTGGCCGCCGACACGGCGCCGACCGAGGCCGCGAAGTACGACGACGACCACAGTGTGGGCATCCGCGACTTCAGGTGCGGGAACTCCTCGCGCAGCACGCGGGACGTGAAGCCCTTGAACTGGTTCGCCACGTACGAGGCCGACGACTTCGGGTCGTGCTTCACGAACAGGTGCACGTGGTCGGGCATCACCTCAAGGGCGATGATCTCCCAGCCGCGTTCGTCTGCCTTCTGCCGGATCAGTTCGTCCAGTCGTTCCGCGACCCGGCCGCCGAGGACCGGACGGCGGTACTTCGGGCACCACACGATGTGGAGCCCGAGGTCGTACACGCCGCCGGAGAATCGACGAACTTTCCTGGTCACAGCCACGCGATCACTATACACACGCCGCAGGTATAGTGCGGCAGAAAGGTGGGCACAGGTGAACAGTGCGGATCCGTGCACCCAGTCGAGGTCAGAGCAGGACTCAGAAGCCATTCCCCACCCCGCCAAAGCGGGGCGTCCCCTGGCTAGGTCCTGATGGCACACCAAGGGACGCCGGTACGACAGGCCCGGCTGGGAAAGGTACTTGGCCCCGAGCCGACATCGGTCAGCGGAGTGGTCCTGCTGCTTCCCGGCGGTGACGAGGTGTCGACCCGCAGGCCGTCGCCCGTCCTGGCGGCCGCCTCCGTAAGGACGTTGGGCCTCCGGCTCGCCCGCGCGGGCCGTACGGACGGACTGGCCGTGCACGTCGTCCACTACCGCTACCGGGGCTGGAACGGCAGCGAGGCGCAGCTCGCGCACGATGCGCGCTGGGCCGTCGACGAGATCGTCCGGCGGTACGGCGATGTCTCCGTGTGCCTCGTCGGCGTCGGCATGGGCGGGCGGGCGGCGCTGCGCGCGGCGGATCACGAGGCCGTCAACTCCGTACTGGCGATGGCGCCCTGGCTGCCCGAGGACGATGTGGCGGCGACGCCGGAACCGGTACGGCAGCTGACCGGGCGGCAGGTGCTGATCGTGCACGGCACGAACGACGAACGGACCGATCCCGAACTGTCGTTCCGATTCGCGGCGCGGGCGAAGAAGGCGAACCGGGACATCTGTCGGTTCGAAGTGCACGCGGACGGCCACGGGTTGCGGCAGTACCGGCGTGAAGTGCACGCGTTGGCGGAGGACTTCGTGATGGGGGTGTTGTTCGGGAGGGGGTTTTCGCGGCCTGTGCGCGATGCGTTGATGGCTCCGCCGCCGTTGGGGTTGCGGATGCCGTTGGCTGCGGGGTTCGGGGCGTCTTTGCGGCGATAGGTTCGGGGGCGGATCGGTTGTGTTCGGGGTGCGGGCCGGTGGGGGCTTGTCGCGCAGTTCCCCGCGCCCCTAAAAGCCCGCCCGTCTCACGTCGGGAGCAGGTTGCCCTTTCTTGCCAGGAGGAACTTTTTGAAGGCTGCCACCGGTGGAGTGTCGGGGTGGCCGTCGAGCCACGCCACGCCGATTTCTCTGGCCGCTCTTGGGGAGGTGACCGTCAGTTCGGCGACTCCTGGGCGGGGGACGGCCGGAGGGGGAAGCAGGGCGACCCCCAGGCCGGCCGCCACCAGGCCTCGCAGCGTTTCCGCTTCCTCTCCCTCGAAGGCGATCCGGGGGCGGAAGCCGGCCTCCTTGCAGAGGTCGTCGGTGATGCGGCGGAGGCCGTAGCCGGGTTCGAGGGTGACGAAGGTTTCCTCGGCCGCTTCGGCCAGGCGGATCCGTCTGCGGGCGGCGAGGCGGTGGTCGGCGGGGACCACCAGGCGGAGTTTCTGCTCGTCCAGGCGACGGGCGACCAGGTCGGGGGCGTCGGGGACGGGCGAGGTGAGGCAGAGGTCCAGTTCGCCCGAGCGCAGGCGTTCGAGCATGGCCTCGCCGTAGTTCTGTACGAGGGTGAAGCGGACGCGGGGATGGTCGGCGCGGAAGGCGTGCAGCAGGCCGGGTACGGTCTCGGCGCCCATGGTGTGCAGGAAGCCGAAGGCGACCTTGCCGGTGGCGGGGTCGGCGTCGGCGCGTACCTCGTCGGCGGCGCGCCCGATGTCGGCGAGGGCCCGCTCGACGGAGGCGAGGAAGGTACGCCCCGCCGGGGTGAGCGAGACCGTGCGCCCTCTCCGGGCGAACAGATCCACTCCCAGATCCTGTTCGAGGCGGACCATCGCCCGGGAGAGCGTCGACTGCGGGACCTGCATCTCCTGGGCGGCGCGGGTGACGTGCTCCGTGCGGGCGACTCCGGCGAAGTAGGAGAGGCGTGGGGCGAGGGCTGTGACGATGTCTTCTGTGTCACTGGACGGTGACAGGTGGGCGGCTGACCTCTGCTGATGCACCATGGGAACGATTATGGGGTTTCTGTGCATTGGACGGATGAGTGGGGGCGTACGTAGTTTCGAGGCATGCCTGCCAGTACCGAGGCGTCCACGACAGTGGCCGCCGTCTCCCCCGCACTCCCCGTCGTCGATTCCCGGATGACCCCGGGTGGGCCCGGCTACCGGCGGATGAGCTTCGCGCTCTTCCTCGCGGGCGTCGCGACCTTCGCCCTCCTCTACTCCACGCAGGCACTGCTGCCGTTGATCTCCGGCGAGTTCGGCGTAACGGCGAGCGACGCGAGCTGGACGGTGTCGGCGGCGACCGGTGCGCTGGCCCTGTTCGTCCTCCCGATGAGCGCCCTGTCGGAACGGTTCGGGCGGCGTACGTTGATGACGGCGTCGCTGGTGGTCGCGGTGACGGTCGGACTGCTGGTCCCCTTCGCCCCGTCGCTGGGCGCGCTGGTCGCGCTGCGGGCGGTGCAGGGCGCGGCCCTCGCGGGGCTCCCGGCGTCGGCGACCGCCTATCTGGCCGAGGAGGTCCGTCCCAAGGCCCTGATCACGGCGATCGGCCTGTTCGTGGCCGGCAACAGCGTGGGCGGGATGAGCGGCCGGGTCATCACGGGCTGGGTCGCGCAGGAGTGGGGCTGGCGGGTCGCGGTCGGCGTGATCGGCGTGATCGCGGTGGGCTGCGCGGTGGCGTTCCGCCTGCTGCTCCCGGCACCGAAGCACTTCCGTACGGGCTCGCTGCGGCCCCGGGTGCTGGCACGCACGGTGCGTACGCATCTGGCGAACCCGTTGCTGCGGCGGCTGTACGCGATCGGCGCGCTGTTCATGACGGTGTTCGGCGGGGTCTACACGGTGATCGGGTACCGCCTGACGGAGGCCCCCTTCGGCCTGCCCCAGGGCATCGTCGGCTCGGTCTTCCTGGTGTACCTGGTGGGTACGTTGTCGGCGTCGACGGCGGGCAGGCTGGTGGCCCGACTGGGTCGGCGGGGCGCGCTGTACCTGGCCGGGGGCACGACGACGTCGGGCCTGCTGCTGTCGCTGTCGGACACCCTGGCGCTGGTCCTGCTGGGCCTGGTGCTGATCACGGCGGGCTTCTTCGCGGGGCACGCGGTGGCGTCCTCGGCGGTGAGCCACACGGCGAAGACGGGCCGGGCGCAGGCGTCGGCGCTGTACCAGTCGGCGTACTACATCGGCTCGAGCGCCGGCAGTACGTTGGGCGCGGTGGCGTTCCACGCGGGCGGCTGGTCGGGAACGGTGGGGCTGGGCCTGCTGGCGGTGCTCGGCGTGGTGACGGTGACGGTGATGGGGTCCCGGGCGGCGCGGAGCGTTCGGGTGGCGTGAGGGATCTCCCACCCACCCGCCCGTCTCGGTCCGTTTGCCGGGCGCCCTCGAACCTCTCCATCGCGGCCGACGTCTGAGAGCGAGCCCCGTGCAGTCCATGCCTCGTTTCCCACCCACCCGCCCGTCTACTCCCTGCGTCCAGTCCGGGACCCTGGCATCCCGGCCCGTCCACCGGACACTCGCGACTAGTAGTTCTGTGAGAGGGCGGAGAGGCCGGCCCGGCGCATGGCCAAACAGGGCTCCTCTCGTCTGTCAGCAGCGGCCGACGGCGACCAGGGCGGACCGGGACTTCCGGGAACAGTTCCTCGGAGTGCATGGCGTTGTCCCCCAGTCCCGTGAAGTGGGCACCGAGCGAGGGACGTATGTGTTGGCGGAGTGCACTTGTTCCGTAGCTGCGGCATTCCAGTGCCAAGACGCCAGGGAAGCCGCTTGCCATCACCTGTCATCGGGGCAACCAGCTGTGGTCGGGTAGCGCGGTAGTTGGCCGCGCAAAGAGCGGTGGCCCGGCAAGCCCCCTTCGGGTGCGTCTGAAATCCGTCGCTAGGCTCCGAGCCCATGACCAGTGATTTGGGGTTCACCTGCGCGTGCTGCGGGGCCCACCACCCTGAGCTGCCGATGAACTACACGGC
Source organism: Streptomyces sp. ME02-8801-2C (assembly GCF_033793965.1). Classification (NCBI taxonomy): domain Bacteria; kingdom Bacillati; phylum Actinomycetota; class Actinomycetes; order Kitasatosporales; family Streptomycetaceae; genus Streptomyces; species Streptomyces sp. ME02-8801-2C. Next base: position 60,730 of record NZ_JARAXP010000013.1, on the reverse strand, counting down.
CGAGGCCCCCGCCGTGTGGGATCCGGCCTTCGCCAACGCTGACGACTGCTTGCTCTCTACGGACCAGTGCGTGGTCCGCGCGCAGCACTACTTCGTAAAGGGCCTGATCGAGATACCGGTCATCGGCAGTGACGAGGTGTTCTCCTGGGGTGTCTGGGTCTCGCTCAGCCGAGAAGGCTTCTCCCGGGCCTCAGATCTGTGGGATAGGCCCGGCCGCGAGGCCGAGAAGCCGTACTTCGGCTGGCTCACCACCGATCTTCCGGTGTACCCAGCGACGACGCTCAACCTGAAGACTCGCGTTCATACCCGTCCGGTCGGCGAGCGCCCCTTCGTCGAGCTGGAGCCCACCGACCACCCCCTCGCCATCGAGCAGCGCACAGGGATCAGCCTGGAGCGTGTGCGGGAGATTGCGTCGGCCGTGCTCCACGCCGGTGATGGCGAGCAGCGGTAATGGCTGACCAGCCCGTATCGCCCGTCCCGGTCGCGCCTGCCGGCCTGAGCCGCAGGGCCCAGCGGTTCATCGAGACGGAGGGCATCCGCGTTCGCCGGCAGGACTTCCGACGACACCGCGACGCGTGGCTCAAGCACGGGATCCCCGCTGCGGAGATCGAACGGGTAACTGCCTTCCAGGACCGCTGGGGCGGCCTCGCCCTGCCCCCGGCCCCGTTCTACGAGGGCGGTCCGCGCGTCTTGGACGCCGACTGCCCCGAGGAGGTGCCCGCAGAAGGCTGGTCGTTCCCGGCAGGCGACTGCCGGGTGTCCATGGCCTACAGTTTCGTGATCGGCCCCGACGGTGCGTTCGGTATCGACGCCTACCGCTGGTCGCCCCTGCATGCCAGCACTGACGGATGGGTGGAATCCCTGGCGCTCGCCGCTCATGCCCGCCGCTGGGCCACAACCGTCACAAGAGTCACGCGCAAGGCCGTCGATGCACTGGATCTCGGTGAATTCGAGCCAGTGCCCGAAGTACAGGGTGTGACCGACTCGTGGTGGCGGGGCAAGGACTCCCTCATCGCCGTGTACCGGGGTGAGGCTGTGGGCCTTGATGCCCCGCAATGCCTCGAAGCGCACATCTACGGGGGGCTCGACGAGTGGGGCCTCTACGGCGGCTGACCTGCGGGCCTTGGATCTGAGCACGTACTTCGGCACAAGTGCCAACTGCTGTTCTCGTATAGCTACGGCGAACGGACATGTAGCGCTGAGGAACTACACGGGGCTGCGCGGCCGCGTAGCTGTAGGCCGGGATCACTGTATTCCCGCCCTGTCGCGGCCGCGCTCCTGCCACACTGAACGCCCCTTGCCACTACTCCACTTCACTCGAGGGCACACGATGACCGACGGACCACAGAAGCCAGCAGACGACGCCGAGACCAGGCCGCCGCTGCGCCGGCGTATCGTCGCCCGCTGGGACCGCCTCGGCCCCGTAGGCCGGGCGGCCGTGGCCGTCGGCGCGATGGCGGTGCTCGCCGGAGGAATCGCTGTCCTCGCCCGCGCCCGCTCGAGCGCGCCCGACACTGATGTCGACGACTTCGAGGCGTGGGCCGACGAACTGGCGCTGGAACCCGGCGAGTACGTCTTCGACTGCCTCGAATGCGACGGTGAAGGATCCATCCAGGTCGGCCAGGAAGACGACGAAGCACCCGACGGCTACTCCCTCGTGTGGGACACCTGCGAGGACTGCCACGGCGAAGGCACCATGAGCTACGACGAGAACGAGGCCGCCGAAGCGATCGACTGCGGACGCATCCCGCTCAAGCGGCCGTAGGTACGTAAGGGCCGTCAGAGCGCCTACCCGCTGCCTCTCACCGCACCAGGTAGGTTCCCGGCCATGGCTTCGTACGAAGATCACGTGCTGCTGGAGGCCACCCGTTTCCGCCGCGCCATCGAGGACGCCAAGCAGGCCGGCGACCTCGACGCACCACACCCAGGGTTCCGGGACTTCCCTCAGGGGAGCTACGGCGCGGCCACGGTCATGCTGTGCACCTACCTCGCCGAGCGGGGTCTGGACGGCTGGCTGTACGCCTGAGGCGAAAGGGAGAACCCGCACGAGACCCATGCTTGGGCAGAGCGGGAGGGCCTTGTCGCCGACATCACCGCCGACCAGTTCCCCGAGCACGGGACCGTGTACGTCGGCCCCCGGACGCCGTGGTTCGACACGTGGGAACCCTTATACGGTCCGCCCAAGGTCGATCGGGTCGCCCCCGACGACGATTACATGGAAGGGCCCGCGTACCGGGCGATCCTCCGGCACCTGCCCTAATCATTCGCCCCACCCCTCGCCGTCACTCATTCAGCTCAACGAGGCAGCCAGAGCGGAGAAAACGAGGGTTCTGGCAGCTACTCAGCGCTACATGTCCGCTCGCCGTAGCTATACAAGAACAGGGCCTTGAGTCCCGCGGGTTCACGCAAACCGCAGAGTCCTCGCCGGGAACCCAGGGTTCCGTCGTCATGCCGAACGGCATCGGACCCGCGAGTTCGACTCGAACCCGCGACCACGCCGCTTCCGGGCTTCGTAGACGGACAAGACGGGGAGCGGGCTAGGCCGTTTTTTGAAAGTCGGCTCTGCTCCTCGTCCCGCATCGCAATGATCGCGGTGTGGGACGAGGGGATCTTTCTGACGGGCAGTGGGCTGTGCTGGAGCCGCTGTTGCCGGTCGTGGTGCTGGGGCGGCCGTCGTTGGGTCGGCGGAAACTGATAGACGGGATCCGGTGGCGGGTGCGGACCGGTGCTCCGTGGCGGGATCTGCCGTCGGAGTACGGGCCATGGCAGACCGTCTACGGACTCTTTCGCCGCTGGCAACGCGACGGCACCTGGCCCGAACTGCTGACCCGGCTGCAGGCCCGGGCGGACGCGGACGGGCTGATCACGTGGGAGGTCAACGTCGACTCCACGATCTGCCGGGCCCATCAGCATGCCGCGGGAGCCCGCCGCGACGGCCAGGCCCAGAAGGAACCGCCAGGCGGAACCCGCACCGAGCCCGAGGACCACGGCCTGGGCCGGTCACGGGGAGGCTTCACCACCAAGATCCATCTGGCCTGCGAGCAAGGCCAACGACCGCTGCCGCTGCTCGTCACCGCAGGTCAGCGCGGTGACAGTCCTCAGTTCGCCGCCGTCCTGGAAGGCATCCGGGTGCCCCGCACCGGACCGGGCCGCCCCCGTGTCCGGCCGCTGCGAGTGCGGGGCGACAAGGCGTACTCCTCCCGCGCCAACCGGGCCTACCTCCGAAAGCGCGGAATCCGCTGCACGATCCCGGAACCTGCCGACCAGGCCGCCAACCGCAAACGACGTGGGAAGGCCGGCGGACGGCCCCCTGCCTTCGATCGCGAGGACTACAAGGCCCGGCACGCGGTCGAGTGCGGGATCAACCGACTCTAGCGCAACCGCGCGGTCGCCACCCGGTCGACAAGCTCGCCGTCCGCTTCGAAGCCACCGTCCTGATCGCCGCGATCGGTGAATGGCTGTGACCGGCCTGAGCTGTCGGTTCCTCATGCCATGCTGACCACGACCCGGGTCAACAGCGAAGGAGAGGCAACGATGGGGGCTCAGTACTACGGCGCCGACAGCGAGAACGGCGACCGCATCGACGACCCCTCCGAAGACGCGCTGTTCATGATGATCAGTGACCTCAACGACTCCGACAACACCTTCGTGGTCGTCCAGCCCGACGAGGACGACCCCGTCTGGTTCGCCTCCGTGGCCGTTCTCGACGAAGGCGGCTACGAGATCGTCCGCCGTGACACCGCCCGCAACGTGCACGAGGTCACCACGGCGACCAGCATCAACGACATCGCCCGCGACCTCACCATCTGGTTGGCCGCCCGCGACTTCCCCGGACGGCCAACCATGCAGGTCAGCGAGTTCTAAAACACGGCCTAGTCGCGCTTGGGCCAGATGAGGCCCTGATCGGTCCAGATGACACCCTTGTTGCGGCAGAGGCAGAAGGGGTGGCCAATGGGGTCGGCATAGACGCGGAAGCCGTAGCCCTCGGTGCCGATGCAGTCCCGCTGCAGGGTCGCGCCGAGGGCCAGGACGCGGCACTGTTCGGCCTCGATGTCGTCGACTTCGAAGTCCAGGTGGAACTGCTTGGGGTGCGCGCTGTCGGGCCACCGCGGGGCGCGGTAGTCCTCCACCTGGATGAAGGCCAGTTCGATCTCGCCGAACTGGATACCGGCCCAGTTCTCGTTACTACCCTCCTTGACGGGGAGCCCCGTCACCTCGGAGTAGAAGGCTGCCAGCTTCATCGTGTCCGGGCAATCGATGATGAAGTCGGTTAGTCGTAGCATCCCGCGATCTTGCCACAAGATCAAATGAGCCGGACTTTGAGACAGGCCTAGATGAATGAGTCCAAGGGGTGTTGTTGCGGTCAGTGATCGTAGGCCGTGAGTGATCGCTTGATGGGCTGTCCAGTTTGGTCGTTGTGCCAGATCACCGCTGTGAGTGCGAGGATCCGGCACAAGACCCGGGCTGACACCCCTGCAGCGCTCTTGCCGCCGTGTCGTTCCAGGTCGAGCTGCCCTTTGAAGGTCTGATTGATCGACTCGATAACCTGCCGCAGCGGTTTGAACAGGTGCGCCCCGGCCCGCTCGGCTTCCCCCTTACGGGCTGGCCGCAGCAACTTCAGGTGACGCTCGGCAAGGCCGTACTCGAACTCGCGGCCGAAGTAGTTCTTGTCCCCAATGATCGTCTGCCCGGGGTGAACAGCGAGGACGTCTGGCGCGGTATCGAGCATGTCGCGCAGCGTTTCGCGCTCGTCCGCCTTGGCCCCGGTGAGTGCGAACAGGACCGGCAGTCCGCCGAGTGTGCACACCAGGTGCAGACGCAGCCCCCAGAAGTATCGCGAGTGTGATGCGCAGTAGCCGTACTGGGCCCAACCTGCCAGGTCCGAGCGTTTGACCGTCTCACGGGAGCAACCGCAACCGACCGGTGTGGAGTCGACCAGCCACACATCGTCGCTCCACAGTGAGGTATCGCGGGCCACGATCCGGATCATGCTGGTGAGCAGTGAGAACGCGGCGCGCAGCCGCTTGTTGTAGCCGGACTGCTGGGGCACGTAGGGAAACAGGTGGCCGAAGTCCCGCCCGACGCGGCGAAGCCAGCGCCGCTCAGAGGTGTATCCGAGCAGCGCCGACATGACCGCGAGCGTGATCAGCTCGGCGTCACTGAGCGTGGGCGTGATTCCGACGGCAGGCCGCCACGGCGCCAGCCACGGCGCCAGCCACGGCGCCAGCCACGGCGCCAGCCACGGCGAAGCCTTCAACTCGTCGTCAATCCGGGCATACAGTGCCGTTGCGAGGGTGTCCAGGTCGTTAGTCACACATCGACGTTCGACGCCCTTGTCTCATGTCCGCAGGCGATCCCCTGGACTCATTCAGGGATCGGGGCGTGCCCACTGCGGTGACTATGCGTCACGGTCATTTCGCAGGGCCTGGATGAGCCAGGGGTACACCGGGATCAGGTTCGGTACTATCTGCCAGCCGTTGACGATCCACACCAGCCGCCAGTATCGATCTACCCGGGGATCGTGCGCCTCGTCGAACTGCTGGGCCATCCAGTCCCGGAATCCCGTGTCAGGGGTGCGCGCGAGCACCTCGGCGAAGCGGCGCACGAGGTCGTCGATGACGGGTGCGCCCCTGTCGCTGAGCGGGTCGATGCCCGACTCCATGGCCTCGGCCACCTTCTGACGGGTGAATTCCATCAGTTCCTCGCCGGCATCGCATTCGATGTCGAGCGGGCGCCCGGCGGCCTGACGTACGGCCGTCCGGCGCATCCGGGCACGGAAATCCTCGTCGCCGACCAGCTCGGCGAGCTCCACCCACGCGGCGACCTGCTCGCTGGTCGGATCATCGGGGAGGTCGGGAGTGGCAGCGCGAACCATGGCCACCGCGGTCGGGTCGGCATCCACTGGGCCGAAGGTGCCATCCACGAAATCGTCGATCAAACGTCGGCGTTCCTCGCCGGACAACTGTGTGAGCCTGTGCATGAGTGTGGTCTCCTCGGGACTGGACCCGCGTCTGGCCACGACTCGCAGAACGCTCCGACGCAGTTGCAGCACCCGGATCTGGACGTCCATGGCGTCGGCGTGCGCCGCGGCGACTTCCGCCACCGAGAGCTCGCGGTCCAGTACCCGTTGAATCGTGGCCAGGTCCATGCCCAGCTCGCGCAGTGTGCGGAGGAGTTCCAGACGAAGCAGTGCGTCGAGGTCGTAGAGCCGATAGCCGGCGGGACTACGGGTGGTCGGCGCTACCACCCCCGAATCGGAGTAGAACCGGATGGTCCTCACAGACAAGCCGGTCCGCCGGGAGAGCTCCCCGATCGAGTAGAGGGTCGTAACGTCCATGTCCCCCACTCTGCTGTCTCCAGTCACTGGAGACTCAAGGCCATTCCCAAGCAGGGCCCCGACCACGAGACGTCCTCCGAGTTGCTGAAGCATGCGTCGCGTGCTCTCCGCTGACCGCCAGGATGAAACGGGCACGCCTTGCACGTGCTGGGCGAGCGATGGCAGCGACATGCGACACCGCTCGCTGGCGGCCTACGGCTACGAGCCCTTGGACTCAATCATCTAGTCAAGAGGGCGGCGGTAGCGCAACTTGTTGAGAGAGGCGCCGCCGGTGGAGTCCTCCACGGCCGCGCCGTCTGCGCCCCAGCCGGCGGCTTCGTAGAAGCGCCGGGCACGTTCGTTGTCTTCCAGGACCCACAAGGTGGCCTGTGTGTAGTCGGCCTGTCCGAGAGCCGCCAACGTGGCCGCCATCAACTGCTTTCCGATCCCTGTGCCCCAGACCTCGGGCATCGCGTAGAGCGTGCCGATTTCCGCGGTGACAGGGATGTCCTGAGACGGGCCGAAACTTGCGAATCCGACGATCCCGGCCTCGGTTTCGGCTACCAGTACCCCCGACGACGGCCACCGTGTTTCCGCGATCCGTGTCTTCCACTCGGACTCTTCGCGGCTTGGGTCCATGGCGTCGAGGTAGTGCTGGGGAACAAGACCGGCAAAGGCCGACTGCCAGGAGCGCACGTAGACACCTGCGACCGCTGACGCATCATCAGGCCATGCCTGTCGAATCTGCATGGCCGTCATTCTTCAAGTCCCGTCAGTCTGGGCCAAGTTATTTTCCCGAGGGCGACGTTGGGTGCTGGGCTGTCTGTTCCAGCAGTGCCCGCGCCGAGTCCGCGTAGCGGATGGCGGTCTTCTCGTCGATACCGAAGACCAGTGCAAGGTGGAGCGGGTCGGCACCGTGGGTGAGGGCTTCTTCGAGCTGGCGGTCGACGCGGAGCCGTTCGAGGGTGGCGGTGAGCAATCCTCACGATGATGCCGAGTTGCTGGCCTTGGTTCGCCGCTATGTCACGCCCGAGCGGCACTACCTGAAGCTCGGCGGCGGCTTGCTGCGCATGGAGAATCCTGCATGCGGCCGATTCATGCGAGATCTCTGTGAGGACGCGGGACTCATCACCGCAGATGAGATCGCAGATGGGGCAGTCCAACGAGCTGAGCCGTGATTCTCGCCCTCGCTCAGCGGATCTGGTCATTCGTCCCGGGTCACGCGGGCATGATCGGTGACGACTCGGCGGAAGAGGTCATGACCAGTACGGCCGGTGTGGCGCAGACACCAGTCCTGCGCCGTTTCCTGCTCTTCCTGCGAGCTGGAATTTTCGTCGCAGCCGGGTGTCACGCAGAAGGCTTCGAAGGTGACTCCGCCTTCCGGTTCATGACGGATCGTGTGGGGGACGTAGCGCAGAACGGCGCGCCTCATACAGATGCCTCGGCGGGCTGTTGGGGGCTGTCGTCGGTTTCGTCATCCTCGTCGTCTTCACTGCTCTCGGGTACAGACAGGCGCAGCCCCCGGCTTTCTGCGATCCGCAGTGCGTCAGTCAGGCACTCCGTCACACGCAGCAGCGTGTACCGCACCTCGGCATGCGTGGACATGAGGTCGTCCAGCACCTTGGACGCTTGCGTGAGGGTGTCCGCGCCCATGGCGAGCTGCGCGGCTTCGAAGTCGTCGGCGAGCCGGGACATGAATCCGCCATCATCGTCGGTGCTCAGCAAGCACCGTTTGCCGTCCTCTGTCGTCCAGGGCAGTAACCGCGGTCGGTGTCCCGATCGCACATCGGCTGTCCCGCACCGCTGCTGCCGGTCGCTGTCCGTTCTCTGCATCGCTTCGGCCCCCTTTGGAGTTGCTTGGCAGAGGGAACCTACGGGTACTCAGAAGCTCAATCCACGTGCTCACAGCGATAGTTCAGCGCCCTTTGCGACCGAACTACCACGCTCCGCAACGGCTAGCCGGCGACCCGGAGATGCGCCGCCATGCTGCGCATGTCTTCCGTCAGCGTCCGCTTGCGAGTTTTGAGGATGTCCGCCATCACGCGCCGGGCCATGGGCTGATGGGTCATCCACTCGCTGGACGTACGGCGGATGAGGGTCAGCTCGTCCATGGCGTCCTGGTGCGACCCGAGCGCGACGTGAGCGCGAGCGACGTCCAGCCGGTGACGGCCCCAGTTGTTGGTGCTCAACGTCCCGTAGTTCCGCACCCCTCTGGCGCTCAACGGTCCGTCGTCGGCCCGGCGCAGCACGCCCCGCGAATCGCCGATCAGCGACAGGTCCTCAACAGCTTTCGCCTCAACAGTGACGGGACCGAACGCGCTCCAGTGCGTGGGGAAGTCGACGTGTTCACCCTCCAGCGCGCCCCCGGAGGTCCGTGCCATCCTGCGGGCTTCCTGCGCTACGTCCGGCCGGTTGTTGCGCACCGATGCCGCCGCAACCCTCAGCCACAACTCGCCCCACACAGCGAGGCTCGCGGGTGTCGCTCCGGACATTCGCGGTTCGACCTCCTGCGCCGTCTGCGCCGCAAGCTGTTCGGACTCGTCGAACCGGTCCTGCCTCAGCAACAGCCAGCACAGCCCCACAACCCCCGTTGCCGCCAACTGAGTCTGGCCCGTTTCTCGCGCAAGACGGATGGCCTCGGCGAGCGCGAAATAGGCCATGTCGTACTGCCGGACCTGAGTCAGGTACTTGCCCGTGAGCAACAGCGCATGAGCCCGCGCGATCGTGGCGTGCTGCTGCTCCTCACCTTCGAGAGTGGCGACGGCGGCTTCGGAAGAACGCAGCAAGCCAGGCAACTTACGTGCGACAGACGTGTACCGGTCCGCCTGGTAGAGCGCGTGGCCGTCCTGCACGCCTTGCCGGATGACGGACACTTCATCAGCATTCGCCAGGTTCAGACAGCGGCACCGAGAGCCCGACAGGGGGCATGAGCGCCCGCCTCAGCTCCGCAAGATAGCGACGGTTCGCCTCATCCTCCGCACCGACTACGGACTTCGGCGTATCCGTGGCGAACAAGGCAGACGTCGAAACCCCCAACGCACGGGCAAGGGCACCAAGAGTGTCCATGCTGACGTGCCCGCCCTGCTCCGCCTTGCGCACAGTGCTCAGCGAGAGATCCGCCGCCTCGGCCAAACCCTCCTGACTGAGTCCGGCCGTACGGCGCAACTTCCTGACGTTGTCTGCCAACCCTGTGGACATCGGCACTCACCTCACATCAAGCGTATGCCCGCGCCGTAGTCGGGCAACTCTGATCAGTCACGCCGGACCCCCCGCCAGATCATCCGATGCACCCCCCAGAAAACGGGAATAGCCCCGCACTCAACCCACGAGGACAGGGCAATGAGGGTGCCGATACCGGCCGTGAACTCCAGCACGGGGGCGACACGCTACTACTCGCTCGAAGCGACTTCCCGGCACCGGGCGTTCACCGCGCGCCGATCTCCACCAGGGCCTGTCCGGCGGATCTTTCCGGGCTCGGCGCTCCGGCACGGCTGCGTTACTGGGCGACGTCATGGTGGGCCGGACGGTCACGCGAGCGATGGCCACCGGTCGGCGGCCCACTCCAGCCATCCTGACCACCCAGGAGGCGGACCTCCTACCTCATGTCCATCGAGTTCCGTGGCGTCGGGCTCCTCGAACAGCGTCCTCCAGTGCAAGAGGTCCGTCTCGCTCATCACGAAGGTCTGATGAGGGGTGGTCGACTGGCGATGGGCGATCCGAGCACGTTGGGTCTCAAGGTCCACCGGCACGTACACGAGTTGACAGGACGCGCTCCCAGACATGACCAACCAGCGGATCGCGGACCTCTCGTCACGAGACCAGCACCCGAAATCCAGGACCACGTTCGTTCCCAGTTTCAGCGCCTCCAGACCCAGCCAAAGCAGCCGTCCTTCCAGCACATCGCGCTTCCCGGCCGGCTGAGGATCGCCGAACAGTGGGAGCATCCACTCATCCGGCGTCAGCCGCAGCGCGTTGTGCTCCTTGGCCAGCTGTCGAGCTCTCGTGGTCTTTCCGGCTCCGGGCAGGCCAACCGTCAGGAACAACGTCGTCACCCCCAGATCTTGTCACGAAGGCCAAATGATCACGCTTGAGCCAAAGGCGGATCGAAGCAACGGTGGCGGTGCCGTGGAAGACATAGGCGCGCTTGTCGAATCTCGTGGCCCCGGCCCGGGAGTTCTTCAGCGCGTTGATCGTTCGCTCAATTTCGTTCCCTCGCTCGTAGATCGTCTTGTCGAAGCCGACGGGCCGGCCGCCCTTCCTGCCGCGGCGGCGCCCGTTCAGGGCCGTTAGGGAAGCCGTTAGGGGAGCCGTTAGGGGTCTGGGGGCGCAGCCCCCGGGGACAGGATGGGACAGGTAGGGGCGGCGGGGGCGAAAACTCTCTCACCTGCACCTTTCTTCGCTCCCAGGGCCGTTGTCAGTGGCCTGCGCTAGCTTTCTCGTGTTGGGTCGCGACGGTGCGACAAGGGCAGCCATGGGGCGGGTTGGCAATGGGTGACAGTGCGGCTACGGCCACTGCGACAGACCTCGACGTGAAGCTCGAACAGCATCGCGTCGAACTGACCGGGTACTGCTACCGCATGCTCGGCTCCTCCTTCGAGGCCGAGGACGCCGTGCAGGACACCATGGTCCGCGCCTGGCGGAGTTACGAGAAGTTCGAGGGCCGGTCGAGTCTCCGTTCGTGGCTCTACCGCATCGCCACGAACGTCTGCCTGGACATGCTCACCGCGGGCAACAAGCGCGCCCGCCCCATGGACCTCACCGACTCCACCCCCCTCGCCCGCGCGGCCCTCTCCCCCCGCCCCGACAACACCTGGCTGGAACCCATGCCGGACGCCCGCGTGCTGCCCACCGTCGAGGACCCGGCGGAGGCGGCCGTGGCCAAGGAGTCCGTCCGGCTGGCGTTCATGGCGGCCCTGCAGCAACTGCCCGCGAAACAACGGGCCGTGCTGATCCTCCGCGAGGTGCTGGCCTGGAAGGCGAGCGAGGTCGCGGAGCTTCTCGAGACGTCGGTCGCGTCCGTCAACAGTGCCCTCCAGCGGGCCCGGGCGACACTCGCCGAGCGGGACCGGGACGGGAGCGGCTCCGCTGCCGGTGCCGTCTCCGACCCGCTCAGCGAGGAGCAGCAGAAACTGCTCGAACGCTACGTCGCCGCGTTCGAGGGGTACGACATGACGGCCCTCACCGCGCTGCTGCACGAGGACGCCGTCATGACGATGCCGCCGTTCGACCTGTGGCTGACCGGACCGCAGGACATCACGGGCTTCATGACGACCCTTGGCGCCGCCTGCGCGGGCTCGCATCTCGTGCCGGTCGCGGTCAACGGGCTGCCGGGCTTCGCGCAGTACAAGCCGGACGAGGAGACGGGCGGTTTCTCCCCCTGGGCGGTCCAGGTGCTGGAGATCTCAGATGGCCGGATCACCGGATTCCACTGCTTCCTCGACACGAAGCGCTGGTTCCCGCTGTTCGACCTCCCCCTCTCGCTCCCCCTCGATGTCGAAGGCGAGACCGACCAGGTCGAGAAAGGCGAGTAGGGCGGGGGCCGGTTCCCGGAGGCGTATGCGGCCTCCGGCCCGGCGGGCGGTCAGCTGGAGCCGGGCCAGCAGTTCCACGGAGCCCAGCCCCGGTGGCCCCAGCCCCGCCACATCACAGACGACGACCGGCTCACGCCCCCCACCGCCTCCCCTGCTGGCTCCGCCTCCGGCTTCAGCTTCCAGCAACGCACGCAAGGCCTCGCACAGCCCGGGCACCTGCTCACGGGTGACGGGGCCGGCCAACACGAGTACAGCGGGTGTCATGGCGTCCACGAAGGGTAGACCGGGCGGCGGCCCCCAACTCATCGCCCACCCGTTGAGATCGCTTTGACGCGCGCCCCTCCTCCCCCCGAGGGTTACGTGTATGCCCCACGAACCACCCCCCTCCGCGATACCCCACGGCCCGCGACACCTGCCTCCCTTCCCGCCCATGACGGAGGCCGCATGCAAGGCGTGCTGACCGGGTTCGCGGTGATCGCCATGGTCATCGGCGTCGGTTACGCGATCGGGCTGCGCGGCTACCTCGGGGACAACGGGCGCGAGGTCCTGACCAAGCTCGCCTTCCACGTCGCCACCCCGGCACTGCTGTTCACCACGCTCGCCCGGGCCGACCTGTCGGTGATCTTCTCCAGCCGGCTCCTGATCACCGCGCTGAGCACGATCGCGGCCGCGAGTGTCTTCGTCGCGGTGGGCGTCGTACGCCGCTGGGGTGCCGGACGTACGACGATCGGCGCGCTCTGCTCCAGCTACGTCAACTCCGGGAACCTCGGTATCCCGATCGCGGTGTACGTGCTGGGCGATGCCTCGCTCGTGGCGCCCGTGCTGCTGTTCCAGACGATCGTGGTCACGCCGATCGCGCTGACCGTCCTCGATCTGACGGGCCCCGGTGAGAAGGGGCCGCTGTGGCGGCAGTTGATCACGCCGTTGCGCAATCCCGTCGCGGTCGGTTCGCTGTCCGGGGTGCTGGTGTCGGCGGCGGGCATCGGTGTCCCCGCGCCGATCCTCGACCCGCTGAAACTCATCGGCGGCATGTCCGTGCCCGCGGTGCTCCTGGCGTTCGGCATCTCGCTGAGCGCGAGCACGCTGCCACTGCGCGGCCGGGAGCGCACGCCCGTCCTGCTGTCGGTCGCCCTGAAGTCGGTGGGCCAGCCGGTGGCCGCCTGGGCCCTGGGCGCGGGTGTCTTCGGCCTGCACGGCGCGCCCCTGCTCGACGTGGTGGTGACGTCGGCGCTACCCGCCGCCCAGAACCTCTTCACCTACGCGAGCCGCTACCGGGTGGCGGAAACCCTGGCCCGCGAATCGATCCTCCTGTCGACGGTACTGGCGGTACCGGTACTGGTGGTGGTCGCGGCCCTGCTGGGCTGAGCGAACGAGGCGCGCCCGGGGGGGACTCACTCCCCCGGGCTCACGCGTCCTCTTCCCGCTGCGGGCTCAGGCGATCCGTTCCAGCACCACCGGTGCCGTGGTGAACGCCGTGTCCGGGGCCCCGATGTCGTACGAACCCTCGATCGACTGGAGGGCGTACTCGAAGCGTTCCGGGGTGTCCGTGTGGAGGGTCAGCAGGGGCTGGCCTGCCGTGAGCGTGTCGCCGGGCTTGGCGTGGAGTTCGATGCCCGCGCCTGCCTGCACCGGGTCCTCCTTGCGCGCGCGTCCCGCGCCGAGGCGCCAGGCGGCCACGCCGATGCCGTACGCGTCCAGGCGGGTCAGGACACCCGAGGTCGGGGCCTTGATGACGTGCTGTTCCCGTGACGTGGGCAGCGGGGCGTCCGGGTCGCCGCCCTGGGCCGCGATCATCCGGCGCCACACGTCCATCGCGGAGCCGTCGGCCAGCGCCTTCGCCGGGTCGGCGTCGCGGATGCCGGCCGCGTCGAGCATCTCCCGGGCCAGGGCGATCGTCAGTTCGACCACATCGGCCGGGCCGCCGCCCGCGAGGACCTCGACCGACTCCCGTACCTCCAGCGCGTTGCCCGCCGTCAGGCCGAGCGGCGTCGACATGTCCGTGAGGAGGGCCACCGTCTTCACACCGTGGTCGGTGCCCAGGCCCACCATCGTGGACGCCAGCTCCCGCGCGTCCTCGATGGTCTTCATGAAGGCGCCGGTTCCCACCTTCACGTCCAGGACCAGCGAGCCCGTGCCCTCCGCGATCTTCTTCGACATGATCGACGAGGCGATCAGCGGGATCGCCTCGACCGTCCCGGTCACATCGCGCAGCGCGTACAGCTTCTTGTCGGCGGGGGCCAGACCGTCGCCCGCCGCGCAGATCACCGCGCCGGTGCCGTCGAGGACGCTCAGCATCTCCTCGTTGGAGAGCAGCGCCCGCCAGCCCGGGATCGACTCCAGCTTGTCCAGTGTGCCGCCGGTGTGGCCGAGGCCACGGCCCGAGAGCTGGGGGACGGCCGCGCCGCAGGCCGCCACCAGGGGGGCGAGGGGCAGCGTGATCTTGTCGCCGACGCCTCCCGTGGAGTGCTTGTCGGCGGTCGGGCGGGACAGGGAGGCGAAGTCCATGCGCTCGCCGGAGGCGATCATCGCGGCGGTCCAGCGGGCGATCTCGCGGCGGTTCATGCCGTTGAGCAGGATCGCCATGGCGAGCGCGGACATCTGCTCGTCGGCGACCTCGCCGCGCGTGTACGCGTCGATGACCCAGTCGATCTGATCGTCACTGAGTTCACCGCGGTCCCGCTTGGTGCGGATGACGGAGATGACATCCATCGACAGGAGCGTCATGGCTTGGCTTCCTTCCGGTGGTTCTGGGAACCGGTCGTTCTGGGGAACCGCGCGGCCCCCCTGAGGAGGCAGGCAACCAACTCAGGGGGGCCGTACGGGAGTTACTTGGTGAGATGATCCGGCCCGAAGGCCTGGGGAAGCATCTCGGACAGGGGCAGGATGCCCGCCGGGGTCTCCAGGAGCAGGCTCGCGCCGCCGAACTCGTACAGCAGCTGCCGGCAGCGCCCGCACGGGACGAGGATGTCGCCCCTGCCGTCCACGCACGTGAAGTGCGTCAGCCGGCCGCCGCCGGTGCGCTGGAGCTCGGAGACCAGGCCGCACTCGGCGCACAGTCCGATCCCGTACGACGCGTTCTCGACGTTGCAGCCCGAGACCGTGCGGCCGTCGTCGACGAGGGCCGCGACACCGACCGGGTAGCCGGAGTAGGGGGCGTACGCGTGGGACATCGCGTCCCGGGCCACCTCCCGCAGCGCGTCCCAGTCGACGTCCGTCATTTGCCCTGGCCCTTCCGGTAGCGCATGCCGTCCGCCTTGGGCATCCGCAGCCGCTGCGCGGACAGCGACAGCACCAGCAGCGTGACGACGTACGGGGTGGCGCCCACGAAGTCGCTGGGGACCTCGTCGGTGGTCAGGTACCAGACCAGGACGCCTGCGGCCACCATGAGGCTGATGCCGCCCTGCCAGTGCGCCTTCTTGTACAGCTTCCAGCCGGCCATCGCCAGGAGCAGCACGAACAGCAGGAGCAGCAACGCGTGGACGGTCTCGCCGCCGTTGCGCAGCTGGAGCGCGTCGGAGTAGCCGAACAGGCCGGCGCCCATGGCGAGTCCGCCGGGACGCCAGTTGCCGAAGATCATGGCGGCGAGACCGATGTAGCCGCGCCCGCCGGTCTGGCCCTCCAGGTAGGTGTGCGAGGTGACCAGCGCGAGGAAGGCACCGCCGAGGCCGGCGAGGCCGCCGGAGACGGCCACGGCCGCGTACTTGTACTTGTAGACGTTGACGCCGAGGGACTCGGCGGCGATCGGGTTCTCGCCGCAGGAACGCAGGCGCAGGCCGAACGCGGTGCGCCACAGCAGCCACCAGCTGCCGACGAACAGCGCGACCGCCAGGACCGTCACGATGGACAGGTCGGTGAACAGACCGCCGAGGATGCCCGCGATGTCGGAGATCAGGAACCAGTGGTGGTTCTCGATGGAGTGCAGCCCGCTGGACAGGCCCGGGACGTCGAAGCTGGGCAGCGAGTCGACCGGCGGGGACTGCTTGGGGTTGCCGCCCGCCTCGGCCGCGTCGCCGTCCACGAAGAAGAGCTTGGCGAGGTACTGGGTGGCGCCGAGCGCGAGCAGGTTGATCGCGACACCGGAGACGATGTGGTCGACACCGAAGGTGACGGTCGCGACCGCGTGCAGCAGGCCGCCCAGGACACCGAAGCCGATGCCGCACAGCAGGCCGAGCCAGGGGCTGGACTGCCAGCCGATCCAGCCGGCGCCGAAGGTGCCGAGGATCATCATGCCTTCGAGGCCGATGTTGACCACGCCGGCCCGCTCGGACCACAGACCGGCGAGTCCGGCGAGTCCGATCGGTACGGCGAGGCTGAGCGCGGCGGAGACCTGGCCCTCGGAGGTCAGCTGGTCGGAGCCGGAGATGACGCGGACGGCCGCGATGAGCAGCAGCGCTCCGGCGACGATCAGCAGGATCTGGCCGAGCGAACGGCCCGACCGGGTGGCGGTGCCCGCCTTGGGTGCCGCGGGGGGCGGCGTGTCGGTCATCGTGGCAGTCATCACGCCACCTCCTGCTTCTGGGTGGGGGCTGCGGCCTGGGCGGCGAGCTCGGCGCCGACCCGCTGCTGCTGGCGCTTGAGTCCGTAGCGTCGTACGACTTCGTAGGCGATGACGACGCACAGGACGATGACGCCCTGGATGACGCCGAGGATCTCCTTGTCGTAGCCCTCGAACTCCAGGTGGTTGGTGGTGCGTTCCAGGAAGCCCCACAGCAGGGCGCCCAGCGCGATGCCCACCGGGTTGTTGCGGCCGAGCAGCGCGATGGCGATGCCGGTGAAGCCGATGCCCACGGGGAAGTCGTTGCTGAACTGGTGGCTGTCGTTGAGCAGGGTCGGCATGCCGATCAGACCGGCCACCGCGCCCGAGATCACCATGCTGGTCGCGATCATCTTCTTCACGGACACACCGCTCGCGGCGGCGGCGGACTCGGACTGGCCGACGGTGCGCAGGTCGAAGCCGAAGCGGGTACGGCCGAGCACGAACCAGTAGGCGATGCCGACGAGCACGGCGATGACGATGAAGCCCCACAGCTCGCCCGCGGCGCCGGTGTCGATCTGGAAGAAGTACGACGACTTCGGCAGCGGCGTCGTGGAGACGACCGTGCCGCCGGCCTGGAGCTCGGCGAGCTTTCCGGGCTGGAGCAGATAGGCGATGATCGCGGTGGCGATCGAGTTGAGCATGATCGTCGAGATGACCTCGCTGACCCCTCGGGTCACCTTCAGGATGCCCGCGATGGCCGCCCACAGGGCGCCGGTCGCCATCGCGCACAGGATGATCAGCGGGATGGAGATCCAGCCCGGCGTGGTCAGCGCGCCACCGAGGACGGCGGCGACGAACGCGGCGATCCGGTACTGGCCGTCGACGCCGATGTTGAACAGGTTCATCCGGAAGCCGATGGCCACCGAGACGCCCGCCAGGTAGTACGTCGTCGCCTTGTTCAGGATGTAGATCTGGCTGTCGCTGGCGGAGCCGTAGGTCACCATGTCGCTGAAGGCGGCGCCCGGGCTCTTGCCGGTGGCGAGGATCACCAGGGTGGTGACGACGAGCGCGGCGACGACCGCCAGCAGCGGCGCCGCGATGCCGAGGAGCAGCCGCTCCCTGTCGATGCGTTGCGTCAGCTTCTTCATCGGGCGTCGTCCTCTGTGCTCTCCGGGCCGGAGGCCTCTGTGTGCTCCAGGTGGCCGGTGGCCGCACCCGTCATGGCGGAGCCCAGCTCCTCGGGGGTGATCGTGGCGGGGTCGGCGTCGGCGACCAGTCGGCCGCGGTACATCACCCGCAGGGTGTCGGAGAGCCCGATGAGCTCGTCCAGGTCGGCGGAGATCAGCAGCACGGCCAGGCCCTCGCGGCGGGCCTCGCGGATGTGGTCCCAGATCGCGGCCTGCGCGCCGACGTCCACACCGCGGGTGGGGTGGGCGGCGATGAGCAGCTTGGGCGCGTGGCTCATCTCACGGCCGACGATCAGCTTCTGCTGGTTGCCGCCGGAGAGGGAGGCCGCGGTGACGTCGATACCGGGGGTGCGGACGTCGTACGCCTCGACGATGCGCTCGGTGTCGGTGCGGGCCGCCTTGATGTCGAGCAGCTGGCCACGGGAGTTGGGCTTCTCGGTGACATGGCCGAGGATGCGGTTCTCCCACACCGGGGCCTCGAGGAGCAGGCCGTGGCGGTGGCGGTCCTCGGGGATGTAGCCGACGCCGGCCTCGCGGCGGCGGCGGGTGGGCGCGTGGGAGATGTCGGTGTCGTCGAGCGTGATGACACCGGCGTCGGGGTCGCGGATGCCCATGATCGCCTCGACCAGTTCCGACTGGCCGTTGCCCTCCACGCCGGCGATGCCGAGGACCTCGCCCTTGTGGATGGTGAAGGAGATGTCGTCGAGGATGATGCGCTCGACGCCGTCGAGGTCGGTCTGGGCCAGGCGCAGGCCGTCCAGCTTCAGCAGCGGGACATCCGTGACCGTGGACTCCTCGGTCTCCGGGGTGGGCAGTTCGCTGCCGACCATCAGCTCGGCGAGCTGCTTGGGAGTCGTACCGGCGGGCTCGACCGTGCCGACGGTGGTGCCGCGGCGGATGACGGTGATCTCGTCGGCGACGGACAGGACCTCACCGAGCTTGTGGGAGATGAAGATGACCGTGAGGCCTTCCGCCTTCAGTTCCCGCAGGTTGGCGAAGAGGGCGTCGACCTCCTGCGGCACGAGGACGGCCGTGGGTTCGTCGAGGATGAGGGTCTTGGCGCCGCGGTAGAGGACCTTGAGGATCTCCACGCGCTGGCGGTCGGCGACACCGAGTTCCTCCAGGAGGACGTCGGGCCGGACGTTCAGGCTGTACGCGTCGGAGATCTCCCTGATCTTCGCGCGGGCCTTGGCGCCGATGCCGTACAGCTTCTCCGCGCCCAGGACGACGTTCTCCAGCACGGTGAGGTTGTCGGCGAGCATGAAGTGCTGGTGCACCATGCCGATGCCGCGGGCGATGGCGTCGGCGGGGTTGTGGAAGGTGACCGTCTCGCCGTTCACCGTGATGGTGCCCTCGTCCGGCTGCTGCATGCCGTAGAGGATCTTCATCAGGGTGGACTTGCCGGCACCGTTCTCACCGCACAGGGCGTGCACGGTGCCGGTGCGGACGGTGATGTCGATGTCCTTGTTGGCCACGACACCGGGGAAACGCTTGGTGATGCCGCGCAGTTCGACGGCAGCGGGAGGGCTGGACGCGTTGATGGCGCACTCTCCTCGGGGAAAGGGGCTGCGTAGGGGAGGGCAGGCGTCGGTGACGCTAGCGCGGCAACTCCATGCTACACGCGTAGAGTTGACACATTGTTATGGCCCGGCGAGGGGGGCGGACCCGCCCCCTCCCGCCGAGCCTGGTTCCCTCGGGAACCGTCAGGTCACGGGGTGGTCTTGACCGTGATGGTGCCGTCGACGATCTTCTTCTTCGCTTCGTCCAGCTGCGTCTTGATGTCGTCGATGAAGCCACCGCTGGTGGCCAGGCCGACACCGCCCTTGGCGAGCGAGTACGCCTGGTTGCCGGTCAGCGGCTTGCCGTCGTGGACGGACTTGATGAAGTCGTAGACGCCGACGTCGACGTTCTTGACCATCGAGGTGAGGATCGACTCCTTGTACTTGCTCAGACCCTTGATGTTGTACTGGTCCGAGTCCACGCCGATGGCCCAGGCGCCCTTGACGCCGGAGATGGCCTCGATCGAGCCGGTGCCGGAGGAGCCGGCCGCCGAGTAGATCACGTCGGCGCCCTTGTCGAGCTGGCCGGACGCGGCCTCCTTGCCCTTGTCGGGGCTGGCGAAACCGGAGAAGTCCGAGCCGTGGGTCAGGTACTGGACGTCGACCTTGACCTTGGGGTTGGTGTCCTTGACGCCCTGGACGTAGCCCGCCTCGAACTTCTTGATCAGCGGGGTGTCCACACCGCCGATGAAGCCGACGTAGTTCTTCTTGGTCTTCAGCGCCGCAGCGACACCGGCCAGGTAGGAACCCTGCTCCTCGGTGAAGGTGATGCTGTCGACGTTCTTGGCGGTCGCGACCGCGTCGATGAGGCCGAAGTTGACCTTCGGGTACTTGGCGGCGACCTTGTCGACCGAGGTGGCGTAGGAGAAGCCGATGGCGACGATCGGGTTGTAGCCGGCGTCGGCGAGGTCGGTCAGGCGCTGCTCGCGGTCGGCCTCGGTGTCGGTGCTCTTGGCGGTCAGTTCCTTGATGGAGCCGCCGAACTCCGCCTCGGCCTTGTCGGCGCCGCGGGCGGCGGAGTCGTTGAAGGAGCGGTCACCACGGCCGCCGACGTCGTAGGCGAGGCCGATCTTGAGGTCGCCCTTGGCGCCGTCCGACGACGAGGACGAGGACGAGCTGTCCTTCTCGGAGGAGGTGCTGCCACAGGCAGTGGCAGTCATTGCGAGAGCTGCGGTCGCGATACACGCAGCGGAAAGCTTGGCTACCCGGCGCACGGGGGGCTCCTTCACCTGACCTGAGCGCCATGTCGGCGCTTCATGTGAGCACCATGCCAGTGCTCGGGCCCGGACGCCCCAGTGGCGTCGGCTTCGCGGCATCGTAACGCGCGTAGATGTCAGAAAATAACCCGTGGGTAAGCCGTTATCGATTCGAGGCAAACACCCTCTGAACTCGTGTCCTTACGGCTCCCCGGTCGATGATTTCCGATGGCGCACGATTGGCTTACAACCAGGTTGCGCCGATCGGCGGAGCGGGTCCCTGAGCAGCCGCCGCCCGCTCCAGCATGCCGAACCCGACCTGCGGAGACACCCCGGGAGCGACGCCCACTGACCGAAGATTGACCGAAGTCGGGCAAAATTTGACGGAGTACAGACAAAGACAAAACCAGGTCCGTCCTAGCTTCTCACCCATGCCCCCACAGCCACCGTCTCCCCCCTGGGTCGCCGCTGCCCGCCCCGCGCTCCCGGTGCTGCCCTACCGCAAGCCCACCAAGGGCCGCGACTACTGGGTCCTCGACGACGTCCTGCCCGGCGTGGACACCGTACGCGAGCGGTGTCTCGCCAAGGACGACTGGATCGAGGGCCACCCCTACACCTCGGAGAGCTGGCCCGGACTGCGGGCCATGCCGGGTCTCGAGCCCGCCGAGCTGGGGCGGATCGAGCGGGTGGTGAGGCAGGCGACCGGTGCGAAGGAACTCTGGGTGCAGCAGGCCCCCGGCGGCGGCACCCTCAACCACAACTGCGTCCAGGTGGTCGGCGAGGGCGAGAGCACGCCCCGGCCGCACACGGACTCACGGGCTCTGTGCCGGTACGCGGCCGTGCTCTACCTCAACCCGGGTGTCCCCAAGGACTGCGGGACCAGCTTCTACCGCCAGTCCCTGCCCGGCGGGCGTCTCGGCGGCAACACGGTCCAGGCCCCGCACAACAACCTCGTGGAGGCGCTGGGCACGCGGTTCGTGGCACCGGACGCCTTCGAGGAGGACGTACGCGTCCCGCACAGGTACAACCGCCTGCTCCTCTACAACGCCAACCTCGTACACAGCGCGACCGGGTACTTCGGGACGACGCTGGAGGAGAAGCGGATGACGGCGGTGTTCTTCTGGATGGCCTGAGGCCGTTCTCACTTCTGTGTAGAAGGGGACCTCCCGGACCGTCCTACGCCTTCCGCTCCTGGGCGTCGATCAACGCGGCGGCCGTGAACATCTCCACGCCGACCGTGATCGCGTACTCGTCGGCGTCGAAGTCGCCCTGGTGCAGATCGCGCACCCCGCGATCCCCCGGCCTGCGCACGCCGAGCCGGGCCATCGCGCCGGGGACGTGCTCCAGGTACCAGGAGAAGTCCTCGCCGCCGAGGCTCTGCGGGGTGTCCTCGACGGAGTGGGCGCCGAGCCGGGCGGTCATCGCGTCGCGCAGCAGTTCGGTGACGTCGGCGTCGTTGACGACGGGCGGCACCCCGCGCACATAGGTGATCTCGGACTTGGCCCCGTACAGGGTGGCGATCTCGTCGACGGCCGCGTGGACGAGGTCGGGGGCCTGGTGCCAGGTCTCGAGGTCGAGGCACCGTACGGTCCCGGAGAGCTCGGCGTGCTGCGGGATCACGTTGCAGGCGTGACCGGACTCGATCCGGCCCCAGGTCACCGAGAGCCCGCTGCGGGCGTCGACGCGGCGGGCGACGAGCGCGGGCAGGTCGGTGGCGACCCGGGCGGCGGCGGTGACCAGGTCGGTGGTGAGGTGGGGGCGCGCGGTGTGGCCGCCGGCGCCGTCGAGGGAGATGTCCAGCCGGTCGCAGGCGGAGGTGATGGGGCCGTGGCGCAGCCCGATCCTCCCGGCGTCGACCTTCGGGTCGCAGTGCACGGCGATGATCCGGCCGACCCCGTCGAGCGCGCCGCACTCGATCGCGTCGGCGGCGCCGCCGGGCAGGACCTCCTCGGCGGGCTGGAACAGCAGCCGCACCGGGCGCGGCAGCAGGCCTTGGCGGTGCAGGTCGGCGAGGACGAGGCCGGCGCCGAGGACGACGGTCGTGTGCACGTCGTGGCCGCAGGCGTGGGCGTGGCCGGGCACGGTCGAGCGGTACGCGCAGTCACTCTTCGTGTCCGGGATGGGGAGGGCGTCGATGTCGGCGCGCAGGGCGAGGACGGGCACGGGGGTGCCGTCTCCCTGGCCCTCGGGGTCGGCTTCGATGTCGCCGATGTCACAGATCAACCCGGTTCCGGTGGTGAGCACACGCGGCTCGAGGCCGGCCTTCTCGAGCCGTGCCTTGATCGCGGCGGTGGTGCGGAACTCCTGGTTGCCGAGCTCCGGGTGCATGTGCAGGTCGCGCCGGAACGCGACGAGTTCGGCGCGCAGTGCCTCCGGCAGCGCGCCGGGAAGCAGTGCTTCCGCGGGGAGGTCGGCCTCGGACTCTCGGGACATCAATTGGTTCACCCTCTGAAGGGTAGGACGCCCTGGCGGTCAGCTGACCAGGATCAACAAAATTTCAACCTGTCAGAGGAAGAAAAACTGATCGCCGGAGGCATACTCGCGAACTTGGATGGGTAGACTCCGGGCCCTTTCCCGGCAGCCACTCCTGTCTACCTTCGTCCACGATGCCACGCGGTCCACCGCCTCGACCGAACTGTCCACCCACCGAAACGGTCACGGTCAGGGGCGTGAACACTCGCCGTCGTCGACGAGAACGGCCTCCGCCCCCGCCCGGCGCCCGGGTAACGTGCACCCACGTGACCGCCCAGAACCAGGACTCCACACAGGCCTTACTCCCCCCGGACGCACCGAGCGCACCGGATTTCCTCGACGCCACCCGCGCGTCCTACGACGCGATGGCCGCCGACTACACAGAGCGATACGCGGACCACCTGGCGGACCTTCCGCTGGACCGTGCGCTCGTCGCCGCCTTCGCCGAGCTGGTGCGGGCCCGGGGCTCCGAGCCCGTCGCCGACATCGGTTCCGGCCCCGGCCATGTGACCGCGCGGCTGCACGCCCTGGGCGTACCGGTGTTCGGGGTGGACCTGTCCCCGCGCATGGTGGCGCTGGCCCGCCGGGCCCACCCGGGCCTCCGCTTTCACGTCGGCTCGATGACAGCGCTGGATCTCCCGGACGAGACCCTGGGCGGAATCCTGGCGCTGTACTCGATCATCCACATCCCGGACAGCGATCTGCCGACGGTGTTCGCGGAGTTCCAGCGCGTCCTGGCCCCGGGCGGCCATGTCCTGCTCGGCTTCCAGACGGACCTTGACGACGAAGAGCTGCATCTGCACCTGACGGAGCGCTTCGGCCACGAGATGTCCCTGGACTACTGGTTCCACAGCCCGGACAGGGTGACGGAACTCCTGACCAAGGCAGGTCTGACTACGCACGCGCAAACGATCCGGGAACCGTATGAGGGGGAGCAGCGGCGGCGCGCGTATGTTCTGGCCCGCAAGCCGGTGTAGTGGCCGGGTGTTTCTCGCCCCCGCCGCCCCTACCCGTCCCATCCCGTTCCTGGGGGCTGTGCCCCCAGACCCCCCTACGGCCCTGAACGGGCCTCGTCCTCAAACGCCGGACGGGCTGGAGATGCACAGGAACGATGGAAATGCACAGGAAAGATGCAGGGCGAGCGTCAGCCCGTTGCCTTTGCTTCCTTTGTGGGGCGGGGTGAGTCCGTCGACACCCGTTCCACGTCGCGGGCCGAGCCCGTGACGCCCGACAGGAAGCCCTGGGCCCTCGGTGACGCGTTCGCGGTCAGCCAGGCCGGGTCGATGTCGCAGACCGCGACCTTGACGTCCGTGCCCGCCAGGGCCAGGGGGAGGGTGTGCACGACCGTCGACGGGAAGCTGAGGATCGTCCGGCCGATGGGGCCGCGGCGGGCGATCAGTTCCAGGGGGAGGTCCGGGCGGACCACCTCCAGGCCCGTGCAGGACGCCAGGTCGTGGAGTTTCTCGGGGCTTTCGCGGCGGTGGGCGAAGTAGCGCGTCACCCCGTGGGCCTTGGCCAGGGTGCGGACGGCCTCGCGGTAGCGGTCGGCGTCGACCACGCCCGTCTCGACCAGGGACGTACCGACCATGTCCGCGCCCTCGGCGATGTGCGGGGGGCCGAAGCGGGAGCGGGTCCAGGCGAAGTCGTTGTACGTGACCTCGACGCCTTTGGGGGTGTCCTCGATCGGCATCGAGGAGAAGATCTCGACCCGGCGCCTGCCGCCCGGGGTCAGCCGACGGCGGGCCTTCGAGGAGACGGGGATGAACAGCAGGTCCCGTGCGCCGGGGCGCCGGGACTTGCGGTGCCAGCGCACCAGGCGTTCACCGCGCGCCAGTTGGGAGACGAACTCCATGGTCGCGGTGCCGTCGTCGACCACGACGAGATCGCGGGCCTTGGTGATGTTGAGAAGTACCTGTACGTAACGGGAGAACGGGTCCCCCATCACGATCCGCCGCGTCCTGCGCAGCAGGGGGGCGAGGCCGCCGATCGTGCGGAAGGGCGCCGACGTACCGTCCCGCGCGTCCTCCCAGCGGACCTCGTGGCCCTCCTCGCGGGCGAGTTCGGCCATGCGGCGCAGCTGGCCCCGGGTCATCGGGTCGACCGGGGAGAGAACCACCAGGGTCAGTCCTCCGTCGCCGACGGGCTCCCGGTGGATCTCCGGCCGGTTCTGGCCCCTGCGCCAGCGGCGCGTGGCCTGTCCGGGGACCCGGACCCTGCCGGAGGCTTTGCCTTTTTTACGGGTGGAAACAGCCGGCGCCGGACCGCCGGCCCCCTCCGGGCTGGGCGCGTGCGCATGCACGTGCGCCCATTCCAGCACGTTGAGAAGCTGGACCGGGCTCTCGACGAAGGCGAGAGTTTGGGGGCCGGTGGTACCGGCGCGTGGGCTCATCGACGTACGACCGTCGCTTCCGTGAGTACGGATTGGGGGATCCGCGTGGACGGAGTGGTCACCGGCTGGCGCCGGTGAAGCCGCTGAGTGGTGTGGATCAGGCGGTGACGGGCTCGCCCGCCGCAGCCGCGACCTCCGCGTCGGCGATGACGCCGGAGACTCGACGGAGCTTCTTCATGGGGCCGATCTCGGACTCGTAGACCTTCTTGACGCCGTCGCCGAGGGACTCGGAGATGGTACGGATGTCACGGACGAGGCGGGTCAGGCCCTGCGGCTCGACGGAGGCGGCCTGGTCGGAGCCCCACATCGCGCGGTCGAGGGTGATGTGACGCTCGACGAAGGTGGCGCCGAGGGCGACCGCGGCCAGCGTGGTCTGCAGGCCCGTCTCGTGGCCGGAGTAGCCGATCGGGACGTTCGGGTACTCCTTCTCCAGGGTGTTGATCACGCGGAGGTTGAGCTCCTCGGCCTTCGCCGGGTAGGTCGACGTCGCGTGGCAGAGCAGGATGTTGTCGCTGCCGAGCACCTCGACCGCGTGACGGATCTGCTTCGGGGTGGACATACCCGTCGACAGGATGACCGTACGGCCGGTCTTGCGCAGGGCGACGAGCAGCTCGTCGTCCGTGAGGGACGCGGAGGCGACCTTGTGGGCCGGGACGTCGAACTTCTCGAGGAACGCGACGGCCTCGGTGTCCCACGGGGAGGCGAACCAGTCGATGCCGCGCTTCTTGCAGTGCTCGTCGATGGCGCGGTAGTCGTCCTCACCGAACTCCACACGGTGGCGGTAGTCGATGTAGGTCATGCGGCCCCAGGGGGTGTCGCGCTCGATGTCCCACTGGTCGCGCGGGGTGCAGATCTCCGGGGTGCGCTTCTGGAACTTGACCGCGTCACAGCCGGCTTCGGCGGCCACGTCGATCAGCTTGAAGGCGTTCTCCAGCTCACCGTTGTGGTTGATGCCGATCTCGCCGCAGATGTACACGGGCTGGCCGGGGCCGGCGGTCTTCGAGCCGAACGAGCGCAAGCGGGTGGAGGTCATTCCGGGGGTTCCTTACTTCTTGTTGAGGGGGTCGAGAGAGGGGCCGAGGATCCAGCTGGCGATCTCTCGGATCGCGCCGTCGCCGCCGGGAACGGTGGTGACCGCGCGTGCGGCGCCGCGCACAACG
This sequence comes from Streptomyces sp. ME02-8801-2C, assembly GCF_033793965.1. Lineage (NCBI taxonomy): Bacteria > Bacillati > Actinomycetota > Actinomycetes > Kitasatosporales > Streptomycetaceae > Streptomyces > Streptomyces sp. ME02-8801-2C. The sequence continues at coordinate 34,443 of NZ_JARAXP010000013.1, read as the reverse complement.
TCGTGGGCGCTCGCGACCGCCACGGGCCAGCCCACGAGGGCGAAGCACGGGAGGTCGTTGACGTCGTTGCCGACGTAGAGCACGCGCTCCGGCGCGATGCCCTGCTCCTCGCACCACTGCTTCAGCGCGAGGTCTTTCCGGTCGATGCCGTGCAGCACGGGCAGCTGTAGCTTCCGTGCGCGGGCGGCGACGACCGGGTTCTGTTCCGAGGACAGGATCAGCAACTTGAGGCTGCTCTTGCGCAGCGCCGCGATGCCGAGTCCGTCGCCGCGGTGCACGGAGACGAACTCCCGTCCCTCGGAGTCGATCAGCACCCTGTCGTCGGTCTGGGTGCCGTCGAAGTCGAGTACGACCGCGTCGATGTCGTCGGCGGTCGGGAGGGCGCCGGGGCGGTTCGCGTCGAAGAGCGTCGCGAGGGCCCGGGCGCGGGCGAGGTCGTGCGGGTCGTCGATCTCCAGCACACGGGCCGGGTCGGTGCGCACGGGTTCGGTGTGACCGAAGAAACGGTGGTTCGACTTGCGGAAGCCCGCCGCGTTCATGGCGTAGACGGCGCCGGTCTCCAGGAGGTCCTGGGGACGGTCCTGGCGGCGGGGCCGGAAGGACTTGTCGTGATTTACGCCATAGCCGCCGCCGACGGTCACCGTCTCGGTGGCCACGCTGCCGGTGCCGCCCTCGACCTCGGTGCGCTCGCCGGGCACCGCCTGCGGGTCGTCGGCGGCGTCGCGCCAGATGAAGCCGTGGAAGGGGGCGACGGTCAGCGCGCTGTCCGCGCCGTTGTGCACGACCGCGTTGACGACGCCGTCGACGTCCTCGCGGACGATGAACGGGCTGGTGCACTGCACGAGCAGGACGACGTCGACCTTGACGCCGTGCAGCGCCTCGTGGGCGTCCATGGCGTGCAGGACCGCGGCCTCGGAGGTCGCCGTGTCACCGGCGATGGCGGCGGGCCGCAGGACGACCTCGGCGCCGGCCTGGCGGGCGGCGGCACCGATCGCCTGGTCGTCGGTGGAGACGACGACGTCCGTGACCAGCTTGGCGGCGAGGCACTCGCGCACCGCGCGGGCGACCAGCGGGACCCCGCCGACGGGCAGCAGGTTCTTCGCGGGGACGCCCTTGGAGCCGCCTCTGGCGGGGATGACCGCGAGCACGCGGGGCCGCGCGGTCGCTCGGCCCGCTTCCGGGTTGGACATTGCCTGCACTCCTTGACGCTCTTCGCGTGTCTGACGGGGGATCCGGTGGGTCACAGCTCCCCCATCCGCCGGATCACGGGCGCGACGCGCTGCACGCCGTGCCGGTAGGCGCCGCGGGCCGCGCGACGCACGATCTGCCGCACCGCTCCCGGCTCCTTGTCGGCGGCCGGCGCTCCGGGCAGCGGAACGCCGTCGGGGCCGAGGTGGTGCCGAGCGAGAATACCCGGCAAATATCCGGGAGCCGTCATCGGCGTGTAGTACGGAGCCAGGGGCGGAAGCTTCGAGGATCCCAGAAGACGGTCGATCCTGTCGCGTGCCGCGTCGAAGGCCGTCTCGTACGAGCCATCAGCGGCGACACCTTGACGCGCCACCCACTCCGGGTCGGGAACGGGCTGGTGACCCTCGTCCAACTGCGCCCAGGAGGCGAGGCAGCCGGAGCCCACGAAGTGGTGGTTGCCGAGCGACTCGCGCACTCCCAGGTCGCTCAGCACGACGGTCGGGATGCTGCGGTGCAGGGACTCCAGGGCCGCCGTGGAACTGATGGTGACCAGCAGGTCCGTACGGTCCAGGACCTCGCCCATGTGCCCGTAGACGAGCTTGAAGTTCGGCGGAAGGTCGGCGCGCTGGGCCAGTTTCTGGTACGGGAGTTCCTCGATGTGCGTGGTGTGCTCGCCGGGCTTGGAGCGCAGCTTGAGCAGCACCTCGCGCTCGGGGTGCAGCTTCGCGTGCTGCACGAGGCGGTCCAGCAGATACGTACGGTCCTTGCGGCTCTCCGGGACGGAGGGCTGGGCGGCGAACACCACCGTGTAGGGGTGACCATGCTCACCTGTGTACGTCGTACCGCCCAGGAAGGGGAGTGCGACTTCGGTCACAGAGGACGAATCGGCACCGACCCCGTCGTATACGGCCTTGAAGCGGTCGGCGTCCTGGCGGGAGTTGGCGAGGACCAGGTCCGCGCCGTGGCGCAGCAGCAGTCCGTCGGTGAGCTTCTCGTAGACGACGCCCACGTAGCCGGTGACGACGACGGGACGCAGGGCCGTGTCGTCCCACACCTTCGCCAGGCCGTGCAGCATCGCCTGCACACCGCCGCCGACCAGGGCGAGTACGAGGATGTCGTACGGCTCCTCCTGCTCCATGGCCCGCAGGAACTCCAGGGCGGTCACCTCGCGCAGCGAGTCCGCGGTGACGCCGACCTCCTGGAGCTGGCGGGCCGTTGGGGTGGCTCTGCCTCGAAGGAGGTAGCCGTCGAGGAGAATGTCTGAATTATCAGGAGAAATACGACTGGCGGTGAGTGCACCCCATTTCCACCGAGTGTCGGAATCGGCGAGAACGGCGACCCTCATGGGGCTCGAGGTACTGGCTGGCACGCCCAAGACCTTAAGCCGACATGGGGTGCTTCCGCCCAATCCCGAGGCAACAAAGGGTTAACAAAAGATCGACGCCGCTTGATTCGGGGCGCCATACATGCAGAAACCCCCTTGATTCACCGGGCCGACACATGCAGTTCGCCGCACCTCTAACCCCGGGTAAAGTACGAGCTCCGGAGAGGCTCTAACCTGGACCCGTGGTCAAGCTCTCCGTCATCGTGCCGTTCTACAACGTGCAGCAATACGCGCCCGACACTCTGAAGAGCCTCCGCGCCAACGCGCGCGAGGACTTCGAGTTCATTCTCGTCGACGACTGCTCGCGCGACGAGACTCCGGACATCCTCGCGCGCGCAGAGCGCGAGCTGCCGGGCGCCGTGCTGGTCAGCCACGAGAAGAACGGAGGACTGGCCACCGCCCGCAACACCGGGATCGACAAAGCGCGTGGCGAATACCTCACGTTCCTCGACGGCGACGACTGGCTCGCGCCCGGTTATTTCTCCCAACTCCTCGCTTCTATTGAGGACTTGGGCTGCGATTTCGTCCGCACGGATCATGTGCAGTGCACCGGCAAGGCGCGCACGATCCACCGGGTTCCGCATGGCCGGCGCGGGGTGGTGATGTCTCCGCGGGACGCGATTCTGCCGACCGACCGCACCACGTCCGTCGACTACGCCTATGCCTGGGCGGGCATCTATCACCGCCGGCTCGTCGACCGCGGCGTCCTGCACTTCAGGGACGGGCTGCGCACGGCGGAGGACCGGCCGTGGATCTGGAAGCTGCACCGGGAGGCGGAGACGTTCGCCGTGGTGGGACTGCTCGGCGTCTTCTACCGGCGCGGGGTCACGTCGTCCCTCACTCAGATCGGTGACACCCGGCAACTGGACTTCATCCGCGCCTTCGACCAGGTGATCGAGGAGACCGCCCGGGATGCCGAGGCCGATAGGCTGCTGCCCAAGGCAGTGCGCACGTACTGCGCGATCATGGCCCATCATCTCGGATCGATCGAGAGGTTCGAACCCGCCGTGGCTCGAGAATTGCGCTCACTGAGCTCAGCCGCCCTGAAGCGGATGCCGCAGGACGTCCTCACGGAGGCGATCAACTCCATGGACGCCACGCGCGCCGGTCGGCTGCGCCGGGTGCGGCGCAGGCCCGTCGCCGCGGAGAAGGTGGCCGGCTGATGGCGCGCACCACTCAGATCTTCGTCGCGTCCACGCTGTACGGCGCCGCCACGGTGGCCGCCGCGCTGGACGCCGGGCTGTTCGAACCGGCCGACCGGAGGGTGTTGTTGGTCACCAACAACACCGCCGCCCCCGAGATCACCCCCGGTCTCGACGAGATGTCCGGTTTCGACCGGGTCCGCGAGCGTTTCGACGACGTGCTCTCGTGGAACGAGGCCATCTACCCCTTCCACCCCAGCGGCTGGAGCCCGCGCGCCGACGACATCCCCATATGGGAGCGTCATCTGCGGCTCCTGTGGAACCTCGGTGACGACCACGTCGAGCTCGCCGTCGAGTCCGTCCAGGTCAATCCCTCGCTGGCGCTGTGCCGTCTGTTCAACGGCGCGCCCGTCGACGTCTACGCGGACGGCCTGATGAGCTACGGCCCCACGCGCGACAAGATCGACCCACTGGTCGGCACCGGCATCAGACGGCTGCTGCACCTCGATCTCGTACCCGGGCTCAAGCCGCTGCTGCTCACCGAGTTCGGGGTGGAGCCCGAGCTGGTGCCGTCGGAGGCGTTCCTCAAGGTCCTCGGCGAGCTCGCGGAGTCCGCGGCCGCCGAGGAGGGGGTCAAGGGCGGGACGACCGCGGCGGCCGGCTCCGGCGAGGGTCCCGCGCTGCTGCTCGGCCAGTACCTGTCGGCGCTCAGCATCCTCACTCCCGAAGAGGAGGAGGAGCTGCACGTGCGCATGATGCGGGGCGCCGTGGCGCGCGGCCACCGCAAGATCGTCTTCAAGCCGCACCCGGTCGCGCCCGCGCACTGGTCGCAGACCCTGGAGAACGAGGCGAAGAAGCTCGGCGCCGAGCTCACCGTGCTGGACCGGCCGGTGCTCGCCGAGGTGGTCTTCCAGCAGACCCGGCCCTCGCTCGTCGTCGGCTGCTTCTCCACCGGGCTGCTCACCGCGGCCGGTCTGTACGGCATCCCGGTCGCCCGGGTCGGCACGGACACCCTGCTGGAGCGGCTCGCGCCCTACCAGAACAGCAACCGGGTGCCCCTGACCATCGTCGACGCGCTGCTGCCCGACCTGGAGGACGCCGCGGCGGTGGCCAAGTGGGCGATGCCCTCGCGGGGGCGGGTGGACGAGGACCTGGCCGGGCTGGTCAAGGCCGTCGGGTTCGCCATGCAACCGAAGATCTACCCCAAGCTGCGGCCGGAGGCGGAGAAGTACCTCTCCACGCGGCTCGACGCGCACACCTGGCGCTACTTCAAGCGCCGCCGGCTGACCGCACTGGCCCTGCCGGGTTCCGTGCCCGTGCAGCTGGCGTTCATCCCGCGCAACGCGACCGTGCGGCGCATCGCCCGCCGGGCGCGGGCCCTGGGCAAGACCGTGAAGAAGTAGAAGCGGACTGAACCGTAGGACAGTTGCCCCCCGTTTCCTTGCGAAACGGGGGGCAACCCATGTGCGGCCTCGGGGGTCAATACACTGTCCTATCCTTCACCCGTACAACTTCTGTGCGGGTGCCGTGCGCTGCCTCTGACCCCTCCGGTCCCTGCTGCCCACAGTCCTTGTCCCGAAAGGCTTCACGATGACCGCGGCCGACCAGACCATGGCACCCCCGCATCCGGCATCGCCACCGGCTGCGCGTGCGGACGCCGAACCGGCCGGCCCGGCCGTGCCCCCCGCGCCCACTCCCGCGCGGGCCGGTAGCCGCCTGCGCGCGCTGGACGGGCTTCGGCTCCTCGCCGCGCTGATGGTCGCCTTCTACCACTACGCCGGCCGGGGCGGGACGATCTCCGAGTCCTGGAACCAGTCGCCGGGCCTGATGTTCCCGACCCTGTCCCAGGCGGCGGTGTACGGCTGCCTCGGTGTGCAGTTCTTCTTCGTCATCAGCGGCTTCGTGATCTGCATGAGCAGCTGGGGCCGTACGGTCGGCGACTTCTTCCGCTCGCGTATCGCCCGTCTCTACCCGGCGTACTGGGTCGCGATCGTCATCATCACCGTCGCCGCGTATCTGCTGCCCGTGGTCGTGCACCCGCTGCGCACCGACGAGGTCCTCGTCAACTTCACCATGCTGCAGCAGCCCATGGGCGTGAAGCGGGTGCTCGGTGTGTGCTGGACGCTCTGGGTCGAGGTGCGCTTCTACGCGCTGTTCGCGCTGCTCGTGGTCTGGAAGGGCGTCAACTACCGCAGCGTGGTGATCTTCTGCCTGCTGTGGACGCTCGCCAGCGGGATCGCGGGGGTCACCAACGACCCGCTCGTGGACCAGATCGTGATGCCCGAGTACTCGCCCTACTTCGTCGGCGGCCTGGCGCTCTTCCTGATCCACAAGTTCGGCAGCGACCTGCTGACCTGGGGCATAGTCGGCGCCTCGTTCCTGCTCGGGCAGCGCTACGCGACGGTCGAGCTGTGGCACCCCGGCGCGACCGGCGACTTCCACCGCAACCCGCATGTCATCCAGTTCCTCGTGCTGCTCGCCTTCGTGGCCGTCGCCGTGGTGGCGCTGGGCTGGCTGAGCTGGATGAACTGGCGCTGGCTGACGGTCGCCGGGGCCCTGACGTACCCCTTCTACCTGATCCACGAGCACCTGGGCTGGTTCTTCGTCCGGGTGCTGCACCGCGGCCTCGGCCTCGACCCGTACCTGACGCTGGCCGCGACCATCACGAGCATGCTCGTCCTGGCCTATGCGATCCACCGCCTGGTCGAGAAGCCGTTCGGGCCCCGGCTCAAGCGCGCGATGACCGTGCAGGCGGCCCGGTTCCACAAGGTCTGACCCGGCCGCGCCGGGTAGAGGCGGAGACCGGTGAGGCGGCGGCGCTCGAAGTAGTGGGCGTCCGCCGCAGACCGGGTGCTCAACCAGGCGGCGACCTCGTCGCGCAGCTCCGGATGCTTGCGGGGCTGCATGCAGTACCCCACCGCGCGCACCAGCGGCGTCAGCCGCTCGGCCACACCGGCATCGGTCGGCGAGCACATGAAGTCCGACGGCCCGTCCTCGGCGTCGGGGAGGGCCGCGTCGACGATGGTGAGCGGGATCCGGTTGCTGTTCTCGTACGGGGTGATGCGGTCGAGGAGCGTGCGGGTGCCGACGCGGGCGACGGGGATGCCGTGGAAGGCCGCGGCGGTCATCAGGGCGGTGGAGAAGCAGCCGATGACCAGGTCGGGCTTCAGCTGGGCGAAGACCGTCTCGGCCAGCACCGGCTCGCGCAGCACGGTCAGGTGCATGTGCAGCTCCCTCGCGGCGTTCTCCAGGGTGCCCGCGTACGCGGCCGGGGCGCTGGGATGGGGCTTGAACAGGACGTGGGTGTGGCCGGCCTTCGCCGCCGCGCACAGCATCCGTACGTGCAGTTCCTCCTCTTCCTCCCCTGAGATGAGGCCGAGGGCGGAGAGGTACTGCCCGAGCAGCACGGCGGTGGGCCGGTTCAGGTCCGGCACGCACTCTCCGAGGAGGGCCGCGCCCTGCTCGCCCATCTCGTTCAGTACGGCGACGATCGGCTCGTTCGGGATCGCGACGGGCCGCACGCCGTACTCGGCGAGCAGCAGCGGCTTGAGCCCCGGTACGAGGTCGAGGTGCAGGACGCGGTCGATGCGGGTGCTCATGCCGTGCGGGATGCGGTTGCGGGTGGGGCCGTAGCTCATCAAGCCGTCCGCGTACACATGGATGGGGCTGTCGGCGAAGATGTCGGCGACCGCGCGGGAGGGGTTGGCCTGGAGGGACTCGCAGGCGATCTCGACGGGCTCGTCACCGAGGTCCCAGGCCAGGCGTACGGCCTTCTCCCACATCGGGGCGTCCTGGGCGGTCGGGGACCAGGCGCTGGGGTGGTGCGGGAAGACGAACTCGTTCCAGGAACGCACCTCGTCGAACTCGGACCGCAGCCTCTCGAAGCCCGCCATCCGGTCCAGCGGGGTACCGGCCTCGGGAACCGGGGCGGTGTCACTGACCACGAGGACACGTCGGTGATCCTCACGCGGCCCGAAGAGCCCGGCACGAATCGCGGCGACGACGGTCGCGGCGGCGTACTGCGTCGCCGAGAAGAAGAGCTGGATCATGCCTCGATTCCCTTCATGCCGCCAGGTCAGAAGGCATCTGTGGGAGCGTAGACCCCCCATACCTCCCGCAACGCCCCGCACACCTCCCCCACCGTCGCGCGGGCCCGCAGGGCGTCCTTCATCGGGTACAGGACGTTGGCCGTGCCTGCCGCCGCCTGCCGGAGGGCGGTCAGGGTCGTGTCGATCTTCTCCCGGTCGCGGGTCGCCCGGAGAGCGCTGAGTCGTTGTGTCTGCTGGGTCTCGATCGCCGGGTCCACGCGGAGGGGCTCGTACGGTTCCTCCGTGTCGAGACGGAAGCGGTTGACGCCGACCACGACCCGCTCGCCCGCGTCCGTCTCCTGGGCGATGCGATAGGCGACGCGCTCGATCTCACTCTTCTGGAAGCCGTGTTCGATCGCGGCCACCGCGCCGCCGAGGTCCTCCACCCGCCGCATCAGGCCGACCGCCGCCGCCTCCACGTCGTCGGTCATCCGCTCGACGGCGTACGAACCGGCGAAGGGGTCCACCGTCGCCGTGACGTCCGTCTCGTGGGCGAGGACCTGCTGGGTACGCAGGGCCAGCCGGGCGCTCTTGTCGGTGGGCAGGGCGATCGCCTCGTCGAAGGAGTTGGTGTGCAGGGACTGGGTGCCGCCGAACACCGCCGCGAGGCCCTGGACCGCCACCCGGACCAGATTCACCTCGGGCTGCTGAGCCGTCAGCTGCACCCCGGCGGTCTGCGTGTGGAAACGCAGCATCCACGACCTGGGGTTCCGCGCGCCGAACTCGTCCCTCATCACCCGCGCCCAGATACGCCTGGCCGCACGGAACTTGGCGACCTCCTCCAGGATCGTCGTACGGGCCACGAAGAAGAAGGACAGGCGCGGGGCGAAGTCGTCGACGTCCATACCGGCCGCGAGGGCCGTCCGGACGTACTCGATGCCGTCCGCGAGCGTGAACGCGATCTCCTGTGCGGGGCTCGCACCCGCCTCCGCCATGTGGTAGCCGGAGATCGAGATCGTGTTCCATCTCGGGATCTCGGCCCCGCAGTACGCGAAGATGTCGGCGGTCAGGCGCAGGGAGGGCTTCGGCGGGAAGATGTACGTTCCCCGCGCGATGTACTCCTTCAGTACGTCGTTCTGGATCGTGCCCGTGAGGCGGTCCGCCGGGACGCCCTGTTCCTCGCCGACCAGCTGGTACATGAGCAGCAGGAGAGCGGCGGGGGCGTTGATCGTCATCGACGTCGAGACCTTGTCCAGCGGGATCCCGTCGAACAGCACCCGCATGTCGTCGACCGAGTCGATCGCCACGCCCACCTTGCCGACCTCGCCGTGCGCGATCGGGGCGTCGCTGTCGTGGCCCATCTGGGTCGGCAGGTCGAACGCGACGGACAGTCCCGTCGTGCCGTGGGCGATCAGCTGCCGGTAGCGCGCGTTCGACTCCACGGCGGTGCCGAAACCGGCGTACTGGCGCATCGTCCAGGGGCGGCCCGTGTACATGGTGGGGTACACGCCCCGGGTGAAGGGGTACTCGCCGGGCTCGCCCAGCTTCCGCGCCGGGTCCCAGTCCGCGAGCGTGTCGGGGCTGTACACCGGTTCGACGGGTAGTCCCGACTCGGACTCACGCGTCATGGTGTGTCCTTCCGCGTACGTTGCCAGTCGCCGCACACAACAATGCCGCGTAGTTCGTCCCGGGTCATGTGCGGGGAAGCACCGAGGGACGGACGGATGGACGGATGGGAGGTAGGGACGATGAGCTTCGGGGGGTTCGGCTTGCGTACTACGGACATGCGAAAGGTGATTTCCGCGGTTCTCGCGGCTCTCGTCGTGGGCGGCTGCACGGTGCAGACCACCGATCCGGACGGTGAGGCGCGTTCGCCGGTGCACATCCAGGTCTCGCGTCCGCCCGCCGACGACAAACCCGGCACCGGGGACGATCCGGCGCCGGCCCGGACAGGCGCTTCGATCCCGGCTCCAGCACCGGCTCCGACGCGGCCACCGAAATCGACACCAGTACCGGCACCTGCGCCGAAGAAAGCGGCTCCCGCGCCGCCCGCTCCCGTTCTCTGGTCGCGCGGTGACAGCGGGCGTGATGTGCGCGAGCTTCAGGCGCGGCTGCATCAGGTCGCCTGGCTGTTCGACGGGCCGACCGGGTCGTACGACGATCTGACGGAGAGCGCCGTCAAGGGCTTCCAGGGCAAGCGCGGGCTGCCGCGCACGGGTAAGACCGACACCGTCACCTGGCAGCGGCTGTTGCGGATGACGCGCGAGCCGGGGCAGTGGGAGCTGTATCTGATGGGCGGGCAGCCGGCCGCCTATCCCGACCCGCGCTGTCTCAGGGGCCGGGTGCTGTGCATCAGCAAGACGAGCCGGACGCTGCGCTGGATGATCGACGGCCGGACCGTCTCGACGATGTCCGTGCGGTTCGGCAGCCAGTACACACCGACCCGGGAAGGCGTCTTCAGCGTCTACTGGAAGTCACGGCACCATGTGTCGACGCTCTACGACTCCCCGATGCCCTACGCGATGTTCTTCAGCGGGGGCCAGGCGGTGCACTTCTCCGCCGACTTCGCGGCCCGCGGCTACGGCGGTGCCTCGCACGGCTGTGTGAACGTACGGGACGAGACGGCGATCGCCGCGATCTTCGCCGAGGTGAGCACCGGCGACAAGGTCGTCATCTACTGGTGAGCCGGCGCCGGCGGCGAGTGGTGGTGATATGGGGCGCGGACGGGACCGGGGGAACGTGTCCCGCCCGCGCCAGGTGCACGAGCCGTAGGTACGGGGGGAACCCCGGCTCTGTGCGAGGAACCGATGACCAGTCGGCTCACTGTCTACTGCGTCGGCACGGCCGAAAACGTCACACCCCGGCCGGAGAAAAGATCTTCGGCACGCGTTCGCGCAGGTCGGAGGGGGTGCACTGCGATCATTCCCGGGGTGGTGCGGGGGGCGTGACCGGTGGGGTGTGCGGGGCTCAGTCGGTCTTCGGCAGCGGCAGGATGCCGTACGACGGGCCGGGGGCCGGGGCCGGTTCGTCTCGGGGTTTGTCCGCGCCTACGGCGGTGAAGGACGTCGGGGCGGGCGCCGGTCCCGACACGGCACGGCCGCCGTGACCTGTGCCGGGGCCGTTCCCCTGGCCGTTGCCGTGACCGTTTCCGCCGCCGCCGTGGCCGTCGCCGTTGCCCTGGCCGTTCCCGCCGCCGTGGCCGTTTCCGCCGTCGCCGTGGCCGTTGCCACCGTCGCCGTGGCCGTTTCCGCCGCCGTCACCGGCGCCGCTCTGGCCGCCCTCGGCACCGACCTCTCCCCCGCCTTGCCCGGTGCCGGGGCCTGTGCCTGTGCCTGTGCCGGTGTTGGGGTTCGGGCGGCCGGCCGGCTCGTGGTTCAGGGTCTTCTCGCAGTACTTCGGCACCTTCTTGGCACCCTTGGCCGCTTTCTCCAGGGCCCGTCTGCGCTCCGTCTCCAGCTTCTTGCCGCTGCGCATGTCCCGGCACGACGAGGCGAGTCCGCCGCGCCAGTCGCCGGGCAGGCTCATGTCGGAGCGCGACCCCTGCTTCCCGTCGCCCGGACCGGCCTTGGCTCCGCCACCGCCGGCGGAACCCTGGTCGCCGGAGCCCCCGGTCGTGACGTCGGGCCCCTGGGACGGCACGCTCCTGCCCCGGGTGCCGCCGTCCGGAGAGGGCGAGTCGGGCACGGAGCCGGACGACTCACCGGCGGACACGGTGGCGGCGGGGCGTCCGGGGTCGCCACCCCGGAACGGGTTCGGGAGGACCCCGGCACCGGCGGCCATCGCGACCGAGCCGACCATTCCGGCGGCCAGCGCGGCACCGAGCCCCGCCCGCAGGGGGCGGCCCCAGCGGGCCGGACGGACGCCGCGTCGCCGGGAGGCACCGAAGCGCCCGGCGCCTCCCACCCGGACGAGACCGATGTCCGGGCCCGGGTTCGTCACGGGCGCGCCGGTGGTGAGGTCCGCGACCGGGCGGGCCTTGCGGAACGCGGCCAACGCGGCGGCCTCGCCCGGTAGTTCGTCGCCGCTCGGCGGGCTGTCCACGGAGAGGGAGTCCAGTGTCTTGGCGAGCCGCTCGGCCTGGTCACGGGCTTCGGGGCCCGCGGACGCCAGTGAGGCCTCCAGTGACTCCCCGCTCAGCAAACGCTCCGCCGTGGCGCGGTCCAGCCACCTGTACCGGTCGTCGTCGGCCATCACATGTCCTTCTGCGTCCGCGAACGCGTATGCGTCACACCGGCCGACGTCACCGCACGTCCGTGCGGTTCCCGTTGGAGCGGCAGCGCGTCGAGCGCGGCGGTCGCGTCCGGGTCCGCCCCGAGCAACTCCGCGAGCCGTTTCAGACCGCGGTGCGCCGCCGTACGTACGGCTCCGGGGCGCTTGCCGAGGGTCTCGGCGGCGGTCTTGGCGTCGAGGCCGACGACCACCCGCAGGACGACGGCCTCGGCCTGGTCCTGCGGCAGCCGGGCGATGAGGGAGAGGGTGCTGTCGGTGGCCAGGGACTCCATGGCCTCGTCCGCCGTGTCGGAGTCGGCGGCCCGGCCGGACAGCTCGGTCTCGTCGCCGCCTATCGCCGGGCGGCGGCCACGCATACGTATGTGGTCGAGGGCACGGTTGCGGGCGATCCGGGCGGCCCAGCCCCGGAACCGGTCCGCGTCCCCGCTGAACCGGTCCAGGTCACGGGCGATCTGGAGCCAGGCCTCGGACGTCACGTCCTCGGCGTCCGGATCGCCGACCAGCGTCCGTACGTACCCGAGCAGCCGTGGGTGCACCGAGCGGTACACAGTCCGGAAAGCGGTCTCGTCCCCAGCCTGTGCCGCAAGCACCGCGGTGGTCAGCTCCGCGTCGTCCCCCTGCACCACACCTCTTCGCACCTGAACCGGCGCCGCTCTCGCGGACCCGGTCCTCGCCGTCGTGGTTCCTCAATGAATGGTTGCGGTCCCAGGCCTCAAGGACGTGGGTGCCCGTCGTCCGCGACCTGTAGCGAAAGGCACGTTACGGCGTCAAAGTGCTCCTCGTCCATGTCCGTCCATTGTGCAACTGACTCGTGACGCGGTGACGGTGTGACAGAAAACGAACGCGTGGCGCTGTAGAAGGTACGGGCCGCCGCGCGGCCCGTACCGCGCGACGGCCGGGGCCTCTCCTGTGGGGGGTGGCGGCCCCGGTCGTCTCCGTGGTCCATCGGCGCCCGCCCTCGCTCCGGCCGGCCCGGCGTCACCCGAGGCACGGGAGTCCGCGTCCTGCCGGCCAGGGGCTTCACGACGGCCGTACCAGTCCCGTGTCGTAGGCGAAGATCACCGCCTGGACTCGGTCTCGGGCGCCGATCTTGGCGAGTATGCGGCTGACGTGGGACTTGACGGTCGACTCGGCCAGGTGGAGCCGCTCGGCGATCTCGATGTTGGTCCAGCCGGAGGCGACCGCGACGAGCACCTCCCGCTCGCGCTCGGTCAGGACCGCGAGCCGGCTTTCCTGCGCTGCGCCCCGGCCGCCTGGCGCCCGCTGGGTGAACGTGTCGATGAGCCGCTGTGTGATGCCGGGGGAGATCACGGAGTCCCCGGCGGCCACCGCGCGGATGCCGACCACGAGTTCGTCGGGGCGGGCGTCCTTGAGGAAGAAGCCGCTGGCTCCGGCACGCAGGGCCTCGTAGGCGTACTCGTCGAGGTCGAACGTGGTCAGCACGAGGACCTTTGAGCGGCCCCCGGACTCGACGATGCGCCGGGTGGCCTCGATGCCGTCCATGCCGGGCATGCGTACGTCCATCAGGACGACGTCGGGACGCAGTTCGGCCGCCTTGCGGACCGCCTCGCTGCCGTTGACGGCCTCGTCCACGACGGACATGTCCGGCTGGGCCTGCAACAGCATGCGGAAGCCGAGGCGTTGCAGGGCCTGGTCGTCGACGATGAGCACGGTGGTCATGCGGGCGGCTCCTGTGCGGGGTGGTTGGTCGTACCGGTGGCGGACGGGGTCGACGGGCCGGCCTTCAGGAGGGCTCGGACGGTCCAGCCGCCGCGGAGGTTGGGGCCGCCGGCGATGCTGCCCTCGTAGAGCGCGGCCCGCTGGCGCATGCCGACGACGCCCCGGCCGCTGCCGGCGCCGCTCGGGCGGGCCGCTTTCGTGGCGTGCGCGGGGCCCGTGTCCTCCACGGCGACCCGTACGAGGTGGGCGTCGGCCGTGACGGTGACGGTCACCGTGGTGTCGGGGCCCGCGTACTTGAGGCTGTTGGTGAGGGCTTCCTGGACGATGCGGTAGACGGCGAGCTGCAGACCCCGGGTGAGGCCGGTGAGGTCGCCCTCGGTGCGCAGGGTTGCGGTGGGGCCGGCCGCGCGGATCCGCTGCAGCAGCGCGTCGAGGTCGGCCAGGCCCGGCTGGGGCGCGAGCGGGGCCTGGTCCCGTGGGGCGTCCTCGTCGCCGATGACGGCGAGGAGGCGGCGCAGTTCGCCCAGGGCGTCGCGACCGCTGTCGGCGATGATGCGCAGCGTGTCGGCGCCGCTCTCGGGCCTGGTCACGGCGAGGGCGGCGGCTCCGTCGGCGAGGCCGACGATGACGGCCAGGGTGTGGCCGAGGATGTCGTGCATCTCGCGGGAGACCCGGGCGCGTTCCTGGGCGGTGGCGAGGCGTGCCTGCTGGTCGCGTTCCTTCTCCAGCGAGGCCATGGCCGCGTCCACCAGCCGGCCGGCCAGTCCGAGCGCGGCACTCCCCCACAACAGGAGGATCACCATGAGCGTCACCACGTCGGGGCGCGTCATCTGCTCCAGCTGCTGACCGCTCCGGGCGAAGAAGGCCCACACGAGGATCTCCACGAGGGCGGCGGAGGCGGCGAGGGCGAGTCGGCGGGGCGTCTCGTGCCGGCCCACCTGGTGGAGGGCCAGCACCCAGGCGGTGGCGGAGCCGCTGATGGTGTCGAGCGGGAACGAGGCCGCCAGGACGCAGGAGACGACGGCGAAGACGAGCAGCGGCCGGCGGTCCCGCCACAGCAGCGGAACGGCGTAGGCGACCGCCAGGGCCAGGGCGGTCAACGCCTCGCGGCCGTCGGAGGCGTGCAGTACGGCGGGCAGGCCGAGCACCGCGCACAGGGCCGGCACCGCCCATCGCCTGACCCGCGGATGGGCCTGGTCGGCCAGGCGCCAGGTGGCCAGCCGGAGGATGAGCGAGCGGATCACGCGGTACTCGGGATCGCTCATCAGCGGCCCCGGAATGCGCAGCACCCGCTCGCCGCTGTCGGCGGTGGACTCGGGTGCGTTTGTCGAGGTCACGGTGTACGCCCTTCACGGAGCAGGCGGATCCGCCCGTCGGCCCAGGGGGAAGGGGGGCCGACGGGCGGAGTTTCGAGGACACGGTCGGCCGGGATCCGTCCCGCTCGGGGGGATCGTATGGCTTCGACCGCGGCGCTCTTCGGTGCGGCGGTGCGTGTCAGCCCTGGTGCAGCGGCGTGGGCTCGGCCTGCTCCGGCCTGTCACCGCCCGGGCCGTTCTGCGACCGCTGGGCCTCCAGGGTGTGGCGCAGCTTCTCGCCCTCGACGTCCACGTTCGGCAGGATCCGGTCGAGCCAGGCCGGCAGGCTCCAGGCGCGGCGGCCGAGCAGGGTCATCACCGCCGGGACGATGGTCATCCGGACGACGAAGGCGTCGAAGAGGACGGCGGCGGCGAGCCCCAGCCCGATGGACTTGATCAGCGCGGTGTCGTCCAGGAGGAACCCGGCGAACACCGCGATCATGATGACGGCGGCGGCGGTGACCACCCGGGCGCCGTGCCGGAACCCGGCGACGATGGCCTCGGTGGGTTCGGCACCGTGGACGAACTCCTCACGCATCCGGGTGACGAGGAAGACCTCGTAGTCCATGGCGAGACCGAACACCACGCCGATCATGAAGATCGGCAGGACGCTGACGATCGGTGCCGCCTCGTCGATACCGAAGACGTCCTTCAGCCAGCCCCACTGGAAGACGGCGACCACCACACCGAGGGTGGAGACGATGCTGAGCAGGAAGCCGAGCGCCGCCTTGACCGGGACCAGGATGGACCGGAAGACCAGCAGGAGCAGGATCAGGGCGAGGCCGACGACGATGGCCAGATAGGGCAGCAGGGCCTCGCCCAGCTTCGCGGACACGTCGATGTTGACGGCCGTCGTGCCGGTGACCAGCAGATCCGCGCCGGTGTCCGCGTGCAGGCCGGCGCTCTGGTCGCGGATGGCGTTGACCAGGTCCTTGGTGTCCTCGCTGGACGGGGAGCTCTTCGGCACGACGCCGATCAGAGCCACGTCCCCGGCCTCGTTGAAGACGGCGGGGCGAGCGGCGGCGACGTCGGGCAGCTTGCCGACCTTGGCGTACGCGTCGGCCGCGGCGGCCCTGGGGTCCTTGCTGTCGCGGGCGTCGACGACCACGGTCAGCGGTCCGTTGAAGCCCTCGCCGAAGCCCTTGCTCAGGGTGTCGTAGGAGGCGCGCTGGGTGCTGCCGGGGGCGGCCATGCTGTCGTCGGGCAGGGTCAGCCGCATCGACAGGGCGGGGATGGCCAGCACACCGAGGACGAGCACCGACCCGACGAGCATCCTGACGGGGTTGCGGGTGACGAACCGTCCCCAGCGGACGCCCATCGTCTCGCCCTCGCCGCGCTCCTGCGCGCGCAGCCGCTGGGTCGTCAGTTTGCCCTTGGTGATCCGCGTCCCGGCGAAGCCGAGCATCGCGGGCAGCAGGGTCAGCGCGATCACGACGGCGACCGCGACCGCGAAGGCGGCCCCCAGCCCCATCGTGGTGAGCATCTTGATGCCGATGACGCTCAGTCCGGCCAGCGCGATGATCACGGTCAGACCGGCGAAGACGACGGCCGAACCGGCGGTGCCCAGGGCCCGCCCCGCGGCCTCCTCCGGTTCGTGGCCCTCGCGGAGCTCGCTGCGGTAGCGGGAGACGATGAACAGGGCATAGTCGATGGCCACCGCGAGCCCGAGCATCAGCGCGAGGGTCGTGGAGGCCGACGACATGTCCACGAACGCGGTGGCGATGGTGATCGCGAAGACGGCGGTCACGACGCCGATGATCGCGGTGAGCAGCGGCAGTCCCGCCGCGAGCAGCGAGCCGAAAGTGATCACCAGGACGAACGCGGCGACCACGAGACCGATCATCTCGGCCGCCTTGCTGGCGCTCTTCTCCTGGACCGCGTTGCCGCCCAGGCTGACCGTGAGTCCGGCCTTCTCACCCTCGTCGGCGGCCTTGGTCAGGGCGCCCGACGCCTCGTCGCTGAGGTCCGCCTTGGACACCTTGTAGGTGACCTGCGCGAAGGCGATGGTGCCGTCCTTGCTGACCTGCCCGCTGGTGAACGGGTCGGAGGCGTTCGCCACCTGCGGGGCGGTCTTCAGGTCGGCCACGAGGGACTCGACGACCGACTTGTTGCCGCCGGAGGTCAGCTTCTGCCCGTTCGGCGCCTGGAAGACGACCCGGGCGGTGGCACCGTTGGCGGAGGCCTGCGGGAACTCCTTCTCCAGCAGGTCGATCGCCTTCTGCGACTGGGTACCGGGCAGGGTGAAGTCGTCCGTGGAGGTGCCGGGGCTGTTGGCGGCGCCCACTCCGACGGCTGCGAGGACGACTATCCACAGTGCGAGGAAGAGCCGGCGTCGCCGGAAGGCGAGCCTGCCCAGCCGGTACAGAAAGGTGGCCACGGTGTACTCCAGCGGGAGACGAGAGGTCGGGGGGAGGGGGCCGGAACAGCCCCGAACTCAAGCTAGGAGCGGATGCGCGCCGTCCCCCGGCACTGGAGGACGCACTTGGGCCGCCGGGTAGTACCGCGGTACCTATGGCGTTCATCCTTGAGGCCCAGTGAGACAGCCCCTCTCCCTCACGAACCGGTCAGCGCCAGTCGTCCCGGCGCCGGTCACGGTCGCCGCCGCTGTCGCCGCCGTTCATGCCGGTTCCCCCAGTTGCCGGGCGAGGCGTCTCAGCCCGCGGTGTGCGGCCGTACGTACCGCGCCGGGGCGTTTGCCGAGGACGCGGGCGGCGGCGGGAGCGTCGAGGCCGACGACCACGCGGAGCAGGACCGCCTCGGCCTGGTCGCGCGGCAGCCCGGCGATGAGCCCGAGGGCGTACTCCGTGGACAGGGTCTCGAGGGCCTGGTCGGGAGTGCTGGAGGGGCCGGGCAGGTCCAGTACGTACGGTTCGAGCGCCGTCACCTGCGGCCGTACCCGTCGGCGGCGCAGCAGGTCGAGGGCGCGGTTGCGGGCGATGGTCGCGGTCCAGCCGCGAAACCCCGCTCCGTCGCCCTTGAAGCGGCCCAGGTCGCGGGAGATCTCCAGCCAGGCGTCGGACGCCACGTCCTCCGCCTCCTCGCCGACGAGGGCGCGCAGATAGCCGAGGAGTCCGGGCTGCACGAGTCGGTACGCCACCGCGAAGGCGGCCTCGTCCCCGTCCTGGGCCCGCGTGACCGCGTCGCCCAACTCCTCGTCGTACGCCTGTACTCGGCGGGGTTCCCGTCGTCCCTGGCCCAAGCGCTGTCCTCGTCCGTACCGAACCGACGTACCGGATACGAGTGCGGGGGCGACTTCCCCGTCCCCATGGGCATCTGCGTCGCCCGGCGCGGAAGTGTCACAGCTCAGGCCCGTCCTGGTGGCCGGTCCGGGTCGGCTCAGATCGCCGTCGCGTCCAGGCACAGCAGCCGCAGCGAACCGTGGCCGCCGAAGCAGCGGCGGGCCTCGTCGACCGGGTCCCAGAACTGCCCGTCGGCCGTACGGATCCAATGCCCGCCGCCCGCCTCGAGCCACTCCGCGCTGCCCTGGGCCTGGCGCACGATCACCTCACCGGCGTACGCACCGAAGCCGCGCAGCACCGACTCCACGGCGGCGTACGGGGTCTGCTCGCGGCGGAGTTCCTCGATCATGCGGTCGACGCGCCACAGGCTCTGGGTCGAGTAGTCGAGGCGCAGTCGGGCGCCCTCGCGCATCGTCGAGACGGTGTCGGCGGCCCACCGTACGGGCTTCGCGGCGGCCTGCGGGCGTATCAGTCGCTCTGGTGCTCGATGTGCTGTCACAGTCAAGGAAAGCGTGCAGGTGGCGGCCGGTGTCACCCCATTGCGGCGACTGACGTGAATCGGTACGGGACCACCCCAGATCCACCCCAGCTCCCTCCCGGGACGCCCACAGGAAACCCACACGGCTCGCCGGGGCCGGGCGGTCAGGCCCGGCCGCGTGCCCGCCGCGACACCACCGCGCGCAGTACGCGCCGGCCCTCCGTGGACACCGCGAGCGCCTGCCGCAGCCCGCCGGAGCCGTGCTCGGCGAGCAGCTCCAGCACCTTGGTCTGACGCCGCAGCTCGGCCGCGACGAGGGGTGAGATGCCCTCCGTACGGCCTTCCCGGTTCGACTCGATGGAGGAAGGGCCGGCGGGGAAGGCGTCCAGGAGCCGGTGGATGCGGAGCGCGGCGAGGGAACAGGCGTCGGCCCACTCGCGTACCTCGGCCTCGGAACGGGTGTCGGGGGCGGCGGCGAGCATGCCCCGGGCGAGGAGCGCGGCCTCGCCCTCGGTCTCCGCTGTGCCATCCGTGGCCAGTTTGAGGCGGGCCTGTTCCAGCCCGGTCGCCCATTCCTCCGCGTCGCCGCCGTCGGCGAGACTCGCCCACAGGGGACGCAGCATCTCGTCGTCGCCGCCCAGAAGAGCGACGCACCGATCCAAACAAGCCAGTCCGCTGGCTGCCAGGCCGCGCTCGTCGGCCCGAGCGATCAGTTCCACCAGGCTCATGCACGCCTCCCTCGCGGGGCGCCATCCCTTACGGAGCCCGCATTTCCCCTTACTGCGTGCAACGTACCCGGAGCGTCACAGGGGCAGAACCCCGAGCCGGTCGAGGAACCGGAAGAACAGGTTTTCGGCCAATGGGTCGGGCTCTGAAATCAGTACGTCGAGGAGCGGCCCGGCGTTCACCGTGTGCCCGGCCTCCGCGGCCCAGTCGACCGCGCGTCGGGCGGCGTCGCCGGGTTCGAGGAAGTAGTCGTCGAGCGTGAGCCCGCCGCCCTCCTCCCCTCCCCCTTCCCCGTCGCCCAGGTACCCGGCCATGGCGCCGCGTGCCAGACAGGTGGTCCACGCCCCGCTCTCGGGTGCCGCCGCCTCCAGCACGACGCAGTGACTGTCCATGACGTACCCGAAGAGCGCGGGCGCGCCGGTCTCCAGGGCGAGGGTGTTCATGCTGCCGACGTCACCGTCACCGCTCGGGTACTCCCAGACCTGCCAGCCGTCGTCCCGCCGTTCGCGCGAGGTGAGCGCGTCGCGCACCGCCCGCAGGGCGTCGGTCTCGGCGAGCGGCCGCTCGCTCCTGCCCACGATCAAATAGCCCCAGTAACCCAATGCCATCCCCCTGGCGTTCTGGTTCTGCTCGCT
This sequence comes from Streptomyces sp. ME02-8801-2C, assembly GCF_033793965.1. Taxonomy (NCBI): domain Bacteria; kingdom Bacillati; phylum Actinomycetota; class Actinomycetes; order Kitasatosporales; family Streptomycetaceae; genus Streptomyces; species Streptomyces sp. ME02-8801-2C. The sequence continues at coordinate 14,358 of NZ_JARAXP010000013.1, read as the reverse complement.
GTGCCCGCGCCGAATACACCACAGAGACAAGGCAGTTGGCCAGGGATCCGACGCTTCGGGCGTGTCAGACGCCCACGGCGGCGGGACCGAGCAGCGCCTTCTCGTTCTGCATACGGGTCACCCGCAGCACGACGAGGATGGCGAGCACGGCGGCCACGATCTCGGCGGCGTCGGAGAACATCGCCTGGTCGACGGCGCTGCGGATCTCCTCGGCCGTGTCGGCACGTTGGAACGTCCTGAAGTCGTTCCGGCTGCTGAGAAGCGCGACGAGCCACACCGTCCACCAGGCGTTGACCAGCCCGTGCGGGGCGCGGGTGCCCGCGGGGCTGCTGGCGTCCCAGATGTCCAGCATGATCCGGCGCGGGAACCACAGGCTCACGACCGGCACGAACCAGCACCAGCCGGCCCAGATGCGCTTCTTGCTGTGCCCGAACGGGTTGAACACCTCGGCGTTGACCCGTACGCGCAGGAACCAGACGAGGTAGACGACGGCGGTCACGAAGAAGGTCGCCGTCTGTATGTATCCGGCGGTGCTGTAGAGCGAGTCCGCGCGGTCGGCGTCGCGCAGGACGGTGCCGTATTCGAAGGGGAGGCTGTCGTACGCGAGGGAGTCCAGTGCGTCCTGCATGGTGATGCCGGCGTAGACGGCGAAGAGGTCGGCGGCCATGACCACGCCGAGCAGTACGGCGACGGCCTTGCCGAGCCAGACGGGCGACCGCAGCCAGGCCGGTCCGTCAGGTTGGACGACGGGTCCGGCCGGAGTGGGTGTCTGGGCACGCTTGTTGAACATAAGGATCCCCCCGAATACGAAACTGTGTGCGGAACCTATGGTTCAACCCGCCCCCGCGTCCAGCCGGTATCAGCCCGTCCCCGCCTGCCCCGCCTGCCGCGGCCCCTCTCAGCCCAGTTGCTTCGCCAGCTTCTTGAAGTCGGTCCAGGACAGGGACGGTTGGGCCCGGGGATCCCACAGTTTCTGTACGGTCGCCCGCAGCGGCAGCCGGATTCCGGCGGCCACCTGGCTCTGCGTCTGCGATCCGGCGAGGTCGCACCAGACGGCGAAGACCCCGCCGAGTATCTGGCTGTCGTACGTCGAGGAGACGGCCGTACTGCCGCGCAGCACCCGCGGCGTCCACTGCTTGTAGATCCGCTCGCCGGTGGGATAGACGAAGGTGTTCGGCTGCCCGAGCACGTAGTAGAGGTACTCGTCGTTGTAGTTGACGACCTTGCGGCCCGCGCTCAGATACGCGGTCGGCTTGCGGGCGCCGATCTCCTTGCCGGTCCAGTAGGCGACCTGGACGTTCTTGCCCGCCTGGACCGAACTCGACGCGTAGAAGCCGTCGTTCCAGGCACGCACGGTCCGGTTCCGGGGTGCGTGGGAACGCACGGTCGCGGCGCGGTCGTTGAGCCAGCCCGTCGCGAGGTCGGAGACGCCGGCGCCGGCACCGTACTTCGCGGTGGCCGCGGCGGCGAGCTGCGGGTAGGAGGCCGCCGGGTTGGCGACCGTCAGGGCCCGGTACTCGTCGCCGCCCAGATGCCAGGACGCGCCGGGGAACAGGTCGGCGTACTCGCCCAGCAGATCGTCGACGATCTTCGCGGCCCCGGGCTTGGAGATGTCGATCGCCCCGCGGGCCGGCGTGCCCTGCGCGTTGGTCAGCTGGAGGTCGGGGTGAGCGGCGAGGACCGCCCCCAGATGGCCCGGCGAGTCGATCTCGGGGACGACGGTGATGTGGCGGCTCGCGGCGAGGGCGAGGATGCGGCGGACCTCGGCCTTGGTGAGGTGGTCCCTGGACACGATCTCCGGGTGGGTGTCCGAGGCGATCCGAAAGCCCTGGTCGTCGGAGAAGTGCAGGCCGAGCTCGTTGAACTTGAGGTCGCCCAGTTCACGGACGCGGTCCTCGATCCAGGACGCCGTGAAGTGCTTGCGCGCGATGTCCAGCATCAGCCCGCGCTGCGGCTTGGCGGGCCGGTCTCGTACGACGCCCTCGGACGCGGTGCCGCCGCCGGTCACCTCCTGCTTGAGGGTGCGCGTGCCGTAGAAGACGCCCGCCTCGGTGGGACCGGAGACGGTGACGCGCCGGTTGGTGACGGTGAGGGTGTAGGACTCGGGGCCGCGCGTCGCCTGACCCGGGTCCAGCTTGAGCTGCACGTCCCCGGCACGAGGTGCGGCCGTACCGCCGTACGTCATCCGCAGCTCACCGGCGAGGAGCTTCCCCTCGTCGGCCAGCCCGCCGGCGGTGACGACCACCCGCGCGGTCGAGGCGGGACGCCAGCCCGGGCCCCGGGCGGGTATGTGCTCGCGTACGGCGGGGATGGTGCGGGGCGTCTTGGAGAGGGGGTAGACGCGGGCCGGGGATGGAGAGGGCGTGACGCGGGAAGAGTCACGGGACCCGGCGGCGGGCGCGGAGTCGGCCGTTTCTGTTCCCTCCGAGGAGCGCGCCGCCCCGGTCGACGCGGCGGTCCGGCCGGCGTCGATGTCGGTGCCGGGGTCCGAGTCGCCGACCGGCCAGAAGGCGACGGAAACGCCCACCGCCCCGGCGGCGACGAGAACACCGGCCCCGAGAAGCAACCTGGACCCTTGTCCGTACGTCTTCCCGCTCAGACCTCGTTTCCGCTCGGGAGCCCGCCGCCTCCGCCCGGTCACCGGTTCCCGCCCGTCCGTGCCTCACATATCGCCCGCATGCCACCCACTCTTTGGATCTCCTCCGCCTCTGCGCCTACGAATCCGCCGTACCCGAAGTCGTCCACGATACGTTCCGAAACTCTCCCGTTCGGGTGAAATTCAGACGTCCGTCGGACGGCTCCTGACCGCTTCTCGATAATGTGAGCGGCAATTGACGCGCATCTCACACACCGAATGACGCGTACCTCACACACCCCACCAGCCCACGACGCCGAGGACTCACGCTGCCCGCGCACCGTCTCACCCACTGCTCCGGCGGTCTCGCCATGCCGGCCCAGACGCGCACCGAGTCCCCCTGCCCCACCCTGCCGGGCTCTCTTACGCCGACGAGCCTGGAGCGGTTCAACACCGATCCGGCCGAGGACGTCGAGCGCGCCCTCCTCACCTGCCTGCGCAGCCTCCGCTGGGCTCGCCGCCTCACCGACCACCGCCCCTACCCCGACCTGGACTCCCTGCTCGCCGCAGCGGACGAGGCGGCGTACGACCTGACCTCGAGCGACCTCGCGGAGGCCCTGGCCGCGGAGTCCCTGCCCGACCTCCCGGAGGGCGTGTACTCGGCGGCCCACACAGCACTGGGGGCCGCGCATGCGGCGTACGAGAGTCGATTCGGACACGTGTTCGTCATCTGCGTCGACCACACCTCCCCGGACGAGGCCCTCAACCAGGTCCTGACAGGCATCCGGTCACGTTTGGCAAACGATCCGGAGGAGGAACGGGTGGTGGCCGCCGAAGAACTCCGGCGCCTCGCAAGGCAACGGTTGGTGACGTACGTAAGGGGCGCGGGGCTGTGACATATGCGGCTCCGCCGCGGGGCGCGACCAGCCCCTGACGGCCCGCACCCGGCACACAACCGCGATCCCTTCCCCCCTTCCCCCCGTAGCCGCCCCCAGTAGCCCGTAAGAGCCAGTTTGATCACATCGGTAGGGCCGCTGTAAGCGTTCCGACAACACGTCGCTACGATGGCGAGGGCCGGAGGACCGTACCCGGCCGGGCCCGTCCGACAACCAAGCCGGCGCGGCCCCGATCCCCGCTCCCGGAGGGTTTTCCGTGCCGGCTGGAACGCTGTACCGCGGCCGGGAAGGAATGTGGTCCTGGGTGGCTCATCGAGTCACCGGCGTCCTCATCTTCTTCTTCCTGTTCGTACACGTCCTGGACACCGCTCTCGTCCGTGTCTCCCCCGAGGCATACGACAAGGTCGTGGCCACGTACAAGACGCCGATCGTCGCCGTGCTGGAGTACGGCCTCGTCGCCGCCATCCTCTTCCACGCGCTCAACGGCCTGCGCGTCATCGCCGTCGACTTCTGGTCGAAGGGCCCGCGCTACCAGAAGCACATGCTGTGGACCGTCGTCGGCCTGTGGGTCGTGCTGATGCTCGGGGCGATCTACCCCGTCCTCGGTCACGCCGCTCGTGAACTGTTCGGGAGCTGACACACATGGCGACGACTGAATCCACCGCGGGCATCGGCCCCGTCGAGGGCGCGGGCACGTTCTCGGGGTACGACGCCGACAACCCGGCGCCCCTGATCGAGGCCCCCCGCAAGCGCACCAAGAAGTCCCCGAAGTCCACCCGGGGCAACTTCGAGATGTACGGCTGGCTGTTCATGCGCCTGTCCGGCATCGTCCTGGTCGTCCTGGTCCTGGGCCACCTCCTCATCCAGCTGGTGCTGGACGGCGGTGTCTCCAAGATCGGCTTCGCCTTCGTGGCCGGCCGCTGGGCCTCCCCGTTCTGGCAGGTCTGGGACCTGCTGATGCTGTGGCTCGCGATGCTGCACGGCGCGAACGGCCTGCGCACCGTCATCAACGACTACGCGGAGCGCGCGAACACCCGGCTGTGGCTCAAGGGCCTGCTCTACACCGCCACGGTGTTCACGATCCTGCTGGGCACGCTGGTGATCTTCACCTTCGACCCGAACATCCGCTAGGCCACCGGGTCACAAGGGGCTGAGGTAATACTGATGAAGATCCACAAGTACGACACCGTCATCGTCGGCGCGGGCGGCGCCGGCATGCGCGCGGCCATCGAGTCGACGAAGCGCAGCCGTACCGCCGTACTGACGAAGCTCTACCCGACCAGGTCCCACACGGGCGCCGCGCAGGGCGGTATGGCCGCCGCGCTCGCCAACGTGGAGGAGGACAACTGGGAGTGGCACACCTTCGACACGGTCAAGGGTGGTGACTACCTGGTCGACCAGGACGCCGCCGAGATCCTGGCGAAGGAGGCCATCGACTCGGTCCTCGACCTGGAGAAGATGGGCCTGCCGTTCAACCGGACGCCCAACGGGACGATCGACCAGCGCCGCTTCGGCGGCCACAGCCGGAACCACGGCGAGGCCCCGGTCCGCCGCTCCTGCTACGCGGCCGACCGCACCGGTCACATGATCCTCCAGACGCTCTACCAGAACTGCGTGAAGGAGGGCGTGGAGTTCTTCAACGAGTTCTACGTCCTCGACCAGCTGATCGTCGAGGTCGACGGTGTGAAGCGGTCCGCGGGCGTCGTGGCCTACGAACTCGCCACCGGTGAGATCCACGTCTTCCAGGCGAAGGCCGTGATCTACGCGTCCGGCGGCACCGGCAAGTTCTTCAAGGTGACGTCGAACGCCCACACGCTGACCGGTGACGGCCAGGCGGCCGTCTACCGTCGCGGGCTGCCGCTGGAGGACATGGAGTTCTTCCAGTTCCACCCGACCGGCATCTGGCGCATGGGCATCCTGCTGACGGAGGGCGCCCGTGGTGAGGGCGGCATCCTCCGCAACAAGGACGGCGAGCGCTTCATGGAGAAGTACGCGCCGGTCATGAAGGACCTCGCGTCCCGTGACGTCGTGTCCCGCTCCATCTACACGGAGATCCGGGAAGGCCGCGGCTGCGGCCCCGAGGGCGACCACGTCTACCTCGACCTGACCCACCTCCCGCCGGAGCAGCTCGACGCCAAGCTCCCGGACATCACCGAGTTCGCGCGCACCTACCTCGGTATCGAGCCGTACACGGACCCGATCCCGATCCAGCCCACCGCGCACTACGCGATGGGCGGCATCCCGACGAACGTCGAGGGTGAGGTGCTCTCCGACAACACGACGGTGGTGCCGGGCCTGTACGCGGCCGGCGAGGTCGCCTGTGTGTCGGTGCACGGCGCCAACCGCCTGGGCACCAACAGCCTCCTGGACATCAACGTGTTCGGGAAGCGGGCCGGAATCGCGGCGGCGGAGTACAGCCAGAAGGCCGACTTCGTCGAACTGCCCGAGAACCCGGCCGAGTTGGTGGTCTCCCAGGTGGAGCGCCTGCGCGAGTCCACGGGCACTGAGCGCGTCGCCACGCTGCGCCTGGAGCTGCAGGAGTGCATGGACGCCAACGTGATGGTGTTCCGCACCGAGCAGACGATCAAGACGGCGGTCGAGAAGATCGCGGAGCTGCGCGAGCGCTACCTGAACGTCTCGATCCAGGACAAGGGCCGGCGTTTCAACACCGACCTCCTGGAGGCCATCGAGCTGGGCAACCTGCTCGACCTGGCCGAGGTCATGGCGGTCTCCGCCCTGGCCCGCAAGGAGTCGCGCGGCGGTCACTACCGCGAGGACTACCCGAACCGCGACGACGTCAACTTCATGCGCCACACCATGGCGTACCGCGAGGTGGGCGACGACGGCGCCGAGTCGATCCGTCTCGACTACAAGCCGGTCGTCCAGACCCGCTACCAGCCGATGGAGCGTAAGTACTGATGGCAACCCCTGTTCTGGACAAGGCCGACGCGGCCGGCGAGCCCGAGCCCGGCTTCGCCGACTCCCCGTACATCACGGTCACCTTCCGCATCCGCCGCTTCAACCCGGAGCTGGCGGCCGAGGCGGTCTGGGAAGACTTCCAGCTGGAGATCGACCCGAAGGAGCGCGTCCTCGACGCCCTCCACAAGATCAAGTGGGACCAGGACGGTTCGCTCACGTTCCGTCGTTCCTGCGCGCACGGCATCTGCGGCTCGGACGCCATGCGGATCAACGGCAAGAACCGCCTTGCCTGCAAGACCCTGATCAAGGACGTCAACCCGGCGAAGCCGATCACGGTCGAGGCCATAAAGGGCCTGACGGTCCTCAAGGACCTGGTCGTCGACATGGAGCCGTTCTTCCAGGCGTACCGCGACGTGATGCCCTTCCTCATCACGAAGGACACCAACGAGCCGACGCGCGAGCGCCTCCAGACGGCCGAGGACCGCGAGCGGTTCGACGACACGACGAAGTGCATCCTGTGCGCGGCCTGCACCTCCTCGTGCCCGGTCTTCTGGAACGACGGCCAGTACTTCGGCCCGGCCGCGATCGTGAACGCGCATCGGTTCATCTTCGATTCGCGTGACGAGGCGGGCGAGCAGCGCCTGGAGATCCTGAACGACCGGGACGGTGTCTGGCGTTGCCGGACCACCTTCAACTGCACGGACGCGTGCCCGCGTGGCATCGAGGTCACGAAGGCGATCCAGGAAGTGAAGAGGGCGCTGATCACTCGGCGGTTCTGATCTTTCGCAGTCGTTTGCTTTGCCCCCAGGGCCCTGTTTCTGTATCGACAGAAACAGGGCCCTGGGGCGTTTCGGCTCGCCGACACCTCTAGGAACTTGGTCAACTCCCGTTACAGACTGGGCACATGACCATTCTGAGGAAATCGATCGCAGCACTGTCCGCCGTCGCGGCGACGGCGGCCACCCTGCTCGCGATACCCCCCACCGCCTCGGCAACCCCGGTGCACGACACGGCACTCGGCCAACGCCCCCTCGCTCGTGAGAACTTCGACCACCTCCCCCTCGGCCCGGTGACCGCCGGCCGCGGCTGGACGACGGACACCTCCAACGGCACCCTGACCGTCGCCCGCAGCTCCACCGGCAAGGGCCGCGAACTCCGCATCCACACGGAGGGCAACGGCCGCGCGTTCCTGGTCTTCCCCGACCTCGCCCCGCCCGGCAACAGCTACTGGGCCCGCCTGCGCCTACGCGTGGACGCCTACCCGATTTCCCCCGACTGGGCCCACTGGACGATGGCGGAGGCCTCGGGCTCCGACTCCCCCACCCTCGTACGTCCGTTGGGCGGCCAGTACGCCCCCACGGACAAGGGCAACTTCTGGGGCGTCGGCTCCGACCTGGGCCCGACGGGCGACTGGACGTCGTGGAAGACGTCGGCACCGGCGGTGGCGGACAAGTGGCAGTGCGTGGAATTCCATCTGGACGCCAGGGACAGCCGCGTCACGGTGTACTTCGACGGGGTCGAGCAGTCGGACCTGACGGTTGACGCCACCCATCACGGCGGCGCCCAGGACTCCGACTTCACCTTCCCGACGTTCGACAAGCTGAAGCTGGGGTGGCAGCTGTACCAGGGGAACCCGACGCCGGCGTCGTACGACGTGCGGATGGACGATGTGGTGGTGAGTTCGCGGCGGGCGGGCGGGTGCTGAGGACGCCCACGGCCACGTACACGTTCGCGTCCGTGTCCTGACCTGGTGAGGAGTATGGGGCTGGGGGTGGTGAGGCGGGCGGCGGCCTGCCTCACTTCTCAGCCGAGGCGTTCCCTTCGGCTGTTCCCTGTGCTTCCGCCTTGGCCTCGATGATGAACGCCGATGTGTCGAGTTCGAAGTCGAACGGGGCGGGGACACGCACGGGCCGCCCGAAGGGCACATTGGTCCGCGACCGGTAACCCTTCGGAGACGGATCCCAGAAGACGTTGATCTCCTGCATCCTCATGTCGAGCAGGAGATACACAGGCACGATCCGCCCGTAAGTGTCCGTCTTGTCGAGCCAGTCGACGTCTTTGGTGGAGTCAGAGGTCAGCTCGGCGGCGAGGGAGAGTGCAGCTGCGTCGGCGTGGCGGCCTTCGTCGTCGAAGGCCGCTTCGTCGGCGACGTGGAGGTCAGGCCCGAAGCCGCGTTCGAATCCAGGGAACCTGAAGAGAAAGGGCGCCACATCTACGTCGTGCCCCTCCGGGGCGTGGGGCTCCAATTGCAGCCGCAGAGCCTTCATGACCCTCTTGTAACGCAGCTTCGACCACGGCGACACGACGATCTTCCCCCGGATGAGTTCGGCCTTGTAGCCGGCAGGTGTGTCCATCTCCTCGACGATCCGGAGCATGTCCTCGAAGGACCCGGCCGCAGGAGCGTCTCCGTCTATGACTGTCGGACGCTCGGTCATGATGGTCACCACAGTTCTCCAATGGTTACAGAGCGTGTCGCGCCTTCCACCATAGCGCCGGGCCGTCCCTGCCGCCGCCCGGTGCTCGATCCGGCCGGGGCCGATGGAGACCGCCAGGAGTTCGTCCGGCTGGGGGCCCGCGGCCAGGTCGTCATCCCCACCGGACGGAATCGATAGTCATACTCGTCGCCGGCGACAAGGCGGGCCGGTGGACCGAGTGGTACAGGCACTCCATCCCCTTGGCCGAAGCCCGGTACACGCAGTGGCTCGCACCCCTGGAGCAGAGACAACGGAAGTAGACGTGAACATGACCAGCTTCCACTCCTGGGACGAGGTCAAGGAGGAGGTCTTCGACGCCGAAGACCTTCGCGAGATCTCAGCAGGAGCCCGGCGCATGGTGGCCGAGGCACGCGCGCACCGGCTCGCCGAGATGCGCCGTCAACTCGGTCTCACCCAGCGCGAAGTCGCCGATCGTATGCATGTGCGCCAGGAACGGGTGTCCGCCATCGAGCGTGGCAGTACGTCATCCGCAGAGGTGGGAACCGTGGCCGCCTACGTCGCCGCCTTGGGCGGAGAGCTGGAGGTCGTGGCCAACTTCAACGGGACGCGGGTGGTCGTGGCGTAACGCGGCTTGCGAGTCAGGCCGGTCGCGTCGCAGCAGCACCACCAACCCAGCCTGCGCGATATGCCGCTGGATATATCCCTCTTCGCTTGCCTGGACAAGGCAAGTCACCTACCCCTCTCCACTCCAGCCGTCAAAAGGCACTGGCATGATCGACCCCGACATGTCATGAACAGAGCGACCTCTGGGGAGAGGTCCGGGGGGAGGTACGCAGCGATGCGCACCATCGGAGAAGGCCTGCTGGAGTCCAGTCAGTGCCCTCAGTGCGGTACGGAGATCCAGGCGGACAGCCGATTCACCACGTGGTGTCCGGCGTGCGACTGGAACGTGGATCCGGGCGGCCCGGAGGAGAAGACGGGCAGGCTGGAGGCCCTGCGCCGCACGCTGGCGCAGCGGCACGGCGAGAAGCTGCTGGACACGATGAGCACGGAAACGGGAACGGAAACGGGCGCGGCGGGAGCGTCCCGAGGGCAGCGGGCTCATCGTGATGTGTACGGGGCACTGGCCTACGCCGTCGCGCTGCTGATCCACGGAGTGACGGCTGCCCTCTTCCTGACCGGCATCTGGTGCGTGGTGAGCGGCTGGGGCGGATTCCTCATGCTGCCCGGACTGTTCCTGCTCCTGCTGGGCTTCGCACTGCGGCCGAGGCTGGGCCGCCTCCCGAAGGAGGAGGACAACGGCGTCGTCCTGCGCCGCCCGGAGGCGCCCGAACTGTTCGCGCTGATCGACGAGATCGCGGAAGCATCGGGTACGAGGGGCGTGAACGCCGTAGCGGTCAACGCGTCGATCAACGCGAGCGTACGGACCTACGGCCTCCGTGGACGCCTCCTCACCCTGGGCCTCCCCCTGTGGGAATCACTCACCCCCGAGCACCGAATCGCCCTGCTCGGCCACGAGTTGGGCCACTACAGCAACGGCGACACTCGTCGCGGCCTGGTCCTTGGCAGCGCGTTCCACTCGCTCGGCCTGTGGCTGCACTACGTCTCCCCCATCGCCAACCCGGCGACCGCGATCCAGATGATCACCAACCTGGCGTACGTCGTGCCACGACTCCTCCTCCAGGGCGTACTGATGCTCCTCGACACCCTCACCCTGCGGGCCACGCAGCGCAGCGAGTACCTCGCCGACTCGGCTGCGGCGAGGGCCGGTTCGACGAACGCGGCTGTCGGCCTGATGGACCGCCTCCTGGTCACCGACTCCATCGACATCACCCTGCGCCGCGAGGTGAACAACCGCCGGCTGCGGCGAAGCGGCCAGACTCGGGGCACCGAAGGCGAGGGCCTTTGGGAGGAGTTGGCGGCACATATCGACTCCGTCCCGGAGTCGGAGTACGAACGCCAGCGCAGAGTAGGCGCGCTGCGCGGCCACAGCGTCGACTCGACGCACCCGCCGACCCACTTGAGGCGACGGCGTTTGCTGGAGGGGGCTGCGGTGGCGGGGTTGGTTGCGGCGGATGAGGAGCGGGTGGGTCGTATCGCGGGTGAGTTGGCGGGGGCGAGGAGGACTGTGGCTCGGGAGGTTGTGCGGGATGGGGTTGACGGGGCGTAGTTCCACGGGGTGCTTCAGGGTGCTCCCTCGGGTGCTCTGTCAGTGGTGGCTCGTAGAGTCCCGCCATGGGCAAACCACTCCTGGGAGACATACGCCCAGGAGCCTATGAAGCGCCGCGAATGGGAGTTCTGGTGGGATCGACTGCGACTGCTGCCGACTACCTGTGGTTCGGGGAGCTCTTCCCGGAACTCGCGGAGGCGTACTGCTTCACGCTGGTGCACAACCTGCCACCCGCAGACGTTCTCACCCGCCTCGGAGGAGAGGCCAAGCCTTCCCTGAAAGGTGCGACGGCGATAGTGGACGCGGCCTTCGAGATCCTCGACCTTTCAGACAACACCTGGCAGTTCATCGCCGTGACCACAGTCGGGGACTGGACCCTGCTGATAGAGCCCATCGGCTATCTGGGGGTCACCGAAGAACGCGCCCTACCGGCCTCCGCCGGAACGCGCTGGGTCTCGCACTACGTCAATATCAACGGCGTCAATAGGTTCCTCTGGGCCGAAGACAGGGTCAAGCGTCTGACATTCGAACCCGGCTCCCCCGACTACCGCTGGGGGACGACCCCCGACGCCCTCCTGGACGCCATGCACCACATCGGTTTCCAGTTCGGGGACGAGATCTCCGACACTGCGGATGATCTGGACACGGAGGCGGCGTTCGCCCTCGCCGAGCACTTGACGGGCGTTCGCATCACGCCGGAACTTCTCCGGGACACCACGTTCATCTGCGGTAGCGCTGAGATCATATGAACCGGTGGAGATCACCCTGCGGGAATCCGAACGGCACACCTCGTCGTCATCCGCTGTCTCAAAAATCTTCCAGTCGGAAGACGGCCCGCTGGGCCTCGGCGACCGACGTGTGCTGTCTCTCGGTCACCGGGCCCAGGGCGACGACTCAGCTGGAGCCCCCAGCGCACAGCGCGCGAATACGCGCCAGCAGTGCGAGCGGATACGGATCCGGATGTACGAGTTGTGCGTGCGCACCGTGCGCCCACACCACCCTGCCGGGCCCGGAGTTGGTGTGCACGTACGCCACGACGACCGCGTCCTCGGGGTCGATGATCAGCCCGTCGCAGTGATGGCACACGGGCAGTCCCGGCGTCATGGGGCAACTCCGGTCCAGCTGTGGCAAGTGCAACCGCACCGCCGCATCAGCAGCAGCCCGCCTCCATGGGGCAAGGGGACGTCCTTGGTCTGGCGGCAGGCCGGGTGCAGATCCGCGTACTCCGGCCGCTGTGCGACGGTGCATTCGGTTGATGGGGGCGGGGTGTCCGTGGCGGCGCGGGTGGTCACTGTGCGGCCTCCTGCCTGCGGTGCAGGGGGCAGGCGCAGGGCGGGAACGCGATCCTCAGCGGGGGCGGGTCATCACTCACCAAGACCCTGACCACGCCACGATCCTCGACGATCTCGCCGCTTCCGCCGCGCACCGTGTAGACGCGGATCGTCATCCTGGCCCCGGGATCGCGCTCATGCCCGAGGGCTGGAGCCTGCGTCATCTCGACCTGCTTCCGTCCGGTAGGTCACCACCCCGGGTTGTCTGCGCCGCCGCCGGGGAATTCGTTGTGACTCATCGTGACCGCACGGAAGCCCTGTGGCGTTGACCAAAGTGTCAACTCCGCAGGGCTTGACGAGGGTTGAGCAGAGTGTTAAACGCCGCACCACAGTGCGTAGTCGCGAAGCCCGTTGCTGGCTCGTTGCCTGGCGCGCAGGAGCGTCGCCACCGTCTCGTGTACGGAGTGGTGGTACCGGGTGAGCTGCGGCGACGCTGCCCGTGCGGCGTTGAGTGAGGCCAGAGCCTCATCGTTCTGGGCGGTCCATGTCTGGGCGCGCGCCTTGTCGATCCAGAAGTGCGCTGCGCGAGTGGGCGGGTAGTCGTCGGGCAGCCGTACGTCTGCGGCGACTGCCAGTGCCTCGTCGTAGTTGTTCTGATCGCCGGCCGCCGCGATCTCATGCAGATGGACATTGAGCGGGCCGAACGCGAGCGCGTAGTCACGGGTTTCGCCGGTCGCGTCGGCGAGTTCAGCGGCCTGGCCCATCCAGTCCGCCGCGCCACTCTCGTCCCCGCCACGGGCCGAGAGCGTCGCCGCGCGAAGCTGAAGCGTTCCGCGCACGGCCCGTGTGGCGCGCGTACCGTCGTCGTCCAGCTCCCGCAGCGAGTGCCGCATGAGCGAGACACCGCGGTCCGGTCGCGAACTGTCCGCCGCTATCTGCGCCCGCTCGTAACGTTCGATGGCGACCTGCCGGGGATCGCCCGACTGCGGCGCTGAGACCGCCATTCGTGACAGGGCCAGGCGCGCGAGATCCATGTACCCGATCCGGTACGCCACGATGGCCGCCGTACGGGAGACCTCGGCCTGTGCTGCGTATGCTCGCTCGCGATCGCGCCCCGGGACCGCATGGAGTTGCGTAGCGAGGGCGAGTTCGGAGACGAGCCCCGGCAGGAACCCAGCGATCTCGGTGAACTGCGCCTTCACGCGGAGGTCACGGAGGCGGCGCACCTCGTCTTCGAGGGCATCGAGCGAACGCGGCGGTGGAGCATCGTCCGGGGGAAGGTCCCAGTCGTCGAACGCCGTGCTGATCGGCGTGAGCAGGGCGTCCAGTTGTTCCTTCTGGAGCGTTTGGATGTACGGCTGGCCCCGGAGGATCGAGACGTTCACGGCAAGGGCACGGGCGACGGCCGCGAGGACGGACTCGCTCAGAGCGCGCTCTCCGTTCTCGATCCGGGAGAGCAGACTGGGCGAGACGTGCGCGCGCCGGCCGAGTTCGGAGAGCGAGTAGTCACGGAGGGCGCGGAACCCTCGGATACGTGCCCCGATGCGGTCCGGGGCAGCGGAGGCGGTGTCGGACATTCTGACCCCCATCGCGGTACTGATGCTTCGCAATGTACTCGCGTCTGCATAGCGGGAGCCGCACTTCTTCTGCGCACCGCCAGCCTCCGCTGACCGACTCCGGCTCAACGCCATCGCCCTTCGCACTCACCCAACCTGTCGACGGCGAACCACCGCCTCGGACAACCCGCCGTTGGCGCTACCGTCAGCTACCGCCATCTCCGAGCCTTCTGGGAAATCTAAAAAGGCCTCGGAGGTAAATCTCAAATTATTAATATGTAACTTTTCTCGCCAACCTCAAGTAGCCGCCTCGGGATCCAAATTCGATCGCTACGGGAGGTCCTCAAAATGAGCCTTGACATCATGGTTCACAATGAGCCGAGCCAGCCCAATCGGAGTCTGCCCGCTACCGTTTACCGCCTGCGGTTCTGCGCCGTTAGCCTCGGGCTTTCATGAGGTGAGCTGTCCGAGGCTTGATCAGAAACGCGAGAAGTGCTCCTGACCTGGAACGATAGGACTTGTCGAGGGTCCAGATC
>NZ_JARAXP010000012.1:215052-241812 GCF_033793965.1 Streptomyces sp. ME02-8801-2C | reverse complement strand
GCAGACTCGGACGGCCGTTGGACGAGGGGTACATGTCGGTGAACATCCCTGGTGGGAACAGCACCTCGCGATGCTCGGCGAGGAACGCGAACACACTCCACGCCGGGATCAACTCCCGGCAGGTCTCCCACACATCCGGCCCGACCATCTCCCCGGCCCATTCCCCCTGCATACCTACAAGACTGGCCCCCACTCCACCGAGCCGGGGCCAGAACGCGAGATTTTCAGCAGACTTCTAGGCGGACTGTTCCGCCTCGGAACGATCCGAGCTGGATACCGCCGGCGCGCCAGGCGATGCCCGGGTGCAGGCTCTCGATGGTCGTGGCCCATCCGTGTTCGCCGATCACCCCCACCCGGTGCACGACATCGCGCTCACAGATCGCGCGCAGTTGCGGCCAGTCCGCGGCGAGCAGCTCGTGCCACGCCTGATCCATCGCCTCGGCGATCCTGGAGACGGCGTCCGTCGAGTCCCACACTGCGCGTACGCGGGGATCACGGGCGGAGGGGCCGGTCACGGTGGTGGCGAATTCGTGGCGGGCCGCTTCCAGCGGTGTGGCCCGGATCATGGCCAGGTCGTCTGCCCAGGTCTGGTTCAGGCCGCGTGGGGTCGGGGCGACGAAGTTCGCTCCGGATCGCGGGGTCTGCAGGGCGAGGGCGGCGTTCAGTTCGGTCTCGCGGCGAAGGCGTTCAAAGGCCGGCATGAGCCGGGTGGCCCATGCTCGCGGCAGCGGCTGGCCGAGGCCGGCGAGCGAGCGAAGCAGTAAGCAGAGGTCCAGTGCGGGCGACAGTGCGAAGCGGCTGCGCAGCAGGTCCTCGACGGAGACCTCGAAGCGCAGCATTCTGCCACGCTACCGCGGGACGTTGTTCCGATTCGTCCAGCGACGAATCATTGGTAAGTGGCGTGGGCGCGCGGCCAGGCTGGGCGTCATGACCCCAACCGCCGAACCCGCGCAGGGCAACCTCCGTGCCACCTACCGGGAGGTGCTGGCCGAGCCGCGATTCCGGCTGCTCTTCTCGACCCGCGCCGTCTCGATCACTGCGGACACGCTGCGGATCACCACGTTCTCGGTGCTGGTCTTCTCGGCCACCGGCTCCCCGTTGCTGAGCGCGGTGGCCTTCGGAATCGGCTTCATCCCGCAGCTGTTCGGCTCGCTGTTGCTGGGCTCACTGGCCGACCGACTGCCGCCCCGCGCGCTCATCACCAGCGGCTACGCGCTCACGTGCGCCGCCGCCCTGCTGCTCGCCCTGGTGCGGATGCCGGTCGCGGCAAGTCTCGGTCTCGTGGCGCTGGTCTCCCTCGCCACACCGGTGTTGCACGGCGCGTCGAGTCGGCTGGTCGCGCAGTCGCTGGAGGGCGACGCCTATGTACTGGGCCGGTCACTGAATAATATCGCCGGCGCCGGCGCGCAATTGTTCGGCCTGGCGCTGGGAGGTGCGGCCGTCGCGGCACTTGGCCCGCGCCGGGCGCTCGCGGTCAGCGCTGTCCTTTACCTCGGCTGCGCGCTTGCTATCCGCATCCGGCTACCCCGGCTGCAGCCGGGAGAGTTCGGCGGCACACCCGGCAGCGCTCAGGGCGATGGCGGGGCCGTCCGGGCAAGCCTGCACGGTGCCGGCCTGCTGCTGCGGGGACGCACGGTGCGACGACTGATGCTGGCCCAGTGGCTACCTGTCGCGTTCGTGGCGGGCGCGGAAGGTCTCATCGTCGCCTACGCGGGAGAACGCCACTTCGCGCCCGGCTGGTACGCGGTGCTGATGGGTTGTCTGCCGGTTGGCATGCTTGTCGGTGACCTGCTGGTGGGTCGACTGCTACGGCCACGCGCCCGGGAGCGACTGGTAGTCCCATTGGTTGCGCTGGCGGGGCTGCCTCTGATCGGCTTTGCTGCCGAGCCCGGAGTGGGCGTCTCGTCCTGTCTGCTGCTGGTCAGCGGCCTCGGATACGCCTATGGTCTCGGCCTGCAACGCCCGTTCCTGGACGCCCTGCCGCAAGATGGCCAAGGTCAGGCCTTCGGCTTGCTCGGCTCCGGCAGCATGACGCTCCAGGGCGTCGGGCCGGTTTGCCTGGGCTCGGTGGCCGCAGGCATGGGAACAGGCGGCGCAATCGCCCTGTCAGGCGGCGCGGTGGCGCTTACCGCTGGCTGGATTCTCACTTGGCACCAGCTCACCTCCCCGGCCCCCGTCCCGAACTACTCGACCGGATCAGAGAACAGCACCGAACAGCACGCCTGTAATCCACCTGCGCAGTAACCACCGCAGGCCGGGCCGGCCGCGGTCGGCATTCGCAACACGGGGCCGATCCCCGTCACGTCCGCCTCTTCCGCCCCCGCCCCACCCCCGGCACCCCCGGCACCCCCACCGACTGCCGCACCACCAACTGCGTCCCCAAAATCACGTGATCGCCCCCCGCCGCCCGCCTCTCCCCGTCCAAGGCCAGCCGTACCGCCGTGCGGCCCAAGTCCTCGTACGGGACCCGGAGAGTCGTCAGTGACGTCGACAGGTCCGCCGCGAAAGGGACGTCGTCGAAGCCCATGATCGAGATGTCGCCGGGGACCTCCAGGCCCGCCTCGCGCAGTGCTGCCAGGACTCCCGTGGCCACCATGTCCGTGCCCGCGAAGACCGCCGTGAAGTCCAGGCCCGCCTTCAGGGCGTCGCGCATTCTGTCGTAGCCCGAGGCGCGGGTGTAAGTGCCCGGGATGTCCAGCTCCTCGGCGTACGGGACGCCGTGGGCGCGCAGCGCCTGGAGGTAGCCTGCCCGGCGTTGTTCGGCCGTGCTCATCGTGGGGGCGCCGCCCAGGAAGAGGATGCGGCGGTGGCCGGCCGACAGGAGGTGGTCGCCCGCCTGGAAGGCGCCGCCCCTGTTGTCGTACTCCACGACCGTCACCGGGAGGTCGCCCGGTAGGGGTGGGCGGCCGCACAGGACCAGGCGGGAGCCTGCCGCGTCCAGCGCACGCGCGTAGTCCGCCATGCGTTCGTGGTACGCCTCGTCCAGTACCGCTCCGCCGACCAGGATGACCGCCGCCGCGTGCTGTTCCCGCATCAGCTGGACCAGGTCGTGTTCCCGGTTCTGGTCGCCGTGCGTGGTGCAGACGAGGCTCAGTCGGCCTCGGGCCGCGGCCTCCTGTTCGACTCCAGCCGCTACGTCGGCGAACGACGGGCCGATGATCTGGTCCATGACCAGGGCTACAGGGCCTGCGACTCCGCCCGAGAGGGCCTTCGCGTGGACGTTCACCACGTAGTGCAGGGACTCGACCGCCGCCATGACCCGGGCGCGGGTCTCGGCGGAGACGGGGTGGCTGCCGGCCAACGCTCTGGAAACGGTTGCCACCGACACGCCCGCCTTGGCGGCGACATCGCGGATCGTGCTGGGGCGGTCGCCCTCGCCCGTGTTCCGTCTGCGCTTGCCCGAGGTGGCGCGAGGGCCCGGTTTCCGGGCTTCGGTTCCGTTCTCCGTCACGTTCCGACGTTACTGCATCGCCGGTGTGTCAACCGGTCGCTGTGCAGCAACTCCTCCTCTCCGAGTGGAAACGATTACATTGCATAAGCGGGATCGGCCGCGCCGACCCTACGCACTCCTCGCCAAATCGCTGTGCCACACCCGGTGCGCAGGCGGCAACCCCGCCGCCAGCAGGGCCAGTTCGTCCACCACCGTGCCGCCCAGGCGCGCGAGTTCGTTGCCAAGCGAGCCTGCGATGTGCGGTGTCAGGAACACGTTGGGCAGGTTGTAGAGAGGGGAGTTCGCGGGCAGCGGCTCCGGTTCCGTCACGTCCAGTACCGCGCCCAGGCGGCCGGAGACCAGTTCCTCGGTGAGCGCCTCCGGGTCCACCAGGGCGCCCCGGGACGTGTTGATCAGCACGCCGCCGTCCGGGATGAGGGCGAGCCTGTCGGCGTCGAGCATGCGGTACGTCTCCGGGATGTCGGGCGCATGCAGGCTGACTATGTCGCTCGTGCGCAGCAGCTCGTCCAGGGGGAGGGCGGTCGCGCCCAGCGAGCGGGCCTCGGCGGCGTCCACGTACGGGTCGTACAGCGTGGTCGTCAGTTCGAAGGGGCGGAGCAGTTCGAGGAGCCGGCGGCCCACCCGTGAGGCTCCGATCACGCCGATGCGGCGACCCAGGTTGCCCACGTGCGTGTACTCGCCGGGGGCCGGGTAGACCCGCTCGCGGCGGAAGCGTTCGCGCAGGCCGAAGGCGTCCTTTCCGGCGAGGAGGACGGCAGCCAGGGTGTACTCGGCCACCGGGAGCGCGTTCGCCTGGACCGCGCTGGAGACGGTGAGACCGCGCTGCCAGCCGGCCTCGCCGATCAGGCTCCGGACACTGCCCGCGGCGTGCAGGACGGTGTGCAGGTGGGGAGCGGCGGCCAGGACGTCCACGTCGATGGGTGGGCAGCCCCAGCCTGTGATCAGTACTTCTGTCTCCGCCAGCGCGGCAGCCGCCTCGGGCTTGGTGAAGTCCTGGACGACCAAGGTCGGGTCGATTCGGGCCAGTTCCCGGAGTCGTGCCAGCAGGGTCGGCGGGAAGAGTTCGGGCAGGTGTACCGGATCCATCGCGAACAGGGCGACCGGGAGGTGGGACGGGGCCACGGGGGGCTTGGGCGGCACGGAGGGCATGGGACTCCTGCTTCGGTGCGGGCGCACTGGGACCTGAACGGCTGACAGACTCATGTAAACGTATTCCACGCTAGGGCGACGTCCTCGAGTCGGTCAATGGCAACGCCAGAAGTGCGATCAGGGGGCTGTCACTTTCCCGAACTGATACCGGAGCTGAAACCGCAGGTCATAGGCACCTTTTTGTTACCTGTGAGCAAGATGCGCGAAACAGGAATCTCTCGACCTCTTGCGTCGCGACCGGACGCGGCCTACCGTCCAGCACGGCAAACGGTTACATGGCCCGGCCTAAGGAGCACGCTCATGTCCGTCAGATTCAGGCGCCCCGCACTCGCCGGAGTTGTCTGCGCTCTCGCGCTCACCGTCTCCGCCTGCGGCGGGTCAGGATCCGGGGATGACGCCTCGGGGTCCTCCGGGCCGGTCACCCTCGATTTCTGGGGCTGGGCGAACGGTCAGGAGGCGGTCGTCAAGGCGTTCAACGCGTCGCACAAGGACGTCCAGCTGAAGTACACGAAGGTGACCGACCAGCTGACGATGCAGAAGCAGCTGAGCAACGCCGTGAAGGCCGAGAACGCCCCCTGTCTGCTCCAGAACACCGGTGAGTACGTGACGAGTTGGGTAGCGCAGGGCGCGCTCGCCGACATCACGGACTACGTCGCGTCGAGCAAGGACAAGTTCAACCCGGGCTCGTGGGCCGTCGGGCAGGTCCAGGGCAGGACGTACGGCGTGCCCACCGCCTCCGCGCCCGCCTTCACGATCTACCGCACCGACCTCTTCAAGAAGTACGGGCTCAAGGCGCCGACGACCTGGGACGAGTTCATCGCGGCGGGCAAGGTGCTGAAGAAGCACGGCATCAAGATCACCAACTACGCCGGCGAGGACCCCAGCACCCTGGAGGTGCTGGCCATGCAGGCCGGCGCCCACTGGTACGCCATCGACGGCGACGCCTGGAAGGTCGAGTTCCAGGACGCCGGCACGCTCAAGGCGGCGAAGGTGATCCAGGAGATCATCGACAACGACCTCAACTCGACGCTGTCGTTCGCCGACTACGCGGCCGTGCAGCGCAACTACGACAAGGGTGGCACCGCGACCCGGCAGATCTCCACCTGGCAGATGTCCGGGATGGTGCAGAACTTCACCGACTCCTTCGGCAAGTGGGCGATAGCTCCGTGGCCGACGTACAAGGGTGAGGCTCCGAAGACGCCGGCCGGGACCAACCAGAGCGGCAACCTGACGCTGGTGTCGAAGCAGTGCGAGCACCCGGAGCAGGCCGCCGAGGCCGCGCTGTGGATGTCCACCGACACCGGCGCGGTCAAGACCATGGCGAGCCCGGAGACCGGCAGCGGTGTGATGCCGGCGCTGGCCGACAGCGACTCCTACATCCCCGAGGCGATCTCCGAGAAGCTGCTCGGCTCGAACTACCAGCCGGCCCAGAAGGTCGTGAAGGACAGTCTGTCGACCGTGACGACCGACTGGACCTTCGGTCCGGACTGGACCGCGATGTTCTCCGAGCTGCAGAGCCAGTGGGGCCAGGTGGTCGCCAAGAAGCAGACGGTCACCGAACTCCTGGCGCACATGCAGGAGTGGACGGTCAAGGACCTGAAGTCCCGCGGTATCAACGTCAAGGGCTGAGGCACATCCCGATGATTCGCTCCCTGCGCTGGAAGGGCGCCGCCTTCACGGTGCCCTTCCAGCTCGGCTTCGTCTTCCTCTATCTGCTGCCGATCGGGTACGCCGTCTACCAGTCGCTGTACCACTCGCAGTCCTCGGGGCTGGGTCTCGGCGGCACCACCGACGAGTTCTCCGGCCTCGACAACTACCAGAAGGGCCTGACGGACCCGAAGTTCATGGGTTCCGTGCTGCGGGTCGTGCTGTTCGCGTGCGTGCAGATCCCGGTCATGCTGGCGGTCAGTCTGGTCCTCGCCCTGTTCCTGGACGCGCTCACCTCACGGGCGGCGAGCCGGTTCCGGATCATGCTGCTGGTCCCGTACATGATCCCGGGCGTGGTCGCCGCGGTCGTGTGGATCAACCTCTACAGCCCGGACGTCGGCCCGCTCACCCCACTGGGCGATCTGCTCGGCTTCAGCTGGAACTTCTTCGCGCCGTCGATGGTGTGGCCGTCCATCGGCAATCTGCTGACCTGGCACGGCATCGGCTACAACATGGTGATCATCTACTCGGCGCTGCAGGGCGTCCCGCGTGAGCTGTTCGAGGCCGCGCGGCTCGACGGCGCGACCGAGTGGCGTATCGCGACGAGTATCAAGATCCCGTTCGTGCGGGGGGCGTTGGTGCTGACCGGGATGCTGTCGATCATCCAGATGCTGCAGATCTTCAACGAGCCCGCGCTGTTCCGGAACATCACCCCGCAGACGGTCGACGACAGTTTCACCCCGATCATGATCATCTACAACCAGGCGTTCAACGCCGGCAACTACCACTACGCCGCCGCCCTTTCGGTCCTGCTCGCCCTCATCCTCGGCGTCGCCTCCTTCCTCTTCTACCGGCTGACCTCGAAGGAGACCGACTGATGGCCACCACCGCGACCACCGGCAAGACGAGGGCCGGCAAGGCGAAGACCGCCACCAGTGCCGCCGCGTCCGGCGCTCGCCGTCTCAATCGGCCTGATCCCCGGGGCAGTTCGCGTGGCGGGCAGCGGTTCGTCCTGGTCGGTCTGGTGCTGGCCAGCGTGTACAGCCTGTTCCCGGTGTACTGGCTGATCATCGCCGCCACCAAGGACCGTACGGGCCTCTACCAGTCCAACGGGCTGTGGTTCTCCGGCTGGCATCTGTGGGACAACCTGCATCAGGTGTTCACCTACGAGGACGGCATCTTCCTGCGCTGGACGGCCAACTCCTTCCTGTACGCGGGTGTCGGCTCCCTCGGCGGCACGCTGATCGCCCTCGCGACCGGCTACGGCCTCGCCCGCTTCGACTTCCCCGGCCGCGGTGCGGTGTTCGCGGCCGTCGTGGGTTCGTTCCTCATCCCGATCGCGCTGCTCACGCTTCCGCTGTATCTGCTGTTCTCGGAGATCGGGCTCGTCGACACCCCGTGGGCGATGCTGATCCCCTGTCTGATCAACCCGTTCAGCGTGTATCTGGCCAAGGTGTACACCGAGGCGACGATCCCCTTCGAGCTTCTGGAGGCGGCCCGTATCGACGGGGCCGGTGAGCTGCGGATCTTCTTCAGCATCGTGCTGCGGATGATGACCACGGGCGGGGCGACCGTCTTCCTGCTCGCCTTCGTCAACACCTGGAACGCCTTCTTCCTGCCGCTGACCGTCCTGCGCGGCGAGGAGAACTGGACGCTCAACCTGGGCCTGTACAACTGGTCCGGCAAGCGCGCGGAGTCCGGTGTCGACCTCACCAGCCTGGTACTGACCGGCGCACTCCTCTCCATCGTCCCGATGGCGATCATGATGATCGCGATGCGTCGCTACTGGCGCACCGGCGTCACGATGGGAGCCCTCAAGTGACCTTGCCCAGCACTGATGTGACGACCGTACGCAATCCTGTCATCCGGGGCTTCGCTCCCGACCCGTCCCTTGTGCGGGTCGGTGACTGGTACTACGTGGCGACCAGTTCCTTCGAGTGGTTCCCGACGATCCCGATCCACCGCTCACGGGACCTGGCGCACTGGGAGTACGCCGGACACGTGCGGGGCGCGGCCCCGGGCGACTCGCTCGTGGGGGTGCCCGACTCCGGTGGTGTCTGGGCGCCTTCGCTGAGCTGGGACGGTGAGCGGTTCTGGGTCGTCTACTCGATCGTGCGCTCGGTCGGGACGCCGTACTTCGACCTGGACACGTACATCAGTACGGCCACTGAGGTCGACGGCAAGTGGTCGGCGCCTCGGCGGGTCGCCGGCCATGGTTTCGACCCCGCTCTCTTTCACGCGGACGGCAGGCTGTGGCTGCTGAACATGCAGAGCGATCACCGCCCGGGCGGACAGCGGTTCGCCGGCATCGTGCTCACCGAGCTGGACCGCGACACACTGACCCGGACCGGCGACACGCATCTGCTGCTGCAGCACGAACGCCTCATCGAGGGACCGAAGTTGGTACGGCACGACGGCTGGTACTTCCTCGTGCTGGCCGAGGGCGGTACGGGGTTCGAGCACGGGGTGCGGGTGGCGCGCAGTCGCGCGATCACCGGCCCGTACGAGCTCGACAGCCGGCCTCTGCTGACGACGCGGGACGACCCGTCGGTGCCGCTGCAGAAGGCGGGGCACGCGGAACTGGTCGAGACACCGGACGGTGACTGGATGCTGAGCCATCTGACGGCCCGGCCGCTGCGTACCCCTGAGGGCATGCGCTGCACCCTCGGCCGGGAGACCGCGATCCAGGCACTGACCTGGGACGCCGAGGGGTGGCCCCGGCTGCGGCAGGGCGGTCATCATCCGGTGGTTGAGGTCGACGTACCCACGCCCGCGCCCACGTCCCCCGCTCAGGCTGTGCCCCAACTCCCGGTTGACGACGGGCCGTTGGGCTGGCCCTGGAGCACCCTGCGAGGCGCGCCGGACCCGTCCTGGGTCGACACCGCCGGCCGCCCCGGCTGGATACGGCTGCGCGGACGGCACGGTCCCGAGTCGCGGTGGGCGTACAGTCTGCTCGCGCAACGCCTCACAGAGCACCGCGCGGAAGCCCAAGTCACCGTCGAGGCACAGCCGTTGACCTTCACGCAGGCCGCCGGGCTGGTCCTCCACTACAGCGCCGAGGCGTATCTGAGCCTCGACCTGACGTGGGCGGAGCCGGAAAACGAGCCGCAGCGCGGGCAGCAGTGGCGCGAGGGAGCCGGGCGTACCGTTCTCAGCCTGCGGGAACGCGACGAGGACGACACACGGCAGGTCGCGGTCGTCGAGGTCGACGCCGCGGGCCCGCTCGCCCTCGGGGTGACCGTCGACGGCGCCGACGCGTCGTTCTGGTACGTCAAGGACGGCGTCCGTCAACCCGTGGGCCCGCCACTGGACTTCAGCCGGCTCTCCGACGACTACGGTTCCAAGCTGCGCTTCACCGGCGCGATGGCCGGGATCCACGCCACGGATCTCGTCGACGCCGTCTTCACGGCCGACTTCACGGACTTCCGGCTCGTGTGCACGGCCGGGGAGGAGTGGCCGTCCTGAAGGGTCGGGTCAGGGCAAGTCGGGTCATGGCAGCGGCTGTTCGGTCCAGATGATCTTGCCGTCGGCCGTGTAGCGCGTCCCCCAGCGTTCGGCGAGCCGGGCGACGAGGAACAGGCCCCGGCCGCCCTCGTCCTCGGTGCGGGCGCGGCGCAGTCGTGGGGAGGTGCTGCTGCCGTCGGAGACCTCGCAGATCAGCGCGCGGTCGCGGAGCAGCCGGAGCTGGACCGGGCCCGAGGCGTGGCGCAGGGCGTTGGTGATCAGTTCGCTGGCCACGAGTTCGGTGCTGAACGCCAGCTCTTCGAGGCCCCAGGCGGTGAGCTGGTCCATGACCGCAGCCCGGGAGTGGGAGACGAACGCCGGGTCGCGGGGCACCGGCCACTGGGCGACCTGATCCGGCCCCAGCACGTGTGTACGGGCGACCAGCAGGGCCACGTCGTCGGCCGGGCGGGCCGGGAGCAGGGCGTCGAGGACGGCTTCGCAGGTGTCCTCGGGGGCCCGGCCGGCGCAGGCCAGGACAGTGCGGAGGCGGTCCATGCCGACGTCGATGTCACGGAGCCGGTCCTCGATCAACCCGTCGGTGTAGAGGACCAGTTGGCTGCCCTCGGCCAGTTCGAGCTCGACCGTTTCGAAGGGCATCCCGCCGAGTCCGAGCGGCGGTCCCGGCGGCAGGTCGACGAAGTCCACGGTGCCGTCGGGAGCGACGACCGCGGGGACCGGGTGCCCGGCGCGGGTGAGGGTGACGCGCCGGGACACCGGGTCGTAGACGGCGTACAGACAGGTGGCGCCGATGATCCCCGAGTCCTGGTGGGTGTTCTCCACGGCCCAGCCCTCGCCCCGGTCGAGCCGTCCGACCAGGTCGTCGAGGTGGGTGAGGAGTTCGTCGGGGGCCAGGTCGAGCGCGCAGAAGTTGTGTACGGCGGTGCGCAGGCGTCCCATGGTCGCGGCGGCGTGCAGTCCGTGCCCGACGACGTCGCCGACCACCAGCGCCACGCGCGCGCCGGAGAGCGGGATGACGTCGAACCAGTCGCCGCCGACGCCGGCCTGCGCGGGCAAATAGCGGTAGGCGACCTCGACGGCGTTCTGCTCGGACCGGCCCCGGGGCAGCAGGCTGCGCTGGAGGGCGAGCGCGGTGTTGCGTTCGCGGGTGTAGCGGCGGGCGTTGTCGATGCAGATCGCGGCGCGTCCGGCCAGCTCCTGGGCCAGGGAGAGATCGTCGTCCTCGAAGGGCGTGGGCCGCTCCGAGCGGTAGAACTGGACCGCGCCGAGCGTCGTGCCCCTGGCCCGCAGCGGCACGGTGATCAGCGAGTGGATACCGGCCCGCAGCACCCGTTCGCCCCGTACGGGATCCTGTGCGATCCAGTCGCCGTCCGAGGTCAACGCCGGTTCGAGGACGGGCTGCCGGCTCTCCAGGGCGCGAGCCTGCGGGGTGGAGGCGACGTACCGGACCTCGTCGCCGATCCCGTACAGCCAGGATTCCTCGTGTACGGCGCCCAGCGCGATCCGGCGCAAGGGGGTGTCGGCGCCGAGCGGTCCCGGCTCCTCGCCCCGCAGTACGGAGTCGGGCAGGTCGACGGCGGCGAAGTCGGCGAAGCGGGGGACGGCCACCTCCGTCAGCTCCTCGGCGGTGCGGGTGACG
The DNA here is from genome assembly GCF_033793965.1 of Streptomyces sp. ME02-8801-2C. Taxonomy (NCBI): domain Bacteria; kingdom Bacillati; phylum Actinomycetota; class Actinomycetes; order Kitasatosporales; family Streptomycetaceae; genus Streptomyces; species Streptomyces sp. ME02-8801-2C. Next base: position 230,464 of record NZ_JARAXP010000012.1, on the reverse strand, counting down.
TCGAGGGTGGTGCCGATCCGGACCCCGGCGTCGTGCAGCAACTCCAGCCGTCGGCGGGCCAGCACGGCGAGCCGTCCCACGCCGGGCTCGCCGACGAGGAGCAGCCAGGCGTCGGTGTCAGTGTTGATGTCTGTGTCTGTGTCGATGGGCTTCGGGGACTGCGCGGGGCGCGGGGGCAGGGGTGAGGCCGGCGGGTCGGAGACCGGGCGCAGGACTACCGGCGGTGTCCGGGTCGGCCGCGGGGCGGGCCGAGTGACGTCGGCTGGAGCGGCGTGGCGCAGGCGGGGGCCGCCCAGGACTCGGGCCTCGACGACCACGCCCGTCTCGCCCGCCGCTCCCTCGACCTGGCGGCGCAGCAGGGTGGCGGTACGGCCGCCGGAGAGCAGCACCTCGTCGAGGGTGCGGTGCGGAGCTGCGATCAGCGCCTCCGCCTTCTCGCGCAGGACCGCCAGGTCGATCGGGCCGAGAACGTCGCCGTCGTGGCCGGGACCCTGGCCGGCGGGCATGTGCGGAGGCCTGGTCCGCAGCCGGGGCGGCCAGTCGACGGCACCCTCGTTCGTGCGGTGGGTGCCGTGCGGGCCGTGGCTGCCGTGGTCGGCCCGGCGGTACGCGTTGAGGAGCGCGCGCTCCCGGTCGGTGGCCTGTTCGAGCAACCTGGTCTCGATGTCCCGGACTGCTTCGCGGACGAGCCGCATCATCGCGGGGTCGCCGTCGTCGTGCAGACAGGTCAGGTCGAGGACGGCCTCGATCCGGCCGCTGAGGGGGTTGCGGATGGGCGCGCCCGCACAGGCGAACGGTTGCAGACAGTCGGCGAAGTGCTCACGGCCGGCGACGTAGACGGGGCTGCGCCCGGCGAGGGCGGTGCCGACTCCGTTCGTACCCGCGACTCGTTCGGAGGCGTCGAAGCCGGGGGCGAAGTTGACCGCGTCGAGGCGTGCGCGCAGCGCCGTGTCGCCGCCGTACCGCTGGACCATACGGGCCTGCCCGTCGCAGAGCGCGACCGTCGTGTTCAGCTCGGCGAGGGATGCGGTGAGGCGCTTCAGGACCGGCTCGGCAGCGTGCAGGAACCGGTGGTCGAGTGTCAGATCGGGGGCGTACGGGACCACCAGCCGGTCCGGCTCGACCCCTGCGTACCGGCACCGCTTCCACGAGTCGAGCACCGAGTCCCGCACATCCGAGTCGACCCGCACGCCGGCCAGAAAACGCTCATGGGCATCGACGAGACCGCCGATGGCGTCCCAGGCGACGGACAACGGGATCACTTCCTTCAAGCGATTCCACTGTAGCCCCCTACGAGCGATTTGTGATGTGGATCACACATGGATCACGGGAGGCTGTCGTTCCGTCACGTCCGGGGCCGGAAATGCGCCCCCGTCGACTCCTCCCCGGTGACCGCGGCCACGCAGCGCATCACGCGCAAGCCGTCGGCGTACTGGGTCTGTGTGGGCGGGAGAACGTCCACGGTCCAGCGGTCGGGGGCGATCTTGAGCGCGTCGCCCTGTCTGGAGGCTGCCAGGACCTCGCGCGAGCAGAGTTTTCGAACGTCGGGGTGGTTCTCGAGTTCCTTCTGGTTGTTGGTCGTCCCGTCGGAGGGGAGCGGGGCTATCGCGAAGGTCTCCCACGGGTGCGGCACCAGGCAGTCGGAGCGGTTCACGCTGACGATGCCCACATTGACGACCATGCCGCCCCAGCATTCGGCGGTCGTCGTGCAGCGCCCTCCCAGGCCGGCGATCTTGGTCGCCGGGCAGTTCTCGGTCGTCGTCGGCACGCCGAAACCGGGGTTCGCGGCCTGGGCGGGCCCGCCCGTACGAGAAGGGGACAGAGAGGCTGCGGTGGTCGGCGCCTTGCTGGTCGAGGGCGGCAGGTACTGGTACGCGACCGTCCCGCCCGTACCGACGACCACCAGCGCCACGGCCGCGACGGACACCCGGACGCTCACCTTTCTCCGGCGAGGAGCGGTGGCGGACGACGGGACAGTGGTGGGCAGGGCGGAGGGTGGAGCGACCGCGGGGACGGGGGCAGGGGCGGGGGTGCGGGTGGTGTGGGCCGTGTCCGTCAGGTCCACGGCGGCCAGCGCGTCCCTGAGGGCCGCCGCGCTCGGGAGGCGGTCGGCAGGGTCCGGGGCCATGGCGTGGCGGAGGACCTCGGTGAGGCGCGGGCTCACTCCGGGGAGGTCCGGCAGGGGCCAGGTGTGCCGGACGATGACCTCCGCGATGCCGAGACTGCCCTCGGCCGGGAAGTGCGGGGGCCTGCCGTGCACCAGGGCGTAGATCGTCGCGGCGAGGGAGTACACGTCCCCGGCCGGGGTGGGCTCGGCCAGCCGGAACGCCTCCGGCGGGGCGTACGCGGGTGTCAACGCCTCCCGGGTGACCGACAGTTCCTGACCGGGGCGGGGCATCGCGGCCAGCCCGAAGTCGGCGAGGCCGACGTTCCCGTACCGGTCGGTCATGATGTTGCCGGGCTTGATGTCGCGGTGCAGTACGCCGGAGGCGTGGGCGGCGGCCAGCGCGTCGGCGATGCGTACGCCGATGTCGCGCGCCTCGGCAGCCGGGAGCGGGCCCCGCTGGTGGAGGCGGTCGCCGAGCGAACCGCCGGGACACAGCTCCAGGACCATGTACGGACGGCCGTTGTCGAGCACCCCGGCGTCGTACACCGCCACCACGTGCGGGTGGCCCGACAGCTGACCGGCGGCGGTGACCTCGCGCAGGAAGCGCTGGCGGTCGCGGTCGGTGGCCAGGACCCGGCTGTCCATCTTGAGGGCGACCTCGCGGCCCACGGCCAGTTGCCGGGCCCGGTACACGGTGGCGAACCCGCCCTGGCCGAGGACCTCGACGACCTCGTAACCGGGCACGCCCGTACGTTCGAACTGCATGCTGCCGTGCTCCCCCACCAGCGAGGCCGACCGCCCCGGTCGGATACCGGATCGGGGTGTTGAGAGCGCCGAGAGTAGTGCACGGGAAAACCGCCGGGCGTTCCCGGCCGGACGGATGGCATCCTGGCCGGGTGAGCAGACCTGAGATCGTCATCAGTTTCGCCCCTGAGCTGCGGCTTTTCGTGCCGTCCGAGCGACGGGCCGGGCCCACGGCCCTGGTCACCGACGGGTAGTCCTCGCTGGGGCACGTGGTGGAGTCGCTGGGCGTGCCGCTCACCGAGGCCGGGCGGCTGCTCGTCGACGGCCGGGAGGTGACGGTGTCCCATGTGCCGGGGGCGGGCGAGAGGGTGGAGGTCGGCGCCGTCGTCAGACCGCAGCCGGTGCCGGGGGCGCCGCTCCGTTTCCTGCTCGACGTGCATCTGGGCACGCTCGCCCGCCGGTTGCGGCTGCTGGGCGTCGATGCCGCGTACGAGAGCGAGGACATCGGCGATCCGGCGCTGGCCGCGTTGTCGGCGGCCGAGCGGCGCGTGCTGCTCTCCCGGGACCGGGGGCTGCTGCGGCGTCGGGAGCTGTGGGCCGGCGCGTACATCTACAGCGACCGGCCTGACGACCAGCTCCGGGACGTACTGGACCGGTTCGCGCCCGCGCTCGCCCCGTGGACCCGGTGCACCGCCTGCAACGGACGGCTGGAGCAGGCCGACAAACAGACGGTCGGCGACCGGTTGGAGGACGGGACGCGGCGCACGTACGACGTCTTCGCGCAGTGCGTGGACTGCGAGCGGCTGTACTGGCGGGGCGCGCACCACGCGCGGCTGGAGGCGATCGTGGAGGGCGCGCTGAGCGAGTTCGGCGGGGCGGCGGGAACCGAGGGCCGCACGACGGCGTTGAACGCACGTAGTGAAAGGGACGTATTGACAGATTGACAGGAGACGAGGAGGGGAAACTCTGACAGAACACATCTGAACCCTTCAGGCATCATCTGTGTCGCCCGTCCGCCCTCACCCCTTCTCTTCCTGGACACCACCCCGTCACGCGGACTGGGAACGCTCCTGCCGTCCCCCCTTGCTTCGCTCTTCAACTCCCCCCGTCCGCCCCCGCAGCGCGTGGGCGCAACGTGGAAGGACGACGCGCGCTGTGTCCTCTTTGCCGGTAGTCCCCATAGCCCCGCCCGTTTCGACGGTCCAGGCCCCTTCCCACGGCACCGCCGACTGTTCCGCCGCGGCTGTCCGCGCCTCCTTCTTCTCCCGGTTCCCCGTCGCCCGGCACGCCCGCCGGGTGCTGTGTCTGCTGCCGATCCTGCTCATCGGGATCTGGGCGGCGGACAACTGGCGGGTGCTGCACGACGGGGCCCAGCGGCTCACCACCGCCGACCCCGGCTGGCTGGCAGTCGGGGCCGCGTTCACGTTCCTGTGCTGGGTGTCCGCAGCCTTCGCCCGCCAGGGGGCGATCCCCGAGCGGCTGCCGCCCGGGCTGCTGCTGGCCTCGCAGTTCGCCGCGGGTGCCGCGAACAACGTCCTTCCGGCCGGTCTCGGCGCGCACGCCGTCACCCTGCGCTTCCTGACCGGCCGGGGCATCCCGCTGGCCCGGGCCACCGCCTCCCTCGCCCTGTACTCGCTGGTCAAGCCGGTCGCGAAGCTTCTGGTGATCCTCGCGCTGCTGGCGACCTTCCCGACCTCCCTGGGCACCACCGACCTCTTCCCCGACGAGGGGACCGTGGTCCCCATCGCCCTGGGCGTGGCCGGCACGGTGGTCGTCGTGACGCTGGTGGTGGCCTTCGTACGTCCGCTGCGGCGCCCCCTGCTCGACGGTCTGCGCACCGCCCTGACCGACGCACGGCGCCTGCACACCCGGCCCGCCCGGGTCATCGCGCTGTGGGGCGGCGCCGCGGGCTTCTCCCTGTGCCAGGCGGCCGTGCTGGCCAGTGTCGGGGCCTCCCTCGGGCTGCCGGTGGCCTGGCCGGACGTGCTGTTCGCCTATCTCGCCGCGAGCGCCGCTGTCGGCGCGGTACCCGCGCCGGCCGGGATCGGCCCGGTCGACGCGGCCCTGGTGTTCGCGCTGGCCGCGCTGGGCGCCCCGCTGTCCCTGGCCGCCGCGACCGTCGTCGGCTTCCGCGTCCTGACGGTCTGGCTGCCGCTGCTGCCGGGCGCCCTTGTGCTGTCGATGTTGGTGCGGTCCAAGGTTCTGTGACGCGGGTGCTCTGAAGCACTGGTGACACGTGGCGCGTCTCAGTCCCGGCGGGCCACCAGACGGTACGCGTTGGAGACGCCCAGTCGGTGGGAGAGCGGGCGGACGGCGAAGCGGTCCAGCAGGGTGCCCAGGATCAGCGCCGGGACGCCGGCCAGCAGCAGGGCTCCGCGCAGGATGCGGCGCAGGGTGTTCGGGGGGTGCGGCAGCCAGGGGAGGTTGTCGCGCGGGGCGGCGTTGTCGAGGGCCAGCCAGACGGCGGCGAGCAGGTCGACGGGGTCGTGCGGCTCGGCGTGCTGCTCCAGTACGACGGTGAAGCCCAGCTCGGTCAGCCGTCGCCGCAGGTTGTCGACGGGGACGAAGTGCAGGTGCTGGGGCTGGAGCCAGGGCAGCCACCAGCGGCCGAGCAGCCTGGCGTAACGGCTGTCGGGGTCGGGGACCTCGATCACCAGATGTCCGCCGGGGCGGATGGCCTGGCGTGCGGCCTCCAGTTCGAGCGGTGGCTCGGTGCTGTGCTCCAGGTAGTGGAACATGCTGACGACGTCGTAGCGGGCGGTCAGTTCGGGGGCCAGCTCGGTGAAACTCCCCCGGAAGCCGCGCTCGACCCGCCCCGCCCGCTCGGCGAGTTCGGCGCCGTCGGTGAAGTCCAGCCCGTCGAAGGTCGTGCCGGGGTGGACGGTCCGGGCGGCCTCGCAGAAGTGGCCGTGTCCGGTGCCGACGTCGAGCCAGTTCTTGGGCGCGTCGTCGAAGGGGAGCAGCGCACGGGCCCGCTGCTCGTACATTTTCGTGCGGCCCGCGAAGGTGTTGCCGAGCTGCTTCTCGCCGAGCCCGTCGTAGAAGTCACGGTAGTAGAACTCGAGCCCGGCGGCGCTGAGCCGGGGGTTCTGGAAGGTGTGGCGGCACTCCTGGCAGCGGTCGAGCACGAACTGTCCCGGCTTGTGCTGGAGCAGGTCGGTGGTCCGCAGCCGCGTCTCCAGTTCGGCCGAGCCGCACCAGGGGCACCTGGTGCGCGGGGCTTCGAAGAACCGCTCGAGGCCGAAGGCCAGGTCACCCTGGTAGGTGGGCCGGAGGGCGGCCACCTGCTCGGTACGGGTGGGGGTGGCGGGAGCTTGCCGTTCACCGGGCTTGCTGTCGCTCATGCCGTCTCCTTCGCGGGCGCGTCGATGGCGAGTTGCTCGAGGTGGGTGGCCGCCGCGAACGCGCCTCCGGCGGCCCGGAACGCGGAACGGATCCGGCCCGCCGCGAAGCGGTAACCGGGCTCGTGCAGTACGGCGTCGACCGCGGCGCCCAGTTTCGGCGCGGTGACCCGGCCGAACCGCACCCGGATGCCCGCCCCGGCCTCCACGACCTGCCCGGCGACCACCGGCTGGTCGTCCCTGATGGGCGCGACGACCAGCGGTACGCCGTGCCACAGCGCCTCGCACACGGTGTTGTGCCCGGCGTGACAGACGACCGCGTCGACCCTTTCGAGGAGCGGGAGTTGGGGGACGGACGGAACGATCAGCACGCCCTTGTCCTCCTTCTCGCCGCTCCCGGGGGCGCCCTCTTCGGCCCCGGTGTCCGCGAGTACGCCCGCCGGGTCCACGATCACTGTCTGCATCCGGTCGGCCCGCTCACGGGCAGCCGCCAGACACTCCGTCAGAAAACGTGCGCCGACCTCGGTGTTGGCCGTGCCGAGGGTGACGAGGGCCGTGGCGCGGGCGGGGTCCAGCCAGTCCCAGGGGAAGCCGGACGGGGCGGGCCGGTCGGCGACGGACGGTCCGACGTACCGGATCCGGTCGCCCGTCCGGGCGTCGGGTCCGACGAACTCCGGTGTGCTGAAGGCGAGTACGAGGTGCGGGGAGAACCGGGGGTCGGCGGTTCCGGCGGGATCGCCGATCCGGGCCCGGAGCCCGGCGAGCAGTTCGTCCAGCCACTCGGCGACCTTGGGCATGCCGGACAGTACGTCGGTGAACTCGGCGGAGGTGGTCGCCGAGGTGGCCCAGGGCAGGCCGAGCCGCTCGGCGACGAGGCCCCCGGCGAGGGCCTGTTGGTCGGCGACGACGACATCGGGCCTGAACTCCCCGACAGCGGACTCGACTTGGGGAGCCATGCCCTCGGCGAGCGGGGCGAGGAACCGTTCCCAGAGGAACTTCAGCGCCTCGGGTCCCCGCAGGTCCGACGGCCGTACGCCGTCACCGGAGCCGGGGACGGGCCCCGCGCACGCGAAGACGGTGGCGTCCGCTCCGGCGAGCCGCCGCACAAGTCCCGGATCGGCGCAGACCCAGGCCGACTCATGACCGCGAGCGGCGAGTTCGGCGGCCACCCCGACGGCCGGGTTGATGTGCCCGACGAGCGGCGGTACGACGAACAGAAACCTGGAACGGCTCACCGTGCCTCCGCCCCCGCCAGCTGAACCGGAGCGTCGGCGCCGAGGATGAGCGACAGGATGTGCCCGCCGACGGTTCCCGACGCCTCGACGAGCACGGAGTGTTCGTGGCCCGGCACGACGACGGTCCGGCAGTCGGGCAGCACGGACTCCATCCAGGGCGCCAGGTCGGCGAGGTCGGAGTCACCCCCGTACACGCCAAGTACCGGGCAGCGTACGGAACTTATCTGGTCCTCGGTCAGTACCCGGCTGGCCGGGATGTCCTGGGCGAGGGATGTCTCGCGGGCCAGTCGGGCGGCGCCCTTGGCGAGGCGGGCGGTGTTCTGGCTGCGGTTGGCGGTGATCCAGGCGATGGCTTCGGCCTCGTTGTGGGCGAGTTCGTGCATGACCCGGCCGAGGATGCCGTCGAGTTTGCCCGCCCAGGCGGCGGTGGCAGGTTCCGACTCGATGAGGGAGACGCTGGTGGCGCGCTCGGGGTGGCGGGCGGCGTAGCCGAACGCGACTGTCCCCCCGTAGGAGTTGCCGACGAGATGGACCGGGCCGGTCACCTCCAGCCGGACCAGGAGGGCCTCGAGGTCGTCGATGCTGTCGTCGAGGGTGTAGCCGGTGGCGGGGCGGGTGGAGCGGCCGTGGCCGCGCAGGTCGTACATCACGACGTCGATGCCGGAGGCGGCGAACGCCGGTGCCACGGTGAAGTAGTAGCTGGCCAGACTGTCGGTGAGCAGGCCGTGCACGAGTACGGCGGTGGCGGTGACCGGTCGGTCGCCGCGCGGGCCGATGCGCTGGGCGTGCAGCCTGAGGCCGCCGCCGAGGTCGACGATCGCCATGGTCAGCCCGCCTCCGCCGCTTTGAGACTGGCGACGACGTGCTCGACGAGCCGTCCGACGGTGAGTTCGATGATCTCGTCGAAGTCCATGTCGGCCAGGAACTCGGCGAAGTTGACCTGGTTGCCGTACTTCTCCTCCAGCAGCCCGGCCAGGGTCACCAGGTCGATGCTCTCCAGCTCGAGGTCGCGGTTGAAGGTGGTGTCCATGCGGATCTCGACGTCGTCGAGGCCGTATTCGTCGAGGAGGGTCGCGAGCATGCCGGTGATGTCGGCGAGCACCGCCTCCTCACTGTGAACACCGGACGCGGTTGCGATTGCGGTTCCGGTTGCTGTTGCCCTTGCGGTCGTGTGGCCGTTGAGGCTGGTCATCGCTCCAACTCCCTTTCCTCGGTGGCTGATCCGGTGGTCCAGGCCACGACGTACTGTCTGGTCGGCAGTCCGGGGGGATTGCCGGTCTGCTCGCAGTGCACGGTGTAGTCGGGGGCGAGCCGCCCGGAGACGGTGAGCCTGGCGCCCCCGTCCATGGCCTCCCGTACCGCGAAGTCCCTTGGCCGGCCGCCGAGTCCGGTGCCCTCCGCCTTCGCGACCGCTTCCTTGGCGGCCCAGAAACGGGTGAACCAGAGCGCCTCGGACTCGCCGGTCGCGGCCGACCGGGCGTGGAGGAGGCCGAGTTCGGAGGGGGTGAGGGCGGTGGCCAGGGTCGAGGCGTCGCGGTCGACGACCTCCTCGATGTCGATGCCGGGCCCGGGGGCGGAAGCGGGGGCGGAACCGGGCCTGTGCGGTCGTACGATCGCCACGGCTGCCTCGGCGCGGTGGGCGAGGGAGATGTCCAGCGGAGGGAGGATCCGGCCGTGCAGGCCGGTGACGTACGGCCGCCCGGTCGGGTCGTTGTGCACGCGGATCTCCGCCGGGAACACGTCCCCCTCGCCCTCCCGGTCCCAGAGCCACCGTCGTACCGCGTCTTTGGCCGCGATCCGGCCGAGCAGCCACTGCCGGCGACCGCGTGGGGCGTGCCGCTCGTACTGCGAACGCTCCTCCCCTCCCAGGGAGTTGCGCATGATGAGGTCGCGCGATGCGAGGTCGGGCCAGCGTTCGTGGAGCAGGACCCAGCCGCCCGGGCGGGTCCGGGAGAGGGTGTTGCGCTCGGGGAAGCGTTCGACCGGGCGGGTCTGCGGGTCGTTGTCGAAGCGGCGGTCCTGCCAGCCGTTCAGTACGGCCCAGACCTGGCCGTCGACGGTCAGCTGGACGTCGGCCTCGAGGACGGTGTCGGTGAGCGAGGTGATCCGTACGAAGCATTCGACGTCGGTGCCGGGTTCGGGGTGCGGCCCGTAGAACCGCATCTCGCGCATGCCGACCGGGAACACGACCGTCCGCTCGGTGCGTGTCGCCATGATCCAGTACCCGAGGATCTGCCCGACGTTGTCGAGGAGCGAGCCGGGCGCGGGCGGGGTCGTGATCACTCCCCGTACGTGTGTGTCGCCCAGCGCGGTGAGTTCGGTGACCCCTTGGAACGCCGGGCCGTGGAACATCCAGCGCTCGGCGTAGAGCTGGGCGGCGGTGTGGTCGGGGATGCGTTCGGTTTCGGTGGTGGGGTCGGTGGGCCAGGGGGTGGGACGGGTCGCCGGGGGCGGGTAGGCGGCGGCGAGTTCGACGGTGGCGCGGGCGCGGGGGCCGAAGGAGACGGCACGGTGGGTGGGGGACCCGGGGACGGGGGTGACTGTGACGTCCACGTCGAGGGGCGGGGTGGCGGTGAGCCACTGCTCGAAGCGGGCGTTGTGGATGGCGATGGTGACGGTTGCCGGGTGGGGGTGAGGGGGGTGTGGGTTGCCGGGGGCGGGTCTGGGGCTGAGGCCGGAGTCAGGCTGGTCCGCCGCCTGCTCGGCCGCTTCCAGCATGTGCTGCACGATCGTCGTCGCCGGGACCACCGGCCACCGGTCGGAGACGTCCGGCCAGCCTGGACGCTGCGGGAAGAAGCAGTGGTCGAGGAGGTAGGGCATGGTGTCCGGGGATACGTGGACTGTGGTGCGCCAGGGGGGTGGGGCGGGGGCCTGGGTTGTGGCGGGCGGGGTGGCCGGGCCGGTGCGTCTTGCGGGGGCGCCTGCGTAGGCCGTGGCGGAACCCGGCCGGCGGTGACCCGCGCCGATCACTTCGGCTGCGGTGTCCGCCGTCTCCCGCAGCAGGGCACCCAGTTCGGCTGCGACGGGGAAACGGCCGGCCAGCAGGTCCAGCGAGGAGGTCGGCCCGGTGGCGCCGGAGGCCTCCATGACACCCAACACCCCTGGTGCACGGCGTCGTTGGACAGCGCCGACCGACGGAACGGTGCCTGGCGGCAGCGCGGCGGCAGCCTGCGGCGAGGTGGCCGCACGCCCGGCGACGCGCCGCTCCGGACTCAGCTCCGCGCGCAATTGGGTGAGCGTCGGTTCGTCGAGGGATACGAGGGCGCCGCCCAGGTCGAGGCGGACCGGCGGCCGGTCGGACGGCCGACCCCTCCGCACGGGGGCCGTCGCACGGCCCGGTTCCGTGGAGCGGCCGGAGGGACCGGCGGCGCGGGAAGCGGCGTCACCGGCGCCGACGGAACCAACAGCCCGGGACGCGGAAGCACCGGCAGTGAGGGGACCGGCGGCCCGGGAAGCGCGGACGTCGGAGTGGGTGTGAGCTGCGGTCCTGCTGGCTTTCGGCGACGGTAGTGCCGGTGCCGTTGGTCTTCCCGTAGTCCACAACGCCGTTGCCACGCGGCGGAGTTGGGCCAGACCCTCGCGGTGCGGGGAGTTCGCCGCGACGACCAGGTGATCTCGTCCCGACAGCGTGTCGCTGATGAGGGAGCCGAGTTGGCCGGTGCCGGTCTGGACGAAGGTGCGGTGGCCGGCCGCGTACATCGCCTCGATCAGTTGCCGGAACCGCACCGGCTCCAGCAGATGCCGTACGAACAGCTCACGCACCTCCGACTCGCCCGCGGGGAAGGGCGCCGCCGTGGTCCCCGACCAGACCGGAACCGTCGGCGGCCGGAGCCGGAAGCGGTGCGCGGCCTGCTCGATCGGCGCCAGGTAGGGCGCCAGCATCGGGGTGTGGAAGCCGGACTGGAAGGGCAGCACCTGGCTGAGCACACCCCGGGCGCGGAACTCCCGGACGAACCCCTCGACCGCCGCGGCCGGGCCGCACACCATCGACTGGCCCGGCGAGTTGTCGTGCGAGAGCACGATGCCCGCGTCCGCCCAGCCCTCCTCGGCCAGCGTCGCGACGACCCGTTCGGCCGGTGCGCCGAGCGCCCCGAACGCCAGCCCCGGCACGGTCACCGTGTCGGGGTCGAACGTGGCCATGAAGGCACCGACCTCGTCCTGGTCGTACAGACCGGCGGCCGTCATCGCCGTCCATTCGCCGACGCTGTGTCCGGCGACCGCGTCCGGGACGACGCCCATGCGGCGCAGCGCCCGGTCGAGGAGCAGCCCGACCCCGACGACCCCGAACCCGTGTCGGCCCACGTCCCCGACCTCGGCCCGTTCACCAGCCGGGATCACGTCGTCCAGACCGAAGTGGGCGGCGATGTCGTCGATACGGGGCTCGAAGTCGCCTTCGAGGCCGGGGAAGACGAAGGCCAACCTGCCCAACTCGCCTGCCTTGTACGCCTGTAGCGGCTCCGGACGGAACCAGACGTCGCTACGGCCGTGCCACGCCCGCCCTTTGGTGACCGCGCGGCGCGCCAGGGTGAGCCGCTTCGCGGTCGGGTCGACGATGCCGAGCCGGGTGCGCCCGGCCTGCGGATGCGTACGGGTGGCGTCGAGACCGGCGGCGAGTACGGCCGTGTCGTCGGCGTCCAGGAGGGCGGCGAGGCTCTCGGGGGTGTCGGCGGCGAGCAGCAGGACGCGCTCCGGCTCGACGACGCTTACCGTCGGCGCAGAAAGAGGTTGCCCAGCGGGGGGCCTTGCAGAGGCCGGCCTCGTGCGACGCGCTACCGGCGCCTCCTCCAGCACCACATGCGCGTTGATCCCGCCGAACCCGAACGCGTTGACCGCCGCCCGCCGTACGGGCTGCCCGTCCGTCGTCTCCCAGGGTGCCGCCCGGTCCAGCGGGCGGAACCGGGTGGCCGCGAGGGCCGGGTGCGGGTCCTCGCAGTGGAGGGTGGGCAGAAGCATGCCGTGGTGGACGGCGAGGGCGGCCTTGACCAGGCCCGCGACCCCGGCGGCGGGCATGGTGTGCCCGATCATCGACTTCACGGAGCCGATCACCGCCGGGCCGGCGCCCCCCGCCTCGTCGCTCGTCCTGGGCCCGAACACCTCGGCCAGCGTGGCCAGTTCGGCGGCGTCACCGGCGGGGGTCGCCGTGCCGTGGGCCTCGAGGAGGCCGACCGAGCCGGGCTGGGCGGGGTCGAGTCCGGCGGCCCGCCAGGCCTGGCGTACGGCGTGGGTCTGGCCGCCGGGGTCGGGGCTGACGAGTCCGGCGACGCGGCCGTCGCTGGCCACACCGGTGCCCCGGATGACGGCGTAGATCCTGTCGCCGTCGCGCTCGGCGTCCGCGAGGCGCTTGAGGACGACCACGCCGGTGCCCTCACCGATCAGGACACCGTCGGCGTCCCGGTGGAAGGGCCGGATGCGCTGGCTGGGCGAGAGGGCGCGCAGCTGCGAGAAGACGCTCCACAGGGTGATGTCGTGGCAGTGGTGGACTCCACCGGCGAGCATCAGGTCGCAGCGCCCGGACGCCAGTTCGTTCACCGCCTGGTCCACGGCCACCAGCGAGGAGGCGCAGGCGGCGTCCACGGTGTACGCCGGTCCGCGCAGGTCGAGGCGGTTGGCGACCCGGGACGCGGCCAGGTTGGGGACGAGTCCGATCGCCGACTCGGGGCTGTCGGGACCGAGTCGCTCCGTGAACGCCGTACGGACCCGGTCGAGCTGGCCGGGATCCAGGTCCGGCAGCAACTCCCCCAGCGTACGGACGAGTTGACCAGCGGTACGGACCCGTTGGTCGAGCCGAACGAGCCCGGGGGTGAGGTAGCCGCCCCGGCCGAGGACGACGCCGATGCGGTGCCGGTCGGGGAGGTGGTCGTCGCCGCCCGCGTCGGCGAGGGCGGCGGCGGCCACGTTGAGGGCGATGAGCTGGTCGGGTTCGGTGCCGGACACGGAGTTCGGCGTGATCCCGAACCGGGTCACCTCGACCTCCGCCAGCCCGTCCACGAACCCTCCGCGCCGGCAGTACACCTGGTCGGCGACGGCACGCTCACCGGCGGAGTCCGGCCGGTAGTAGGCGTCCGCGTCCCAACGCCCTTCTGGTACTTCGGTGATGGCGTCCGTGCCGGCGAGCAGGTTCCGCCAGTAGGCGTCGAGGTCGGCGGCGCCGGGCATCAGCACCGACATGCCCACGATGGCCACCGGCAGGGCTGTTGACTGATGACCCGTCCGACCGGTCGTCGGGTGATCCGGCTGGCTATCCGTCTGGCGATCCGTCATGTCTGTCACCAGCCCGACGACGTGTAGACGACGGCGCCCACCGACTCCTCGCCCCAGGCCAGTTCCCGGAGCAGCGCGGCCGTGCCCTCCTCGGGGTCGATGAGCCTGATCCCGCGCCGGGCGTACTCGCGCCCGAGTTCGGGGGTCACCATGCCGGTGTGGCCGCCGGTCGGCGCCCACGGCCCCCAGTGCACGGTCAGGGCCCGCTGCCCGGACCGGGCCGCCCAGGCGGCGCCGAGGCTCTGGAGGGCGTCGTTGGCGGCGGCGTAGTCGACCTGCCCGCGGTTGCCGAGGACGGCCGAGATGCTGCCGAACAGGACAGCGAAAGCAGGGCTGTTGGGGAGCTGCTCCAGCGCCGCGAGCAGTGTTTCGGCCCCGGTGGTCTTCGTCGCGTACACGCGCTGGAAGGACTCGGTGGTCTTCTCGGCGATGAGCCGGTCCTCGATCACCCCGGCCGCGTAGACGACCCCGTCGAGGCGGCCGTGTTCGGCGTGGATCTCCTTCACGGCCTGGAGTGCCGCGTCCTGCTCCCTGAAGTCGACGGAGTGGTAGCGGGCCGGGCTGCCGAGGGCCGTGAGTTCGTCGAGCGTCGCGCTGATCTCTCGCTGGGCCAGCAGGAGTTCGGCCTCGCGGCTTATCTCGGCGGGGGTGAGTCCGCCCCGGGCTGCGAGGGCCGCGCGGAGTTCGGTCCGGGTGTGGGCGGACGCCGTGTCCGGGGCCTCGGGGCCGTCCGGTGCGGGTGTCCGGCCGAGCAGTTCGATCCGGCAACGGGAGGCGGACGCCAGCGCCGCGGCGAACTTCGCGGTGATGCCTCGCGCCCCGCCGACCAGCAGCACCACACTGTCCCGGTCCAGCCCGAGGGCGGCGGCCTCCGCGGCACCGTCCCCGGCGGGTCCGGCACCGGTGGTGCCGAGGGTGCCCAGCGGAGTCTCGGCCAGCTCAAGTCCGTGACGCCCGGCGGGTGTTCGCAGGACGACCGGGGTGCGGTCGGAGGCGAGCAGCTCGCCGAGCAGCGCGTCGGCGACAGCGGCGGCACCCGTCTCGGAGGCAGCGAGGTCGATGATCCGCGCGTCCGTCTCCGGGTACTCCCGGGCGACGGTCCGGAAGAGCCCGTGCAGGCCGGCCGACCTCAACTCGGCGCCGTCCGGGCCGCCTTCCGTGACCACACGTACCGCGAACAGCCATCGCGGGCCGAGTCCGAGGGCCGACTTGAGGACGGGGAACGCGTCGGGCAGCACCGGCGGCCGGGACACGGCCAGCGGATCGAGATACAGCACCCCGTCGATCGGCCCCTCCGCCCCGGTCAGCAGATGCTCGGGCCCGAGAACCACCGCGCCGGCGCCATGCCCGGCGAGCCGCGCCACGACCTCGCGGGCCACCTCACCGGCGTCGTCGTCGCCGAGGAGTGCGAACCGCTTGCCGGCCAGGAGGGCGGCGGGGTCGCCGGTCGCGTTCGCGTCCTGTTGCTCCAGCAGGACGGGCCGCAGCTGGAAGCGCTTCGGTGCCTCGCCGGTGACTTCCGAGGGCACGTCGGCAGCGTCCGGCCGTAGGGGCTGCGGTGGAGTCGTCGGCTGTTGATCGGTTCCGGTCGGCCCGGCAAGTCGCGCCGTCAACCAAGCAGTGACCGAGGCCGCCGTACGGGCCTTGGCCAGCTCCTCCAACTCGGCATCCTCGAGCACCGTGAGGTCACCACCACCCCCGACACCGAGCCGCTGCGCCAACTC
>NZ_JARAXP010000012.1:0-214955 GCF_033793965.1 Streptomyces sp. ME02-8801-2C | reverse complement strand
CCACCGGATACCCGGTCCGCTCACCGATGATCTCCAGCACCACTCCCAACACATCCGCCTCCGAGAACCCCACGGCAGCCGGGGCGGGGGCGGGGACAGGCACGGCCGTCGTCAACCGCGCCGCGAGCCACGCCGTCACCGAGGCCGCCGTACGGGCCTTGGCCAGCTCCTCCAACTCGGCATCCTCGAGCACCGTGAGGTCACCACCACCCCCGACACCGAGCCGCTGCGCCAACTCACCCGCGATCTCCGCCCGCTTGATCGAGTCGATACTGAGATCCGCTTCCAGATCAAGATCCGGCTCGATCATGTCCACCGGATACCCGGTCCGCTCACCGATGATCTCCAGCACCACTCCCAACACATCCGCCTCCGAGAACCCCACGGCAGCCGGGGCGGGGGCGGGGACAGGTGTGGGCACGGCGTAGAGCGCCGGCGGGTACGTGGGCGCGGGCGCCGGCGCGGCCTGCTGCACCTGGGGGTGCGTCTGCGCGACCCCCAGGGACTCCTCCGTCGCCGCCGGTCCGGGTATCCACTGGCCCGGCGTCGCGCCGAAGTACGTCAGGAGTACGTCCCGTTGGGCGGCGACCATCTCGCGGCTGGTGCGCAGGAACTCGGAGATCAGCGCGTCCCTGCCGTCGGTGCCCGGGGTGGCGTCCTGGTGATTCGCGGTCACTGGCGTCGTCTCCACTACGCGTCGGGCCGGTGCCAGGGCACCGGGGAGGAGGTCGCCGGCGGCGGTGCGGACCAGATGGCCGTCGACCGTCCAGCCGGGGCGCTTCGGTGCCTTGGTGCGGGTCGCGTCGACGGCGTCACGCCCGTGGAAGAGCCATCCGGTGCGCACCGGCAGCCCCGCGACGGCCAGTTGGGCCAGCGCGTCCAGCCAGCCGCGCAGTCCGCTGTCGGGCCGCGGTTCGCAGGCGACCGTGCGGTGCGGGCGGTCGCCGAGGATCTGGCCGACCAGTCGGGTCAGTACGGACCCGGGGCCGGCCTCGACGAAGATCCGGGCGCCCGCCTCGTACATGGCCTCGATCTGGGCGACGAAGCCGACCGGGGCGCCGATCTGGGCCGAGAGTTCGGCGCGCACCGCGTCCGCGTCGGCGGCGTACGGGGCGGCCGTACGGTTGGACCACACCGTGAACTCGGGTGCGCGCACGGGATGTTGGGCCAGGGACTCCGCGAAGAGTTCACCCGCCCCGGCGACCAGTGGGCTGTGGAAGGCACAGGCCACGGGGATGCGCTTCGCGCCCAGCCCGGCCGCGCGCAGCAGGCGTACGGCCTCGTCGACCGCCTCCGTCGGTCCCGAAATCACCGTCTGCGTGGGCGAGTTGTGGTTGGCGACGACTACCGAGGCGGGCGCGTCGGCGGCGCGAAGGGCCGCCGTGACCTCCTCGGCGCCCGCCGACACCGCCGCCATGGTGCCCGCGTCGTCGCCGCCCGCGTCACCGGCGGCCGAGAGGATCGCGGTCGCGCGCTGCGCGCTCAGCGCGATCAGGGTTTCCGGGTCGAGGGCGCCGGCCGCGCTGAGGGCGACGAGTTCGCCGTAGCTGTGCCCGGCGGCCATGTCCGGGCGTACGCCCGCCGTGGTGAGCAGGGCGTGTGCGGCAAGGCCGGCGATGCCCAGGGCGGGCTGGGCGACCCGGGTGTCGGTGAGGGCGGTGTGCTGGCGGTCGCGGGTGGCGTCGTCGAAGGGGGTGGGCGGGTAGAGGATGTCGGCGTGGTCGCGGCCGAGCTCCAGGTAGTACTGGAGTTCGGGGAACGCGACGAACACATCGGCGAGCATCCCGGTCCGCTGGCTGCCCTGCCCGGGAAAGAGGAAGGCTACCTGGCCCGGCATCTCCTGTTCGGGCTCATGCCCGGGCTTTTGTTGGTGCTGACCCTGCTGGTCCCGCTGGCTCTGCTTGCTCTGCTTGCTCTGCTTGCTCTGCTGACTCTGCGCGAGGTGGACGCCGGCGCGTGGTTCGTGCTCCCCCGCCAGCGCGCGCCGCAGCTGCCCTACGAGCCCCGCCGGGTCCGTCGCCACGACCGCGACCTGCACGGGCTCGTGCCGGGCGTCGGAGCGGCGCGAGGCGGCGAGCGCCAGATCGCGCAGCCGCCAGGACGACTCCTCGTCCTCCGCCGCCTTCAGCACGTCCTCGATGGCCCGCCGCGCGCCCGCCGGATCGGCGGCCCGGAAGGTGAACAGCTCGGCGGGCCAGGCATCGAGTGTGTGCGTGGGCGCGGCGGAGTCGGCGTAGGCACCCAGCACCACATGGAAGTTGGTCCCACCGAAGCCGAACGCGCTGACCCCTGCGACGCGTTCATGCGCCGGTGCCGCCCAGGGCCGCGCCTGCCCGTGGAACACGAACGGGCTACTGCTCTCCTCCCAGGCGGAGTTGGGCTCGCTGACGTGCAGGGTGGGCGGCTTGACCCCGGTGTGCAGGGCCAGCACGGTCTTGATGAGCCCGGCCAGTCCGGCGGCGCACTTGGTGTGCCCGATCTGCGACTTGACCGAACCGAGGGCGACGGCACCCGGCTTCGCCCCGGCCCCGCTGAACACCTCGCTCAGGATGGTCAGTTCGGTACGGTCGCCCACCACGGTTCCCGTGCCGTGCGCCTCGACCAGCCCGACCTCGGCGGGTGACACCCCGGCGTTGCGGTACGCCCGCCGCAGCGCGATCCGTTGCCCCTCCGGCCGGGGAGCCGTCAGCCCGAGCGAGCGTCCGTCGCTGGAACTGCCGACGCCCTTGATGACACCGTAGATCCGGTCGCCGTCGCGCTCGGCGTCCGCCAGCCGCTTCAGGACGACGCACGCGACGCCCTCCCCCAGCGCGATCCCGTCCGCCGAGCTGTCGAAGGCGCGGGACCGCCCGGTCGGGGACAGGGCGTGCACGGAGGAGAAGAGGACGTAGTCGTTGATGCCGTTGTGCAGATCGGCGCCGCCGCACAGCACGACGTCGCTGGTCCCGCCCACCAGTTCCTTGCAGGCCACGTCGACGGCGGCCAGGGACGAGGCGCACGCGGCGTCGACGGTGTAGTTGGCGCCCCCGAGGTCGAGCCGGTTGGCGATCCGGCCGGAGATGACGTTGGAGAGCATGCCGGGGAAGGAGTCCTCGGTCAGCCTGGGCAGCTGGTCCGCGAGCCCGTCGGGCACCTTGCCGTAGTAGGAGGGCAGTACGGCTCTGAGGGTGCCCGCGTTGGACAGGTCGCTGCCCGCCTCCGCGCCGAAGACAACCGACGTGCGTGAGCGGTCGAACTCCCGCCCCCGCTCCCCGTATCCGGCGTGCGCCAGGGCTCGCCGGGCGGCTTCGAGGGCCAGCAGCTGGACGGGCTCTATGCTGCCGAGCGAGGTGGGCGGAATGCCGTACGACAGCGGGTCGAAGGGGATGCGGGGCAGGAAGCCGCCCCACTTGGACGGCGTGACGCCACCGTCCCCGTCCGCCTCCGAGTAGTGCACGGCGGGGTCCCAGCGGTCGGCCGGCACCTCCCCCACCGCGTCGTGACCGCCGACGATGTTCGCCCAGAAGGAGGCGAGGTCGGGTGCGTCCGGGAACATGCAGGCCATGCCCACGACGGCGACATCGAGGGGCGCGGGCGCCGGGGCTTCCTCCGGCGGACGCACACCGAGAGGCTCCAGCAGCCGCGCCGCCCGCCCGGTGAGGAAGTCGGCGGCGCCGTCCGCGACGGAGTGGTGCAGCGCGTCGATGGTCGTGGTCGCCGAACGCAGTACGGCCACTTCCCCGGCCATGAACATGCCGTCGGCGAGCTGCCGTTGCTCGTCCACGGCCGCCAACTCGCCCTGGGTATCACGCTCGATGCCCTTGCTGGCGATCCGCAGCCGCCCGATGTTGAGCCGTTCCAGCTCCTCCCAGATCCGCCGCTCGGGCACCCCGCTCGCCCTCAACTCCGCCTCGAGCGCGCGGTAGTTGTCGCTGAACGGGCTGGGTACGCACCGGGTGGCATGACCGGGTGCCGTCTCCAGCAGCGCGGTGCTGGTCGCGTCGACGACCTGGCGCTGGAAGAGCGGCTGGACCGCCCCGCAGGCCACGGCCTCCTCGGTGAACAGATAGGCGGTGCCCATCAGCACCCCGACGGACGCGCCGCGCGCGGTCAGCGGAGCGGCGAGGGCGGCGACCATCGCGGCCGACCGTTCGTCATGGACGCCGCCCGCGAAGAACACCTCGATCCGCTCGGCCTCACTGGCCGGCGCACCGGCCAAGTAGTCCTCGATAACGGCGAGTTGGGCCTCCCAGAGCGGAAAGCTGCCGCGCGGCCCGACATGCCCGCCGCACTCGGCCCCCTCGAACACGAACCGGCGTGACCCGGCTTCCAGGAACTGCCTCAGCAGACCCGGCGACGGCACATGCAGGAAGGTACTGATTCCGGCCCGCTCCAGCACCTCGGCCTGGGCGGGCCTGCCGCCCGCGATGACGACGTGCGTGGGCCGCAGCTCCCGTACGGCTTCGAGCTGGGCGTTGCGCAGTTCCTCGGGCGCGAACCCGAGGACGCCGACACCCCAGGGCCGGTCGTCTCCGACGGCTTCCCGGGTCTCGGCCAGCATGGTCCGGGTCTGCTCGCTGGTGGCGAGGGCCAGCGCGACGAACGGCAGCGCACCGCTCCCGGCGACGGCCGCCGCGAACCGCGCCTGGTCGCTGACCCTGGTCATCGGGCCCTGGGCGACGGGGAGTTGGGTGCCGAGGGCCCGGCTCATCGGCGAACCCGCACGCAACGCACGTACGGTCCCGTCACCCCGTACGACATCCCGTACGACCTCCCGCACCGCGTCGGTGAGGGCGCGGACCGTGCGGGCGGTGTCGCCCCAGCGGTCGGCGAAGTGGGCGGCGAGGAAGCCGTCCTGGCCGACCGGGAGGAGCTGGGTGCGCGGGTCCTGGGCGCCGAGCAGCGCCGCGACCACCGCCGGATCCCCGGCCGGGACGGGCGGGGCGTCGGGGCCACGCCGGTGCAGTACGCGATGGCCGGCCACGACGACGGTCTCCGAGCCGTCCATCGAGCGCAGCGCGGCAGCGGTCGTTTCCGGCAGCGACGACTCGGCGAGCAGGGCGAGTTGGCTGTCGAGGACGACGCCGGCGGCTCCCCCGGCGACAGCGGCGGCGGCCGTACGGGGGCCGATGCCGCCACGGGCCCAGACGGGCAGTTCGATGCCGGGTTCGGCGAGGAGCCGTTGCAGCAGGACGAAGGTGCTGAGTTCGCCGATCCGGCCGCCGCCGTCGCTGCCCCGGGCGATCAGCCCGTGCGCACCGGCGCGGACGGCGGCGAGGGCCTCCGCCAGGTCGGTGACCTCGACGAGGACGCGGTGGCGGGCGGCGAGGTCGGGGACCGGCCAGAGGGTGTCGGGAGCACCGGGGGCGTCGGCGGCCAGGATCACCGTGTCCGGGCCGTCGTCCCCGGCCAGGTCAGCGGGGGTGAGTCGGCAGCGAGGGTCGATTCGTACGCCGTAGCGGAATCCGGGGGTTGGGGCGGAGGCGGAGGAGGGAGCGCGGGCGGCGAGGCGGCGCATTCTCGCCAGGGCGTCTCTCGCTCTGCGGTCACCGAGGCCCAGGTCGAGTACTCCCAGGGCGCCCGCCCGGCTGACGGCGGCGGCGAGCCGGGCGTCGGGCTCGCCGAAAGGGGTGACTCCAATGATCATGTCAACGGCGCGCACGGCAGACGTCATGATTCTCCGAAATATTCGGTGAAACTGCACGGTGGGGGTTTTGTGTGGCGCGGAGGCACTTCATCTCAGGGGGGGGAAACCACCGGGAAGCTAGCGCCGACATTACTCGCGAGTCAACATGGCGTGGAGCATTCCGTATGCGGCCGATACCATTCAGCCAGCACCGACCAGCCGTCCCAAGTCCCGAAAAAACGTTCAATTCCCAAACAGTTGCGACGTCAGCGCAGAGCCGACGACCACCCCTCGACGTCAGGGAGTTTCACGATACCCCGGTGAATTCACTTCTGCATCACGCCCTGGAAACACCATCGGCGGAGGAAGTAAACCTTGTAAATTCCTCATGTCGACGCCCCTGGCGGCCGAATCGGGCCATGCGTGGGACACCCCTCGGCGCGACCAAAGAACCCGCCGGGCGAAACCGAGAACCCTCTACTTTCACGCGCCCTCCGCAAGAGGACAAGAGACGGGACACGACAGAACGAGCCGACCTCCCCGGCGGACACCAGGGGAGGTCGGCTCGCTACGAGGGCAAGGACGAAGACGCGGACGAGGGCGCGGACGACTGACCGTCAGGCCTTGACCTCGGCCGAGTCGGAGGCGATCCCCGAAGCCGCCTCAGCCTCCGACGCGGCCCCCGCCGGGCGCACCGGAATGAGGAAGGCGACGACCGCCGCCGCGAGACCGACACCGCAGCCGATCATCATGGCGGACCGGAATCCCGCCTCGGAGGGCAGCGCGAAGCCGCCGAAGTCGGTGGTCATCTGCGCCAGGACGACGCCGATGACGGCGGCCGAGACCGAGCTGCCGATCGAACGCATCAGGGTGTTGAAGCTGTTGGCGGAGGCGGTCTCGGACTGCGGGACCGCGCCCATGATCAGCGCGGGCATGGCGCCGTAGGCGAAACCGACACCCGTGTTGCAGACGATGGTCACCGCGAGCAGGCCCCACGTGGAGCCGGAGCCGACGAGCGGCAGGGAGATGCCGTACCCGATGGCGATGACCAGGCTGCCGACGGAGAGCGTGACCCTGGGGCCGGACTTGGCGGAGAGCATCGCGCCGAGCGGCGACATGACCATCATCATCAGGCCGGCCGGAGCCATCCACAGCCCCATGGCGAGCATGGACTCGCCGAGCCCGTAACCGGTCTCCTTGGGCAGCTGCATCAGCTGGGGGATGACCAGGGACTGCGCGTACATCGCGAACCCGACGAGGATCGAGGCCGCGTTGGTCATCAGCACCTGCGGACGGGCGGTCACCCGCAGGTCGACCAGCGGCTCGGCGCTGCGCAGCTCCCACCGGCCCCAGGCCAGCAGTACGACCACGGCGACGGCGAACAGCCCGAGGGTGATACCGCTGCCCCAGCCCCAGTCGGCACCCTTCGACACGGCGAGCAGGAGGCAGATCAGCGCGGTGCCGAGTCCGATCGCGCCGAGCAGGTCGAAGCGCCCGGAGGCGGTGTTCTCACGCCCGGCGGGCACGAACAGGGAGATCAGCGCGGCGACGGCGAGGGACAGCGCGGCCACGACCCAGAACAGCACCCGCCAGCTGGCGTTCTCGGCGATCGCCGCGGAGAACGGCAGCCCGAGGGCGCCACCGACACCCATGGACGCGCTCATGATCGCGATGGACGAACCGAGCTTCTCCGCCGGTACGACGTCCCGCAGCAGGCTGATGCCCAGGGGTACGACGCCCATGCCCATGCCCTGGAGTCCACGCCCGGCGATCATCGGGAGCACGGAAGAGGAGAGCGCGCAGACGACCGAGCCCAGGATGAGCGGCACGAGCGAGGCGAGCAGCATGCGCTTCTTGCCGTACATGTCGCCGAGCCGGCCGGCGACCGGGGTCACGACCGCCGCGGCCAGCAGGGTGGCGGTGATCACCCAGGACGCGTTCGAGGCGGAGGTGTCGAGGATGCTCGGCAGCTCCCCGATCAGCGGGACCACGAGGGTCTGCGTGATCGCGGCCACGATGCCGGCGAAGGCGAGGATGCCGACGACTCTGCTGGAGCCGGGGCCGGAGCCCGAGTCGGGGCCGGAGTCGGGCTTGGAACTGTCCACTGGGTTGCTCCCTCGGAGAGGATGAAGACGACGCGATGTGCACGATACACAAGAAGTGCATCATGCACATCTCCACTGAACGCATTAACTTGGCAGGGGGCCCGCCGAGGAGAGGCCCCTTCAGGAGCCGGAGGAAGCAGCTGCATGGACAAGCCCATGGACAAACCCGTTGATCAGATCGAGTTCGAGATGATGCTCCTCGGGCGGTACATGCACCTGCTCTCGCCCACGTCGCGGGGCATGGTGGGACGGCTCGACCGCAGCGCGTACATCGTTCTCAGCCGCATCGAGGCGGAGGGGCCGATGTCCATCGGCCAGCTCAGCGCCGCGTTCGGCCTGGACGTGTCCACGCTCAACCGGCAGACCGCCGCGATGGTCCGCGCGGGGATCGTCGAACGCATCCCCGACCCCGAGGGGGGCATAGCGCGCAAGTTCGCGATGACGGAGGAGGGCGAGCGCCGACTGGCAGCCGACCGCGCGGAGAACCGGGTGGGCCTGGGCAAGATCATGACCGAGTGGACAGCCGGGGAGGTCGCCGACTTCGCCGCCCATCTGAGCCGCCTCAACCGTGACGTGGAGCGACTGGACGGACGGCCGTGGCCGCGCGACTGATCGGCACCGCCGACAAGCGGTGAACGCTCGCGCACGCTTGAAGCGTGAACCAACTCGGCATGAATTGCCCCTGGCATGGGCAGAGTTGAGGTGCGCCGACCGTCCCGCGCCGCATTCCGGGAGGCAGCCCAGTCATGCACCCCGAGCCGGACAGCCGCACCCGCCGTCCTTCCGGGCACCCGATTCCCCGCCGGGTCGTCGTCACCGGCCTGGGAGCGGTCACCCCGCTCGGCATCGGGGTCCCCGACCTCTGGCGAGGCCTCCTCGAAGGCCGGTGCGGGATAAGGGAGTTGACCGGCGAGGAGTTCACCGGCCTGCCGGTCCGCTCGGCCGGCACGGTTCCTGTGGATCCGGCCGGTCTGCTCCCCCGCCCCCAGGCCCGCCGGATGAACCGGGCCGCGCAGTTCGGCGTACTGGCGGCGCGGGAGGCCTGGCGGGACGCGGGCTTCGACGGTTCGGGCACGGAGGCCAGCGGCCTGTCCCCCGACCGCGTGGGAGTGTCGGTCGGCGCGATCCTGGGTGACGCGTCGGTGCTGGTCGGCGGCGACCGCCGACTGCGCGAGAAGGGGCCCCGGGCGGTCTCGCCGCTCACCACACCCATGACGGTGCCGTCGCAGGCGGCGTCCCAGATCTCACTGGCCCTGCGCATCACGGGCGAGGCCCGCACGGTGACCAGCGCCTGCGCGTCGGGCACGGAGGCGATCGGCCAGGCGATCGACCGCATACGGTACGGCCATGTCGACGTCGCCCTCGCGGGTGGCGCCGAAGCTGTCGTCACCCCGGCGATCATGGCGTCGTTCGCCGCGATGCGCGCCCTGTCGACGCGCCCCGCCGGGGATCTGCCGTCCCGCCCCTTCGCCAGGGACCGGGACGGTTTCGTCAACGGCGAGGGTGCCGGTTTCCTGCTCCTGGAGTCGGAGGAGCACGCCCGGGCGAGGGGCGCCCGCGTCTACTGCGAGGCGGCCGGCTGGGGCCTCTCGGCCGACGCCCACCACATGGCGGCCCCGGACCCCTCGGGCACCGGCGTGGCCCTCGCCCTCCGCCGCGCCCTGCGGGACGCCGGAGGCCGCCCCGCCGACGTGATCCACGTCAACGCGCACGCCACGGCCACTCCGGACGGCGACCTGGCGGAGGCGAACGCGCTACGGACCGTACTGGGCACACCGGGCGCACCGGGCAGACCCCGCGTCCCCGTCACGGCGCTGAAGGGCCACCTCGGTCATCTTCAGGGCGCCGCGGGCGGGGTGGAGGCGGTGGCCACGGTCCTGACCCTGCACCACGGCACGATCCCGCCGACGATCGGCTGCGCGGAGGGGGAACAGGACGAGGCGATCGACCTGGACGTGGTGAGGGGCTCTCCGCGCGCCCTGCCCGGCCACGGCGACCTGGCCCTCAGCAACTCGTTCGGCTTCGGCGGCCACAACGCGGTGCTGGCGCTACGGCGGGTGGGGTAGGGAGCGGGGAGGAGAAAGGGGGAAGAGGGGGATCACGCCGAACGCTTACGGGCGGCGGCGGTCTTCTTGGCAGCGGTCTTCTTGGCCGTACTGGCGGTACTGGCCTTGCTGGTGCTCGCCGTCTTGCTCGCCGTCTTGCTCGCCGCCCTGCTCGTCGTCTTCTTGGCGGTGCCGGTCGACTTCTTGGCGTCGGCGGCCTTCTTGGTGGCGGCCTTCTTGGCGGTGGTCTTCTTCGCGGTGGAGGTCGACTTCTTCCCCGGCTCGGCCTTGGGCGTGGCTCGGGAACTCGTCCGGGGTGCCGCCCTGGAAGCCGTACGCCGCTCACGCAGCGACTTGACCTCCCCTTCCCCCTCCCCTTCTTCTCCTCCGGCCTCGGCTTCCGCGACCGTCTCGCCGCGCGATTCCTTGGCCTCCCGCACGCTCTTCTCCAGCGCGGCCATCAGATCCAGCACCTTGCCGCCACCGCTCGGAGCCGGGGCGTGCGGCGCCTCCTCGCCGGAGGCCTTCGCGGCGACGAGTTCCTCGACGGCCTCGCGGTAGTCGTCGTGGAGGTCGGCGAGGTCGACCTCGCCGAGGGTGGCCATGAGGGCGTCGGCGAGATCGAGTTCCTGGTCCCGTACGGTGACGCCCGCGTCCGGCGCGACACCCTCCGTGCCCCGGATCTCGTCGGGCCACAGCAGCCCGTGCATGGCGATGACGTCGTCGACGACCCGCAGCATGCCGAGCCGCTCCCTCCCCCGCAGGGCGAACTTGGCGATGGCCACCTTCTGACTGCGCTTCAGCGCCTCACGCAGCAGGGTGTAGGGCTTGGCGGCCGGGACGCCGTTCGCGGAGAGGTAGTAGGCCGTGTCCATCTGAAGGGGATCGATCCGGTCACTGGGCACGAAGGCGACGATCTCGATGGTCTTGGCGGTGGGCAGCGGCAGTGACGCCAGATCGTCGTCGGTGATCGGGATCATCGCGCCGTCGGCACCCTCGTACGCCTTGCCGATCTCGTCCCCCCGGACCTCGCGGTCCTCCATCTCGCACACCTTGCGATAGCGGATGCGTCCGCCGTCCTCGACGTGGATCTGCCGGAAGGAGATCGAGTGGCTCTCGGTGGCGTTCACGAGCTTGATCGGGATGCTGACCAGCCCGAAGGAGATGGCGCCGTTCCATATGGATCGCACGAGGTGAACCTTCCTCCGGAGGTGGCTTTGCCCCGCTTTCGTGGGATTCTCATCGTATGACGCCGATCACGGAGGTGGAGGGGCGAAGGGTGGCCCTCTCGAACCTGGAGAAGGTGATCCACCCGGCGACAGGCTTCACCAAGGGCGAGCTGCTCCACTACTACGCCACCACCGCGGACGCCCTCCTCCCCCACCTGCGCGACCGCCCGGTCTCCTTCCTGCGCTATCCGGACGGCCCCGACGGCCAGGTCTTCTTCACCAAGAACGTGCCGCCGGGTACGCCCGACTGGGTCACGACGGCACATGTTCCGCGCTCGGAGGGCCCGGCGCGCATGGTCCTGATCCAGGACCTGCCCTCCCTGATGTGGGCGGCGAACCTGGTCACGGAGTTCCACACCCCCCAGTGGCTGATCGACGCCCCCGGCGAGGCGGATCGCCTGGTCATGGACCTGGACCCCGGCCATCCGGCGACGATCGTGGAGTGCTGCGAGGTGGCGCTGTGGCTACGGGAGCGGCTGGCGGCGGACGGGATCGAGGCGTACGCGAAGACGTCCGGCTCGAAGGGCCTGCACCTCCTGGCCCTGCCGGCTGCCAGGACCCCGTCCGGCGAGATCACGGCGTACGCGAAGGAACTTGCGGTCGAGGCGGAACGCGCCCTCCCCCACCTGGTCGTCCACCGCATGACCCGCAGCCTGCGCCCGGGCAAGGTCTTCGTCGACTACAGCCAGAACGCGGCCCGAAAGACGACGGCGACGCCGTACACGCTCCGGGCACGCAGAGAGCCGACGGTCTCGACGCCGGTGACGTGGGAGGAGGTGAGGGAGTGCACGGATCCGTCCCAACTCGCTTTCGGGGCGGGGGACATCGGGGGGCGGCTGGGGTCGTACGGGGATCTGTTGGCACCCCTGCTGAGGAATTGACCCCCCGGGATACGAAGCCATCCGCCTCCCTTACCCCCTTGCTCCCCCCTACCCGTGACCGCCCCTAAACCCGCCCCCAAGTCCCCCGATCCCGAGCCACCGCATGCAGCGCCTCCACGTCCGCCGGTTTCAGCACACCCCCCAGTCGCGCCAGCCCCGGCAGTTCCGTGTCCTGGAGGACCCTGACCTCTCTCAGGGGGACCGTGAATCTCAGGTCGGCAGGGCCGGCCAATGCCAGGACCGGGTGGACCTCTGCCGTCAGGGCGTGCGAGGCGCGGTCGGCGATTGCGCGGACTCTGCGGAGCAGGGGGTGGGGGTCGCGGCGGCCCAGGGTCACCATCGGGTCGGCGATCAGGACGCGCTGCTTGCGGGCGTACAGGGTGGTCACCGCGAACAGTCCGCCCGGGCCGATCACCAGGTGGTGGATGCGGTCGCCGCCGGGTAAGGGGAGCGAGTGCAGGGTGTGCCAGCCCGCGCCCTCCAGCGCCTCCAGGGCCTCGCCCACCGCCTGTTCCGCCGTCAGGGCGCGTCGCCTGGGGTCCGGGCGGAGGCGGTGGGGCGGGGCCGGGTCGCGGTCCAGGGCGATCTGGAGGGCCTCGCCGGGACGGTTCGGGGCCAGGTCGTCGTCGGGGTGGAGGGACAGCCGGGCCAGTTCCGCCGGAGTCGGGACCGGGGGCGGGCCCACCGTCACCGGGCCGGTCAGGAACGGCCCCAGGGCCTCCAGTACGTCCCCTCTGAGGTCCTCGCTCAGCAGGTTGACCCGGGACGACTCACGGTCGTACCAGGCGATGCTGCGCCCGTCCGTCATGCACACGTACAGCCGCTCGTGGCCTTGGCGCCAGGCCGGTACGACGCGCAGTCCGCTCATCCACCATCACCCCAATCCCCGCACGCCCATGGGAACAGGCGGGGTGCTGCGACGGCAAGAACCCGGTTACCTTTGAGGAGAGTCGGGGGCGGAGTCGGTTGCCCCGAGTGGGGGAGGCGGCGTAGTTGCGGACCCGCAGGAAGCAGCCCGACGTACCGGCTCCGGGCGAGCCGTGGAGCGAGATCGTGCCCGGTCTGTGGATGGGCGGACACGAGTTCGCCAGGCGCCCGGGAGAGCTCGAACTCGCCGTCGTGCACGACGAGTTCGACCTGGTCATCACCCTGTTGAGAATGCCGGGGCACGGGCCCGATCCCGGCGTCGAGCATCATGTGTGGGCCATCCCGGACGGGCCGCTCGACGGGACCCAGCTCGCCGGTGTGATCCGGCTCGCCGAGGCCGCGTGCGTCGCGCAGGAGGACGGGCGCACGGTGCTCGTCCGTTGCTACAGCGGGTACAACCGGTCGGGGCTCGTCGTCGCGCACGCCCTGATCCGGGACGGACACACCGTCGACGAGGCGATCCGTCTCATCAGGTCCCGCCGCTCGCCCTGGGCCCTGCACAACGACCTGTTCGTGGACTATCTGCGGACGGGCCTGCCCACGGCCCGGCTGCTGGAGGAACTGGCCGAATAGGTGGAGCGGGCGCAGCGGGCGGGGCCTGATGAGCGGACACCGCACTCACAACCCCGGCGTGGCGGGCGGAGCAACCCACCCGGCGTCCATGTCCGCCGTGCGAATAAGGTGTCGGGTACGAGGCGACCGACCGGTTGTCGCCCGCACATCCCCCGGCCCGGAGCAGGAGCGCATTGACTCCCAGCCGCATCTCCCGCGCCGCCCTCGCCTGCCTGGCCACCCTGGCCCTCGCCGCCCTCACCTCCGCCTGCGGCGACGCCGGCGGGCTGCGCGGTGCCGGGCCGACCGCCACCGCCTCCAGCCCCGCCCGGCTCTGGCCCCAGCTGCCCGCCGCCTCCAGCCCCGCCTGGGACTACGGCGAGGCCGAGACCGAGACCGTGCGGGGCGTCACCGCCCCCGGCGACGACATCCACAAGGTCGACCCGGTGGCCGTCGTACGGGCGGAGATCGCCGCGCATCCCGACCTGTACACCGCCGACAGTCCCCCGTACGCCGGGACAGCCGCCGGGATGGCGAACTGCGGCCGCAAGAGCAGCGGCGCCGGTTCCGGTGTGGGCGCCTGTCCCGTCCTCAAGGCCTACTACCGCGACCTCACCGGGGACGGCCGCGACGACATGGCCCTCGGTTTCCGGCTGCTGCCGGGCAACGGGACCGCCGTACGGGTGTACACCTTCCAGCGGCACAAGCTGGTGCAGATCATGGCGAACGACGACGCCGTGACCGCCGTGCAGCTGGCCGGCCGGGCCGTGATCATCCGGTCGCCCTCGCAGATCCCCGGGTACGAGTACCGCACCCAGTGGACCTGGGACGCCGACCAGAAGGCGATGCTGCTCACCCGGGACGAGTTCCTCCGTACCGGCAAACCCAAGCACGCCCCCTCCTCCCTCACCGCCTCCGCGTCCGCCTCCGCGAGTCCCCGGTGAGGGCCGTGCTGCCTGGCTGGGCGGGCACCCTCGCCGCCAAGGCCGCGCTGTTCATCACCGGGATGTGCTGCGCCCTCGCCGCCCTGCTCGGCGTCCTCGTGCATGTCTCCGTGACCCACCAGACCGTCGACCAGGCCCGCGACCGCGCCCTGTCCCGGCTCGTGGAGGCCACGTCCGCGTACGAGGCCGGGGACGCGCTCCGGCCACACGCCGGGATCGATCCCGAGGGGCTGCCGAAGCCGCTGCGGACGCTCGCGGCGGCCGGGGAGCGCGGCACGATGGTCACCGACCACGACGGCGTGCCGACGATGTGGGCGGCCGGCCCGGCGGAAGGCGGCCACGCGCTCGCCGTGGCTCTCGACTACTCGCAGAGCGCCCGGACGATCGAGGGCCTCGACCGGGCCATCCTGTGGTCGTCGGGTCTCGCCATCGGCGCGACGCTGCTGGTCGGCGCGTTCGCGGTGACCCGGGTGAGCCGCCGCCTGCACGCGACCGCGCAGGTGGCCCGCCGGATCAGCGCGGGCGACCTGGACGCCCGCGTCGGCGACCCCCGAACGAAGGACCCGAGCCGTTCGCCGGACGAGGTCGCCGCCGTCGCCGCCGCCCTCGACTCGATGGCGGCCTCGCTGCAACGCAAACTGCTCAGCGAGCAGCGCTTCACCGCCGACGTGGCCCATGAGCTGCGCACCCCGCTCACCGGGCTGCACGCGGCGGCCGAACTGCTGCCTGCCGGCCGCCCGACCGAGCTGGTCCGGGACCGGGTCGCCGCGCTGCGGACCCTCACCGAGGACCTGCTCGAGATCTCCAGACTGGACACGGGCAAGGAGCGGTTGGAGGTCGACACCGAGGCGCTGGGCGCCCTCGCCGAACGGGTCGTACGGTCCGTACGGGGTGCGCGGGACCCGGGAGCCGCCGGGGCCGACACGGAGATCGTCGTCGTCCGTGACGCCCTGGTGGACACCGACCGGCGTCGGCTCGAGCGGGTGCTGGGGAACCTGGTCGCCAACGCCCACCGGCACGGCCGTACGCCGGTGACGCTGACCGTCGACGGGCCGGTGGTGAGCGTGCGGGACCACGGTGACGGCTATCCGGAGTACCTGGTGGAGCACGGGCCGCAGCGGTTCCGTACGGAGGGCGGGGCGACCGGACACGGGCTCGGGCTGACGATCGCGTTGGGCCAGGCGGAGGTACTGGGCGCCCGGCTGGTCTTCGCCAACGTGCCGAGGAGCGAGGGCGGCGGCGCCCTGGCCACGCTCACGCTGGCCGAATCCCGAGGGCTCGCCACCAACGGCCCAGCGTGACGGGCGCCTTACACGACCCGCTCCTAGCGTGGCGGTTAGTCAGCTCGTCCGGACAAAGGAGCCCACATGCCATCGCGGACCGCCCTGACCCGCCTCGGTATAGCCGTCGCCACCACCGCGCTCTCCGCCGCCGCCATCGGCCCGGCACTCGCGAGTCCCGCCGACAACGACTGGGGCCAGCAGAACAACGGCAACAGCTGGAACCAGCAGCAGCCGAACAACAACCAGAACAACAACCAGAACAACCAGAACAACCAGCACAACCAGAGCAGTCAGAACAGTCAGAGCAGTAGCAGCTGGAACCAGCAGCACAACAGCCAGCAGCAGAGCAACAACGGCGACTGGGGTCAGCACAACAACAGCGGCACCAGCAGCGCCGTCGGCCCCTACCGGGGCGTCGTCACCGCCGTCGGCGGACTGCGGCTGCGCAGCGCGCCGAACCGTGGCAGCGCCATCATCCGGGTCGTCCCGCAGGGCGCGATCGTCAACATCTTCTGCAAGGTCGGCGGCGAGAACGTCGACGGCAACTCGCTCTGGTACCTCCTCACGGACGGCACCTGGGCCTGGGGCGCGGCCCGCTACATCAACAACATCGGCGCGGCACCGCGCTTCTGCTGACCTGCGCACCATTTGTCATCCGTTTTAGGTAGATTCCGGACATGACGAAGCCCGG
Organism: Streptomyces sp. ME02-8801-2C; assembly: GCF_033793965.1. Classification (NCBI taxonomy): domain Bacteria; kingdom Bacillati; phylum Actinomycetota; class Actinomycetes; order Kitasatosporales; family Streptomycetaceae; genus Streptomyces; species Streptomyces sp. ME02-8801-2C. Next base: position 198,693 of record NZ_JARAXP010000012.1, on the reverse strand, counting down.
AACCACCGTGGCGGCGGAGTACGAGGAATCCCCGAAGCCCTGGCTCTCGGAGCCCGCCGATCCCTCCGCTCCCGCTCCACGCGTCCCCCGGCGCCGTGGCATCGAGTTGGCCCTCCTCGTCGTCGCCGTCCTCCTCTGTGTGTACGGCTACTGCGCGGTCGGCCTCGCGAGGAACGGCACCGTCCCACCCGGCGCCGCCGGTCACGGCGCCGGGCTCGGCGTTCTCGCCCTCCTCGCCCATCTCGCGGTGCGCCGCCGCGCCCCCTGCGCCGATCCGCTGCTGCTGCCCATCGGCGTGCTGCTCAACGGCCTCGGCCTGGTCCTCATCCACCGGCTCGACCTGGAGACACCCGGGCACCGGGCCGCTCCGGCCCAACTCGTCTGGTCCACGGTCGGAGTCGCGCTGTTCATCGTGGTCGTCGTCTCGCTGCGCGACCATCGTGTCCTCCAGCGGTACGCGTACGTCTGTGTGACCGCCGCCCTCGTACTGCTCGCCCTGCCGATCTTCTTCCCGTCGGTGAACGGGGCCCGCATCTGGATCCGGATCGCCGGATTCTCCATCCAGCCCGGCGAGTTCGCGAAGGTGCTGCTCGCGGTGTTCTTCGCCGCGTACCTCGCCACCAATCGGGCCGCGCTCGCGTACACGGGCCGCCGGATCTGGGGCCTGCGGCGTCTCCAGCTCCCCACCGGGCGGGTGCTCGGCCCGATCGTCGCGATCTGGCTGCTCAGCGTCGGCGTGCTGGTCCTGGAGCGCGACCTCGGCACCTCGCTCCTCTTCTTCGGCCTCTTCGTGGTCCTCCTGTACGTCGCCACGGGCCGCACCGGCTGGATCGCGGTCGGGCTGCTGCTGGCCGCACTGGGCGCGTTCGCCGTCGGCACCCTCGAACCGCACGTCCACAGCCGCGTCGAGGACTGGCTGCACCCCTTCGCGACGATCGACGCAGGCCAGGGCCCCAACCAGCTCTCCCAGTCGCTGTTCGCGTTCGCGGCGGGCGGGGTCCTCGGAACCGGCCTGGGCCTCGGCCACTCGATCCTGATCGGCTTCGCGGCCAAGTCCGACTTCATCCTGGCGACGGCGGGCGAGGAACTCGGGCTGGCCGGTCTCTCCGCGATCGTCATCCTGTACGCCCTCCTGGTGGAGCGCGGCTACCGGGCCGGCCTCTCCCTCCGTGACCCCTTCGGGCGGCTGCTCGCCATCGGCCTCGCCTCGATCGTGGCCCTGCAGGTCTTCGTCATCGCGGGCGGGGTGTCGGGCCTCATCCCGCTCACCGGCATGGCGATGCCCTTCCTGGCGCAGGGGGGCTCGTCCGTCGTCACCAACTGGATCATCGTGGCGCTGCTGATCCGGATCAGCGACTCGGCCCGCGGCCGGCACCAGGACGACGACGGGCAGCCCACACGATGACGAGACAACCCGAAACCCGGACCAAGTCGCGACGGCCCGAACGGGCAAGAAAACCACGGCAGATGAGCCGCTGCATCAAGCACGCAGCCGTCTTCTGCGCCCTGCTCCTGCTGTCCCTCCTCGTCAACATCACCCGCGTCCAGGTCGTCCAGGCCCAGCGCTACGACGACAACCCGGCCAACCGCCGCCAGGTGATCGCCCGTTACGGCCAGCCGCGCGGCGCCATCCTGGTTGGCGGGCGGCCGGTCACCGGGTCCACCGACACCGGGGAGCAGCTCCGCTACGAACGGACGTACAAGAACGGCCCGTTGTACGCCCCGGTCACCGGTTTCGCCTCCCAGGTGTACGGCACGACGTTCCTGGAGCACGCGGAGGACGGCATCCTGTCGGGCACCGATCCGCTGCTGGCGCCGTTCCCCCTGTGGAACGACGTGACGCGTGCCCGGAACCCCGGCGGCAAGGTGGTGACCACCATCGACCCGGCCGCCCAACAGGCCGCCTACGAGGGCCTCGCCGGGCGCAAGGGCGCGGTCGCGGCCGTGGAGCCGTCGACCGGACGCATCCTGGCCCTGGTCTCCTCACCCTCGTACGACCCGGCGGCGCTGTCCGGCAACAGGCTCTCGGTGAAACGGAGTTGGCGACAGCTGAACGGTGATCCGGACAAGCCGATGCTCAACCGGGCGGTGCGGCAGACCTATCCGCCGGGTTCGACGTTCAAGGTGGTCACGGCGGCGGCGGCCCTGGACGCGGGGGTGGTCACCGATCTGGACGAGCCGACCCGCTCCCCCGACCCGTACCGCCTCCCTGGTACGTCCACGGTGCTGACGAACGAGGGCGACGGGTGTGCGGACGTCTCGCTGCGGGAGGCGTTCGCCTGGTCGTGCAACACGGTCTTCGCCAAGCTGGGCGTGGACGTGGGCGTGACCGACCTGGCGGCCACGGCGGCCGGCTTCGGCTTCAACGACCCGGGGCTGCGCATCCCCTTCTCGGTCGCGCGCAGCACCTTCGACCGGCACGTCGACAGGGCGCAGTTGGCGTTGTCCGCGATCGGCCAGTACAACACGCGGGCCACTCCGCTCCAGATGGCGATGGTCTCGGCGGCGGTCGCCAACGGCGGTCAGGTGCCCTCCCCTTATCTGGTGGAGCGGGCAACCGACGTCAACGGCACGACAGTTGCCACGCCGGGGGTGCGGAGCCGGTTCCGGGCGATGCAGCCGTCGACCGCCGTACGGATGCGCGAGCTGATGCGGGACGTCGTGGAGCGGGGCACCGGCACGAACGCGGCGATCCCCGGCGCGACGGTCGGCGGCAAGACGGGCACCGCCCAGCACGGCGTCGGCAACTCCGGTACCCCGTACGCCTGGTTCGTCTCCTGGGCGCAGGGCGAACGGGAGGTCGAACCGACGGTGGCCGTCGCGGTGGTGGTCGAGGACGCGTCCGCCGACCGTACGGACATCAGCGGGGGCGGGGTGGCGGCGCCGATCGCGCGGGCGGTGATGGAGTCGGTGCTCGGCGGGTGAGACAGGGGCGAGCCTGGTCCCACGAGCCTTGTCCCCGACCTGCCGTGCGGCCACGACACCGTCCCGCACACCCCCGCCGCCCACGAACTCGCCCAGGGCGATTGGCCTCCGGTCAGCCGATCGGCTTCCTGATCTCGCCGCGGATCTTGGCGGCGGTCTCGGCGGCCGCCGCCAGGTCCACCTGGTCGGGCTTCTTCGTGACCGAGTCGGCGGTGATCTCGGCGATGGAGGCGCCGGTGTTGCCGTCCACCCAGCCGCAGACGGGCATGGTGATCTCCGTACCGAGCTCAGTCTGGATGAGCACCTCGCAGGTGACGGTGACGTCGGAGCCCGCCGGCTTGAAGTCCTGGGGTTTGACGGCGATCTTGGCCCCCTCGCCGCCGGCCGCGCCCTTCATCATGTTGTCGCGGGCGAGAGCGGTGTTCTTGAACCGTCCGTACATGCCGGAGATCACCAGCGTGCCCTTCGCCTGGTCGCCGCCGAGGCTGTACTGACCGACCACGGCCTTGGTGTCCCGGGCGTCCCAGGCGCCGTCGGCCTCGTTCTCGATGGCCTGGCCCTCGGAGCGGGAGAGGTCGCCGGCGAGTTCGTACTTCTCGTCGAGCACCTTCTGCGGGAGCGTCAGCTTGTACTCGGCCTCGGGGAAGCCGGTGTCGGACTTCACGCTGAACCAGTACAGGCCGGCCACGGCCGCCACGGTCAGCACGACGGCACCGCCGACGATGCCGAGAATCAGCCCGACCTTGCTCTTCTTGGGCGGCGGAGGCGGGGCCCCCCAGGGCGCGGGGGCAGGGGCCCCGTAGGGCTGCTGCCCGTAGGGGGACGGGGGCGGCGGCTGCTGGCCGTACGGCCCCGGCTGCTGGCCGTAGGGACCAGGCTGCTGCTGGCCGTAGGGGCCCGGCTGCTGCCGGCCATAAGGGCCCTGCTGCTGCGGGGCCTGATACGGCGGCGGGGGCGGCTGCTGGCCGTACGGTCCCGAAGTCGGGGGCGGGCCATAGGGGTTGCGGTCGGGCGGCTGGGGCGGCGGAGTCGTGGACACGCCAGCACGCTACTGCACCTGGGTGACACCCAGGGGATTGACCGACTTGCTGACAAGCGGTCTCATAAGAATGTGACGACAGTGACGGAAGCCGAGATACTCCGCGACGCGCTCGGCGTGCTCAAGGACCGGGAACAGGTGGCCGAGCGACTGCTCGACGCCTCCGCCAAACACTCCTTCGACCCGGACAGGGAACTGGACTGGGACGCCCCCTTCGAGGACGGCAAGTGGTTCTGGCCGCCCGAGCTGGTCTCGCTCTACGGCACCCCGATGTGGAAGCGGATGAGCGAGGAGCAGCGTCTCCTGCTCTCCCGGCACGAGTTGGCGGCGCTCGCCTCGCTCGGCATCTGGTTCGAGATCATCCTGATGCAGCTCCTCGTACGGCACATCTACGACAAGGCGGCGACGAGCGCGCACGTCCGCTACGCCCTGACGGAGATCGAGGACGAGTGCCGTCACTCGAAGATGTTCGCCCGGCTCATCAGCCGTGGCGGCACGCCGTACTACCCGGTGAGCCGCGCGCATCACAACCTGGGCCGCTTCTTCAAGACGGTGTCCACCACGCCCGGTTCCTTCACGGCGACCCTGCTGGGCGAGGAGGTCCTCGACTGGATGCAGCGTCTGACGTTCCCGGACGAGCGGGTGCAGCCGTTGGTCAGGGGCGTGACGAGGATCCATGTGGTGGAGGAGTCCCGCCACGTCCGCTACGCCCGCGAGGAGCTGCGCCGCCAGATGATGACGGCCCCCAGGTGGTCCCAGGAGTACACCCGGGTCACCTCCGGCGAGTTCGCCCGCGTCTTCTCGGTCGCCTTCGTCAACCCGGAGGTCTACGCGAACGTGGGGCTGGACACGGCGGAGGCGGTCGCCCAGGTCCGGGCGAGCGGGCACCGACGGGAGGTCATGCAGACCGGCGCACGGAAACTGACGGACTTCCTGGACGACATCGGGGTCCTACGGGGTGTCGGGCGACGGCTGTGGAGGTCATCGGGGCTGCTGGCTTGACTTGAGAGTGCGGCCCGGTGGGTGCTGGTCGCGCAGTTCCCCGCGCCCCTGAAAGACAACGACACGGGCCTGCGGCCCGAAAAGCACGGGGCGCAGCCCCTGCTTTTCAGGGGCGCGGGGAACTGCGCGACCAGCCACAACGCACCCGCACCCGAAACACAACCGCACCCGTCCGACTACCCTGCACACATGCCCGCCGCCCCTGCCTACCGCCGTCTGAACGTCGAGGAGCGCCGCAGCCAGCTCCTCGACGCCGCCCTCTCCCTCTTCGCCCACCGCGCCCCCGAAGAGGTCTCCCTCGACGACGTCGCGGAGGCAGCCGGCGTCTCCCGCCCCCTCGTGTACCGCTACTTCCCCGGCGGCAAGCAGCAGCTGTACGAGGCCGCGCTGCGCTCCGCCGCCGAGGAACTCGAGCTCTGCTTCGACGAACCCCCCGAGGGCCCGCTCCCCGAGCGCCTCTCCCGCGCCCTGAACCGCTACCTCGCCTTCGTCGACGAGCACGACGCCGGCTTCAGCGCCCTCCTCCAGGGCGGCAGCGTCGTCGAGACGTCCCGGACGACAGCCATAGTGGACCGGGTCCGCCGTACGGCCGCCGAGCACATCCTCAGCCATCTCGGGGTCGAGAAACCGGGCCCCCGGCTGCGGATGACCGTACGGATGTGGATCACCGCGGTCGAGGCGGCCTCGCTGATCTGGCTGGACGAGGAGAAGGATCCGCCGGTCGACGAGTTGCGGGACTGGCTGGTGGAGCAGTTCATGGCGGTCCTCACGGTGACGGCCGGCCGCGACCCCCAGACCGCGGCGGTCGTTCGCGACGCCCTGGGTACGGATACCGGACACTGATCCCGTGAAGAGCCAAGACACCGCTTTCGAGGGCGGCCCCCTGGACGGCCGTGTGCTGCCCATCCTGCTCGGGCCGACGGGGCACCCGCCGAAGACGTACCGGGTTCCCGTGCCGGACTCGGCCGGCGGCCCGCCGACCGTGCTGGTCTACCGGCGCGTACCCCGGGGCCAACCGGGAAAGCTGGGCCTGCACCCGGGCTGGAAGTACGCGTACGACCCCGAGGGCGACAGGGGCGGCGAAGGCAAGGTGCGCTGGCCGTGGTCGAAACCGGCCACGGGACCAGGCGCCACGCCGCAGGGCAAGCCGGACGACACCGACGGGTGACGGGGTTGGGCCGAACCGCGCACGCTCGCCGCGCGGACCTCGCGCCCGCGTCACAAGCTCGCGGTGCGGAGCGGAAGGGCCGCCTCGCACCGGAGGTGATGACGTGTCAGGAAGGCTTCTGCGTCTGGTGTGTACGGCGGCGATGACGGTCGGCACGCTCCTCGCCCCGATCCCCGCACTGGCCGCACCGGACCCGAGTCCCAGCGCCGTCCCCGCCCCATCGGCGACCGGATCTCCACGCGAGCCCCTTACCGATGCGGCGGAAGAACCGTCCGTGGCCACCCTCCTGACGGATCTTCAGCGGCTGTACCGCGAGGCCGAGCGGGCCACCCGGACCTACACCGCCACCGCCGAGCGGCTGAAGCAGCAGCGCGCCGAGGTCCGGCGGCTGGACAGCAGGCTCGTACGCGCCCGGCTCTCTCTGCGCGAGCGGCGCGGCGCCCTCGGCCGGCTGGCCCGGCAGCAGTACCAGAGCAGCACCGACATCTCCCCGTACGTGCGGCTGCTGCTGGCCCGCGACCCGCAGCACGCCCTCGAACAGGGCCATGTGATCCGGCAGTTGGCGCTGGAGCGGGTCGAGACGGTGGGCCGCCTGGTCGGCGGCGAACGGCACACCGACGGTCTGGCGCGCGCCGCCCGAGCCGCCCTGGACGAGCAGCTCACCCTCGCGGAGAAGCAGAAGAAGGACCGCGACACCGTACGGCGGCGACTGCGGGAGGTCGAGGAGCTGCTCGCCTCCCTCAGCTCCGAACAGCTGGCAGAACTGGCCGAGTTGGAGCGTGCCGAAGTGGCGGGCAGGCAGCGGGAGTTCATCACCTCCGGTGCCCTCAGCGCCGACCGGAAGCCGTCCGCGGAGGGTGAGCGGGCGGTTCGCCAGGCTGTGGCGCAGCTCGGGAAGCCGTACGAGTGGGGTGCCGAGGGGCCGGCGACGTACGACTGCTCGGGCCTGACCTCACAGGCCTGGGAGTCGGCGGGGCGGCCCATTCCCCGGACCAGCCAGGAGCAGTGGGCACGGCTGCCGCACATCCCGCTGGCCGAGCTGCGCCCCGGTGACCTGGTGGTCTACTTCCCCGAGGCGACGCATGTGGCGCTGTACCTCGGGGACGGGATGGTCGTACAGGCGCCTCGGCCGGACGCGAAGGTGAAGGTGTCGCCGCTCGCGGCCAACCCGGTGCTGGGCGCCGTACGGCCGGACCCGGACGGGGAGCCACTGCGGCGGTACACCCCGCCGACGCTCCCCGCCGACGCCACGGAGGGTCCGGACGAGGGTTACTCCCTCGCGACCGAGCCCACGCGAACTGTCGACACCGCCGGCCCCGCCGGCTACGCGCCCGCGACCGAGCCCAGATAGGCGGCCGTCTTGTCCGGCTCGTAGAAGAAGTTCTCGAAGTCGGACGGGTCGTCAAAGGCGTTGGCGAAACGATCAGCCACAGGCGGCAGCTGGCCGGCCGCGCCCAGCAGGTTGACGATGTGCTCCGGCGGCGGGGCGAGCATCGCGTTGGTCCACTTGGTGACGTGCTTGGCGGTGTCCCAGTAACGGTCGAACGTGGCCCGCATCCAGGCCTCGTCGAACTCCTTCTCGCCGTGCTCGAGGATCGAGGCGAGGTACGAAGCCGCGCATTTCGAGGCCGAGTTGGAGCCCTGGCCGGTGATCGGGTCGTTCGCCACGACCACGTCGGCCACGCCGAGGACCAGACCGCCGCCGGGCAGCCGGCCGACCGGGTTGCGGACGGTGGGCGCGTAGCGGCCGGCCAACGTGCCGCCCGCGTCGGTGAGTTCGGCCTTGGTGGCCCGCGCGTACTCCCACGGCGTGAACCGCTCCATGAGTTCCAGGGTCAGGGAGAGGTGTTCGGCCGGGTCGCGCACGCCGTTGAAGACGTCGAGCCGGCCGCCGGGTATGCCCTCCCAGAACAGGATGTCGGCGCGGCCCGATGTGGTGAACGTCGGCATGACGAACAGCTCGCCGACGCCCGGGACCAGGTTGCAGCGGACCGCCTCCGTGTCCGGGTGCTCGGGGCGCGGGCCCAGGCCGTGGACGTAGGAGACGGCGAGCGCGCGCTGGGGCTCGCTGTAGGGGGAGCGCTCGGGGTCGCGGGCGAACATCGACACCAGCTCGCCCTTGCCCGCCGATATGAGGACCAGGTCGTACGTGCGGGAGAAGTAGTCGAGGTCGCCGACCGCCGCGCCGTGGATGACCAGTTGGCCGCCGCGCTGGGCGAACGTCTCCATCCAGCCGGCCATCTTCACCCGCTGGTCGACCGACTGCGCGTGGCCGTCGAGCCTGCCCAGCCAGTCGATCGCACGCTGGGTCGGGCCCGGGTCGTGCGAGCCGGGGGCCGCGACCGAGACGCCGAGTCCTTCGATCTTCGGGGCCTGGGACTCCCAGAAGTTCAGCTGGAGATCGCGCTCGTGCTGGAGGGCGGTGTGGAACATGCACTGCGTGGACATGACCCGGCCGGACCGGATCTCGTCCGGGGTCCGGTTGGACATCAGGGTGACCTCGTACCCGTGCGACTGGAGTCCGAGGGCTGTCTGGAGTCCGGCCTGACCGGCTCCGACGACGAGTATCTTCCGCATACGGTCTGGTCTCTCCCCTTGTCACCGGCTTTCGCCGGCTGCCGTTGTTACTCGGGACTGACGTCCAGCGCGTGCCCCACCAGGGCGAGCAGGGTCTCGATCACCGGGAGACGGCGCCGCGCATCCATGATCATGACAGGTATGTGCGCGGGGACCGTGAGCGCCTCCCGCACGTCCTCGGCGTCGAACTCGGCGCTGCCGTCGAAGTGGTTGACGGCCACGACGTACGGCAGCCCGCAGCTCTCGAAGTAGTCGAGCGCGGGGAAGCAGTCCTTGAGCCGGCGGGTGTCGGCCAGCACGACGGCGCCGATCGCGCCGCGCACCAGGTCGTCCCACATGAACCAGAACCGCTGCTGGCCCGGCGTACCGAAGAGGTAGAGGACCAGGTCGTCGTCGAGCGTGACGCGGCCGTAGTCCATGGCCACGGTCGTGGTCCGCTTGTCCGGGGTCGCGGTGAGGTCGTCGGTGCCCTCGCTCGCCTCGGTCATCAGCGCCTCCGTCTGGAGAGGCTCGATCTCCGAGATGGTGCCGACCATCGTGGTCTTGCCGACGCCGAACCCGCCCGCGATCACGATCTTGGTGGCGATCGGCGCCCGGGTCCGGTCCTCCTGCCAGGGCCGCAACTCCTCTTCACGCGCGGAGGGTTGGCCTTCCGGCGGGAGTTGGAGAAGCGGGGAGACACCACGGGCGACGTCAGAGACGACGGAGTCCACTCAGTACCCTTTCCAGCAGCGCGCGGTCCGGCTGCCCCGGCCCGTGGCCGGTTCCGTACACACGGATCTTTCCCTGGTCCGCGAGATCGCTGAGGAGCACGCGGACCACACCCAGCGGCATTCTCAGCAGCGCGGAGATCTCGGCCACCGTACGCATCCGGCGACACAGTTCGACGATGGCCCGCAGCTCAGGCATGACCCGGGTGCTGAGGGAACCATTCTCCAACTCCCTGCGCTCCTCGGGCGCTTCGATCGCGGCGACGAACGTCTCGACGAGGAGGACATGGCCGAAGCGGGTCCGGCCACCGGTCAGCGAGTACGGGCGTACCCGGGCCGGTTTGCGGTCGCCGCCCCGGACGGGAAGCCTGGGCGTGCCCGGCGTACTCACTTGGCACCCTCCGCGAAACGACCGCGCCCGGCCCTGACGGCCATCGGACCGACCCCGGCGGGCTCGTCGACCACCGAGCGGCGTTCGATCGACTCCCTGAGTTCACTGCGGAGTTCGGGGGTCAGGACGTGTCCGGCACGGCCCACGAAGAGCGCCATGTGGTACGCCACCACGCTCATGTCGCAGTCCGGGGAGCCGTGCACTCCGAGCAGCGAGCCGTCGCTGATCGACATCACGAAGAGGGTGCCGTCCTCCATCGCGACCATGGTCTGCTTGACGCCCCCGTAGTCCATCAGCTTCGCGGCGCCGATGGTGAGGCTGCCGATGCCGGAGACGATCGTGGCGAGGTCCGCGGCGGAGCCCTTGGGGCCGGTCGGCTGGTCGGGCCGACGTTCCGCGTTCCTGTCTGGGTCGGACGAGAGCAAAAGCAACCCGTCGGAGGAGACGACCGCGACCGACGTCAGTCCCGGCACCTCCTCGACCAGATTGGTCAGCAGCCAGTGCAGGTTGCGGGCTTCACTACTCAGGCCGAAGGTACTGGGCGCGGTCAACTGCTTGCCTCCTCGACTGTTCCCCCCGTGGTTTCTTCGGCACGCGCGGGCTGCGCCGTACGAGCCGGTTGTTCCGTCTGTGATGACTGTGACGCCTGTGAGACGTGCGATGCCTGCGGTGTCGGCGTCGGCTGTCCCGTCTGCTCCGCGAGCTCCGCCTCCACGTCACGGCGTCCGTCACGGGCGCCCCGCTGGAAGCCGCCGAGTCTGCGGCGCAGGGCCTCCGCGTCGACGGACCCGACGCGCGCTCTCGGCGGCGCGGCGGGCGCGGTGATCTTCGGGGTCCGCTTGGGCAGCCCCTTGTCGGTGACCGGCTCCTCGTCGGCGCGCTCGTGCGCGTCGGGGCCGATGGCGTAGGGGTCGTCGGAAGCGGTGGTGCCGGGGGTCGTGGGGGCGACCGGCTCGGTGGTGTCCTCGGCCGGGGGGAACGGCAGGAGGAGTTCCATGGTGATCTCGGACGCGGGGAGGGGCTCGGGGGCGGACTCCGGAGCCGGTGCGTCCGTGTCCCGGACCGCTGCCGTGACCGCCTCCGGCTCGGAGACCGCCTCGACGTCTGCCGCTGCCCCTGCCTCCGCCTCCGCCTCGGCGTTCCGTACGGCCCTTTCCGCCAGGGCGATCATCGGGTCCGGGGCGTCGGCCACGTCCGGGTCGTCGAGCGGTGACGCGCCCGGCACCGCGTCTGGTTCTTCGCCGGGCTCCTCCGCCTCCGAACGCCCTTGCAGGACATTGGAGTTGACCTCCGCGTCGACCCCCGGGAAGGAGAGCGTCGCGCCGCCGGACGTCGACGAGACCGACGGCGGTACGGCGGCCGGGTCCGGGGCCAGCAGCGTCTTCGGCAGGATGACGACCGCCGCGACACCCCCGTCCTTCTGCTCCCGCAGCTGCACCCGCACCCCGTGCCGATGTGCGAGCCGCGCGACGACGTACAGCCCGAGCCCGATTCCGTCGCCGCCGTCCTCCTCGGCGTCCCCGGCCGTGTCGTGCGGGGCGTCCGGATCGAAGTCGGCGAGGCGGGAGTTGAGCCGGACCAGGCGCTCGGCGGTCATACCGATGCCCTCGTCCTGGACGGAGAGCATGATCTCGCCGCTCTCCAGGAGCCACCCGGAGATCTCCACCGGAAGCTCGGGCGGGGTGAACGAGGTGGCGTTCTCCAGGAGTTCGGCCAGCAGATGACTGACGTCGTCGGCGGCGAACCCGGCAAGATGCGCGTGCGGCGGCAGCGCGGCGATGCGGACCCGCTCGTACCGCTCGATCTCGCTGACGGCGGCGCGGACCACGTCCACGAGCGGGACGGGGTTGGCGTGCTGCTGGCCGTGTTCGGCGCCGGCGAGGACGAGGAGGTTCTCGTTGTGCCGGCGCATGACGGTGGCGAAGTGGTCGAGCTTGAAGAGGGTGGCGAGCCGGTCGGGGTCCTGCTCGCGCTCCTCCAGGCCCTCGATGACGGCGAGTTGACGCTCGACGAGGCCGAGGGTGCGCAGCGCGAGGTTCACGAAGGTGCCGTGGATGCTGTCCCGCGTCCGCGTCAACCGGACGGCGGCGGCGGCGAGTTCGGCGCGCAGCTCCTCGCGGGCGTCGGCCATCTTCTGGCGCTGGCCGACCAGGTGCTTGCGGTCGGACTCCAGGGTGGCGATGCGCTCGTGGACGGCGAGGGCGCGCGCGTGCAGGGCGTTCACGGAACGGACGACCTGGGCGAACTCGTCATTGCGGCCGGTGAACTTGACGGGTTCCTCGGCGAGCGGGTCGGCGGCCTCGGCGAGCCTGGCGGTGCCCCGGCGCAGCACGGAGAGCGGGCGGGTGAGGGTGCGGGCCATGGCGGTGGCGATACCGACGGCGACCAGGAGGAGGGCGCCGAGGGCGGCGATCCGGATCTCCAGGTCGGTGACGTCCTCGTCACGGAGCTTGATGAGGGCCTTGGCGCGGCGGTCGTAGAGGGAGGACTCGACGCCGCGCATCAGGTCGACGCGGGCGGAGAGGGCCGCGTCCACGGCACTGAGGCTGGTGGCCAGCTCGCGGGTGGAGAGCGTGGGCTGGTCGGTGAGCGAGGCGAGGTACTTGTCGGCGGTGTCGACCTCGGGTCCGGTGACCGTGGAGTCGTAGCTGCCGACCGAGGACTCGGGGGCGCTCTCGCGGAAGTCGGCGAGCGCCGCGTCCGAGCGCACCCGGGCAAGCTGGGCGGCGGTGCTGAGCGCGGTGCGCTGCCTGGTGTTCGCCGGGGAGGTGACGGTCTGCTCGGAGGACAGTCCGGTGATCGGGTCGTACACGCTCTCGGTGGACGTCGGCACGCTGAGCGCGGCCAGCAGGAGGCCCCGGGCGGCGGCGGCCTGCTGGACGGCCGAGTCGAGTTCGGCGAGGGCGTACGCGCCGGCGCCCGCGCGGGGCGGCTGCCGCTCGGCGAACCGGTCGGCGAGGCGGTGCAGTCCGGCGATGGCGGCGGAGTACGTCTCGTGCGCCTCGAGAGCGGTGCTCTTTCCGGCGAGCGCCGCTTTGCGCAGCGACGCGATGTCGTCCAGGTCGGCGCGCAGCGCGGCCGGGATGTCGGGGTTCGCGCGCAGGTCGCCGACCTGGCGGTCGACGCGGGCGGTGCGCTGCGCGGAGGGCGCCTTCACCTTGGCGCGGCCGGCGGCGAGGTAGACGGTGACCTCGTCGCGTTCGTCGGCGAGCGAGTGGGCGAGGGTCAGGGCGTCCTGGGTCTGTGCGGCGAGGGTCACCAGGTCCTGGGAGTCGTGGAGCTGGGAGGAGGCGGCGATGAGGGTCGGGGCTCCTGCCCCGGCGATCGCGGCGGCCACGACGGCGACGGCCACGATGAGCCGGTTGCGGACGTGTGCGGGGCGTCCCCGGCCCGCGGGATCGGTCGGGGCGCCGCCGGCAGTGCTCCCCGCGGGAGCTGTCTGCCTGCCTGTGCGCCGAGGCCGCGTCTTCTGCACCGGTGCTCGCATTCCTGACTCGTGTGCCCATGGGCCCGGGTGACGATGCGTCCGGACCGGGATGACGATCCGTCAACTGCATGGCCGCCCGGATGGTTCTGGCCTGCCGCTCACCCGGTTACGGTTCCGGTTCTCCGGCACGGTCCGGCTTCCGACCCTCCCATGCCCGTGGGCGGGGAGCGCGCGTCACCTGACCCGCCACTCAAAGGAGTGAACATCAAGGAGTCAACATCGGCGCGGAGTTGGCGGCAAGTTCCTCTGGCCTGTGCTGCCCCTGTGCCCGGCAGGCCGGTTGGACGTGGGCGGCGGGCTTTGACATTATCCGCCGCGACGTCTTCACGGAGTGTCTCATTCCGTCCCAAAACCGGCGGCTGACCAGCGGCTACGCGCTGTTTCGGCAACTGTTGCCAGCCTTTTGGGAAGCTTGTGGAGGGCTCGTGCAGACTGGCCGGATGCGCACTGAACTCGTCACGGAGCCCGGCGATCCGGCCCGCCCCAATGAGGACTTCGCAGCGATCGGGCTCCCCGCCTCCGGACAGGGCGGTTCGCTCGTCCTCCTGGACGGGGTGACTCCCCCCAGGACCGGGACGGGCTGTCTGCATTCCGTCCCCTGGTACACGGCCCGGCTCGGCGGCGCGCTGACCGAACTGTCGGTTTCGCGACGGGATATGACCCTGACGGAGGTCCTGGCGGCGGCAATCTCTCGTACCGCCGAGGCCCACGCACAAACCTGTGACCTTTCTCACCCGCGTACACCCCAGGCAACCGTGGTTCTCGCCCGTTGGTCTTCGGCCGTCGTGGAGCACCTGGTGCTGTCCGACTCGGCCCTGCTGACCGCGTCCCCGGACGGCACGGTCACCGCGCACCTGGACGACCGGCTCTCCCGCGTCCCCCGCGCCTCGCTGGCCACGGACGCGATCGCCGACGCGACGGTACGGAACAAGGAGGGCGGCTTCTTCACGGCGGCGGCCGACCCGTCGGTGGCGTCCCGCGCGGTGACGGGCTCGCTGCCGCGCGCCGAGGTGCACGCCCTGGCCGCCCTGACGGACGGCGCGACCCGCTGGGTGGAGAGGTTCACCGAGGGCGACTGGACGGCATGCTTCACCACCGTACGCAAGGAGGGCGCGGGCGCGCTGGTGCAGCGGGTACGGGAGCTGGAGCGGACGGACGCGGACGGTGGCCGCCCGCGTCTGGGCCGCAGCAAGACACACGACGACGCGACGGTGGTGTACGTGGAACTTTGAAGACGGGTCGCCGGGACGCTGGGTCGGCGGAACGCCTGGACGCCCGGGGCGCCGGGTCCGCGGGACGGACGCCGGGCGGCAGGACGCCGGGGCGGCGGGACGGCGGGTCGGCGGGTCGGCGGGTCGGCGGGACACCCGGGGCGCCGGGACGCTGGGTCGCCGGGACGCTGGGTCGGCGGAACGCCGTGACGCCCGGAACGGCGGGACGGCGGGTCGGCGGGACACCCGGGTCGGCGGGACGCCGGATCCGCGGAACGCCGGGCGGCAGGACGCCGGAACGGCGGGACACCCGGGGACGGCGGGTCGGCAGGACACCCAGGGCGCCGGGACGCCGGGTCGGCGGAACGCCGGGACGCCCGGAACGCCGGGACGCCCGGAACGGCGGGACGCCGGATCCGCGGAACGCCGGGCGGCAGGACGCCGGAACGGCGGGACACCCGGGGACGGCGGGTCGGCGGGACGCCGGGGCGGGCGGAACGCCCGGTGCGCCCGGAGTCGGCGGAACGGAGGGCGGCGGAACGCCCAGGGGCACCGGGGGCACCCGGTGCCGCCGGGGTGCCTACTTCTCCATGCCCGCGTTCAGCTGGTGCAGCAGTCGGGCGAGTTCGGCCACCTCGACGCGGTCCCACGCGATCAGCTCGCGCATGTACCGCTCCCGCCTCGCCTCCCGGACCGCGCGGAAACGGACGCGGCCCTCGTCCGTGAGGTGGACCAGCCAGGCGCGGCCGTCCGCCGGGTCCGGCTCGCGGGCGATGAGGCCCAGCTGCTCGAGGGCGCGCAGCTGCCGGGACATGGTGGCCTTGCCGACGCCGATGTACGCCGCGAGCTCGGTGGCCCGCTGGCGCCCGCACTCCTCGAGCCGTACCAGCAGCCCGTACGCCGAGGACTCCAGGTCGGGATGGACCTCGCGGGCCATCTCCCCGGAGTTGGCCCGGGCGCGCCGCAGGAACACGGTCAACTCGCGCTCCAGGGCGAGGAATTCCCGCTCGACCGCGC
The DNA here is from genome assembly GCF_033793965.1 of Streptomyces sp. ME02-8801-2C. Taxonomy (NCBI): domain Bacteria; kingdom Bacillati; phylum Actinomycetota; class Actinomycetes; order Kitasatosporales; family Streptomycetaceae; genus Streptomyces; species Streptomyces sp. ME02-8801-2C. The sequence goes on along the minus strand of NZ_JARAXP010000012.1, from coordinate 183,166 downwards.
GCCCTGGCGTCGCGGCCTCGACAGGCAGCTCGCCGAGGCTCCCCTCGCCGTTCCCGTCCTCGTGCACGTCAGCACCCCTGATCCGGTTTTCGCCGCTCGGAAAGACTCCGTCGAACACGGCCGTTGCCGCAGCTCGGGGCAGTATTCCGCAGGCGCGGGTCGCCGTCGTCACCCAGGTCCCCGCCAGGGCCCTCCGACCCCCGGATCGGCGTACGGGAAGACCCGGACCCCCGTATGGGGACCCGGGTCCTCGCCGACCGGCAGCGTCCGTCACGCCGCTGCCGGAACCTTCACCTCCGCCGGGTTCTCCGCCGGGGTGAGCGCCAGTTCGAGGACCTGGCGGACGTCGGTGACGGCGTGCACGTCGAGCTTCTCCAGGACCTCGGCCGGGACGTCGTCCAGGTCGGCCTCGTTGCGCTTCGGGATGATCACGGTGGTGACCCCGGACCGGTGCGCGGCGAGCAGCTTCTGCTTCACCCCGCCGATGGGCAGCACCCGCCCGGTCAGCGAGACCTCGCCGGTCATGGCGACGTCCGTCCGCACAAGCCGTCCGCTGAGCAGCGAGGCGAGGGCGGTCGTCATGGTGACGCCCGCGCTCGGACCGTCCTTGGGCACGGCACCCGCCGGGAAGTGGATGTGCACGCCCCGGTCCTTCAGGTCGCCCACGGGCAGTTCCAGTTCGGCACCGTGCGAGCGCAGGAAGGAGAGCGCGATCTGCGCGGACTCCTTCATCACGTCACCCAGCTGCCCGGTGAGCGTGAGCCCCGCCGCCCCGGTCTCCGGGTCGGCGAGCGACGCCTCGACGTAGAGGACGTCACCGCCGGCCCCGGTGACCGCGAGCCCGGTCGCCACACCGGGTACGGCCGTACGCCGCTCGGCGGGATCCGTGGCGGACTCGGGCACGTGGTGGGGGCGTCCGATGAGGCCGCGCAGATCGTCCTCGGTGACGGTGAACGGCAGCTTCCGCTCCCCGAGTTCGTGCTGTGCGGTGACCTTGCGCAGCAGCCGCGCGATGGACCGCTCCAGGTTGCGGACGCCGGCCTCCCGCGTGTACTCGCCGGCGAGCTTGCGCAACGCGCTCTCGGCGAGGGTGACCTCGGCGTCTTCCAGGCCGGCCCGCTCAAGCTGCCGGGGCAGCAGGTGGTCCCGGGCGATGACGACCTTCTCGTCCTCGGTGTACCCGTCCAGCCGGACGAGCTCCATGCGGTCGAGGAGGGCCTCGGGGATGGCGTCCAGCACGTTGGCGGTGGCGAGGAACACCACGTCGCTGAGGTCGAGTTCGACCTCGAGGTAGTGGTCGCGGAAGGTGTGGTTCTGCGCCGGGTCGAGGACCTCGAGCAGCGCGGCGGCCGGGTCGCCCCGGAAGTCGGAGCCGACCTTGTCGATCTCGTCGAGGAGGACAACGGGGTTCATGGACCCGGCCTCCTTGATGGCCCGCACGATACGACCGGGCAGCGCGCCGACATACGTACGCCGGTGCCCGCGGATCTCGGCCTCGTCCCTGACCCCGCCGAGCGCGACCCGGACGAACTTGCGGCCCATGGCATGCGCGACGGACTCACCGAGGCTGGTCTTGCCGACGCCGGGCGGCCCGACGAGGGCGAGCACGGCGCCACCACGACGCCCGCCGACGACCCCGAGCCCGCGCTCGGCGCGCCGCTTGCGCACGGCGAGGTACTCGGTGATGCGCTCCTTCACGTCCTGCAGCCCCGCGTGCTCGGCGTCGAGCACGGCCTGGGCGCCCTGGATGTCGTACTCGTCCTCGGTCCGCTCGTTCCACGGCAGTTCGAGGACGGTGTCGAGCCAGGTCCGGATCCAGCCGCCCTCGGGCGACTGGTCGGAGGACCGCTCCAGCTTGTCGACCTCCTTGAGGGCGGCCTCGCGCACCTTCTCCGGCAGGTCGGCGGCCTCGACGCGGGCCCGGTAGTCGTCGGACTCCTCGCCGTCCTGCTCACCGTTGATCTCGCGCAGTTCCTTGCGTACGGCCTCCAGCTGCTTGCGGAGCAGGAACTCCCGCTGCTGCTTGTCGACGCCCTCCTGGACGTCCTTCGCGATGGTCTCGGCGACGTCCTGCTCGGCGAGGTGGTCGCGCAGCTGCTGGGTGGCGAGCTTCAGCCGGGCCACCGGGTCGGTGGTCTCCAGGAGCTCGATCTTCTGGTCGGTGCTGAGGAAGGGCGAGTAACCGGAGTTGTCGGCAAGGGTGGAGACGTCGTCGATGGCCTGTACGCGGTCGACGACCTGCCAGGCGCCGCGCTTGCGCAGCCAGGCAATGGCAAGTGCCTTGTATTCCTTGGCGAGTTCGGTGACCTGACCGGGCACGGGGTCCGGGACGGTCTCGTCGATCCGCGTCCCTTCCACCCACAGCGCGGCCCCGGGTCCGGTGGTGCCGGCTCCGATGCGCACCCGCCCCCGGGCACGGATGAGGGCGCCCGGATCCCCGTCGGCCAGTCGGCCGACCTGCTCCACGGTGCCGAGGACACCGGTGCTCGTGTATGTCCCGTCGATGCGCGGCACCAGCAGAACCCTGGGCTTGCCGGGCTCGGTGCGCGCGGCGGCCTGGGCGGCCTCCACCGCGGCACGCACATCGGCGTCGTTCAGGTCCAGCGGAACCACCATGCCGGGCAGCACGACCTCGTCGTCGAGCGGCAGCACGGGCAGTGTGAGCGGTGTGGACGTCGAAGCCATGATCTCCCCTTCGGCACTCAAGTTGAGTTATGCCGACTCAATGCTTGGGCGGGGTCGATTGTTCCCCGGGGCGTGTTCGCCGTGAGCGATCACCTCTGTCGCCCTGCTCGGGCACCCGCATACAGTCACCGCAGTAACAGCCATTAGCCACTATCGGCTATTACGCAGGAGGTGGGCGTGGACGGAACCGTGCGGGCCTGGGTCGACGGCTGGGTCGTCTCGCGCGGGGCGTCGCCGCCCCTGGTCGAACCCTGGGGATACACGATCGACATGGGCATGGCCGAGCACGTCACCCGGCACGTCCTCGACGCGGTGAACGACGGCGTCGAGGAACGGACCGTGCGGAAGGTGGCCGACGCGGTGACCGGGCCCGGCGTGTGGCTCAAGGTGTTCGACGACCCGGCGACGGTCGGCGCATGGCTCGGCGCGGGCTGGTGGATCGACCCCGAGCCCGGCTACCTGATGTCCGTACCGCTGACGGCCGAAGAGGCGCCGGCCGTCCCGGACGGTTACCGGGTGCGGATGTGGACGCGCGGCGGGGTGACCCGTGTCCTGCTGGCGGCACCCGACGGCTCCTGGGCGGCGCGCGGCCAGCTCGCCCCGACGGGCAGAACAGCGGTCGTCGACCAGGTGGCCACCTCTCCCGCGCACCGCCGCCGGGGACTCGGCTCCTTCGTGATGCGCACGCTCACCCGGGAAGCCGTCGCGCAGGGCGCGGAGAGAGGAGTACTGGCGGGGACGCCGGACGGCCGGGCGCTGTACGAGGCGTTGGGCTGGCGGGTGGAGGCCCATCTGACGAGCGCGAAGTTCACGGGGGCGTAGGCGGATTCGGCCGACGCCGGCGTGCTCACGGCACCGCCGGGCGCAGTCGCCCTGACGCCGGCCACTCCCCACGCTCCGGCGGCGCAACGGCCGCGCCCACGCGGGCGGCCGATGGCGCACGGCAATGCCGGCGCGTTTACTGCAACGCCGGGCACAGCCAGCCTCCGCTGGCCGCTCCCCATTGCTCCGGCGGCGCAACGGCCGCGCGGGCGGCCGACTGCGCACGGCGGTGCCGTCGCGCTTACTGCACGGCCGGGCGCAGCCGGCCGACGGCTCCGGGCAGGGGAGATTGCCGACGGCTCCGGACCGGCTATCCCGGCCGCCACTGCGGTCGTACAGCGACCTGGCGGGATGCGCCCGAGCCGGCGGCCTGCCTCACCCACGGCCGCAGGGCGACCCCGATGGCCAGCGCAGTCACCCTCACGCCGACCGCTCCCCGCGCTCCGGCGGCGCGACGGCCGCGCGGCGGAGCCCGCGCGGGCGGCCGACTGGCACGGCGGTGCCGGCGTGCTTACCGCACCGCCGGGCGCAGCCGGCCGACGGCTCCGGACCGGCTATTCCGGCCGCCGCTGTGGTCGGCCGGCGACCTGCCGGGATTCGCCCTGGCGGGCGGCCCGCCGCACCCACGGCCACAGCGCGACCCCGATGGCCAGCGCCATCACATGCCCCCAGTTGGTCATCGGATCGGTGTACGCGACCAGGTCCTGGACCAGCATCCAGCCGAACCCCACGAGCAGCGGCCACCCCAGCCAGGGCCGCAGCAGCCCGGCCAGCGCCCCCACGCTCGCCGCGACCCCGAAGCTGATCCCGTAGTCGAGCCGGTGCGCCGAACTCACCGGCAGCCACCCCACCAGCACCCCGAGCCCCACGGGCACCTCGGTCGCAAGGGTGGCCAGCAGATGCCCGAGCGCGAACACCCCGGCGGTCCGCGCACCGCCGATCCGCCGTTCCAGCGCGGTGAGGACGAGAAGCAGGACGACGGCGTACGGCGAGGTCACGCCGCCCGCGATCCACAGGGCGCTGGCGACCAGCACGAACACGGGCGTCCGTACGAGATGGGCCACGTCCGTGCTGGAGCCCTGGTAGAGGGCGTGCACCAGGGCGGGGTGGGCATGCTCGGCGACGGAGGCGGTGACCAGGAGGAGGGCGGCGAACGTGAAGGTGAACGGGGTTCCGGTGGGCGTGGGGAGAAGACGCCAGGGGCGCGGGAGGCGCCGCCTCGCGGGAGCGGCGCCCCCGTCGGCGACCGGCCGCGCGCACCCGGTCTCCGCCGGACCCCGCTGCCTCGGCACCCCGTCCAGCAGCCGCGCGCCCTCCACGCCGGGCGCACCCGTGGGCGCCGGCGCACCCGGGGTCACGTCAGGCACCGCATCGGCCCGTTCCAAGGTGAGGCGCTCCTTCCGTTTCGCCCCAGCCTTCGCCTTCACCCGTGCCGCTGTCTGTGACCCGCGCCACGCCCCGGCCGATTCACAGGAAGCCGATAAGTCCGCCAAAGGCCCCGCCCGACCCCGCCGCACTGCCAAAATGCCGGTATGACCCGCACGACCGACCCCCACGAAACCCCCGAAGTCCTGGACCGCCACGAGGGCCCGTACGGAGAGGTCGTGCTGCGGCGGCACGGGGAGTTGCTCCAGATCATCGCCAACGGGTGCTTCCTGATGGACACTTCGGACGGCCGGTCCGAGCGTCTGCTCATCGACGCCGCCCGCGACGCCCTCGGCGGCGACCGCACCACCTCTGCCCCGCACGTCCTCATCGGCGGCCTCGGCGTCGGCTTCTCACTCGCGCACGCCGCCGCCGACCCCTACTGGGGACACATCACCGTCGTCGAGCGCGAACCCGCGATCATCGGATGGCATCGGAACGGACCTCTCGCCCCGCTCTCCCGCGACGCCCTCGCCGACCCCCGTACCGAGGTCGTCGCAGCCGACCTGGTGAGGTACGTCAATGAGACCTCCGACACATTTGACGCACTGTGTCTCGACATCGACAACGGGCCCGGCTGGACCGTCACGGAGGGCAACGAAAGCCTGTATTCGCAGGCCGGACTGGCAAGCTGCGCAAGGGTGTTGAGGCCGGACGGGGTGCTCGCGGTGTGGTCCGCGCAACCCTCTCTGGAATTTGAGCAAACTCTACGGAATGCCGGGTTCCGGGCAGTACGCACCGAAGAGATCCCGGTTGCCCGGGGCGTCCCCGACGTCGTCCACCTCGCCGTCGGGCCTGGATAGCCCGAATGCGGCGACTGCCCGTACTCTGCTTCCCGACGCCGATCACTCATCCGATCAGTCGTGCGTCAATCGCAGTCATGCGCGGACAAGCGCAGCCAAGGAACCACCCCACTGGTTCCGGAAAGCACACTTCAGGGGCGGGCGATGGAGCAGACACACACCTCCCAGAACAGCGCGACGGCGACTCCGGGCGCCCAGCGCCGGGTCCTCGTGGTCGAGGACGACCCGACGATCGTCGACGCCATCGCGGCCCGTCTGCGCGCCGAGGGATTCCTCGTGCAGACCGCGGGTGACGGGCCGGCCGCCGTCGACACCGCCGAGGCCTGGCAGCCCGATCTGCTGATCCTCGACATCATGCTGCCCGGCTTCGACGGGCTGGAAGTATGCAGGCGCGTACAGGCCCAGCGGGCCGTGCCCGTCCTGATGCTCACCGCGCGCGACGACGAGACCGACATGCTGGTCGGGCTCGGGGTCGGCGCCGACGACTACATGACGAAACCCTTCTCCATGCGTGAGCTGGCCGCGCGGGTGCATGTGCTGCTGCGCCGCGTCGAGCGGGCGGCCATCGCCGCGTCGACGCCGCGCTCCGGCATCCTGCGGCTGGGCGAGCTGGAGATCGACCACGCGCAGCGGCGGGTGCGGGTGCGCTCCGAGGACGTCCACCTCACGCCCACCGAGTTCGACCTGCTCGTCTGTCTCGCCAACACGCCCCGCGCGGTGCTCTCCCGTGAGCAGCTGCTCGCCGAGGTGTGGGACTGGGCGGACGCCTCGGGCACCCGCACCGTCGACAGCCACATCAAGGCGCTGCGCCGGAAGATCGGCGCCGAGCGGATCCGTACGGTGCACGGGGTCGGCTACGCACTGGAGACACCGACGCCATGAGCCGAGGGCGGCCGGCCGCACGGAGAAGCCCCGGGGGCGAGCCCTGGGGCGGCGTACGTCCGTTCTCGATCAAGACCAAGCTGGGTGCTCTGGTCGTCGTCTCGGTACTGATCACCACCGGTCTGTCCATGATCGCGGTGCACACCAAGACGGAGCTCCGCTTCATCACGGTCTTCTCGATGATCGCCACACTGTTGATAACGCAGTTCGTGGCCCATTCACTCACCGCGCCGCTGGACGACATGAACGCGGTGGCCCGCTCCATCTCCCACGGCGACTACACACGCCGGGTGCGCGAGAACCGCTGGGACGAACTGGGCGACCTGGCCCAGACGATCAACGTCATGGCGGACGAGCTGGAGGCTCAGGACCGTCAGCGCAAGGAGCTGGTGGCGAACGTCTCGCACGAGCTGCGCACCCCGATCGCGGGTCTGCGCGCCGTGCTGGAGAACGTCGTGGACGGGGTCTCGGCCGCCGACCCGGAGACCATGCGTACGGCGCTCAAGCAGACCGAGCGCCTCGGACGGCTGGTGGAGACCCTGCTCGACCTCTCCCGGCTCGACAACGGGGTCGTACCGCTGCGAAAGCGCCGGTTCGAGGTCTGGCCGTATCTCTCGGGCGTCCTCAAGGAGGCCAACATGCTCGCCGCCACACGCGCGGGCATCGCCTCGGGCTCCGGCGGTCGCACCCGTAACGACGTCCATCTGCACCTGGACGTCAATCCGCCCGAGCTGATCGCACACGCCGACCCGGAGCGCCTGCACCAGGTCGTCGCCAACCTGATCGACAACGCGGTCAAGCACAGCCCCGCGCACGGCCGGGTCACCGTCAAGGCACGGCGCGGGACGCCCCCCGAGTCGCTGGAGCTGGAGGTCCTGGACGAGGGTCCGGGCATTCCGCGCTCCGAGTGGCACCGCGTCTTCGAACGGTTCAACCGCGGCGGCGTCAGCTCGCCGCACGGGCCGGGCAGCGACGGCGGTACGGGTCTGGGGCTGGCGATCGCCCGCTGGGCGGTCGATCTGCACGGCGGCCGGATCGGTGTGGCCGAATCCGAGCGAGGGTGCCGGATTTTGGTCACCCTTCCGGGAGAGTCATCCGTCCCAAGTTGACGTAAAGTTCGAAGCGGAGCCACAAGATCCACCTACGTCCGCGCTGGCGGACGCGCGTGGACACGTGTGATTGATCACAGGCCCGCGCATTTCGTGCGCCCGGGCGACAATCAGGGCTTCCCTCAGGTGTCCCTTTCGGACCGGAACCCCGCTTGTTTCCCGCCATTTCATCCCCCGAAACACGATTGTTGATGTGACTTACGCGACGATGAACGGACCCGGACTGACCTTTCGGCCACGGGGGCGTAGCCTTGATTCCCGCTGTCCATCACCTTGTGAAGCCACCTTGTGAAGCGGAAGAGGGCGGTTGCCGCCGTGTCGCCACAGTCCCCCAGTAACTCATCGAGCATCTCGACCGACGAGTCCGCAGGTAACCCTGCGGCAGCGTTCGGACCCAATGAGTGGCTCGTCGACGAGATCTATCAGCAGTACCTCCAGGACCCGAACTCCGTAGACCGTGCCTGGTGGGACTTCTTCGCCGACTACAAGCCCGGAGCGGCCTCCGCTCCCACGGCTACGGCGGGTACTGCGGCCCCGGGGGCCGCAGAGACCACCTCGACCCCGGCCGCAGCGGCCCCGGTCGCCCCCGCGGCTCCCGTGACCCCGACCGTGCCCGCGCCGGCTCCCGCGGTGGCTCCCAAGCCCGCCGCCGCTCCGGCGCCCGCGCCGGCCGCGAAGCCCGCCGCCGCGGCGCCCGCACCGGCCGCCGCCAAGCCCAAGGCCGCCCCCGCGGCCGAGGCGGAGGCCGTGGACGGTCCGGAGTTCGTGACGCTGCGCGGCCCGTCCGCGGCCGTGGCGAAGAACATGAACGCCTCGATCGAGGTGCCCACGGCCACGTCCGTGCGCGCGGTCCCGGTGAAGCTGCTCTTCGACAACCGCATCGTCATCAACAACCACCTGAAGCGCGCCCGGGGCGGGAAGATCTCCTTCACCCACCTCATCGGCTACGCGATGGTGCAGGCCATCAAGGCCATGCCGTCGATGAACTACTCCTTCCAGGAGAAGGACGGCAAGCCGACCCTCGTCAAGCCGGCGCACGTCAACTTCGGCCTGGCCATCGACCTGGTGAAGCCCAACGGCGACCGCCAGCTCGTCGTGGCCGGCATCAAGAAGGCCGAGACGCTGAACTTCTTCGAGTTCTGGCAGGCCTACGAGGACATCGTCCGCCGCGCCCGCGACGGCAAGCTGACGATGGACGACTTCACCGGCGTCACGGTCTCCCTGACCAACCCCGGCGGCCTCGGCACCGTCCACTCGGTCCCGCGTCTGATGCCCGGTCAGTCGGTCATCATGGGCGTCGGATCCATGGACTACCCGGCGGAGTTCCAGGGCACGTCCCAGGACACCCTGAACAAGCTGGGCATCTCGAAGGTCATGACCCTGACCTCGACGTACGACCACCGGGTCATCCAGGGTGCCGCCTCCGGCGAGTTCCTGCGGATCGTCGCCAACTTCCTCCTCGGCGAGGGCGGTTTCTACGACGACATCTTCGAGGCGCTGCGCATCCCCTACGAGCCGGTCCGCTGGCTCAAGGACATCGACGCCTCGCACGACGACGACGTCACGAAGGCCGCCCGTGTCTTCGAGCTGATCCACTCCTACCGGGTCCGCGGCCACGTCATGGCCGACACCGACCCGCTGGAGTACCGCCAGCGCAAGCACCCCGACCTGGACATCACCGAGCACGGGCTCACCCTCTGGGACCTGGAGCGCGAGTTCGCGGTCGGCGGCTTCTCCGGCAAGTCCCTGATGAAGCTGCGCGACATCCTCGGCGTGCTGCGCGACTCGTACTGCCGCACCACCGGCGTCGAGTTCATGCACATCCAGGACCCGAAGCAGCGCAAGTGGATCCAGGACCGCATCGAGCGCCCGCACTCCAAGCCGGAGCGGGAGGAGCAGCTGCGCATCCTGCGCCGGCTGAACGCGGCGGAGGCCTTCGAGACCTTCCTGCAGACGAAGTACGTCGGCCAGAAGCGCTTCTCCCTCGAGGGCGGCGAGTCGGTCATCCCGCTGCTCGACGCGGTCATCGACAGCGCCGCCGAGTCGCGCCTGGACGAGGTCGTCATCGGCATGGCCCACCGCGGCCGCCTCAACGTCCTCGCCAACATCGTCGGCAAGTCGTACGCCCAGATCTTCCGGGAGTTCGAGGGCAACCTCGACCCGAAGTCGATGCACGGCTCCGGCGACGTGAAGTACCACCTGGGCGCCCAGGGCGTGTTCACGGGCCTGGACGGCGAGCAGATCAACGTCTCGCTGGCCGCCAACCCGTCCCACCTGGAGACGGTCGACCCGGTCATCGAGGGCATCGCCCGCGCCAAGCAGGACATCATCAACAAGGGCGGCACGGACTTCACGGTCCTGCCGGTCGCCCTGCACGGTGACGCGGCCTTCGCGGGCCAGGGCGTGGTGGCCGAGACCCTCAACATGTCGCAGCTGCGCGGCTACCGCACCGGCGGCACGGTCCACATCGTCATCAACAACCAGGTCGGCTTCACCGCCGCCCCGGAGTCGTCGCGCTCGTCGATGTACGCGACGGACGTGGCGAGGATGATCGAGGCCCCGATCTTCCACGTGAACGGCGACGACCCGGAGGCCGTCGTCCGCGTCGCCCGCCTGGCCTTCGAGTTCCGTCAGGCGTTCAACAAGGACGTCGTGATCGACCTCATCTGCTACCGCCGCCGCGGTCACAACGAGTCGGACAACCCGGCGTTCACGCAGCCCCTGATGTACGACCTGATCGACAAGAAGCGCTCGGTGCGCAAGCTCTACACCGAGTCCCTCATCGGTCGCGGCGACATCACCCTGGAAGAGGCCGAGCAGGCACTCCAGGACTTCCAGGGCCAGCTGGAGAAGGTCTTCACGGAGGTCCGCGAGGCCGTCTCCGCCCCGGCGGAGGCCCTCACCGGCGACCCCAGGGCCGAGTTCCCGGTGCCCGTGCAGACGGCGGTCTCCCAGGAGGTCGTCAAGCGCATCGCCGAGTCCCAGGTCAACATCCCCGACCACGTCACCGTCCACCCGCGTCTGCTCCCGCAGTTGCAGCGCCGGGCGACGATGATCGAGGACGACACGATCGACTGGGGCATGGGCGAGACGCTCGCGATCGGCTCCCTGCTCCTGGAGGGCACCCCGGTGCGCCTCTCGGGTCAGGACTCCCGGCGCGGCACCTTCGGCCAGCGGCACGCGGTCCTCATCGACCGGGTCACCGGCGAGGACTTCACCCCGCTCCAGTACCTGTCGGACGAGCAGGCCCGCCTGAACGTCTACGACTCGCTGCTCTCCGAGTACGCGGTCATGGGCTTCGAGTACGGCTACTCGCTGGCCCGACCCGACGCGCTCGTCATGTGGGAGGCGCAGTTCGGCGACTTCGTCAACGGCGCGCAGACGGTCGTCGACGAGTACATCTCGGCGGCCGAGCAGAAGTGGGGCCAGACGTCCGGCGTCACACTCCTGCTCCCCCACGGCTACGAGGGCCAGGGCCCGGACCACTCGTCCGCGCGCATCGAGCGGTTCCTCCAGCTGTGCGCCCAGAACAACATGACGGTCGCTCAGCCGACGCTCCCGTCGAACTACTTCCACCTCCTGCGGTGGCAGGTGCACAACCCGCACCACAAGCCGCTGGTGGTCTTCACCCCGAAGTCGATGCTGCGCCTCAAGGCCGCCGCGTCGAAGACGGAGGAGTTCACGACGGGCGCCTTCCGTCCGGTCATCGGCGACGAGTCCGCCGCCCCGGCCGACGTCCGCAAGGTCGTCTTCTGCGCCGGCAAGCTGTACTACGACCTCGAGGCCGAGCGGAACAAGCGCGGCATCACGGACACGGCGATCATCCGCATCGAGCGCCTGTACCCGCTCCCGGGTGCGGAACTCCAGGCGGAGATCGCCAAGTACCCGAACGCCGAGAAGTACCTGTGGGCGCAGGAGGAGCCGGCGAACCAGGGCGCGTGGCCCTTCATCGCCCTCAACCTGATCGACCACCTGGACCTGGCGGTCGGCGCGGACATCCCGCACGGCGAGCGACTCCGGCGCATCTCGCGCCCGGCGGGCTCGTCCCCGGCGGTGGGTTCGGCCAAGCGCCACCAGGCGGAGCAGGAACAGCTGGTGCGTGAGGTGTTCGAGGCGTAGGCCTCGGGCGGTACGACGGTAAGGGCCCGGCACCGGGGCGATCCGGGGCCGGGTCCTTCGTCATACGCTGCCGGGCGGATCGTAGTAGACGCCGAGATGTCTGATCCAGTCGGTGTTCTTCTCCCGCATGCCGTTGCGGATCCACACCCCCCGCACCCGGGCGAGGAGTTCACGTACGCTCTCCGACCCGCGCAGCAACTCGCGCTCCACCCAGTTGCAGAAGGCGGCGCAGTCGCGGTGATCGGCCTGGCGGCCCCAGAGGATCAGCGGGTAACCGAGGGCGCGGGCCTCTTCGAGCGGGGCGTCGTCGTCGGAACCATGACGGCACCACAGGGGTACGGAGTTCAGCGGGGCGTCGTGGAGGGGGGCCGGGAGCCGGAGGCCGGCCATGGGACCGCTCTGTACGGCGTTCCAGCGCTCCTCCCGCGACGGCCCCGGCGCGACCCGGACCGGGCTCCGGCCGCTGACGAACACGTTGGCCTCGGTACGGAGCAGCTCGCCCGGCGCCCAGTGCATCACGTCGAGCCGCCAGAGCAGTTCGTCCGGCAGCTCGTACTCCACCGTCGCCCGGTGTCTGCTGGTGTCGGCCCATGCCAGCGCCCCCTTCAGCTGATCGCGCAGTTGGGTCACCGGGCCGTCCGGTACGAAGGGCGCCTTGGGCGGCGCGGCCTGGCGCACCCGGTCCGCCTGCGTCGCCCGCAGACTCCAGGTGTAGAGGTCGTTCCCGTCCGTGCCGGTGGGCCAGATCTTGACGGTGATTCGGCATCCGTCGCTGTCGGCGGATCCTGGGCCCACCTGTTGGAGTGCGTGGCGGACGGCCCGTGCCTGTTCCTCGGTCAGCCCCTCCCCGGACTCCCTCTCGATCCAGGCGGGCAGGCCCGCCGGCCCCGATGCCCGGCGCCGGCCTTCGAGCAGGGCGAGGACCTGCGCCGCGTAGACGACGACCGATCCGGCGGCTCCTACGGCGTACAGGTGTCCCGCGCCGTCGCGCCAGCTCCGGGGGGCGTGGTCCGGTGTCGGCGCACCGGCCGACGCGACGAGGCTCAGGACGGTCTCCGGCCCGTCCGGCGGCTCCGACTCGGCGAGCAGACCGTAGAGTTCGGGCCGGCCGGAGGTGCGTTGCCCGGCGTGGTGGCGGTCATGCGCGCGGACGATGCGATGCCACAGGTCGAAGCCCTTCCCCTGCTCCTGCTCGCACAGCTCCCGCAGCACCTCGATGCGTACGGCACGGCCGGACCCGGTGTCCGCCGGCGAGGGAGCCAGGACCACGCCGACGACCGAGCCGTCCCGGCGGCTGCGAACGGGAGCGCCGGCGTTGCCCAGCGCGGTGGAGGGGGCGCCGAGCAGGGTCATCGTGCGGTGCCCCGACTGCCCTTCGGCACGCGCGGGGAAGGAGGGGAGCACCGCGCCGCCCATCACCCGGGTGGGGCTCAGCAGCGTCACCCCGTCGGGCCGTACGTCCGGCGTGTCCGTGAGCCACAGGCAGCCGTAGCGGTCGGCGGCCTCGGGGACCTCCAGCAGGGCCAACTCCCCCACCGTGCGCAGCAACCAGGCTCGGTGCCCCAGTCCGTCCGTGGTGTGGACGGTGATCCGGTTGCGGTCGCCCTTCGACACCCCCTCGACCGCGCTCGCACAGGTGACGAGGAGTCCCGGCGCGACGAAGAACCCGCTGCCGGCCCTCTCGCGTGCCAGGTGTACGGCGGCCACGGCTCGGCCGGCGCCCTCGGGTTCCCGCAGCGGCCTCGGCTCCAGCGGAACCGTGTCCACCCCGCGCGGCCAGTTCGCGTCCCGGGAGGTGATCAGCACATGACCGCCGACCGGGAAGTCCGGCGGGTCCTGCGAGCGCTCCCAGTCGTCCAGGACGATCAGCCAGTCGAGGGCGGTGCCCGCCAGCACCCGGTACAGCTCCCGAAGCCGCTGTTCGATGTCCCCGCCCGCCGGCAGTCCGAACTCGACGCCCAGCCGGGCCAGCCGCTCCCTGCGCTCCTCGGCGTTCTTGCCGCCGACCCACCAGACGATGTCGTACGTGAAGCCGTAGTGGTGCGCGAACTGGGCGGCGAGGTCGGTCTTGCCCGCCAGGCGCGGGCCCACGAGGGCGCACCTCGCGGAATGACGCCCCTGGGACAGACTCCCCCGTACCCGCGCCAACGCCCCCGCCGGTGCCACGAACCCGGTGCTCGTGCGGGGTACCCCATCGCGAAGCCGCTGTGTGGGGCCCGGGAAATGTGGGCCCCGCCCGTCGTCGGAGGTACTCGCCGAGCCGAGGCCGAGACGGATGAGCAACCGCTCCGCCGCCGCTTCCTCGGTGGTGTCCCACACATCCGTGCAGGAGCCCATCTCCCGTGCCCAGGCGAGACCTTCGCGGCGGGTCAGCGTGACGGCGTCGACCCGGACGTCGAGCAGCCCGAGCGCCGCCCGCAGCGGGTTGCCGACGCGGAACGCCGAGTACCAGCTGCCGACGAGGAGGACGACGCGCCCACCGCGGGGACGATACGCCGACAGCCGTTCCCCCACCTGGTCCGTCAGTTCCTGCGGGCTGCCGCGCATCGGCCGCTTCGTCACGAACTGGCCGCGTGATGTCAGCAGATGGGCCACCCACGTCGCCCATGCCTCGTCCTCCGCGACGTACATGAGGTCGAAGACCTCCGCCCGTACGCGCGGTTGGCGCGGTACCCCGAACCGCCCCGCCACCAGCGCCGAGACCTCGGCGAACGCTCCCGGCACGGCGTCCGCGTCGTCCCCGGTGGGTCCTTCGACGGCGCCCCCGCTCAGCTTCGCCAGGGCCAGCGCCGGGAAGTTGCGGGCCCGGCGCCCGAAGTGCCGCTCGACGTACCCACCGCAGTGTTTCAGCACGAGCATCGCGTCGCCGCGCGGCAGCAACCGCAGAAGCGCCTCCCGCACCCCCGGCCGGAACTCGTACCACCCGGCCTCCGCACCCCGTTCCAGCAGCCCGCTGAGCAGCACCTCGGCCAGCACACTCGGCCCTGACCTGGGATGCATCGCCCGCTGGACGAGCTGCATCACCGGCAGGGTCAGCGGCGCCGCCGAGACGGAGACCGCGAGAGCGACGGCCTGGGGGGACGCCGTGCGCCGAAACGCCCGCACGATCGACTCGGGTTCGGCGGCCGGCCGTTCGGGCCGTGGCGGGGACGCCGGGTGGTCGGCGTGCACCCAGGCGGCCGGGGCGGACACCGCCAGCCCGGTGCTGCCGGCGAGCAGCCGCGCCCAGGTTCCCAGCGCCGTACGGGTCGGCGACAGCACCGGCACGGGAAGGGCCCCGGCCGGCCGTACGGCCCCGTCCGCCGGTCTGAACTCCAGTCGTGCGCCGAGCCCTTCGCGCCGTCGGAGCGTGCCGGGCAGCGCGGGCAGATGCGTGCGCTGCCACATGCGCTGGGGCAGCGGCTGCACGACGGCCACGGGTGCCGCCCGCCCCCAGCGATGAAGGAGCCTCTGCATCGCACCCGACCGCCACAACGGGCCCGCACAGTCGCTGAGTACGAGGGTCAGCTGTCGGCCGGTCGGATCGCGCAGTTGCTCCGCGGCCCGCACGGCTCGGTCGAAGTCCCGCCCGGGCGCGGCCTCCAGGCGTCCGTTTTCGCCCTCGCGGACGTAGTCGATCGCCACCTCGCGAAAGGCGCCGAGCCCGGCGCACAGCTGCCGCAGCTCCTCAAGTGCCGTGTCCCAGACACTGGTTGACGTCGAGACGTCCATGAGGAGGCGGAGTCGGGCCTCGCGGCGGGCCGTGGCGCGCAGGACGGGCAGCAGGAGACGGGTCTCCGCCGCCTGTTCCGCCGTGGCCTGTTCGTCGAGGTCGAGGGCGGGACTGCGGACGGGCGGGTGGTAGTGCTGGAGTGGACGCAGGGCGCGTTGGAGCGCGAGGGGGTGCGGCAGCGCGTTGGCGGCGGGCACCCGGACCCGTACGAAGTCACTGTCCGCGTCGCCTGGCCGGTCGCCCGGCGACGCTTCGGCCGACGGCCGGTCGGCATGCAGGCGGGTGCGGTCCACACCGGGCCCGGGGCCGGGATCGGCGGGTCGCGGTGGGACGTCCGGCCGCGTGGCCGTGCGACGGCCCGGCCGTCCGGGCGCAAACGGCGTACGGCCGGGCGCTCCCGAATCCGCGTCGGGCTCGGTCACCCTGTCCGCCCGCCCCATGAACGGCGCCAGCCACAGCGCCTCGGCGAGTTCACGCGCGGACGGCTCGACTCCGAGGGCCCGGAGCCGTTCGGTGAGTTCGGCGAGCTGCCCGGCGTGGTCCGGTGCGTCCGGGGAGGTCATCAGCGCGGTCCGCCGCCCGGCCCGTGTTCGCCGTGGTCGAGGGGCCGCATCAGCAGCTCGGCGAGCCGTTTCCGGTCCGGCTCGCTGTCGCGCACGGCCTCCTGGGTGAGGTAGATGGCGTTGAGAAGCTGGTCTGCGGCGCGCAGGGAACCGGGCGCGGAGTCGAGGAAGGTACGGATCAACTCACCGTTGCGGCCCGCCACTTCGCTGCCCTCCTCGCCGAAGTGGGCGGTGACCATGGTGTCGAGCCGGGCCCTGCCCAGGACGTCGTTGTGCGGCGAGGGGACATCGAGGTGGAGGCAGCGGCGCAACAGCGGTGCGGGGAAGTCGCGTTCACCGTTGCTCGTCATCACCACGATCGGGAAGGCCTTGCAGCGGACGCGTCCGCCCTTCACCGCGGCCCGCTCGTCGTCGTCCGTGAGGACCTCGACGTCCGCCTGCCGTTTGGCGATGCGCTGGAGCTCGGCGATCCTGAACTCGCCTTCCTCCAGGGCGTTCAGCAGGTCGTTGGGGAGGTCGATGTCGCTCTTGTCCAGCTCGTCGACGAGCAGGACGCGCGGCCGTTCGTACGGCAGGAGCGCCGTTCCGAGCGGGCCGAGCCGCAGGTAGTCGCCGATGTCCTCGGTCTGCGTCTCGCCGCGCGCGTGCGCCATCTGGGTGTCCTGGAGACGGGCGATGGCGTCGTATCTGTAGAGGCCCTCTCGCAGCGTCGTACGGCTCACGATGGGCCACTGGAGGACCCTGCCGAGGCCCAGTTCGTGCGCGATGGCGTGGGCGAGGGTGGACTTTCCGGAGCCGGGGTCGCCGGTCACGAGAAGCGGGCGGCGCAGATACAACGCCGCGTTGATCAGCTCCAGTTGCTCCGGCCGCCAGGCGATGCCCCGCCCGCCCCGGCTGCCGAGCCGCCGCGTCGACTCGGTGCCGAGCGGCGGTACGACGGTGTCGCCCGGTACGCCGTCGAAGTCGCGCCAGGGCGGCGGGGTGGGCAGCCGGCCGATGCCGTCGTGCGGCCTGCCTGCGCCCCGGTAGATGTACCAGTCGGGCTCGGGGGTGCCGATCGTGTCGGTCGCGGTCGTCAAGGGGACTCCAGCAGGTCGTCGCAGTGCGGGATCGGGCGCCCGGGGTCGTCGTAGAGAAGGGCCAGGTGTTCGACCCAGTCGGCGTCGGGGTCGGCCCGTCTGAACCCTTCGCGCAGGGCACGCACACGTTCCGGCAGGGCGGTGGCCCGGCCCGCCGAGCTGAGCAGTTCCGCCGTACGGTCGTGGAGTTCGCGACAGTCGGTGCCGCAGCCGTGCGTGTGCTCGGCCTGGAGGTTCCAGAAGATCACGCCGTATCCGGCGGCCACCGCCTGCGCCAGCGGTCCGGTGCTCTCGGCCGGGGGCCGGCACAGCACGGGCACCGCGCCGGGCGGGGCCGCGTCGAGGGCCTGGCCCGCGTAGGCGTCGGAGATGACGGGCAGCGCCTTGGGCTCGCCCTCGGCGACCGCGCGCCAGCGCTCGCGCCACACGGCCGTGGGCTCTCCGCGCCGCTTCAGACACCGCACCACGACCTGCCGGTGCACTCCGAAGGGCCGCTCGGCGAGGTGCGCCCGGAGACTGGGGACGACCGGTCCCGGCAGCCAGAGATGGGCGTTGATCCCGAAGTGCTCGACGGGTACGGCGAGTTCGAGCCGGGCCCGGCGCCCGTTGTCGAGCCGGCCGAAGGTACGGGCCAGCGGCTCGTTCAGTACGGACGGCAGGTCGGCGAGCGAATCGCCCTCGGGGTCGGAGCCCTCGTCCCCGGCCCGTACGGTCTCCGGGCCGCCCGTCCAGGTCCAGATCCGCCAGTGGAAGCGGTCGTGCGGCCGGAACAGATCGGGCTCCAGCTCGACGGCGACCACCGGCCCGTCCGAGTCGTCCGACCCGTGCGCGTAGTCCGCGTCGTCCCCGTCACCGTGCCTGAGGAAACCGTCGATCCTCGGGTCGGTCCACACGTCGGCACCGGCGCTGCCCCAGGGGGCAGGCGCGCCGGCCACCACGCCCATGAGGAGGGCCCGCAGGTGGCCGGGCAGGGCCTCGGCACGCTGTTCGACCCACCGTTCGAGCGCGGCGGCCGCATCCGGTGCGCGCGGGCCGCACACCTGGGCGACGACCCGCAGATAGTGGAGTGCCACAAGGTCGGCGCCCTCCGGATGGTCGTACAACCAGCCGTGGCCGTCCCGCCAGTCGCGAGGGGCGGCCTCCTCCGTCCACAGGGGATCGTCGCCCACGACGTGCCCGATCAGACCCTGCAACTCGGCCGAGGAGCGCGGCTCGGGCAGCCCGGCGAGCAGCGCGGAGGCCTTGGCGCTGTCCCCCGGCCCCCAACTCCGGTCGCCGCCGACGGCGACCCCGGTCTGCGCCTTCACCCAGGACACGGCTCCGGCTACCTTGCTGTGCCAGATGTCGTGGGCCCGGATGAGGGCCGCGTAGGGGTCGGCCCCGAGGCCGTTCTCCTCCCCCACGGGCACTGCCCGCCGGAAGCCGCGCAGCGCGGTGACGGCGACGGCCAGCCCGCCGTCCTTTCCCACCCGGCGCGCCTTGACGATGCCGGCGACCAGCCCGCGCTCACGGTCGAGCAGCGGCCCGCCGGACGCCCCGTGGGGGATCTCCGCCAGGGGCCCGAGCGTCAGTCCGTAGCCGCCGTCCGTGCCGTTGCAGTCGGTCTCTCCGCTCCAGCGCTTGGGCAGTCCGTCCGTGGGGCGCCAGCCGTACGCGGCGACGGAGTTGGGACGGTCGTAGTGGTCGGTGAGCCGCACGCACGCGTGGGGCACGTCTTCCGTCAACCTGATGAGGACGAGGTCCTGTTCGGGGTCCGTGCCGCCGCCGAGCCAGTAGGCCGGCCGGGCCCGTACGTCGAGGCCGTCGTACCCCTGGACCCGTAAGGAACCCACGCCCTCCGGGCCGTCCTTGAGGGGCAGGATGTGGCGGCAGGTCAGTAACCATCCCGGTGCGACGAAGAATCCGCTGCCCCAGAGGGTGCCCGGTTCGTCGTCGGGTCCGATACGTACGGTGGCTCGCACAACCAGGGCGTCGAGCTTGGCCGAGGTCATGTGGGGTTCGTGTCCCCCCGCCAGGTGAGGGTGATGGACAGCGCCGCCTTGGCCTCGCCGTCGGCGAGCAGCGCGACGGCCTTGCCCGGTTTCACGGCCAGTTCGATCCCGAAGGTAGCGCTGACCTCGTCCGGCTTCACGGCCCGCGCCGCGTCGAGCACGGCGCCGCCGACGCCTCGCACCAGTTCGTTCAACTGGTCGACGCGGGACGCCATGTGGTCGAGGGCGCCGACGTCGTCGTAGGAGAACTCGTCCGCGGCGCCCGGCACTTGCCCCGGCCACGCCTCCGGGTCGAGAACGCTGACCCGGGCGAGTACGGTCCCGCCGCCCGGCAGCTCGATCTCCTGGATTCTGCGCTGTTCCACGACACCCCCGAACCTGGTGACTACAGGTGATGCCATTGTGCCCGTACGAGCACGCGCGCGTGGCGAGGATCGTGAGGTTCCGGCAGGCAGGGCCCGTTCACGCGTGCGCATAACCTGGAGGGACAGCACAAGCGGACCCCGAGAGTCCCCCCATCAGCCCAGGAGAACATCCGTGTACTTCACCGACCGAGGCATCGAAGAACTCGAGAAGCGCCGCGGCGAGGAAGAGGTCACCTTCGAGTGGCTCGCCGAGCAGTTGCGCACCTTCGTCGACCTCAACCCCGACTTCGAGGTACCGGTGGAGCGCCTGGCGACCTGGCTGGCCCGCCTGGACGACGAGGACGACGAGTAGTCCGGTCCACGAACGGGTGTCTTGACTTCCCGTGAGCGCGATATATCGTGAATAGCGGAAGACGCGATATGGCGCGTTGCGTCCTGTCGTCTCCTCCGTCGTTCAGCCTGTCATCCGTTCGCGTTCACCAGGGGGTCCGCATCATGTCCACGACGTCCGAGTGGTCCGTCAAGGAGCCCGGCAAGCTCACCTTCGACGAGCCCGTCACGGGCCTGCACGTACGCATCGTCAACGGAACGGTGAACGTGGTGGGCACCGACGATGGTTCCGCCCGTCTGGAGATCTCCGAGATCGAGGGCCCACCCCTGCTGGTGACCCAGGAGGACGGCGTCCTGACGGTGGCCTACGAGGACCTGCCCTGGAAGGGTTTCCTCAAGTGGCTGGATCGCAAGGGCTGGCGCCGCAGCGCGGAGGTGTCCCTGGCCGTCCCGGCGGCCACCCGCGTCAAGGTGGGCGTGGTCGGCGCCAGCGCCGTGGTCTCGGGGGTCGACGGACCGACAGTGGTCAACGGCGTCACCGGCGACACGACACTGGTCGGCCTCTCCGGCCCTGTCCGCGCCGACACGGTCTCGGGCAACCTGGAGGCCCAGGCGGTCACGGGCGATCTGCACTTCAACTCCGTCTCCGGCGACCTCACCGTGGTCGAGGGCTCCGGCCCCTCCGTGCGCGCCGAGTCGGTCAGCGGCTCCATGATCGTCGACCTCGACCCGGAGGGCCCGACGGACGTGCGGCTGACGAACGTGTCAGGCGAGATCGCGATCCGGCTCCCGCATCCGGCGGACGCCGAGGTGGAGGCGAACACGGCGAGCGGCAGGATCTCGAACGCCTTCGACGACCTCCGCGTACACGGCCAGTGGGGCGCCCACCGTGTCACGGGCCGCCTGGGCGCGGGCACGGGCAAACTGCGGGCGACCACGGTCTCCGGTTCGATCGCCCTGCTCCGCCGCCCCCAGCACGAGGACGAACCGACCGACGCCACCCCCACCGCCCCCGCCGCCCCGAAGGACGCTTCCGGCCCGACGAACAAGAAGGTGCTCTGACATGCCTCCCGTCTTCGCCCACGGCCGCCTGCGCCTCTACCTGCTGAAGCTGCTGGACGAGGCCCCGCGCCACGGCTACGAGGTGATCCGCCTCCTGGAGGAACGCTTCCAGGGGCTGTACGCACCGTCGGCGGGCACCGTGTACCCCCGTCTGGCCAAGCTGGAGGCCGAGGGCCTGGTCACCCACACCACCGAGGGCGGCCGCAAGGTGTACGCCATCACGGACGCGGGCCGCGCCGAACTGGCCGACCGAAGCGGCGAACTGGCCGACCTGGAACTGGAGATCCGCGACTCCGTCGCCGAACTCGCCGCCGAGATCCGGGCCGACGTCCGGGGGGCTGCGGGCGACCTGCGCCGAGAGGTTCGCGCGGCGGCGAGCGAGGCCCGCAGGGGCCCCGGCACCGTTCGGAACGCTCCGTACGGAGAGCACGCGGGGACCGGGACGTACGGGGACCACACCGACCTCGGCGACAAGGAGGCGTGGCGCGCCGCGAAGGAGGAGATGCGGCGCGCCAAGCAGGAGTGGAAGGAGCAGGCCCGCCGCGCGAAGGACGAGAGCCGCCGCGCCCGCGAGGAGGCACAGCGGGCCAGGCGCCAGGCCAAGGAGGCCCAGGACCACGCCCGCGCCCAGGCGCAGGAGGAGGTGCAGCGCATCGCCCGACGCGTGCAGGAACAGGTCCAGGACCACTTCAGCAGGGGCGACTGGCCGACGGGAGTCCGCGAGGGCCTGACCGAACTGGCCAAGGAGTTCGGCGAGTTGGGAATGGACATAGGAAAGAACCTGGGCAAGGACTTCGGCTTCACACCCCCCTCAGCCAACCCAGCCTCCGCAACACGCGAACCGGAGAACCCGGAGCACCCGGAGCACCCGGAGCACGCGGAATACTCGGACACTCCCCCGGACTTCCCGGCCAGCTATGAACCGCCCTGGGCCCACGAGGCGTCCACCGGCGACCCGGCCCGCGACCTGGACCGCCTCCTGGACCGCTTCCGCGACGACATCCGCGACACGGCTCGCGACCAGGGCGTCACGGAACCCCAACTCCACGAGATCCGCCGCCACTTGTCAGCGGCGGCGGCCCTGACGGAGGCGGCACTGCGAACACCGAAGGTGTGAGGCGGTGGGGGCCAGGGACTCAGCCCGCCTTGGCCTCACCCCCACGCTCCCCCTCACCGTAAAGCACACGATTCAGGGCCTCGTAGGTGACGCCTTGATCGGCGAGGACCTCCGACGGGACGCCGAGGCGGGTCACGAGGGCGAGGAGGATGTGCTCGTCGCCGATACGGCGGTCGCGGTGGGCCACCGCGATGCGCAGGCACCTCTCCAGCACGTCCTTGGCGTCCCGGTCGAAGAGGCGGCGCCCCGACAGCCACCCCCCGTCCTGACGGTCACCGGACATCGCGCCGACCCCGTGCACCTCCTCGACCCGGGAGACGATGTCGGACACGTCGATACCGAGCCCGGCGAGTGCGTCGGCCTCCGCCTGGGACAGTCCGGCGCGGCGGCGGGCGTCGGCCAGGGCGGCCCTCACCGGCTCCTTGCGGTCGGCGAGTCCGAGCGAGGCCAGCGCGAAGGAGGCCCGCCCGCCCTCGCGGTCGAGCAGCGCGAGCAGAAGGCACTCGGCGCCGACCCACCGACTGCCGATGCGCTCCGCGTGCTCGACGGCACCCTGCACCACGGCGCGCGCATCACTCGTGAACCGTTCGAACATCACTGCCTCCCGTATTTCTTGTGCACGGCCTGCCTGCTGACACCGAGTTCCGCGGCGATCTCCTGCCACGACCAGCCCTGATTGCGCGCACTGCGCACCTGTACGGACTCCAACTGCTCGACCAGCTTCCGCAGCGCGGAGACGGCTCGCAGCCCGATCCGCGGGTCGCGGTCGCCCGCGCGCTCGGCGAGATCTGTTGCTTCGGTCATGATGTCAACCTAGGTTGACATCTTCATCCTTGTCAACCCTGATTGGCACCTCAGGGCGCGCGGACACACAAACGGCGGGCCCGGAAACCCGGACCCGCCGCGGAGGGAAGGTATGCGCGATGGCGCTCAGGAGGCGGTGAGGACGATCTTGCCGAACTGGTCACCGGATTCCAGACGTTCGAAGCCCTCGCGGGCCCGGTCCAGCGGAAGCACCTCGTCGATGACGGGGCGTACGCCGGTGGCGGCGCAGAAGGACAGCAGGTCCTCCAGCTCGTCCTTGGTGCCCATCGTCGAGCCGACGACCTTGAGTTCGAGGAAGAAGATCCGGGTCAGTTCGGCGTGCGAGGGCCGGTCGCCGCTGGTGGCACCGGAGATGACGAGCGTGCCGCCGGGCCTGAGCGACTTGACCGAGTGCGACCAGGTGGCCGCCCCGACCGTCTCGATCACGGCGTCCACGCGCTGCGGCAGCCGCGCCCCGGACTCCACCGCCTCGACGGCACCGAGCTCCACCGCCCGCTTGCGCTTGGCCTCGTCCCGGCTGGTGGCGAAGACCCGCAGCCCCGCCGCCTTGCCGAGCACGATCGCGGCGGTCGCGACACCGCCGCCGGCGCCCTGCACGAGCACCGAGTCCCCGGGGCGTACACCCGCGTTGGTGAAGAGCATGCGGTACGCCGTCAGCCAGGCCGTGGGCAGACAGGCGGCCTCCGCGAAGGAGAGCTCCTTGGGCTTGGGCAGGATGTTCCACGCCGGTACGGCGACCTGTTCGGCGAAGGTCCCCTGGTAGCGCTCGGTGAGGATGGAACGAGGTTCCCTGGGACCGACACCGTGACCCGTCTGGCCGATGACGGAGTGCAGGACGACTTCGTTGCCGTCCGCGTCGACGCCGGCGGCGTCGCAGCCGAGAATCATCGGGAGACGGTCCTCGGGGAGTCCCACTCCACGCAGGGACCACAGATCATGGTGGTTGAGCGAGGCGGCCCTGACATCGACCGTCGCCCACCCGGGACGCGCTTCCGGGGCTGGGCGCTCACCCAACTCCAGCCCGTTGAGCGGATGGTCGGGATCGATGCGGGCGGCGTAGGCAGCGAACATGCCTCCGACGATAGGCCTCAGGGCGGAGCCGCGGAACGAGCCGCCCCTGTGACACACACCCTGTTGACGCCCCCCGCCCCTTCAGCCCGTCCGGCGTTTGAGGACGAGGCCCGTTTCAGGGCCGTAGGGGGGGTCTGGGGGCGCAGCCCCCAGGAACGGGATGGGACGGGTAGGGGCGGCGGGGGCGAGATGACCCCACCGCACCCGGACGGGGCCACCCCCGAAAGACACCCCTCAGCGCCGAGCAACCCCCTCCGCCCGAGCCGCCGCAGCAACCGCGGCCGTAACCGCCGGAGCCACCCGAGGATCGAACGGCGACGGAATCACGTAGTCAGCCGCAAGTTCCTCCCCCACCACCGCAGCCAACGCATCAGCCGCCGCGATCTTCATCCCTTCGGTGATCCGAGACGCCCGCACCTGCAACGCCCCCGCGAAGATCCCCGGAAACGCCAGCACGTTGTTGATCTGGTTCGGGAAGTCCGAACGCCCGGTCGCGACGACCGCCGCGTACTTGTGCGCCACATCGGGGTGCACCTCGGGATCCGGGTTGGCCATCGCGAACACGAACGCGTCCTTGGCCATGGAAGCGACCGCCGCCTCGGGAACCGTACCGCCGGAGACGCCGATGAAGACGTCGGCGCCCGCCAGCGCGCTCTCCAGCGACCCCGTCAGCCCGGCCTTGTTCGTCAGCTCGGCCAGCTCCCGCTTGACCGGCGTGAGGTCGTCCCGGTCCGCCGAGACGATGCCCTTGCGGTCGGCGACCGCGACATCGCCGAGCCCCGCCTCGAGAAGGAACTTCGCGATGGCGACGCCCGCCGCACCCGCGCCGGAGATCACGCCACGCAGTTCGCCGAGCTCACGCCCGGTCAGCCGCGCGGCGTTGCGCAGGGCCGCGAGCGTCACGACCGCGGTGCCGTGCTGGTCGTCGTGGAAGACGGGGATGTCCAGCCGCTCCTGGAGCTGCCGCTCGATCTCGAAGCACCGCGGTGCCGAGATGTCCTCCAGGTTGATCCCACCGAAGGACGGCGCCAGCCGGACGACCGTCTCGACGATCTCGTCCACGCCGGTGCAGGCGAGCGCGATCGGGACCGCGTCCACGCCGCCGAACTGCTTGAACAGGATCGCCTTGCCCTCCATCACCGGGAGGGAGGCCTCGGGGCCGATGTCCCCGAGTCCGAGGACGGCCGTACCGTCCGTCACGACCGCGACGACCGACGACTTCCAGGTGTAGTCGTTGACGAGGTCGGGCTGCTCGGCGATGGCGGTGCACACCCGGGCCACACCGGGTGTGTACGCGAGGGACAGGTCGTCCTTGTCGCGGATCGGCACGGTGGCCTGGACGGCCATCTTGCCGCCACGGTGCAGGGCGAACGCCGGGTCGAAATCACCGGCGTCACTGTCCGTGTCGATGTCGCTGCGAGGATTGACGGTCTCCGCTGCCACTTTGTTTTACCCCTTAGGTCTTCACGGTTGAGGGTGGCCACTCCTGGTGAGGGGTGGGCGGGCACCGCGTAAGGCCCCGGTGAGTGATGCGCACGGGCACGAACGCGACGGGCGCGCCGCACACGCGCCCTGAGCCCCTGATGAGGGGTGTAAAGAACCTTCTTACCGGATGGAGAACACAGACGACGACCCCACAACGGGAAGGTCACACCTGGGCGGCCCGACTCATCACCACACATGCCCACATACACGGGCATGATCGATCAAATCAGTAGCGCTCGGCGCCCCGGCGGGAAGCGGATCGATGCCCCGGGCCGGGAGCAGTCGTGACGGAGTCCTCGTGACTCCTCGTGACTCCTCGGCGAGTCCTCGTTCGGCCGTTCGCGCGGGATGCAACAGCCGTTCACCTGGCGAGATGCGCCGAAGATCTTCCGGCCGGAACGAATGATTCCCGTAGAAGATCCGGGAAGGTCCGGCCTGATGTACCGACCTGACACATGACGGGGGTCACCCGTTATCCGATTTTGACATAGTCGGTCGCCTGAATGACCAAGTCCGAATGGCAAGATGCCGTAATCACACAAGGTCGCGACACTCAAAGATGCGTGCACCGGCGGACGACCCGCCGGTACCGTCCGCTCCCCGAGCGGACGGCGGCCCAATGGCACACCATCCATCCGCCGGAGGAACCCACCATGACCGCAAGCTCCACCCTTCGTACGACCGCCGCGCACAACCGGCTAGCCGCGGTCGGTGCGATCGCGGTCGCGGGCGCCCTGCTGCTCACCGGCTGCGGTGACCAGACAGACAAGAACAGCGACAGCAACTCCAGCGCTCCGTCCTCGTCGGCGCCACTCGCCGCCAAACTCCCCGCGAGCATCCGGGCCGCCGGCGTCGTCAAGGTGGGCTCCGACATCGCGTACCCGCCCGTCGAGTACGTGGTCGGCGGCAAAGCCACTGGCATCGACCCGGACATCGCAGCCGCCCTCGGCAAGCAGTTGGGCGTGAAATTTGAGTTCCAGAACGGGAAGTTCGCCCAGCTCATCGTCGGTCTGCAGTCCAAGCGGTTCAACGTGCTCATGTCGGCGATGAACGACACGAAGGACCGTCAGAACGGCATCGACTCGGACACCGGCAAGAAGGTCGGCAACGGAATCGACTTCGTCGACTACTTCACCGCCGGCACCTCGATCCTGGTCCAGAAGGGCAACCCGAAGGGCATCAAGTCCCTGGACGACCTGTGCGGCAAGGTCGTGGCTCTGCAGAAGGCCACCACATCCGAGGGCATTGCCAGGGCTCAGAGCACGAAGTGCACGAAGGACGGCAAGAAGGCCATCACCCTGCAGACCTTCGACACCGACCCCGAGGCGCTGCTCCGCCTCAAGCAGGGCGCCTCGGTAGCCGACCTCAACGACTTCCCGGTCGCCGCCTACAACGCGAAGACCTCGGGCGGCGGCAAGGACTTCGAGGTCGTTGGCGAGCAGATCGAGGCAGGCCCGTATGGCATCGGAGTCAGCAAGGACGACACCGAGCTGCGAGATGCCCTCCAGGCGGCGATGAACGCGATCATCAAGAATGGCGAGTACGCGAAGATTCTTGAGAAGTGGAACGTCACGGATGGCGCGGTTACCGAGTCCAAGGTCAACGGTGGCTCCTGATCCGCCCGGCGCAACACTGAAGGGCAGTCACTGTGACTGACACTGTCGACAAGGCTCCGGCGCCCCCGCTGCCGCCGGAGCAGATCAAAGCCATCCCGGTGCGCCACTACGGCCGCTGGGTGGCCGGCTCTGCGGTCGTCGCGCTGCTGGTGACGATCGGAATCGCGTTCTCCAACGCGAAGATTAACTACAGCATCATCCCGGAGTACATCACGGATGGGACCATCCTGTCCGGCGTCTGGCACACGCTGTACATCTCCGTCCTCGCCATGATCCTCGGACTCGTCCTGGGTGTGATCCTCGCGGTGATGCGGATGTCGTCGAACCCGGTCACGAGCACGGTGGCCTGGTTCTATGTCTGGTTCTTCCGCGGCACGCCCGTACTGGTCCAGCTCCTCCTCTGGTACAACATCGCGCTCGTGTTCCCCGTCCTCAACCTGGGGTTCTACAAAGACGAGATGAACCAGGTGATGACGCCGTTCCTGGCGGCACTGCTGGGGCTCGGCCTCAACGAGGCCGCGTACATGTCGGAGATCGTCCGAGCAGGCATCCAGTCAGTGGACGAAGGACAGACGGAAGCGTCGCATGCTCTGGGCATGACCCAGGGCAAGACTCTGCGGCGGGTAATCCTCCCGCAGGCGATGCGGGTGATCGTGCCACCGACGGGCAACGAGTTCATCAACATGCTGAAGACCTCGTCGCTTGCTTACGCGGTCCAGTTCAACGAACTCATCAAGCGGGCCCAGGACATCTCCAGCACTTCGCTCGCGGTCGTTGAATTGTACTTCGTGGCATCGATCTGGTATCTGATCCTCACCAGTGTGTTCAGTGTCGGCCAGTACTACCTTGAACGACGTTATGCTCGTGGCTCATCGCGCAGCCTGCCACCGACGCCACTGCAACGCCTGAGGAAGAACCTCCGGCTGTTCGGTTCGTTTCGCCGCCCGGAGGCAGCCCGATGAGCGGTATCAGCAAAGGCCTCAGCAAGCCCGCGAGTGGTCACCCCATGGTGAAGGCTGAGGGCGTGCACAAGTCCTTCGGTCCTGCGCACATCCTCAAGGGCATCGAGCTGGAGGTGAACGCGCGTGAGGTGTTTTGCCTGATCGGCCCGTCCGGCTCCGGCAAATCAACCTTCCTGCGATGCATCAACCACCTGGAAAAGATCAGTGCCGGCCGCCTGTCCGTCGATGGCGAGCTGGTGGGCTACCGGCAGAAGGGCGACAAGCTTTACGAGCTGAAAGAACGTGAAGTCGCCGCGCAGCGACGGGACATCGGCATGGTGTTCCAGCGTTTCAACCTTTTCCCTCACATGACGGCTCTGGAGAACGTCATGGAAGCGCCGGTCCAGGTCAAGGGCGAGTCCAAGGCCGTCGCCCGGGAGCGGGCCCAGCAGTTGTTGGACCGTGTGGGCCTGGGCGATCGCAAAGGTCACTACCCAGCCCAGCTCTCCGGCGGCCAGCAGCAGCGCGTCGCCATCGCCCGAGCATTGGCGATGGAGCCCAAGCTGATGCTCTTCGACGAGCCGACCTCAGCCCTCGACCCCGAGCTCGTCGGCGAGGTTCTCGATGTCATGCGCGACCTCGCCGAGGACGGTATGACGATGATCGTCGTCACACACGAAATGGGCTTCGCCCGCGAGGTCGGTGACTCTCTCGTGTTCATGGACGACGGGGTGGTTGTCGAATACGGCCAGCCACGCGAGGTCCTGACGAACCCTCAGCATGAGCGGACCAAGTCGTTCTTGTCCAAAGTGTTGTAGCGACATAATCGTGCAAACAAGTGTCGGGGTGGTGCGGGGGTTCATGAACCCCCGCACCACCCCGACGTCTTCAATGGCTCACGTTGCAAGTCCCCAAGCGGCGGAAGCGGCGGCTCCGGGCAGGGAACTCAGTCCATCCACCGGTTGTTCCACTTCCCGTCGTAATACACCTGCCATCCCCACTTCACCATCTCGGAGTTGCGGGAACAGTATTCGGTACGGCTGGTCCCTCGCGTGACCGAAGGCCCATAGTTCATGCCGGACCCGCCGAGGGCCGCACACTTCGTCATCGCCCGGGCCGGGCGGTCGCAGCGGTTGAGCGCTATGTCGATCTGGTACCCGCCCTGGCCACTCGACGAGATCGTCTTACCGTAGACGTCCATGGCACACGGCGGGTCAGCGGCAGCCGGGCTGGCAGCCAACGGAACCATCGCTGCCGCAGCGATAACGGCCGGCACCAAGGCGCCAAGTATCTTGCTACGCAAAATCTTCCCCCTCGTTTCATGCTGCCCGGCTGGTCAGAACCGGACGCATAGACAGAAACACATGCTGTCCAGCGGACAACCAAATCCGCCTCGGAGACCGTACAGTTCGCTCGCAATTCGATCAACAGTCTTTACAAGTCGACCGTTTTCCGCCGGAAGGGCCCCCGGGGCAGACGACGAGAGGGGGTGTGGTGTGGAGACGCGCCGAGCGCCTCGCACACGGCATTGTCGAACGTGAGCCTGCACCCCCTCGTAGCTCGGAGACCGTAGCCGGAGGGACAGTTGAGGGTTCCGAGATTCAGGAAACGCATCTGCGACGCAGAGTTCCGCGTCGGGCACGCCCGTCCAGGCGTCGGCGGAGGCGCTGGTTCGGGCGCACCGGCTGCGGAGGGGGAGCAGGCCGCTAGCCAGGTTCCGTAACCGCTGGCGAACCGGGTTGCAGCCGGTGTTCTGACCCCGCCCAAATACCTCTCGGGCCTACTTGAGCGCGAGCAGCAGCGTGTCCGACGGCGAGCACCACACGGGGCGCGCCTCCGCGAACCCCTTCTCGCGCAGCACGCGCGCGTGCCACTCGGCGGAGGGCATGTCGCCGTCGGCGTGCTCGCCGTAGATCTCGAAGCGGCGGGCGGTCGGGCCGGCTAGCACGGGGTCCTGGGCGGCGAGCCGCCACCATTCGGCCCAGTCGAGGGCGCCGTCGACTTTGGCCTGATCCATACGCGCGTGGCGCAGTGCGCGCTCCGCCGCGTTGATCCGGGGCGTGCTGTCGTCGATCATGTGGTCCGCGTTCATGAACAGACCGCCGTCGCGGACGACCTCCGCGATCCGGCCGTAGAGGTCCGCGAGAGGTTGGCTGTGCAGCCAGTGCAGGGCGGTGGCGGTCAGGACGGCGTCGTACGAGTCGTACGGCAGCCCGCTCGTCCACCGCGGGTCCTTGAGGTCCGCCGTGACGAAGGTGACGCGGTCGTCGCCCGCGAAGGTGCCCTCGGCGATGGCGAGGAGCGCCGGGTCGAGGTCGACGCCGACACTGGTGGCCTGCGGGAACCGGTCGAGCAGCCGGGCCGTGATACTTCCCGTGCCGCATGCCAGGTCGAGTACGTGCGGGGCGGGGCCCACGAGGGCCTCGACCATGTCGAGCATGATCCGGAACCGTTCCTCACGGTCCGGCATGTACCACTCCTGCTGCCGGTCCCAGCTCGCCTGCCAGGCATTCCAGTCGGTTTCGGCGTCACTACCGGTAGTGCCCGCGTTGCCGGTCGTGGTGGTCATTGAAACCCTTCCGTCGGCCGTTCCCTCGCCTGCCGCGCCCGCCTTTTGAACGCACGCGTAATACCCTGGAAGCAATGTCAGCCGTTACTTCCTCGCATCCACGACCATAGAACGCCCTCGTAAGGACTACAAGTGGAACTGGCCTATTACTCGGACTACGCCGTGCGCCTCGTCAACACCGAGGAACCGGCCCGCGGAAAGGACTCGCTGACCTCGATCGACGCCGTCCGCGATCTCTTCGGCGCCAACCAGCAGGCCGCCCGCCGCGCCACCGACGCCGACGTGACCCGGTTCCGCTCCGTACGGGCCAGGCTGCGCGCGGTCTTCGAGGCGGCGGACACCGGCGACGAGACGCTCTCGGTGGACCTGCTGAACTCGCTCCTGCTGGAGTTCCCGGTGAGCCCGCAGATCTCGGGGCACGACTTCCGCAACGACGACGGCCGCCCGCTGTGGCACATGCACCTCGCCGACCACCCGTCGAACGCGACCGCGGGCTACGCGGCCATCGCCGCGATGGGCCTGGCCTTCCACCTCACGGAGTACGGCGTGGACCGCCTGGGCCTGTGCGAGGCGCCGCCCTGCCGCAACGCCTACCTCGACACCTCGACGAACCGCTCCCGCCGCTACTGCTCCGACCGCTGCGCGACCCGGGCCAACGTGGCCGCCTACCGCGCCCGCAAACGGCTGGAGGCCGACCGGTCCGAGAAGACGAGCCTGGCGGCCGACACCGCCCAGCGCAGCAGCGCCAGCGGCGAACGCTGACCCGGCTTGAGCGGCCGGTAGCGGAACCGGACCCGGCCCAGGATCAGATCGTGCGGCACGGTCCCGTAGTCGGTGCTGTCGCCGCCGGCGAAGGAGTTGTCCCCGAGCACCCACCAGCCGCCCTCACGGCGCTCCGCGGCCCGCTTGACGACCAGCAGGTCCTGCTGGAAGGGATGACGCAGGACCACGATGTCGCCGACCCTGACGCGGTTCCCGTATCGCACCACGAGAAAATCGCCGTGATACAGCGTGGGCACCATCGACGGCCCGGTCACGGCGAACCATCCGAAGAGCTTCGCGATCCCTCCGCGTTCGCTCTCGTGTTCGCTTCCGTGCTCGCTCTCCTGCGACAGCTCCGGCATCCCGGCACCTCCCCGGTTCCATCCTCCACCAGTCCCAGTCTGACCCCCTACTTTTGTCCTAAGCCCATGGGGGCACTCGCGAAAACCCATCTCCCAGGGAGTAATGTCCAACCTGAGAAGACGATCACGAGGAAGGAACGCTCCATGCTTTCCCGCCTGTTTGCCCCCAAGGTCAAGGTCAGCGCTCACTGCGACCTGCCCTGCGGTGTGTACGACCCGGCCCAGGCCCGCATCGAGGCGGAGTCGGTGAAGGCCGTGCAGGACAAGATGGCCGCCAACGACGACCCGCACTTCCAGGCGCGTGCCACCGTCATCAAGGAGCAGCGCGCAGAACTCGCCAAGCACCACGTCTCGGTCCTGTGGAGCGACTACTTCAAGCCGCCGCACTTCGAGAAGTACCCGGAGCTGCACCAGCTGGTCAACGACGCCCTGAAGGCCCTCTCGGCCGCCAAGGCGTCCACCGACCCGGCGACGGGCCAGAAGGCACTGGACTACATCGCCCAGATCGACAAGATCTTCTGGGAGACGAAGAAGGCCTGATGCGAGGCCTCGACGAAAAGGGCCGGTCGACAACCCGACCGGCCCTTTTCGCTGCCCTCCCTCAACGGCCGCACACGAGGATCCCCGCCCGGCAGCCGACCTCGAACGCCCCCTGTCGGGTGATCCGGTCGGTGACGATGGTGCGGGCCCGTTCCACGACCGCGGTGAAGGGGGCCTCGTACAGGTCCGCCCAGGCGCGGTACGACGTCAGGTACGCGATCACCGGCTCGGGATCGCGGACCGTGACGGTGCTGGGGAGTTCGATGGTTCGCAGCCGGCCGAACTCCGCCCCGAGGAACGCCTGCGCCTTCTCCAGGGAGAAGCGGGCGCCGATCGAGAACCGGGCCGGTTCTCTGCCGGTGCCGAGCACGTCGGTCGCGGCCCGCTGCCACAGGTCGTGCAGTTCGGCCTTGTCGTCGTCGCTGTTGGTGGAGGCGATCAGCACGCCGTCACGGGCGACGACCCGCGCCAACTCCCGTACCGCCTGCGGGATGTCGGGTACGTGGTACAGCATGTGCATCGCCAGGGCCGCGTCGACGCTCTCCGAGGCCAGCGGCAGCCGCGTGACATCCGCCACGGCGACGGGGCCGGGGACGGTGGCGAGGATGCCGGGGGCGAGGTCCAGGCCCAGCGCGGCGAGGTCGGGGCGGGACTCGCGCAGCCGCTGGACGTATCTGCCGTTGCCGCAGCCGACGTCGACCACGCGCCCGCCGGCCCGGACACTGCCCAACTGTTCGACGACGATGCCCGGCAGATCGTGCCTGGGCGTCTGCCACTGGTAGAGCGACTGCCGGGCGGCGAGGTCCCGGTCGCTGCTGTACGCGCCTTCGGCGAGGCGGGTCCGGTCGGTGGCGGTGGATCGGTCGGTCACGTCAGCGGCTCCCGGAGTGTGTCGGGCGGCGTTCACACGCCGTCGTCATCCTCCCCCGCCTCCAGCAGGTTGGCCGCCGCGCCCACGATGCGCGGGTCCGGACTGCCGACGACCTCCTCGTCCTTGCCCGTGTAGTCGAAGCGGGCCAGCACGCTGCGCATCGCCTCCACCCTCGCCCGCTTCTTGTCGTTGCTCTTCACGACCGTCCACGGCGCCTGTTCGGTGTCCGTCGCGCGGAACATGGCGACCTTGGCCGCCGTGTAGTCGTCCCAGCGGTCCAGGGAGGCGAGGTCCATGGGGCTCAGCTTCCACTGTCTTACGGGGTCCACCTGGCGAATCGTGAAACGGGTGCGCTGTTCGCTCTGGGAGACCGAGAACCAGAACTTGATCAGGTCGACGCCGTCATCGGCGAGCATGCGTTCGAACAGCGGGGCCTGGCGGGTGAAGCGACGGTACTCGTCGTCCGTACAGAAGCCCATGACCCGTTCCACGCCGGCCCGGTTGTACCAGGAGCGGTCGAAGAGGACGATCTCGCCGGCGGTCGGGAGGTGTTCGACGTACCGCTGGAAGTACCACTGGCCGCGTTCGCGTTCGGTGGGCTTCTCCAGGGCCACCACGCGGGCGCCGCGCGGGTTGAGGTGCTCCGTGAAGCGCTTGATCGTGCCGCCTTTCCCGGCCGCGTCCCGGCCCTCGAAGACGACGACCAGCCGGCGGCCGGTCTGCTTGATCCAGCTCTGCAGCTTCAGCAGTTCGATCTGCTGGAGCCGCTTGTGCCATTCGTACTCCCGCCGTTCCATGCGCTCGGGGTACGGGTAGTTCTCCCGCCAGGTCTCGACCGGACTTCCGTCCGGCCGGATCAGCACGGGCTCGTCGTGGTCGCTGTAGTCGACCTTCAGTCCGGACATCAGTGGTGTCATACCGTAGGCCTCCTTCAGTGGAACTGCGGGACGATCAGATAGATCCCGTACGCGACCACCGCCGCACACGCCACAAAGCACAGTCCGGCCTGGGTGAACCCGAGCGCTCGGGTACTCCCGTCATTCTCGCGCGCCCCCTCCACCCGGGCGACTCCGAGCACGCCCAGGGCGAAGACGACGACCACGGCGACGGTGGCCCCGAGGCTCACCGCGGCGCCCGTGCGGTCCAGTCCAGCTTCATCAACGTCCGCAGGCGAGGTACGTGGCGATCAGGGGTGATGTCGTCCATGCCCCCGATGGAAGCAAGCACAGGCGTATTCGCGACGAACTGCGGGCAAAGCCTGTTCCCGGAAAAAGGCAGGTGACGTGGACAACCGCCGCTTTTACGATCACCCCATGAGCACTGCTCCTGGCACCGGCAACAGCACTGGCACTGCCACCGGCACTGGTATCCGCTGGACCTACGCCTTCGTCGACCGGCCCGCCGGGCTCCTGGGCCCCGCCCAGGCCTTCTGGACCGCCGTCACGGACACCCGCTTGTCGGGAACCCGGGGTGAGCAGGGCGAGTTCGTGACCCTGTTGCCGGGCGAGGGCGACGCCTGCGTCAAGGTCCAGGGGGTGGACTCCGGGGACGGGGGTGCCCATCTCGACTTCGCCGTCGAGGACGTCGACGCCTTCGTGGGCTCGGCGTCGGCGCTCGGGGCGACGGTCGCCGCCGCGCACACCGGGTGGGCCGTGCTGCGGTCCCCCGCCGGGCAGCTGTTCTGCGCCGTGCCCTGGAACGGGGAGTCGGTACGGCCCGCCGTGGTGAACGGCAGCCGCCTCGACCAGGTGTCCATCGACATCCCGCCGGCCGCGTACGCCACGGAGGTCGCCTTCTGGGAGCGTCTCACCGGCTGGGACTCCCTGACCGGCTCACT
Organism: Streptomyces sp. ME02-8801-2C; assembly: GCF_033793965.1. Taxonomy (NCBI): domain Bacteria; kingdom Bacillati; phylum Actinomycetota; class Actinomycetes; order Kitasatosporales; family Streptomycetaceae; genus Streptomyces; species Streptomyces sp. ME02-8801-2C. The sequence continues at coordinate 148,223 of NZ_JARAXP010000012.1, read as the reverse complement.
CCCGGAGTTCCACGTCCTCAGGCCTCCGGCCGGCCTCCCGATCCGCATCCTGCTCCAGCGCCTCGGCACCGAACGGCCCACCGCCTCCGCCCACCTCGACCTGGCCTGCGCCGACATCGGGGCGACCGCCGCCCGCCACGAGCGCCTGGGTGCGGCGGTCGTCGCCCACGGCCCCCACTGGACGGTCATGCGCGACCCGGCGGGCGGTACGTACTGCCTCACCGGCCGCGACCCCGAAACGGGCGGCCTGCCGAAGCCGACACAGACGTCGGCGGACGACATCGCCTAACGAGGGTCGCGTACACACACCACGATCACCCTGGTCGTCTCCTCCGGCGTCGGAGTGGGCCCCGGCGTCGCCGGGCACATGCTTTCGGCAGCCTCCTTGTCCTGCCGCAGCAGCGGGGCCGGATCGCTGTCGCCCGTCCGATACCAGGCGGGCCTCTCCGGCGGCTCCGCCGCGTCCTGCAGCCACACCGTGAGCCCGCCCCCGGCGGCCACCGCGACCACCCACACGAGCACGGCCCACCGCCACGCCCTTCGGCTCACTCCCACGCCTCGACGTCGACCACGGCGGCCACCGGAATCGGCCCGTACACGTGCGGGAACTCCTCGCCGCCCGGCTTCGGGGCCTCGTATCTCAGGGGTACGTCGAGGAGGGCGGGGTCCACGACCAGCACCACCAGGTCGTCGGGGCCGGCGTAGGTGCCGTACAGGAAGGCCGCCACTGCGGGGAGTTGGGCGCGGGTCGAGCAGTGGATGAACCCCTCCTCCTGGAGGGTGCGCCCACGCGTCGACATCTCGTACGCGCCTCGCTCGCGGGCCGCGTCCCAGAGGGCGCGTTCGGTGATGTGGAGTATGTGCGGGAGTTCGGACATGCGCCCAACCTAAAGGGTGGCCGCGACCTGCGGGGTGGCCGCCCTCATGGTTCCCGTACTCATGGTTTCCGTGCGGTGCGTCCGCCCTTCGTCCTCGGGCCTGCCGCCGCCGCTGCCTCCGCCTCGGCCGCCGGATCGACGTACACCTCGCACTCGGTGTTTCGGCACGGCCCGGCGACCCACTTCGGCACCCATGCGCCGAGCGTCTTGTACCGGCGGATCACCGTGGTCACATGCTGTCCGCAGACGGGACAGTCGTGCTCTTCTCTGTCCATGCCCTCAGGGTATTGCCGGAACACCCGAATCGCTCCCCGCCGGTCGGCGCATTCCGCGTCTTCAGCGCCTCTGCTGCGGTTCGCGCCACATGGGCCACATCCGGGGGCCGTCCGGGAGGTCCAGGGGGCGGTCGAGGAGGTCGAAGCCGAGCCGTTCGTACAGCTTGCGGCTGCGGGCGTTGCTCGCCTCCAGATAGGCGGCCACTCCCTCACGGTCGCAGCGGTCCAGGACCTGCCGCACGAGGGCCGTGCCCAGGCCCCTCCCCTGAGCGTCCGGTGCCACGGCGATCAGCCACAGATACTCGTGGGCGCGCCCGGCGGGATGGATACCGGCCGTGAGCCGTCCGATCAGTTCCACGCGCTCGTTGTCGGGTTCGACGGCCTCCCGCAACTGGGCGGCGCCGTCGTCCTGTTCCGCGTCGTCGGGGTGGGCGTCGGCGGGGACGGACAGCCACAGGGCGCACGCCGTGCCGTCCTCGGTGAGGTCGACCCGGCCCTCGGCGAGCACGATGTCGAGGAAGGCGGCCATCAGCCGGGGATGCGTCGCCCGGCGTTGCGCCTGGTCCGGGAAGACCCAGCCGCTCACCGGATCGTCCTGGAACGCCCCGTCCAGCAGCTGGACGACCAGCTCCCGGTCGCCCTCGTCCGCCGTGCGTATCGCCACGTCCATGCCCCGCCCCTTTTGTCTCAACCGCCGCTGATCACGCGGCGGTTGAGCCTAACGGGTGTGCGATGTGGCAGGGCCCGCACACCGTGGGGATGTGCGGGACCCGCCACCCGGAGCGCCGTGGCGGGGCGTACGGAGTCAGGGCCGTACGCCCCGCCACGGGTGTCTCCGGGGCTCAGGTGCTGCGGCGGGTCACGAACTCGGCCAGGGACAGCAGGCCGCCGGCCGCCTCCGGGTCCGGGACCGCGCGGGACAGTTCCTGTATGGCACGGGCCATCCGGTCGGCCGCCTGGAGCTGCGCCCAGTCCCGGCCGCCCGCCCGCTCGAGGGCGAGCACCGTCCGCTCCAGCGCCCCTTCCTCCCCCTCGTCGTACGGAACTCCGTACAACTCGGCCAGTTCGGTGGCCGCCGGTGTGCCGGAGGCCAGTGCGGCGACCACCGGCAGGGATTTCTTGCGGGCGAGCAGATCCGCCCCGGCCGGCTTGCCGGTACGGCTCGGGTCCCCCCATATCCCGATCACGTCGTCGATGAGCTGGAAGGCGAGCCCGGCCTCCCGGCCGAACGCGTCCATCGCCTCGACGTCCGCGGCCGATCCGCCCGCGTACAGCGCGCCGAGGGCACAGGCACAGCCGAGCAGCGCGCCCGTCTTGGCCTCGGCCATGAAGAGGCACTCGTCGAGGGTCACCTCGTCGGGGCTTCGTTTCTCCATGGCCGTGTCCGCGTGCTGCCCCTCGCACAGTTCGACGACACAGGACGCGAGCCGGGCGGCCGCGGTGGCCGCCGCCGGATGCGGGTCCTCGGCGAGCAGTCGCAGCGCCAGGGCCTGCAGGGTGTCCCCGGCGAGGATCGCGTCGGCGTCGCCGAACACGGTCCACGCGGTGGGCCGGTGTCTGCGGGTGGTGTCCCGGTCCATGACGTCGTCGTGCAGCAGGGTGAAGTTGTGGATCAGTTCCACCGCGGCGGCCGCCCGTACGGCTGCCTCCGGCCGGCCGCCGAGAGCCGCGGCCGCGGTCAGCACGAGGGCCGGGCGGATCGCCTTGCCCGCGTTGCCCGCCGCCGGGCTGCCGTCCGCGTGCTCCCACCCGAAGTGGTAAAGAGCGACGCGGCGCATGGACCCGGGCAGCGACTCGATCGCCCCACGCAGCTCGGGATCGACCACGGTCCGGGCCTGTTCGAGGATGAGGGCGGCGTCCTGCCCGTCCGACCCGCCGGACACCACCCGCTTCTCCCCCTGCCACCGTGCCTGTACGGGGGCACAGACCTGGCCCGCGTGCCTGGTGCCCACGTCCGGCCGCTCCCCTGCCACGGACTCCGGGGATCTTTCCGAAGGGCTCTGAGCGGGACTGCCCATGGGGTTCCGCCTCTCCGGATCCAGAGTCTCGATGGTCTCGGCCGGGCCGTGGGCCGAGGTCATCGCCAGCGGCCGATCTCGACGTTCTCCAGCACGCCGAGGGCGTCCGGCACCAGGACGGCCGCCGAGTAGTAGGCCGTCACCAGGTAGTTGATGACCGCCTGTTCGTTGATGCCCATGAACCGCACGGACAGGCTGGGCTCGATCTCGTCCGGGATGCCGGCCTGCTGGAGCCCGATGACCCCCTGCTCGGCCTCACCGGTACGCATGGCGATGATCGAGGTCGTACGGGCCTCGGTGACCGGGATCTTGTTGCACGGGAAGATCGGGACACCGCGCCAGGTGGGGATGCGGTTGCCGCTCATGTCGATGGTCTCGGGGACGAGGCCGCGCTTGTTGAGCTCGCGGCCGATCGCGGAGATCGCGCGCGGGTGGGCGAGCAGGAACTTGGTTCCGCGCCGCCTGCTGAGCAGTTCGTCCAGGTCGTCGGGGCTGGGTACACCGTCGTGCGGCTGGAGCCGCTGGTCGTACTCGCAGTTGCTGAGCAGTCCGAATTCCCGGTTGTTGATGAGTTCGTGCTCCTGGCGCTCCTTCAGGGCCTCGACCGTGAGACGGAGCTGCTGCTCGGTCTGGTTCATCGGCTGGTTGTAGAGGTCGGCCACACGGGAGTGGATGCGCAGGACGGTCTGGGCGATGCTCAGTTCGTACTCACGGGGCTTGGCCTCGTAGTCGACGAACGTGCGCGGGATGTCCGGCTCGCCGCTGTGACCGGCCGCGAGGTCGATCTGCTTCTCGCCGTACCTGTTGGCGTTCTGCTCCGGGATCGCGCTCAGCGCCTGGAGGTGTGCGCGCAGCGAGTCGGAGCGCTCGGCGACCTGCTCGAAGTGCGAGCGGGAGAGGGTCAGCACGACGCATGTGGTGACCGCGCGGGCCGTGTACTCCCACAGGGCATCGGGGTCGAGCAGTGCCTGGTCGCCGAAGTAGGCTCCGTCGGCCAGCATGCCGAGTTCGGCGTCGTCCCCGTAGGGACCCGTGCCGATCTTCTCGACCTTGCCGTGGGCGAGGAGGAACACCTCGTCGTTCGTGCTGCCGAAGGAGGCGATCTCCGAGCCGGGCGCGAACTCCCGCTGCTGGCAGCGTCGGGCGAGCTCGGCGAACACCTCCTCGTCCTCGTAGGAGCGCAGCGCCGGCAACTCGGACAGCTCAGCGGGGACCACTTCGACCCGTTCCCCGGTCTTCACGAACGTCAGACGGCCGTCTCCCACGGAATAGGTGAGCCGCCGGTTCACACGGTATGCACCACCCTGCACGTTCACCCAGGGAAGCATCCGCAGCAGCCAGCGCGAGCTGATCTCCTGCATCTGGGGTACGGACTTGGTGGTGGTGGCCAGGTTCCGCGCGGCCGACGTACCAAGACTCTGCTGAGGCCTGTCCTGCTCCGTGCGGATCTCTTCGCCTACCGACATAAAGAACTGCCCTCCCGATAACACGTAATGCGCCGATGCGTCGATTCCCCATCGGGTCCGCCCGCATCGGACGCCTGCCCGCCCCACCCTTCCTCACCGAACGTGCCGGTGCTATTACACGAATGAGCGGGAATGGATCATCCCCGAAGTGGGCACAAAGGGGTTCTTCGGCAGCTCGTTCGACCGGGCGAACGGAAAGCGCCCCGATCGGGGAACTTCAAGATCGGGCCGGGCGTTCGAGCCATTGACGGACGACGAACAGGAGACACCGATGACAGGCTTCCTGGACCGCGCCAAAGAACAGGCACAGCGCGGCCTGACGCAGGGCAAGCAGAAGCTCGACGAGGTGCAGGCCCAGCGGGCCGGCAGCGACCTTCTGAAGAAGGTGGGCGCCGCGTACTACGCGGAGCGGCGCGGCAGCGGTTCGCCCGACGCGACACAGCGGGCGCTGCAGGCCCTGGAGAGCCACATCGCGGTGAACGGGGACGCGTTTCTGCGTCAGTGACCGAGGTCAGCATCACTGACCGGATCGGCTCGCACGCCGTACGAACAATTCGCCCCTGACCGTCTGATTCCGGTACAAGCTGCGGTACGAGGTGGTCACGACCGGTGGCCGTCGCGCAGCACGAAGGAGACGGTCATGGCCCCACCCATGTCCGCTGCCGATTTCCTGGACCGGCTCAGGGAGGAAGGCGTCACCGTCGTCGAGGTCGGCGACTGGGCCCACCACAACCGCAATCACAAGGGCCCCTGGGGGCCGGTCCACGGCGTGATGATCCATCACACGGTGACCAGGGGCAGCGAACACACGGTGGAACTCTGCCGGGAGGGCTATGCCGAGCTGCCCGGTCCGCTGTGCCACGGCGTCATCACCAAGGACGGCTGCGTTCACCTTGTCGGTTGCGGCAGGGCCAATCACGCGGGTCTCGGTGATGACGACGTTCTGCGGGCGGTGATCGCGGAGAAGGCGTTGCCGCTGGACAACGAGGCCAATACGGATGGGAACCGGCACTTCTATGGGTTCGAGTGCGAGAACCTCGGGGACGGGGAGGATCCGTGGCCACAGGTTCAGCTCGACGCGATCGAGAAGGTGGCCGCGGCGCTGTGCCGTCACCATCGGTGGACGGAGCGGTCGGTGATCGGGCATCGCGAGTGGCAGCCCGGGAAGGTTGATCCTCGGGGGTTCAGCATGTCGTGGTTGAGGGAGAGGGTGCGGGATCGTTTGAAGTGACGGTTACGGCCCTGAAGAGGCCTCGTCCTCAAACGCCGGACGGGCTGAAAGGCAGAATGGGGCTGTGGCGCTCCCCTCCCCGCTTCAGGAACTCTCCGATCCCCGCTTCGGCCGTCACGGTCTTCGTCTGCTGCTGAAGCGGGACGATCTGGTCCATCCGGATCTGATCGGCAACAAGTGGCGCAAGCTGGTGCCCAATCTGGAGGCCGCCGACGGGCGGGCGATCCTTACGTTCGGTGGGGCCTACTCCAACCATCTGCGGGCCACAGCCACCGCCGGCCGACTTTATGGTCTGCCGACGGTGGGGGTGGTCCGCGGTCAGGAACTCGCCGATCGGCCCCTCAACCCCTCCCTCGCCCACTGCGTGGCGAACGGTATGCGGCTGCACTTCGTCGACAGATCGACGTACCGGCGCAAGGCCGAGCCCGACACCCTCGCCGCCATCCGCCGGGCGGCGGGCGGTGACGCCGAGGACGCCCACGTCGTCCCGGAGGGTGGCAGCAACCTTCTCGCCGTACGCGGCTGCCGGGCTCTCGGCGAGGAGCTGCGCGGCCACGCCGATGTCGTCGCGGTCGCCTGCGGCACCGGTGGCACCCTCGCGGGACTCTCCGCCGGGCTCGCCCCCGAGCAGCGCGCTCTCGGTATCCCGGTCCTCAAGGGGGGCTTCCTGGACGCGGAGATACGGGCTCTCCAGAACCTCGCCTTCGGCGGCCCCCGCGGCTCCTGGACCCTCGATCACCGTTTCCACTTCGGCGGCTACGCCCGCACGCCCCCCGAACTGCACGCCTTCGCCGACGACTTCGAGGCCCGTCATGGCGTAGCCGTGGAACGTCTCTATGTCGCCAAGATGCTGTATGGACTTGTCGCTCTGGCGGAAGAGGGGGCGTTCGAGAGGGGGACGGCCGTCGCGGCGGTGGTCACGGGGCGGCCGTTTCCGTAGGGGTGGCGGAGCGTGTCCCCCGCTACTCCGTTTCCCGGAACGCCGCCGCCTCCTCCAGGTCGAGCCGGCGCAGCAGTGTCCGCAGCATCTCGTCGTCGATGTAGCGCCCGTCGCGCAGCCGCACGAACACCTCCCGCTCCGTGCTGATCATCTCTCTCGACAGCCGCCGGTAAGTGTCGTCCACCGTCTCCTCGGTCACGGGGTTGACCGAGCCCAGACGCTCCCAGACGGCGTTCTGACGGCGTTCCAGCACCGAGCGGAGCCGATCGGCCAGCGGGGGCGGCAGGGTGTTGCGTTCGTCCTCCAGCAGGCCCTCTAGGCGTTTCTGTGCCGCCCTGGACGCCTGCGCCTGGGCGTTCGCCTCGGCGAGCGTCTCGGCCTGCGCGTCCCGGCCGGGCAGCTTCAGCAGCCGGATCAGCGGGGGCAGGGTCAGGCCCTGGACGACCAGCGTGCCGATGACGGTCGTGAAGGTCAGGAAGAGGACCAGGTTCCGTTCCGGGAAGGCCTCGCCGCCCTCCACCGTGAGCGGGATCGAGAAGGCGATGGCCAGCGAGACGACCCCCCGCATCCCGGCCCAGGAGATGACGAACGCGCCCTGCCAGGTCGGGTTCGGCTCCCGTTCGCTGAGCCGCGCCGACAGCAGCCGGGGCACGAACGTCGCCGGGTACACCCAGGCGAAGCGGGCGACGACGACCACGAGGAAGACGGCGATCGCGTACCAGGCGGCATGGAGACCCTCGTACTCCCCAAGCCCCTCCAGGACGACCGGCAGTTGCAGCCCGATCAGGGCGAAGACGGCCGATTCGAGGACGAAGGCGACCATTTTCCAGACGGCCTCCTCCTGGAGGCGGGTCGCGAAATCGACCTCCCACGCGCGATGTCCCAGATAAAGGGCGACGACCACCACCGCGAGGACCCCGGAGGCGTGCACCGATTCGGCGACCGCGTACGCGGCGAACGGGATCAACAGGGACAGCGTGTTCTGCAGCAGCGCCTCCCTGAGGTGGGTGCGCAGCCAGTGGATCGGCATCATCAGGATCAGGCCGATCCCGATGCCGCCGACCGCCGCGAGCAGGAACTCGCCGATTCCGCCCGCCCAGGTCGCGCCCTCGCCCACGGCCGCCGCGAGGGCGACGCGGTAGGCGGTGATCGCGGTGGCGTCGTTCACCAGGGACTCGCCCTGGAGGATGGTGGTGACCCGCGACGGCAGGCCGACCCGGCGCGCGATGGCCGTGGCCGCGACGGCGTCCGGCGGTGCCACGACCGCGCCGAGCACCAGCGCGGCGGTCAGCGGCAGGCCGGGCACGATCAGATAGGCGGCCCAGCCGACGACGATCGTCGCGAAGAGCACGTAGCCCACCGACAGCAGTGCCACGGGCCGCAGTTGCGCGCGCAGGTCGAGGTAGGAGCTGTCGACGGCCGCCGTGTACAGCAGCGGGGGCAGCATCAGCGGCAGGACGACATGCGGGTCGAGGGCGTAGTCGGGCACCCCGGGGACGTAGGAGAACACCAGGCCGGCGGCGACCAGCAGCAGCGGGGGCGGGACAGGGGTGCGGCGGGCGGCGGCGGCAATGGCGGCGCTGCCGGCGACCAGCAGGAGCAGTGGCATCACATGCATCGGTTTCGGCCCACTCTCGTCTCCGCCCACCCTGGTCCCTCGCGCGCTCGGGCATTCCGCGCGGCTTTCCCCACCACCGTCGTAACCTGGCAATCATGAAACAGTGCACGCATGCCGACGCGCTGCCGCACCCGGAGCCCGAGCCCAAGAGCGAGACCTGTCCGGAGTGCCTGGCGGCCGGTACCCACCCGGTGCAGCTGCGTCTGTGTCTGGACTGCGGCCACGTCGGCTGCTGCGACACCTCGCCGCATCGCCACGCGACTCAGCACCACAAGGAAACTGGGCACCCCGTGATGCGGACCTTCGAACCCGGCGAGAACTGGCGCTGGTGCTTCGTCGATCACGTTCTTGTATGACCGCGCGGAAACCGTACATCGCCGTGCCCCCCGGCTCCGCACCCGTGTGAGCAGGGGCATTGGTGACCGAGGGCGTACTCGTGTGACCCTGGATCCGGACGGTTCGACCGTCTGACGTCTGGGTACGTCAACCCGGCGCGCGCTCTTCCCAATTGGGCCCGCAGACCCCTAGCCACTGTGCGTATCCATAGGTTTACTATGAGTGACAGCAAGGGGCTGGGGTCCCGGGGACAGGAGCATCCGGAGCGCGGTAGCGTCACCGCTGAACCACGTACGCGTTACCCCGGGGGGCGACCCTCGGCCCCCGAAAAAGCTTGTACCACCTTGGAGGTGAGGGTGTCCCAGTTCGCAGGCGAGCCCGCGACCCAGGACTTCGTCGAAGTCCGGCTGCCGGCCGCGGGTGCCTACCTGTCGGTGCTGCGTACGGCCACGGCCGGACTCGCGGCCCGTTTGGACTTCACCCTCGACGAGATCGAGGACCTGCGCATCGCAGTGGACGAGGCCTGCGCGATCCTGCTTCAGCAGGCCGTGCCCGGCTCCGTGCTCAGCTGTGTGTTCCGGCTGATCGACGACTCTCTGGAGGTCACGGTCTCCGCCCCGACCACGGACGGTCACGCCCCCGCGCGCGACACCTTCGCCTGGACCGTCCTGTCGGCCCTCGCGGGCCAGGTCGACTCGACCGTGGCCGAGGACAAGACCGTGTCGATCAGTCTCTACAAGAAGCGCGGCGCGGGACCCGGGCCGGCGTGAGGAACGGGGACGGGCCGGTGCGGGACGAAGAACGCGGCACACGGGAGCTGCCCGCGGCGGGCAGCGACGGCCCGGACGGGCCGCGGGACACGGCGGACGCTGCCGCCGGTATCCCGGGCATCCCCGAACAGGCCCGGCCGCACCCGGAGGACGACCTCTCGGAGGCCGGCCTCAAGGACGACGGGCAGCTGGATCGGGAAGGTGCCGTGCAGAGTGCGCCCCTGGAAGGGCCAAGTGAGGTCTCCCCGGTGCGCGCCGACGCGCGGACTCGGGGAGGGTCGACGGGCGGGACGATGAGCGAGCACGAACGAGACGAAGCGCAGGGCTCACAACAGACGGTGCAGGTCACGCACCCCTCTCCGACGGACCGCAGCGGGGCCCGCGCCCTGTTCTACGAGCTGCGCGCACTGCCGGACGGCAGCGCGGAGTACGCGGAGCTGCGCAACCGGCTGGTACGTATGCATCTCCCGCTGGTCGAGCACCTCGCGCGCCGCTTCCGCAACCGCGGTGAGCCGCTGGACGATCTGACCCAGGTCGCGACGATCGGCCTGATCAAGTCGGTCGACCGGTTCGACCCGGACCGAGGCGTCGAGTTCTCGACGTACGCCACCCCGACGGTCGTCGGTGAGATCAAGCGGCACTTCCGTGACAAGGGCTGGGCGGTCCGCGTGCCGCGCAGGCTCCAGGAGCTGCGCCTCTCGCTCACCACGGCGACGGCGGAGCTCTCGCAGCTGCACGGCCGCTCCCCCACGGTCCACGAGCTGGCGGAGAAGCTCGGCATCTCCGAGGAGGAGGTCCTGGAGGGCCTGGAGTCGGCCAACGCCTACTCCACGCTGTCGCTGGACGTCCCCGACACGGATGACGAGTCCCCGGCGGTCGCGGACACCCTGGGCTCGGAGGACGAGGCCCTGGAGGGAGTCGAGTACCGCGAGTCGCTCAAGCCGCTCCTGGAGGATCTCCCGCCCAGGGAGAAGCGGATCCTGCTGCTGCGCTTCTTCGGCAACATGACGCAGTCGCAGATCGCGCAGGAGGTCGGCATCTCCCAGATGCACGTCTCCCGTCTGCTGGCCCGGACCCTGGCCCAGCTGCGGGAGAAGCTGCTGGTCGAGGAGTAATCCTTTCGGGGTTACTCCCCTCCCCCTCCGGCGCTTCGAGGTTATTACTGCGCGTTGCCGGGCCCCCGGATCCCGAGGGCCCGGGTCGTCTCCTGGTTCACCAGCAGCACGAGCGCGGCGATCGCCACGACGCCCAGCACGATCCCGCCCGGAATGGCCATGCTGTCGGCCTGGAGCAGGTTGTAGGCGACGGGCAGCGCCATGATCTGGGTGATGACGGCGGGCCCCCGGCTCCAGCTCCGCCGCCCCAGCAGCCCGCGCGCGGCGAGCAGCGGCAGCAGGGCGAGCACGATCAGCGTGACCCCACCGGTGACGGCCTGCTGCCGGTCGTCCGGATCGCCCGTCACCCCCAGCACGAGGATGAATGCCCCGCCGACCAGCAGGGCGAGTCCCTCCAGGGCGGCGAGCACGGCCGCGGCGGTCAGCCGCAGCGGGCGCGGCCCCGTCGGGTCGAGGGTTTCCGGGGCCGGGGCTTTGGGGTCGGGGGTCTGCTCAGCGCTCACCCCTGAAGGGTAGCCGTGGGCGCGGAGCGCATCGTGGGGTGTGCGGTTCGTCCGCACACGCCCCCTACGGGGTGCGGTCACGCGCCCCCTGATTCTTACGGACCCCTAACCTGCCCTAGGGGTGAGTACCACCCAGTAGGTACTCTGCTTCGCATGCGTGCACTTCTCGTGGTCAATCCGGCGGCTACCACCACAAGCGCACGTACGCGCGATGTGCTGACCCATGCTCTCGCGAGCGAGATGAAACTCGAGGCGGTCACCACCGAGTACCGGGGCCACGCGCGTGATCTCGGCCGGCAGGCGGCGGAGAGCAAGGACATCGACCTGGTCGTCGCCCTCGGCGGCGACGGCACGGTCAACGAGGTCGTCAACGGCCTCCTGCACAACGGACCCGACCCGGACCGGCTGCCCGGCCTCGCCGTGGTCCCCGGCGGCTCCACGAACGTCTTCGCGCGTGCCCTCGGTCTGCCCAACGACGCCGTGGAGGCCACCGGCGTCCTCCTGGACGCCCTGCGCGAGGGCCGCGAGCGCACGGTGGGCCTCGGTGTCGCGAAGGGCACCCCGGGCACCGAGGACGAGTCGGTGCCGGAGCGCTGGTTCACGTTCTGCGCCGGCCTGGGATTCGACGCCGGTGTGATCGGCCGGGTGGAACAGCAGCGCGAACGGGGCAGGAAATCCACACATTCCCTTTACCTTCGGCAGGTCGTGCGCCAGTTCCTGGGTGAGGCGAATCGCCGGCACGGCACGATCACTCTGGAACAACCGGGCGCCGAACCGGTTACCGATCTTGTGCTCTCCATAGTCTGCAACACGTCCCCGTGGACGTTCCTGGGCAATCGTCCGGTATACGCGTCGCCTAAGGCCTCGTTCGATACCGGGCTCGATGTTCTCGGTCTCAGTCGCATGTCGACGGGTGCTGTTGCCCGGTATGGCATGCAGTTGCTCACTTCGTCCCCCGAGCGGGGACCCCACGGCAGGCATGCCACCTCCCTGCATGACCTGACCGACTTCACCTTGCATTCGAAGGTGCCTCTGCCCCTCCAGATGGACGGCGACCACCTCGGACTGCGAACGAGCGTGACGTTCACAGGCGTACGCCGTGCACTGCGTGTGATTGTGTGAGCGGAACGGGCTAAAGTCCTTCCACTCGAACGTTTAGGCCAGGGTCCACCCCATGGAAGTACGGCTGTGACTGAGCCGACACCGAGGAATCAAAAAAAACTTTCCGGTAGGGGTTGTATCCGCCGCTGAGGTTTGCGAGTCTCTACGTGGCGCTCGGGACGGCCCGCAACACCGGCCACCACAGAGAGCCAGAACCCCTCCTCACTTCACAGGACCACATCAGTCCGTCTGATGATCGGCCCTTCAGTTGTTGAGGGATTCGTGAAAGCGTTCACATTCACAAGCAACGTGCATGTAATACCAAGGAGAGGTAGCAGCCATGGACTGGCGTCACAACGCCGTTTGCCGCGAGGAAGACCCCGAGCTCTTCTTCCCCATCGGCAACACCGGTCCTGCGCTGCTGCAGATCGAGGAAGCCAAGGCCGTCTGCCGCCGCTGCCCCGTCATGGAGCAGTGCCTGCAGTGGGCGCTTGAGTCCGGCCAGGACTCCGGCGTCTGGGGTGGTCTCAGCGAGGACGAGCGCCGTGCCATGAAGCGTCGCGCCGCCCGCAACCGGGCCCGTCAGGCAACCGCCTGACAACCCACCCCGCTAACAGCCTGAGCTTGGCGGCGCGTACAGCGAGTACGCATCTCCCGCCCCCGAGCCGCAGCGCGCAGTGCCCCCGATGCGCATAGCAAACGCGCGAACAAGCATATGAGCCCCGGACCGTTCCATGGTCCGGGGCTCATCGCTGTGCTGGGCTGATCGCCGCCGTGCGCGGGCTACTTGTTGGCGCGCACCGGGATGTCGAGGATCACCTGCGTACCCCGCTCGGGTGCCGGCACCATGTCGAAGGTGCCGCCCAACTCCCCCTCCACCAGCGTCCGTACGATCTGGAGGCCGAGGTTGCCCGAGCGGTGCGGGTCGAAGCCCTCGGGGAGGCCCACGCCGTCGTCCTGAACGGTGACGAGCAGGCGGGACTCCTTGGTCGTTCCGCCGCGTACCGCCGAGACCTCGACGGAGCCGGTGTCGCCCGGTCCGAAGCCGTGTTCCAGCGCGTTCTGCAGGATCTCGGTCAGCACCATGGAGAGCGGAGTGGCGACCTCCGCGTCCAGGATGCCGAAGCGCCCGGTCCGCCGGCCGGTGACCGTGCCCGGCGAGATCTCGGCGACCATCGCGAGGACGCGGTCGGCGATCTCGTCGAACTCCACACGTTCGTCGAGGTTCTGCGAGAGCGTCTCGTGCACGATCGCGATGGACCCCACCCGCCGTACGGCCTCCTCCAGGGCCTCGCGCCCGCGCTCCGAGTCGATGCGCCGGGCCTGGAGGCGCAGCAGGGCGGCCACCGTCTGGAGGTTGTTCTTGACGCGGTGGTGGATCTCCCGGATGGTCGCGTCCTTGGTGATCAACTCGCGTTCGCGGCGGCGCAGTTCGGTGACGTCCCGGAGCAGGACGAGCGAACCGATGCGCGTGCCCTTGGGCTTGAGGGGGATGGCGCGGAACTGGATGACCCCGTCGACGGACTCGATCTCGAACTCGCGCGGCGCCCATCCGCTGGCGACCTTGGAGAGCGCCTCGTCCACCGGGCCCCGGGTGGGGGCGAGTTCGGCGGTGGTCATGCCCAGGTGGTGGCCGACGAGGTCGGACGCCAGACCGAGGCGGTGGTACGCGGACAGCGCGTTCGGCGAGGCGTACTGGACGATGCCGTCGGCGTCGAGGCGGATCAGTCCGTCGCCGACGCGCGGCGAGGCGTCCATGTCGACCACCTGGTTGGAGAAGGGGAACGATCCGGCGGCGATCATCTGGGCCAGGTCGGAGGCGCTCTGGAGATACGTCAGCTCCAGGCGGCTCGGGGTCCGGACGGTGAGGAGGTTGGTGTTGCGGGCGATCACCCCGAGGACGCGTCCTTCCCTGCGCACGGGGATCGACTCGACGCGTACCGGAACCTCTTCGCGCCACTCCGGGTCGCCCTCGCGCACGATCCGGCCCTCGTCCAGGGCGGCGTCCAGCAGGGGGCGGCGGCCACGGGGGACGAGGTGGCCGACCATGTCGTCCTGATAGGAGGTGGGGCCGGTGTTGGGCCGCATCTGGGCGACCGAGACATAGCGGGTGCCGTCGTGTGTGGGCACCCACAGGACGAGGTCGGCGAAGGAGAGGTCGGAGAGCAGTTGCCACTCCGACACCAGCAGGTGCAGCCACTCCAGGTCGGAGTCACTGAGCGCGGTGTGCTGGCGTACGAGTTCGTTCATGGAGGGCACGTGTGCGAGCGTACCCGCCGGTCCGGACCTGGCCGGAAAACACCCGCGGGCCGCGGCGCCTGAGAGGGACCCTCAGCCCTCCCGGCACCGCAGCCCGGAGCAGCAACGGCCGTGGGGTGTGCGGTCCCGGTCGGCCGATGGATGAGGAGCCGGTGCAGTCAGGGCAGAGAGCCCGGTTCCTCGATCCGTCCTCCTGTGCGGGGAAGACGGAAGCTCTGGTCGTACTACTTGGTCGCCCTACTTCTACGCATTGTGGACTAGACCACAAGCCGTGTCCATGCGTTGAAGTGTGTTTGTTGCTGTGCCTTCACGAGCGGAACGGACTCCCCGGGGCAGTCCGGAAGAACTGGTCGGACATCCGAGCGTCCTCCATGCAGCCTAGCTCTGTTGGTTCCTGTGCGGGGGCGGATCTCCCGGTCAATTTCCGCCGTAACCGGGGTCTGTTAGATTGGTCTAAACCACACGGTTCTCTCAGATCGGCAGGCCCAGCGTGGAAGTTGTCATCGTTCCGGACGCCAAGGCGGGTGGCGAGCTCATCGCCGGGGCCATGGCACAGCTGCTCCGGCACAAGCCGACGGCCCTGCTCGGCGTGGCCACCGGCTCGACCCCGCTGCCCGTCTACCAGGCGCTCGCGGCCCAGGTGGGCTCGGGTGCCGTGGACGTGTCCCGGGCGCGCATAGCCCAGCTCGACGAGTACGTGGGGCTGCCGGCCGAGCATCCGGAGTCATACCGTTCGGTGCTGCGGCGCGAGGTGCTGGAGCCGCTCGGGATCGGGATGGACGCGTTTCTGGGGCCCGACGGGACCGCCGAGGACGTGCGGGGCGCGTGCGAGGCGTACGACAGGGCGCTGGCCGAGGCCGGCGGGGTCGATCTCCAGTTGCTGGGGATCGGGACCGACGGGCACATCGGGTTCAACGAGCCGTGCTCGTCGCTGCGCTCGCGGACCCGGATCAAGACCCTGACCGAGCAGACCCGGGTGGACAACGCGCGGTTCTTCGACGGGGACATCGACCAGGTGCCGCATCACGTGATCACGCAGGGTATCGGGACGATTCTCGAGGCTCGGCATGTCGTGCTGCTGGCCACGGGTGAGGGCAAGGCGGATGCCGTGGCGGCGACTGTGGAGGGGCCGCTCGCCGCGGTGTGCCCCGCCTCGGCGCTGCAGTTGCATGCGCATGCGACTGTGGTTGTCGATGAGGGGGCGGCTTCCGAGTTGAAGCTCGCGGATTATTTTCGGCACACCTTTGTCAACAAGCCTGAGTGGCAGGGGATCTAAGCGGTTGCCGGGTTCGGTTCGTGGGTGGGTGCGGGTTCGTTGTGGCTTGTCGCGCAGTTCCCCGCGCCCCTAAAGACAAAAAGCGCCGGTCCCCCTGGTTTCCGGGGGGACCGGCGCTTTTGTCATTGTGTGGGTCAGGTTCCTGTGAGGAATTCTGCTGCTGCCTGGCCGCAGACTCTTGCCGCGCCGTGGGTTGCCAGGTGGAGGGGGGCTCTGCGGGGGGCCTGGGGGACGCCCATTTCCACCACGATCGTGTCCGGGCGGGCGGCGAGGAGGGTGTCCAGGGCCGCCGACATCCAGGGGTGGCGGTGCTCGTCGCGGACCACGGCGACGATACGGTTCGGGCCCGCCTCGGCCAGGGCCGTCCGGCCCGCGTTCTCGCCGGTGAAGGTGCCCGTGCGGGTGCCCGGGAGGAGGCGTACCAGCTCGGCTGCCACGCCCCAGGGGGTCTCGTTGCCGACGGCGAAGTTCGCCACCGGGGTGAAGGCGGCCACGTACGGGGGTTCCCGGAGGGGTTCGTAGGGACCGGAGTGCGTTGCCTCCAGGGCTCGGCGGGCGGCTGTGAGGCCCACGTCCGTGGGCGTCGTACCGGCGGAGGTCTTCGGGGTTGACGCCGTCCAGCGGGCCAGGGTCCGGACGCGTTCCGCCGCGTCCGCCAGGCGGTCCTCCGGAAGTTCGCCGGTGCGGACCGCCCTGACCAGGGCGTCTCGCAGCCTGCGTACCGTCTCGTCGTCCGAGAGGCCGCCGCCCACGCAGATGGCGTCGGCGCCGGCGGCGATCGCGAGGACGCTGCCGCGTTCGATGCCGTAGGTGCCCGCGATGGCCTGCATCTCCATGCCGTCGGTGACGATCAGGCCGGTGTAGCCGAGTTCGCCGCGCAGCAGGTCTGTGAGGACGGGGTGGGAGAGGGTGGCCGGGCGGTCGGGGTCCAGGGAGGGGATCAGGATGTGGGCGCTCATCACCGCCTTGGTGCCGGCGGCGAAAGCGGCGCGGAACGGGGACAGCTCGCGTTCGAGGACGACGGAGCGGCTCGCGTCGATGCGGGGAAGGGCGTGGTGGGAGTCGACCGAGGTGTCTCCGTGGCCCGGGAAGTGCTTGGTGCAGGCGGCGACACCCGCGGCCTGGAGTCCGGTGACGTAGGCGGCGGTGTGGCGGGCGACCAGCTCCGGGTCGGCGCCGAAGGAGCGGACGCCGATGACGGGGTTGGCGGGGTTGGAGTTGACGTCCGCCGACGGGGCCCAGTTGAGGTTGACCCCGCAGGCGCGGAGGCGGTGGCCGAGTTCGTGGGCCACCTGCCGGGTCAGCTCGGTGTCGTCGACCGCGCCCAGGGCGTGGTTGCCGGGGAAGGAGGAGCCGGTGCGGACCTCCAGCCGGGTGACGTCGCCGCCCTCCTCGTCGATCGCGACCAGGACGTCTTCGCGTTCGGCGCGCAACTGGGCGGTGAGGGCGACCAGTTGGGCGGGGGATGTGATGTTGCGGCCGAACAGGCCGACGGAGGCCAGGCCTTCGCCGAGGCGGCGCAGCAGCCAGTCGGGGGCGGTGGTGCCGGGGAAGCCGGGCTGGAGGACGGTGAGCGCGTCGCGGGTCAACGTGTCCGGGCGCCGGGTGAGAGTCGTCATGGGGTGGGGGTTATCCCTTCACGGCGCCAGCGGTCAGGCCCGCGGCCATCTTGCGCTGGACAAGGAGGAAGAGGACGACGATCGGCACGGCCATCATCGTGGAGCCGGCCATCATCGGGGCGTACTCGGTGCCGTGCTTGGTGGTGAAGTTGCCGAGCCAGACGGTGGCGGTCTGGTTCTTCTGGCTCATCAGCATCAGGGCGTAGAGGTACTCGTTCCAGGCCTGGATGAAGCCGTAGACCGAGGTGGCGACCAGGCCGGGGGCCAGGAGGGGGAAGACCACGCGCAGAAAGGCGGTGGTGCGGGAGCAGCCGTCGACCATCGCCGCCTCCTCCAGTTCCTTCGGGATGTTGACGATGAAGCCGCGCAGGGTCCACACCGTGAACGGAAGGATGAAGGTGAGGTAGGTGATGATCAGGCCGGACAGGCGGTCGTACTGGTCGAGGTCGTTGAGCAGCAGGAACACGGGGATGATCATCGCGACCAGGGGGACCATCTGTACGGCCAAAATGCCGACGATGACGACTTTTCGGCCGCGGAAGGCGAAGCGGGAGATGGCGAGGGCCGCCAGCATGCCCACGACGATGCCGATCACGACCACCGTCAGGGACACGATGAGGCTGCGGCCGACCGGGCCCCAGAAGTCGGCGATGTCCAGCGCGCGGCGGAAGTTGGCGAGGGTGAGGCCCGTCGGCAGGAGGCTCGGGTCGGGGTCGATCGCGTCCTTCGCCGGTTTGACGGCCGTGTTCAGCATCCAGTAGACGGGGAAGCCGGCCGTCAGGAACACGAGCAGGCCGAGGAGATTCCAGCCGAGTCGGGACTTCCGGGGACCGGAGACGGTGGCAGTGCTCATGCTGGTCGTGCCGCTCATTCGACGTCTCCGATTTTCAGCATCTGGCGCATGTAGACGGCGACGACACCGAGCAGCAGCACCACGGTGAGCAGGGCGATCGCCGAACCCTGGGCGTAGTCGTTGACGGCGAAGGCGCGGTCGTAGGAGTAGGTGGTCAGGAGCTGGAACTCGGCCTCCGGGTGGCCGCCCCGCATGACGAACACCTGGGGGAAGACGCCCATGTCCCAGATGACCGACAGGGTCGTGAGCATCACGATGATCGGCTTGAGGATGGGCAGGGTGACGTACCGGAAGACGCCCCAGGCGCCGGCGCCGTCCAGGCGGGCCGCCTCCTCCAGTTCCTTCGGGACCTGGGTCAGGCCCGCGCCGAGCGTGATGACCACGAAGGGCACCGCGCCCCAGACGACGAGCAGCATGATCACGGCCAGGCCCTGCGGTCCGCTCGCGAACCAGTTGTGGCCGATCAGCTCGACGCCCGGCAGCTTGCTCAGCAGCGCGTTGACGATCCCGTAGTCGGAGTCGAACAGCCACTTGAAGACGGTGGTCGCCACGATGATCGGCATGCCCCAACTGGCCACCAGGACGATGTTGATGAGCGTCTTCATCCAGCCGCTCACCCGCTGGAGCAGCAGTGCGATCAGCATGCCGCCGACCATGGTGAGGACGACGCAGCCGACCGCGAAGACGATGGTGCGCACGACGACGTCCCAGAACTCGCTGTCGCCGAGCACCTTGTCGAAGTTGCTGAGTCCCACCCACTCGGCCGGCTGGAAGCCCCACAGCTGGGACTGCCCGAACTTCTGGAACGACAGGGTGACCAGACGTACGAGGGGATAGCCGAGGACCAGCGCGAGGATCAGCAGACAGGGGGCGAGCAGGGCCCACGGGATCGCGGCGGTCGTCCTCGACGTCCGTCTCGCGGGTCTCGCGTCCGAGCCGGGCGGCGGTGACGGCGGCGTGTGCCGCGTCGGCGGCGGCAGCTTGGCAGGTGTGGTGGTATCAGCGGCACTCATCCGCGCACTCCTCAGCGGTCCCTCAGGTCGTACGGTCGTTGCGGTCGCCCGGGTCATGGGCGATCAGGCGGCGAGCGAGCGGGGCCCTCCCCGTGACAGGGCCCCGCCTCGGCTCACTGCGTGACGTTGATGACCTTGTCGATCGCGGCGTCCGCTTCCTTCGCGGCGGCCTCGACCGTCTCCTTGCCGGTGCCGATGTTCTGGAGCATCGTCTGCAGGATCTGGGCCTTCTCGACCTGGCCCCAGCCCGGCGCCATCGGCACGAACCAGTTGGACTCGGCCGCCGTGGCCGGGACCGCGGTCGCCGGGTCGTTCTTCAGGGTGGCGAGGTCGGTCTTGTTGTTGGGCAGGTTGCCCTTGGCCATCAGGCCCTTCTGGCCGCTCGCTCCGGTGTAGGCGTTGATCCACTCGGCGGCGAGGCTCTGCGCCTTCGACTTCACCGGGACGGCGAGGTCCGAACCGCCCAGGAACACCGGCATGTTCTTGCCGGAGGGGCCGGGCATCACGAAGTTCTCCAGGTTGCCCTTGAGCTTGCCGGTCTTGTCGTTCTCCGGCGTCTCGGCGGTCGCGCCCTCCCAGGCGGCGCCGAAGATCATGCTGGTCTTGCCCTGGCCGTAGACGATGTAACGGTCGGACTCGTCCTTGGTCTTGTCGCCGTGCATGTACTTGTCGACGACGTTCTTGAACTCGGTGAGGCCCTTGACGGACTCCGGGGAGGAGAGGCTCGCCTTCCACTGGCCGCCGGACTCCTCGGCGATCGAGCCGCCGGCGTCGTACACGAAGGACATGGCGGCGTACCAGTCGCGGGTGGGCTGGTACCAGGCGTTGTACTTGTTCCCCTCCTTCTTCTGGATCTTGTCCAGGGCGGAGGTGAGTTCGGCGTATGTCTTCGGCACCGACTTGACGCCGACCGAAGCGGCAACGTCCTTGCGCCAGTTGGCGACACGGCCACCGGCGTAGTACGGGACGCCGTACGTCTTGCCGTCGTAGGTGACGGAGGCCTTGAGGCCGTCGAGCCAGGCGGACGAGTTCTCGAACTTCGCGGGGTCGACGGGGGCGAAGGCGCCCTTGACCATGTAGCCGAGCATCTCGGTGTTGCCCATCTCGACCACGTCGGGGGCCTTGTCGGTGGCCAGGACGGCGTCGAGCTTGGCGTTCTTGTCGGGCCAGCCGTAGTACTCGTGGTTGATCTTGACGCCGGGGTGCGCCTTCGTCAGCGTGGCGTCGGCGGCCTTCACCAGCTCGGGCCAGTTGTTCTGCGCGTCCACGGTCAACCAGACGGTCAGTTCCTTGGCGTCGGCCCCGGACTTGTCCGAGCCGCCGCCGTCACTGTCCCCGCATGCCGCGATGGAGACCATCATGCCCGCGATACCGATCGCGACTATCAGCTTGCGCTTCACGCCACCCTCCTCAGGGACCTGGACCAATGGTGTAGACCAGTAGGCGGAGCTTGGCTCAGACCAAACGGCGTGTCAAGGGTGCTGGAATGGCTTTGACCAGCCGTTATGCGACCTACATATGCAGGAACCTTTAAGTAAGAAAGTGGCGGAAATACCCCGCCCATCCATCCGGAACGAGGTAGACCACTCCGGCAGAGCGTCGGCATGCCGTCTTTGGCGCGGCTTTCCCCGCGGTGGACTAGACCAGCAGGGGGCGTGAAGGTATACAGAGGGGATCACGGAGCGCGCGGGGGTCCGCCCGGACCATTCGGAGGTCAATCGCGGCGCCGACCGTGCCACGATGTGAACTTCGACCGGCGGGGCGCCGGCGTAACGGCACCAGAAGCCGGGAAGGCGGAGCATGAGCACCGACGTGAGCAGTGCGGAGAACGAGGGTGGGGCTACCGTCCGTACCGCGCGCGTGCCCAAGTACTACCGTCTGAAAAAGCATCTGCTCGATATGACGGAGACCCAGGCACCCGGCACTCCCGTCCCGCCCGAGCGCACACTGGCCGCGGAGTTCGACACCTCCCGCACGACCGTCCGTCAGGCCCTCCAGGAACTGGTCGTCGAAGGCCGGCTCGAACGCATCCAGGGCAAGGGCACCTTCGTCGCCAAGCCGAAGGTCTCCCAGGCACTGCAACTCACCTCGTACACCGAGGACATGCGCGCCCAGGGCCTCGAACCCACCTCGCAGCTCCTCGACATCGGTTACATCACCGCCGACGACACCCTCGCCGAGCTGCTCGACATCACGGCGGGCGGCCGCGTCCTGCGGATCGAGCGGCTGCGGATGGCGAACGGCGAGCCGATGGCCATCGAGACCACCCATCTCTCCGCGAAGCGCTTCCCGGCCCTGCGCAGGTCACTCGTGAAGTACACCTCCCTCTACACGGCCCTCGCCGAGGTGTACGACGTCCACCTCGCGGAGGCCGAGGAGACCATCGAGACCTCCCTGGCCACCCCGCGCGAGGCCGGTCTGCTCAGCACCGACGTGGGTCTGCCGATGCTGATGCTGTCCCGGCACTCGCTGGACCAGGACGGGCAGCCGGTGGAGTGGGTGCGGTCCGTCTACCGGGGGGACCGGTACAAGTTCGTGGCGCGGCTCAAGCGGCCCCTGGACTAGGGCTGTTCCATAAAGCGGGGCCGTCCCGTAGATTTCCTGCGCGTTGCACTAGTGATCACAGGTAATCGGTAGTCGGTGAGGGGACGGAGGCCGTGACATGTCAGAAGCGCCTGAAGTGAGACAACCGGTGGCGGAACAACCGGTGGTGACTCCGATGCGCGTCGTCATCGGGCTCTGCCTATTCGCACCGTTCGTCTCGATGCTGTGGGTGGGCTCGTACGCGAAGGTCGACCCGACCTTCATAGGCATACCGTTCTTCTACTGGTACCAGATGCTGTGGGTGGTCATATCCACCGTGCTGACGATGACGGCCTACCAGCTCTGGCAGCGTGACCAGCGCGCCCGTGCCGCCTCGAAGGGTGGTGCGGACGCGTGAAGGACGGCGTGAACGGCGTGGCACTCGCCGTCTTCATCATCTTCTTCCTGGCCGTCACGGTCATCGGCTTCATGGCCTCGCGCTGGCGCAAGGCCGAGAACGAGCACAGCCTCGACGAATGGGGCCTGGGCGGACGGTCGTTCGGCACCTGGGTCACCTGGTTCCTGCTCGGCGGCGACCTCTACACGGCGTACACCTTCGTGGCCGTACCGGCGGCGATCTACGCGGCGGGCGCGGCCGGGTTCTTCGCGGTGCCCTACACGATCCTCATCTACCCGCTGATGTTCGTGTTCCTGCCCCGGCTTTGGTCGGTCTCGCACCGGCACGGGTACGTCACCACCTCGGACTTCGTACGTGGCCGGTTCGGCTCGAAGGGGCTGTCGCTGGCGGTCGCCGTCACCGGCATCCTGGCGACGATGCCGTACATCGCCCTTCAACTGGTCGGCATCCAGGCCGTGCTGGACGTGATGGGTGTCGGCGGCGGCGCGGACACCAACTGGTTCGTCAAGGACCTCCCGCTGCTGATCGCCTTCGGTGTGCTGGCCGCGTACACGTACTCGTCCGGTCTGCGGGCCCCCGCACTGATCGCGTTCGTGAAGGACGGGCTGATCTACATTGTCATCGCGGTCGCGATCATCTACATCCCGATCAAGCTGGGCGGCTTCGACGACATCTTCAAGGCGGCGGGCGACGCCTTCTCCCAGACCAGCCCGGCGACCGGCAAACCGCGCGGGGCAATCGCTCCCGGCGAGGCCTCGCAGTGGACCTACGCCACGCTGGCACTGGGCTCGGCGCTCGCGCTGTTCATGTACCCGCACAGCGTGACGGCGGTCCTCTCCAGCCGCAGCCGTGACGTGATCCGCCGCAACTCCACGATCCTGCCCCTGTACTCGCTGATGCTGGGCCTGCTCGGCCTGCTGGGCTTCATGGCCATCGCGGCCGGAGTCAAGGTCACCAACGGCCAGTTGGCGATCCCGCAGCTCTTCGAGAACATGTTCCCGTCCTGGTTCGCGGGCGTGGCCTTCGCGGCGATCGGCATCGGGGCGCTCGTCCCGGCGGCCATCATGTCCATCGCTGCCGCGAACCTCTTCACGCGCAACATCTACAAGGACTTCCTCAAGCCCGACGCGACACCGGCGCAGGAGACGAAGGTCTCCAAGCTGGTCTCGCTCCTGGTGAAGGTGGGCGCGCTGGTCTTCGTCCTCACCATGGACAAGACGGTCGCCATCAACTTCCAGCTCCTGGGCGGCATCTGGATCCTGCAGACCTTCCCGGCCCTGGTCGGCGGCCTGTTCACCCGCTGGTTCCACCGCTGGGCGCTGCTGGCCGGGTGGGCGGTCGGCATGCTGTACGGCACGCTGGCGGCGTACGGGGTCGCGTCTCCGACGCAGAAGCACTTCGGGGGCAGTTCGAAGGAGATTCCGGGGATCGGTGAGATCGGTTACATCGGTCTGACGGCGTTCGTCCTGAACGTCGTCGTCACGGTGGTCCTCACCTTCGTGCTGAAGGCGCTGAAGGCGCCGGACGGGGTGGACGAGACGAAGCCGTCGGACTACACGGCGGATGCGGGGGATGTGGGCGTGGAAGTCGAACTGCCGCCGGCCACGGCTGGCTCGGTTCACTGACGGCTCCGCCGGGTCCGTGGTTTTTGTCCGCGGGCCCGGTGGGGGGCTTGTCGCGCAGTTCCCCGCGCCCCTTAGGGGCGCTCAACTCCCGCCATGACACAAGATGTGGGGGTGCTTCCTGGGGGCGGCACAAGATGTATGCTCGTGCTCGCTGTCGTCGCAGGGGAATCCGGTGTGAATCCGGAACTGTCCCGCAACGGTGTACTCGTGCATGTTTGTGCGCGTGGTCAGTCCGAGGACCTGCCGACAGCGCGCCCGGCCGACCGGTCCGGGTGCCTGACGTCCGGGCCTCGTGGAGTGGGCCGGTGGACGCGCGCGTACCCGTAAGGCGTCCGTGTGCCCCGCTGCCCTCCGCAAGGCCCCGTGCCGAGCGAGGGAGAGCCCCCCTGTGACCATCGCGCCAGCCGAACCGGCTTCAGCGAACCCAGTGGACGCGGTCGAGACGGACGGTCCCGGTGCCGCCCTGCTGCGGACCCTGACCGAGCTGACCGCCGACCTCCCCGACACCGACCCCGGCCGGGTCGCGGCGGCCGCGTTGCGCGGCCGGTCCGCGCGGGCCGACGCGTCGGAGCTGCGCGAGCTGGCCACCGAAGCGGCGGCCGGCCTCATCTCCGAGGACCCCGCCTACTCCCGGCTGGCCGCCAGGCTGCTGACCGTCACCATCGCCGCCGAAGCCGCCTCACAGGGCGTCACCTCCTTCTCCGAGTCGGTCGAGGTCGGACACCGGGAGGGCCTGATCGCCGACCGCACCGCCGAGTTCGTACGGCTGCACACGGACCGGCTGAACGCCCTGATCGACGTCGAGGGCGACGACCGCTTCGGGTACTTCGGGCTGCGGACCCTGCACAGCCGCTACCTCCTGCGCCACCCGATCACGCGCCGGGTCATCGAGACGCCCCAGCACTTCATGCTGCGGGTGGCGAGCGGTCTGGCGGAGGACGACAGTCAGCGCGCCCTCGACGAAGTCGCCGCGCTCTACCGGCTGATGAGCCGCCTCGACTACCTCCCCTCCTCCCCCACCCTCTTCAACTCCGGTACCCGGCACCCCCAGATGTCGTCCTGCTATCTCCTCGACTCCCCCGTCGACGAGCTGGACTCCATCTACGACCGCTACCACCAGGTCGCCCGCCTCTCCAAGCACGCCGGCGGCATCGGACTGTCGTACTCCCGTATCCGCAGCCGCGGTTCGCTGATCCGCGGCACCAACGGGCACTCCAACGGCATCGTGCCGTTTCTGAAGACGCTGGACGCGTCCGTCGCCGCCGTGAACCAGGGCGGCCGGCGCAAGGGTGCCGCCGCCGTCTACCTGGAGACCTGGCACTCCGACATCGAGGAGTTCCTGGAGCTGCGCGACAACACGGGTGAGGACGCCCGCCGTACGCACAACCTGAACCTCGCGCACTGGATCCCGGACGAGTTCATGCGCCGGGTGAACGCGGACGCGCTCTGGTCGCTCTTCTCCCCCTCCGACGTGCCCGAGCTGGTCGACCTGTGGGGCGCGGAGTTCGACGCCGCCTACCGGAAGGCCGAGGAGGCCGGGCTCGCCCGCAGGACCATTCCGGCGCGCGACCTGTACGGCCGCATGATGCGTACGCTCGCGCAGACCGGCAACGGCTGGATGACCTTCAAGGACGCGGCCAACCGCACCGCCAACCAGACGGCCGAGCCGGGCAGTGTCGTCCACTCCTCGAACCTGTGCACCGAGATCCTGGAGGTCACGGACGACGGGGAGACGGCGGTCTGCAACCTGGGCTCGGTGAACCTGGGCGCGTTCGTCGACACGGCTGCCGGGGACATCGACTGGGAGCGGCTGGACGAGACGGTCCGTACCGCCGTCACCTTCCTCGACCGGGTCGTCGACATCAACTTCTACCCGACCGAGCAGGCGGGCCGCTCCAACTCCCGCTGGCGCCCGGTCGGCCTGGGCGCGATGGGCCTCCAGGACGTCTTCTTCAAGCTGCGTGTCCCCTTCGACTCGCCCGAGGCCAAGGCCCTGTCCACGCGCATCGCCGAGCGCGTGATGCTCGCCGCGTACGAGGCCTCCGCCGACCTCGCCGAGCGCAGCGGCCCCCTGCCGGCCTGGGAGAAGACCCGTACCGCCCGGGGCGTCCTGCACCCCGACCACTACGACGTGGAACTGACCTGGCCCGAGCGCTGGTCGGCGCTGCGGGAACGTATCGCCCGGGTCGGCATGCGCAACTCGCTCCTCCTCGCGATCGCTCCCACCGCCACCATCGCCTCGATCGCCGGTGTGTACGAGTGCATCGAGCCGCAGGTGTCCAACCTGTTCAAGCGCGAGACGCTCTCCGGCGAGTTCCTCCAGGTCAACTCATATCTGGTCCGGGAGCTGAAGGAACTCGGCGTGTGGGACGCCCGCACCCGGGAGGCGCTGCGCGAGTCGAACGGCTCGGTGCAGGACTTCGCCTGGATCCCGGCCGACGTACGCGCCCTGTACCGCACGGCGTGGGAGATCCCGCAGCGCGGGCTCATCGACATGGCCGCCGCCCGGACCCCGTTCCTGGACCAGGCGCAGTCGCTGAACCTGTTCCTGGAGACGCCGACCATCGGCAAGCTCTCCTCGATGTACGCGTACGCCTGGAAGTCGGGCCTGAAGACGACGTACTACCTGCGCTCGCGCCCGGCGACCCGCATCGCCCGCGCCGCGCAGGCCACCGTCCCCGTCCAGCAGGCCGCCGACCCCGACGCCGTCGCCTGCTCCCTTGAGAACCCCGAGTCCTGCGAGGCCTGCCAGTAATGACCACCGCACCCGAGAAGACCGCACCTGAGAAGACGTCACCCGAGAAAACCGGGAAGAACCTTCTCGACCCGGGCTTCGAGCTGACCCTGCGCCCCATGCGCTACCCGGACTTCTACGAGCGCTACCGGGACGCCATCAAGAACACCTGGACCGTCGAGGAGGTCGACCTCCACTCGGACGTCGCCGACCTGGCGAAGCTGTCCGAGGGTGAGCAGCACATGATCGGGCGGCTGGTCGCGTTCTTCGCGACGGGCGACTCGATCGTGGCCAACAACCTGGTGCTGACGCTCTACAAGCACATCAACTCCCCCGAGGCGCGGCTGTATCTGAGCCGCCAGCTGTTCGAGGAGGCCGTGCACGTCCAGTTCTATCTGACCCTGCTGGACACCTACCTCCCCGATCCGGACGACCGGGCGGCGGCCTTCGACGCGGTGGAGAACATCCCGTCGATCCGCGAGAAGGCCGAGTTCTGCTTCAAGTGGATCAACGAGGTCGAGAAGCTGGAGCGGCTGGAGACCCAGGCGGACCGCCGCCGCTTCCTGCTCAACCTCATCTGCTTCGCCGCGTGCATCGAGGGCCTGTTCTTCTACGGAGCCTTCGCGTACGTCTACTGGTTCCGCAGCCGGGGTCTGCTGCACGGCCTCGCGACCGGCACCAACTGGGTGTTCCGGGACGAGACGATGCACATGAGCTTCGCCTTCGAGGTGGTCGACACCGTCCGCAAGGAGGAGCCGGAGCTGTTCGACGAGCAGCTCCAGCAGCAGGTGACCGCCATGATGCGGGAGGCGGTGGAGGCCGAGCTCCAGTTCGGCCGCGACCTGTGCGGGGACGGACTGCCGGGGATGAACACCGAGTCGATGCGCCAGTACCTGGAGTGTGTCGCCGACGAGCGTCTGGTGCGCCTCGGGCTGGCTCCGGTCTACGGGTCCGAAAACCCCTTCTCCTTCATGGAGTTGCAGGGCGTGCAGGAACTGACCAACTTCTTCGAGCGCCGCCCGTCGGCGTACCAGGTGGCCGTGGAGGGCACGGTCGACCTCGACGAGGACTTCTGACGATGCGCCACTGATGGTGCCGGGCCGGACAAGCGGCCCGGCACCATCGGTTCGGCCTCGTCCATGGACCGTCCATCGGCCGTCCATGGACCTCCTATGGAGCGGCAAAGTTCTTCCGGCGCATCTGTTCCGGTCTCGTCGGTCCGGGCTACTTTCTGGCCATCCGGTCATGCGTACGCACCGGCATCACGGACCGCTCAATGTGTCATGCCCCTGACGACTGCGCTCTGCCGCCGCTACGCGCGTCACAGGCCTGCCACCAGCGTCGAGAACCCCACTCCAACGACGGAGGCAGTAACCCCCATGCGTAAAACACGCACCGACAAGCCCAGGCGGAGCCTGCGAAGACTCCTGGTCGTCGCCACTCCCGCCCTCGCCCTCAGCCTCGCCGGACTCGTCGCGGCGCCGGCGCACGCGGCGCCCACAGCGCGCGCGGTCGCGCCCACCTCCCACATCAGCCAGAACTCCAGGGCCCTCACCTCCCCGGACCGGCAGACGTTCCACTCGACCGGCAAGGCCGGCCAGAAGGTGCCGACCACGCATCTGTGCGCCACCGCCGAGCCCGGCCAGGTCTCCTGTTTCGCCCAGCGCCGGACCGACATCAAGCAGCGACTGGCCGGCGCGGCCGCTGCCGCCGCGCCCTCCGGGCTCAGCCCGGCCAACCTGCACAGCGCCTACAACCTCCCCTCAACGGGAGGGTCAGGCCTGACAGTTGCCGTCGTCGACGCGTACAACGACCCCAACGCCGAGGCGGATCTCGGCACTTACCGGTCGCAGTTCGGCCTGTCCGCCTGCACCAAGGCCAACGGCTGCTTCAAGCAGGTGAGTCAGACCGGCTCGACGACCTCGCTGCCGACCAACGACACCGGTTGGGCAGGCGAGGAGGCGCTCGACCTCGACATGGTCAGCGCCGTCTGCCCCAACTGCAACATCATCCTCGTCGAGGCCAACTCCGCCAACGACACCGACCTCGGCATCGCCGAGAACGAGGCCGTGACGCTCGGCGCGAAGTTCGTGTCCAACAGCTGGGGCGGCGACGAGGCCTCCTCCCAGACGAGCGAGGACACCTCGTACTTCAAGCACCCCGGTGTCGCGATCACGGTCAGCGCCGGTGACAGCGCCTACGGCGCCGAGTACCCGGCGACCTCCCAGTACGTGACCGCGGTCGGCGGCACCGCCCTCTCCACGTCCTCCAACTCCCGCGGCTGGACCGAGTCCGTGTGGAAGACCAGCAGCACCGAGGGCACCGGCTCCGGCTGCTCGGCGTACGACCCGAAGCCGGCCTGGCAGACCGACACGGGCTGCTCCAAGCGCATGGAGGCCGACGTCTCCGCGGTCGCCGACCCGGCCACCGGCGTAGCGGTCTACGACACCTACGGCGGTTCCGGCTGGGCCGTCTACGGCGGTACGAGCGCCTCGGCACCGATCATCGCGGGCGTGTACGCGCTGGCGGGCACCCCGGGTTCCAGCGACTACCCGGCGAAGTACCCCTACAGCCACACGAGCAACCTGTACGACGTCACCAGCGGCAACAACGGCTCGTGCTCGACCTCGTACTTCTGCACCGCGACCACCGGCTACGACGGTCCGACCGGCTGGGGCACCCCCAACGGCACCACCGCCTTCACCTCGGGCACCACCAGCACGGGCAACGCCGTGACCGTCACCAACCCGGGCAGCCGGTCCACCACGACCGGCAGTGCGGTCAGCCTGCAGATCGTCGCGACCGACAGCGCGGGGGCGGCCCTCACCTACACCGCGACCGGCCTGCCGACCGGGCTGTCGATCAGCTCGACCGGCCTGATCTCCGGTACGGCGTCCACCGCGGGCACGTACCAGGTCACCGTGACCGCGAAGGACAGCACCGGCGCCTCCGGTTCGGCCTCCTTCAGCTGGACCGTCGGGTCGAGCAGCAGCACCTGCACCTCTTCCCAGCTGCTCGGCAACCCCGGCTTCGAGTCGGGCAACACCACCTGGACCGCCTCCACCAGCGTCATCGGCAACTCCACCAGTGAGGCGGCGCACGCCGGCTCGTACTACGCCTGGCTGGACGGCTACGGCTCCGCGCACACCGACACGCTGTCCCAGTCGGTGACCGTGCCCAGCGGCTGCAAGGCCACCTTCACCTTCTACCTGCACATCGACACCAAGGAGACCTCCACCAGCAGCGCCTACGACAAGCTGACGGTCACCGCCGGATCGACCACCCTGGCGACGTACTCGAACCTCAACGCCGCCTCGGGCTACGCGCAGAAGTCCTTCGACCTCTCCTCGTACGCCGGCTCGACCGTCGCCCTGAAGTTCAGCGGGGTCGAGGACTCCTCGCTCCAGACCAGCTTCGTCGTCGACGACACCGCCGTCACGACCAGCTGACCACCGCTCGGCCACAGAGCCCCGGTCGCCGCCTTCGCGGCCGGGGCTCCGGTGTGGGATCCGGATGCGCGGGTCACACGTCGAACAGCGGAAGGAGGCTCCCCCATGCGTCGAACGACCCGTCGGCACACGATCCGCCGCCACACGACTCCCGCCCTCTCGGTACTGGCCCTCGCCATCGCTCTCGCGGGCTGCGCCGACCCGACCGACAGCGGCAAGGGCGGCGGCATCAGCGTGTCGCCCTCCTCACCGACGAGCGCGAGCCCGAGCGCGTCCGCGAGCCCGAAGACGAGCCCGACGCCGGGTTCCACGGACTGTTCGCCGACGGCGACGCTCGGCGCCCGCGACAGCGGCCGGACGGTGTGCCTGGCGGTGGGCGACACGGTCCGTATCAGTCTGGACGGAACCTCCGAGCGGCCCTGGAAGCCGCTCACCGCGAGCGGCTCCGGCCTGAAGGCCGCCAACAGCGGGATCGTCCTGCGAACCGGCGACGCGAGCGCCGCCTTCGAGGCCGTGTCGGCGGGCAGGACCCGGCTGGAGTCCACGCGGCCGCTGTGCGCCACCGGGCCGGACCGGGTCTCGTGCCGGGGGATTCAGGAGTGGTGGGTCACCGTGGTGGTGAAGTAGAGGCGACGCCGTGCGGGAAGCTCCGTCGGTCCGATTCGCTCGGCTTCCCGACGAGCCCGCTCGGCCGCGCGGATCTGCTGGTCGATGCGACGGTCGCGGGCCAGGCCGATCAGGGACGGGAGGGCGAGAGCCACGAAGATCGCGACGACGACGAGGATTCCGACGATGTTGTCCGTTGCTGTGTTCATGGACATCAGTCTCGCGCCGGACACTCCTGACCGTCAGTGGCAGGACTGCCGCACACCCTCGATTTCCTGCCAATGCCGAGGCACACTGGCAGCATGCTCGAAAACGTGGCCGTCGTCCTGCTCGACGGGGTGCATCCATTCGAACTCGGGGTCGTCTGCGAGGTCTTCGGCCTCGACCGCGGCGACGAGGGCCTGCCGGTGTACGACTTCGCGGTCGCCTCGGCCGAGGGCCCGACGCTGACCACCCACGCGGGCTTCTCCGTGGGTACGGAACACGGGCTGGAGCGCCTCGAGAGCGCCGACCTCATCGCCGTACCCGCCGGCCAGACCTATGTGGACCGCGAGTACCCGCCGGAGCTGCTGGACGCCCTGCGCAGGGCGGCGGACCGCGGGGCCAGGATCCTCAGCGTCTGCTCCGGGGTCTTCGTGCTCGCCGCCGCAGGACTGCTGGACGGCCGACGGTGCGCCGTGCACTGGCGGCACGCCGACGAGCTGGCCAGGCGCTATCCGCTGATCCGGGTCGAGCCGGACGTGCTGTACGTCGACGCGGGACCGGTGATCACCTCCGCCGGTACGGCCGCGGGGATCGACGCCTGTCTGCACCTCGTACGGGAGGAGCACGGGCCCGAGGTCGCCAACGCCATCGCCCGCCGGATGGTCGTACCGCCGCACCGGGACGGCGGGCAGGCCCAGTACATCGAGCGGCCCCTGCCCCGGTCGCGGTGCGACACCGTCGGGGAGGTGCTGGTGTGGATGGAGCGCCATCTCGACGAGGAGGTGACCGTCGAGCAGCTCGCCGAGCGCGCCCATATGTCGCCCCGCACCTTCGCGCGCCGGTTCCAGCAGGAGACGGGCACCACGCCCTACCGCTGGATTCTGCGGCAACGGGTGCTGCTGGCACAGCGGTTGCTGGAGGCGACGGACGAGACGATGGACGCCATCGCCTGGCGCACCGGGTTCGGCAACGCGGCGGCCCTGCGCCATCAGTTCGTACGGTCGCTGGGGACCACCCCGCAGGCGTACCGGCGTACGTTCAAGGGCCCGGAGGCCGCCTGAGCGTACGCCTGGTCGCCTTCAGGGGTTCTCAGTCGTTCGCCACCACGGGGTACCGGGGCTCGTTCTCGGCCATCTGCCGCAGGGCGTCCTTGCGCTCGCGCTTGGAGAGCCGGTCGATGTACAGGTACCCGTACAGGTGATCGGTCTCGTGCTGCAGGCAGCGCGCGAAGTAGCCGGTGCCGCGCACCTTGATCGGGTTGCCCTTCTCGTCCTGCCCGGTCACCTCGGCGTAGTCGGGCCGGGCGAGCGGCGCGTACGCGGTCGGCACGGAGAGGCAGCCCTCGTTGCTGTCGTCCAGCCGGCGCCGGTCGGCGGGCAGCTCGACGAGCTTGGGGTTGCAGATGACGCCGGTGTGCCGCTGACCCTCGTCGTCGGGGCAGTCGTAGATGAAGACCTTCAGGTCGACGCCGATCTGGTTGGCGGCCAGGCCCACGCCCTCGGCGGTGCGCTGGCTGGCGAACATGTCCGCGACCAGCTGGTCCAGGTCCGCGCCGAACTCGGTGACGTCCTGGCACTCCTTGTGCAGCACCGGGTTCCCGACGACCGTGATGGGCCGGGAGGTCCCCCGCTCACGCCAGGCGGCCTCACGCTCCTCCCCGTCCTCGGTGTCGATGACGAAACCCTCGTCGTCCACGGGAAGCACGCCCACGTGCTGCTGATCGGTGTCCTGCTGCGCCATGACCGACGATGCCTTCCTCAAACAAGCGGGGAGAGTTGCTGATACAGGGTACGGGGAGCGCGCCCTGGGGGCCGCCCCGCAGGGGGCGCCTCAGGGGCGCGGGGAACTGCGCGACAAGCCCCCACCGGACCCGCACCCGGCAACGATCCCTAACAGACCTCTTCCAGATCCCGCCAGTCCCGAGTCTCAGGACTGTCGGCAACCCACCCGTCCAACAACCCCCTCACAAGCGAGGCCGGGGCAGCAATGCCACATTCCCGCTCGGGCGCCCAGAACTGCCCATCCGTCCGATGCCCCAGCGGCCCAGGATGCCCCGGCTCACTGTGATCGTGGGGATCAAGATGCTCCCCGTCCCCCTCATCGGACGGCATCCGCGACTCCGAGCACATCCGGCACAGCAACCGCACCGACGACGACCAGTCCTCCGCCGCGAACCCCGCGTCGGACGCCAACCGCTCCAACGCGTCCCGGTCGTCCTCGGCGGCAGCCTCCAGCAGCACCACCCACGTCGGCACGGGCGACGGCGCCCACAGCTCGATCTCGTCGAAGACGGGGTAGGAGTGCCCGGCCGCGGTGGTCCGCTCCCCGTGGGGCACCCCGTCGTGCAGCACGACCTCGCCCCAGCGCCGCCCGGAGGACGGCAGCGGGATCGACAGCACCTCGAGACGGGCGGGGTCGAGCCGCCGCCCCCACACGACCTCGGCCTCGCCCTCCGGGGACAGCCGTACGGCCGCGCTGCCCAGCTCCATCCCGGCGGGCTCACCGGCGGCGGTGGCACCGCCGGGCACCCGCAGCCCGTACGCCTGCCAGGCCCGCCGGGCCAGCGACCAGTCCTGGAGGGCGGTGGCCGCGATGCCCACGTTCCACCAATCGGGGGCCCCGGTCTCCCGGTCGAGCAGCGCGACGGCGCGCAGACCGGCCGCCCGGGCCTGCTCCCAGTCGTGCCGGAACTTGTGCAGCAGGGCCAGATTGAACCAGGACTCGGACAGCCAGGGTTCCAGATCGGCGGCACGTGTCAGCAACGCTCCCGCGTCCTCGTACCGCCCGTCGCCGATCAGCGTGAACGCCCGGTCGGTGGCCTGCCGCCATGAGGCGGAGGGCCGGTGCCGCCCCTTGCCGAAGATCCTCACGATTCCCGCCTGCCAGTGCCGTGGAGTGGGCCGGCTTCTGCCCCCGTACAGCCTCTCCCTCGCATCCAACCACGGACCGCTGGAGGGGCGCTCATTACCCATGGGTTACCCAACCGAGGGCAGCGTAAGACCGTCCACCCCTGTCCCACCACCACCTTCAGCCGATGCGCTCATGGACGACTCCGCCATTCCTGGCGAGTACCCGGGCGAGGGATTCCACCACCTCGGGCCGATAATCCCGTCCCGTCCCGAGCCGCAACTCCTCGAGCGCGTGCAGCGGTCCGCCGGCTCCGGCGTCCCGCACCATCTCCTCGTACGCGTTGACCGCCCGCACGACGCACGCGGAGATGGGCTGCTCCCGGTAGGGGTCGGCCTGCCGCTCCACGACCACGGCGACGGCCGAGGCCACCCCCGTCCGCCGTACGACGGCCCCGCCGAGCAGTGCGATCCGGCGCTGTTCCGCCACCGGGAGTACGGCCGTGGCCCCGGCCGGAACCGGGTCGACGAGGCTGAGCTGCCCGATGTCGTGCATCAGGGCCGCGTACTCCAGCACGGTCAGCTCCGCCTCGGACAACCCCAGCTCACGGCCCACCGCCCGGCTGAGCACCGCGACCCGCCGGGCGTGCCCGGCCGGGGTGTACCCGGCGATCTCGGTGGCGCGGGCCAGGGAGGCGATCGTCTGCCGATAGGTGGCCCGCACGGCTGCGTACCGCCGGAAGGCGAACTGGGTGAGAAGCAGCGGCAGCGAGAAGACGGGCAGCGCCCAGAGCCCGACGACACCGACGGCGAGCGCCATGACCACCCCGGTCGCGCACACGGCGGTCCCGATCCCCAGCACGGCCCGCAGCTCGTCCCGCAGCAGCGAGTACGGCGTCGCAGAGCGCAGTGAGCCCGAGCAGCGCGACGAGCAGGGGGCCATAGGCAGGGAAGGAGCCGGGACCGCCCCAGGCCTCGAACACGCCCTGGTTGTAGAGGGGTTGGAAGCAGATGGCGGCGAAGCCGGTGGTGAGCACGCGGCGGGCGAGATGGTCGGCGGTCGGCCCCTGGCCACGTGCGACGTGCGACGTGCGACGTGCGGTACACAGCCGACGAGGGTGGCCGCGACGACGACGGAGACGACCTGGAGCGCGCCGTGGTGCGTGGCCCGTCCGGCGTCCTCCCCGAGCAGCGCGTACGACAGCGCCCCGGCGGCGGCGAGCGGCGCCGCCTCCCGCGACTCGGGCCCACTCCACCGGGTCAGCTCCCCGAGCAGGACGAGCAGCCCGAAGGAGAACGCGACGGCACGTTCGTCGAGGCCGAACCAGAGGGTGTGGGAGAGGGAGGAGGGCGGCGCTGCCGTGAACGAGGGGTGGTAGCTGCTCGACAAGGAGGACACGAGGCCGCATTAGCTCGATCGTGTGATCGTCCCCTTCGGGCTTGCGACGCCCTGGGCCGATCGGGCTAACGTGGTGGTGCGACCTGGGACACCAGGTACGGCGTCAGCGTGCGGGGCCCCTGCTCCACCAGAGGATGGTTCAGGGCCTCCCCGTCGCCTCTGGCCGTACCCGCCTGGCCAGGTCGCACAGGGAACTGGCCTCCCGGGCCCGGACAACGCACACGATGCGTGTCGCCACCCGGGGTCGAGTACGCCGGGGACCAGTACGCCCAAGACCGTTCGGGGCGCGCGGCTGAACGGACTCACCCCCGCTCAGTCCACAGGAACGGTACCCGCTGCCGTCGAGCCGCTCGTGGTGGTGCAGGGGATCGGGCCTCGCCGAGGAAGCCGATCCCCGGACCATCTCGTGTCCGTACTCCGGATGCAGCTCGATCACCCGCCGCTCCTCCGGCGTCAGCGGCCCGTCCTTGCGCAGTAGCCGGGTGGGAACGCCCAGCTTGCCGACGTCGTGCAGGATCCCGGCGAAGCGAAGAACCTCCACTCGCTCCTCGTCCATGCCCAGTTCCCGGGCGATCATCATCGACGCCTGCCCGACCCGTTCGCTGTGCCCGCGTGTGTACCCGTCCTTGATGTCGACGGCCTGCGCGAGCGCCCTGATCGTCGCCTGGTGTGCCGTCCGCTCCCGGTGGTACTGCGCGAAGACCCACCACGACACCCACATCGGCAGCAGCACGAGCAGCGCGGCGAGGGGCCCGTAGGGGCTGCGCCACAGGACGGCCATCATCAGCCCGGCGAGCCCGTGCACGCCGACCGGCACGAGTGACCGTACGAAGAGTCCCCGCCAGGCCAGCCGTACCGGCACCTGTTCGGCGAGCGCCAGGATGCCGCCGTCGAGCAGGGCCAGGACCAGGCAGAACGCGACCACGGACACCCCGGCGGCGAACAGGGTGTACGGGAAGTCGGAGGAGACGACCGTGTCCGGCCCGCCCAGGGCTCCGTGCACCCGCGAGGCCGTCCAGGCGCCGATCCCGAGCTGTCCGGCCCGCCAGAGCCGGCGCGGCCAGGGCGTGTGTTCGCCGCCCCGCACGAGCAGCGCACCCGGCAGCGGCACGAGCGCGGCTGCCTCGGGCGGCAGCAGAAACGCACCGGCGAGCAGGACGGGCGTGTGCCGGCGGGGCGGACCACCGACGGCGCCCCCGGGAGCCGCGGCGCCGGGACTCTCGTATCCCCGGCCCGCGCCGAACCGGCCGACCGCGAGCTGCTCGCACGCCGCGCACAGCGCGGCGAACAGCGCCACGGCGCCCCAGGGGGCGTGCGCGAACCGGACGGGCGCCGCACACAGGGCGGCCCCCGCGGCGACGGCGACGACGTAGACGCGCGCCCACGGCGTGATCGACCGCATGGCGCTCCCTCCCCCGAGTCCCGCCTGTTTCAGGCTCCGGGTCAAGGAGGATAGGGCGCCCGACGGCGGCCGTACGGAGGCATTGGGCGATTCTCAGGCCTCAGGAACCGCAGATTAGCCCGTTAGAGTGAGCCGCCGTCATACCGCGCCATACGCGCCATACAGCGTCGTACGGCGTTATACGGCGTCACACCGTCAGTACGCCACATCCGCGGCCAGCACCTTGGTCAACTCCTCGACCGTGGCCGGGGATTCACGCTGGAACGCGGCGATGTCCAGCCCGTCGTCGCCCACGACGGTCAGCAGCGCGCGTTCGCCGACGGCCAGGACGATGACGTGTCCGGAGCCGCACCGGGCGACCACTTCGCGCAGCGCGCCGACCTTCGCCTGGTCGGCGATGCGACGGCTCACTCCGAGTGTGGCGGCGGCGAGCGCCGCGACCGACTCGGGGTGCACGGTCTCCGCGTCGGCCACGACGAGAAGACCGTCCACCGTGGAAAGAACGCTCTCGGAGACTCCCAGCACCCGGTCCCGCAACGAGATCAGGATGCCGGTCAGTTGGGAGGACTGAGGGGGCTGTGGGTCGGGGTTGTCGCTCAGGGGACTCGGGGGGCTCAGGGGACCCATGGGACGTACTCCTTGCGGTCAGTCGGGCTCCGGAAGAGCGCGCAACGCGCGGCGGACCCGCCGCAGCGTCTCGACAGAGGGTTGGTCGGCGGCCAGTTCTTCGGCCGTGGGGCCCAGCAGGGCGGGGTTCGGCGCACCCCGTACGGGAAGCGGCTTCCGTACGGGCAGAGGGGGTGTCGTCACACCCTGGTCGTCGAGGTCCGCCGCACTTCCGTCGGGGCTTCCCTCGGTGTTTCCCGCAGTGTTGCCTTCGGCGTTCCGGTCGGCGTTCCTGTCGGCGTTTCCGCCAGTGTTTCCGTCAGTGCCCCGCTCGGTGCCGCTGTCGGCACCTCGGTCGGTGCCTGGGTCATCTCTTCCATCGTCCGCACTCACTTCCCCCCTTTCTCTCCGCCACGGGGCATACGCCTCGGCAGCGGCTCGGTTCTCGACGGCACCGGCGGCGGGCCGGCGGCCGACGTACGGCCGGGGGTGACACGTGGCGCCGTGCTGGGCCGACCGCCGGGGACGGTCGGGGTCTCCCACCTGAGGAGCCCGAGCGTCTGCATGCGGATCAGGTCCAGCATCACGGCGTACAGCCCGCGCCCCAGCGCGAAGGCGATGTCCCGGGCCGTACGGCGCCCGTTGACCTGGTTCAGAATGTTCTCGTGCCGCCCGGACAGCGGCCCCTCCACAACTCCCGTACCCGGTACGGGGCGTACCCGGGCGAGATCGCCCGGTGGTCCCCACAGGCGGATGAGCAACGCGATGCGCCGGGTGGTCTCGTCGGTCAACCGCCGTGGTTCCACGCCCGGTCGGGCAAGAACCGCCGGCTCCCGTTCGCTCAGCTGCCAACTGCCCGGCGCGCCCAGCGACATGGCGAAGGCCCCGTCGAACACCGCGGCCGCGCAGATGACTTCGAGTTCGCCGGCGCCCACCAGCCCGTCGGCCACCAGGCGTTCACCGAGCAGGTCCGCGTCGCGCTGTGCGGCGCACGCGGCGAGCCAGTCCTCGTCGCCGATCCGGCCCGAGGTCAGCAGTAACGAGGTCGCGGTCGGCGCACCCGGTGTCTCGACTGCGCCCACCAGACCCTCGCGCAGCTGGAGCGTGCCGCCCGGGGTGCCTTCCACCCGTACTGTGCCGCTGAACCTCTCCTCGCGCAGCTCCAGCAGCAGCGCGGGCAGATTGCGCGCGGCGGACGCCCTCATGCACCCACCCGCGCTCTCGCACCCTTCGTACGAGTCATGCCCTCCGTGCCGGTCGGGCCGGCCGTGCCGGTCGGGCCCCTCACGCCAGCACCTCGGCGGCCAGGTCCCCCACACTGCGCGCGGCGAGCGCGAGATTGGCCCGGTCCCGGTCGAGCCCGGCCGTCAGCAGCAGCGGATCCCCGGCCGGTCGGCCCACCATGGCCAGGACCTGATGGCGTCGCACGCTCGTCGTGACGACACTCTCCAACTCGCCCTCGGCGCCCGCCCGGCCCAGCCGTTCGGCGACGAGGGCGGCGAACTCGGAGCTCTCCTGGCCGTCCCCTGCCTCGGCGGTGTCCCCCGCCACTCCGTAGGTGAGGCCTGTGACTGCGTCGACGAGGGCGACACCGGTGACGCCGGGGGAGTCGAGGAACCTGGCCAGCGAAGCCTCAACTGCCGTCGACATTTCGCCATTCCCCCTTCGCGTGCGACCGCTGCGCAGTACTTTGAACGACAACTTTCGTACCGCACACCAAAGTTGATGTTTTGCGACCCGCAAGTCGCTTGAGTTCGATCGTAGTTGCACGGACAGCGACCGGTCAGCGTCACTGAGGAATTGGGGCAGCAGAATGAACATCGAGACAGCGCTCAAGGAAGCCATGACCGTCGACGGGGCACTCGGAGTCGCGCTCGTCGACTACGACAGCGGCATGTCGCTCGGCACGCTCGGTGGCGGCCCGGGCCTGGACCTGGAACTCGCGGCGGCGGGCAACACCGAGGTCGTACGGTCGAAGATGCGCACGCTGGCCTCGCTGGACATGGACGACACCATCGAGGACATCCTGATCACGCTGGGTAGGCAGTACCACCTGATCCGCCCGCTGGCCAGCAGCAAGGGCGCGCTCTTCCTGTACGTCGCGCTCGACCGGTCGCGCAGCAACCTGGCGCTGGCCCGGCACAGCCTGAAGAGGATCGAGAACGGCCTGGACGTCTGACGGCGCAGCCCGAAAACGACGCCGCAAACGACGATCGGCCCCGCTTGTGCGGGGCCGACGACGTACGAGCGTGGGTCAGCTCTCGGCAGCCACGTCGTGCTCGGGTACCGTCTCGCCGGATCGGATCATGTCGAGCCGTCCCATGACCTTGGCGCGCAGGTCGGTCGGCACGTCGTCCTGACCGCAGCAGCGCTTCACGAGCTTCTTCACGGCCTGTTCGAGCCCGTACTTCTCGAGGCACGGAGAGCATTCCTCGAAGTGGACCTCGAACTTGGTGCAGTCCGAGTCCGGCATCTCCCGGTCGAGGAACTCGTAGAGATGATCGAGTACTTCACTGCAGTCCGTCTCGTGCGGCTCTCCGCAGCTCATGAGCCCGAACCTTTCGCTTCGTTCGACTCTCCGGCACCGGCCGGAACGAGGCCACGGTCACGGGCGTAGTCCTCCAGCATGCCGCGCAGCTGACGACGGCCGCGGTGCAGCCGGGACATCACCGTACCGATGGGTGTCCCCATGATGTCCGCGATCTCCTTGTACGCAAAGCCCTCTACGTCCGCGAGATAGACCGCGATGCGGAACTCCTCCGGGATGGCCTGGAGGGCTTCCTTGACATCCGAGTCGGGCAGGTGGTCGAGCGCCTGCGACTCGGCGGAGCGCAGACCGGTCGACATGTGCGACTCGGCACGCGCGAGCTGCCAGTCCTCGATCTCCTCGGCCGCACTGCGCTGGGGTTCACGCTGCTTCTTGCGGTACGAGTTGATGAACGTGTTCGTGAGAATCCGGTACAGCCACGCCTTGAGGTTGGTGCCCTCACGGAACTGGTGGAAGGACGCGTACGCCTTGGCGTACGTCTCCTGCACCAGGTCCTCGGCGTCGGCCGGGTTGCGCGTCATGCGCAGCGCGGCCGAGTACATCTGGTCGAGGAATTCGAGCGCGTCCCGCTCGAAGCGCGCGCTGCGCTCGACGGTCGACTCACTCCTGCCCTGGCCCTCGGGCTGCTCCGCCTGACCGTGTTCGGTCCCCGCGTCGGTCCCAGTGACCGGACCCACCTCCTCAGACGATGTGATGGGACCAAAACCGATCCCACTCGAATCGGAGGATAGACGACCTGCGGTCGGAGAGGCGTGAACATTGTGTCCGCCCGCCGGCCTGATAGGGCCGGTCTTCGACGCGTGCAGCACCGTCCAGTCCAGGTCAGCGCTGCTGCGACGAGTCGGGCAGGTGGTCGAACCCATGCGGCGGACTTCCTCTCGTACGAACGGTTACCCCACGCTCGTGGTGTCTGATCCGCACAACAGTGGTCCGCCGCCCGGCATTCCCGGCCCTCACCCGAGTGACGCGACCCACTCCCCCACCCGGCGGGTGATCACCGCCACCGCCTCGTCCTGTCCGAGGGGCGCCCGCTTCGGCACGACGAAGCCGTGATCGCCGTACGGCACCTCCACCAACTCGTGCTCCCCCGGCGGGAACTCGTCCGGTTTCCCGAACGGATCGTTGCCGCCCTGGACGACGAGGGTGGGCACCCCGGCCCCGAGCAGTTCGGCGGCCCGCGACTTCTCCGGCTTGCCGGGAGGGTGCAGCGGAAAAGAGAGCGCGAGCACCGCCACAGCGCCCAGTTCCCGGGCCGTACGACAGGCCACGCGGGCCCCGGCGCTGCGCCCGCCCGCGATCACCGGCAGCCCGGGCTTCGCCAGCGCGGGCCAGATGCCCCGCCAGCCCACGTCCAGCGTCTTCGGCGCGGGCGCGACCTTCTTCCCGGCCACCCGCCAGGGCTGCTCGACGAGCGCGACGGTGACACCGTGCGCGGGCAGCTCCCCGGCGAGCGCCTGAAGATCCCGCGCCTCGATGCCCCCGCCCGCGCCATGGCCGACGGCCAGGACGAACCGGGCCGCCTCGGCCGGGTGCCAGGTGACGCGGGCGGTACCGGCATCGGTCTCGACCGTCTCGACGCTGTCGGCGGTCTCGGTATGCGCTTCGGAAGGGCTCACATCAGAAGAGTGTGCCCTCCTCGGGCCCCTCCAGCTCGGTGAGCAGCTCCGGCCCGTTGTTGCGGACGTTGCTCACGGCCGTGGAGACGGGGTACGCGCGCATCAGCCCGGTCGGGGGCGGTGCGAGCAGCTCGCGCAGGTCGTCCACCTCGGTACGCGCCGGGTCGAGCCAGGCGTCCCAGTGGTCCGGGGTGAGCATGAGGGGCATCCGGGGGTGGATGTCGGCCAGGGCACGCGGGCCCTCGGCGGGGGCGACCGCGAGCGGCGAGGTCTCCGCCTCGGTGGTGATGACGGAGCACGTCACCCACCAGGCGAGCGCGTGGTCGTCCGGCAGGGTCCGGTCCCGCCAGAACTCGTACAGTCCCGCCATCGCGAAGACCGACCCGTCGGCGGGCGTCACGAAGTACGGCTGCTTGCGCGGCCGCTTCTTCCTGCCCTCGACCTCCAGCTCACGCTCGCCGGCCCCGGTGACCCACTCGTAGTACCCGTCGGCGGGCAGGATGCAGCGCCGGGTGGTGAAGGCACGACGATACGAGGGCTTCTCGTGGACCGTCTCCGCGCGCGCGTTGATCATCCGGGCGCCGCCCTCGGGCGTCTTGGCCCAGGAGGGGACGAGGCCCCATTTCAGCTTCCGGAGCTGCCGAACCGGTTGGGGGTCCTCGGCGTCCTTCAGAGGACGGTCGAGGACCGCGTAGACCTCTTTGGTCGGGGCCACGTTGAAGTCAGGGGCGAGGGTCTCCTCGGGCTCCCACTTGTCGACCTCAAAGATTCCTGCGAGATCCTCGGGCGCACGACTCGCTGCATACCTACCGCACATACGTGCCACACTGCCAGGCCCACCCGCCTCCCGACCACCACCCCTCAACGATGGCGCTACGCGCCGGCCCCCATCGACTGCGACGCTAGGAGCCTCCGCCGACAATGGACAGCACCGCATCCACCTCGCTGGCCGGCCTCTGGGACGAGATATTCGGCAGCCAGCCCGACCCCGACCTGTGGGTGGTGATAGCGACCCTGGCCGCCGCGCTCGCCGTGACCGTCCCGCATCCCCTGTGGCGCCTCTCGCGCAACGCCATCACCATCGCCCACGAGGGCGGCCACGGGCTCGTCGCGCTGTTGACCGGCCGTACCCTCACGGGCATCCGTCTGCACTCCGACACCAGCGGCCTCACGGTCAGCCGGGGCAAGCCGCACGGCATCGGCATGATCCTCACGGCCGCCTTCGGCTACACCGCTCCCCCGCTGCTCGGCCTCGGCGGCGCCGCGCTCCTCGCCGCCGGCCACATCACGGCCCTCCTGTGGCTGGCCACGGCGCTGCTGGTGGCGATGCTGGTGATGATCCGCAACGCGTACGGCGCCCTCACGGTGTTCGTCACCGGCGGCACCTTCGTCCTGGTGTCCTGGTTCGCCGGCCCCCAGATCCAGGCGGCGTTCGCCTACGCGGTGGTGTGGTTCCTGCTGCTGGGCGGAGTCCGCCCGGCCTTCGAACTCCAGGCCAAGCGCAGAAGGGGCGGAGCGGGCGACTCGGACGCGGACCAACTGTCCCGACTGACCCACGTACCGGCAGGCCTGTGGCTCTTCCTGTTCCACGCGGTGAGCCTGTGCTCACTGATAGGCGGAGGCAGGTGGCTGCTGGAGGTGTAGGCGGGGCGAACAAGGAGAGACAGGCGGAGGCCCCCGACCCGATGGACGCGCCCCGCAGGGGCAGCGTCCCAGGGGCGCGGGGAACTGCGCGACCAGCCACAACGCACCCGCACCCGAACCACCACCGGCTACTAAAGTGACCCCATGGCCCCGAACCCCGCAGACACCGCCCTCTGGCCCGCCCCGCACGCGAGCGGAGCCGTCGACGCGACGGTCCACGTGCCCGGTTCCAAGTCCGTCACCAACCGCGCCCTCATCCTCGCCGCCCTCGCCTCGGAACCCGGCTGGCTGCGCCGCCCCCTCCGTTCCCGCGACACCCTCCTGATGGCAGCCGCCCTGCGCACGATGGGCGTCGGCATCGAGGAGACGGTGTCGTCGAGCTCCTCCGTGGCGGGCGGCTCCGACGGACCCTCGGGTGAGGCCTGGCGCGTGATCCCGGCCGGCCTGCACGGCCCCGCCACGGTCGACGTCGGCAACGCCGGCACCGTGATGCGCTTCCTGCCCCCGGTCGCCGCCCTCGCCGACGGCCCCATCCGCTTCGACGGCGATCCGCGTTCGTACGAGCGTCCGCTGCACGGCGTGATCGACGGTCTGCGCGCCCTCGGCGCCCGCATCGACGACGACGGCCGCGGCGCGCTCCCGCTGACGGTGCACGGCACCGGGGCCCTGGACGGCGGCCCGGTGTCGATCGACGCGTCCTCGTCGTCGCAGTTCGTGAGCGCCCTGCTGCTGTCCGCCCCACGCTTCAACCAGGGCGTCGAGGTCCGCCACACCGGCGCGACCCTGCCTTCCCTCCCCCACATCCGGATGACGGTCGACATGCTGCGCGCGGTCGGCGCCCAGGTGGACACCCCGGAGTCGGGCGGCGAACAGAACGTCTGGCGGGTCACACCCGGCGCCCTGCTCGGCCGGGACCTCACCATCGAGCCGGACCTCTCCAACGCCCAGCCGTTCCTGGCGGCGGCCCTGGTGACCGGCGGCAAGGTCACGATCCCCGACTGGCCGGCCCGCACCACCCAGCCCGGCGACCGGCTCCGCGAGATCTTCACGGAGATGGGCGGCTCCTGCGAACTCACCGAGTACGGCCTTGAGTTCACCGGCTCCGGCGCGATCCACGGCATCGACGTGGACCTGAGCGAGGTCGGCGAGCTGACCCCGGGCATCGCGGCTGTCGCCGCCCTCGCGGACTCCCCCTCCACCCTCACCGGCGTCGCCCATCTGCGCCTCCACGAGACGGACCGTCTGGCGGCCCTGACCAAGGAGATCAACGAACTCGGCGGCGACGTGACCGAGACGGCCGACGGCCTGCACATCCGCCCGCGCCCCCTGCACGGCGGCACCTTCCACACGTACGAGGACCACCGAATGGCGACGGCCGGCGCGATCATCGGTCTGGCGGTGGAGGGCGTACGGATCGAGAACGTGGCGACGACGGCGAAGACCCTCCCGGACTTCCCCGATCTGTGGGCCGGAATGCTCGGGAACTGACGGGCGGACCGGAATCATGC
Source organism: Streptomyces sp. ME02-8801-2C (assembly GCF_033793965.1). Taxonomy (NCBI): domain Bacteria; kingdom Bacillati; phylum Actinomycetota; class Actinomycetes; order Kitasatosporales; family Streptomycetaceae; genus Streptomyces; species Streptomyces sp. ME02-8801-2C. The sequence continues at coordinate 103,824 of NZ_JARAXP010000012.1, read as the reverse complement.
GCCGCTACGGCAAGCACACCGACGAGGACGACATCCGCTCCCGCCCGAACCGCAAGGGCAACCGACCGCGTACGAACATCCGCCCGAAGCACGAGGACGCGGCCGACGGCATGGTCCTGACCGTCGACCGGGGCCGGCTGACCGTCCTGGTCGAGGACCGGATCGTCCTGGCGATGAAGGCACGCGAACTGGGCCGCAAGGCGGCGGTGGTCGGCGATCAGGTGGCCCTCGTCGGCGACCTCTCCGGCAAGAAGGACACCCTGGCCCGTATCGTCCGCATCGGCGAGCGCACCTCGCTCCTGCGCCGCACGGCGGACGACGACGACCCCTACGAGCGGGTGGTCGTGGCCAACGCCGACCAACTGGCCATCGTGACGGCCCTGGCGGACCCGGAACCCCGCCCGCGTCTGATCGACCGCTGCCTGGTGGCCGCCTTCGACGGCGGCCTGGACCCCCTCCTCGTGCTGACCAAGTCGGACCTGTCCCCACCGGACAAGCTCCTGGAGCTGTACGGCGCCCTGGACATCCCGTACGTCGTCACAAGCCGCGAGGAGCTGGAGAACGGTACCGCCGTGGCCCGCGTACGCGAGCAACTGGACGGCAAGACCACCGCGTTCGTCGGTCACTCCGGTGTCGGCAAGACGACGCTGGTCAACGCGCTGGTGCCGAACGACCAGCGGCGCTCCACGGGCCACGTCAACGCGGTGACAGGCCGTGGCCGCCACACCACCACCTCCGCCCTGGCCCTCCCGCTCTCGGGCGACGCGGGCTGGGTCATCGATACCCCGGGCGTACGTTCATTCGGGCTGCATCATGTCGACCCGTCCCGGGTGATCCACGCCTTCCCCGACCTCGAACCCGGTACGGAGGGCTGCCCGCGCGCGTGCAGTCACGACGAGCCCGACTGCGCGCTGGACGAGTGGGTGGAGAAGGGCCACGCCGATCCCGCGCGGCTCTACTCCCTGCGCCGGCTGCTGTCGACGAGGGAGCGGACGGAGGGCGACTGACCTCCGCGTTGTTTGGCAGGGGCGAGTGCCGGTAAGTGCATAATCGCACCGAGCCGGATCCGAGCGTGACGAAGCAGAGCGAAGCAGACCGAGCCAGTCGGCGTGGCACACGGGAGGACAAGACATGGCGTGGCTGCTGGTCGTTGTGGCGGGGCTCCTGGAAACCGGCTTCGCCGTCTGCCTGAAGCTCTCCCACGGCTTCACCCGACTGTGGCCCACGATCGCGTTCGCCATCTTCGCCCTCGCCAGTTTCGGCCTGCTGACCCTCTCCCTGAAGAAGCTCGACGTGGGCCCCGCCTACGCGGTGTGGACGGGCATCGGCGCGGCGGGCACCGCGATCTACGGGATGATCTTCCTCGACGACCTGGTGTCCGTCCTGAAGATCGTCTCGATCAGCCTGGTGATCATCGGTGTGATCGGCCTCCAGCTGTCGGGCTCGTCGCACTGACGCGAGCTGCGGCCCGGGCGCTCCCGGCCCGCGCGCTCAGTTCCACACGGCAGGGGAAGGCGGCAGCTCCATCACACTTTTGACGAGCTCGCCGATGCCGCCCTCCCCCGGCGGCGCGGACACGCAGGACAGGGCGAGCCGGACGGCCAGTTCGCAGGCGCGGGACATCTCGGCCGCCTCCGACTTGGCCGCGCCTGCACCGGACAGCACGGTCACGGCACGGTCCCTGACCAGGGCCACGAGATCGCCGGGCGAGGGCAGCGGCCCGTCGGCCCGCCGCTGCGCGGGCACCGCCGCGGAGGACGGCACGGCGGACAGCGTCGGCGAGGGCAGCCGTTCGCTCCAGCAGCCGGTCAGCAGGGCCCGTACGAGGACGCTGTCGCGAGCGGCCGACGCGGTCCACTCGGCGGTCGCGGTGAGCCGCTCACGCGCTCCGGTACCCGGGTCGGCGGGCCCGGTCAGCGCCCGCTCGACGCCCGCGAGGTAGGCGTCGGCCTCTCTACGGACAAGGGCCCTGGCGAGCCCCTCCTTGCTGCCGAACTCGTTGTACAGCGTCTGCCGTGACACTCCGGCCGTCGCCGCGACGTCGACCATCCGCACCGCGGACCACGGACGGCGCGCGAGCGCCGTGTAAGCGGCATCCAGTAAGGAATCCCGCGCTGCAGGCATCATTCGCCTCCCAGGGGCGAGCGGCTCTGCGCCATAGGTTTGACGCGCACGGAGTCACTGTCAAGGGTTCGCGACGGCGCCGGGGGCGCATGGCGACATTCGCACCCTGTACGCGGCCGACCGCACAGCGCCGGAGCCGGTCAACCGCGGGTGATCGCACCCGCCTCCCCCTGTAGCCCGGCGGCAGCCGTGAAAGATACGGTTCGCCTATGCCCGACTATCTCGATGACCTGCGCCTTGCCCACGTCCTCGCGGACGCTGCCGACGCCACGACGATGGACCGGTTCAAGGCACTCGACCTCAAGGTCGAGACGAAGCCGGACATGACACCGGTCAGCGAGGCGGACAAGTCTGCCGAGGAACTGATCCGGGGCCAGCTGCAGCGGGCCCGCCCGCGTGACGCGATCCTCGGCGAGGAGTTCGGCATCGAGGGCACCGGTCCCCGCCGCTGGGTGATCGACCCGATCGACGGCACCAAGAACTACGTCCGCGGGGTGCCCGTCTGGGCCACGCTGATCTCCCTGATGGAGGCGGGCGAGGGCGGTTTCCAGCCGGTGGTCGGCGTGGTCTCCGCCCCGGCGCTGGGCCGCCGCTGGTGGGCGGCGAAGGGGCACGGCGCCTTCACCGGCCGCAGCCTCTCCTCGTCATCCCGGTTGCGCGTCTCGAACGTCTCGAAGATGACGGACGCGTCGTTCGCCTACTCGTCGCTCACGGGCTGGGAGGACCGCGGTGTCCTGGGCGGCTTCCTCGACCTGACCCGCGAGGTGTGGCGCACGCGCGCGTACGGCGATTTCTGGCCGTACATGATGGTCGCCGAGGGCACCATCGACATCTGCGCGGAGCCGGAGCTGTCCCTGTGGGACATGGCGGCCAACGCGATCATCGTCACGGAGGCCGGCGGCACATTCACCGGCCTCGACGGCCGCCCGGGCCCGCACAGCGGAGACGGGGCGGCGTCCAACGGCCACCTGCACGACGAGATGCTGGGTTATCTCAACCAGCGCTACTGATCCCCCGTACGCCCTGTAACAGCCGTACGCGCCCTCTTGTTTGCCGTCTCTTTAACTGCCACCCTGAAGTTCCCCCCATTTGTGAACTTGTGAAAAACTGAACAGGGGCGGGAACTCTCTAGGAGGTGGCTCCACCCCATGCTCGTACGTGACGCCATGAGCACCGTGGTCCTCACCATCGGCCCCGATCACACCCTTCGCCAGGCAGCCACGCTGATGGCCGCGCGGCGTATCGGCGCGGCGGTGGTCCTCGACCCGGACGCCGGCGGAATCGGCATCCTCACCGAACGCGACATCCTCAACTCCGTCGGCCTCGGCCAGAACCCCGACGCGGAACGCGCCCACGCCCACACCACCAACGACGTCGTCTTCGCCACCCCCTCCTGGACACTGGAGGAGGCCGCGTACGCGATGGCCAACGGCGGCTTCCGCCATCTCATCGTCCTGGACGGCGGCGAGCCGACGGGCATCGTCTCGGTCCGCGACATCATCCGCTGCTGGGCCCCACTACGACAGCACGCGCCCGCCTGACCGAAAACACACCGAGGGCCGGAACCCTATACAGGATTCCGGCCCTCGGCCTCAAGTAGCGGGGACAGGATTTGAACCTGCGACCTCTGGGTTATGAGCCCAGCGAGCTACCGAGCTGCTCCACCCCGCGTCGGTAAACCCAACGTTACGTCAGCCCAACCCACCAAGGCAAATCGCTTAGGTCTTGAGCCCCGGCGGGCACCCCCAGCCCGCCCCGGCGTTCGAGCACGAGACAGGCCCACACCCCCAGCCCGTCCGGCGCTTGAGGACAAGGCCCGCACCCCCAGCCCGTCCGGCGTTTGAGGACAAGGCCCGTTCAGGGCCGGAGGGGGGTCTGGGGGCACAGCCCCCAGGAAGTGATGGGACGGGTAGGGGCGGCGGGGGCGAAAAACCCACCCCCACCCACCCGCACCGTCAAGCCGACAGCTCCTCCCGCAAAGCGTCCCGCAACCGAGCCGCCCGCTCCGCCACCTCCCCAGGCCCCAACGAGACCGCCAGATCAGCCCACCGCTGCCCTTCCGCCAACTCCCCCCGCCGCGCATACACCAGCGCCAGCCGCAACGCAGCCCGCCCATGCCCCGCCTCAGCCGCCCGAGCCCACCACACCGCGGCCTCGGGCTCACTCCCCTCCCGAGCCAGCAACAACCCGAGGTTGAACGCCCCGTTACGGGACCCGGCCTCGGCCGCGGCCCGGTACCACCGAGCCGCCTCCACCACGTCCCCCCGAGCCGACGCCAGCATCCCCACCCGCACCTGCGCCCGCCGATGCCCCTGGGAAGCCGCCCGCTCGTACCACTCCTCGCACTCGGTCTTCTCGTGCGCGATCTCACCGAGTTCGTGCGCGGGCGCCTGCGGTCGCCGCGCGTCGAGCACCGCGGCCAGCCGGTACGCCGCCTCGGGGCTCCCCCCGCCCGCCGCACACCGCAGATACCGCTCGGCCTCGCGCTCGTCCCCGTCCCGCAGCCGGACGATCCCGACCTGAAGCGCCGCCTCGGTGTGCCCGGCGCCGGCGGCACGCTCGTACCAGCGCAGCGCGGCCTCGTCCTCACCGCGCCCGGCGTGCAGGATCCCGAGGTTGAAGGCGGCGTCGACACTGCCCGCCTCGGCTGCCTTGGAGAACCACGGCTCGGCCCCCGCCGCGTCCCCGCCCTGCAACAGCAGAATGGCGAGCGCGTTCGCAGCCTCGCGATGCCCGGCGTACGCGGCCCGCCGGTACCACTGCTCGGCCTGCGCGGTACGCGACTGCTCGGCGCACAGCAGACCGAGGTTGTACGCGCCGTTCACGTCCCCGGCGTCCATGGCCGCCCGGTACCAGCGTTCGGCGGTCTGCGTCTCACCGCGTTCGGCGTGCAGCGCGCCCAGCGCGTTGGCGGCGTTGCCGTCCCCGTCCTGAGCGGCCCGCAGCCACCACACGGCGGCACTCTCGGCGTCCCCCGCGTCCCGCAGCAGGAACCCGAGCGCGCACGCGGCCCGGGCCTCGCCGTCCTTGGCGGACGTCAGATACCAGCGCCCGGCCTCCTTGAGCTCACCACGCTTCTCCAGGATGGCCCCGAGGTGCAGCGCGGCCCGCTGATGCCCCCGGGCGGCAGCCTGTCGATACCACTGCTCGACTTCACCGGCCGCACCGTCGCCCGCACCACCCTCGGCGCCGGCACCACCCGCGCCGCCCATGCCCTCCGCGGCCTTCCGGTCGAGTGCCCGGGCCAGCCGATAGGCGGCCTCCCGGTGCCCCCGCTCGGCGGCGACCCTCATCCACTTCTCCGTCGCCGCGTCCCCGCGGTGCTCCAGCAGGTCGGCGAGGGCGTACGCGCCCAGCACATGTCCCTGTTCGGCGGACTGCCGCAGCCAGTACTCGGCGGCCGGCTCGTCACCGCGCTCGCGGTGGTGGCGGCCGAGTGCGTGCGCGGCGGGAGCGGATCCGGCGACGGCGGCGATCCGCCACCATCCGGCGGCGTCGTCGGCGTAACCGCGCTGATGGAGGAGGACGCCGAGGTTGTTGGCGGCGGCACGGTCACCGGCGGCGGTGGCGGCACGCAGCTGAGGCTCGGCTCCGTCGAGATCACCGCGGCGCAGCAGCATGGCTCCGAGGACACTCATCGCCTCGACGTCGCCGGCTTCGGCGGCGAGCCGTTGGCGCGCCTCTTCTACCGCCTCGCCGGTTTCGTCCCGGCCGGAAGGCTGCACAAATCGCCCTGTCTCCAACAGAGTTGCCTTGTCCCCCATAACGTCCATCGTCGCACCACCTGCAACCTGGGTACACCTGGTATACCGCAGCCAGTGAGGTCTCTACAGCGTTTTGTCGACATGCCCACAGAGAGACAAGTCAAACACAGTTCCTCTCAACTGCCCCAGGAAGACGTGGCCTTCACCAGGTCGGCACATGCGTTCGCACACCACGAAGGCCCGGATCCTTGGAGGATCCGGGCCTTCGAGATCAGTAGCGGGGACAGGATTTGAACCTGCGACCTCTGGGTTATGAGCCCAGCGAGCTACCGAGCTGCTCCACCCCGCGCCGTTGTGTCTCAACCGTACCACGGCGCGGGAGGAGCGGAGGACGCAGCCTCAGCAGGGCCTTCGACCAGCACTAACCACTGGTCGAACCGCTACTGGGACTACTGCTGGGACTGCTGCTCGGAGAACCACTGGGACGGGGACTCGCACTGCCGGAGGCACCGTTCCCGGCCCCACCGGTACCGCTGCCGTCGGTCTTCTTGTCGGCCGCGGACTGCGCCTCCTCGGCCCGCTTGAGCGCGTCCTCGAGGTCCGACTGCGCCTTGCCGTACGCCTCCCAGTCGCCCTTCTGGAGAGCCGCCTGGCCGTCGTCGAAGGCCTTCTGGGCGTCGGTGAGCGCCTCCTGGACCGTCGGATTGCCCGACGCCGGCGGCGGCTTGGTGGTACCCCCGCCGTCGTCCGGTGGCTGGGTGACCGGCCCCTCCGTCCCGAACACCTTGTTGAGCGCGGCGTCGAGAGTGTCCTCGAAGGCGGTCTGACCGCCGTAGGTCACCAACACCTTGCGCAACAACGGGTACTTGAGGCCGCTGCCGCGGACGTAGACAGGCTCCACATAGAGCAGGCCTCCGTCGAGCGGCACCGTGAGCAGGTTCCCGTACTCGATCTCCGAGTCGCCGCCTCTCAGCAGCCTGATGGACTCGGCGATGTCCTGTTCCGAGTTGAACTGGCTCTGGACCTGTTTGGGTCCGTCGACCGTTCTGCTCGTCGGCAGTTTCAGGATTCTGATCCTGCCGTAATCACTGGTCCCCGCCTCGGCGTTGACCGACATGAAGGCACTCAGGTTGTCCCGGCCGTTCGGCGTGAACGTCGTCGTCAGCGAGAACGCCTGTGCCTTCTGGTCGGGCATCTTCAGGCTCTGGTAGTACGGCGGGACCGCGTCGCCCGACTTGTTGCTCGGGTCGTCCGGCACCTGCCACACCTCGGAGCCGGAGAGGAACGTCTGCGCGTCCTTCACGTGGTACCGGGTCAGCAGTTCGCGCTGGACCTTGAACAGGTCCTGCGGGTACCGGAGATGGGCCATCAGCGAGGCCGAGATGTCGCTCTTCGGCTCGACCGTGTCCGGGAAGGCCTTCATCCAGGTCTTGAGGACGGGGTCCTTGGTGTCCCACTGGTAGAGCTTGACCTCGCCGGTGTACGCGTCGACGGTCGCCTTCACCGAGTTGCGGATGTAGTTGACCTGGTTCTGCTGGGCCACCACCGCCCGCTGGTTGTTGTTGGCGGTGAGGGAGTCGGCCGTCGTGTCACCCAGCGTGGTGCGGGAGGCGTACGGATAACCGTTCGTCGTCGTGTACGCGTCGACGATCCACTGGATCTCACCGTCGACGACGGCCGGATAGGCGTCGCCGTCGATGGTCAGCCAGGGCGCGACCGCCTCGACCCGCTCCTTGGGCGTGCGGTTGTACAGAATCCGCGAACCCTCGCCGATGGCACCGGAGTAGAGGATCTGCGGCTCGCTGAACGCGACGGCGTACGCGGCGCGGTTCATCGGGTTGGAGAGGTTGACGCCGCTCTTCCCCTTGTAACTGGTGGTCTTCTCACCGGTGTCGTCGGAGTAGTCGATCTCCTTCTGGGGACCGCCGACGATCGAGTACTGGCTGGTCTTCTCGCCGTAGTAGATCCGCTGCTGGTACGTCCCGAGGTCACCCGTGGACGGCAGATCGGACTCGGTGAAGACCGGGCGGCCCTCGGCGTCCGCCGTCGTGCCCTTGGCCGCGACCACACCGAAGCCGTGTGTGTAACGGAAGTGGTCGTTGATCCAGTTGTTCTTCGGAATGCCGTTGAGGTTCAGCTCACGCAGACCGATGACCGTGTCCTGGTCCTTGCCGTCCTTGCTGTACCGGTCGACATCCAGGTTGGTCGGGAACGCGTAGTAGTTGCGCATCTGCTGGAGCTGCTGGAACGTCGGCGAGACGATGTTCGGGTCCATGATGCGGATGCTCGCCGTGGTGTCGACGTCGTCGCGCAGCTTGGTCTTGTCCTCGGTCTCACTGCGTCCGGCGTACTCGCTGACCTTGGCGCCGTCGATGCCGTACGCCTCGCGCGTCGCCTTCAGGTTCTTCTCGACGTACGGGGCTTCCTTCGCCTGCTCGTTCGGCTGGACCTGGAACTTCTGGACGATCGCCGGGTACAGCCCGCCGATGAGGATGGCCGAGAGGACCATCAGTCCGAAGCCGATGACCGGCAGCTGCCAGGTGCGCCGCCACAGGGTCGCGAAGAACAGCAGCGAGCAGATGATGGCGATGCAGAACAGGATCGTCTTGGCCGGCAGATAGGCGTTGGCGTCGACGTACCGCAGACCCGTCCAGTTGCCGGTCGCCTTGAAGTCGCTCGACTTCACCGCGAGGCCGTACCGGTCGAGCCAGTACGCGACCGCCTTCAGGGCGACGAAGAGCCCCAGCAGCACGGACAGATGCCCGGTCGCGGCGGCCGTGGCACGGGCTCCCGGGCTGGTGATGCGCAGCCCGCCGTACAGATAGTGGGTGAGGGCGGCGGCGATCAGGGAGAGGATCGTCGCGGCGAAGCCGAAGCCCAGCAGGAAGCGGTACCAGGGCAGGTCGAAGGCGTAGAAGGACACGTCCAGACCGAACTGGGGGTCCTTCTGCCCGAAGGACACACCGTTGACCCACATCAGCCAGGTCCGCCACTGCCCGGACGCGGACGCGCCCGCGATGAGGCCGACCATCGCCGTGATGCCCAGCAGCAGCCACTTCTTGTACGGGGCGATGCCCATGCGGTACCGGTCGAGGCTCTGCTGCTCCATCGACATGGCACTCAACGGCGGACGCAACCGGTGCGCCAGCCAGATGTTCACACCCACCGCGATCGCCATCAGCAGACCGAAGACGAAGAAAAGACCGATCTTGGTCCACAGCGTGGTCTTGAACACCGAGGAATAGTTGACCGAGCGGTACCAGAGCCAGTCCGTCCAGAACCCCGCGAACATGATGAACGCCATGCCGAGTACGGCAAGGACGCCCAGCGTCATGAGCAGGGTCCGGACGCGCCGGGACGGGCGGCCCACTCTGATCCGTGGCCCCTGCGGGCCTCCGCCGCGGTCCGGCATCTGGAAAGCCAAGGTCGGCACCTCAATAGTCGCTGTCGGTCCGTCAGGCCCCCGTGATCGCGGACCATCCGTCAGGCCTCGTGATCGTAGAGGCCTCACCTATGCAACTTACTCACGCTTTACTCGGTTCCCGGTTCGGGCCATGAACGAGGCAGGATTGTGACCATGTCCAACACTCCCATGGCGGCGAACCCGCTCACCCGGGCCGTACTCGAGATCGACGAGTACGCCTCCGGCCTCGGCTGGGACCAGCCGGCCCGCCTCTTCGCCCTCGTAGACACCGCCCGGCTGCGGGTCCAGGAACCGGCTCTCGCGGCCCAGCTCGACCTGGCGGACGAGCAGAAGGCCGCCGGTCTCACCCCGATCGAGCAGGACGAGATCCCCGCGGGCAAGCCGCTGGACGAGTTCCTCGCCACCATCGCCTGGCCGGACGCGGTGGTCGGCTGCGCCCTCACCGTCGAGCGCCTGATGCTTCCGCCGTCGGCGGAGGCGTCGGTTCCGCAGGGACTGAGCGACAAGAAGCTGGCCGCCTGGGTCGCCGCGCACCCGGACCGCCAGGAGGTCCGGATGACGGTCGCGGTCCTGCGCGACGGCTCGCGCGACTCGGCGGTGCGTCTGCGCGAGAAGGACGCGGCGACGGAGGTGCTCACGGGCTCGGGCCTGGTACCGGGCCTCGCGGAGGCGCTGTCGGCGACGTTCGCGGACTAGCGGAACGCAGGAGCGGGTGCGCGGCTCTGCAAACCACGCACCCGCTCCACTCGGTGTTGCCGACTGCTGATGCCGACTGCCGTTGCCGAATGCTGTCCTTTACTTGGTGCTGCATTTCGGCAGATCGCCGGTGTCACCGGAGCGGATGTCCTTGAGGGCGTTCAACGCGTCGCCGATGGTGGCCACCTTGACGAGCCTGAGCCCGTCGGGGACGTCCTTGGCGGCGGCCGCGCAGTTGTCGGCCGGCGTCAGGAAGTACTGAGCCCCCTTGTCCCGCGCGCCGACGGTCTTCATCTCGATCCCGCCAATGGGACCGACCTTGCCGTCGTCGTCGATGGTGCCGGTCCCGGCCACGAACTTGCCGCCGGTGAGGCTTCCGGGCGTCAGCTTGTCGTAGATACCGAGGGCGAACATGAGCCCCGCGCTGGGCCCTCCGACATCGGCGAGCTTGATGTCGATGGTGAACGGGAAGGTGTGGTCGGTCCCGGCGGAGATCCCGACGATGGCGCGCTCGGGTTCGCCGTCGTCGGACCTGGTGGTCGTGATGGTGACGTCGCGCGTCTTGGTGGCCGCCCGGTGCGCCTTCTCGGCGGCGGCCTGCTCCGCGGCGGGCACGATGGTGAAGACGACCTTCTCGCCGGCCTTGTGCTTGGTCACCAACTTGGCCACGTCGGTGGTCTCCTTGATCGTCGTGCCGTCGACGGCCTTGATGACATCACCGGCGTGCAGCGCGCCCTCGGCCGGGGACCCCTTCAGGACGGTGGCGACGATCACCCAGGACTGCACCGGGACACGGAGTTCCTCGAGGGCCGCGACCTTGGCGCTCTCCTGGGACTGGCTGAACTCCTCGGCGTTCTCCTGGGTCGACTCCTCCTCGGTCTTGCCGTTCGGGTACAGCGTGTCGTACGGCACGATCTTGCTGTCGTGCGCGAGCCACCCGGTCACGGCCTCGATGAGGTTCATCCGGTAGCCGGCGCTGGTGACCCGGACGGTGGTCATGTTCAGATGCCCGGTCGTCGCGTAGGTCTTGCGCCCCGAAATCTGCAGCACCGGCTCGCCGTCGTGGTCCCCGAGGGTGTTCACGGTCGGCCCCGGCGACAGCTCCGAATACGGCACGCGGATGAACACTCCGGCGCACAGGAGCGTGATCAGCATCAGGGTGGAGGCGAGCAGCGTCGCGGTGCGGCGTGGCATGGCACGACAGTACGGGACGGTCCTGTCGGCACACCGTCAGGGCCGTCCGTACGGGAACTCAGGTACGGGACTTCTCCATGGCCTCGCGGAACCGCTCGTAGCCGTCGAGCTCGGGCCCGTCACCGCGGGTTCTGCGTGTCCGGTTGGCCCAACTGCCCCACAGACCGGCACCGATCGCAGCCACCAGCGGAATCAGCAACCAGGCGAGCGCCGCCATGCCGACCTCCCAACCCCAAAGAGCGACCGCAACTGACTGATCAGCAGACTAACCTCCGCCGTGTCAACGCTCACGTTCGGGGGGCGGTTACGCAACCGGAGAGTCGTCAGCAGGCGCCGACCCATTCCTCGGTCCCGTCCGAAAACGTCTGGTGCTTCCATATGGGCACCTCGTGCTTGAGGTCGTCGATCAACTTCCGACAGGCCTCGAAGGCCTCGCCCCGGTGCGGACAGGACACGGCGACGACAACCGCGAGATCCCCCACGGCCAGGTCTCCCACCCGGTGCACGGCGGCAAGCGCCCGCACCGGAAACTCGGCGACGACCTTCTCGGCCACACGCCGCATCTCGGCCTCGGCACTGGGATGGCACGAATAGCCGAGCGCCTTGACGTCGGCACCCCCGTCATGATTCCGCACGGTCCCCACGAACAGCGCGGTCCCCCCGGCGGAGTCGTCCCCGACAGCACGAAAAACCTCGTCAAGGGAGAGCGCCGTGTCACGAACGGCCACCAACTTGATGGGGTCGAGAGCCGCCTGCTCACCGGGGTGCTCATTGAGAGATGCCATACCCCCCATCCTGCCTCACCCCACTGACAACCCGCCCGCCACCACCAGCCCGTCCGGCGTCTGAGGCCCCGGCCCGCACCACCAGCCCGTCCGGCGTCTGAGGACAAGGCCCGTCCAGGGCCGGAGGGGGGTCTGGGGGCACAGCCCCCAGGAACAGGATGGGACGGGTAGGGGCGGCGGGGGCGAGAAACACCCGACCCCACCCCACCCCTCAGATCCGCCGCCGAGCCTTCCGAGCCCTCCGCACCAACGCCGCCGTACCCAGCAAAGCGACCGTCGCCCCCGCAGCCCCCGCCGCAGTCGCATCCTTCCGCCCCAGCCGCCGCCCAGCCACGGTATGCCGCCCGGCAACCTCCTCCAGCAGCTCAGCAAGCACCTCCTCGTTGCTCCACCGAGGCCGCCACCCCGCATCGTGCAACCGGCTCCCACTCACCACCCAGGGATACATCGTGTACGCCAGATCCCCGGCCGGAGAGGGCGTGAGCCCGATCCGGTGCAACCGCGCAGCCGCCCCCAGAGCGACAGCGGACGGCAGCTCCATGCGCCGGATCCCGCTGAGCTCCTCGACCTCCTCCTGCTCCAGCCACCCGTCGCACCCGACCGCCAGCTCGCCCTCGACCTTCTCCAGCACCGCGTACTCCAGAGCGCTGCACAGATCCTCGACATGACAGAACTGCCAGGCGGGCCGCGACCCGGCCACGACGAGCAGCCGAGGCGACTCGAAATACCTGGTCAGAGCGGTGTCCGTACCCCCGATCAGCACTGCGGGCCGGACGACCGTCACATTGAGCCCCGGATGCGCCCGCGGCGCGCGCCGGGCGAGCCGCTCGATCTCCAGCAGGTCCCCGACCCCGGTCGCCTCGGCGGTCGCCCGCAGCTCCGCGTCCTCGGCCAGCGGCAGTTCGTTGTCAGGCAGCGCCCCGTAGACCATCGCGGACGTGCACAGCACGACCCGGTGCACCCCTGCCGCGGCGGCAGCCGTCAGCACGGTCTGCGTCCCGCGCACGTTGTACGCCGTACGGGCCGCCCCGTCCGTCTCCAGGTCCAGGTCCACGGCCAGATGGACGACGACGTCGGCGCCCCGCAGCTTCTCCGCGATGGCCGGATCGCGTACGTCGAGAATGTGCCACTGCGCCGCCGCGCACTCGCCGCGCCGCTCGTCGATGGCGACGACCTGCTTGATCTCCTCGGACGCGGCGAGCCGCTCGGTGAGCAGCGCCCCGATCCCGGTCGCGGCGCCGGTTACCGCGACGACTGGTCGGCGTAGGGCCGGATTGGTTGAGTGGTTTCGCGCTGCGCGAACCTGCGGATCTGGGGAACTCACCGGCGTCTCCAGCGGTTGTCTTCAGTAAGGACGCGCGTGACGCGTACGTACCAGGTGACATCCATCCTGCCGCAGGCCAGGAGTCGGCGAAGCACCGAGCCCCCAACCGGCCGCGGTGTCTAGGCTGGGTGGTGTTGTCGGGCAGCCGCCGTCGAAAGAGCCGACGGCCTTACCAGCCGAGGAATCCCGTGAGTGACACCCCATTCGGATTCGGCCTTCCGCCGGAGGAGCCGGAGAACGGCGACGAGGGCAAGCAGAAGGACCCACAGGGCGGTGCTGGTCAGGGGCCGTTCGGTTTCGGACTGCCCGGCTTCGGCGGTCCAGGAGGCGACAATCCGTTCGCAGCCATGTTCGGTTCCATGAACCCCAACGACCTGGGTGCCGCATTCCAGCAGCTGGGCCAGATGCTCTCGTACGAGGGCGGACCGGTGAACTGGGACATGGCCAAGCAGATCGCCCGTCAGACGGTCTCGCAGGGGACGTCCGACGGCGTCAAGGACTCGAGCATCGGTCCCGCCGAGCGCACCGCCGTCGAGGAGGCCGTCCGGCTGGCGGACCTGTGGCTGGACGACGCGACGTCGCTGCCGTCGGGTGCCGGCTCCGCGGTGGCGTGGAGCCGCGCGGAGTGGGTCGAGGCGACCCTGCCCGCTTGGAAGGAACTGGTCGACCCGGTCGCGGAGCGCGTCGGCGCGGCCATGGGTGATGTCCTGCCCGAGGAGATGCAGGCCATGGCGGGCCCGCTGATCGGCATGATGCGCTCCATGGGCGGCGCCATGTTCGGCACGCAGATCGGGCAGGCCGTCGGGGTGCTCGCGGGCGAGGTCGTCGGCTCGACGGACATCGGGCTGCCACTGGGCCCGACGGGCCGGGCCGCGCTGCTGCCGGCGAACATCGAGGCGTTCGGCAAGGACCTGGGCGTCCCGCAGGAGGAGGTACGGCTGTATCTCGCGCTGCGCGAGGCCGCCCACCAGCGTCTGTTCGCCCATGTGCCGTGGCTGCGCTCGCACCTGTTCGGCGCGGTCGACGGCTACGCGCGCGGGATCAAGGTCGACACGGCCAAGCTGGAGGACGTGGTCGGCCAGTTCGACCCGCAGAACCCGGAGCAGTTGCAGGACGCGCTCCAGCAGGGCATGTTCCAGCCGGAGGACACCCCGGAGCAGAAGGTCGCCCTGGCCCGTCTGGAGACGGCGCTGGCCCTGGTCGAGGGCTGGGTGGACGCGGTGGTGCACGCGGCCGCGAAGCCCCGGCTGACGTCCGCGGACGCGCTGCGTGAGACGCTGCGCCGCCGCCGTGCGTCGGGCGGCCCAGCCGAACAGACGTTCGCCACCCTGATCGGCCTGGAGCTGCGTCCGCGCCGACTGCGGGACGCCTCGCGCCTGTGGGCGTCGCTGACGGACGCGCGCGGTGTCGACGGCCGGGACGGCCTGTGGGCCCACCCGGACATGCTGCCCACGGCGTCCGACCTGGACGATCCGGACGGCTTCGTGCACCGTGAGCAGCTCGACTTCTCCGAGCTCGACAAGATGCTCGGCGAGGCGGCAGGCGGCTCCACCGAGAAGCCGAACCTGAAGAAGGACGACGACTCCGAGTGACTCTTCACGGCGACGCGGTCCGGGTGCTCGAGAAGTACGAGGACCAGCAGGATCTCCGTCAGGTCTACCTGGACCATCTGCACGGCCGTCCCGACGGGATGTGGAAGGCCTGCGAGGACGGACACCTCACGGCCAGCGCTCTGGTGATCGACCCGGAGCGTGAGCGGGTCCTGCTCACGCTCCACAGGAAGCTGCGGATGTGGCTCCAGATGGGCGGTCACTGCGAGCAGAGCGACAGCACGCTCGCCGAGGCGGCGCTGCGCGAGGCCACGGAGGAGTCCGGCATCCCCTCGCTGCGGCTGCTCCAGAGCACGCCGGTCCGCCTGGACCGGCACCACACGCCCTGTGCCTGGCACCTGGACGTGCAGTACGCCGCCGTGGCCCCGCCCGGCGCGGTGGAGGAGATCAGCGACGAGTCCCTGGACCTGCGCTGGTTCCCCTACGCCGAGGTCGCGGACGTGGCTGACGACTCGGTCGTACGACTGCTCGAAGCAACCCGCGCCCGACTGTGAACGGCTGAACGGATGAACGGGTGAACTGGTAAGGGGCGACCGCCCATGGTGGTCGCCCCTTACCGTTCGTGCGGTCAGCTCCAGACGTTGCCCTGGTTCTGCGCCCGCGCACCGTGCTGTCCCATGCCGAACTGCGCGGCGGCACCCTGGCCGATCTGGGCGTTCTGCGGCGGCAGCAACTCGCTGGGCTGGACCAGCGCGTAGCCGCTGCCCATGAAGCTGAGCTCCCAGCCCTCGCCGGTGTTGCCGCGCCGCCGCCACACTCCGGACGTGTGCGTCTGGGCCTGCATCTGGACGCGCAGTCCGGTCGACCAGGCGACGATCGCGTCGGCGTCGCAGTTGACGTACTTGTCCGGCGTCACCTGCATCATCAGCGGCGCGCCCGAGGTCATCAGGGCGACCCTGCCGCGGCCGGTGATGTTGAGCTGGTACTTCCCGGAACCGGAGATGCCGTACAGGCTGTCCACGGCGATGACCTCGTGGTGCAGCCCGGAGTCCATCGCCAGCACGTAGCTGCTGTCGACCGTCAGCCCGTCCTGTTCCACGTCCACCATGTGGATGTGCTGGGCGAGGTTGGCGAGATAGACCGTGCCCTGCCCGTGGCAGCGCATCAGGTCCAGGCCCTCGCCGGTGTGCGCGCGGGAGCGGCCCTGGTTGCGGCTCTGGTACTCGGCGTCGAACTCCATCAGGCCCTGGTAGGCGACCATCGTGCCTTTGCGGGCGAGGATGTCGTCGTGGCCCTCCAGGGTGACCCGGAGCATCTGCTTGTTCTGCAGACTCCAGCGTTCCTGGGTCTGCGAGTCGTTGTGCGCGAAAAGTGGGCTCTGCATGGCGTTCTGGCTCCCCCTCAGCCCCGGAACCGGAGACGGTCGGTGCTGTCCTCGCTGGGCTGTACGACGACGATGCCCTGGCCGGAGAAGGCCATCTGGTAGGCCTCGCCGCTGCCCCGGCCGATGAGCGACTGCGCCTTGAAGCTGCGCTTGCCCTTCACCTTGAGGTTCGGGGACCAGGCGACGAGCGCGTCCGGGTCGACGTACGTCTCGTCGTCGCCACCGCCGCAGTCGACGACGATCGGCTTGCCCCGGGAGGTCAGCGCGACCCAGCCCTGCCCGGAGATCTTGGTGTTCCACAGGCCCTGGCCGGCGAACTTCGCGAGCCCCTTGACCCGCTCGACGCCCCAGGTGAGGTGCGCGTCGAAGGCGAGCAGGTTGGTGGCGTTGACGGAGATGCCGTCGCCGTTGAGGTTGATCACGACCACGTTCGCGCCGTAGTCGGCGAGATAGAGCAGACCGTCCCCCGAGCACTTCATCAGGGGCGCGCCCTCGCCGGTCATCCAGTCCTTGGCGATCTGGCGTACGGCAGGCGGGTTGGGCTCGTACTGGACGAAGCCCTCGTAGGCGACCATCGACCCCACGCGCGCGAGGAGGTCGTTTCCGGTCTGCATGGCGACCTTCAGCATGTGGTTGCCGTGGTTCTCCATACGGGCTGTGACGGGTGCGGGAGCGTAGCCCGCGAGTGGCTGGTTCATGACGGGCTCCCTCAGACCTCGTACGGCTGGACGACGATGAAGTTGCCGGGGGCGCCCCGGAACTGGAGGTTGACGCTCTCTCCGGTGTCGCCCGGGTAGGCGTTGCGGCGCATCCGTACCTGGCTGGAGACGACCACCTGGGAGGCGGCCGACCAGGCGACCACGGCGTTGCAGTCGGCGAACGTGGTGGGTGTGACGGGCAGGACGACGGGGACGCCGTGCGTCTTCACGACGATGGTGCCGGTGCCCGTGAACTGCATGGTGAACAGGGCACCGCCGGGGATGCCGTGTCCCTCGACGCGACGGACCTCGTACTGGAGGCCCTCGTCGAACGCGAGGACGTTCTCGGCGGACACACAGATGCCGTCGCCCTGGAGTTCGATGGGGTGCAGCATCGTGGAGTTGTCCGCGAGGAACACCTGGCCCTGGCCGGTACAGCGCATCAGCTGCATCTCCTGGCCGGTCGCGTTGCCCACGATCCGGCCGGAGAACCCGGCGCCCTTGTAGCTGAAGTCGACCTTGCCCTGGTAGAGCACCATGCTGCCCTGCCGGGCCAGCACGGGCTGACCGCCCACGCCCAGGTCGACGCGGATCAGCTTCTTGTTCTGCTGTGTCCAGCGCTGCCCGGTCGGCGTCTCCTTGAACTGCTGGAGCGCGGCCGACACTCCGGCGCCCTGGCCGCCGCCCTGGGGGACGCCCTGCGGCACCCCGTAGGCGGCCTGCTGGCCGGGGGCCTGCCCGAGCGGGGGCTGCTGAGCGTAACCGGGCGGGCCGGGGGGCGCCTGAGGAGCCTGAGGCTGACCGTAGCCCGGGGGAAGCGACCCGGTCTGACCGGGTACCTGGCCGTACGGAGCCTGCGGGGGCACCGGCTGTCCGTAGGGCGCGGGTGCCGGAGCAGGCGGTGGCACCTGGGCACCGCCGGGCGGTGTCAGGGGCGCCACGATGGTGGGGGCCGCGTGCACCGACGGCGCGGGCACCGGGGGCGGGGTGGCTCCCGGAGGGGGCGCGAAACCCTGGGCGACGGGCTGCGGAGCGGCCGGGGCCGCCGCCGGAGCACCGAAGGCGGGCGGCGGAGCGGCCGGGGCAGGGGCGCCGAAGGCGGGCGGGGCGAAACCGGGTGCGGCTGAGGGCTGGGGCTGCTGCTGGGCGGGGGCCTCCTCCTCTGCGACCTCACCGCCGAAGTTCTTCAGCAGCGCCTCGAGGCCGCCGTCGAAACCCTGTCCGACCGCAGCGAAGCGCCACACGTCCTTCAGATAGAAGTCGCCCAGCATCACGGCCCGCTCGGTGGAGAACTCCGAGCCGTTGAAGGCGTAGCGGGCCACCTCCTCGCCACCGGCGACGATGCGGATGTACCCGGGGGCGATCTGCGACATCTGCCCGGCGCCGTCGAGCGTGGCCGTGAACGACAGTTTCTGGATCTGCGGCGGGATCCGGTCGAGGGTGACGCGGAAGGACTCCGTGTCGCCTGCCTGAGCGCCCAGGAGCTGGATGGACTCCTCGGGTGACTTCGGCTGGTTGAAGAAGACGAAGTACCGGTCGTCCGAGAGCCGCTCGTCGGCGTCGAGGCCGAAGCAGCTGATGTCGAAGGTCAGCCCCGGTCCGGAGATCTGCACACCCACGTACAGATCCGTGCCCGCTGTGAGATCACTGATCCTGGCCTTGTGGCCGCGTTGGAATTCCCTGGCCATGCGTAACGACCGTCCCCCATCCCGAATGCCGAATGCGTCGGGTCAGGCTAACGGCTAATTCCGGCCTTGGACGAAGCCGGTACAAATCCGGTACACAACACCTCGTCGCCCCCCGGCCCACCCGCCGCTCGGGCTCACTCCCCGCGCGCGGAGGGCGGGGTCGGCAGCCGGTCGGCGGCGACCACTCCTTCGAGGTAGCCCCGGGCCCGTTCGGTGCGTGGATACGCGTCCAGCAGCCGCCAGAAACGGGGCCCGTGCCCGGGCACCAGCAGATGCGCCAGTTCATGGAGGAGGACGTAGTCGACGACGTACTCGGGCATGCCCTGCAGCCGGTGCGACAGCCGGATGCTGCCCTCGGCCGGGGTGCACGAGCCCCAGCGTGTGTTCTGGTTCGTCACCCAGCGCACCGACGCGGGCCGGGCGCGACCGCCGAAGTACTGGGCCGACAGCTGCTCGGCGCGCTCGGCCAGCTCGCTGTCGCCGGGCACCCGTTTGTGTTTGCTCTCCTGGGCGGCCAGTTTGTCGAGCATGACAGTCACCCAGCGCTGTTCCTCGGCCTCGGACATCCGGGCGGGGATGAGCACGATGGTGCGATCGCCCTCGCGGTACGCAGAGACCGTCCGGCGTCGCCGGGAACTCCTGCGGACCTCGATCGCGCTCGCCCCCGAGCCGCTTGGCGGCTGGCTCGTCGTGCTGCGCTGTGGGTTTCCGGCGCGGTGCAGTGGGTCGGCGGGCACGGCACGACGTTACCCGCTGTGCACGGAGGAAGTCTTGACTCCGGCACGGTTCGGCGGCGATCCCCCACCATGCGTTTGATTTGTACGACGAATACTCACCGCCTGTGGACAACTTTCGACGCCCGATGAGCGAACCGGGCAAGCTGGCACCCGTCGGCGGAACGATCACCGAAATCCACCGACAAACCAGGACTTTCAACGGGACGTTCTCTGGCTACGGGGGCCTGTCATGCGATCAACCACCACTTCTGCGCCTGCGTCGGACACAGCTGCCGCGCTGCCGGCCACAACCCACCTGGGTGAAACCCACCCGCGTGTCACCCACCCGACCATGAAGGGCGCGCTGCGCACCTGCTGGCGGGATCTGAACACCGTGCAGTTCGGGATGACGCCAGCCCACGCGATGACACTCGGCCCGATGGACACGGCGACGGGCAGCTTTCTGAGCCTGCTCGACGGCACCCGCGGGCTGCCGCTCCTCCATGAGGAGGGGCACCGGATGGACCTGCCCGCCGACCACATCGACGGTCTGCTGGAGCGGCTGAGCGAGGCCGGGCTCCTCGACGACTCGAGCGGTGGCGGCCCAGCCGTCGAGAAGCTGCGCGGTAAGAAAAGGGTTCTGGAGCGGCTGGGCCCCGATCTGGCCTCCCTCTCCCTGGTCGCACCGGCGCCGGGCGAGGCGATGGCCCGGCTGGCTGCTCGCCGGACGCTGCGGGTGCAGGTCCGGGGCGCGGGCCGGGTGGGCGCGGTGGTGGCCTCCCTGCTGGCGGGGGCCGGCGTGGGCCATGTCGATGTGCGCGACGGCGGGGTGGTCGAGCCGTGGGACGTCGCACCGGGTGGCCTGCCCCTCGACTCCGTCGGCGAACGCCGGGACGAGTCCGCCCGGCGCGCGGCCCGCAAGGCGGCTCCCGACCGCCCGCCACGGCGTACGGCCGCCCAGTCACCGGACGGTGAGAGCGACTCCGGTCTCTCCCTGGTGATCCTCGCCCCGCGCGACGACCTCGCCGTGCACGCGCCCGACCCGGCCGCGGCCGAACCGCTCGTGATGTCGGGCACACCTCATCTGTACGCGGGTGTCGTGGAGGGAACCGGAATCGTGGGCCCGCTGGTGTTGCCGGGAGAGACCGCCTGCGCGGGCTGCCTGGAGCGGTGGCGCGTCGACCGGGACCCTGTCTGGCCGCGTCTGGTGACGCAGTGGCGCTCCGCACGACCTCGCCAGGTCAGGGCCTGTGACCTGGCCCTGGCGACGACGGTCGCGGGCCTGACCGCGAGCCATGCGCTCGCCTTCCTCGACGGCAGGACCCCGTCCACCGCGGGCGCCCGTTGGGAGGTCTCCGTACCCGGGCTCGACTGGCACGCCCGCCCGGTCTGGGCCCATCCCGCATGCCCGTGCGGCGCCGAGGAGAAGAGTAAGAAGGAAGAACACACCTCAAAGGACGGGGAGTCGCACGAGACAATGGCGGAGCAACGGCCGTCGACGGAGTTTCGCCTTAAGGCACACGCGGCGCGGCTGTCCGGAACTTGGAGGGCTCATGTCTGATCTTCCCCGGAAGGCGGTCACCCGTACCGCCAAGCTCGCCGCGCTTCCGCTCGGCATCGCCGGGCGGGCCACCTGGGGACTCGGCAAACGGATCGTCGGCGAGTCGGCGGACATCGTCGGCCGCGAGCTGCAACAGCGCACCGCGGAACAGCTGTTCAAGGTGCTCGGCGAGCTCAAGGGCGGCGCGATGAAGTTCGGGCAGGCACTGTCCGTCTTCGAGTCCGCCCTGCCCGAGGAGGTCGCCGGCCCCTACCGCGCCGCGCTGACGAAGCTCCAGGAAGCGGCCCCGCCGATGCCGACCCGCACGGTGCACTCGGTACTGGCGACGCGGCTCGGCGCGGACTGGCACGACCTGTTCCTGGAGTTCGAGGACAAACCGTCCGCCGCGGCCTCGATCGGCCAGGTGCACCGGGGGGTGTGGCACGACGGGCGCGAGGTCGCGGTCAAGGTGCAGTATCCGGGCGCCGGCGAGGCGCTGCTGTCCGACCTGACCCAGCTGAGCCGCTTCGCCCGTCTGTTGGGGCCCCTCATTCCCGGCATGGACATCAAGCCGCTGATCGCCGAACTCCGGGACCGCGTCTCGGAGGAACTCGACTACGGCCTGGAGGCCCAGGCCCAGCGAGCCCACGCGGAGGAGTTCGCGGACGATCCGGACGTCGTGGTTCCGGCCGTCGTCCACCAGTGCGAGCAGGTGCTGGTGACGGAGTGGATCGACGGCATACCGCTGTCGGAGGTGATCACCGACGGTACCCCGGAGCAGCGCGACCGTGCCGGCCAGTTGCTGACCCGGTTCCTCTTCTCGGGTCCCGCCCGCACCGGTCTTCTGCACGCCGACCCGCATCCCGGCAACTTCCGGTTGCTGCCCGGCGGCCCGGCGGGCAAGGACGACTGGCGGCTGGGAGTACTGGACTTCGGTACCGTCGACCGCCTCCCGGGTGGTCTGCCCCCGACGATCGGCCACTCCCTGCGCCTGACCCTGGACGGCCGGGCGGAGGCGGTCTACGAGGCGCTTCGCGCGGAAGGCTTCGTCAAGGACTCGATCGACCTGGATCCCGACGCGGTACTCGACTATCTCCTGCCGATCATCGAACCGGCCCAGGTGGACGAGTTCACTTTCAGTCGAGGCTGGATGCGCAACCAGGCGGCCCGCATAGCCGACCCGCGCTCCCCCGCGCACCAACTGGGCAAGCGCCTCAACCTGCCCCCCTCCTATCTGTTGATCCACCGGGTGACCTTGAGCACCATCGGCGTCCTGTGCCAACTGGGCGCGACGGTCCGGATGCGCGCGGAACTGGAGGAGTGGCTGCCGGGATTCCTGCCGGAGGACGAGGAGGAGTCCGTGGCCGCCGAGGCCTGACCGGCGCCCACGCGGGCCCAACGCGCGGCGAGGGCCGGTCCGTTGGACGGACCGGCCCTCGCGAGAAGTGGTTGCTGTTACTGCCGAGTTGCCGTGGTCGTTACTGCATGACCGCCATGGCGAGCGCCCGGCGGGCGCGCAGCGAGGCGCGCTCCGCTCGGCGCTGGAGGCGGCGGGCGGTCACCACGCGGTGCGCGCGACGTTCCCGCTCGGCCTCCTGGAGGCGGTCGTGCATATGCGCACGAGCCAGGGCTTCTGGGATGAGTTGCATCTCTCGGGTCCTGTTCTGGCGCGAGTCGTTCGCACCGGTGGTGATGAAGTCTTGGGTCGCGGAGCCGACGGGCTCGCTGGTGGATGGCGTCATCGGGGCCTGCTTCTTGGGGTCGTGCGTGAAGGGGCGGTCGATCGTTCCTGCGGTGTTCATGCCGTGACCGGGTTCTTGCGCGGACGGCCGCGGGGCCGCTTGCGGGCCACGACGACACCCTGGACGAACAGTTCGCCGCCCCAGACGCCCCAGGGCTCACGCCGCTCCTTGGCGCCGGCGAGGCAGGCCTCCATCAGCGGGCAGGTGCGGCAGAGGGACTTGGCGTACTCGACATCGGCCGGCGACTCGGCGAAGAAGACCTCCGGGTCGTAGGAACGGCAGGGGACGGGTACGCCGAGGTTCTCGATGGCGTCGTCGAGCGCGGTGAGCGCAGTGAGCGGGATCAAGGTGCAGTCCTCCGTGAGGCCGGGCGGGGGGATCGTTTCGGAAGGCGGTACGGACGGGGCGTGCGCTTCGAGTTGCACGGTTTGTTTTCCTCGTCTGGTCGTTCCGGCCCTGTTGGGCCGAGTGCGGCTGGTACCGGCGGGTTTTCTCTTGTCCCGAGGCCCCTTCACTCCGTCGTCCCCGTTCGGGGAAAACAGAAGGGCCGCGGATCCCGGATGGGGTTCCGCGGCCCTGAAGGCGCCGGCCTGACAGATCAGGCTGGATCACTCCAGGGTTCTGGCCCACGGAAGGCCCACATCGTGTGGTGCTGCGTCGTCTGCTTGAGGGATCCGGCACCGGCTGCAAAGGCATAGGCCGGGGCCTGTGCCGCTACTGCTCCTGCTTCCAGTGCCTTGCTCGGTCGCTCATTGCGCTCGCGGACAGGGAGACCCGCGAGAGACACGGTGGACGCCGGCCGGACGGCAGGAATGCCGGACAGACCGGTGCCCAGGTTCGAGACGCCGAGCATGCACAGGGAAGCGGTCGAGAGATCGGTCATTTTGACCTCGCTGACAGAGCTGGTGTAGATGCTGATCACTGGACTCGCCTCCTCTCGGCGTCTTGGGGGACTGGGGTGAACCAGTCCAACGGATATACGACTATGAAGTACAGCACGGAGCCAGGCCTTCTGAGAAGACTCTGTTCCGATGGCTAAGAACCTATGGGGATTGCCGGGGCATGCGCAAACCATTTTTCCGACGAGTTTGAATCAGTCATCGCCGTCCTCCCCCGCAACTTCCTGACCTGCGCAGATGGCCAGAACCTCGGTTCCGTACCGGTTGAGCTTGCGCACGCCGACGCCGGGGATGCGGGCCAACTCCCCTTCTTCGTCCGGGACGGTCTCCGCGATCGCCATCAGGGTCCGGTCGGTGAAGACGCAGAAGGCGGGCTGCCCACTGCGCGCCGCCTGGACGGCCCGCCACTCGCGCAGCCGTTCGTAGAGCCCCTCGTCCATGTCCGAGGGGCACTCGTCGCAGCGCATCAGTTTCATCTCGCCCGCGTCGGTCAGAGTGCGCCCGCAGACCCGGCAACGGGCCGGGGTTCTCTGGGTCCGGCGCGGGGCGGCTCCTGGGCTGCCCACGAAGCCGCGCTCGATACCGGCGGAGCCGCCCGTGCCGGTCCGAGGGGCGGTGGCGACGGACCCGGGGCGAAGGCCGTCGAGGAAGCGGCTGGGGCGTCGGTTCGGCCGGCCCCCGGGCGTGCGCGAGAGGGCCCACGAGACCTGAAGGCGTTCTCTCGCGCGGGTCACCCCGACGTACAGGAGGCGTCTTTCCTCCTCGATCTGTTCATCGGTCTTCGCGTAGCTGATCGGCATCATGCCCTCGGCGACTCCGACGAGGAAGACGACGTCCCATTCCAGCCCCTTGGCCGAATGGAGGGAGGCGAGTGTGACTCCCTGCACGGTCGGGGCGTGTTGTGCGTTCGCCCGCTCGTCGAGTTCGGCGACGAGGTCGGCGAGTGTCGCGTCCTGTTTCGCAGCAGCGAAGTCGTGCGCGAGGTTCACCAGGGCGGCCAGGGACTCCCAGCGTTCCCTGACGGCCCCTGACCCCGCCGGCGGTTCACTGGTCCAGCCCTCCCCCGACAGCACGGCACGTACCTGGGAGGGCAGGTCGACGACATCGTCCAGGAGGGAGTTGTTGGCTCCGAACCGTGCGGAGGCGCGCAGCGAGCTGAGGGCCTTGCGCACCTCGGGCCGGTCGAAGAACCGTTCGGCGCCGCGCAGCTGGTAGGGGACACCGGCGTCGGCCAGTGCCTGTTCGTAGGTCTCCGACTGGGCGTTCGTCCTGAACAGGATGGCGATCTCAGCGGCCGGGACACCGGCGGCGACGAGGTCACGGATGCGTCGGGCAGCGCCCTCGGCCTCGGCCGGTTCGTCGGTGTACTCGGTGTAGGCGGGTTCGGGTCCGGGGGCGCGCTGCGAGACCAGTTCCAGGCGGTGTTCCGCGGCGCGGCCCCGGGCCTGGGCGAGCAGGCCGTTGGCGAGGTGGACGACCTGGGGGGTGGAGCGGTAGTCGCGGACCAGTTTGACGACGGTGGCACCGGGATGGCGGGTGCGGAAGTCGAGCAGATGGTCAGGAGTTGCTCCTGTGAACGAATAGATCGTCTGGCTGGCATCACCGACCACGCACAGGCTGTCTCTCTCCCCGAGCCAGAGCTCCAGCAGTCGCTGCTGGAGCGGGCTGACGTCCTGGTACTCGTCGACCACGAAGTGCTGGTACTGGGTGCGCACCTGTTCGGCGATGTCGCGCCGGTCCTGGAGGACCGCCACAGTGAGTAGCAGGACGTCCTCGAAGTCGATGACGGAACGATCCCGCTTGAGGTCCTCATAAGTGGCGTAGAGCTGGGCGATCTCGGCCGGGTCGCGGGGCGCGACACGGCCGGACTTCGCGATGGCGGGCACGTAGTCGGCGGGGACGGTCTGGGTGACCTTGGACCATTCGATCTCGGCGGTGACGTCCCGCAGTTCGCCCCGGTCGAGGCGGATTCGGCAGGCCGCCGCGGCATCGGCGACCAGCTGGATCTTGCGGTCGACGAGGCGCGGCATGGAGCCGCCGACGGCCTTCGGCCAGAAGTACTGGAGCTGGCGCAGCGCGGCCGAGTGGAAGGTGCGCGCCTGGACTCCGCCGGCGCCGAGCTGTCGCAGCCGCCCGCGCATCTCTCCGGCTGCCCGGGCGGTGAAGGTGACGGCGAGCACACTGGAGGGCTGGAGGATTCCGGCGCGCACGCCGTAGGCGATGCGGTGGGTGATCGCCCGTGTCTTGCCCGTGCCGGCGCCTGCCAGTACGCACACCGGACCGTGCAGGGCGGTGGCCACTTCGCGCTGCTCGGGATCGAGTCCGTCGAGCACCGCGTCGGCCGAGTCCGGAACCTGCGGGAAGAGAGTGGAGTGCGTTGCTGCTGTCACACCGCCATGCTGCCAGGTCGCCGGAGACGGGTGAGCAGGTTGTCCACAGGCAGGCCCCTGCAGTCGTACTAATGCGGCAGGCGTCTCCTGCCCGGCCGCTCGCTCGATACCCCAGGCGGGAATGGTGGCCGGGGCGCGAACGTTCACCCAGAGCGAGCACCCGTCCCCGAACTGCTGAGGAGCGCTAGAGACCATGCCGGGCACTGTGACGATGTACAGCACCACGTGGTGCGGCTACTGCCAGCGGCTGAAGAGCCAGATGAATCGCGAGGGCATCGCGTACAACGAGATCAACATCGAGCACGACCCGGACTCCGCGGCGTTCGTGGAGAAGGCGAACGGCGGCAACCAGACGGTTCCGACGGTGCTGGTGGTTCCCTCCAACGACGGCCCGCAGGTTGTGATGACGAACCCGAGCCTCGCCCAGGTGAAGCAGGCCCTCGGCGCCTGACCCGCGTGACTGCGACCCCCGCCCGGCCCGGTGGCCGTACGGGGGTCTTCGCATGCCCGGGGCGCCGGGCAGCCGGCTCAGGGGCCGTCCTCGGGCGTCAGAGCGCGCTGCCCGGCTTCGGCAGCGGCTTGCCGTACCAGAGTTCGATCAGGCGGGCCGCGATCGAGATGCCGTACGGCGGGAGGACCTCACCGGATTCGAAGCCCGCGCGCAGGTCCTCGCGGGAGAACCAGCGGGCCTCGTGGATCTCGTCGCCGTCGACCTCGATCTCGTTGGAGACGGCCCGGGCATTGAAGCCGAGCATGAGACTGGACGGGAAGGGCCACGGCTGACTGGCGACGTACTCGACCTGGCCGACGAGAATGCCGGCCTCCTCGAACACCTCGCGGCGCACCGACTGTTCGATGGACTCGCCGGGCTCGACGAATCCGGCGAGCGTCGAGAAGCGGCCCTCGGGCCAGTGGACCTGGCGGCCGAGGAGGATGCGGTCGTCCTCGTCGGTGACGGCCATGATCACGGCCGGGTCGGTGCGCGGGTAGTGCTCGGCGCCGCAGGCCTGGCAGCGGCGGATGTGGCCGGCAGCGGCGATGACGGTGCGCTCGCCGCAGCGGGAGCAGAAGCGGTGCAGGCGCTGCCAGTTCTCCAGGGCGACGGCGTGCACCATGAGGCCGGCGTCGCGGGGCGAGAGGAGCAGGCCGGCCTCGCGCAGGCCGGCGGGGCGCGCGGACTGGTCCATGCGGCCGGGCAGGCCGTCCTTCTGGAGGGCGAAGTAGCTGGTGCCCTCTTCGTCGGTGCCCAGGAAGTAGCGGTGTGCCTCGGTGAGGGGGGCCTCGAAGGAGGGGGTCATGACGAGTTCGGTCCGCCCGTCGGGCGTCTCGTCGATGAGGACCTGCCCGCCGGAGACCACGAAGCAGCGGGTGGTGGGGTGGCTCCACGCCGCGGCGAGCCAGGCCTCGTCGAGCCGGTGGTGGGCGGCCCGGTCGATACCGCTGGGGGCGGTGAGGGAGATGGGACGGTCGGCGGTGTGGTCGGTCCAGGTGGTCACAGGTGCTTCCAACTCCCCCGGTGGAACGGATATTTCGGCGGGCGGTTCGGCGGGACGTGGGTGGCGGCGCTTCGGGGGCGGCGGTTTTCGGACGGGTTCGCGCGGGTTTCGGGCGGTGCTGTCGGAACCGCCCGGCGCGTCCGACGGTCCGGACCGGACCGGATCGTCAGGACTCATGGCGCCAGTTTTCCGCGAGGTCGCCCCACAGATGGGCGGTGGTCTCGACGCCCTTGAGGAGCAGATCGATCTCCACCTTCTCGTTGGGGGCGTGCCAGCCGTCGGAGGGGACGGAGATGCCCAGGAAGAGCACGGGGGCACCGAGGACGTCCTGGAGGTCGGCGGCCGGGCCGCTGCCGCCCTCACGCGTGTAGCGGACCGGTTTGCCGAAGGCGCGGCTCATGGCGCGTACGACGGACTGGAGGGCGGGGTGGTCCAGGGGGGTCAGACACGGGCGGGTGGCCGCCGCGAACGTGATCTCGTACCGGATCCCGGCAGGGACGTGGGTCGCGGTCCAGTCGCGGACGATCTTCTCGATGTGGTCGGGGTCCTGGCCCGCGACCAGCCGGAAGGAGAGCTTCACCATGGCCGAGGCCGGGACGATCGTCTTGCTGCCGGGCCCCTGGTAGCCGCCGCCGATGCCGTTGACCTCGGCGGTGGGGCGCGTCCAGACGCGCTCCAGGGTGGTGTGTCCGGCTTCACCGTGGGTGGCGTACGACTTCGCGGTGCGCAGCCACTGCTCCTCGTCGAAGGGGAGTTCGGCGAAGAGTTCGCGTTCCCGGTCGGTGAGGTCGGTGACGCCTTCGTAGAAACCGGGTATCGCCACGCGTGCGTGCTCGTCGTGCAGTGCGGCGACAAGTCGGGCGACGGCGGTCGCCGGGTTGGGCACCGCGCCGCCGAAGGAGCCGGAGTGGATGTCCTGGTCGGGTCCGTGGAACTGGATCTCGCACTCGGCGAGGCCACGCATACCGGTGCACACCGTGGGGGTGTCCTCGGCCCACATGCCGGTGTCGGAGACGATCACGGCGTCGGCGGCTAGCCGGTCTGTGTGCGTCTCGACGAGGGTCCGGAAGTGGAGGGAACCGGACTCCTCCTCGCCCTCGACGAGCATCTTCAGGTGGACGGCGGGTGCGGTGCGGCCGGTCGCGGCGAGGTGAGCGCGGACGCCGAGTGTGTGGAAGAACACCTGGCCCTTGTCGTCGGCGGCGCCTCGCGCGTGGAGGCGGTTGCCCCGGACGACCGGTTCGAAGGGGTCGCTGTCCCAGCCGTCCTCGCGGGCCGCGGGCTGCACGTCGTGATGGCCGTAGACGAGGACCGTGGGAGCGGCGGGGTCGTCGGCGGGCCACTCCGCGAAGACCGCCGGTGCGCCAGGTGTCGCCCAGACCTCGACGGTCGGGAAGCCGGTTTCCCTGAGTTTGGCGGCGAGCCAGTCGGCGCTGCGTCGTACATCGGCGGCGTGGTCGGGCTGGGCCGACACGGACGGAATGCGCAGCCACTCGGCGAGGTCGTCGAGGAAGACGGCGCGGTGCTGCTCGATGTACGTGCGGACGGCGCTGTCCGGGGCCTGGCTCATGGTCATGAGCTTATCGGCCCGCGCTGACATCCTCGTCCGGTACCTCGAACGCGGCCGGCTCGTCCAGGAGCAGCCGCTCCAGCGCGGCCCGGTCCAGAAGATCGTCCGGCCGCACGGTCTCGCCGCTACGCACATAGAGGAAGGCGGCCTCGACGGCTTCCAGCGGCACGCCCTGCTGCTCGGCCCAGGCCAGCCGGTAGACGGCGAGCTGGAGGGGGTCGGCGGTGTGGGCGCGGTGGGTCTTCCAGTCGATGATCTCGTACGTGGCTTCCCCGCCGTCGCCCTCCTTGTAGACGGCGTCGATCCGGCCCCGTACGACGCGTCCGGCGATGTCGAGTTGGAAGGGTGCCTCGACCCGGTAGGGCGTGCGGTGTGCGTACGGGGTCTGTTCGAAGGCGTCCTTGAGAACTTCCAGGTCGCGTTCGTCGTCGATCTCGGCGTCGCTGCCGGGCAGCTCCTCGGGCCCCAGCATGGGGAGCTGCAGTTCCTCGAAGCGTGCCTCGACCCAGGCGTGGAAACGGGTGCCACGGCGGGCCGCGGGCTGCGGAGGGCGTGGCATGGGGCGCGCCAGTTCCTGCGCGAGGGCGTCCGGGTCGGCGGCCAGGAGCATCAGCTGGGACGCGGTGAGGGACGGGGGCAGGGGCACGTCGGTGACGCTCTCCCGCGCGCGCAGCAGTTCCCCGGTGAGGGCGTCGAGGTCGCGGTCCCAGGAGGCGACGGCGCGAGCCTCCTCGGGTGTGAGATCCGCCTCGGCGGGGTGTCTGCGGGCGTGAGGAACCGTGGGTGGACGGTCGGGGCCGTGCCCGGTGCGGGGCACGCGCGCGTGGGGCGGCGTGTGTGCGTGCGGTGCGGGACGGTCGGTGGTCCAGGTGTCCCAGTCGGTGTCCTCCTCGGCAGGGAGAGTGGCGTCTTGGTCGGGAGGGCCGTGGTCGAGGTATGCGTTGTGGGGTTCGTCGTCCTCGTACGGAAGCTCCTCATACAGAGGCTCCTCGTACGGAGGCTCGTCATCCGGGGGCGGGGGCCAGTCCGGGTCGTCGTACGTGTCGGGAGCGGCGGAGAGGGTCTCCAGGTGGGCGAGGACGGTCTCGGCGGCGGCCCTGCGTCGGCGGAACGCGGCGTCGTCCAGGGGCAGGGGCCACACCTGGTCGGCGGTTGTCGCGTGCAGGGCCGGATTCTCCTCGCCCTCCTCGGGTTCGTCCGCCCACACCTCGGTCTCGCCGTGTCCGGCCGCGCAGTGGTTGTGGAGGGCCCACAGGAAGTCGGAGGGCCCCCGGGGCTTCTTCTGGGAGGGCCCCCACCAGTGGCCCGAGCCGAGCAGGAGGGAACGGGGGCGGGTGAAGGTGACGTAGCCGAGGCGGAGTTCCTCGGTGTGCTGGTGGTCCTTCATCGCCTCCTGGAAGGCCTTCATGCCCCGGGAGTCCCAGGCCTCGATGTCGGGCAGCGTGGCGGTGTCGCCGCGCAGTCCGTGCGGCAGGACCTTGGCCTGGGAGGTCCATTTCTCGCGGCCCTGCGCGCTGGGGAAGGTACCGGTGACCAGGCCGGGGACGGCCACGACGTCCCATTCCAGGCCCTTCGACTTGTGCGCGGTGAGCACCTTGACGGTGTTCTCGCCGCCGGGCAGGGCGTTGTCGAGGCCCTTCTCGTACTGCGCCGCGGTGCGCAGGAAGCCGAGGAAGGCGAGCAGGCTCGCCTCGCTCTCGCGGGCGGCGAAGGAGGCGGCGATGTCCAGGAAGTTGGAAAGCGTCTCGCGGCGTCGGGCGGCCAGGGCCTGTGGGGACGCGGACAGTTCCACCTCCAGGCCGGTGACGGCGAGCACGCGGTGCAGTACGTCCATCAGCGGGTCGGCGAGGGAGCGGCGCAGGTCGCGCAGTTCGGTGGCGAGCCGGGCGAAACGCACGCGCGCGTCCGGCGAGAAGGGCAGCCCGTCGTCGTCGCCCTCGCCCCTCATGGAGGTCTCCAGGAAGGTGTCGAGGGCGTCCGCGAGCGATATCACCTCGGCGGGATCGACCCCCTCGACCGCCTCGGCGAGCCGACGGTCCGGGTCGTCCGGGTCGCCCACGCGCGCGTGGGCCACGAGAAAACGGGCCCGGCGGCCCAGCAGGGCGAGGTCGCGCGGGCCGATGCGCCAGCGCGGGCCGGTGAGCAGCCGGACCAGGGAGGCGTTGGCCCCCGGGTCCTGCAGGACCTCGCAGACGGACACCAGGTCGGCGACCTCGGGCAGGTGCAGCAGCCCGGAGAGCCCCACGACCTCGACGGGAATGTCCCGGGCGACGAGCGCGCCCTGGATCTCGGCGAAGTCCGTGGCGGTGCGGCACAGGACGGCGATCTCGCCGGGTGCCTTGCCGGTGTTCACGAGGTGGGCGATGGAGTCGGCGAGCCAGTCGATCTCCTCGGCGTGGGTGCGCAGCAGCGCGCAGCGCACCTGGCCGTCGCGCTCGGCGCCGGGTGCGGGGCGCAGGGCCTCCACGCCCGCGTGCATGGCACGCAGGGGCTCCGCGAGGCCGTTGGCGAGGTCGAGGAGGCGGCCTCCGCTGCGGCGGTTCTCGCTGAGCGACTGGCGGACCGCCGAGCCGCCGTCGGCGTGGGCGAAGTGCTCGGGGAAGTCGTCGAGGTTGGCGACGGAGGCGCCGCGCCAGCCGTAGATGGCCTGGCAGGGGTCGCCGACCGCGGTCACCGGGTGGCCGGTGCCGCCGCCGAACAGCCCTGCCAGGAGGATGCGTTGGGCCACGGAGGTGTCCTGGTACTCGTCGAGGAGCACCACCCGGAACTCCTCGCGCAGGCCGCGGCCCACTTCGGGGATGCGGGCGAGCGTCGCGGACAGGGCGATCTGGTCGCCGAAGTCCAGGAGGTCGCGCTCGCGCTTGGCGGCCCGGTAGCGGGTCACCAGTTCGGCGAGTTCGCGGCGGGCGGCGGCCGTTTCGGGGACCTTGCGCAGATCGGCGTTGGTGAGTTTGGCGCCCTCCAGAGCGCGCAGCAGTTCGGCGTCGTACGCGCGCAGTTCCTCGGGGCGCACGAGGTGTTCGGCGAGTTCGGCGTCCAGGTTCAGGAGGTCGCTGACGAGGTCCGGGAAGGAGCGGGTGAGCGACGGGTAGGGGCCGGGGGCTTCGCGCAGTACGCGCGCGGCGAGCTGGTAGCGGGTCGCGTCGGCGAGGAGGCGGGCGGTCGGTTCGAGGCCGATGCGCAGGCCGTGGTCGGTCAGCAGGCGGCCGGCGAAGGAGTGGTAGGTCGAGATGACGGGTTCGCCGGGAGGGTTGTCGGGGTCGATGACGTCCGGGTCGGTGACGCCTGCCTTGACGAGTGCCTTGCGGACGCGTTCGGCGAGTTCACCGGCGGCCTTGTTGGTGAAGGTGAGCCCGAGCACCTGTTCGGGTGCGACCTGGCCGGTGCCGACGAGCCACACCACGCGTGCCGCCATCACCGTCGTCTTGCCGGACCCCGCTCCGGCCACGATCACCTGCGGGGCGGGCGGCGCGATGATGCAGGCCGTCTGCTCCGGGGTGAACGGGATGCCCAGGAGCTCCTTGAGCTGCTCGGGGTCACTGATACTGGCTGGCACGTCAGAGAGGCTAGCGGCGGCCACTGACAGTGGGCGTCACTCGACCACGTGCCGGCCTTCCGGGCGGGCGCTGCACGACGCCCTGAAGGAGCAGTGGGCGCACTGCTGGCCCGCGGTCGGGGTGAACCGTTCGTCGAGCACCTTGCCGGCGGCGGTGGCCAGCAGGTCGCCGATCCACTCCCCCCGCGCGCGTGCCTCCACCGCTCCCTCCAGCCCCCCTTCCGGCGTTCCTGCCGGAGTTCCTTCCAGGGGAGCCTGGGCCTGCACCTTGGGCAGCGACTCGCCGCCGTCCCTCTTCGCGGCGCCCTGACGCAGCTGGACGAGTTCGGCCCCGCCCGGTTCGGGGCGCGCGCCGTCGAAAACGTCGTCGACGGCACCTTCACGGACGGCGAGCTGGTAGACGGCGAGCTGGGGATGGCGGGCGACCTCGGCGGCGGTGGGCGCCTGTTTGCCGGTCTTGAAGTCGACCACGTAGGCGCGGCCTTCGCCGTCGGCGTCGACGCGGTCCATGGAACCCCGGATGCGCACTTCGTAGTCGCCGGCTTCGAGGGTCACGTCGAAGTCGTGCTCACTGGCGACGGGGGTCCGGCCGGTGCGCCTGGAGTCGACGTGCCACGTCAGGAAACGTTCGAGGGCCACACGCGCGTGCTCCTTCTCCTGCGCCGACTTCCAGGGCGCGTCGAAGGCAAGCGCGTTCCACACCGACTCGAGGCGTTCCATGAGGACGGCGAGGTCGGCGGGGGTGTGTCCGGAGGCCACCTCGTCGGCGAGGACATGCACCACGTTGCCGAAGCCCTGGGCGGCGGTCGCGGGGGCGTCGGCCTTCACCTCACGGCCCAGGAACCACTGCAGGGCGCAGGTGTTGGCGAGTTGGTCGAGTGCGCTGCCGGAGAGCACGACGGGCTGGTCCCGGTCGCGCAGCGGGACCTTGCTCTCGGTCGGCTCGTACATGCCCCACCAGCGGTAGGGGTGCGCGGACGGTACGAGGGGGCGGCCCTCCTCGTCGGTGAGAGCGGCAAGCCGGGCCAGGCGGCGCGCGGCGGCCTCTCTGAGGGAGGCGGACACCCGCGGGTCGACCGTGGTCGCGCGCAGTTCGGCGACGAGGGCGGCCACGGAGAGGGGGCGGCGCGGACGGCCCGTGACGTCCTTGGGTTCGACGCCGAGTTCGGTGACGAAGCGGGAGGGCTGGTCGCCGTCGTCGGCCGGGGCCTTCACCGCGGTGACGACCAGGCGTTCACGCGCGCGCGTGGCGGCCACGTAGAACAGCCGCCGTTCCTCGGCGAGCAGTGCGCCCGGGGTGAGCGGTTCGGCGAGGCCGTCGCGGCCGATGCGGTCGGCCTCCAGGAGGGAGCCGCGGCGGCGCAGGTCGGGCCACAGGCCCTCCTGGACGCCGGCGACGACCACCAGGCGCCACTGGAGGCCCTTGGCGCGGTGCGCGGTCATCAGGCGTACCGCTTCGGGGCGTACGGCACGACGGGTGAGGGTGTCGGCGGCGATGTCCTCGGCGTCGATCTCCTCCAGGAAGTTGAGGGCGCCACGGCCGCCGGTGCGCTCCTCCGCGCGCGCGGCGGTCGCGAACAGCGCGCACACGGCGTCGAGGTCGCGGTCGGCGTTGCGGCCAGCCGCGCCGCCGCGTCGGGCCGCCCGCTCCAGCCGTCCTGGCCAGGGTGTGCCGTTCCACAGGTCCCAGAGGGCCTCCTCGGCCGTACCGCCGCCCGCGAGGCGCTCACGTGCCTTTCCGAGGAGCGCGCCGAGACGCTGGGCTCCGCGCGCGTACGTCGGGTCGTGGACGACCAGGCGTCGCGGTTCGGCCAGCGCGCGTGCCAGCAGTTCGTCCGAGGGCGGCGGTGCGGGGTTGCCCGCGGCGCGCTCCTCCTCGCGCAGGGCACGGCCGAGGCGGCGCAGATCGGCGGCGTCCATGCCTGCGAGCGGTGAGGTGAGCAGGGTCAGGGCGGTCTCGGTGCCGAGCCAGCCGGTGGCCCCCGGCGCCGCGACGTCGGAGACTGCGCCCTCGTCGTCCCCTGCCTCTTCGGCGTCACCCTGCGCGCCGCCGCCCGATGCCTCGGCGGTCGCCACGGCTCGAAGCGCCGTCAGGAGTGGGGCCACCGCCGGTTCGTGGCGCAGGGGCAGGTCGTCGCCGTCGATGTCGAGGGGCACGCCGGCGGCCGTGAGGGCGCGCCGGATCGTCGGGATCGTACGGCCGCCGGCCCGCACCAGGACGGCCATCTCGCCCCAGGGGACACCGTCCTCGAGGTGTGCGCGGCGGAGGATGTCGGCGATGTTGTCCAGCTCCGTACCGGCTGTCGGGTACGTGCAGACCTCGACACGGCCTCCGTCGCGGACCGGGGTGAGCCCGCGGTGGGCGCGCACCTTGTCGGCCGGGAGCCGGGTCAGAGGCATGCGCTGGGTGAGGAGTCGGGTGGCGGTCAGTGGGACGGCGGCGGAGCGGCGGGAGGTCCTGAGGACCTCGACCGGGGCCGGGCGGCCGTCCGCGCGCGGGAAGGCCTCCGGGAAGTCCAGGATGCCGTTGACGTCCGCCCCGCGGAACGCGTAGATCGACTGGTCGGGGTCACCGAGGGCGACCAGCGTCCGGCCCCCTCCGGCGAGCGCGTGCAGCAGCCGCACCTGGGCCGGGTCGGTGTCCTGGTACTCGTCCACGTAGACGGCGTCGTAGCGGGCGGCGAGCTGCCCGGCGGTGTCGGGGCGGCTCGCCAGGAGTACCGCGCGGTGCACGAGTTCCGCGTAGTCGAGCACTCCTTGCATGTCGAGTACGTCGAGGTACTCGGCGAGGAAGGCGGCGGCGGCGCGCCAGTCGGGGCGGCCGATGCGCCGGGCGAAGGCGTCCAGGGCGTCGGGGCCGAGGCCCAGTTCGCGGCTGCGGGCGAGAACGGCGCGGACCTCGTCGGCGAAACCGCGGGTGGTGAGGCAGGCGCGCAGTTCGTCCGGCCAGCGCACATGGGCGAGGCCGAGCCGCTCCAGGTCGGGCTGGCCGGCGAGCAGTCCGCGTACGGCCACGTCCTGTTCGGGACCGGAGAGCAGCCGCAGGGGTTCCACGAAGAGGTCGCTGTCCTGGTGGGCGCGGACCAGGGCGTAGCAGAAGGAGTGGAAGGTCGTCGCGCGGGGAGCGCGGGCGGCACCGATCCGCAGCGCCATGCGGTCGCGCAGTTCGACGGCCGCCTTACGGCTGAAGGTGAGGACGAGGATCCGCTCGGGGTCCCCGCCCCGGGTGATCCTGGCGGCCACCGACTCGACGAGTGTGGTGGTCTTCCCGGTTCCCGGGCCTGCGAGGA
Source organism: Streptomyces sp. ME02-8801-2C (assembly GCF_033793965.1). Classification (NCBI taxonomy): domain Bacteria; kingdom Bacillati; phylum Actinomycetota; class Actinomycetes; order Kitasatosporales; family Streptomycetaceae; genus Streptomyces; species Streptomyces sp. ME02-8801-2C. Next base: position 68,054 of record NZ_JARAXP010000012.1, on the reverse strand, counting down.
CGAGCAGCGGTCCGTGCGCGTGGTCAACCACCGCGCGCTGTGCGGCGTCCAGACGGAGGGGATCCTGCCGCGTGGGCGGGGTACGGACCAGTCGGTAAGCGCCACGGGTCCCCTGTCGCCCCTGGGGGTGCGGCAGGCGTCTGGTGGAGGAAGAGGAGCTCACGTGGTTCGCCGGTCCTGGTGGGTGTGCTGGTTTGCGGTGAGCCACGTGCGGAGAACGGTGGCCGGGAGGTGAGGGGGGCAGGTGCAGCCGACGCTACGCCGCCGGGCGGTTCGGAAGCAGGGCTTCCGCATGTTCCCTCCGGCCCCGAGCGCCACCCCGGCCCCTCGCCCCACGAACGTACGCCATGGCACGGACGTGCCCGGTCTACCCCGTACGGGCCACAGGTCCCCCTGATGCCCGCCGGATGGCGGAAGCTGTCAGGTGTGACCCTCCGCCCGCTCGCCGCCGTCCCACCGTGCCCGTCTCATGTCGAGGCGCGGCAGGTGCCCCACGGCGGCCGTGCTCGCCTCTTTCAGGGGTGTGCCCTCCGCGCGGTAGTGGTCGAGGGCCTCCAGCTCGTGCCCAGGGAGCAGGACGCCGTCCGCGCGGACGACCCGCCACCAGGGAACAGCCCCTCCGTACAGGGCCATCACGCGCCCGACCTGGCGCGGTCCGCCCTCCTCCAGCCATTCGGCCACGTCGCCGTAGGTCATGACACGCCCGGGCGGGATCATTTCCGCGGCCTCCAGGGCCCGCTCGGCGTACTCCGGCAGGGCGTCCGCCGGGTGGCTCTCGTCACTCATCCGCCCCATCCTGCACCACCCCACCGACAATGGGACAAGGCGGCGGCCGCGGGCATTCCTCGCCCCGGAGCGGTGCTTGCGGCAGACTGTGCGCCCCCGCATCGCACCCTGATGCCCCTGTGTGTCAGTGGGGCATGCCACCATCGTGCGGGCGGTGACCGGTGATACGAGACCAAGAAGAGACCATGAGGCATCAGGGCGTGCACCCCGAAGACGCGGAGGACACCTCTGAGGTCTCGCCGCGCCCCGGAGCCGACGGCACCGGCCACGAGCACGAGCGGACACCGGCCGGCCCGGACGTCGACTGTGCCGACGACGACGCCCACGTCGAGGAGGTCGAGGGCGACGAACCACTGCTCCCCGCGCGCGTGCACCGCCCCTCCGATCTCATGCGGCTCCTCGCGGGTGTCTTCGCGGTCGTGGTCCTGCTGGCGATCGCCGCGTTCGCGCACGGCACCACCTCGGGGCTCGAACAGGACATCAACAAGGGCACCGGCCAGGCACCCGACCTGCTGATCAAGATCGCGGGTCTGGCGTCGAGCATCGCGATCCTCCTGGTGCCGGTCGCCTTCGCCATCGAGCGGCTGATCAAGCGGGACGGGCTGCGCATCGCCGACGGTGTCCTCGCGGCGGTCCTCGCGCACGGGGTGACCCTCGCCACCGACCTGTGGGTCGCCAAGGCCGCCCCGGACTCCATCCAGGAGGCGCTGACCCAGCCCTCCCCCGGCGACATCCACGCCCTCACCGACCCGGTGCACGGCTATCTCGCGCCGGTCATCGCGTACATGACGGCCGTCGGTATGTCCCGCCGGCCACGCTGGCGCGCCGTGCTGTGGGTGGTGCTGCTGCTCGATGCCTTCTCGATGCTGGTCACCGGCTACACGACCCCGTTCTCGATCATCCTGACGGTGCTGATCGGCTGGACCGTGGCGTACGGGACGTTGTACGCGGTCGGCTCGCCGAACGTGCGTCCTACCGGGCGCAATCTGATGGCGGGCCTGCGGCACGTCGGTTTCCGCCCGGTGAGCGCGGCCCGTGAGGAGGTTCCGGAGACTTCGGACAGCGGCGACCGGGGCCGACGCTACTTCGTCACCCTGGAGGACGGCCCCCCGCTGGACGTCACGGTGGTCGACCGCGAGCAGCAGGCGCAGCACTTCTTCTACCGCATGTGGCGCAACATCACCCTGCGCGGTCTGGCCACCCGCAGCAGCCTCCAGTCGCTGCGCCAGGCGCTGGAGCAGGAGGCTCTGCTCGCCTACGCGGCGATCGCCGCCGGCGCCAACGCGCCCAAGCTGATCGCGACCTCGGAACTCGGCCCCGACGCCGTGATGCTCGTCTACGAGCACACCGGAGGCCGCACCCTGGACTCGCTGGACGACGAGGACATCACCGACGAACTGCTGCGCAACACCTGGCACCAGGTGAAGGCCCTGCAGTCGCGGCGCATCGCGCATCGCAGGCTCGTCGGCGAGGCGATTCTGGTGGATCGTTCCGGCAAGGTGATCCTCACCGACCTCCGGGTCGGCGAGATCGCGGCCGGGGACCTGTTGCTACGTATGGACATCGCCCAGCTGGTGTCGACGCTGGGCCTGCGCGTGGGCGCCGAACGCGCGGTGGCGTCCGCGGTGGGCGTACTCGGCCCTGACGCGGTGGCGGACTGTCTGCCGATGCTCCAGCCCATCGCGCTATCGCGCTCCACGCGCGCGACGCTGCGAAAACTCGCCCGCGAGCGCGCCGAGCGTGAACGCGAGGCGGTCCTGGAGGCCTCCCAGCAGGCCAAGCAGGCCCGGCTCGAGGCGGCGCACCCCGACATCGCGCCCGTCGTACTGGAAAAGCCCGACAAGAAGGCCGTCCGCGCGGAGCAGCGGGCCGAGAAGCGGGCCATCGACGAAGCCCTGGAGGGCGCCCGCGAGGAGGATCTGCTCACCCAGATCCGCCATCAGGTGCTGCTGATCAGACCGCAGGCACCGGTGGAACCGGCCCGGCTGGAACGGGTCAGACCCCGCACGCTGATCAGCTTCATCGCCGGCGCGTTCGGCGCGTACTTCCTGCTCTCCCAGCTCACCCACATCGAGTTCGGCACCCTGTTCGACAACGCCGAGTGGGGCTGGGTCATCGCGGCCGTGCTGTTCTCGACGCTGAGTTACTTCGCCGCCGCCATGAGTCTGCTCGGGTTCGTCCCGGAGCGCGTGCCGTTCCTGCGGACGGTGGCCGCGCAGGTCGCCGGGTCGTTCGTGAAGATCGTGGCGCCCGCTGCGGTCGGCGGTGTCGCCCTCAACACCCGTTTCCTGCAGCGCGCGGGCGTGCGGCCGGGGCTCGCGGTGGCCAGCGTCGGCGCGTCGCAGCTGTTCGGACTCGGTTGCCACATCCTGATGCTGCTGTCCTTCGGCTATCTGACCGGCACCGAGAAGACGCCCTCCCTGTCGCCGTCCAGGACGGTCATCGCGGGTCTGCTGACCGTCGCGGTACTGGTCCTCGTGGTGACCTCGGTGCCGTTCCTGCGCAAGTTCGTCGTCACGCGCGTGCGGTCGCTGTTCGCCGGTGTCGTCCCGCGCATGCTGGACGTTCTCCAGCGGCCGCAGAAGCTGGTCACCGGTATCGGCGGCATGCTGCTGCTGACCGCGTGCTTCGTGATGTGCCTGGACGCGTCCATCCGGGCGTTCGGCGACGAGTCGACCTCGCTCAGCCTCGCCAGCGTCGCCGTCGTCTTCCTCGCCGGAAACGCGCTCGGGTCGGCGGCGCCGACCCCCGGTGGTGTGGGCGCGGTCGAGGCGACCCTGACGGTCGGTCTGATCGCCGTCGGCCTCCCCAAGGAGGTCGCCGCCCCCGCCGTACTGCTCTACCGGCTGCTGACGCTGTGGATTCCGGTGCTGCCGGGCTGGCTGTTCTTCAACCATCTGACGCGGAAGGGCTCCCTCTGAGGGTGCCTCCGAAGGCGAGCTGTCGCGTGCCCACGGCCCTTGGCGCGCGGTAGCTCGTACGGCTCGCGCCCCGAGCGCCTCGTGGAGTACGACCGCAGGATGGGGGCATGCCCAGTCCCCTCCGGCCGCGTGCCGCTGTCCTGACGGCCACTGCCCTTCTGCTGTCGTCCCTGATGACGGGGTGCAGCGACGACTCCGGCCCGGCGAACGAGGATCTGCCGGCCCAGAAGCTGAGCTGGAAGGACTGTCCCGCGCCGGACGCGTCGGAGGGCGGCGGCGAGGCGCCGTCCCCCTTGCCGGGTGGCGCGCCCTGGCAGTGCGCCACCATGAAGGCACCGCTGGACTGGGCCCGCCCGAAGGGCGACACGATCGAGCTCGCGTTGATCAGGGCGAGGACCAGCGGCAGCACGAGCGGGCGCATCGGGTCCCTGATCTTCAACTTCGGCGGTCCCGGCGGCTCGGGAGTCAGCACGCTCCCCTCGTTCGGCGCGGACTACGCGACGCTGCGCACGCGCTACGACCTGGTGAGCTTCGACCCACGCGGCGTCGGCCGCAGCGCCGGTGTGCGATGCGAGGACGACGAACAGCTCGACGTGCACTTCCAGCAGGACGCAACGCCCGACGACGACGCCGAACGCGCCGAACTGCTGGACACCACCCGGAAGTTCAACGCGGCCTGCGCGAAGCACTCCAAGAAGATGCTCCCGCACGTACGGACCACCGACGCGGCCCGTGACCTGGATCTGATGCGCCAGGTCCTCGGCGACGACAAGCTGCACTACTTCGGCATCTCGTACGGCACCGAACTCGGCGGTGTCTACGCCCACCTGTTCCCCAGGAAGGTGGGCCGTGCGGTGTTCGACGCGGTCGTCGACCCCACCCAGACCCCCGAACAGGGCTCGCTCGGGCAGGCCAGGGGCTTCCAGCTCGCGCTCGACAACTACGCCGAGGACTGCACCTCGAAGGCCGAGGGCTGCCCGGTCGGCGACACCCCGCAGGGCGTCAAGGACCGGATCTCCAGGCTCCTCGAGCAGCTCGACGCGAGGCCGATCCGGGGCCTCTTCCCTCGCGAGCTGACCCAGAGTTCGGCGACCGACGGCATCGCGCAGGCGCTGTACTCCCAGGACTTCTGGCCGTATCTCACCCAGGGCCTCGACCAGGCGTACGAGGGTGACGGCACGGTCCTGATGCTGCTGGCCGACTCGATGAACGGCCGCAACCGCAACGGCGAGTACAGCAACCTCACCGCGGCGAACCTCGCCATCAACTGCTCCGACGCGAAAGCGCGCTACACCGTCGCGAACGTCGAGGCGAAGCTGCCCCGGTTCCGCGCCGCCTCGCCTGTGTTCGGCGACTACATGGCCTGGTCCATGGTCGACTGCACCGACTGGGCCGTGCCCGGCGCCGCCGAGCACCCCGACGTCCGTGCGAGCGGATCAGCGCCGATTCTCGTCGTCGGCAACACCGGCGACCCGGCAACGCCGTACGGGGGCGCGCGGAAGATGGTGGGGGCGCTGGGTGAGGGCGTGGGCGTCGAGCTGACGTACAAGGGGCAGGGGCACGGCGCGTACAACAGCGGGAACCGTTGCGTGCTCACGGCGGTGAACGGCTACCTACTGAAGGGGAAGGTACCGGCCGCAGGGACCGTCTGCACCTAGAAAGTGCAGGTCAGAACGTTATCCACAGGCCGATATGGCCTCGGCTCGATCCGCCTACTATGGCCCGAACGCCATCCGCCGACTCGAGCGGACGGTCCGCAGGGGGGAGTTCGCATGTCTCGTTTCGTACGGTGGACGGCCGCTGCCGCCGCCGCGTTGCTGGTGGCCGGGTGCAGCGGCGGCACGTCCGGCAGCGGGGACGACAAGGGGTCCGGCACCACCACTCCTTCGTCGACCGCTGCCACGTCCGGCGCCCCATCCGGTCTGCCGGCCTCGCTGACCTCGCAGAAACCGGACTGGGGCCGCTGCGAAGGTACGTCGGACTCCCCCACGCCGGGCAACAACTGGCAGTGCGCGACGCTCAAGGTGCCGCTGGACTACGCGAAGCCGGACGGCGAGACCATCGACCTGGCGCTCATCCGCGCCAAGGCCACCGGAGGCAAGCGCATCGGGTCCCTGCTGTTCAACTTCGGCGGACCGGGCCAGTCGGGGATCTCCATGATGCCCTCCTACGCCGGCACGGTCTCCGCACTGCGCGAGCGATACGACCTGGTGAGCTGGGACCCGCGCGGGGTCGGGGCCAGCGAGGGAGTGCGCTGCCGCAGCGACAAGCAGATCCAGGCCGCCGAGTCGGTGGACCCGTCGCCGGACGACGCGGCCGAGGAGAAGGCGTACTTCCAGGACGCGGCCGACTTCGGAAAGGGCTGCGAGAAGGCCGCCGGAAACCTCATCGCGCATGTCTCGACGACCGACTCCGCCCGCGACATGGACCTGATGCGTCAGGTTCTCGGCGACACGAAGACGCACTACTTCGGCATCTCGTACGGCACCGAACTCGGCGGTGTCTACGCCCACCTGTTCCCGAAGAACGTGGGCCGGCTGATCCTCGACGCCGTCGTCGACCCGAGCGCCGACCTGGTGGGACACGCGAAGAACCAGGCCCGGGGTTTCCAGCGCGCGCTCGACGACTACCTGAAGTCGACGGGCCAGGACCCGCAGCAGGGTTCGCGGAAGATCACGGCTCTGCTGAAGCGGATCGACGCCAAGCCACTGCCCACGTCCTCCGGCCGGAAGCTGACCCAGGGGCTGGCGGTCATCGGCATGGTCCTGCCGCTGTACAGCGAGCAGAGCTGGCCGGCCCTGACAAGTGCCCTTGACGCGGCCGAGCAGGGTGACGGATCGGACCTGCTGGCACTCGCTGACGGCTACAACGACCGCGACGCGTCGGGCCACTACGGCACGACGACACATGCACAACGGGTCATATCGTGCTTGGACGACAAGCAGCGGCCGACCGCGGCACAGGTCAGGAAGCTGCTGCCCGAATTCAGGAGGATCTCCCCCGTGTTCGGGGAGTTCATGGGCTGGGACACGGCCGGTTGGTGCCACGACTGGCCGGTAGCGGGCCAGTACGACACACCGGAGGTCAGCGCGCCCGGGGCGGCGCCCGTCCTGGTGGTCGGCAACACCGGCGACCCGGCGACGCCGTACGAGGGCGCCCGCAGGATGGCGGACGAGTTGGGCAAGGATGTCGGCGTGATGATGACCTGGAAGGGCGAGGGCCACGGGGCGTACGGCAGTGGGAACGCCTGTGTCGACTCCACCGTGAACGCGTATCTGCTCGACGGGACGGTGCCGCGGGACGGCAAGGTCTGTTCATGACGGCGGCGGGGGCCCCGGGCACCTGTGGTGCGCGAGACCCCCGCCGACCAGACAGGGTGGTGAGGTGCGGGTCAGTACACCGGCTTGTGGGGCTCGATCTGGTTGACCCAGCCGATCACACCGCCACCGACGTGGACCGCGTCCGCGAAGCCGGCGGACTTCAGGACCGCGAGGACTTCCGCACTGCGGACACCGGTCTTGCAGTGCAGGACGATCTTCTTGTCCTGCGGGAGGGTCGCCAGGGCGGTGCCCATGAGGAACTCGTTCTTCGGGATCAGCTTGGCGCCGGGGATCGAGACGATCTCGTACTCGTTGATCTCGCGAACGTCGATGATCTCGAGGTTCTCGCCGTCGTCGATCCACTCCTTGAGCTGCTTGGGAGTGATCGTCGAGCCGGCCGCCGCCTCCTGGGCCTCCTCGGACACGACGCCGCAGAAGGCCTCGTAGTCGATGAGCTCGGTGACGGTCGGGTTCTCGCCGCAGACCGCGCAGTTCGGGTCCTTGCGGACCTTGACCTGGCGGTACTGCATCTCCAGGGCGTCGTAGATCATCAGACGGCCGACGAGGGGCTCGCCGGTGCCGGTGAGGACCTTGATGGCCTCGGTGACCTGGATGGAGCCGATGGACGCGCACAGCACGCCCAGGACGCCGCCCTCGGCGCAGGAGGGGACCATGCCCGGCGGCGGGGGCTCCGGGTAGAGGCAGCGGTAGCAGGGGCCGTGCTCGGACCAGAAGACGGAGGCCTGGCCGTCGAAGCGGTAGATCGAGCCCCACACGTACGGCTTGTTCAGCAGCACGCACGCGTCGTTGACCAGGTAGCGGGTCGCGAAGTTGTCCGTGCCGTCGACGATCAGGTCGTACTGGCTGAAGATGTCCATCACGTTCTCGGCCTCGAGCCGCTCTTCGTGAAGGATCACCTCGACGTACGGGTTGATGCCCAGTACGGAGTCGCGGGCGGACTGGGCCTTGGAGCGGCCGATGTCCGCCTGGCTGTGGATGATCTGCCGCTGCAGGTTCGACTCGTCGACCTCGTCGAACTCCACGATGCCGAGCGTGCCCACGCCCGCGGCGGCCAGGTACATCAGCGCCGGCGAACCCAGCCCGCCGGCGCCCACACAGAGCACCTTGGCGTTCTTCAGCCGCTTCTGCCCGTCCATCCCGACATCGGGGATGATCAGGTGGCGGGAGTACCTGCGGACCTCGTCTACGGTGAGCTCGCCGGCGGGCTCGACCAGGGGTGGCAGCGACACGGGGACTCCGTTGGTCGGTCAATCACTACAGTTGTTCTCCCCGTAACACTGCCACGCCCTTCTTCATTCCGAGACACCCGTTCCAAGGCGCGAGACAAGGTCGTCCCAGTAGCCGGGCAGGGTCTCCCAGGGGTCGGTGCGGCCACCGCGCTCCGTACGGTCGGTGAAGAAGATCGTGGCGGCGCCCTGCCAGCGGGCGACGCGCAGCGCCTCGTCGAGATGACCGAGCGGCAGTCCGTGCACGAAGTGGCAGAAGCGCTCCGGCGGATGGTCGGCAGTCCACTCGGCCACCTGCGACCAGCGGTAGTCGCTCCAATGGCCGGAGAAGGTGACGAGCTGGTCGCCGTGCTCGGCGTAGCCCGGATGCGGATGGGTGCCGTGGCCCAGGACGATGTGCGGGTCGTCGTCCGCCGCGCGGAGCGCGCCGACCGTGCGGCCGATATCGGGGAGCGCGGAGCGGTCGGTCGGGCAGCGGTCCAGGAGGAACCCGTCGGCCTTGTACCAGGCACGGTACCGCTGCGCTTCGGCCATCAACTCCCCGTGCGGGCGGGCACCGTGGGCCGTGTCGAGGTGGCCGAGGACGCGGACGCCCGCGTTGCGCAGACGGCCGACGGCCTCCAGACAGTGCGGATCGGGGCGGCTGCCCGGGCCGTCGGCGACGTTGAGGACGACCCAGTGCAGGGGTGTGCCCGGGCGGGACAGTTCGCCCCACTCGGTCGGGGCGAGGAGGGGGTGCGCGAAGCCGGGGACGCCGAAGCCGGTGCGCACACCGGTGCTGGCCGTGCCCGACTTGGCGCTGGTCAGATGCGGCATGCCGCCTCCATCCAGATGTCCGCGAGGGACTCCTCCAGGTTGATCCGGGGCCGCCAGCCGAGCCGGTCGCGCGCGGTGCGTACGTCGGCCTGCTGCCAGCTGCCGCAGCCGTCCGGGTACGGATACGCGACCGGGCCCGCGTGGTCCGGGTCGGTGCGGGGGTGGCCGATGGACGCCCGCAGGGGGCCCGGGGGACCGTCGAGCTCGTGCAGCGCGCCGCCGTATCCGGCCACCCGGGCGAGGACGGAGGCGGCGTCGCGCAGGCGCATTGCACGGCCGGAGCCGATGTTGATGACGCCCTGCGCGGCCGAGAGCGAGGCGGCGTGCACGGCCCGCGCCACATCCCGTACGTCGATGAAGTCGCGCTGCGCGCCCAGGCCGCCGAGCTTGAGCTCGCCGTCACCGGACTGCATCGCGCGGCGCATCGCCTCGGCGAGGCGGCCGAGCGGGGAGCCGGCGGGTGTGCCGGGCCCGGCCGGCGAGAAGACGCGCAGGACGACGGCGTCGAGACCGGAGCCGAGGACCAGTTCGGTGGCGGCGAGCTTGCTGACGCCGTACGGACCGCCGGGGCGGGGGACGGCGTCCTCGGCCGTGGAGGAACCGGGCTGGCTGGGGCCGTACTCGGCGCCGCAGCCGAGCTGGACCAGACGGGCGCCGCAGCCGCTGCGCCGCAGGGCCTCGCAGACGGTGGCGACGGCGACCGTGTTGTGGCGGGTGAGTTCGCGGGCACCGCCACGGGTGGCGCCCGCGCAGTTGACGACGACTCCCGGGTGGACGGCGTCGAGGAAGCGGGTGAGTGCGCCGGGGCTGCCGGACGCGAGGTCGAAACGGACGTCGGCGTCGTCGCCGCGGCCGAGGACGGTGAGCTGCACGGCCGGGTCGGCGAGCAGCCGGTCGGCGACGAAGCGGCCGAGATAGCCGTTGGCTCCGATCAGCAGAACCCTCATCGGACGGCTCCCTCGGCGGACTCTCCGGCTCCGGGTCGGGAGGTGATCATCGGTGTTCTCCTTCGGGGGGTTGCGGGTGCGTTCGTGATCGGGGACCGGGCGTTGCGGAACGGGCCGACTGCCGTAGTCGTGGTCCGGGGCGTCATACGGGCTCCCCCGGGATCGCGTGCGCCGACGCTCTGGTCAGCGAGCGGGTCGCGTGGAGCAGGAGGAGCAGGGCGGCCACGCCACAGGCCGCGGCCGGGATGCCCGCCGGGCCGCAGGCGGCCACGACCGCGTCCACCGGGGCCGCCAGGAAGGCGCAGCCGGGGAGGCGGGACGCGAGGGCGGCGGCCAGGGTCGTCGCCTCGGCTGCGGCTGCCGCACCGAGGACGACGGCCGGGGCGTGGGTGAAGCCATGCGTCGTGAGGAGGCGGGCAAGGAGGAGCAGAGCGCCCAGGGTGACAGTCGTGGTGTAGGCCACCGGTTCGTGCAGCACCGTCGCGCAGAGCGCCACGAGCACTGACGACACGCAGAGGAACAGGGCGACGGCGCCCAGGAGGAGGGGTTTCACGGCCGCGGTGAAGTCCGCCAGGCCACGGCTGGCGGCCAGCTTGCGACGGGCTCCGGCCGCGAAGAGGTGTGCGCACCAGGCCGCCGGCGCACAGGACAGGGTGAGTACCAGCGCCGGGCCGGTGGACAGTTCCCGTAGTGCGGCCGGGAATCCGTCGGGGCCGTCCGTCAGGGCGGCGGTGAGCAGGCCGTCGCCCAGGAGGGCGTACGCGAGGAGCCAGGAGGTCCACGCGCGCGTGGAGGCCGGGGTGCGGCTCGGGTACGTGCCCGGGGACTCCGGGCGGGACCTGGCGCTCAGCGGGCCCCGGCCGAGTGCCGCGCGCACGGCAAGCACCACGGCCAGGGCGCCCAGTGTCGCCAAGGCCAGCCGGATCCGGCCCTCGGTGAGGTGCAGGCCGGCCACCGTCGCCGCGCACAGGGCGCCCGGCAGCACGGAGAGCAGGACCCAGTCGGCCCGTACGCCGGATGCGGCCGGCGGGGCGGGCCGCGGTGCTGTTTCCGCGTCCCTGGAGACCCGGGCGTGCATCTCCTCGGCCAGGGAGAACACGTCCCGGTGGCGGAAGCGTGCGGCAGTTCGGTCCGTCACGCCGTGGGCCTCCAGGCCTGCGGCGATCTCCAGTGGGTCCACCGCCCGCTCGCACAGCTCACGGTGTCGGTGCATGAGAGCCTTCACGGGGTCGGCGGTCCCACGGCGTGCGGCGCGAGTGGAAGGCGTCGACGGTTGCGAAACCGTCTGCGTCGTCTCCGCGTCTCGTACGTCCGCCTCCGCCTCCGTCTGCGCGCCTCGTACGTTCGACTCCGTGTCTTGGACGTCCGTCTCGGCGGTGCCCATGAGCCACTCCTCCGAGTGGTCGTCCCAGGCTCCGGGGCTGTCCGGTGTCCCGGGGCGGTCCAGTTCTCCCAGCTCGCTCATCGGGCGCCCTCCCCGGCCGGTACGGGGGTCGCCTGTACCGGTGCGGAAGCGCGTCCTGTCGCCCAACTGGGCCCGCCCCGGGCCACCACGCCTATGCCGGGCTGCGTCCAGCGGCCGGGGACGTGGGCCTCCGCCGGGACGGCGAACGGGAGCGGTTCCCCGGCTCCGTCGAGAACCACCCCGCGGGCGGGGCTGCGCGCGACGACCTCCAGGTAAATGCCGTGAAATGCCTCGACGTTCTGCTCGACGGTGAACAGTTCGAGGGCACGGGCGCGGGCGGCGGCGCCCAGCCGCTCCCGGCGCGCCGGGTCGCGCAGCAGCGCCACGCACGCCTCGGCGAGCGCTCGCGGGTTGCGCGGGGGCACCACGAGCCCCGTACCGCCGATGATCTCGACCACCGCGCCCACGTCCGTCGACACGGTCGCCCGACCGCAGAACATGGCCTCGACCAGGCTGATCGGGAAGCCCTCGACCACGCTCGACAGGACGACCACCCCGCCCGCCGCGTACGCCTCGGCGAGCGTCGGTGCCTCCGGGCCGCCGATCTCCTCGAACGACACCGGGTTGTCGCCGACTGCGTGAATGCCCTCGGCCTCGTCGGGGAAGAGCTGCGCGGCCAGCGCCCGGCAGTGACCGAGGTAGGCCTCGCTCTCGGCGCCCGTGGCCGCCCCGATGACGCGCAGGCGGGTCTTCGGTTCCTCCTTGCGCACCTCGGCGAAGGCATGCAGCAGGGAGACCAGGTCCTTGGCGGGCTCGATGCGGCCGACCCAGATCAGCGTGTCGGTGTCCCCGGACTCCGGCGACTCGCCCACCTCCGCGAAGTGGGACGCGTCCATGCCCGGATAGACCGTGCGCAGCTTCTCCCGGTCGGCCCCGCATCTCTCCTGCCAGCGGCGGGTGTGCGTGTTGCCGGGGGTGACGATCGCGGCCCGTCGGTAGACCTCCGCGGCCAGCCTGCCGTGGAAGGCCGCGAGCAGGGACCGTACGGCGGGGGCGCTGTCGTCGGCGCCCGAGGCGAGGTAGTGCGCACGCAGCGGGACGCCGTACTCGGTGACCAGCAGGGGTACGCCGGAGAAGTGGTGGGCGAGCAGGCCGGGGAGCGCCGCCGGACCACCTGCCGCGGCATGGCACAGGTCCACCGAACCGAGCCCGTCGTCCTCGTACCAGTCGAGAGAGAGGGGGCGCAGGGCGCGTTCCAGGGACGCGGCGACGGTGAGCAGGTCCGGGACGCGCGCCTCGCGCGCCGCTCCCTGTGCGCCGGGCGCACGACAGGCGCGCTCCAGGGCGCGTACGGCGACTTCGGAGCGGAGCGCTCCCACCAGGCCGCCCTCGTCGCGGGCCAGTTCGGCGAGGCCGTACAGCGCGCTGCCGAAACGGTCCGCCTCGGCGGTGGACGCCTCCGGTCCGTTCGGTGCGCCCCCCGAGGCGGTCCCCGTACCGGGCCCGGCACACAGGGCCGAGGCCAACTCTCCGTAGAGCTCGGCGAATCGCCGCCGTGCGCGGCGGCCGTACACCACGCCGTCGTCCTCGGCGGTCCACAGGGGAGCTGTCCGGACCCGGCTGACCTGCGGTGGCAGCTCGATCCAGCCCTCGTCCTCCTGTCGCTCGCTGCGACTGAGCGCGTATATGTCGAACTCGTGTCCGCCGAGCCCGCGCACGAGCCGGTCGCACCAGAGCCTGGCGTCACCGCTCACATACGGATAGCCACCCTCCGTCAGCAGTCCGATGCGCACGAGCACACCCCCGATCTCCCGTATGAGGAGCCGCCGTTGACCCGGCGGCTCGCAGCGGGACGAACGTATGCGGACATCACGGTGGTGCGACGGACGGTTGTCCGTCGCACCACCAAAAGGGGTGAACGGTCGTAACTTTCCCGTGCGGTTCGCGTTCCGTCGCGCTAAGAGATCACTCGCACACTCTGGTCACGAACACACGTGTGGTCATGCCGGGGCCAACTCCCGTCGCGTGGCACGGCGCCGGGCAGCGACAAGCGGATCGAGAGCGGGTACGGCGGCCGGCAACTGCCGGGTGTACGGATCCCGCGGATTGTCGTACACCTCGTCGGCGGGGCCCGATTCGACGATCCGTCCGTGCCGCATCACCGCGACGCGGTCGCTGACCTGGCGTACGACCGCGAGGTCATGGGCGACGAACACCAGCGCGAGGCCGAGTTCGCGCTGCAACTCGCCGAGCAGGGCGACCACCTGGGCCTGGGTCGTGACGTCGAGCGCCGGGACCGGCTCGTCGCAGACGATGACGCGGGGCTCGGCGGCCAGCGCCCGAGCGATGCCCACACGCTGGCGCTGGCCGCCGCTGAACTCGTGGGGATAGCGGTCGAAGTGTGCCGGGTCGAGCCCGACCCGCTCCAGCAGCTCGCCCACGCGCGCCCGGACCCGCGCGTCGTCCCGCTCGCCGCGTGCCCGCAGCGGGTCGGCGATCGACTCGCCCACGCTGCGGCGCGGGTTGAGCGAGGAGACCGGGTCCTGGAACACCATCTGCACGGCCGGACCGACCCCCGACCGCACCCGCCCCTCGTAGCGCACCTCGCCGGCCGTCGGCTCCAGCAGCCCGACCAGCATCCGCCCGAGCGTCGTCTTGCCGCTGCCGCTCTCGCCGACGATGCCGAGGGTCTCGCCCCGGCGCACGGTCAGCGACACGTCGTCCACGGCCGCGAACGCCCGCTTCCCGCGCCCGAACTCGCGCCGCACACCGGTGGCCTCCAGCACGACCTCCGCGGAGCCGACGCCGACGCCCGGGCCCGAGCCGGACCCCGACCCGGCCCCGGACCCGGAGCCGGAGCCGACGCCCGAAGTGGACCCGGAGCCGGAGCCGACGCTCGACCCGGACCCGGACCCGGACCCGTACCCGAACCCGGACCCCGACCCGGACCGGGAGCCGACGCCCAAGCCAGACCCGGACCCGGAGCCGACGCCCGAGCCAGACCCGGACCCGGACCCGGAGCCGGAGCCCGACCCGAACCCGGACCCCGACCCGGACCGGGAGCCGACGCCCAAGCCAGACCCGGACCCGGACCCGACGCCCAAGCCAGACCCGGACCCGGACCCGGACCCGACGCCCGAGCCAGACCCGGCGGCGTCCCCCGGGACCCGCCGCGCCTCCACGCGTGGTACGGCGGCGAGCAGTTCACGCGTGTACGCCTGGGCGGGTGCCCCCAGGACGGCGGCGACCGGGCCGTGCTCGACGGCCCGCCCGTGCCGCATCACCAGCACGTCGTCGACGCTCTCCGCCGCTACGCCCACGTCGTGCGTGACGAGCAGCAGGCCCATGCCGGTCTCCTCGCGCAGCGTGTGCAGCAGGTCGAGGATCTGGGCCTGGACGGTCACGTCCAGCGCGGTCGTCGGCTCGTCGGCGATCAGCAGGTCGGGTTCGCAGGCGAGCGCCATGGCGATCAGCGCGCACTGGCGCATCCCGCTGCGCACGCAGCCGTCGCCAGAACTGACGGGCCCCCGAAACCGCCGGGGCGGGTGTCGTACCCGTCCCGGCGGCCTGGGAGGCGAGAAGGACCTCGCTCACGTCGTCGTCACTTCACCGAGACCTGGGAGATGTCCAGGACACCCGTCCAGTCGCTGATCACGATGTTCTTGATGTCCTTGCCGTACAGCCGCTTGTAGACGGGGTGGAACAGCGGCACGGTCAGCGCCTGCTCTCCGATCTGGCTGTCCAGTGCGCCCCACCTCTTGGCGGCAGCGTCAAGATCGGTCAACTTGTTGATCGCGTCAATCTCGGCATTGACCGACTTGTCGTCGAGGAAGCCGGTGTTGAAATTCGCACCGTCCTTGACGATCTGCCGGCCGTCGAAGATCGGAGCGAGGAAGGGGCCGCCGGAGGGCCAGTCGGCACCCCAGTGGGCGAGGAAGAACCCGGGCTCCTTCTTCACGTCGTGGATGGTGTCGGAGTAGTCGTTGTCCTCCAGCCCGTTCGGCTTCATCGTGATCCCGGCCTTCTTGAGCGCGTCCTGGACAGCGGTCGCGATCTCCGGGCTGGTCTCGAAGTCCTTGGCGTTGGAGTGGGTCAGGGTGACGGTCAGCCCGTTCGGGTAACCGGCCGCCTTCAGCAGTTCCTTGGCCTTCGCCGGGTCCCCCGAGGCACCCGCCGGGAAGTGGTCGTACGGCGTGTACCCGAAGGACTTCTGGTTCGGCAGATAGGTGGTGGCGGGCTCGGCGAGCGACGAGCCGCCGGCCGCGTTGACGACGCTCGTACGGTCGATGGCGTACGAGACCGCCTGGCGCGCCTTGATGTTGTCGAACGGCTTGATCTTCGGGTTGAACGCTATGTAGTTGGTGTAGCCGAAGTGTCCGGTGCCGACGCGCGCGGCCAGTTCCTTGTCGCCGGAGACCTTGGCGAGTTCGGCCGGGCCGAGGTTGGTGTCCGTGGTGACGGACGTGGCGTCCGCCCCTTGAGACGCGGAAAGCCGCTGGTTGATCACCGACGAGTCGAGCCCGGACCGTACGTCGATCTTGTCCGGGTACGCCTTGCGCTCCGCGTCCGTCGCGGCCGACCAGTAGGTGTTGCGCTCCAGAATCAGCCGCTCGCCGTCCCCCTCGTTGCTGACGACCTTGTACGGGCCCGACGAGATCGGGTGCTCCTCACTTGGTGCCGGTGTCCTTGGCCTTCGGGACCGGGGTGAACTGCGTCTGGGTGGCCAGGTAGGGGAACTCGCCCTCGGGCTTGTCCAGGTGGAAGACGATCGTGCGGGCGTCCGGCGTCTCGATCGCGTCGAGGCCCTTGCCCTTGTCCTTGTAGGGGCCCTGGTAGTCGGCGGCGCCGATCAGCCAGTCCCTCAAGTAGGGCGCGCCGCCGGAGAGTTCGGGGGCGAAGGAACGCTCGATGCCGTACTTGATGTCGGCACTGGTGATCGCCGTACCGTCCTCGTACTTGAGCCCTTCCTTCAGGGTGTACGTCCAGACGGTCGCGTTCTCGCTCGGGCGCCCGGTGTCGGTGGCGAGGTCGGGGACGACCTTCGCGCCTGCCGCCCCGCTCTCGCGGTTGCGCGTGGTGAGCGTACGGAAGACGAGCGAGGGGACGTTGCCGCCGCCGGAGGTGTACAGCCTGGCGGGGTCGAAGTCGTCCTGCGGCTTGGAGTTCAGAACGGTGAGTGTGCCGCCCTTCTGCGGCTTGGAGTCGCCGCTTCCCGCGCCCTTGGCATCGTTGTCCTTCGGACCGCACGCGGCGGCGCCCGCGGCCAGGACAAGGCTGACGGACACCGCTGCGACGCGGCGCGCTCTGACGGACGGTTGGCGCATCGGAAGACGACCTCTCGAATAATGAGACGGAACGACGAGGAATGAGACGGAAATGAACACACGTCCGCCCGGCGTCACAGCACGCGTCAGGTCACACCAATGGCACTGAAGAGCACCAGGTCATGGAGAACCGCCGACGACGAGACGTCGGCAGAAGTCGAAGGTCAGTCGGTGACGGCAGAGGTGCCGGTCGCGACACGCACGCCGGGGGCGGGTGTCAGCGACAGAGAATGTCGGCCACGCAGAGCGGGGTCACGCCGATCAGCGCCAGCTCGATGGCGGCGCGACGGACAGCATGACTAGACCACATGCGCAAAAATATGAACGAACTTTCCACCGGTGTCAACGTGACACCTGAGCCATGTGTCAACTTCCGGGGAACGGCCAGGGGTTGGCCCGGCAGTGGATCCCGTCGTGGTCGAGGAACTTGGTCTGCTGCTGCATGACCGGGGCGAGTTCGCCGTCCTTGTCGCAGGTCACATGCCCCTTGCCCAGACGATGGCCGACCTCGTGGTTGATCAGCATCTGCCGGTATGCGTAGATCTTGTCGCCGTAGGTCACGGACCCCTGCGCCCATCGATACGCGTTGATCATCACGCGGTCGGTGGCCGCCGAGTCGCAGGACACGTTGTCCTCGGTGGTGTCGAGTTCGGACTTGGCGCACCAGAAGGCGGTGGTGCCGGGGCTGGCCAGGGTGATCACGAAGTCGGGCTTGCCGGAGGAGATCCGCTCGAACGTACGGCCGCCGTTGTGCGCCCAGCTGCGGTTGTCGTTGAGCGTCTTCTGCACGGCCTGCGCGAACAGTTCACCGTCGAGCCCGAGCCCCTGCTCGACGTCCACCCGGTACCTGTACTTCTGCCCCGTCCCCGGCGCCTTGGCGAACCCGCGGATCGCGTCGAACTTCCCGGAGCCCTTGAGGGCCGCTCCGAGCGCGTACTTTTTGACCATCTTCTGGTCGTAGGTCAGCGTCGCCGCCGCGTCCGGTGCGGCGGGAACGGCGTCACTGCGCGCCCCCGAGTCCCCGTACCCCCGTACGTCCTGGCCCGAGCCGCTCGCGGTCTGTGTCCGGGTACCGCCGTCGTCGTCCGTCTGGCCGCTGGTGACCTGCCCGGCCACGACGACCGCCAGCACGGTGGTGACGGCGGCCGCCGCGATCCCGGTGAACGCCCGCCCCTTGCCCCCCTTGCCCTTGACCGCCGCATCGGCCGCCGGCGCGTGAGCGTCGCCGGTCCCGGGCGTGTCGGAGGGGTGCGAGGTCCGGACGCGGGGCGCGAAGAGGTCGACGTCGTCGGCTACGGCGCCGTGCGCGCCCGTTCCCTCGAAGGCGTCGACGTACGCCTGCCGGGGACCGGAGACGGGCGGGGGCGCGGGCCACTGACGCGGTATGGCGGGACCGACCCCGGGCCGCCCGCCCAACTCGCCCCAGCCACCGCCGGCTTCACGCTGCTCAGGGTGTCCGCCTCCCCGGACCCGGGGGAAGCCGTGGGCGGGGGTTCCCTCCGGGAGACGCGGCGTCCCGTGCGCCGGGGTGCCGTCGGAGAAGCGCGGGAAGCCGTGAGCGGGCGTGCCGTCGGGAACAGGGAAGGGGGGGGCTTCCTGCCCCTGTTGAGGTTGTAGCCCCTGTTGAGGCTGCCGTCCCTGTTGACCCACAGGGGTGTTCGCCGTGTTGCCCGTACTCGGGCTGCCGCCGGATCGACCGCGCCGGCTGTGACGTCCCACC
The DNA here is from genome assembly GCF_033793965.1 of Streptomyces sp. ME02-8801-2C. Classification (NCBI taxonomy): domain Bacteria; kingdom Bacillati; phylum Actinomycetota; class Actinomycetes; order Kitasatosporales; family Streptomycetaceae; genus Streptomyces; species Streptomyces sp. ME02-8801-2C. The sequence goes on along the minus strand of NZ_JARAXP010000012.1, from coordinate 49,568 downwards.
TCGCGTCTCAGCTCCCCGCGTTCGCGGCGTCGACCCTGCTGCCGACCGTCCTCGCTGCCACAGTACCGGCATCCGCCGTCAACTCACCTGCGTCCTCGAGCAGTTCACGGAAGGCCGACGCCACGACCTCCGGGTACTCCATCATCGCCACATGTCCGGCGTCGGGCAGCGTCAGCAGCCGGGAGTCACGGAAGGCACGCGACGCGCGCTGGGCCATGCGGAAGGCGACGAGCTGGTCCCGGCCGCCGTAGACGAGGAGCGTCGGTGCGAGCACGCGCTCGGCCTGACGCCACAGTCCGTGCTGTCCGCCGAGCGTGTACGCGTTGACGATCCCGCGCGCGGAACGCGCCATCGCGTCCCAGAAGTACGGCAGTTGCAGCCGCCTTTCCATCTCCTCGACCGCGTTGCGGAATCCCTCGGGCGTCACCTGCCCAGGATCCCCGTAACAGAGCGCGGTGACCCCGCGGACGCGCTGTTCGGCGCTCCAGTCCTTGGTCAACCGGGTGAACAGACGGGCCACGCCGGGCAGGGCGAGCAGCCCGGTCGGCACCGCGTTGCGCTGCACGCGGATCTCCGGCAGCGCGGGCGAGACGAGCGTGAGCGTGCGGACGAGGTCGGGTCGCACCGCCGCGACACGCGTGGAGACCGCGCCGCCCAGCGAGTTGCCGAACAGGTGCACGGGACCGCGTCCGGAGGCGTCGAGGTAGCGGATGACGGCACGCGCGTGCCCGGTGACCGAGTAGTCGCCGTCGTCCGGTGGCGGAGAGTCACCGAAGCCCGGCAGGTCCAGCGCCTCGCTGTCGACGAGCTCGTCGTTCAGCGGCATGAGCGCCGACCAGTTCTGCGACGAACCGCCCAGGCCATGGACGTACAGCGCGGGCGGCAGTCCCTCGCGCGCGGGGGGCCGTGACCGCACGGTCAGTGTGATCCCCGGCAGACCGACCGAGCGCAGCCGCTCACCCTCCGCGACCCTGACGGGAGTCACCTTGGGCAGCACGTTGGTGGCCGACACGTACGGCAGCTCGGTCGAAGACATGCGGCAATGTTACGAGACGATCACGCAGGGGTTCGTGTGTTCGGCATCACAGGCGGGGTTCGCGGTCGCACGGGGACCCGATCGCATGGCATCCCGCCTCTGTGTCTCCTACGCTCGTAAACAGGGCACCCGTAGGAGAACCACACCCCTGGAAGGGAGCCCAGCATGGCCGCCGACCCCACCGACCCCAAGGCTTTCGAAGAAATCACGGACCCCGAAAATGCCGAGAACCCGGGGGACCACGAGGACTACGAAGCTGAGGACGACACCACCGAGGTCGCCGTGGAGGCCCCCGAGGGCGACGCGGCCGAGCAGCACAGGGAAGTCACCCCACAGCACGACGAGCGGCTGACCGGCGAGAACACGGACCGCGCCAACGAGGCCGACCTCGCGGAACAGGCCCGCGTCGTGGAACTGGACGAGGACGACTACCGGTAGCCGTCCATGTATTCCGCACCCAGCCCAGGATTTGTTGCCATTTGAGCAGATAGACCGGAACATACAGTCGCTCGGTCGAGGAATTTCTGCGCTTGGACCGCGCACACCAGGGTTACCGAAAAGTACGATGGCGGCGCGGCGCACACCGCATGTGGACGAAATTGGGAGGCGGCGTGACAGCCATCGAGCAAACTGAGGCGGCACGCCCGCGGGGCACGCGGTTGCCGCGTCGCGCCCGACGGAACCAGCTGCTGGGCGCCGCCCAGGAAGTGTTCGTGGCGCAGGGCTACCACTCCGCCGCGATGGACGACATCGCCGAACGGGCCGGCGTCAGCAAGCCGGTGCTCTACCAGCACTTCCCGGGCAAGCTCGACCTCTACCTCGCCCTGCTGGACCAGCACTGCGAGGCACTCATCGAGTCGGTCCGTACGGCCCTGGCCTCGACCTCCGACAACAAGCAGCGCGTCCGGGCGACGATGGACGCGTACTTCGCGTACGTGGAGGACGACGGCGGCGCCTTCCGCCTGGTCTTCGAGTCCGACCTGACGAACGAGCCCGCCGTGCGCGAGCGTGTCGACAAGGTGACGCACCAGTGCGCGGAGGCGATCTCCGAGGTCATCGCCGAGGACACCGGCCTCTCCCCCTCGGAGTCGATGTTGCTGGCCTCCGGCCTGGGCGGACTCTCCCAGGTGGTGGCGCGGTCCTGGCTGCACAGCGACCGCAGCGTCCCGCGCGATCAGGCGGTCCAGTTGCTGGCCTCACTGGCCTGGCGCGGCATCGCAGGCTTCCCGCTGCACGGCACCGAGCACCACTGACCGCCCGTTTGTTCCCACTCGTTGTTCGCTCCTGGCGTTCCCGCGCGGAACATCAACGTCCCCTCACCGGGCTAATGTGTGCTGGGTACGGCGCGGACGCCCGCGCACTTCACTGACCGTCGGAGGGACATAGCCGTGGAGGTCAAGATCGGCGTGCAGCACGCGCCCCGCGAGATCGTTCTGGAGAGCGGTCAGAGCGCCGAGGAGGTCGAGCAGGCCGTGGCCGATGCGCTGGCCGGTAAGTCGGCGCTCCTGAGCCTCGTGGACGACCACGGCCGCAAGGTCCTGGTGCCGGCCGACCGTCTCGCGTACGTCGAGCTGGGCGAGCCGACGGTCCGCAAGGTGGGCTTCAGCGCGCTGTAGGGCACGGACGACACGTATGTGGGTGGGGCCCGGCGGTCTTGAACCGCCGGGCCCCACCCATGTCCGCGCCAGTGTTCGTGCCCGCTGTCGATGTTCACAGGTTGACCACACGTCACCCTTACAAGGGGATTGCCCTGCGCAGGTCACGGGTATGACGGGCTGAGAACGTCACGCGCCGGCACGCTGTGGGAGGGACCCCGACATGTTCTTTGAAGCACTCGGCTCCGCGATCCTCGGCCTCGCCCTGGCCTGGGCGGCGGCCCGCCGTCTGCCCGACCGCCTCCCCGCGCGCCACCTGGTCCTGTCGACGGGAGTGGCCGGAGCCCTTTTCGGCGCCTTCCTGACACACAGTGCGCTGAGCGCCGGCCACTTCGTGCTGATCCTGCTGGGCGCGACGGCCGTCAGCGCCGCGTCCCTCTCCCTGCTGCTCCGCCCCAAGGGCGGTTTCCGCCGATCATCGGCGACGGCGTAGCCGTCGCCGACAGGGGCGCGGGGAACTGCGCGACCAGCCACCGCGCACCCGCAGACAACTACGCGGCCAGCCCCAGCGCAGCCATCCGCTTCGTGTGCGCCTCGGTGATCCTGGAGAACATCCGGCCGACCTCGGCGAGGTCGAACCCGTCCGCGACGCCGCCGACGAGCATCGTCGACAGTGCGTCACGGTCGGCCACGACCCGCTGCGACTGCGACAGCGCCTCGCCCATCAGCCGCCGTGCCCACAGCGCGAGCCGCCCGCCCACCCGGGGCTCCGCGTCGATGGCCGCGCGCACCTTCTCCACGGCGAAGCTGGCGTGCCCGGTGTCGTCGAGGACCGCCAGCACCAGCTTGCGGGTGTCCGCGTCGAGGCGGGCGGCGACCTCGCGGTAGAAGTCACTGGCGATCGAGTCACCGACGTACGCCTTGACGAGCCCCTCCAGCCAGTCGGAGGGCGCCGTCTGCTTGTGGAAGCCGTCGAGCGCGGCGACGAACGGCTCCATCGCCTGCGTGGCGTCGGCGCCGATCTCCGTGAGACGGTCCCTGATCTGCTCGAAGTGATGGAACTCCGCGGACGCCATCTTGGCCAGTTCCGACTTGTCGACGAGGGTCGGCGCCAGCTTGGCGTCCTCGGCGAGCCTCTCGAACGCGGCCAGTTCGCCGTACGCGAGCGCGCCGAGCAGGTCGACGACGGCGGCGCGGTACTGGGGGTCGACGGCAGCCTGCGCCCAGTCCTGGGCCGCGACTCCGGTGGGTGCGGGAGCGGCTTCGGCCGCGGTCTCTGCTGCGCTTCCGTCGGGGGTCGCGGGGCTACCGGAGGCATTGTCAGACGTCGTCATGAAGCGCACAATAGCCCGCTGACCGCGGCGTGGAAGTCCCTGCTCAATCAGTGTGACGACCACTACGTGACCGAATCGGCCATCGCATGTGCGCGATTCCGGGGTATGGTGGTAATGCGCCCGCTGAGTTGAAAGACGTAGCTCGACGGGCCACACGAATGAGGATGCCCGGTCGGTGGCCCGATCGGCTCCGACCCGACAGCTCTCCTCATCCGTACGGCACGATGCGTACGGAATTCGGAGGGACCCTCAGCGGTACGAGCGCTCGAGCGTCGGCAGTGGTCCCGTGCCACTCGGCCCGCCCGTGAGGCGGCCGAAGTCCCCGGCCCGGTCCCGACACGACCCCCGCGCTCGCCTCGCACCGCGTACACAGAAGAGGCATTGCCCTGACTACGACTTTCCGGGATCTCGGAATCCTTCCCGAGACCGCCGAGGCGCTCGAAGCCGTCGGCATCATCACTCCCTTTCCCATCCAGGAGATGACCCTCCCCGTCGCCCTCACCGGCACGGACGTCATCGGCCAGGCCAAGACCGGCACCGGCAAGACGCTCGGCTTCGGGCTCCCGCTCCTCGAGCGCGTGACCGTCCCCGCCGACGTCGAGGCCGGCCGCGCCCAGCCCGAGCAGCTCACCGAGGCCCCGCAGGCCCTCGTCGTCGTCCCGACGCGCGAGCTGTGCCAGCAGGTGACGAACGACCTGCTGACGGCCGGCAAGGTCCGTAACGTGCGCGTTCTCGCCATCTACGGCGGCCGGGCGTACGAGCCGCAGGTCGAGGCCCTCAAGAAGGGCGTGGACGTCGTCGTCGGCACCCCGGGGCGCCTTCTCGACCTCGCCGGCCAGAAGAAGCTGAACCTGAAGCACGTCCGCGCGCTCGTCCTCGACGAGGCCGACGAGATGCTCGACCTGGGCTTCCTGCCCGACGTCGAGAAGATCATGAACATGCTGCCGGCCCGCCGTCAGACGATGCTGTTCTCGGCGACCATGCCGGGCGCGGTCATCGGTCTCGCGCGCCGCTACATGTCGCAGCCCACGCACATCCGCGCCGCCGCGCCGGACGACGAGGGCAAGACGGTCGCGAACACCGCGCAGTACGTCTACCGCGCGCACAACATGGACAAGCCCGAGATGGTGGCGCGGATATTGCAGGCCGAAGGCCGGGGACTGGCCATGGTCTTCTGCCGTACGAAACGTACGGCGGCCGATCTCGCCGACCAGCTCTCCCAGCGTGGCTTCGCCTCCGGCGCCGTCCACGGCGACCTCGGCCAGGGTGCCCGCGAGCAGGCGCTGCGCGCGTTCCGCAACGGCAAGGTCGACGTCCTCGTCTGCACGGACGTGGCGGCGCGCGGTATCGACGTCGAGGGCGTCACGCACGTCATCAACTACCAGTCTCCCGAAGAGGAGAAGACGTACCTGCACCGCATCGGCCGTACGGGCCGCGCGGGTGCCAAGGGCATCGCGATCACGCTGGTCGACTGGGACGACATCCCGCGTTGGCAGCTGATCAACAAGGCGCTGGAGCTGGACTTCAACGACCCGCCGGAGACGTACTCCACCTCTCCGCATCTGTTCGAGGATCTGAGCATCCCGGCCGGCACCAAGGGTGTTCTGCCGCGCTCGGAGCGCACACGTGCCGGCCTGGGCGCCGAGGAGCTCGAAGACCTCGGTGAGACGGGCGGACGCGGTGGCCCGCGCGGTCGCGGTGGCCGCAACTCCGGCCCGGCGGCTGCTTCCGCGCCGTCGGCGGAGCGGGAGCGCCCGGCGCGTACGCCGCGCAGCCGCCGCCGCACCCGTGGCGGTGCCGCCACGGACGCGCAGACGACCCCGGTCGCGTCGACCACCCCGGTCGGCGACGCGGTCACCTCGTCCGAGCAGCCGACCGAGCGCCGTACGCCGCGTCGCCGTCGCCGTACGCGTGGTGCCGCCGCCGAGCAGGTGACGGCCCCGACGGCGACGTTCGTCCAGCCGTCGGCCGAGGCCGCGGTCGCGACGGCGGAGGGCACGGCTCCGGAGTCCGCGGAGCGGCCGCGCCGCCGCCGCACCCGCAGGACGGCGGAGGACGCACCGGCCGCCGTCACACCGACCGAGACCGTCACCGAGGCACCCCAGGCCGAGGCCCCGGAGGAACTGCCCCGCCGCCGTACGCGCAAGGCGGCCGAGCCGACACTGACCACCCCGGCCCAGGCCCTCCCGACCGAAGCCCCGGCAGCGCCCGAGGCCGAGGCCACGGAGGAACAGCCCCGCCGGCGCCGTACCCGCAAGGCGGCGGAGCCGGTCGTCGAGACCGAGGTCGTCGCGGAGACCAAGCCGCGCCGCGCACCCCGCAAGGCGACGGCGACTGCCGAAGCCGCCGTGGACACCGCCGAGGCCGTGGAGGCCAAGCCGCGCAGGACGGCCGCCCGCAAGGCGACCGCGACCGCGCCGGCCGCGGAAGCCGCCGTCGACACCGCCGAGGCGACCGAGGCCAAGCCCCGCCGCCGTACGACCCGCAAGGCCGCCGAGCCCGTCGTGGCCGTCGTCGAGGCCGCTGCGGAGACTCCGGAGCCCGAGGCCGTGAAGCCCCGCCGGACCCGCAAGGCCGCGGTGGCCGCCGTCGACACCGCCGAGGCGGTCGAGGCCAAGCCGCGCCGTACGACCGCGCGCAAGACCGCCGCGGCGAGCGCGCCGGCAGCCGAGGTTGCCGTCGAAGCGGTTGAGGCGAAGCCGCGCCGGACAGCGCGCAAGGCCACCGCGGCTACCGCCCCGGCTGCCGAGGCCGCCGTCGACACCGCTGAGGCGGTCGAGGCGAAGCCGCGTCGTCGTACGACCCGTAAGGCCGCCGAACCGGCGGTCGTGCCGGAGACGGTCGACATCCCGGCCCAGCCGACCTCGGCCGACGCCCCGGAGCCGAAGCGCCGTGCGACCCGCAAGGCGACGGCACCGGCCGCCGAAGCTGTCGTGGACACCGCCGAAGGTGTCGAGGCCAAGCCCCGCCGCCGTACGACCCGCAAGGCCGCCGAACCGGCGGTCGTCGCGGAGCCGGAGGCAACCGAGGCGAAGCCGCGCCGTACCCGCAAGGCGGCGGCCACGGCCGCCGAGGCCGCTGTCGACACCGCCGAGGCCAAGCCGCGCAGGACGGCCGCCCGCAAGGCGACCGCGACCGCGCCGGCCGCGGAAGCCGCCGTCGACACCGCCGAGGCGACCGAGGCCAAGCCCCGCCGCCGTACCGCGCGCAAGGCCGTCGAGGTCGTCGCGGACATCCCGGCGCAGGCCACCGAGGAGCCGAAGCCGCGTCGCCGGACCCGTAAGGCCGCCGAACCGGCGGTCGTGACGGAGACGGCATCGGAGGCCGCAGCCGAGGCGAAGCCCAGGCGCCGTGCCACCCGCAAGGCCACGGTCACCGCGCCCTCCACGGACTCCGTGGAGGCCTGACCCCCTGAGGGCCCCGGCCCTCCGCAGTACCGGCCACCACCAGACGGCCCGGACCACCACCAGGTGGCCGGGCCGTCGGCGTTCCCGCCGGCGCCTGTCCGGCGGAGCAGGAGCCCCGGAGCGGGGCACGCCGCCGATGCGTCGCGCCCCCCAGCCCGGACGCACCCGCCCGCTGTTGGCGCAACGCCGTTCTCTCCGGATCCGGCCTCCCGGGACAGACCCCGTCCCCACCCCGTGCCCCGCGACATCCGCCTGGACGCCCCCTACAAGACCCGCCGCTTCTGCGACAGCCCCCTCAGCCCGGCCAGACAGACTCGCCCGACCCCCGCCACCACCACTCCCCCGACCCGCCCACCGAGAACCCGCAGCCCCAGCCCACACCTGCTCACTCACCCCCTCACCCACGCCGCCGACCTCCCCTGCCCTCCTCTCACCTCCTCCGGATAACCTCGACGCATGAGCAGGCCCGCGACCTTCGCCCCGCCCCCCGGCGCCCGTGCGTACGCCCTGCGTACCGCGCGTGGTGAGTTCGCCGTCATCGACGCCTCCGTCGGCGTCGGTGCCGAGCCGAAAGGGACCGTTCTGCTGCTGCCCGGGTTCACCGGCAGCAAGGAGGACTTCATCTCGCTGCACGAGCCGCTGGCGGCGCGCGGGTACCGTACCGTCGCCGTGGACGGGCGCGGCCAGTTCGAGTCGCCCGGCTCCCGGGACGACGAATCGGCGTACGCACAGGCCGAGTTGGCGCAGGACGTGCTCGCCCAGGCGGCAGCCGTCGGCACCCCCGTGCACCTCGTCGGGCATTCGCTCGGCGGGCAGATCGCCCGAGCCGCCGTCCTGCTCGACCACACCCCGTTTCTCTCGCTGACCCTCGTCTCCTCCGGTCCCGCCGAGATCTCCGAGGCGCAGCAGCAGCGCGCGAAGCTGCTGCGGGACGCGCTCGCCGTGATGAGCATGGCCGACGTCTGGGCGGCCATCCAGGCCATGGACGACCCCCAGAGCGGTGGCGGCGACCTCGACTCGGTGGACGCCGTGGACGCCGGGCTCGACGACCGCGAGGACCTGCGCCGGCGTTGGATGGGCAACAGCCCCGCTCAACTCGCCGCCACGGGGCTTCAGTTGTGCACGGAGCCGGACCGGGTGGCGGAGCTCGCCGCCGTACCGCTGCCCTTCCATGTCCTGTCCGGTGAGGAGGACGGCACCTGGGCCGTCCCGCTGCTCGACGACATGGCCGTACGACTGGACGCGCACCGGACCGTCATCGCGGGCGCCGAACACTCCCCCAACACGGACCGTCCCCTGGAGACCGCACGCGCCCTGGCCGACTTCTGGGACACCCTCGAGCGGTAGCGGTAGCGGGTAAGCAGAACCGGCAAGCAGTGGTCGGCAATTCACCGGAATGGCCTAGTGTCGCCAGCCTAGTACTGCGTCTGCAGATGCTCCCAGAAGCCGTCCCGCAGCGCCCGCCGCAGTTCGGCCTGGCCGCGCAGCGAGTACTGCAGCAGCCCCTCCGCCTCCACCAGCAGATCCTGATCGACGGAACCGGGCAGATACGGATGGCCGGGCAGCAGTTCGACCAGTGCCTCGCGCCCCCGCGCCGCCAGCCACTTCGCCGCGATCTGCGCGCCCACGAACCGCACGTCCTCGCGCGTGGGCCGCGCCCCTCCCGACGCCTCGTAGGTCGCGGCCGTGCGCCGGGCGACGTACGGCTTGAAGAAGTCGAGGTCGAACGTGCGCTGGCTGTCGACCTCCCACAGCAGCGGCTCGGCCTGGTTGCGGCCCTCGGGCGCCTCGATGCCCCACAGGTGGACGCGGGCGCCGTACCCCTGCGCCGCCTCGACCGCCGACACCAGGTCCTCGTCGCCGCCGATGAGCGCGGCATCGCTGATCGCGCGGTGCCGAGCCAGGGACTCCAGGTCGGTGCGGATCAGCGAGTCGACACCTTTCTGCTGGTTGTTGGCGTTGAGGTTGCCCAGGCGGACCTTCACATCGGGGAGTTCCGCGATCGACTGCTGCTCGATGGTGTGGATGCGGCGCCTGGCACCGTCGTACCAGTAGACCCGGAGCAGCCGGCTGTCCGCGAAGATCGTGCGAGCCTTGTCGATGAGCGCCTCGATGAGACCTTCCGCGTCCAGCTCGTAGGAGCGGCGGTCCTCGGTTCCGGCGACGAGCCGTCCCGCCGCCGCGTACAGATATCCCGCGTCGACGAAGATCGCATGCGTCGAGGGTGTCTTCGCCACCTCGGCGAGCATGCGGTGGAGGAGTTCGTTCGTGCGGTCGATGCGGGCGCTCAGTTCCGCGTGGTCGTCGTTGTTCATATGCCGTCCATTGTTCCGGCGGTCACGCTTCGAACACAACCGGTCCCGGTCAGTCTCCTGCACAGCTTGTGTGCGGCTCTTACCGGTCAGTAGTTAGGCGTTCGAAAAATTTATTTAGCGTAGGGAATGTTCGTAACACGCGGGTAGTTGACTACCTACGTAACCAAGTAGTTCTCCTCAGGAGGATGACCAGACGAAGGGAGAAGCCCATGCGCTTCGAAATCATGCGTCTCGACGATGTCGACGGAACCCCCGTTGACAGCACGGTCGTGGACGCCGCCTCCGTCAACCGGATCGTGCAGCAAGCAGCCGCCATAGGGCAGCGCCTCTGGATCCGCCCGGCCGACACCACGGCCTCATAACGCGCCAACGCGCGGACGCCGCTCGCGGACGACGAGCAGACTTCAGAACCCCCGTACGGCACCCATGCCGTACGGGGGTTCTGCGTACGAACCTCGTCGCGGTCAGCCGGCTCAACTCTGCTGGATCACCTGGGTGATCCCGTTGATGATCTGCTGCACGGCGATCGCGGACAGCATCATCCCGGCGAGCCGGGTCACCAGCACCACGCCGCCGTCCTTGATGACGCGGATGATCAGCAGCGAGTACCGCATCACCACCCACAGCACGACATGGACGGCCAGGATCGCCGCCCACACCGACACCTGCATGGCCACGCCGTCCGCCTTCTGGACGGCCAGGATGACCGACACGATCGCACCGGGGCCCGCGAGCAACGGCATCCCCAGCGGCACGAGAGCGACGTTCACGTCCTTGGTCTGCTTGGGTTCGTCCGTCTTGCCGGTGAGCAGGTCGAGGGCGATCAGCAGGAGCAGCAGCCCGCCGGCGATCATCAGGGCGGGCACGGAGACGTGCAGATAGTCCAGGATCTGGTGCCCGAGCAGCCCGAACACGGTGATCACACCGCCGGCCACACACACCGCCTGGAACGCCATCCGCTTCTGGACGCGGGCGGGGCGACCGGCGGTGAGCGCGAGAAAGATCGGGGTGATCCCAGGGGGATCCATGATCACGAACAGGGTGAGGAAGAGCGAACCGAAAATGGCGACGTCGAACATGGGTGGGCGAGCCTTGCGTAGATACGGGAAGCGGGGAGGGCGCAGCGCAGAGCGGCACGGCGCATGTGAGGTGAGGTGAGGTAAGACGAGAAGGGAGGCCGCGGCCCAGGGCTCAGGCTCCGCCGGTTCCCGGTACCGGGAACGCGCCTGTGGCCCGCCGAGTGATCTCGCCGTACACCTCGGGGTCTGTCGTGTACTCCCCGAGCACGCAGGTCTTGCGGCTGCCGTGGTAGTCGGACGAGCCGGTGCCCAGCAGCCCCAGCTCCGCCGCGAGGCCGCGCAGTCGCGACCGGGTCGCCGGTTCGTGGTCCATATGGTCGACCTCGATGCCGTCGAGCCCGGCGGCGGCCAGCTCCGCGATCACCGACTCCGGCACTGTCCGCCCCCGCTTGCTCGCGGCCGGGTGCGCGAACACGGCAACCCCGCCGGCCCCCTTGATCAGGCGCAGCGCCTCGAAGGGGTCGGTCTCGTGCTTCGGTACGTAGGCCCGGGCGCCGTCGGCCAGCCAGCTCCCGGTGAAGGCGTCGTTCACGGTCGGTACGACACCCAGCTCGACCAGCGCGGTGGCGACGTGCGGCCGGCCCACGGAACCGTCACCGGCGATCCGCGCGACCTGCTCCCAGGTGATCGGTACGCCCAGCTCCTGCAGCTTGGCCACCATGGCCCGGGCCCGCGGCACCCGGTCGTCCCGCACCAGCTCACGCTCGGCGAGCAGCTCGGGTTCCTCGGGGTCGAACAGGTAGGCCAGCATGTGCAGGCTGATTCCGTCGAGCCGGCAGGACAGCTCGGCCCCGGTGACCAGCGTGAGCCCGGCGGGCAGCGCGGCGATCGCCTCGGCGTACCCCCGGGTCGTGTCGTGGTCGGTCAGCGCGACGACGTCGAGCCCGGCAGCGGCGGCGTTGCGCACCAGCTCGGCGGGCGTGTCCGTACCGTCGGAGGCCGTGGAGTGGCAGTGCAGATCAATGCGCACGGTGCGGACTCCAGGCGGCGACGAAATGAACAAGACACGCCAAGCATACCGGCCCCAGAAGCCTGCGCGTCACACCCGAACTATGAGAACACCCCTTACACGAGCCGTCCGTAGGGGCGCGGGGAACTGCGCGACAAGCCCCCACCGGCCGTGAGCCCGCCACACACCAGCCGCCCCCGGACGATGTCGGCCCTGAAGAACGCCCTAAGGCTGAAGCAACCGGGGCGACAACGCCCCACACGGCACCAACTCCACCTCGGCCCCCGCATCCCGCAGATCCGTCAGCACCAGCTCGTCATACATCAACAACCCCGACTGCTCGGGCCACACCACCGCCCACAGCCAAAGCCCCAGCGCCTCACCCGCGAATACCGCACGATCGTCGGGGCCGCCCGCGACATGCCACAGCGGCGTCGGCCGCCCCGCAGCCAGCACCTTCGCCTCGGCCGGCTTCTCGACGTTCATGTACGGCCCCGGATCGGGCCCGTCGATGCCCGCGTACCGCGCACCGAGTCCGACGCCGAGTTCCTCCGCGACCAGGATCAGCTCGCCCATGCCGCCGAGGGGGCCGGGGCCCGTACAGGCCACCGCCGTCGCACGGCCGCCGCTGCGGTCGTCGCCCGCGCAGCCCACGCCCGTGAACAGCCAGCCGACCGGCAGCGGCCACGGCATCCACACCGGCACCTGCGTGCGGTGCACCACGACACTGAGGGCCTCGACGCTGGGCGGGATCACGGGCTGCAGCGGATGCACCGTCCCGTGCGCATCACACTGCCAGGAGTCGGAGAAGAGTCCGGGAGCCCTGACCCGGCCACCACACTTCGGGCAACTGGGTTCGCCCCTCATAGAGCCCCACGGTCCTCCCCGTCCTTCCTCCCGTCAAGGACGATCACCCGTCCGGAGTGACAGGTTTCCACCCTTTCCATCAGACGAAATAGATGTAGCTTGCATTAATTAGCTGACCTAACTTAGTATGTGCATACACCAATGATCTCCTCACGGGTCGAGTGAAGCGGGTCGAAGGGAAGGAGAAGGAGCGGGCATGCACAGCAGCACGGAAAACACGGGAGGACTCCTCCGGCAGCCGAAGGCCGTCTGGGCGACCGCGGGCGCGTCCGTCGTCGCCTTCATGGGCATCGGGCTGGTCGACCCGATCCTGCCGTCCATCGCCAAGGGCCTGGACGCCACGCCCGGCCAGGTCTCCCTGCTCTTCACGTCGTACTTCCTGATCACCGCCGTGGCGATGCTGGTCACCGGCTTCGTCTCCAGCCGCATCGGCGGTAAGAAGACCCTGCTGCTCGGCCTCGCGTTCGTCGTGGTCTTCGCGGGCCTGGCGGGCACATCGGGCTCGGTCGCCGAACTGGTCGGCTTCCGGGCCGGCTGGGGCCTCGGCAACGCCCTCTTCGTGTCGACGGCCCTCGCGGTCATCGTCGGCGCGGCGGCCGGCGGCAGCGCCGCGGCGATCCTGCTGTACGAATCGGCCCTGGGCCTCGGCATGGCGTGCGGCCCCCTGCTGGGCGCACTGCTCGGAAACGCGAGCTGGCGCTACCCCTTCTTCGGCACCGCGTTCCTGATGGCCGTCGGCTTCCTGTGCATCACGGTGTTCCTGAAGGAGCAGCCGAAGCCGGCCCGGAAGACGTCACTGCTGGACCCGATCAAGGCGCTCGGCCACGGCGGACTGGCCTCCGCCGCGATCTCGTCCTTCTTCTACAACTACACGTTCTTCACCGTGCTGGCCTTCACCCCCTTCGTGCTCGACATGACGCCCTACAGGTCCGGGGCCGTGTTCTTCGCCTGGGGTCTGCTGCTCGCCGTCTCCTCGGTGCTCGTGGCCCCGCGCCTGCAGCGGCGGTTCGGCTCGCTGACGGTCCTCGGCGGCTCACTGGTGCTGCTCGCGGTCGACGTACTGGTCCTCGGCTACGGCAGCCACACCGTCGCCGTCGTCTGCACGATCCTGTCGGGTGCGTTCATCGGCGTGAACAACACCGTCTACACCGAACTGGCGCTGGGCGTGTCGGACGCGCCGCGCCCGGTGGCGAGCGCCGGCTACAACTTCGTGCGCTGGTTCGCGGCGGCCGCGGCCCCGTACTTCGCACCGAAGATCGAGGAGTGGAGCGACATCCACATGCCCTTCGTGGTCGCGGCGGTCACCGCCGTGCTCGGCGCGGCGGTGGTGGTCGTACGGCGGAAGTCGCTCACCCACGAGGTCGAGGAACTGGAGACGCGGCACGCGACGGAGGACAGTGTCGCCGTGTTCGCGAACTAGAGCCGCAGCCGACGCTGGGGACGGAGCCAACTCGCGCCGCTCTGCCAGCTGTTGGTGACATCAGTCACTCTGATGTCGAGTACGAGGATCAGTCCAGCGGGACGGATCTGCGGGCCGGGTCCCGTAGGTCCGTCCCGTTCGTGAGCCAGCGTTCCTGGAGGGCCTGGGCGCCGTGGACGCGCTTCCAGGCGGCCTCGTTGGGGGTCATCGGCAGCAGGGGCAGGAAGCGTACGGGGTCCAGGGGCTCGTCGAGCTCCAGGTCCTCGACCAGGCCGCCCGGTTCGGCGACCAGCACCGAGGTGAAGGGGGCGCCGGGCCACAGCGGCTCCCCGACGTCGAGTGAGGCGCCGGGAGCCACGATCACACCCTCGACCTGCGGGGACGCGGCGAGGATCGCGAGCGGGCGCAGCACCTTGTCGGTGTCGGCGAGGCCGGCCCGGACGGAGATGACCAGTTCGGCGCGCGGGCCCTTCACCGGGTCGGCGAGCATCACGGTGGGGTCGGCCATCGGCTGCGCGGACATGCCGAGCGTGGCGTAGCGGACGAGGTCCCCGTCCTGGTCCCGGTCCCTGAAGCGCAGCACCTCGACGCGGTCCGTACCGAGGAAGGTGACCGCGGCGCGCGCGTCCGGTTCGCCCAGCGTCGTACGCAGCCGGGCCTCGACCAGAGGAAGAACATCAGACATGCGGCGAGCATAGAACTCGTCAGTTACGGGCAAACGAGCACCTTGACAGTTCTGTCGGCTGTTACCCTAGGCCGGGTTCGGGCAGCAGGCGCAAGCGTCGGTACAACGTCCCGCACACCGCTGAAGTTCCCCTCAGGGGGCTCCCCTTGACGGGGAATGGATCGTCCCTCACGAGGGACCGGCCGGAGGAGGTGGGGCTGCAATGGATCGAAGTCATCCGTGCAGTAGCACCCGCTCTTCCGCCCGCTGATGTAGTCGCTTGACGTAGTCGCTCCGGCCTACTCCCGCTGGCTGTCACTCTCGCATTCGCGTCACCGCGTTCGCGTCGTCGCGGAAGAGCACTTGGTTTCGTTTTGCCTGATCCATGTGATCTCAGTCAGTTCTGAATCAGCAGCGAAGCTCACCACCGCGACGGTGCGGTGCTCCCCGCTTTGTGGACGTGCCAAACATCCTCAGTCAGGACGTCCCCATTCCGGGCAGTTCCAGTCGTTGTCGGCGGTCTTTCGTTGCGTGTCGCGAAGGAGCCAGCCACATGTCGATGATCCACAACCTGCGTGCCGCGGTCCGCCCGTCCCGTCCGTCCCTGCGCAAGGACGGCAGCACGTACGACACCACCCGCGACCCCTCGACGCCCTCCGCCGTCGTCGACTGCGCCGTCTACCGCGACGGTGCCCGGGTCGAGACGCCGAAGGCGCTCACGCCGCACGAGGCGATGCGCAAGGTGCGGCGCGACGGCGGCTTCGTGTGGATCGGACTGCACGAGCCGACGGAGGCCGAGTTCTCCGGTATCGCCAG
This sequence comes from Streptomyces sp. ME02-8801-2C, assembly GCF_033793965.1. Taxonomy (NCBI): domain Bacteria; kingdom Bacillati; phylum Actinomycetota; class Actinomycetes; order Kitasatosporales; family Streptomycetaceae; genus Streptomyces; species Streptomyces sp. ME02-8801-2C. Next base: position 34,086 of record NZ_JARAXP010000012.1, on the reverse strand, counting down.
CGAGTTCGGGCTCCACCCGCTTGCCGTGGAGGACGCGATCCAGGCCCACCAGCGGCCCAAACTGGAGCGCTACGACGACACGCTCTTCACCGTCTTCAAGACCATCCACTACGTCGACCACGCCGAACTCACCGCGACCAGCGAGGTCGTGGAGAGCGGCGAGGTCATGTGCTTCACCGGGCGGGACTTCTTCATCACCGTCCGGCACGGCGGCCAGGGTTCCCTGCGCGCGCTGCGCCACCGCCTCCAGGACGACCCCGAGCTGCTCGCCAGGGGCCCCTCCGCCGTACTGCACGCCATCGCCGACCACGTCGTCGACGGCTATGTCGCGGTCGCGGACGCCATGCAGGACGACATCGACGAGGTCGAGACGGAGGTGTTCTCGCCGGGCCGCAAGGGCACCCCGCGCGGTACGGACGCCGGCCGGATCTACCAGCTCAAGCGCGAGGTCCTGGAGTTCAAGCGGGCGGTGTCGCCGCTGCTGCGGCCCATGCAGCTGCTGAGCGAGCGGCCGATGCGGCTGATCGACCCCGACATCCAGAAGTACTTCCGCGATGTCGCCGACCACCTCGCCAGGGTCCAGGAGCAGGTGATCGGCTTCGACGAGCTGCTCAACTCGATCCTCCAGGCCAACCTCGCCCAGGCCTCCGTCGCGCAGAACGAGGACATGCGCAAGATCACGTCCTGGGCGGCGATCATCGCCGTACCGACGATGGTGTGCGGTGTCTACGGTATGAACTTCGACTACATGCCGGAGCTGCACTGGAAGTTCGGCTACCCCGTGGTCATGACGGCCATGATCGGCATGTGTGTGGGCATCCACCGCACGCTGAAGCGCAACGGCTGGCTGTGACGACGCCCCACCTCGCTGTCACAGGGCATCGCTACGCTTTGCCCATGACTGACACGCTGCTCGACCGGGCCCTCGTCGAGGAGGCCACGAAGAAGTCCGGGCTCATCTGGGTCCAGGGCCCCACCGGTCCCGCCCGCGCCCTGTGGCACGTCTGGCACGAGGGCGCGGCCGTCCTGGTCGGCGACGGGCCCGGTGAGCAGCCGCTGCCGGGGCTCTCCGAGGGGGCGGAGGCGGAGGTCACCGTCCGCAGCAAGGACAAGGGCGGGCGGCTGGTCGTCTGGGCGGCGACGGTCGAGGAGCTGGCGCCGCGCTCTCCGGAGTGGGAGGCCGCGGTCGCCGAGCTGAAGGGGAAGCGGTTGAACGCGCCGGACGGTGAGGCCATGCCCGATCGGTGGGCGCGGGAATGCAGGGTTGTACGGCTGGTTGTTCGCGCCGGGGGGACGCGGCCTTTGCCGGAGGGGTCGTTGTCGGCGCCGCCGTTGCCGAGCCCGGCGACGACCAGGGAAGCGATCCCGGCGGGGTTGCCGCGGCTGCTGTTCAGAAAGCGGAAGCGGTCCGCGGGATAGGTGGTTCGTTCAGTGCGGCCCGGTGGGGGCTTGTCGCGCAGTTCCCCGCGCCCCTGAAAGACCTGCGGTTCCCCGCACCCCTCAGGGGCGCTCCACAGCACCGGAGATGAATTTAGGAGGTCGGTAGTTGTTGGCCGTAGTCGACTGTTTCGTCCTTCTTTGGTTCTTCCAGCGGGAAGTCCTTGCCCCAGTCGCTCAGGAGGAGGGTGCCCGCGCCGCCCGCGCGTACGAGGCGGAGGGGGTACGGGGCTCCCTCGAGGGAGACGTCCAGGGTGCCGCCGGAGCCCTCGTCGCCGGTGATGCGGATCGTGCGGACGCCCGACTGTTTGTGGTGGCCGTCGGTGGCGAGGCTGCCGTGCAGGGTGAGCAGGCCGTCCAGGAGGACGTCCTTGTCGGTGAATCCGCTGAACTTCTTGTACGAGGGGTCGCCCGTCGGCACCTTCACGAACAGGCCGCCGAGCTTCGCGGCGGCTGCCGTGTCCGAGTCGCTGTCGTCTTCCTTGGCGCCGTCCTCGTGGCTCCAGAACGCGGCGTCGGCCTTCAGGAACAGGTGCTCCCCGACCCGCAGCAACCGGAACGTCGACCCCTTCGCGGTGACCGAGCCGGTGCCGCCGTCGCTCTTGAGCTGCATGTCGAGGGTGTACGTGGTCCCGCTGGTCACCACGGTCCCGGACAGCCGTACCGCGTCGGCGGTCGTGGCGGCCTTGCGTGTCTTGGTCTGGATGGTGTCGGCCGGCAGCTTGCCGACCCCGTTCGTGCCCTCGTCCGGGTCGGCACCGCAACCCGTCAGCAGCCCGGTCCCCGCCACTACCAGCGCGCACATCGCGCTCACCAGTCCGGCGCTGCGGGTACGGCCACGGGGTTTCACAGACACAGGTGGGGCTGCCTCTCGTACGGGTGTCCTGAGGGGTGTGGACGGCAGCGTACCGGTGCCGTGGGCCCCCGGCGGAGCCAGTCCGTCCGGACCCCCCACCAGGGCGCGGCCGAACCGGACGGGCTAGCCTGAAGCGCATCCGAGCAGGCAATTCGGAACCCTTGGACGCAATCCGACGCGCTCCCCACAGCGCACCCCGAGGCAGGAGGCGTGGCATGGCGGCAGGCTCCTCCCGGGTCTTCGTCTCGCACCTCGCCGGTACGGCGGTCTTCGACCCGAACGGCGACCAGGTGGGCCGGGTACGCGACCTCGTCGCCATGCTGCGCGTCGGCAACCGCCCGCCCCGGCTGCTCGGCCTCGTCGTCGAACTCACCACCCGGCGCCGCGTGTTCATGCCCATGACCCGCGTCACCGGCATCGAGTCGGGTCAGGTCATCACGACGGGCGTGCTCAACGTCCGGCGCTTCGAACAGCGCCCCACCGAGCGGCTCGTCCTCGGCGAACTCCTCGACCGGCGCGTCACCCTCGGCGAGACCGGCGAGGAGGTCACCGTCCTGGACGTGGCCGTACGACAGCTTCCGGCCCGCCGCGACTGGGAGATCGAACGGGTCTTCGTACGAAAGAAGGGCCGCGGCGGAGCCTTCCGGCGCAACACCGGCGAGACGCTGACCGTGGACTGGTCCGCCGTCACCGGTTTCTCCCTGGAGGAGGACGGACAGGGCGCCGAGAGCCTCCTCGCCACCTTCGAGCAACTGCGCCCCGCCGACCTCGCGAACGTCCTGCACCATCTCTCCGCCAAGCGGCGCGCGGAGGTCGCCGCCGCTCTCGACGACGACCGGCTGGCCGACGTACTCGAGGAGTTGCCCGAGGACGACCAGATCGAGATCCTCGGCAAGCTCAAGGAGGAGCGGGCGGCCGACGTCCTGGAGGCGATGGACCCGGACGACGCCGCCGACCTGCTGGGCGAGCTGCCCGAGGCCGACAAGGAGCGGCTGCTGAGCCTGATGCAGCCCGCCGACGCCGCCGACATGCGCCGGCTGATGGCGTACCGGGAGGACACGGCGGGCGGTCTGATGACGACCGAGCCGATCGTGCTGCGCCCCGACGCGACCGTGGCCGACGCGCTGGCCCGGATCCGCGAGCCCGACCTGTCGCCCGCGCTCGCCGCCCAGGTGTACGTGTGCCGTCCGCCGGACGAGACGCCGACCGGCAAGTACCTGGGCGCCGTCCACTTCCAGCGACTGCTGCGCGACCCCCCGTACACCCTGGTCGGCTCGCTCGTCGACGACGATCTGCAGCCGCTCTCCCCGGACGCCGAACTCCCGGTCGTCGCCGGTTTCTTCGCGACGTACGACATGGTGGCGGCGCCGGTCGTCGACGAGAGCGGATCGCTGCTGGGCGCGGTGACCGTGGACGACGTCCTCGACCACATGCTGCCCGAGGACTGGCGGGAGACGGAGTTCCACCTCGACGACAGCGACAGCGAAGGTGACGTGGAGGCCGAAACCGACGCCGACGACTCCGAGGCCGAGGAAGGGGGTGTCCATGGCGCCCGAGCGTGAGAGCGGCGCCCGGGAGCGCGCGGCCAGTGGCGCCACCGCGGCCTCCCGTTCCCGGGTGCGCCTCGACCAGCCGCGGGCGCCCCGGCGCCGGCTGCTGCCCGAGTACGACCCGGAGGCCTTCGGACGGCTGTCCGAACGCATCGCGCGTTTCCTCGGGACCGGGCGGTTCATCGTCTGGATGACGGTCGTCATCATTCTGTGGGTGGTGTGGAACGTGTCCGCACCCGCCGACCTGCGGTTCGACCACTACCCGTTCATCTTCCTGACGCTGATGCTGTCGCTCCAGGCCTCCTACGCTGCCCCGCTGATCCTGCTCGCGCAGAACCGGCAGGACGACCGCGACCGCGTCAACCTCGAGCAGGACCGCAAACAGAACGAGCGGTCGATCGCCGACACCGAGTACCTGACCCGCGAGATCGCCTCCCTGCGGGCCGGCCTCGGCGAGGTCGCGACCCGGGACTGGATCCGTTCCGAGCTCCAGGACCTGGTCAAGGAGCTGGAGGAGCGGTACGCGGAGGGGCCGCCGGACCGACCCGGTGTATTCCCGGCAGAACGGCCGCGGGGGCGTGACGTAGAAGACCGGTGACGGGCTTTCCGGGGGCCAGGTGCGGACCCGTACCATCGGGGCTATGGCTACGGAAGACGCGGTGCGCGAGGCACTGGCGACGGTGAACGACCCCGAGATCCAGCGACCCATCACCGAACTGGGGATGGTGAAGTCGGTGGAGATCGGCGCGGACGGAGCGGTCGCGGTCGCCGTGTACCTGACGGTCTCCGGCTGCCCCATGCGCGACACGATCACGAAGAACGTGACGGAGGCGGTCTCGCGGGTCGAGGGTGTCACCAGCGTCGCCGTCGAGCTGGACGTCATGAGCGACAACCAGCGCAAGGAACTGGCGTCCGCCCTGCGCGGCGGCCAGGCCGAGCGCGAGGTCCCCTTCGCCAAGCCGGGCTCCCTCACGCGCGTGTACGCGGTCGCGTCCGGCAAGGGCGGTGTCGGCAAGTCGTCGGTCACCGTCAACCTGGCGGCGGCGATGGCGGCGGACGGCCTCAAGGTGGGTGTGGTCGACGCCGACATCTACGGCCACAGCGTGCCGCGCATGCTGGGCGTGGAGGGCCGTCCGACCCAGGTCGAGAACATGATCATGCCGCCGTCGTCGAACGGTGTGAAGGTCATCTCCATCGGCATGTTCACCCCGGGCAACGCCCCGGTCGTCTGGCGCGGTCCGATGCTCCACAGGGCCCTTCAGCAGTTCCTGGCGGACGTGTTCTGGGGCGACCTGGACGTCCTCCTCCTCGACCTTCCGCCGGGCACCGGCGACATCGCGATCTCGGTGGCCCAGCTGGTCCCGAACGCCGAGATCCTGGTCGTGACGACGCCTCAGCAGGCGGCGGCCGAGGTGGCCGAGCGGGCCGGCGCCATCGCCGTCCAGACCCACCAGAAGATCGTCGGCGTGGTCGAGAACATGGCCGGCCTGCCCTGCCCGCACTGCGGCGAGATGGTCGACGTCTTCGGCACGGGCGGCGGCCAGACCGTCGCCGACGGCCTCACCCGCACCACCGGCGCCACGGTCCCGGTCCTCGGCTCCATCCCGATCGACGTCCGCCTGCGCGAGGGCGGCGACGACGGCAAGCCGGTGGTCCTGGCAGACCCGGACTCCCCAGCAGGCACAGCCCTACGCGCCATCGCAGGCAAACTGGGCGGACGGCAGCGGGGCCTGTCAGGCATGTCGCTGGGCATCACCCCACGGAACAAGTTCTGACGGGGGTCGGCTGGGGCTTCTGCCTTTAGGGGCGCGGGGCTGTCACATTTGCGGCTCCGCCGCGTGGGCGCGACCAGCCCCCACCGGGCCCGCAGTCGCCCACTCGCGTAAAGCACCAAGGCGAAGGGGCGCCGCAAACAAACGGCGCCCCACTCCTCACGCGTACACGCCAATATCCTTGATCACGGCAAAGCCCAACCCGTACGCACTCATCCCCCGCCCGTACGCCCCCACATGCACCCCCGCCTGGGTGGACCCGGCAAGCACCCACCCGAACTCGGACTCCCGGTAGTGGAACGGCGTAGGCACCCCGTCCACCGGCAGGGAGAGCGTGGTCCAGTCCTCACCGGCGAGATCGTCCGCGAGAACCCACGCCGTCTCCGTCTGCTGGTCCAGCCAGTCGTCCCGCAGGGTGTGGTCCATCTGTCCGGGCCAGGTGAAGGACAGCAGCCCCACACCGGCCAGCCAGGCCGCCGAGGACACCGAGGTGGCCTCCAGCAGCCCCGTGCCGTCCGCACTGCGCCGTACGGGGTTCGCGGCCACGGTGACGACCACCGCGAACCGCTCCTTGTCCTCCCCCATGGCCTCGTGCCGTACGGAGGGTTCGTCGCCGTGCCCGATCGAACCGTGCTCGACGGCACCGTCGGCCGCCGTACCCACCTGCATCAGCCAGCGCGGTCCCGTGAAGGCCTCGTCGAGGCCGTACCAGGGGAAGGGCGCCAGCAGATAGCCGTCGACCGTGCGCCGGGCGGAGGGGACCTGTTGTCCACCCTCCGCGGCCGGCGCCTGCGCGCCCACCCGACTTGTCGTCTCCATGTACCCGGACGCCTCCTCGTTCTCGTAGGCCCGGACGGCCCGCCCCCCTTCGGGCGGCGTTGTTCGCCCATGAACGGCCCCACAACAACTCGGCAGCATAGCCACACCGCTCCGAGCAGCAGGGAAAGCGCCCGGCGCGCGGGCCGCGCGGACGTCCGGATCAGGCCGTCCGGGGCCCGGTCGGAGTATGAATCACGTCACGCGCGGACCTACGACGGTCAGGTGGCGTCCGCGTCGAAGGGCGGGCGCTCGTCCGGCTCGGGCTTCTTCGTCATGTCGACGGTGCCACCGGAGGAACCCGCCGAAGACGACGAAGAGGAGGAGGAAGACGACGTGTCCGAGTCGCGGCCGTGGACCGCGTCCGTGACCTCGGCCATCTCCTTCTTCAGGTCGAAGCCGTTGCGGATCTCCTTGAGCCCCAGCTCGTCGTTGTCCAGCTGCTTGCGGATGAACGTCTTGGGGTTCAGGTCCTCGAACTCGAAGTCCTTGAACTCCGGGCCCAGCTCCTGGCGGATGTCCTGCTTCGCGCTGTCCGAGAACTCCCGGATCTTGCGGATGGTGCGCGTGACGTCCTGGATCATCTTCGGAAGCTTCTCCGGACCGAAGACGAGCACGGCGAGGAGCACGAGCGTCACCAGCTCGAGCGGTCCTATGTCATTGAACACCTGAAGCTCCTTGCGATGTCCTCGGTCCTCGGCCCTCGGCGGTCCGTACGGTCTTCGCGGTCTTCCGTGGTCCGGGCCGGTTCCACGGTACCCGGCCATCCTGTCCCACCGGTACCGTCCAGGGGCCCAAGAGTGTGTGTACAAGGCCTGTTTTCCGCGATGTTTGCCTTGTGGCAGGCCGTACGGGCCCACCACCTGTGACGTTTCTGTCAGTTGCCGCCCGAGGAGCCGAGGACGAGGGAGACCGTCCGCTGCCTGCCGCCGCGCAGCAGGGACAGCTCCAGCCGGTCGCCGGGGCGGTGGGCGCGGATCTTGACGATCAGTTCCTCGCCGGAGTGCACACGCCGGCCGTCGACCTCGGTGATGACGTCGCCGGCCTCCAGGCCGGCCCGGTCGCCGGGGCCGCCGGTGGTGACCGAGGGCCCGCCGTCCTCGCCGTTCGTGCCCACGCGCGCGCCGTCGCCGTTGTAGTCCATGTCGAGGGTGACGCCGATGATGGGGTGGGTCGCCCTGCCGGTGTTGATCAGTTCCTCGGCGACGCGCTTGCCCTGGTTGATGGGGATGGCGAACCCGAGCCCGATCGAACCGGCCTGTGCGCCGGCCGACCCCGAGCCGCTGTCGGCCGAACGGATCGCGGAGTTGATCCCGACGACCCTGGCCCGGGCGTCGAGCAGCGGTCCGCCGGAGTTGCCCGGGTTGATGGACGCGTCGGTCTGGAGCGCGTCGACGTACGAGACGTCGCTTCCGTCGCCGCTGCCGCCCCCGGCGGTGATGGGCCGTTCCTTGGCGCTGATGATGCCGGAGGTGACGGTGTTGGCGAGGTCGAAGGGGGCTCCGATGGCGACGACGGGGTCACCGACCGCCACGTTGTCGGAGTTCCCGAGGACCACGGGCCGCAGTCCGTCGACTCCGCTCACCTTGACGACGGCGAGGTCGTAGCCGGTGTCCCGTCCGACGATCTCGGCCTCGGCGGTCTCGCCGCCGCTGAACGTCACCGTCACCTTGCCGTCGGCACCGACGGGCTCGACGACATGGTTGTTGGTGAGGATGTGTCCCCGCCCGTCGAGCACGAACCCGGTGCCGGTGCCCTCGGCGCCGGCGCCGCGCACCCTCAGCGTCACCACACTGGGCAGCGCACGCGCGGCGATCCCGGCCACGCTGTCGGGTGCTCGCCCGACGGTCTCGTCCTTCCCGGTCTGCGACAGCTGGATACGGTCGCCGTCCCCGTGATGCCGCTGCAGATAGGACCCGACGGCCCCGCCGACGCCCCCGGAGAGCAGCGCGATCACCAGGGCGCCGACGAGCAGCCCCCGCCTGCGCGTGCCCGGCGGGCCGGCGGCGGTGCCGGCACCGTTCTGCTGGAGGGGGGCGACGGGTGCCCAGGGGTCGTAGCGGCGCCAGGGGTCGGGGTTGTCTGCGGGCTTCTGCGGCTCCGGTACGGCCGTACCGTGCGCCGGGGTCATCGCGGGGTGCTGAACCGGCGGAGCGGGCGCCCAGGGGCCGGGATGGCCGTAGGGAGGGGTGCTGTAGGGATCGGGGTCGTGCAGCGACCGGGGGCCCGCCTCGGCGACGGGCCCGGAGTCGGCGACCTCTGCGGGCTCCGGTACGGGCGGCGCGGCCGGAGCCGACGGCGCGGGCGCCACCGGCGGCGGCAACTCGAAGTCGCCGCCGGAGTCGCCGCCGGAGTCGGTTCCGGCGGCGGTTCCGGCGGCGGTTCCGGCGGCGGTTCCGGCGGTTCCGGAGTCGGTCGGGGCCTCGCTTCGGGCGTCCGGCTCGGCCGGGCCCGGCCCGTGCAGCGACTCCGCCTCCGACTCCGGTTGCTCGTCCTCCCGAGACCGGCTCCACCAGTTGGCCTTCGCCGGTTTCCCCTCGTTCATGTTCTCCCCACACCTGGCCCGCCGTTGTGCGGCCCGCACCTCGGATTCAACCAGGTTCGTGGGATCAGCGGACCGTGTCCGACGTGGACGTGGACGTGGACGTGGTCGTGGAGGCCGACGCGGACGGTGAGGGGGACGAGTCGGGCGCCGGTGCCATGAGCAGGCCCTGGACCGCGGTCTCGGGGGCCGAGGACCACGAGGTCAGGGCGATGTTCGGGGCCGCCAGCGGCTGTATGAGCGGGGACAGTACCGCAGCGGCGGCCACGACGGGCGTGGTCAGCGGATGCATGGCCGCGTGCTCCCGGACCCCGGAGGCAGGCGCCGGTATGCCCGGCAACAGCGGCGCGGACGCCTCCGTCGACGCCACCGGTGTCTGTCCGAACGTCCCCTGTCCCAGTCCCTGGGTGAACAGCGGGCCGACCGATCGGCGCCGCTGGCTCTCGGGAGCCGTCGAGGTCCCGCCACCCTGCGGGCGCATCGGCGTCACATTGCTGCCCCCGGAGGTGCCCCGGGCGTCGGTGTCGCCGGGAACGCCCGTCGACACGCCGCCCAGCGCGATCGCGGCCAGCGACACCGCACCGGCGGCGGCGAACGCGAACCGCAGGCCGCGCGAGGACGACCGGTCGGCATCGTGACGTCCGACGTCATGGATACGGAAACCCCGGCCCGGAGCGGACGACGGGAGCACGGAGGTGTGCGGCCGGGCGGGAACGTACCCGAACCCCTCGCCTCTCACCCCGAAGACCCCTGAGCCGGAACCTGGCCCTCCGGGGAATCCGGAGAGTCCGTCGGCGAATCCCCCGCCCAGCGGTGAGCCGCCGGAGTCGGAATCACCTCCTCCGGGCAGGCCCTGGAGACGTGCCAGGAAGCTCTCAGAGGGTGGCGGCGGGGCCATCTCCGCGAAGACGTTCTTCAGTCGGCGCTGTGCGTCGGCCTCCGCCTTGCACTTCGCGCAGGTGGCCAGGTGCGCCAGGACGCGTTCCCGCGTCTCATGACCGAGTTCTCCGTCCACCAGGGCGGAGAGCCGGTCTCCCAGATGCTGCTCGGCGAGGCGACGCTCGGCAGAGTACGGCCGTGATCCACTCACGCGGTCGCGCCCCCTCCTCCCAGCGCGGCCACCCGTGGCACCGCGAAGCGGCGCTCGGAACGGGCCTCCGGAGAGCGGTGCGCGAGGGCCTTGCGGAGCTGGGAGCGGCCACGGTGGATACGGGAGCGGACCGTACCGAGCTTCACGCCGAGAGTCGCGGCGATCTCCTCGTACGACAGTCCCTCGATGTCGCAGAGGACGACGGCGGCGCGGAACTCGGGCGCGAGGGTGTCCAGCGCCTGCTGGACGTCGGCGTCGAAGTGCGCGTCGTTGAAGACCTGCTGCGGGGACGGCTCGCGGCTGGGCAGACGCTCGGCCGCGTCGTCGCCGAGGGCGTCGAAACGGATGCGCTGCTTGCGGCGGACCATGTCCAGGAAGAGGTTGGTGGTGATGCGGTGCAGCCAGCCCTCGAAGGTGCCGGGCGTGTACGTCGACAGGGAGCGGAAGACGCGGACGAAGACCTCCTGCGTGAGGTCCTCGGCGTCGTGCTGGTTGCCGGTCAGGCGGTATGCCAGGCGGTAGACGCGGCCGCTGTGCGTGCTGACGATCTCCTCCCACGTGGGCGGAGTCCACGCCTGCCCGTCCGCGTCGGTGGTGAAGGTCGCGGTCTGGGCTCGGTCAGCGGCGTGGCTGGGGTCAGCAGCGGTCTTGTTCACGGATTTCGGCCTGCCCGCTGATCCAAGAAGGCGCCGGAGCGCTCCTCCTCGATCCACAGGCGCAGCCGCACCTCCCCTATCGGCTCTGGTGGTGTCCAGTGGAGCCCCTACCATAGCCACCTCGCCCGTTAGCTCCGGATAAGCGGTTTTACGAGAAATTGATGCGTGCTGATCCGGCTCATCCGGCCGCGCCAGCACCTGTACCGCGTCGCCGGTGTACCCGGTGTGCCGGTCCATCCGCTCGTCCCCCTTGTCCTTCTCTTGTCTCTTGCCCCTGGTTCCTCAACCTGTCTGCCCCACCTCGTCCCGCACCCCTCTAAACGCCCGGTCCCATCAGCAGGTTCCCGGCCGCAACGGATACAGTCACGCCCAGGCAACCGCGGGGACAGGAGAGGGTCATTACCGGCAACCGGCAGACGAGCTGGGCGTTCGCCGACGCCTTTGTCGCCGAGGACGAAGCACTGCGCTGGGCCCGTGACCGGGCCCGCGAGGCGGGGCTGCGCTCGGTCGCGCCCAGCACGGGCGCCGCGCTACGGCTGCTGGCCGCCTCCGTGGACGCGAAGGCGGTGGCGGAGATCGGGACCGGGACGGGCGTCTCGGGCCTGTATCTCCTGCAGGGCATGCGCGCGGACGGGGTCCTGACGACGGTCGACCCCGAGCCGGATCACCAGCAGTTCGCCCGGCAGGCCTTCCGCGCGTCCGGCTTCGCCAGCAACCGCGCCCGCTTCATCCCGGGCCGCGCCCTGGATGTGCTGCCCCGGCTCGCGGACGCCGGCTACGACCTCGTCTTCTGCGACGGCGACCGGCTGGAGAGCCTGGAGTGTCTAGCTGAATCGTTGCGTCTGCTCCGTACGGGTGGCCTGGTCGTTTTCGAGGGCGTCTTCGCCAACGGCAGGACGGTCGATTCGGGGCCCCAGCCCACCGAGGTCATACGGCTGCGAGAGCTGCTGCGCGCGGTGCGGGAGAGTCCGGAACTGGTGCCGTCCCTGCTGCCCGTGGGCGACGGACTGCTGTGCGCGGTCAAGCGCTGAGGCGCTGAGACTTCTTCGGGGCGGGCGGGGCGGGCGGCAAAACAGTGCCCCGGCACCGTATGCGCACGATGCCGGGGCAGCTGAAAGGGTATGGACGCGTCCGCGCGTCAGCCGACGACCTTCTTGAGGGCATCGCCCAGGGCGTCAGCCTCGTCAGGGGTCAGCTCGACGACGAGCCGACCGCCGCCTTCGAGCGGAACTCGCATGACGATGCCCCGCCCCTCCTTTGTCACCTCGAGCGGGCCATCGCCCGTCCGCGGCTTCATGGCCGCCATGCTCGTTCCCCTTCCTGAAACCAGCTCATCGTCGCCGACGGCCCCTTGGGAGGGCACGCAGATCCCCTCATGGGACACACGTCACCGGCATCGAACACATTGCTTCCAGGCCATTATCCCGCATCTCAGGACCCTATGACCAACATCAGTCGGCATCGCTTGGGCAACGCGCGCGAGCAAAACCACCCAATTCGGCGATGTGGCTGCGATACTGCGCCGCCGCGCCGACTCGTACGGACCGCGGCCGAACCGGAATTCTTTGACGCAGGTCACATGACCGGCCCGCTCCTGCGCGCATGATCTCCGCCATGCTGTCATGCAACGAGGACGTACTGATCAGTACGTACGACGACGCATCCGCGACACCGGAGGGGACCCCCATGGCCGACACCGTGCTCTACGAGGTGCACGACGGGCTGGCGACGATCACGCTGAACCGCCCCGAGGCGATGAACGCGCTGAGCATCGCGACCAAGGTCGCACTCCGGGAGGCGGTCCAGGCGGCGGCCACGGACGACGCCGTACGGGCGGTGCTGCTGACCGCCGCCGGTGACCGGGCGTTCTGCGTGGGCCAGGACCTCAAGGAGCACATCGGGCTGCTGGCCTCCGACCGTGAGGCCGGCACGGGCCAGACCATGACGACGGTCCGCGAGCACTACAACCCGATCGTGCGGGCACTGACGGGCATGCCCAAGCCGGTGGTGGCGGGCGTGAACGGCGTCGCGGCCGGGGCCGGCTTCGGCTTCGCGCTCGCCGCGGACTACCGGGTCGTCGCGGACACGGCCGCCTTCAACACGTCGTTCGCCGGCGTGGCGCTGACCGCCGACTCGGGCGTCTCCTGGACGCTCCCGCGCGTGGTCGGCCCCGGCCGCGCCGCCGACCTGCTGCTGTTCCCGCGCAGCATCAAGGCGCAGGAGGCGTACGAGCTGGGCATCGCGAACCGGGTCGTCCCCTCGGCGGAACTGCGGGCGGAGGCCGAGAAGACGGCACGGGCCCTGGCCGAGGGCCCGACGGTGGCGTACGCGGCCCTCAAGGAGGCCATGGCGTACGGGTTCACCCACTCCCTGGAGGAGACCCTGGAGAAGGAGGACGAACTCCAGGCACGCGCGGGTGCGTCGGCGGACCACACGATCGCGGTGGAGGCGTTCGTCAACAAGGAGAAGCCGAAGTACCTGGGGCGTTAGTCCCCTTCGGGAGCGGGAAGCGCGTTGGTGGTGGGGAGCCGCGGGTCCGTAGGGCTGGTCACGCGGTTCCTTGCGCCCCCGATGCGGCGCCTCTCGCCACGCAAGTCTCCAGGTGGTCGTCCACCAGTCCGCAGGCCTGCATGAGCGCGTACGCGGTCGTGGGGCCCACGAAACGCAGCCCGCGCTTCTTCAGTGCCTTGGACAGGGCGGTGGACTCGTCGGTGATCGCCGGTACGTCGGCGAGGGTCCGGGGAGCCGGGCGGCCGGCCGCGTCGGGGGCGTGGGACCAGATCAGTTCGTCCAGCTCACCCGGCGCCCAGTCGGCCAGCACGCGCGCGTTGGCGATCGTCGCGTCGACCTTCGCGCGGTTGCGGATGATGCCGGCGTCGGCGAGGAGCCGTTCGCGGTCGGCGTCCGTGAAGACCGCGACGGACGAGATCTTGAAGTCGGCGAAGGCGGTACGGAAGCCCGGTCGGCGGCGCAGGATGGTGATCCAGGAGAGGCCGGACTGGAAGGCCTCCAGGGAGAGCCGTTCGAAGAGGGCGTCGTCGCCGTGGACCGGGCGGCCCCACTCCTCGTCGTGGTACGCCACGTAGTCCTGTGTGGACAGCGCCCAGGGGCAGCGCGGAGCGCCGTCCGGACCGGCCAGGGTGCCACGGGCGTCGCTCACTGCTCGCCGTCCTCGGCCTGCTTGTCCAGGGTGACCCGGGACACGGCCTGGGCACCGGCCAGCGCGGACTCCAGGTTGGCGATACGGGCGTCCCGCTCGGCGAGTTCGGCACCGAGGCGGGTGAGCGCGTCGTCGACGTCCGACATGCGGTAGCCGCGGGCGGCGACCGGGAAGCGGAGGGACTCGACGTCGCCGCGGCCGACCGGGCGGTCGAGCGGCAGGAGGTCCTGGAGCCGTTCCGGCGCGACCTCCGGCAGGACGGCGGTCTCGCCGCCGCCGACCACGGCCAGCGTCACCGCGGCGACCACGACGGCGAGCGCGACGACCAGGAACAAGAACATCAACATCGCTGGGTCCCCACGGGGTTCGGACGGATCGGGTTGAGCAGGTTGACCAGGTTGAGCAAGTTGATCGCATTGACCGGGTTGAGCAGGTCGATCGGGTTGAGCAAGTGGATCGGGTTGAGCAGGTGGATCAGGTTGATCCAGTTGATCAAAGTGCCCGTGCCGAATGCGGCAGGCTCCGATCGTGCCATGCGAGTCTGGCAGTTAGGGTCGCAGGCGGCCTAATGCAGGGCTGATTACTAGGAGGGGTCGCAGGCGATGCTCAGACTGGGCAGGCGCGAGTTCGACGCGCACGAGCCGGTGATCATGGCGATCGTGAACCGCACCCCCGACTCCTTCTACGACCAGGGAGCCACCTTCCGCGACGAACCGGCGCTCGCCCGCGTCGAGCAGGCGATGTCAGAGGGTGCTGCCATCATCGACATCGGCGGGGTGAAGGCGGGTCCGGGCGAAGAGGTGACGGCGGAGGAGGAGGCGCGGCGGACGGTCGGCTTCGTGGCCGAGGTACGGCGCCGTTTCCCCGACGTGATCATCAGCGTGGACACCTGGCGGGCCGATGTGGGCGAGGCCGTGTGCGAGGCCGGTGCGGATCTGCTGAACGACGCGTGGGGCGGCGTCGATCCGCGGCTCGCGGAGGTCGCGGGGCGGTACGGAGCGGGGCTGGTGTGCACGCACGCGGGCGGTGCGGAGCCTCGGACGCGGCCGCATCGGGTGGCGTACGAGGATGTCATGGCCGACATCCTGCGGGTGACCGTCGGGCTGGCCGAGCGGGCGGTCGCGCTGGGGGTGCCGCGGGAGTCGGTGATGATCGATCCCGGGCACGACTTCGGGAAGAACACGCGGCACAGTCTGGAGGCGACGCGGCGACTGGGGGAGATGGTGGAGACGGGGTGGCCGGTGCTGGTATCCCTGTCCAACAAGGACTTCGTGGGCGAGACGCTGGACAGGCCGTTGAAGGAACGGCTGGTGGGGACGTTGGCGACGACGGCGGTGTCGATGTGGTTGGGGGCGCGGGTTTATCGCGTGCATGAGGTGGCGGAGACGCGGCAGGTGCTGGACATGGTGGCGTCGATCGCGGGCCACCGGCCTCCGGCGGTGGCCCGGCGGGGGTTGGCGTAGGGGGTTCCTCGCCCCCGCCGCCCCTACCCGTCCCATCCCGTTCCTGGGGGCTGCGCCCCCAGACCCCCCTTCGGCCCTGAAGGGGCCTCGTCCTCAAACGCCGGACGGGCTGAAAATCAGCGCGTCCGGCGTTGGCCCGAGCCCAGCGCTTAGCGGCCAGCCTCCTTGGACACC
This sequence comes from Streptomyces sp. ME02-8801-2C, assembly GCF_033793965.1. Classification (NCBI taxonomy): domain Bacteria; kingdom Bacillati; phylum Actinomycetota; class Actinomycetes; order Kitasatosporales; family Streptomycetaceae; genus Streptomyces; species Streptomyces sp. ME02-8801-2C. The sequence goes on along the minus strand of NZ_JARAXP010000012.1, from coordinate 18,570 downwards.
AGTGCCACCGCCTCGTCCACGTCGTCCGTGACGTGGAAGAGGAGCAGGTCCTTTTCCGATGCCTTGCCCTGGGCGATGAGTGTGTTCGTCACCCAGTCCACCAGGCCGCCCCAGTACTCGCTTCCGAAGAGGACGATCGGGAAGCGCGTGACCTTCTGTGTCTGGACGAGGGTGAGGGCCTCGAAGAGTTCGTCCAGGGTGCCGAGGCCGCCGGGCAGGACCACGAACCCTTGTGCGTACTTTACGAACATCATTTTTCGTACGAAAAAGTACCGGAAGTTCAGGCCGATATCGACGTAGGGGTTGAGCCCCTGCTCGAAGGGGAGCTCGATACCCAGCCCCACCGAGACGCCCTTCGCCTCGCACGCGCCCTTGTTCGCCGCCTCCATCGCGCCGGGCCCGCCGCCCGTGATCACCGCGAAGCCGGCCTCGACCAGCCCCCGGCCGAGACGGACGCCCGCCTCGTACTCCGGCGAGTCGGCCGGGGTCCGCGCCGAGCCGAACACGCTGATCGCGGGCGGGAGTTCGGCGAGCGTGCCGAAGCCCTCGATGAACTCCGACTGGATGCGCAGGACCCGCCAGGGGTCCGTGTGGACCCAGTCGGAGGGGCCTCCCGCGTCGAGGAGACGCTGGTCGGTGGTGCTCGCCTGGACCTGCTGGCGTCTGCGCAGCACCGGTCCGAGCCGCTGCTCCTCCGGTGGCTGCTTCTTGTCCTCGGGGTTGCCGGTAGCCATGGCCGCTCCCTTCCTCCACCTACTGTCGTTCCACCTCAGCGTAGATCTCCACCGGTTACGGACGGGGGACGTGAGCATGTCCGCCGTGAAGCGCCACTCTCCGGCACGCTGGGGCGCTGTGCCGGGTCATGACGTCAGCCAGGCCCGCAGCCGTTCCTCGCCCGCCAAAATCTTTCCGGTTTCCACCCGTTCGTCCCGCTTGTGCGCCAAGTGCGGGTTGCCCGGGCCGTAGTTGACGGCGGGGATGCCGAGCGCGCTGAAGCGGGAGACGTCCGTCCAGCCGTACTTGGGCTGCGGGGTGCCGCCCACCGCCTCGATGAAGGCCGCCGCGGCGGGATGGGAGAGGCCGGGGAGGGCGGCGCCGCTGTGGTCGTCGACGACGAACTCCGTGACCCCGCAGTCCGCGAAAACCTCACGCACGTGCGCGAGCGCCTCGGCCTCCGAACGGTCCGGCGCGTAACGGAAGTTGACGGTCACCACGCACTCGTCGGGGATGACGTTGCCCGCCACTCCGCCCCCGATGCGGACCGCGTTCAGCCCCTCCCGGTACTCCAGGCCGTCGATCACCGGGTAACGCGGCTTGTACACGGCCAGCTTGGCCAGGATCGGGGCCGCCGCGTGGATCGCGTTGGAGCCCATCCAGCTGCGCGCCGAGTGGGCCCGCTCCCCCGCCGTCTTCAGCAGCACCCGCAGCGTGCCCTGGCAGCCGCCCTCCACCTGACCGTCGGACGGCTCGAGCAGCACCGCGAAGTCGCCCTCCAGCCACTCCGGGTGCGCCTCGGCCACGTGCTTGAGGCCGTTCAGCTCGGCCGCGACCTCTTCCTGGTCGTAGAAGACGAACGTCAGGTCCCTGTTCGGCTCGGGCACGGTGGCCGCGATACGCAGCTGCACCGCGACCCCCGACTTCATGTCGCAGGTGCCGCAGCCCCACAGCACCCCGTCGTCGTCGAGCCGCGACGGGACGTTGTCGGCGATCGGGACGGTGTCGATGTGGCCGGCCAGGATCACGCGTTCCGCACGGCCCAGGTTCGTGCGGGCGACGACGTTGTTGCCGTACCGCTCGACCGCGAGGTGGGGCAGGGCGCGCAGGGCGGACTCGATCTCGTCCGCGAGCGGTTTCTCGCTGCCGCTCTCGGAGGGGAAGTCGACGAGCCACGCCGTGAGGAGGGCGGCGTCCAACGAGAGGTCAAGCGGGGTATCGGCCATGCCGACGACCCTAACGCGCCGCCCCGCCGGCCTCACGCGCCCGGCCCGCGCCGCGGCCTCCCGCCGCGCCCGGCGGGGGCTGGTCGCGCAGTTCCCCGCGCCCCTTAAGGGCGCGGGTCGCGCCCACGACATCACTGCCGCGCCGCACACCCACGCCCCGCGCCACCCGTCGCCCACCACCACGACCTGCCCGCCGGCCCGCTGCACCCCGCCCGTCGTCCCGCAGCGCACGACCCTGTCGCCCCGTGAACACCGCCCGTCGCCCGCGACCCGCACACCCCGCTACACAGCACCCACCACTACGGGCCGTACGACCCACCGCCCCGCTACACAGCACCCACCACCACGCAGCCGCACGACCCGCTACCCCGCCGAACACCCCCCGCCCCGCAACCCCGGTCGCCCCACGTCCCACTCCCCACTCCCCACTCCCCGCTCCACTCCACACCGTCCTCTCACCTCCTTCCGACTACCCTCCTCACCCGTCACGGAAGTCGCACTCCTTACCCTCCAGTACCTTGTACGGATGCCGGAGTCGTCTGCCACCTACACTCGTCGCGGCCGCCTCCTCCGTCGGGGGGCGTCCTTTCTGGTGCTGCTCGCCGTCGCGGGGTATCTCGCGGTGCAGTACGTCACCGGTGGCACCGGTGACAAGGACTGCGAGGTCGTCTCGGCCGGCGGCGACGGGGCCACCTACGCGTTCACCCCCGAGCAGGCGGTGAACGCGGCGACGATCACCGCGGTCGGAACGTCGCGCGGGCTGCCCGAACGGGCCGTCGCGATCGCCCTGGCGACCGCCATCCAGGAGTCGGGGCTGCGCAACATCACCCATGGCGACCGGGATTCACTCGGCCTGTTCCAGCAGCGGCCCTCGCAGGGCTGGGGCACGAAGAAGGAGATCCTGGACCCGACCTACTCGGCGGGCGAGTTCTACGACCGCCTCGTCAAGATCTCCGACTACACGCGCCTCCCCCTCACCGTGGCCGCGCAACGCGTGCAGCGCAGCGGCTATCCCGAGGCGTACGCGAAGCACGAGCCGGACGCCGTGCTGCTGGCGGCGGCCCTGACCGGGCGCGCGGCGGCCACACTGACCTGCGAGGGCCGCCCTGCCGACACCCCGGCCGGCGGCCCGGACGCCGTACGGGCGGCGCTCGTACGGGACTTCGGCCGCGACGCGCTCGCCGTGGCCGGCGCGGAGGTGCGCCGCAGTACCACCGCCACCCCCTCGCCCTCCCCCACCGCGACGACGGACACCGCAAGCCGGACCGTGACGGTTCCCGTGCCCCCGGGCACCGGCAAGGCCGCCGGGACGACGGTCCTGCGGCGCGGCTGGCAACTGGCCCAGTGGGCGGTGGCCAACGCCTCCGCGCTGCACATCCAGAACGTCACGTACGCGGGGCGCCGTTGGACGGCCGGAAACACCGACAGCCAGTGGCGCCCGGTCGGCACGGGCAAGGGCACAGGTGACGGCACGGACGTGGTCCGTATCGTCACCATGCAGTAGTACGAGCAGGTGTACGGGAGATCACTCGCAAGGGTTACTCCTGGCGGGTGCGGGCGGAAGTCTGCGCGGGTTTTCGCCGAGTCGCTCCCACATCCGCGCACTGTCCGCCAAAACCCTTGCGAACAAAGGGCTGCAACCCGTCACAAGGATTCACCCGACTTTCAGACCGGGTGGCCTTTGCCCGTTTTTATCCGCAGCCGATAATGCGACGCATTGCCAACTCTTTACATTGCGGCGCCGCAACCTTCAGGGGCCTTCGAGCGGTAGTCACTGCGTCCGAGTCCGGACGATCAACAGTCAACCGACACTCAGGAGCATCATGTCCCTCCCCCTGACCCGCCGGATCGCCCGTGCAGCGCTGCTCGTCGCAGCGGGAGCGGCAGCCGGGGTCGGTGCGGCCGGCTCGGCCAGCGCGGCCCCGGCCGGTCTGCCGGCCACCCCGAACCTCGGCGGCCTGACCGCCCTGGACGGGGCAAACGTCGGCAACACCGTCGACGGCGCGGCTCAGAACGTCTCCGGGCTCGCGGGCCAAACCGGTGGCGACACGCTCAAGAAGTCCGTGCCGTCGGCAGGCGCGACCGGCGGCAAGGTCGCCAAGAAGGCCACGCCCGCCGCGCAGAAGACGGCCGGTGGAGCGACGGGCGACGCCGGTGCCCTTCTCGGTGACACCGCCGAGACCGCCACGAAGGGCGGCCTGCCGACGGACGCACTCCCCACGAAGGGCCTTCCGGGCGGCGGCCAGCTGCCCGTGCCGGGCGGGCTGCCGCTGGGCTGACCGAGCAGCGGTGACCAGGTGATGGCGGAGGGGCCCGGGGATCTTCCCCGGGCCCCTCCGTCGCGCTGAGGGCTACAGGCGGGCCGACTACAGGCGGGCGACCGCCGCCGCCACCCGCTCGTCCGTCGCCGTGAGGGCCACGCGGACGAACGTCTCGCCTGCGGTGCCGTAGAAGTCGCCCGGCGCCACCAGGATGCCCAGGTCGGCGAGGTGGGCGACGGTGTCCCAGCAGGACTCGTCGCGGGTGGCCCACAGGTAGAGGCTGGCCTCGCTGTGCTCGATGCGGAAACCGTGCCGTACGAGGGCCTCGCGCAGTGCCGTACGCCGGGCCACGTACCGTTCGCGCTGCTCACGCACATGCGTGTCGTCGCCGAGCGCGGCCACGACCGCCGCCTGGGTGGGCGCCGAGGTCATCATGCCGCCGTGCTTGCGGATCTGCAGCAGCGGGCCGAGGACCTCAGGGTCGCCGGCGAGGAAGGCGGCGCGGTAGCCCGCGAGGTTGGAGCGCTTGGAGAGGGAGTGGACGGCCACGATCCCCTCGTACGAGCCGCCGCACACGTCCGGGTGGAGCACGGAGACCGGGTCGGCCTCCCACCCCAGCTCGAGGTAGCACTCGTCGGAGAAGACCAGCACGCCGTGCTCGCGGGCCCAGGCGACCGCCCTGGTCAGTTCCTCCTTGCTCAGCACCCGGCCCGTGGGGTTCGAGGGCGAGTTGAGCCAGAGCAGCTTGAGGTTCGTCGGGTCCAGCTCGGTGGGGTCGTCGTAGACCTCGTACTCGGCGCGGGCCAGCCGGGCGCCCACCTCGTACGTCGGGTAGGCCAGGCGCGGGTGGGCGACCTTGTCGCCGGGGCCGAGGCCCAGCTGGGTCGGGAGCCAGGCGACCAGTTCCTTGGAGCCGACGATCGGCAGGACATGGCGGTGGGTGACGTCCCGGGCGCCGAGGCGCCGCTCGACCCAGGAGGTGAGGGCGTCGCGCAGTTCCGGCGTACCCCAGACGGTCGGGTAGCCCGGGGAGTCGGCCGCCGCGATGAGCGCCTTCTGGATCAGCTCGGGAACGGGGTCGACCGGCGTGCCGACCGACAGATCGACGATGCCGTCCGGGTGCGCGGCAGCCGTCTTCTTGTACGGCTCCAGCTTGTCCCAGGGGAAGGTGGGAAGGCGGTCGGAGACTGCGGAGGACACGGTCACTGGCTCACTTTCGTACGTACGGCAAACGCCTCGGTCCCGTACGGCGGTCTGGATCGGGGCGATCAGGCCGTACGGGACCGGGGTGGCGCAGGCTCTACGGGCCGCACTCAGCCGTTCTGCGGGGGCAGCGCGGCGATGAAGGGGTGGTCGCGCTCGATCAGGCCCAGCTTGCTGGCGCCGCCGGGCGAGCCGAGGTCGTCGAAGAACTCGACGTTCGCCTTGTAGTAGTCCTTCCACTCCTCCGGAGTGTCGTCCTCGTAGAAGATCGCCTCGACCGGGCAGACCGGCTCACAGGCGCCACAGTCGACGCATTCGTCCGGGTGGATGTACAAGGACCGGGAGCCCTCGTAGATGCAGTCGACCGGGCACTCTTCAATGCACGCCTTGTCCTTGACGTCGACACAAGGCTGCGCGATGACGTAGGTCACGCTGTCGTTCCTCCTCGATAGGGCGCTGGCGAGCCGTCTTCAGGCTCCGCCACCTGGCGCGCGGGAGCGCGGCGTCGTCGATGCCCGCACCTAGTATCTCCGTTCCCGGGCATGATCCATACAGGAGGGGTGAACTGACCTGTGGAAATCTCTGCGGCCGGCCGTCTCGAGGTCCGCATTACCGCTGCTGACGTGGGCAAACGTGTCTCTGTTCGACGGCTGAACGAAGAAGCTCCGGGTGCAGAGAAGTTCACCGACACGGTCGGAGTTCTCACATCATGGGACGAAGAAGCCGGTGTGCTTCTGATCACACGGCGGGACGGCGAGCCCGTCCGGGTCGCGGAAGCGTCCCTGGTGGCGGGCAAGGTCGTCCCCGCGGCCCCCGCCCGCCGTCGCGGTCCCGCCGCCTCGTACGAGGAGCTGGCGCGGGTCTCCGCGCGAGCCTGGCAGCCGGTGGAGAGCGAGCGGCTGGGCGAGTGGGAGCTGCGGGCGGCCTCCGGATTCACCCGGCGGGCCAACTCTGTCCTGCCGGTCGGCGACCCCGGCATACCGCTCGACGAGGCGCTGACCGTCGTACGGAACTGGTACGGCGAGCGCGGTCTGCCCGCCTACGTCCAGACCGCCACCGGCGCCGAGGGGACGCAGGAGCTGCTGTGCGCGCAGTTGGAGACGCGCGGGTGGACGCGGGAGGTGACGGCCGAGCTGTGGGTCGGAGGGCTGGCTCCCGTCGCCGACGCGGGTACGGGCGGGACGGAGGTCGTGCTGTCCCGGGAGGCGGATGACGCGTGGCTCTCGCGGTATCAGCGCAAGGGCGTGAGTGACGTGGCCATGGCTGTGCTGGGGAGCGGTCCGTCCGTGTGGTTCGCGACCGTGCCCGGTGGTGAGGGTGAGTCGCCCGCCGCGATCGGGCGGTGTGTCGTGGACGGGCGGTGGGCCGGGTTCGGCGCGGTGGAGGTGGATCCCGCCCAGCGGCGGCGGGGGCTGGCCACGGCCGTCATGGCCGCGCTGGCCGGCCGGGCGCTGGAGGAGGGGGCGTCGGCGGCCTGGCTCCAGGTCGAGGCCGACAACGCGGGGGCGCGGGCCCTGTACGCCGGGATGGGGTTCGCGGCGCATCACTCCTACCATCACTATCGAGCCATGTGACACGAGACGGGCCTGGTATGCGTTTCCCTCATCCCCCTCCGTATCCGCCGGGGCCCGAACGGTCCGCCGAGCTGCGCGCGCTCTTCGCCGACGAGGCGCGGTCCGAGCGGCCCGATCTGACGACGCTGTGCCTGCTGATGGGCGCGGTCGCCGACCGGGCCCTCGACGACGCCGGTATCGACGCCGTGCAGATGGAACTCGACCGGCTGGCCGGGCAGTTGCCCTACCAGCCGGGCGGGCCGCACTCCTGGGCGACGGCCCTGCGGGAACTCCTCGGCGGGCGGGAGGGGTTCGGTGGCAGCCCCGCCGACTACCAGCGGCTGCAGTCGTCGCTGCTGCACGAAGTGCTGGTGCGACGGCGGGGGTTGCCGATTCTGCTGTCCGTGGTGTGGATGGAGGTCGCACGGCGGGCGGGGGCGCCGGTGTACGGGGTCGCGCTGCCCGGGCACTTCGTCGTGGGGTTCGGTCCGGTCGACGAGCAGGTGCTCGCCGATCCCTTCGACGGGGGACGGGTGTTGAGCGGGGTCGACGCGGAGTTGCTGGTGGCCGGGGCCACGGGGGAGGCGCTGGATCCGTCGATGCTGGCGCCCGCGGATCCGCTGGATGTGGTGTTGCGGGTGCTGAACAACATCCGGGCGTGGGGGGCGGCGCGGCCGGAGCGGTCGGAAGTGTCCTTGTGGGCGGTGGAGTTGGCGTTGCTGCTGCCTTCGCATCCGGCTCGGTTGCGGTACGAGCGGGCTCAGTTGCTGGTGCGGAGGGGGGAGTTTTTGGCGGGGGCGACTGAGCTCGAGGGGTATGCGGAGGTTGTTTCCACGTTTGACGGGCCGTCGGCTGAGCGGATGCGGGGGCAGGCCCGAGCGGCTCGGGCCCGCCTCAACTGAGGTTGTGGGTGCGTGGGTGGGTGCGGGTGCGTTGTGGCTTCGCGCAGTTCCCCGCGCCCCTAAGGGAGCTGCCCGCAGCCCCGTTGGGAAGTGCAGCTCGGGAGATCTACAACCAGCCCTTCTCTCTCGCTATGCGTACCGCTTCTGTTCGGTTCCTTGCCGTCAGTTTCTGGATGGCTGTGGAGAGGTAGTTGCGGACCGTGCCCTGGGAAAGGTGGAGGGATTTTGCCAGTTCGGCGTTTGTGGCGCCGTCGGCTGCCGCGCGCAGGACCTCGCGTTCGCGGTCGGTCAGGGGGTTGGCGCCGTCCGCCAGGGCGGCTGCCGCCAGCATCGGGTCGATGACTCGCTCGCCGGCCAGTACCTTGCGTACCGCTGCCGCGAGTTGGGCGGCCGGGGCGTCCTTGACGAGGAAGGCGTCGGCGCCGGACTCCATGGCGGTGCGGAGGTAGCCGGGGCGGCCGAAGGTCGTCAGGATGACCAGCTTCAGGGCGGGGAACTCCCGGTGGAGCCGGGCCGCCGCCTCGATGCCACTGGCACCCGGCATCTCGATGTCCAGGAGGGCCACGTCCAGGTCGGGGTGGGTACGGGCGGTCTCCAACACCTCGTCCCCGCGCGCCACTTGGGCCACGACCTCGATGTCGGGCTCCAGGCCGAGCAGCGCGGCCAGCGCCTCGCGGACCATCGACTGGTCCTCCGCCAACAGGACCTTGATCGTGCGGGTCATGAAGCGGATCCTACGTCCGTCGGGGCCGGCCGGGGGCTCGACGGCACCCTGGCCACCAGACGGAAACCGCGTTTCGTACGGGACGTCTCCAGCGAGCCGCCCGCCTGCTCCAGGCGTTCCGCGAGGCCGGTGAGACCGTTGCCGGGGGTGCCGTCGGAGCCGTTGCCCGAGCCGTCGTCCTCGACCGAGAGTTCGAGCACCGGGCCTGCCAGGGTCTGCCGGGTCAGCACCTCCACCGTGCAGCGCAGGGCCCCGCTGTGCCGTACGACGTTCGTCACGGCCTCGCGCAGTGTCCAGGCGAGGGCGGACTCCGCCTCCTCGTCGACGTCGGTCGGGGCGGCGTCGGCGTCGGCGGGCAGTGCCGCTTTGATGCCGGCCGCCGTCAACGCGACCTGTGCGCCCGCCAGTTCACCGGCCAGGCGGGGACGCCGGTAGCCGCTCACCGCCTCGCGTACGTCCACCAGGGCCTGCCGGCTCACCTTCTCGATGTCGGCCACCTGCAGGGCGGCGGTCTCGGGGTGTGCGGGGAGCATCCGGCCCGCCAGCTCGCTCTTCAGGGTGATCACGGAGAGGGAGTGGCCCAGCAGATCGTGCAGGTCGCGGGCCAGCCGCAGCCGTTCCTCGTTCGCCGCGAGCTGGGCGACCGTGGCCCGTGCCTCGCGCAACTCGATGGTCGTGCGCACGAGTTGCCGTACTCCCGCCATGGCGGCCCCGCCGAGCAGGGCCGGGACGAGGAGGCCGGCCAGGTAGGAGTGGCCGCCGGGGACGGCCAGCGCGACCGCCGTCATCAGGGCCGCGTTGGCGCCGATCGCCCAGCGGGACATACGCAGCGGCAGGGCGGCGCCGGACGAGGTGGACACGTACACGAACAGGACGAGCCACTCGCGGCCCAGGCTGAGCGCCAGGACGGCCGACTGGGCCGCGAGGACCCCCAGAGAGCCCACCACCAGGCGGGTCGTCTCACCGCGCCCCGTACGGAACACCAGGGCCGCGTACCAGGCCACGAAGGCCACCAGGCCCAGCCAGCCGAGGATCCGTACGCCCGTGCTGTGGCCGCCGTGGAGGAGGTCGCTGACGGGGGCGCCCAGGTAGAACAGCCAGACGCCGATCCACAGGGACTTCATCACCCGCCGCTTGGGGGTCGTGGGGCGCTGCCCGATGCCGACGCTGCTCACGCCTTCAGCGTGTCCTTCCGGTACAGCCAGGCCGCGCCGCCCGCGAAGAGGACGAACGAGACGGCCAGGATCGCCATGTCCTTCGCCTGTGGGGCGTTGCCCAGTTCTATGGACCGCCCCAGGGCAGCGTACGCGTGCGTGGGCAGCCATTTGGCGATGTCCTGCAGCCACTGGGGGAAGGTCGTCGTCGGCATCCACAGGCCGCCGAGCATGGACAGGCCGAAGTAGACGATCATCGTGATCGGGCGCACCGCGTCCCCGCTCGCCAGATAGCCGATGGCCACCCCGAGCGCGGCGAAGACCAGGCTGCCGATCCAGATCGCCCCGGTGAGCGCCAGCCACTTCCAGGCGTCCAGGCGTACGTCCTTCACCGCCGCCGCGACGACGAAGACGATCACGATCGACGGAAGGCTGATCACCGCCGCGCTCGCCGTCTTCGCCAGCACGAAGCCGCGGCCCGGGAGCGGGGTCAGCCGCAACTGCCGTACCCAGCCGCTCTCGCGCTCCTTGGCGATGCGCTCGCTGTTGCCCATCAGGACGGCCGTGAGCGCGCCGAAGGAGGCCATGGAGACCATCATGTACGTCGGGACGGTCAGGCCGGTTCCGTCGACCTTGGTGGTGGCGTCGGCGCTGCCCGCGATCAGCAGGAACAGGGCGGACGGATAGATCACCGAGAAGAACAGGAACTTTCGGTTGCGCAGGGCCCGGGTGATCTCGAGTCGGATGAGGTTGTTCATGCTGTGCGCGCCTCCTCGGCTGCGGCGGTGAGGGTGACGAACGCCTGCTCGAGGCCCAGGCCGGCCACTTCGAGGTTGCGCGGGTAGAGGCCGAGGCCGTACACGGCGTGGACGGTCGCGTCGGCGTCGGAGGACTGGATGCGGACGGTCTGCCCCGACACGTCGAGGGAGGTGAGGAAGGGCAGAGAGCGGAGTGCGGCCTCTTCCACCGGGGTGTCCAGTGCCTCCAGGTCGAAGGAGATCCGGCGCGCGCCCGCCTTCGCCTTGATCTCGGCGGCGGTGCCGTCGGCCAGCAGCCGTCCCCGGTGCAGGACGAGGACGCGGTCCGCTATCGCGTCCGCCTCCTCCAGGTAGTGGGTGGCGAACAGGACCGTACGGCCCTGGTCCGCCTGCTCGCGCATGGTCGCCCAGAAGGCCTGGCGGGCGGTGACGTCCATGCCGGTGGTGGGCTCGTCCAGGACGATCAGGGCGCTGTCCCCGGCCGTGGCGAGCGCGAACCGTACGCGCTGCTCCTGGCCGCCGGACAGCTTGTTGACCTTGCGGTCGGCGAGCTGGGTGATGCCGGCCCGGGAGAGGACCTCACCGACCGGGAAGGGGCGCGGATGCAGGGCGCAGACCAGCGATACGAGCTCGCGGACGGTGACCTCGTCCATCAGGCCGCCGCTCTGGAGCATGGCCCCGACGTCACCGGCGACGATGGCGTCCCGGGGGCTCTTGCCGAGGACGCGGACCGTGCCGCTGTCGGGCTGCTTGAGACCGAGGAGCAGGTCAAGGGTGGTCGACTTGCCGGCGCCGTTGGGGCCCAGGAGGGCGACCGTCTCGCCGGGCCGGAGGGTGAGCGCGAGCCCGTCGACGGCCCGTACGTCGCCGTAACTCTTGGTGACCTGGTCGAACGCGACCACTGGGGTGGTTTCCATGCGTCCATCGTGGCCGCGGGCCGGGTCCCCCCGGCAGTGCCGGAGATCCTGACTGCCGGATGACAGATGTCATGGGCGCGGCCCCGCGCCCCCTAAGGGGCGCGGGGAACTGCGCGACAAGCCCCCACCGGGCCGCAGCGGAAAACTGCGTACCTAGAGGAACGCCTACGTCGGGTTGGTCTCGATGATGCCGACCCGGTTGGTCGTACTGACCAGAGCCTGACGCAACGCCCCGATGACGTCCTCGACGGTGACCGGCGTCTTGTTGCCGTTGCCACGGGCGATCAGAACCTGGTCGAAGGTCCCGCCGTACAGCTCCTTCAGCGCGGCCTTGTCATAGGCCTCGACGAGCGTGCCATTGATCGGCTTCACCTGGAGGAACTTCCACAGCGAGTTCTTCGGACTGAACTCCAGCTCCGGCGCGCCGGTGTCCGGGCGGACGGTGACGTTGGCGGACATCGCCGGGATGGCGAACTTCTTCATCATGCGATCGACCTCGGCGTTCGAGATCGTCGGCTCCTGCGTCTTGGTGGGGACCTGGATCGGCGTGCTCGTGCCGGTCTCCACCTGGCTGCGGTAGGCGTTCTCGACCGACTCGGCGGCCGCGCCGGCGTCGATGCCCTTGCCCGCCTTGCCGTAGACGGCGACGGCCTTGCCGGACACGAACTTGATCGTGCCGTCGGTCGCCGAGCTCGCCCCGCCGGCCACCCGCTGGAGCGCGGCGGCCAGTTTCTCCTCGTCGACCGGCATGACGGGTTCGACGACCCGCTGCTGCCCGAAGAGCGAGCCGACCACCGACACCGGGTTGTAATCGCTGACAGCCGCCGCCCGGACCGTGGCCTGGGTGTCGAACTGGAGTCCTGCCTGGTCCGGCTTGAGCTCGACCGTCTTGCCGTCGACCGTCAGCTTCAGCGGCTGGGTCATCCGGTCGTCGAAGGCGTCGTCGAGCTTCTTGACGGCGTCGTCACGGGTGCCGCCGCCGATGTCGACGCCGAACACGGTGGTGCCCTTGGGCACGTCGGAGTGGTTCATCAGCAGCCCGGCACCGTACACGGCACCGGCGGCGACGAAGACGGCGACGAAGAGCAGCGTGACCTTGCTGCGGCCCTTCTTCTTCGCCTTCTTGCCCTTGGGCGCGGCGGCGGCGGGCGTGCTCGGCGACACCGGCTCGGGCAGCTTCGGCGGGGTGTGCGGAAGCGGTCCGTCGGAGTGCGTGCCCGGCCCGAACGGGGAGTTCCGCTCGTCCGGTACGACGGGCATGGCGCTGGTGAGGGTGGAGCTGGAGATGTTGTCCACGGAGCCGCCATAGCCGCCGCCCGGTTCGGGGGCGTGCTTCTGCGGGGTCAGGATCGCGGTGTCGTCACTGAGCCCGGCGGCGAGCCGGCCCGTGCCGGAGACGCCGGGGGCGACGGAGCCGTTGCCGGTGACAGGCGGGACGACAGAGCCGTCTCCGGTGACGGGGCCTCCGGTGGGACCGGCTGGGCCGCGCCGGACGGGGCCTCCGGGACGGGCTGCGGGACCGCCGGCCCCGAAGCCGTTCTGGCCATTCTGACCGTTTTGACCGCCCTGGCCGTTCTGGCCGTTGGGGCCGCCCTGGCCGTTCGGGCCGCCCTGGCCGTTCGGGCCGCCGAAGTCACCGAAATCGCCGAAGTCATTGGGCGCGGTGAAGTCGTTGGACGCCGTGAAGTCGTGCTGGGGCCCGAATCCGCCGGCCTGACCGCCGAAGCCGTTCTGGCCATTCTGGCCGTTCCGGTCGGCGTGGCCGTTCTGCGCGCTGGGGCCGCCCTGGCCGTTCGGCCCGGCCTGGCCGCCCTGCGTATTCCTGCCCTGCCCGTTGTCGGAGAAGTACGGCAGGTCGTCGCGGCGCGGCTCACCACGGCCGTCGCCGGTTCCGGCGCCGAAGCCGGGATCGCCCTGGCCGGGAGGGTTCGCGGTCGACGGGCGGGGAGACGTGCTCAGCGGTCCCGCCCCGGCCGCCAGCGCGGACACGTCGAAGGAACCGGTGCCGCCGCCGTGCCCGGGCGCCACGGGACCGGCGCCGGTGGCACCGGGGAGCCCGGCACCCTTCGTACCGCCGCCTGCGGCGCGTGGGCCGCCCGCGTTGCCCGCTGCGCCCATGACACCGAGGCCGGGACGCGAAGAGCCCGTGGAACCCACGCCGTTGGGACCGCCGGGACGTGAAGCACCGGCCGAGCCTGTGCCGTTGGGGCCGGCGGGCCGGGGACCGCTGGGCACGGGGCCCGAAACACCGGGCATACCGGCCCCGTTGCTCGCGCCGCCGCCCGGACTGCCCTTGGGCGCACCGGACTTGCGCGGCGCGAACCAGTCGCTGGTCTTGTCCCCCGGCTGACCGGTGGACTCGGCGGAGGGCTCGGCGATGCCGTGGGACGGGGACGCGCCCGGCGTCGCTCTGCCCTCGCCTCCCGCCTTCGGCCGCGCGTGCGTGCCGGTCTCCTCGGAGGACTCGGTGTCCGCGACGGGGGTGCGGACGACGACCGGCGGAATCGGCCGGGATCCGGGGATGTTGATCCGGATCCGGGTCGTCAGCGTGGTCTCGGTCTTGGGCCCGTCGGGCTCCGCGGCCGAACGGCCCGCGTCCGCACCGCCGTCGGACGCCATGGGCGTGCCGTACGGCGGTGTCCCCGAGGGGTAGGCGGCACCTCCGCGCCCGTTGGGCCCGGAGGACGGACTGTCAGTTTCACGACTCAAGGCAGGTTCTCCCGGTTGGCTCCGCCGCCCGACGCGACCTCACGCGGGCAGCTCGGCGGCGCGCACCACCATACTGGCCACTCCTGGCGCGTATCCCACGACCGCTGAGGAAACCATCACTGGACCCCCACGTGATTGCGGCGGCGAAGTAGTACGTCACTTGCCAAGTCGGACGGCGGAGCCGTCCGGTTGCCGCGTCCTGGCGAGGGTGGCGCACATCACAGCGACAGCCATCCCACCGAGGAGGAAGAGGTACGAGCCGACTCCTGCGGCGAACAGGAAATCCCCCTCCGGGCGGCTGGCGGTGAGCAGGACGACGGCGACCATCCAGCCGGCCGCCGGCGCGACCGCCCCGGCGCGAGTGCCGACGCCCCGCGCCCCGCCGAGGAACAGCCCGGCCGCTCCGCCCAGCGCGAGCAGTAGCCCGCCCGGAAACCAGGCGGCCTGCATGAGCGCCCCAGCGGCCCCCACGACGGCCCCGAGGACGAAGAGCCCCAGATAAACCGCCGCACGCCCCGGAGAGGGCCCGACAAGCGGCTGAGCCAGCACACTGCCCCCACTGCCCCCACCGCCCCCGGCGCCCGTCACGGCCTTCCCACGCGCCCCGCCCGCGGCGATCTTCCCGTTAGCACTCTTCGCACTGCCGCCATGCGTCGCACTGTTTCCACTCGCAGCGCTCTTTCCACCGGCCGCGCTCTTTCCGCTCTTTCCGCTCCCGGCACTCATCGCACACCGCTCTCCGTGAGCCCGTCGAACAGATCCGTCTCACGCGCCGCGCCGTGTCTGCCTCGGTCCCCACGCACCAACTCGTAGTACTCGTCCGTGAAGAGCGGCTGGGCCTGCTGGTTGGAGAGGGCGAACCAGGGCTCGGCCACCTCGATCTGCGTGGCGTGGGCGCGCATCGCGGCGGCTTTGGCGGCGGCGTACGCGGTGCCGTCGAGGGCCGTCGTGATCCGGTCCTCGTCCACCACACCCGGTACGTCGTCGATCGCGGCGGCCTTGGGGAAGGACAGCCCCGGCAGCGCTTCCTCGAGTCGGGCGAAGCCCTCCTCGGCGACCTGCCGGGGCACCCGGTTCCAGTACACCTTGGGGATGCTCCAGCCGGCCTCCGCGGCCAGCTCCACGGCGCGCATGGCGACGCGGTGGGCCTGGATGTGGTCGGGGTGGCCGTAGCCGCCGTCCGGGTCGTACGTCACCAGGACCTGCGGGCGGACCTCGAGAATCGCCTCGACGAGGTACCCGGCCGCCTCGTCGACGTCCGCCTGCCAGAAGCAGCCGGGGTCGTCGTTGTCGGCGAGCCCCATCATCCCGGAGTCACCGAAGCGTCCGGCTCCGCCGAGCAGGCGGTGGTCGGCGACACCGAGGGCACGCATCGCCTCGTCCAGCTCACGCAGCCGGTACTCGCCGAGGGCGGCCCCGGTGAGATGCGCGAGCTCGGGCGGAATGACCTCGCCGTGCTCACCGAGGGTGCAGGTGACCAGTGTCACCAGGGCACCCTCGGCCGCGTACCTGGCCATGGTCGCGCCATTGTTGATCGACTCGTCGTCCGGGTGCGCGTGCACCAGAAGCAGACGCCGGGCGGGCAGTTCCGTCATGGGCCAAGCCTACGAGGCGCAGGTCTGCGGTCCGCTGCCACCTGCCCGCCCGTCACCCCTGGGGGTAACGCGGCAGACCGGAGGTCGCAATCGTCCAGTCGACGATGGTGACGTCCTCGCCGTAGACGAAGTCCTTGCGGGTCGCGTAACGGGGGCCGTCGGGGGTGGGTTGGATGTCGGTGAGGACTGCGCCAGTGCCGCTGCGGGGATCGAAGATCGCGTAGACGGGGATGCCGATCAGGGGGTAGTCGCGCATCTTGGTGACCCAGTCGTTGGCCGGGTTCGAGCTGGATACGACCTCGATCGCGGCCATGAGGGTGCGGGGGTCGAACGACGCGGCACCCTCCATGCCCGCCTCCGCGATCAGCATGACGTCGGGGCGGCGCATGATGCCCTCGAATTCATCCTCCACATCCGGAGTCCCGGTGTGGGCGACGAGCCCTTCAGGCATGACCTGTTCAAGGCTTCTCCGAAGGCGGGCCACAGTCAGTTCGTGAGGACCATTGGGCCGCAACAGGTCGTGGACAATCCCTTCCTTCGTGACCTCGAACTTCCCGGGCAGAGTGTCGTCCATCGTCCGAACGAAGTCCCGCATGGTCCGGTACACGTGGGAAGCGCTCAGCTGTGGTCCGTCCGGGCCGGTGGTCATCGCCCTCATTCCTCGTCACCCCAGGTAGGTGATCTGGACAACGTAAACGCGCTCGCTCCGCACTACGACCTGGTACGTGAACATTCCCCCGCGGACGATGATGTCGCCGCCCTTCGGATCCACGTCTCCATGGGCGCGGCCGTGGACGTGGAGGGCTTCCGCCGCCCTGACCAGTTCTTCCGCTTGCCTCTCCACCGCGGCTAGGAAAGCGGCCGGAGCCGTACGAGCCGCGGCCTCCGCGCCAAACGCGTATTCCCACTTCCAGCTCACTCGCGGGCAGCCCTCATGGCCTCGTCCAGGACGGCACTCAGTTCCCGTAGTGCATCCCGCGCGGTGACCGGGTCCTGGTGCTCCAGACGGCTCGTCGCAAGGGTGTAGCGGGCGGCCAGATCAGGCCGGCGCGCGATTTCGATGTTCCTTGCCCAGGTCAGGACCCAGCTCTGCACAGGGCTGAGGGACTGCCACTCCACCGCCTTGGCGAAGGCCTCGTCCTTCTGCGCCTGCATCTCCTCCAGACGTCCCGGTTCGACGGCCGCGAGGGCCGCGCGCAGAGCGTCAGGGGTGTGCTCGGGACGGGGGATCAGCTCGTGTCCGTGGTCAGACTGGGTGCTCATCGTGTCCTCCTGGGGATGCCCCCGCAAGCGTATCGAGCCAGGGTGGCGGCCGAGCGAACCTCGGGAGGAGGCGGGAGACGCATCGGCGGAGAAGGTGAATCTGTTCAAGGGGGACGAGCTGACCATTACAGGGCCCTGAGTCCTTCGTGGGGCGGAGGCGATGACGTGCGCGGGCAAGCTTCAGGCGGCCACAGGAACTGTGCCCCGGCAGGCGCGGCAGCGGCCCCGTTCGGGGCTTCGGAATGCCCGGTCGCAGCCGTCGCAGTTCTGGAGGGGGTGGCGGATATGGGTCGGTTCCGATTGCGGGGTTGGTGGGCGGTAGGGCGCCGGGGGCGGTAGTTGGGTGATCAGTCGGTGGGCCAGGAGGGCTGCCGGGCGGCGCATGCCTTCGGGTGGAAGGTCGCTGATCAGGGCGTGGCGTACGGCGGTGAGGCTGGCGTCGCGTTCCAGCCAGGCGGCGACGCCGGGTGCGAGGTGGGCGGTGTCGCAGGCGGACAGGAGCAGGTCGGGGTCCGCGCGGCGGAGTCCGGCGAGGAGGTCGGTGGCGGCCTGGAGGAGTTCCGGTCCCTTGTAGGAGGGCTGCGGTACGGCGGGGAGCGGCTTGCGCGGGGTGCGCTCCTTCGGCGGACCGGGGGTGGTCGGGTGCGCGGGGTGGGTGGGCTCGGGGTCAGGGGCGGGACCGGGGGCGGGGGCCTGGTCGGGGCAGGGCGCGGGATGGGTGATGTGGGTGGAGTGCCCTGGCTGCGGCTGGGGTTTGTGCTGTGGCGCGAGCCGCGGCTGCGGCTGCCGCTCCTGCTGCTGTGGACGGCGGTCGGGGTGCCCCTCGGCGTGCCGTCCGGGCTGGTTGCAGGACACCGTGCGGGAGACGATGCGGCCGCCGGGGGTGCGTTCGCGGGATCGGCGCAGGTACCCATGAGCTTCCAGTTCGCGCAGGGCGGCGGAGATGCGGTCCGCCCCCTCCGGGAACCTCTTGGCGAGGGTCTTGATGTCGACGGGGGCACCGGTGGGCAGCGACTGGATGTGGACGCTCAGTCCGATGGCGAGCAGTGAGAGCTCGCGGTGCTGGGCGAGATGGTTGCCGATCACCGTGAAGCGGGTGTCGTGGCGGGTGTTCTCGTGCACGACGCCGGAGATGCCCGAATTGGGGCGCCGGTGAGGGTGGTTTTTGCCCGGCATACGGGCTTGGGCGCGCGAGGGCACGCTAAGGTTTTTCGTATCCATCGGGAAGCCCTAACTTCCTTGGTGGTCAGGCCCTCGCATTGGGATTGCACTCCCGGCGAGGGCCGTCGCATGTCTGCGGTTGTTGCGCTGAGCGTAAGGCAGGCAACCGGGCACAAATCCAGCCGAGTTGGCGATGTTCACTCGTGGGAGTGACGACGACTGACGGCGGGTGCGGGCGCCTGAATCCGCGCGGGAGCGGCAGTGGCCGGTGTTTCCTGCGGACGGGAGGGGCGTGGTTTGGTCCCGTTTCTTATTCCCTAAATGCCTTTAACCTCGATCTTTCGTGACGGTCTGCCGACGGAGTCGGTAGACCGTTTCGCCTTCCGCGGCTGCTGGCGGGCAGGCCGGTAGCCCGACTGTCGTGTCGGGT
>NZ_JARAXP010000011.1:0-263557 GCF_033793965.1 Streptomyces sp. ME02-8801-2C | reverse complement strand
GGCCCGGATGGCCCGGGTGGCGCGGCGCGGCGCGGCGCGGGTGGCGCGCCGCAGCGCGGGTGGCCCGGCGCGGGTGGCCCGGGTGGCTCTTCGTGCGGATCTTCGATGACGGCCCCGCGCAGCGAGCGGTTCCGGTGAGAGGCTGATCAGGTCCGGCCTCCGCGTGCGCCTCCGTGTTCGCCGAGGAATCCGCCGAAAGATCGGGGAAGACCGTGCCCGAGCCCCAACCCTTCCCGCAGGCAGTGCTGAGCCCCCTCACCAGCTCCGCCGTCTTCCTGGTGGTGACCGTCGATCCCGGCGGGGAGCCGGTCGTACGGGAGTTGCTGAGCGACCTCTCGGGGCTGGTGCGGTCCGTGGGCTTCCGAATCCCGGAAGGGGAGCTGACCTGCGTCACCGGTATCGGCTCCGACGCCTGGGACCGGCTGTTCAGTGGTCCCAGGCCCGCCGAGCTGCACCCGTTCCGCGAAGTGGCCGGGGCCCGGCACACCGCGCCCGCCACCCCGGGGGACCTCCTCTTCCACATCAAGGCCCGGCAGACGGACCTGTGTTTCGAGCTGACCACCCAGCTGATGGACCGGCTGCGCGGCGCCGTCACCGTTCGCGACGAGGTGGCCGGGTTCAAGTACTTCGACGAACGCGACCTGCTCGGTTTCGTCGACGGCACCGAGAACCCGACCGGACCCGCCGCGATCACCGCCGCCGTCATCGGCGACTCCGACCCCCACCAGGACCCGGAGTTCACCGGCGGCAGCTACGTCATCGTGCAGAAGTACCTGCACGACCTGCCGGCCTGGAACGCCCTGCCCGTCGAGGCACAGGAACGGGCGGTCGGCCGCCACAAGCTCTCCGACATCGAACTGCCCGACGACGTCAAGCCCGCCGACTCGCACGTCGCCCTCACCACGATCACCGACCCGGACGGCACCGAACGGCAGATCCTGCGCAGCAACATGCCCTTCGGGGCGCCAGGGCGCGGTGAGTTCGGCACCTACTTCATCGGCTACGCCAGTACGCCGTCGGTCATCGAGCAAATGCTGGAGAACATGTTCATCGGCGATCCGCCGGGCAGCCACGACCGTTTGCTCGACTTCTCCACGGCGGTCACCGGCACCCTGTTCCACGTACCCACCACGGACTTCCTCGACGATCCGCCGCCCGCCCCGGGACCGGAGGTCGGCGTCCGGGCGACCGACGGCGCCGACACCGCCCCGGCCACGCCCCACAAGTAGCCCCCGGGCGGCTTCAGTTCTGCCGACGGGCGGCGGGGTGGATGGGGCAGACGCTCAGTGTTCGGTCTTCTGCAGTGTGGGCTCGGGTACGCGGTCGGCGACCGGCGCGTCCGTTTCGCCGCTCGGGTGTTTCGCCCGTTGGATCTGTTCGTAGACGTGGGCCCGCAGTTCGGCGAAGCGGGGGCTGGAGCGGGTGTGCAACTGGTCGCGTTCGTCGGGGAGGTCGATGGTGAGGTCCTCCTGTACGACGGTCGGCGACTTGGACAGGATGATGGTGCGCTGACCGAGGTAGACCGCCTCCTCGATGTCGTGGGTGACGAACAGGACGGTGACGCCGAGTTCGCGCCACAGGCGGCGGATGAGGTCCTCGAGTTCGGCGCGGGTCTGCGCGTCGACGGCCGCGAAGGGCTCGTCCATGAGCAGCACCTTCGGTTCGAAGGCGACGGCCCGGGCGATGGCGACGCGCTGCTGCATACCGCCCGACAGCTGCCAGGGGTAGGCCTGGTGGGCGTCGGCCAGGCCGACCACCTCCAGCGCGTGGTCCACGAGTTCCTGTGTCCTGGCCTTGCCGAGCTTCTTGTTGCGCAGGGGCAGGGCGACGTTGTCGCGGACGTTCATCCAGGCGAACAGCGAGCGGCCGTACTCCTGGAAGACGACGGCCATTCCGGGCGGGGGTCCGTCGACCGGGCGTCCGTCCAGGAGCACTTCGCCGGCGGTGGGGGTGAGCAGACCCGCCATGCACTTCAGCAGCGTGGTCTTGCCGCATCCGGAGGGGCCGACCAGGCAGACGAGTTCACCGGCGGCGAGCTGGAACGTCAGGTTCCGTACGGCTTCGACGCTGCGGTTCCGTCCGGTGTAGATCTTCTGCAGGTTGCGTACGTCGAGCATCGACGGCTCCGTTTCAGGGGTTGCGCTGGGCGCGGCGCAGGCCGTGGTACCAGGCCAGGACCCGGTTCTCGGCGAACCGGAAGAGCAGGGAGAGGAGGAAGCCGAGGATGCCGAGCAGCAGGACCCCGCTCCACATCTCGGGGATGGCGAACGAGCGCTGGAACTGCACGATCGTGAAGCCCAGGCCGTTGCTGGCGGCGAACATCTCGCTGATGACCATGAGGATGATCCCGATCGACAGCGACTGGCGCATGCCGGTGACGATCTGCGGGCTCGCCGCGCGCAGCACCAGATGCCGCAGCCGGGCCGTGCCGGTGATGCCGTAGGAGCGGCAGGTGTCGCTGAGCACCTCGTCGACGGCGCGTACGCCCTCGACGGTGTTGAGCAGGATCGGCCATACGCAGCCGCTGACGATGACGATGACCTTCATGGTGTCGCCGATGCCCGCGAACAGCATGATCACCGGCACGAGTACGGGCGGTGGGATGGCCCGGAAGAGTTCGAGGACGGGTTCGAGGACGTCCCGGACGGCGCGCCGCATCCCGACCAGCAGGCCGAGGCCCACTCCGACCACCACCGCGAGGAGATAGCCGGCGGTCAGGCGCAGCAGACTCGGGACGACGTCGGACATCAGTCGCTCTCCCGTCCAGACCTTCCCGAAGGCTTCCAGGATGGTGGACAGCGGCGGGACGTAGAAGTCGGTGCTGTCGGCGGTGGCGAACCACCACACGGCGAACAGGACGGCGGGCAGGCCCAGGACCAGCAGGACGCGTCGCAGGACGGTGAGGACGGTCATGAGGCAGCCACCTCTGTGCGTACGGACTGGTGCCAGTGCAGTGCCCGTCGCTCGACCGCGCGTGCCACGAGGTTGACGGCGACGCCGAGCAGGCCGGTGACCAGGACGAGGGCGTAGACCTGCGGCACGGCTCCGGACGTCTGGGCGACGGCGATCTCATGGCCGAGTCCGGGTGCGCCGATGACGAGTTCGGTGGTGACGGCGAGGATGAGCGCGACGGTGGCGGCCAGCCGTACGCCCGTCATCACGTACGGCAGGGCGGTGGGCCACATGACGTGGCGCAGCCGTCCCCAGGTGCCGAGCCGGTAGCTGCGGGCGGTGTCGTCCGCGACCGGGTCGACATCCTGGATGCCGGCCAGGACCTGTACGAGGACCTGCCAGAAGGAGGCGTACACCACGAGCAGCAGCTTCGACCTGAGGTCGGCGCCGTAGAGCAGGACGGCGACGGGGATCAGGGCGACCGACGGGATGGGGCGCAGGAACTCGATGGTGGAGGCGGTCACCGCGCGCAGGACGGGTACGGCGCCGATGACCAGTCCGGTGGCCACGCCGGCCGCGACGGAGATGGCCAGGCCGAGGCCCCAGCCGGTGAGGGTGTCGCCGAGCGCGGTCCAGAAGGTCTGTTCGACGAGCAGTTGCCACAGCGCGCGGAAGGTCTCCGAGGCCGGTGGCAGATAGTCGGCCGACACCAGGCCGGTGTGCGGCAGGACTTGGAGTACGGCGACGAGCCCGGCGATTCCGGCCAGTCCGCGCAGCGGGGTGACGGCCCCCTCCGGGAGCCGCCGGGCGGGGGCCCCGCCGGGCCCGGTGACGGTTTCGGCGGGGCGGGTCACCTCGGTGGTGACAGCGGAGCGGGTCATGAGAACAGGGCGTTCAGGTCGGGCTTCTTGCCGTCGAAGAGGCCGTCCGCCTCACCGAGCGAGGCCAGCTTCTGCAGCGAGGCCATGTCGACGTCCGTAGGCCAGCTGGGCAGCGCGAGCTTGTTGAGGACGTCGCCGCCGATCTTCGTGTAGGTGGTGAGGATCTGGCGTGCCTCGTCCGGGTGGTCGTTGGCGTACTGCAGCGACTCGCCCACGGCCGCGGCGAACTTCTTCACCAGGTCGGGGTTCTGCTTCGTGAGCTTGGTGGAGGTGAAGTACGTCGCGAGGGTGAGCTTGGGGTCCGTCTCGGCGAACGGCGAGGCCACCAAGCGGGCGCCCTGCGCCTTGGCGATCGTCAGCGCGGGCTCGCCCATCCAGGCGGCGTCCACCCGTCCGCCCTCCAGTGCGGCCGGCATCTGGTCGAACGGCATCTCGACGAACTTGACCTTGGACGGGTCGCCGCCGGCCAGCCGCACCGACTCACGCACCGTGGTGGACCCGATGTTCTGCAGCGTGTTGACAGCGACCGTGTGCCCGGCGAGGTCCTTGGCCGACTTGATCGAGCTGTCCTTCTTGACGGCCACACCGGAGACGTCCGCCCCGACCTTGCCCGTGGAAGCCGAGCCGTTGACCACGGACTTGATCGGTACGCCCTTGACCTGGGCGATCATCAGCGAGGTGGTGTTGCTGAACCCGAACTGGAACTGGTCACTCACCACACCGGGGATGATCGCCGCGCCGCCCTGGGCACTCACCATCTCCAGCTGGATGCCTCTGCTGCTGAAGAACCCCTTCTTCTGGCCCAGATAGAGCGGGGCTACGTCGACGATGGGGACGATGCCGACCTTGACCTGCGTGGTCTTGTCGCCCTTCGAGGACGTCGAACCGCTTTCTGCCGGGTCCGAGGACCCGCATCCGGCCACGCCGACGACCGTGATCACTACTGCGGCAAGCCCGAGAACGCGCCTTTGCATGGGCCTCTCCTGACGGAAGCAACGCTGAATGGGTGAACGCCCCGAGGTGACGGAACGCCGTGGACGGAACGAGTCGTGCGGACCCGCGAACCGAATGTTGTGCACTTTATTGACGGCCGCAATGTACACGCCTAGGTTCGCGCTGTCAGCACTCCGGACAAGACCGGCTCCGAGAACTTCGACGAGCCCGGCCACGGCCCAATAGGGCCCGGACAAAAGGGAGTTCCCGTCCATGCAGCTCAGCGTGAGAATCATCGGCCTCGTCGGCCCGACAACCCCGTGACCTGGCCCGTCCCCCCTGGCGCCGGTGACCGGCCGGGCGGCCGTACCCTTTCCGACGTGCACGACGAGAACCCACAGCCCGCCGGGGAGACCTCCGCCGGACCACAGCTGCGCCCGCAGTCGCTCCTGTTCGCCTTCTTCGGCAGTTACGTCCTGGAGGAGGGGCTCGGGCATGTGTACTCGGGCAGCATCATCGATGTCCTCGCCCGCGCCGGGGTGGGGGAACACGCCGTCCGCTCCACCCTCACCCGCATGGTCAACCGGGGTCTGCTCCAGCGTCAGCGCCAGGGGCGCAGGATGCACTTCGGGCTGACCGCGCAGACGGAGGAGATCCTCCTGGACGGCAAGCGGCGCCTGTGGCAGACCGGCGCCGTCAACGACGACTGGGACGGCACCTGGACGCTGCTCGGCTTCTCGCTGCCCGAATCCTGGCAGCGCCAGCGGCACGATCTGCGCTCCCGGCTCACCTGGTCGGGCTTCGGCGCCCTGTACAGCGGGCTGTGGATCGCGCCCGGTGACGTCGACGCCTCCTCACTCGTCTCCGAGCTGGGCCTGGCCGCCCACGTCAAGATCTTTCACGCGACGGCCGACGACGCCACCGACATCGGCCTGATGATCCGTGACACCTGGGATCTCGGCGGCGTCGGCGCCCGCTACGCCGACTTCGACAAGCGCTGGAGCGCCTGGCCGGGCGTCGACGCCGGCGACCCGCTCGGCGTCCGACTGCACGTGATCAGCGAATGGCTGGACACGATCCGCACGGACCCACGGCTGCCGGCCCGCCATCTGCCCCCCGACTGGCCGGCCCGCGCGGCCCAGGAGACCTTCCACCGCGTCGCCCAGGAGACCGAGGCCCCCGCCCACCGGATGGTCACCGAACTCCTGGCGGCACAGCCCTGACGCGCGCCGGAGGGGCCAGGTGCTGATGCATCGCCGGCCAAGGCTGCCGGCCGGCGGTGGGACGGCGGTGGCGTGGCGGTGGGCTTGCGTCCGCGCCGACGGTTTTGCTGCGACCGCGTCCCCCTCGGACGGTGTCCACGTCGGCGTCCGTGTCGACGCCCTCGTCCGCACCGAGGTCCGAGGCTCCCGCCGGCTCCTCGGCGCCGCTCGGCCGGAGCAGGCGGCGCCGTCCGGCACGGCGGCGGACCGGGCCCGGCATCGGCGGGCCCGACCGGTCACGTCTGCCGCAGCGGCTCGTACACCTCCGCGCCGATTCCGAACGTCCAGGCCACTCCCTCGCGGGCCGTACGGGTTGTGGGCGGCACCCGCAGCCAGTAGGTGCGGCTCGTGCCGTCCGGTTCCGGGGTGGAGTTGACGACCTCGACCATCACCACGTCCTCGTCACCGGCGAGTTCGACGCGCCACAGCACGCCCGTCTCGTCACGGTGGACGGGTTTCGCGCCGGACTCCTCCAGGTAGCGGTCGTAGCCGTAGTACTCCAGCATCACCCGGCGGAGTTCGGCGTTCTCCTCGTCGCGGATCCGCTCCGGGGTCAGCGTGGTCAGCTCGTCCAGGAAGTCCCGGGGAACGGGCATGCCACGCCAGGCGTACAGCTCGAATCCGTCCGCGTAGCCGAGCGCCGGCCCGTCGCCGCGGTCCAGACGGCCCGCTTCGTCGCGGTGCAGGGTCAGGGGGCGTTCGCTGATGATCGCCGTCTGCTCGTAGGGCCACCACCAGCCGGCGTCGCGCGCCACGGCGGCCAGGCCGGCCAGGGGGCTGTCGTCGCCGGATGCGAACGCGCACAGCCAGGCGGCGTCGTGCTGACCCAGCGCGGCGTCCAGAAGAAGCAGGCGGACCTGTGTCTCCTCCTTGCGGTCGGCGGCGAGTTCCTCGACGATTCCCGCCCGGACCCGGTCGACCAGGGTGCGGGTCGACTCCCACAGGCTCGCGCCCGTGGCCCGCCAGTGCCCGCTCCACCGCTCCGGTCCCAACCGGGCGTGCAGTCGCTCGCGTTCGGCGGCCCAGGGCGCGCCCAGCACGGCCTCGCGGACCCCTCCGCCGAGGGCACCCAGTGGCGAACCGTCCGGCAGCGTCGCCGTCATGAGTATCCGTACCGCCTCGCGGGGCGAGCGCGCCCAGACGATGCGCTCGGGTTCCGGCAGTCCCGCCAGCCGGTAGGCGAGTCGGACGCCCTCCTCGGCCGCCGCCCGCTCCCCCGGTCCCGTCGCTGCCGCCGCCGCCCGCCAACTGCCCTGATCCGTCAACGCCGTTCCTCTCCAAGTGCTGTGTTGTGCCGGGCCGCATCCCCGTGCCACCCGTCTCCTGCCTCGCCGTGGGGACGGGTGGTGTCAGTCCGCGACGACGCGCACCGAACCCGGCACGTACTCCCGCTGCCGGATCACCCGGTACCAGCCCTTCGGGATCGTGATCGCCGCATGCTCCTCGTGCACGACACGCGCTCCCTCGGGTACGTGCAGCAGCATCGGCCCGAACACGCCGGCCTCGCGGATCAGCCGTCCCGGACCGGCCACCGCGTGGGCGTGGCCGGTGACTTCGCCGAGTGCCAGAACGAGTCTGCCGCGGCCGTCACGCGGCTCCGACGCCGCGTCGATCGCGTACTCCGGCACCGCCTCCTCGGCCAGCGCCACGATCAGAACGTCTCCTTGCCGGTACATGGGTCTCCCTCCCGTCGTGGCACGTCGTGTGCCATGGAACGACCGTAGAGGCGGGCACTGACAATCGGTCCTGACGGCCGGTCACGGCCCGCCGGGGCCGGGCGGGCCGGTGGCCCGGGAGGCCCCCGTTCGCGGCGTTGTCAGTGGGGCTTGGTAGAACTCCTCTACCCGGACGCGATCGGCGCGCGCCGGGCCCGGCAACACCACCGCCGATCCACCGGCCTCAGCATCAGGGAGCAGGCACGTATGACACTCGGTAGCCACCTCGGGGAGTTCCACGGCCTGCCGGCCTTCACGTTTCCCGATGCCGGTGACACTTCGGCGGACGTGTCCGCCTTCCCGTCGCCCGAGTCCGTCGCCTGGCGGATCGCCGTGGACTCCTACGAGTCCGAGGAGGAGTGGGAGGATGCCTTCGCCCGCTTCCTGAAGGCCGTCGACACCGAGCGGGTCCGCGCACTGATCGTCGGCGCGTGGAGCGACGCGTACGACACCGGGCCCGACGCCGTGATCGGGGCACTGCTGGCGGCCCGCGACCGACTGCCCGCCCTGCGCGGTCTGTTCCTGGCCGACATCCTGTCGGAGGAGTGCGAGATCTCCTGGATCAACCAGGGCGACGTCACTCCCCTCCTGGAGGCCTTCCCCGACCTGGAGGAGTTCGGGGTCCGCGGGGGCAACGAGCTGGTGCTGTCCGCGTTCCGTCACGAGCGGCTGCGCAGCCTGACGGTGGAGACCGGCGGCATGCCCGCCGCGGTGGTGCGCGCCATCGCGGCCAGCGATCTGCCCGCCCTCGTCGAACTCGACCTGTGGCTGGGCACGTCCGAGTACGGGGGCGACGCCGACGTGGCCGACCTGGAGCCGATCCTCGCGGGCACCAGACTGCCGAGCCTGACCCGTCTCGCGCTGCGCAACAGCGAGATCCAGGACGCCATCTGTACGGCGCTCGCCTCCGCCCCGGTGGTGGCCCGGCTGGAGGTGCTGGACGTCTCGATGGGCGTGCTCACCGACGAGGGTGCGACGGCGCTGCTGACCGGTCAGCCGTTGACCCATCTGAAGAAGCTCGACCTGCATCACCACTACGTCAGCCAGGCGCTGTGCACCCGGCTGCTGGAGACGCTGGAGCCGACCGGTGTGGAGGTCGACACCGATCGCGACGACGCCGATGACGACGAGGACGACGACGGCACCGTCTGGCGTTTCGTCGCCGTGGGCGAGTAGCACGTCGGCGTCCGTACGAGGCAGACCGAGGCAGTCAGGGGGAAGGTGAGGGTGAGCGGCATGCGGTGCACCGGGGGCGGAGGCGCCTCGCCGAGGTGGGCGGTGGTCGCCAACGGGGACAACCGCCGCGTGGGCCTGTTCGTCGCGGCGGCCGAGGCAGCAGGTCACGGCACGCCTCGCGTGGTCGAATGGCGTGCAGTACTGCGGGAGGGCGGGCACGACTTCGCCGCCGACGAGCTGGTACGTCTCGACTCTCCGGGGGAGGACCCGCGGGTGGACGCCCTGTTGCGCGGGGTGGACGATCCGACGCGGGTGGAGGGGTCCGCGCGCTGGTACGGCCGCTTCCTGGAGTGCGTGGCCTCGTTGCGCGGTGGGAGACGGCTCGACGACCCGGCGGAGCTGGCGGTGATGTTCGACAAACGGCTGTGTCACGACCGGCTCCTCCGGGCGGGCGTGCCGGTGCCGCCTTCCCCGACCTCCGGAGGCGTACCGCCCGTGCGGGACTGGACGGACGTACGACGTCTCATGGAGGAGGCGGGCCTGCGGCGGGTCTTCGTCAAGCTCGCGCACGGTTCCTCCGCGTCCGGTGTGCTGGCGGTCGAGACGACCGGCTCGGGCCGTATTCGCGCGACCACGTCCGTGGAGCGGGCCGAAGAGGGCCGGCTCCACAACTCACTGCGGGTGCGCCGTTACACCGAGGAGAGGGAGATCGCCGCGATCGTCGACACGCTCGCCCCGGACGGGCTGCACATCGAGCGGTGGCTGCCGAAGGCCTCACTCGGCGGCCGGTCGGCGGATCTGCGGGTCGTGGTCGTGGGCGGCCGGGCCACCCACGCCGTGGTCCGCACGAGCCGTTCCCCGCTGACGAACCTTCATCTGGGCGGGGCACGCGGTGACCTGGCGGCCGTACGGGCGCTGGCCGGTGACCGTTGGGCGGCGGCCCTCGAAACGAGTGAGCGGGCCGCCGCCTGCTTCCCGGGCACCCTGTGCGTCGGGGTCGATCTGCTGCCCGCCATCGGCTGGCGCCGCTTCGCCGTCGGCGAGGTCAACGCCTTCGGTGACCTGCTCCCCCGCCTCACCGGCCTCCCGGGCAGCGGGGCGGAGGGCCTGGACACGTACGCCGCGCAGGTCGCGGCGGCCACCTCCTTCCTGCCCGGGCGCCTCCCGGACACCTGGGGGCCGTCCCCACGGCCCACCGCACCCGCACCCGCACCACCCGAGTTGCCGAAGGATCTGCATGCCACCGTCTGAGCCCTTTCCCGCCCCGGCCGCCGGGCCGGACATGAACCAGGTGGTGGGCCGCGACGACCTGCTCCTCCTCACCCTGGACACCCTCCGCCACGATGTGGCCGTCGAACTCGCCGCGGCCGGAAGGCTGCCCAACCTGACCGCGCACCTGCCGGGCGGCACCTGGGAGAAGCGGCACGCCCCGGGGAGCTTCACCTACGCCTCCCACCAGGCGATGTTCGCGGGCTTCCTGCCCACCCCGGCGGCGCCGGGGCCGCATCCGCGCCTGTTCGCGGCCCGGTTCGCGGGCAGCGAGACGACAGCGGACGGCACGTACGTCTTCGACACCCCGGACCTGGTGTCCGGTCTGGCCGCGCACGGCTACCGCACGGTCTGCATCGGCGGCGTCGGCTTCTTCAACAAGCAGGGCGCCCTGGGTGGCGTACTGCCCGGCTTCTTCCAGGAGAGCCACTGGGAGCCGGAGTTCTCGGTGGCCTCCCCGACCTCCTTCGAGGCGCAGGTCGCTCGCGCCGAGCGGACGGTGGCCGAACTGCCGCCCGAACAGCGGCTGTTCCTCTTCCTGAACGCCTCCGCGCTGCACCAGCCGAACTGGTTCCACCTTCCCGGTGCGACCCGCGAGGCGGGCGACAGCCGGCTCACCCACGCCGCCGCGCTGGAGTACATAGACCGTCACGTCGGGCGGCTGTTCGCGGCGATGAGTTCCCGTCGCCGCTGCTTCGCCATCGTCTGCTCCGACCACGGCACCGCCTACGGGGACGACGGCCACACCGGTCACCGCCTCGGCCATGAATCCGTGTGGACCGTGCCCTACGGCCACTTCTTCCTGGAGCCGTCCGTATGAGCACGACCCTCACCTCGGCGGACCCCGCTGTCCACCTGCCGCGGCCCTATCAGAGCTATACGTACGCGTACCCCCACAAGACCGCCTACCGGCCGCTCACACCTGGGCCCCGGCTCGCGGATCTGTGGGCCGGGGAGTCCCGGCAGGCGCTGTCGCTGTACCTGCACATCCCGTTCTGCGAGGTCCGCTGCGGCTTCTGCAACCTGTTCACCCGGATCGGCGCGCCGGACGGCCTGACGGGACGTTACCTGGACGCCCTGCGGCGCCAGGCCGCCGCCGTCCGCGAGGCGCTGGGCGACGAGGAGCCTCCGAGGTTCGCCAACGCCGCGTTCGGTGGCGGCACTCCGACCTTTCTGGAGGCCGCGGAGCTGGAGCGGCTGTGCGACATCGCCGAGCGGGAGATGGGCGTGGACCTGCGGGCCGTCCCGCTGTCCGTGGAGGCGTCGCCGGCCACGGCCACCGCCGACCGGCTGGCGGTGCTGGCCGAGCGGGGCGCCACCCGCCTCAGCCTCGGCGTGCAGAGCTTCGTCGAGGAGGAGGCGCGGGCCGCCGTACGCCCACAGCACAGGTCCGATGTCGAGGCGGCGCTGGCCCGTATCCGGGAGGCCGGCGTGCCCGTACTCAACATCGACCTCATCTACGGCATCGACGGCCAGACGGCGGCCAGTTGGCGTTACTCCCTGGACGCGGCCCTCGCCTGGCGCCCCGAGGAGATCTACCTCTACCCCCTCTACATCCGCCCGCTCACCGGCCTCGGCCGCCACACCGACCCCCTGGCGGCCGACCGGGAGTGGGACGAACAACGACTGCGCCGCTACCGGGAGGGCCGCGACCACCTGCTCTCCCACGGCTACGAGCAGGTGTCGATGCGCATGTTCCGGCGCTCGGACGCGCCACCGCAGGGACCGGACGACTACGCCTGCCAGACCGACGGAATGATCGGCCTGGGCTGCGGCGCCCGCTCGTACACCTCCCGGCTGCACTACTCCTTCGACTACGCCGTCTCCATGCGGGAGATACGCGGCATCATCGACGACTACACCGCCACCGAGGACTTCTCCCGCGCGCTGCACGGGCGCTGGGTCGACGAGGACGAGGCACGGCGGCGGCATGTGCTGCAGTCGCTGCTCCAGGCGGAGGGACTGTCCGTCGCGGAGTACCGCCTGCGGTTCGGTGCCCGGCCCGGCGACGACTTCCCCGCCGAGCTGGACACCCTCGCCGCCCGTGGCTGGCTCGACGGCGACCCGGCAGAGCGGCTGCGGCTGTCCCCCGAGGGGCTGGCCCACTCCGACGCCATCGGCCCCGAGTTCTTCTCACCGGCCGTGCGCGAGGCCATGGCCGCCTACGAGACGAAGTGAGAGGCCACGGGTGGATCTGACACTGCTCTACCGCGGACCGCTCTCCTCCTGCGACTACGACTGCCCCTACTGCCCGTTCGCGAAGCGCCGCGACACCACGGCGCAACTGCGCGCCGACCGCGCGGCACTCGAGCGGTTCACGACGTGGGCGGGCGAGCAGCGGGAGGACAGGCTGTCGGTGCTGTTCACCCCGTGGGGCGAGGGACTGGTCCGCTCCTGGTACCGGCGCGCGCTCGTGGAGCTCTCCCATCAGCCGCACATCCGCCGGGTCGCCATCCAGACCAACCTGAGCTGCCGCACCGGCTGGCTGGCGGACGCGGACCGCGACACGGTCGCCCTGTGGTGCACCTACCATCCCGGTCAGACGCCCTACGAACGGTTCCTGGCCAGGACGCACGAGCTGTCCGCCCTCGGGATCCGCTTCAGCGTGGGCATCGTCGGCGTACCGGAGCATCTGGAGGACGCGCGACGGCTGCGCGCCGAGCTGCCGGACCATGTCTATCTGTGGGTGAACGCGGCCGAGGGACACACCTGTACGGACGAGCAGGCCGGTGAGTGGAGCGCGCTGGACCCGCTCTTCCCGTACAGCCGCCATCCGCACCGCTCGGCGGGTCTGCCGTGCCGCACGGGTGAGTCGGTGCTCTCGGTGGACGGTGAGGGGACGGTCCGCCGCTGTCATTTCGTCCCCGCTGAACTCGGCAATCTGTACGACGGCTCCTACCGCGCCGCGCTGCGCCCACGGCCATGTCCCCTGGACGTGTGCGACTGCCACATCGGCTACGTGCACCTGGAGACGCTGCCCCTGTACGACGTGTTCGCGGGCGGCGTCCTGGAGCGGGTGCCGCGTCCGCTTCCCGACCGGCCGCTCCTGCCACTGGTGCCGTCCGGGTTGGCGCCGACGGCGGCCGGCGTGACAGGGTCGCCCGAGTCGTGAAGGTGCAGTTGGTGAGAGGAAGTTCGTGGACACGCAGACCTGGGACGCACTGGCCGCCTCGATGAAGAACGCGTACACCGCCGGCCTGGGCGAAGGGGCGGTGCCCCGCCCGGTCATCATGCCGCTGGTCCGCGGTGAACTGGTCGGCCTGATCCGGCTGCGTCCCGTCGAGACCGGCAAGGACGCGCTCACCGGCATCGCCCAGCTGTCGAACATCGCCGCGGCGGCCGGGGCCGACGAGGTCGTTCTCGCCTGGGAGACGCGGGACGTCGCCGCCGTCTGTGAGCTCCCGGCCGCCGACCCGGCGCCGTGCCTGAACATGGTGCATGCCACGAAGGACGGCCACACCCTGCACCGCTTCCCGTACGCCGAGCAGACCGCCGGCGACTCCGCCGAGGGTCCGAACGGGGTCGTACCGCAGTGGCTGCCCGCGCCCGAGGCGCAGCCGGGCGGCGAACTGATCCCCCCGGTGCGGGCCGCCGTCGACTACTCCTTCATCCCGCTCGAGATCGACCACCCCTCCCCCTTCGGCGTCACCGTCGTCCTCATGGAGGAGGACGGCTACGACGTGCGCCTGACCGAGGCGTTCGCCCTCTGACGACCGGCGCTCGGTCGCCGTCACCGCGCGACGCGCCCAGCGGTACCCGCGTGCCCGTCCTGCGGATCCGCGCCGGTTTCAATACACCCGGCGCGCTCCGCCGCCCGAGCCGCTCACCCCGACCCGACCGGAAGTGATGCCAGCCATGACCGAACTGCCCACCGAATCGTCCACTCCCCCGGTCGTGGTCACCGGAGCCACGGGAAACCTAGGCGGACGCGTCGCCCGACGCCTGGCCCGGCGGGGCGTCGCCCAGCGGCTGCTGGTGCGCGACCCCGACCGGGCGCCCGAGCTGCCCGGCGCCACGGCGATCCGCGGCGAGTTCGGCGACCGTGAGACCGTCGTCCGGGGACTCCGCGGCGCGAAGACCGTGTTCATGGTGTCCGCCTCCGAGAGCGCCGACCGGCTCGACCGGCACAAGGCCTTCGTGGACAGCGCGGCCGAGGCGGGTGTCGAGCACCTGGTGTACGTGTCCTTCTTCGGCGCGGCGCCCTATGCGACCTTCACGCTGGCCCGCGACCACTTCCACACCGAGGAACACATCCGCACCAGCGGGATGGCGTACACGTTCCTGCGCGACAACATCTACGCGGACTTCGTCCCCCAGTTGGCCGGCGAGGACGGTGTCATCCGTGGTCCGGCCGGGCAGGGGCGGGCCGCGTTCGTCTCCCAGGACGACATCGCCGACGCGGCGGCCGCGATCCTGGCCCGTCCGGGCGACCACACCGGCGCCGTGTACGACCTCACCGGCCCGGAGACCCTGACCCTGGACGACGCCGCCCGCATCGTGTCCGAGGTGCTCGGCCGCGACATCACGTACCGGCCCGAGACGGTCGAGGAGGCCTACGCCTCACGCGCCTCCTACGGCGCGCCGCCCTGGCAGCTCGACGCCTGGGTGTCCACGTACACGGCCATCGCGGCCGGTCAGCTGGACGGTGTCAGCGACGCGGTGCCCTTCCTCACCGGCCACCCCGCCACCCCGCTGGCGGACGTCATTCGCGCGACCGCCGCTTCTTGAGCATCGGCTGCGTCACGGTCGACGGCATCGCCTCGGAGGCGGGGCGGTGATGCTGTCCGCGGGCCTGCCTGGGATCGACGCGGCGCGGCCTCAGCGGCCCTTGCGGACCCGGGCGGCGGCACGCGCTTCCGCGGTCTTGCGGGCCTCGGCGGCCTTGCGGGACTCCTTCGCGGGGCGGCCCGGGCGGGTGCCGATGCCCCGGAAGGGGGCGTTGCCGGTGATGGTCTTCGTCTCGGTCGGCGGGCGCTTCGCGCCGGTGATGGCGGTCAGCTTCTGCTCGCCGGAGCGTACCTGCGCGACCGTGGGCCGGATCCCGGCCTCGGTCATCATCCGGTTGACGTCGCGCCGCTGGTTGGGCGTGACCAGGGTGACCACCTTGCCGGACTCCCCCGCACGGGCCGTACGCCCACCGCGGTGCAGGTAGTCCTTGGCGTCGGCCGGCGGGTCGACGTTGACGACGAGGTCGAGCGCGTCGATGTGGATACCCCGCGCGGCGACGTTGGTGGCCACCAGCACGGTGATCTCGCCGTCCTTGAACTGGCCGAGCGTGTGCGTGCGTTGGGGCTGTGACTTCCCGCTGTGCAGGGCGCCGGCCCGTACCCCGCTGGCCCGCAGATGGCGGGTGAACTGGTCCACGCCGGTCTTGGTGTCCAGGAACATCAGCACCCGGCCGTCCCGTGCCGCGATCTCGGTGGCGGTCGCGTACTTGTCGGCGGCGTGGATGTTCAGGACGTGGTGTTCCATCGTGGTGACCGAGCCCGCCAGCCGGTCGACCGTGGCGAGCACCGGGTCGTGCAGATGGTCGCGTACCAGTTGGTCCACGTTGCGGTCGAGCGTCGCCGAGAACAGCAGCCGCTGTCCGTCTACGGGGACCTGGTCCATGAGGTCCGACACCTGCGGCAGGAACCCCAGGTCGCACATCTGGTCCGCCTCGTCCAGCACCGTGATCCGCACGTGGTTCAGGACGCAGTCCCGCCGCGACACCAGGTCGGTCAGCCGTCCCGGGGTGGCGATGACCACCTCGACGCCGGCCCGCAACTCCGCCTGCTGCCGGTTGATCGACAGCCCGCCGACCACCGTCGTCAGCCGTACGTCCAGTGCCCGCGCGTACGGGCTCAGCGCGTCGCCGACCTGCTGCGCGAGTTCCCGGGTCGGCACCAGCACCAGCGCGAGGGGCCGCTTGGAGTCGGCGCGCCGTCCCGCTGTCCGGGCGAGCAGCGCCAGCCCGAAGGCGAGTGTCTTGCCGGAGCCGGTGCGCGCACGGCCCAGCACATCGCGGCCGGCCAGCGCGTTGGGCAGGGTCGCCGCCTGGATGGGGAAGGGCTCCGTCACCCCGAGGCCCGACAAGGTCTCCATGAGCCCCGAGGGCAGTCCGAGCTCGCCGAAGGACGCGGCCGGCGGCAGGCCCGGGGACACCTTCCCCGGGGTGGTGAGCTCGCCCTGCGGCACTGTGCGGGCCGACGGTTCGGCGTTCATGAGGAGCCTTTCTGGTCTGACGCCCGCAATGCGCCGGGGCCCGTACCCCTCGGTACGGGCCCCGGCGGTGTCGAAGCGTGAGCCCATTTTATCAGCGGGGCAACCGGCATTCAGCTGCCCGAGTACTGAATGCGTTCGTATTCCTCTATTGGACCTCCGGACGTCGGCAGGCAAGGCTGGAACGCGACCCCTGCTTCGCGACATCCGAAAGAGGCCACGAGCACATGCACACTCGACGCATCGGTGATGTTGAGGTCAGCGCGATCGGTCTGGGCGGGATGCCCATGTCGATCGAGGGACGACCGGACGAGGCGCGGTCCCTCGCCACCATCCACGCGGCACTGGACGCGGGCCTGACGCTGATCGACACGGCGGACGCCTACCATCTGCACGCCGACGAGGTCGGTCACAACGAAACCCTCATCGCCAAGGCGCTCGCCTCCCACGACCGCGGCGCGGACGTCCTGGTCGCCACCAAGGGCGGTCATCTGCGTCCCGGTGACGGCAGTTGGACCCTGGACGGCTCCCCCACGCACATCAGGGAGGCGTGCGAGGCCTCGCTGCGCCGGCTGGGCGTGGAGGCCATCGGGCTGTACCAGTTCCACCGCCCCGACCCCGAGGTCCCCTACGCGGAGTCCGTCGGCGCGGTCCGGGAACTGCTGGACGAGGGCAAGATCCGTATGGCCGGAATCTCCAACGCCGACCCGGAGCAGATCCGGCTGGCGAACGAGATCCTCGGCGGACGTCTGGTCGCCGTGCAGAACCAGTTTTCCCCGGCGTTCCGCTCCAGCGAGCCGGAGCTTCGGCTGTGCGACGAGCTGGGCATCGCGTTTCTGCCCTGGAGCCCGCTCGGCGGCATCGCCCGGGCCGGCGATCTCGGTTCGGCGTACGCCCCCTTCGCCCGCATCGCCGCGGCGCACGGTGTCAGTCCGCAGCGCGTGTGCCTGGCCTGGATGCTCGCCAAGTCGCCGGTGGTCGTCCCGATCCCGGGCGCCAGCCGCCCGGAGACCATCCGCGACTCCGCGGCCGCCGTGGATCTGGTGCTGTCCGCCGAGGAGTCGGCCGAGCTGGACGCCGTCTGAGCCACCGGGCGCCCGGTCCGCCGAACCGGGCGTCCTTGACGTGGCTTTGAACAACCCGACGCCTGTTCATGTCCGACGGCGCCCTAGAGTCTCCCCCGGCCTCCGTGTGAGGGCCATGTACTCAGTTCGTCACATCATGGGGGGATCGACGTGCGACGTCGATGGGTGAAGGTTCTGGTGATCACGGTCGTGGTGCTCGCCGCGCTCTTCACGGCTGCGGACCGGATAGCCGTGCACTACGCCGACAAGGAGGCCGCGCAGCTCGCCAAGGAGAAGTACGGCTACGGGAACACCACCGACGGCCACCTGGACGTGTCGATCGAGGGCTTTCCCTTCCTGACCCAGGTGGCGAGCCAGGACTTCGACCACGTGTCGCTCACCGCGAGCCGGTTCACCGTCGACACCATGAACAACGCGCAGGGCGGCTATCTGAACATCGACCGGCTCCAGCTGGACCTGCGGGGTGTGACGGTGACGTCGCTGGCGGCGCGCAGCGCGGAGGCGAACCTCGCCACCGGCACGCTGACCCTCTCGTACAAGGAACTGTCCGAGGTACTGACCCGGCTCGCGGGCCACGGCGGCCCGTTGCAGGTGTCCCGGGCGCCGGGGTCGAACGGCCAGGCGGCACGCGTGAAGGTCTCGGGCACCGTGGACGGGACGGCGTTGGACGCCACGGGCACACTGCTGGCGCAGGGCACCGAGTTCTCCCTGACGGTCCCCGGTGTCGAGCGGGCCGGTATGGACTGGCGGGTCGGTCTGCCGGAGGGCGTCGGTTTCGAAGCGGCGCGCGCCACCGCGGACGGCGTCGAGATCAGCCTCGTCGGGCACCAGGTGCGGCTCGGCTCGTCGCGCTTCGGAGCGTAGGGAGGTCCTCTGCGGCCAACGGGCCTGCGTGCGGCGGCGGTTGTCCGGGCGGGAGCACTCCGGTTCTACGCGAGCAGGCCCGCCCGGCGGGCGGCGGTGACGGCCTCGAGCCGGGTTCTGGTGCCGAGTTTGCGCATCGCGGAGCGCAGGTGGCCCTTCACGGTTTCCAGGCCGATGCCGAGCCGGTCGCAGATGACGAGGTTGGTGCAGCCCGCGGCGACCGCGGTCAGGACGTCCAGTTCGCGCGGCGACAGCCGCACCGCCGCCTCGCCCGCCGTCCGTTCGGAGCAGCAGCCCGACTCCAGCAGGGAACACACCTCGTGGAAGCGTTCCTTGAGGTGGGTCTCGCCGATGCCCGCCGTCAACTCCAATAACTCGGTATGGACTTCGTGCACCTGCGCCAGGGCGGTGGTGTCGTGGGGTGAGGCGGTGGTCCGTCCGGATCTGACCTCCGTGAGAAGCCGGTGCGCGTGCTCGTGGGACGCGAGGAACTGCTCGAGGTCGCGTGCCGCCTCCGTCACCGCGGTCAGTACGCGGTCGCCCAGCCGTAGCGCTTCGCGCGAGCCCACGAAGAGAGCGGCCCGCACCGTGGTTCCCACGATCACGGGCGCCGCCGCCATCGCCCGTACTTCCTCCGCCGCGATGAACGCGTCGTACTGGTGGGTGATCTGCCGGGCCGACCGGTAGTCGCTCACGGCTACCGGCCGACGTGTCGTCAGCACCTTGCCGAGCAGACCGGTGCCCGCCGGTATGGGGAACCCCCGGCGTTGCGGTGACTTCGCGCCGCTGGTCTCACCGATGCGCAGCAGCCGCGGGCCGACGACCCAGGCCGTCCCCGCGACGGGCAGACCGCTGTCCCTGCGCAGCGCCAGTACCGCGGCTCGGGCAGCGGCGGCCTCTTCGCTGTCTTCCGCCGGCAACATCACGGGGCTGACTCCCTACCTGGCCGAACCCGGCCGACACTCGGAGTCCCCCGCTGCGAGGCAAACAGTCCTGCAAGCGCTTCCTGGCCGTCAAGGGGAGTGCAGGCAAAGGTAATTGACGGTATGTCACATCCACTCCCCGCTGCCCGAACCGCGCGCCCGCCTCCCTCATCCGGGGGTAGCTCGGGCGGCCCGCTTTACCTCATGGTGGTGAAAGGGGAAGGCCGCTTCCAGCTCCAGAGAACGGGGTGTACGCCTGTATAACCTGTCGAGTCGACCCGCGCAGACCGAGGAAACGCATGACAGTGAAACCACCCCCCACATCGGACGACGACCGCCAGCTCAAACGCTCCATCGACGCGTTACGCCACACCGCCGGCGTGGATCTCACCTTCGGCGGTGTCGTGACCAGAGGGCGGCACGCCCAGCTCACCGAGTTCGCCGGCAATTCGACCAGAGCCCTCATGGGCCTGACCCTCGGGTTCGGCATGGGGCTCGGCGGGAAAGCGGTGGCTCTGCACCGCCCCGTCGCGGTCAACGACTACGCGAACTCGCGGCAGATCAGCCACCACTACGACCTCATGGTCGCCGCGGAGGGCATTCGCGCCGTCGTGGCGGCCCCCGTCGTGGTGAACCGGACGGTACGGGCGGTGATGTACGGGGCGGTCCGCCAGTCGGTCGGACTGGGCGACCGGACCGTCGACGCCGTCATGGACACCGCCCGCACCCTGGAACAGAACCTGGCGGTGCGCGACGAGGTGAGACGCCGTCTCGCCGAACTCGACGAGCCTCCGGAAGGCGAAGGCCGGCCGCCGGTGGGGGCGTCCCCCCGCTGGGAGACGATTCGCGAGGCGTACGCCGAACTGCGGGTCCTCGCCCAGCACCTCACGGACACCGACCTGCGTGACCGGGTGGCCGCACTGAGCGGCCGACTGGCCGGCGCGGGAGCCCCGGCGGACCGGCGCTCCCCGGCCCCGGTGCTGTCGGCGCGTGAACTCGACGTGCTGTCGTGCGTCGCACTGGGGCGGACCAACACCGACGTCGCGGATGAACTCGGCCTGCGGACCGAGACGGTGAAGAGCTATCTGCGCAGCGCGATGCGCAGGCTGGGATGCCACTCCCGGCTGGAGACGGTGACGACGGCCCGGCGTCTGGGCCTGCTGCCCTGACAGCGGAGGGCTCGTCACCGGCGCGTTCTGAGGCCGCCCGGCAGTCGCCGGGCGGCTCCAGGCGTTGGTCAAGAGGTCAGGGCCTCCTTGCGGAGACGCTCGAGGACGACCAGCCGGTCCTCCTGTTCGATCCGCGCGGTGGTGGAGCGCTCGGGGTAGCAGCGCATGAACATGTTGGTGAAGTGCGTTCCGTAGTGGATGAACTCGTCGGAGTCGGGGGCGTCCAGGGGGCGCGCCACGGCCTGGAAGGACGGCTCGTGGAAGTACGCCATGGTGAACCGCTCACGGTCGGCCAGGCGCACCTTGTGCGGGGTGGAGAGGAGCGTCCCGCCGGTGATGAACTGCATGATGTCGCCGGGGAAGACGGTGAACACCGAGGGGGTCGGGGGCACGAAGGTCCAGGGGTCCTCGTTCTCGTAGCGCCCCGCCATGGACTCCTCGGGCAGCCAGTTGCGTCCCCGGGTCTCACCCGGGACGGGCGGCCGTATGTAGAGGCCGCCGACCTCGTCCTGAGCCGCGATGACGAGCAGACCGTAGTCGGTGTGGGAGCCGATGCCGCGCTCGGTGGTGGCGTCGGCCGGCGGGAAGCGCAGGACCCTCATGTGGTGCCAGCCGTCCTCCGTGAGCCGCGTGAAGTGCTCCATGTCGTCCAGGCCGAGGCCCAGCGCGGTCAGTCGGAGCAGCCGGTGCCCGATGTCGCCGACGGCGGCCATGTAGTCCTTCATGGCCGCCGCGTAGTCCTCGGACGGCCAGGGGGCGGGACCGTGGCAGGGCCATTTGTCGAGGACGCGGGGGTCGTCCTCGGGGATGTCGGGGCAGACGGTGAAGATCTCCGAGCCGTCCTTCTCCCCGGCCGTCTCCTCCTCACCGGAGGCCACGTATCCGCTGTAGGTGACGTCGGAGACGTGCCCGGCCTTCTCCTTCAACGGGCGGGCGACGAAGGCCCGAGAGGCGGCGAGGGCTCGTGCGGTGGCGGCGTCCTGTTGGGGGGTGGCCAGGATCTGGAAGATGCCGTCGGCCTGCCAGGCGGCGACGAGCGCCTGGCCGAGTAAGCGGTCGGCGTCGCTGCCGTCGACGGTCAGGGGCAGTTGGAAGGTCTGCAGTTCGGTCATGTGCACCACGATGAACCGGACGTATACGATCCACTACCCCCTTCTGAGGGGCCCGGCAGGGTGGGGGGACCGCGGATCCGTGCCCACGACGGCATCATGACGCGCTCAGTATCATCAGCAGCCCCGCACCGGCGGGCGCTCACCCGGGAGGGACCTGAACATGATCATCTTCGGCACCAAGGGGTACCTGTACCAGCTCGCGATACTCACGCTGGTGTGCGGGCAGTGCGGAAACCCGTCGGCGCACGCGCTCCGGAAACGCGTCACGAAGTTCACACTGTTCTTCGTGCCCCTGTTCCCGTTCTCCACGAAGTACACGACACAGTGCACCTTCTGCGGTGTCGAACAGAAGGTGACCAAGGAGCAGGCGGAGCACCTGCGGAGCAGCGGCACCGAGGGCCGGACGCACACGCCGTCGCAGCAGCAGTCCTACCGCCCGCGATGATCCGCACCTGACGCGGCGGGCCCGCCGCCGTCGAGCAAGCCCATAAGTCCATTTTATGAGCTCATAACCCCGACCCCCGTACCAGCTTAGGCTTGCCTTAGTTTAGGCTTCACTTCGAAGATCTTGTCATCGCTCGAAGGGAACCTGATCATGCCTCGCCCTCTGCGGGTGGCCATTGTCGGAGCCGGCCCCGCCGGGATCTACGCCGCCGACGCGTTGCTCAAATCCGCAGTGGCCGCGGAGCCCGGCGTGTCCATCGACCTCTTCGAGCGGATGCCGGCCCCGTTCGGGCTGATCCGGTACGGAGTGGCCCCCGACCACCCCCGCATCAAGGGCATCATCACGGCTCTGCACCAGGTGCTCGACAAGCCGCAGATCCGTCTCTTCGGCAACGTCGACTACCCGAGCGACATCAACCTGGACGATCTGCGCGCCTTCTACGACGCGGTGATCTTCTCCACGGGCGCCACCGCCGACCGCGCACTCGACATACCCGGCATCGAGCTCGAGGGCTCGTACGGGGCGGCGGACTTCGTCTCCTGGTACGACGGTCACCCGGACGTGCCGCGTACGTGGCCGCTCGAGGCGGAGAAGGTCGCGGTCCTCGGAGTCGGCAACGTCGCTCTCGACGTGGCGCGCATCCTGGCCAAGACGGCGGACGAACTGCTGCCGACCGAGATCCCGCCGAACGTCCACGAGGGCCTGGGGGCCAACAAGGCGCTCGAGGTCCACGTCTTCGGGCGTCGCGGCCCGGCGCAGGCCAAGTTCAGCCCGATGGAGCTGCGCGAGCTGGACCACTCCCCCAACATCGAGGTCATCGTCGACCCCGAGGACATCGACTACGACGAGGGCTCGATCGCGACCCGGCGCGGCAACAAGCAGGCCGACATGGTCGCGAAGACGCTGGAGAACTGGGCGATCCGCGACATCGGCGACCGCCCGCACAAGCTGTTCCTGCACTTCTTCGAGTCGCCGACCGAGATCCTCGGCGAGGACGGCAAGGTCGTCGGCCTGCGGACCGAGCGGACCGCTCTGGACGGCACCGGCAACGTCAAGGGCACCGGCGAGTTCAAGGACTGGGACCTCGGAGCGGTCTACCGCGCGGTCGGCTACCTCTCCGACAAGCTGCCCAAGCTGCCCTGGGACGTCGAGTCGGGCACCGTCCCCGACGAGGGCGGCCGGGTGATCGAGGACACCGGCAGCCACCTCACGTCGATGTACGTCACCGGCTGGATCCGGCGCGGCCCCGTCGGGCTGATCGGGCACACGAAGGGCGACGCCAACGAGACCGTCGCCAATCTGCTGGACGACTACACGAACGGCCGTCTGCCCGAGCCCGCTTCGCCCGCGCCGGAGGCCGTGGACGCGTTCCTCGGCGAGCGGAACGTCCGCTTCACCACCTGGGAGGGCTGGCACCGGCTGGACGCCGCGGAGAAGGCTCTGGGTGAGCCCCAGGGTCGCGAACGCGTGAAGATCGTCGAGCGCGAGGACATGCTCCGAGCCAGCGAGGCGTAAGCCGCACCGAGTACACAGCACGAGCGACGAGGAAGGCCCGGCCCGCGGAACACCGCGGGCCGGGCCCTCGTCGTTTCTCAGCCGGACGATCGTCCGTCGTCGAGCTCCCGGCCCTGCGCACGCAGACTGCGCAACGCCAGCAGGAGTACGCCGATGTCGTCGAGGTAGACGGGGTCGGGCACAAGGTCGGTCGGGAGCACCAGATAGAGGACCGCGCCCCAGAAGACCCAGCGCGGGCCGGTGGGCAGGCCCGCGCGCCGCAGGTCCCGGCGGGCGCGCACCAGCCGTACCAGCAGTGTGCCCGCCACGGCCAGCGCGGCTGCCGCGAGGGCCGCCGCGATCAGGATCAGTGTCGTGGTGGAATCCATGGCCCCTCCGCCGTTCGTCCTTCTCCCTCTACGACTTCCCCTTCACCATGTCTCCACACCGCGGTCTCCACGCCTCGGAGTACGGCACATTTGAGCCACGCCAGGGGCCGGGATAGTACGGACCTTAGCCGTCGGGGCGGATTTCCGCAGGTTGCGGCGGGCGGCAAAGCGAGAGCCAAGAGCATGAATGAGCCAGTACAAATCAGTAATTCACAGCGAGTTGATTGTTCCGGATCGGCGCTGCCATAATCCGCTTCCTGACCCGCCATCACCCCCGGCGGCGCCCGCATCGTAATTCACTCGGCGAAGCGTCCGGATTCACCATTCCCCCACCAGGTCCGCACCATAATGCAGCAAAGAAGGTGCGTTCATGTCCAATTATTTCATGCGGCCGGAAGAGCCGCCCGCATACAGCCGGACGTACCCCGAACCCGCCCCGGAGCGGACGATCCACGGCCATCCTGAATTTCAGTCACTTCGGAACGGATACCGCCGCTTCGCGGCACTGTCGACGGCGCTCGCCGTCGGCGGGTTCCTGCTGTACGTCCTGTTGTCGAACTTCGCCCCCGGAATCATGAACCAGCCGCTGGCGGGCCATATGACGCTCGGGCTCACCCTCGGTCTCGGGCAGTTCGCGGTGATGGCGGTGACCGCCTGGCGCTATGTACGGCGAATGCGCACCAGCTTCGATCCGGTCGCCCAGGGGCTGCGCGCCCACCTGGACGAGCGTCGGTCCGGACAGCACGGTCCGGCCGAGCGGGACGGCGTTCGTCCGCAGAGCACAAGGGGGTTCCGCACGTGGTGACCATCGGTGCCGGGGTCGTCGACCCGTTCAGCCGGCAGCTGACCTTCGTGCTGTTTCTCTCGGTCGTCGTGGTCACACTGTTCGCCGCGCTGCTGATCGCCCCACAGCGCGACGAGGTCGCCGAGTTCTATCTCGGCAACCGCCTGATGTCGCCGCTGCGCAACGGGCTCGCGATGTGCGGGGACTACCTGTCGGCCGCGACCCTGCTGGGCAGCACCGGACTGGTCGCCCTCACCGGCTACGACGGACTGCTGTACCTGTGCGGCACCACGGTCGCCTGGATGATGGTGCTTCTGGTGATCGCCGAACCGCTGCGCAACTCGGGCAGGTTCACCCTCGGGGACACCCTCGCGCTACGGCTGCCCCAGGGCGGACGGGCGGTCCGGATCGCGCTCGCCGTCTGCACCCTGACCATCTGCTGTCTCTATCTGGTGGCCCAACTCGTCGGCAGCGTCGCCCTGTTGACCCAGTTCACAGGCGTTCCCAGCACCACCACCCGCACTCTGTGTGTCGTTGTCATCGGCACCATCGTCATCGTGTACGCCTCCCTCGGTGGTATGCCAGGCGCGACGTTCATCCAGATCGTCAAGGCCGTGATGCTCATCTCCGGCGTCGCCGTCACGGCCGTCATGGTGCTGCACCGCTTCGACTGGAACGTCAACGCCCTGCTGGAGGCCGCCACCGAGAACAGCGGCTTCGGCCAGCGATTCCTGGAGCCCGGTCTGCGCTACGGCGCGAGCACCACCAGCAAACTCGACTTCCTCAGCCTCCAGTTGGCCATCGTGCTCGGTCTCGCCGCACTCCCCCATGTGATGATGCGGCTGCTCGCCCCGCGCTCCACCAACGTCCTGCGCTCCTCGGTCGTGTGGGCCGCGGGTCTGGTCGGCTTCGTCTGCCTGGCCGCCGGCATTCTCGGTCTGGGCGCCACCGCTCTCGTGGGCCGCGAGTCCATCGTCGACACCGACCCGAAGGGCGACGCGGCCGTTCTGCTGCTCGCGCAGTCCATCGGCGGCGGAGTCCTCACCGCGCTGCTGTCCTGCCTCGCCTTCGTCACGCTCCTCGCGGTGGCGGCGGGTCTGACCCTCGCCGCCGCCTCGTCCCTCGCCCACGACCTGTACGGCGAGGTCATCCGCAAGGGGCGCGCCACCCAGGCCGAGGAACTCGGCGCGGCCCGGCTGGCCGCCGTACTCATCGGCATGCTGGGCATGGGGCTGGCCCTGCTGTCGTGGGAGACCAACGTCTCGACGCTGGCCTTCCTCGCCTTCGCCATCGCCGCCTCCGCCCTGCTGCCCACGCTCCTCTACAGCCTGTTCTGGCGCCGGTTCAACTCGCGGGGCGCCCTGCTCAGCCTGTGCGGAGGGCTGGTCTGCTCGGTGCTGCTGGTCGTGTTCTCGCCGGTGGTCTCGTCGACCTCCTCCTCCATCTGTCCGACGGTGGACTTCGCCTGGTTCCCGCTGCAGAACCCAGGCATCGTCTCCATCCCGGCGGGCTTCCTCCTCGGCTGGCTGGGCACCGTACTGACGCCACGTCAGGAGGACTCGTCGTACGAGGAGTTCGAGGTGCGCGCGCTCATCGGAGCCGGAGCCGACGCCGAGTAACCGCCGAGGCGGAC
Source organism: Streptomyces sp. ME02-8801-2C (assembly GCF_033793965.1). Taxonomy (NCBI): domain Bacteria; kingdom Bacillati; phylum Actinomycetota; class Actinomycetes; order Kitasatosporales; family Streptomycetaceae; genus Streptomyces; species Streptomyces sp. ME02-8801-2C. Next base: position 237,330 of record NZ_JARAXP010000011.1, on the reverse strand, counting down.
GCGCCGCCTCAGTGCCGGGGCAGCGGACGTCCGCGCGCCCAGTGCAGCAGGACCAGGGAGCAGAGCGCGGCGAGGGCGCACCAGGTCGACACGAACTCCAGTCGCCACAGCGCCCAGCACACGGGCGCGCCCACACCGGCCAGGATCCCGAACAGCAGCAGTCGGCGGTCGCCGGAGAGGAGGAGTGAGCCGACCGTCGCGAGCAGGTAGCCCGCGAGGATCAGTCCGGAGTGGGAGAGATGGACGGTGTACCCGACTGTGTGGCCCCGGATGTCCGCGGTCACCTGGTGCGTCGCCAGGTTGTACGCGAGTGCCGTGCTCGTCGCGAGGCCGGCGGCCAGCGGCAGCAGGAGGCGGCGTCGCGCGGTCCTGGGGGCCGCGCACAGGACGGCTGCCGGCACCCACAGGGCGAGCAGCGGGAGGGCGATGACGGCCCAGGCCAGCGTCGCAGGACCAGGGCCACCGCCCGCCCGCCAGACCAGGGACTCGACGATCTGGTGGGCCCCCAGAAGCAGGGGCAGCGCGGCCAGCGGCAGATCACGGCCCCGGCCCGTCCGGGCCACGGCGCCCACGCTCGCCACGCCCACGACGGCGACGCCCACGCCCGCCACGAGATCCGCCGTCGCACTCCAGCACATCGCACCGCCACCGGGTCAGTCGTCGTAGGCCTTGGCCTCACAGCGGATCACGGTGCGCCCGGGGCCGCACGCCGGGCCTCGGCACCTGGGGTCTGTCGTTTGGATCACGCCTGGGCCGCGGGGTGTGGCACGCACTCCCCCGGAGGGGGACCCCCAGCCGCGTTGTCGTCAGTTGCCGACTCCCCCACTCTCGACTTCGCTCAACCGGGGGACCCCCCATCGCGTCGACGCCCTCCTCCGCCTTACAGCTGCACGCACCACACCCCGCCCACCGGCAGACAACGGCGCCGCAGCCCGAAACCGGCGTGATCCAAACGACAGGCCCCAGCCGCAGGTCGGGCACGTCGCGCCGATCACGCGGGGCGGTGCGCCACGACGGCGAACATCGTCACCGACATGTGCAACGCGCCCCTCTCCGCGGCCTCGGTCAGCTCCGCGTACAGACTCTCGCGCTGCTCCTCGGTCATCAGGCCACGCCGTACGGTCGACTCACCCAGCATCCGCACCAGCGGCCAGGGCACCGTCGCGTTGTCCTGGATCAGGGCCTGCGAGCCCTGGTCGTCGATGACCAGTCCCGCTGCGGACAGCTGGCCGAGGAGTCGGCGCCCGGAGTACGGGTTGGCCGCCGCGGCCAGGGCTCCGGACATGAGCGCGGCCACCGCCTCGGGGTCGCCGGGGTGCAGCAGTGCGGTCGCCCAGTCGGAGTCGACGAGCGCCACGCGTCCGCCGGGGCGCAGGACCCGGGCGATCTCGCCGACGGCCTTGTCCGGTTCGGAGAGGTGTTGCAGGACCCGTTCGCACCAGACCACGTCGACGGTGGCGTCCGGCATCGGGAGAGCGAGCGCGTCGCCGCCCAGGAAGCGGGCCGGACTGCCGGCCGCCGCCGCCCGCTGCTCGGCGACCGCGCGCAGCGCCGGGTTCGCCTCGATGCCCAGCGCGTCGCCGGACGGTCCGACGGCCGTCGCCAGTGCCAGGGTCTGGGAGCCCGTGCCGCTTCCCACGTCGATCACTCGGTCGCCCGGACGGAGGGCCAGCGCGCTCTGGGTCCAGGCGCGCAGCCGTCGCACGCCCGCGGCCTCGTCCTGCGCGTCCAGGGCCGCGACGAGCCGTGCGACGTCCGCCGTGGAGAAGTTGCGCGCGTGGAACTCCGATGTGGGCTGTGCGGGCCGTGTGTGCTGTGTTTCCCCCATACGGCCCACTCTATGAGTCACTTACGGCCCGAACCACCGCTGCCGAAGGATCCGCTGTTGCCCGGCGACCAGCGCGGACGGGTCTGGTCCTCGCCCCGCTTGGTCCCGGAGGCATGGAGATTGTGGGGGTTGAGCCGTTCGCCCTCTTCCGTGGCGGGCGGCACCTCGTTGGGCGCGCGCTGCTCCCGCTCCTCGCGCACGGGCCCCGACTCCGGCAGCCTGGGCTGCTCGTCGGGGCTGGGCGGGGGCGACTCCGCCTCCTTGGTCCTCACTCCCAGCCGGACGGCCCAGATCAGCAGGGCCACCACGATCAGGCCACCGGCGAAGGCGGCGATCACATTGAGTACGTTGCTCGATGCGGCGAGTACCTGTCCCGCGTCTGCTGCTTCTGCCGTGTTCATGGCCGCCGAGTGCCCCGAAAGCAATCGGCTACTCGCATCCCGGAGCGCGGAAGTGATCGCGGGCGCGGGGAACGGCCGCACCCCCGTGCCGGCCGCGCCGCGCCCGCAAAAGTGAACTTACGTCCGTACGGACACGATGTGTATCTCGCCCGTGCCCTCTCCGGTGCGCCGAACACTCAGTCGTGCACAGTCGCGTCCTGATGGTCCCGCTTCGCCCGGCCGACCGCCGGTTCGTCGAGGTCGCCGAGGGCCAGATGAGCGAGGACGACCTCGTACAGGTCGCTGCCTCCGGCGAGGAGCTCGCGTTCCAGGACGGGTTCCGCGCTGCGTACGTGGTCCCGTACGGTCTGCGCGTGGATGCCGAGCACCTGTGCGGTGCGTTCGGAGTTTCCGCCGGCGGTGATCCAGGTGCGAACCGTCCGCCGCAGGTCGCGGGTGTCGGTGGCGAGACGCCCGAGGAGGCTGTCCGCCCAGGCCAACAGGGCTTCCGTACGCAGCAGTTCGGTCAGTCCGGCCGCCGGGGCCCCGGGCGCGCGCGGTCCGTCGGGGGCGGCCGCCTGGGTGTTCAGGGCCAGTTGGACGGCGGCCCGGGTGGTGAGGTCCGAGAAGTCTGCTTCGAGCAGGCCCTCCACGCGTTCCATCCGGGCCCGCACGGTGTTGCGGCTGACGCCGAGGATGATCGCCGTCTTCACGGCCGTGAAGGAGAAACCGAGGCGGGTGGTGGCGAGGAGTTCGGCGCGGGTGTGGTGGGGCAGGTCGTCGAGCGGGCTGAGCAGCCGGTCCGCCCAGCCGCGCAGCGCGGGCGGGTTCATCAGCCGCTCGGGGTGCGTGCGTTCCGCGTACACGGCGGCCCTGTCCGAGCGGAAGCGGGCCACGGCGAGGGCGCTCACGGCCTGTCCGTACGCCGTGGCCGTCTGGGCCAGGTTCTGCCCCACGCTGCCGCCGATGAACGTGTCGGGATGGCCGCCGACGACCGAGCGCAGTTCCGGGCCCGCCAGGTCGTGCCCGCGTTCCATGGGCGCCACGACGATCAGGTGCTCGTCCACGGCCGGGCAGCGGACGATCAACGCGTGCCCCTCGGCTGCCGCCTGGCAGTCCTCGGCGAGGTCGTCGCGTCGCGCGGCGTGGCCCTCCAGTACGTAGACGCGGGCGGAGTCGGTGTCGAACAGGCCGGGCCAGAGGCCGGCGGCGACCCGGCGGGCGGCGATGATGTCGCCCACCATCAGCAACTGGAGGATGGCGAGCCTGAGGTCGGCGGTCGCCCGGTCGAGGCGGCGTACGGCGCCGGCCGTCTCGCGTTCCCGCAGGAGCAGTTCGAGCACCCAGACGGTGCGGGCGACGATGTCGGTGGCCCGCCGGTCGAAGGGCCGGCGGCGGGCCACCCCGAGGACGCCCTTGGTGTCGGGGTGCCCGAGTCCGGCCAGCCGGACGTGGTGTCCCGGGGTGTCCACCGCGGCAGAAGCGATTCTGCCCGTGGCCACGTCCGTCACCAGGGCGTCGTCCGCGGGCAGTCGGGTTCCGGCGAGGAGGGTGCCGGTCACGTCCTGGAGGGACACCTCCGCCTCGATGGCTCCGGCGAGCCAGGTGGTCACCCCGTTGATGTCGCGGGCGGCCGGCCTGAGCTGCTCGAGGAGGCCGTACGCCCAGTCGCCGCAGGTGCCGTCACGTCCGCCTCCGGTCCTGCTGCCCAACACGACGGCTCTCCCCAGGTCGATCACGTGCGCACCGCACCGGTCCGGAATTTACCCCACGGAGGGCATAGGCTCGACGGATGGCAAGGTACTTCGACGTCCATCCCGACAACCCGCAGCCCCGCACGATCAGTCAGGTCGCCGACAGCATCCGCTCCGGTGCGCTGATCGCGTACCCGACGGACTCCTGTTTCGCGCTGGGGTCCCAGCTCGGCAGCCGTGACGGCATCGACCGCATCCGGTCGATCCGGCAGCTCGACGACCGTCACCACTTCACTCTGGTCTGCCAGAACTTCGCGCAGCTCGGCCAGTTCGTACAGGTCGACAACGACGTGTTCCGGGCGGTGAAGGCGTCCACGCCGGGCAGTTACACCTTTATTCTCCCCGCGACCCGCGAGGTGCCGCGCAAGATGCTGCACCCGAAGAAGCGGACCGTGGGCGTGCGCATCCCCGATCACACGGTCGTGCAGGCCCTGCTGGCGGAGCTGGGCGAGCCGCTGCTGTCCAGCACGCTGCTGCTGCCCGACGAGAAGGAGCCGCTGACGCAAGGCTGGGAGATCAAGGAGCGGCTCGACCATGTCGTGGACGCGGTCGTCGACTCCGGGGACTGCGGTACGGAGCCGACGACGGTCATCGACTTCTCCAGCGGCGAGGCCGAGATCGTCCGCCGGGGCGCGGGGGACACGTCCCGCTTCGAGTGACGGCGCCCTGACGTCGTTGTCACGGCGGTGCGGGGTGCGCGCGGGGCGTGGGCTGTGCATGGTGGTAGGAGGTCCGGTCGAGCAAGGAGACGTCATGCCGATCCAGAACTCCGATTCGCCCTCTCCGTCCGACGACACCACGACCCCCGACGCCCTGCTCCACACCGGTGCGGAGCATGGCGCCTCGGCCGAGGATCTGGTGTTGGCCACGGGCCGTGACCTCACTCCGCGCACTTTGGCCTGGGCGGAGCGGAAGCTGGCGAAGGAGGGGGCTGCGGCGTTGGACAAATTGTTGCCCTGAGTTGTTCGAGTGCCCTTGATCGTGGTTCGTTTGCTGCGGGCCGGTGGGGGCTTGTCGCGCAGTTCCCCGCGCCCCTTAGGTCAGTTCTGCGAGCCCGTGGCGCACAGTCAAGGGTTCGAAAGTGATCCTCGTACGGGCGCTGTCCTCGGCCCATTGGATTTCCACCGCCGTGCCTGCTGCCTCCACGCCGGAGACGACCAGCTCGGGTACGACCGGTTCCGGGTCGGCTGTCAGGGTTGCCAGGGACGCGTGGAGTGAGGTGCCGGAGGTCTCGGTGGTCAGGCGGGGGACGATGGCCCAGCGGGTGTAGGCGGTGCCCTGGGGGGCGCGGGCCTCCTCCGCTTGCGGGGTCCAGCCGTACAGGCCGTGCAGGGTCGATGTCACCTCCTCCTCCGGGCCCGTCGCCCAGCCCGTGTGGGTGACGCGGGTGCCGGACGGAGCGCCGGTCACGCGGTGGACGCGCAGTTCGTGGCGGCCTCGTACCACCGTGACGCTCTCCACCCGCAGTCCCGGCACCATGGGCGGCCCGGCGGTGAAGACCGGCCGGTGCCAGGACGCGGCCCAGCCCCAGCCGTCCCCGTGGCCCGCGCCCAGCGGGTGGATGCGGCGGCGCACACTGCCACGGCCGCCGATCTCCACGGAGAGGTGGTTGTCGGCGAGGTTCGCCAGGGCTGTCGGGCCGGAGTGCGTCGAGTAGGCCTGGCGGCCGTAGTGCGGGTCGTCCTCGGCCGCCGTCTCGCCCTCGTGCGGGCGGACGTGGTCGCTGCCGTGGTTGTGGAGCCGTACGATCCCGTCCGCGCGGGTCGACTGCACCAGCAGCCCCGGGGCGGGCAGCGCGAGCACCCGGTCGGCCTCCTCGACCGGTGCCGGTTCCTCCCCTGCCGTCCACAGCGGGGCGTCGGCGGGGGCAAGGAGCGAGATGAAGGCCTTCGAGGCCCAGTACGGGGAGGCGGGGCCCGAGTAGGTCTGGAGCGTGGCCGGGTGCGGGCCGTGCCAGCCGAGGGTGAGCAGGCCGTCGTCGGTCAGGGCTCCACGGTCGAGGAAGTGGCGCAGGTTGCCGCTGATCAGCCGGCGGCTCGCGCCGGGAGTGAGCGGGGTGTGGCCGGTCAGGGCTCCCAGGCCCACGGCGGCGGAGGCGGCGAAGCGGTAGGAGAGGGAGCGGCCGAAGTGGATCGGGGCGCCGTCTCCACCGAACATCAGCGCGAAGCCCTCGAGGTGTTCACGCAGCCGGGGGCCGTACAGGGCGGACAGTTCGCCGTCGTCGGCGAGGTGGGCGTCGAGGACCGGGTACAGGTGCAGCGCCCAGCCGTTGTAGTGGTCGAAGGCCCGGCCGTCGCCGTCCGCGTACCAGCCGTCGCCCCGATACCAGCTCTCCATCAGCTCCAGGGCGTGTTCGCGGGCCCTGGCCGTCTCCGCGTCGCCGCGTCCCACGGACTCCAGGAAACCGGCGACCGTGTAGGGGAAGAGGTACCAGTTGTTCGGCGCGGGTGAGTGCCGCAGCGAGCCGCGCAGCCATTCCTCCGCCCGGTCCTGTACGGCGGAGTCGAGCCGCTTCCACAGCCAGGGCGCCGTCAGTCTGAGGCCGAGGGCCACGGAGGCCGACTCGACCATCGGCTGGCCCTGGACGTCGTGGTCGAGGATGAGCGGCCAGGACTCGGTGTCCGCGCGGCCCGGGGTGCGGGTGCCGGCCGTGAGGCCCTGGGCGTACCGGTCGAGCCAGCCGTGCGGGTCGTCGCCGCCGGCGCCCGCGACGCGGAAGGCGGCGGCGAGGAAGGTGCGGGCGTAGCCCTCGAGACCGTCGGAGCGCACACCGGAGCGCGACGGGACGCCGGGCAGGTCGAGCAAGGCGCCGCCGGGGGTGCTGAAGCGCCATGCGGCGGCCAGCAGCCCGTCCGCCACGGCCTCCCAGTGGGCCCGCGTGTACCCGGTGCACGGGCTCGTCCCACGGTCCTCGGGCGGGAAGGCGAAGGGGATGCGGCTGCTGGTGATACGGGCCGTGCTGCTCATGCGAGGAAGGCCAGCCTTTCGCGTCGTACGGGATGCCGGAAACCCGCGCCGGATGCCCAGTGCTCCGTCTCGGCGACGGCGACATCGGCCAGGCGGCGCCATTCGTTGCCCTGGGATCCGGCGAGGTGGGGAGTGAGGAGCACGTCGGGGCAGTCCCACAACGGGTGCTCGGCGGGCAGGACTTCGGGGTCGGTGACGTCGAGCACGGCGCGGATGCGGCGCGCCCGTACGGCGTCGGTGAGGGCGTCCTGGTCGACGACGCCTCCTCGGGCGGTGTTGATGAACACGGCTCCGGGACGCATGGCGTCGAGCAGGGCGCGGCTCACCAGGCCCCGGGTGGCGGGCAGCAGCGGGGTGTGCAGGCTGACCGTGTCGGAGCGGGCGAACAGCGCGTCCAACTCGACCCGCTCCACGCCCAGTTCGGCCACGTCGGCGTCGGTGACGTACGGGTCGTACAGGAGGACGTCGAAGTCGTGGGGGCGCAGTAATTCGATGACGCGGCGGCCGATGAGGGAGGCCGAGACGATACCCACGGTCCGGCGGTAGTTGCCGATCGTGTGGGAGGTGCGCAGCCAGTTGTCGCGGGTCTTGGTGGTGGCGTAGGCGTGGGCCCGTTCCAGCACCTGTTTTCCGCTCAGCAGGATCATGGCGAGGGTGTACTCGGCGACCGGCAGGGCGTTCGCGGCGGCGGCGGAGGACACCTCGATGCCGCGTTCCCAGCAGGCGTCGGTGACATGCGGGCGGACGCTGCCCGCCGTGTGCACGACCGCCCGCAGCCGGGGTGCCGCCTCGAGGACGTCGGCGTCCAGTACGGGGCAGCCCCAGCCCGTGACCAGGAGATCGACGTCGGCGAGGATCTCGCGTGCGCTCTCCGTGCCGAAGTCGTCGAGGACCGGCAGCGGGGCGAGGTCGCAGACGGCGGCGAGGGCGGCCAGCGAGGCGGGATCGAGGACGGCGGCAGCGGCGTCCGGGGACATGGCGAGGGCGGCACGGGGGCGGAAGCCGGGGCCCGGCGAGTACATGGTCATTCGGGTCGGTCACTCCTTGCTGCGAGACAGGGAAATCCTGATCGGCGCAGAGGAAACGGTCAATAGAACGATCAGAAGAAAATAAAGCGGTCAAACGCTCATTGCGTGCCGGGGGTCGACTACTGGGAGGTCAGTGCCCGGGTCGAGCCGCGCACCTTCAGTTCCGGCAGCAGTTCGATCCGCCGCGCCGGTCGCGCCCCGCCGCCACGTGGGCCGCGCAGCCGGTGCAGCAGCAGTTCGGCGGCGGCCCGGCCGACCTCGCCCTTGGGTGGCGACACGGCGGTGAGGGGGGTGCTGCCGAGGGCGGCCACGACATCGTCGTAGGCGACGACCGAGCAGTCCTCCGGCACCCGGATTCCGTGCGCGGCCAGGTCCTGGACCAGCATCAGCGCGTCCGCGTCACCGTGCAACACGCAGGCCGTGGCCTCCAGTTCACGCAGGACACCGGGCAGGTCGACGGGCGGCCGGTCCGCGCCGTCGGTGCGGTCGGGGCCCGCCTCGGGGGAACTGAGGGTGAGAGTCCAGGCGTCGAGTTCCGGATGGGCGCCGGCGATCTCGGCGAGGGCGGCACGCAGGGCCCGGGCGGTGGGACTGTCGTCCCGCGCGGCGAAGACGACCCTGCGGTGACCGAGGGCGACCAGGTGTTCGACGGCGAGATGGGCGCCGTACCAGTGGTCGGAACACACGGAGTCCAGGGCGTGCAGGGCGCTGCCGGGGCGTGGTCTGCGTTCCATCAGGACCGTCGGTACGCCGAGGCCGCACAGCCACTTCGCGTCGGCCTCCTCGGCGGCGAGGGTGTGCCAGCCCGGGGCGATCAGCACACCCCGGGCGCCGTCCGCCAACGCCCGTTCCACCAGAGGCTGTTCGGCGCCGGCGACCTGCGGGGCGATGTGCAGGGCGATGCGCACGCCCGCCTCCTCCAGGACAGAGCGGGCGCCGTGCAGGGTCTCGTAGAGATAGGAGTGGCGGGCGGGTACGACCAGGACGACGGTGTCGCCGTCGCCGGACCCGGCGGCCCGCTCGGGCGGGGGCGCCGGTACGGGGAGGGTGGAGCGGGCGATGCCGTGGCCTCGCCGGAGCCTGCCCTCGCGGGCGAGTTCCTCCACGTCCCGGCGGACGGTGACCACCGAAACCTCCAGCTCGGCCGCCAGATCGGTCACCCGGGCCGTACCGCGCGCCTGCACGGCGGCCAGGATCCGCTGCCGCCTCAGTTCGACGGGCTCGCGCATACCGTTCGCTCCTCACGTCGGCGCATCGGGCGAGCCGGCGCAGCGGAATGTTCGTTTGAACGCTTTGTCGCGCAGCATAGCGATCGGCGAGCCGGACGGCAGCATCACAACCGGAACAAGGGAGTCCGACCGAGTCTCATCCCTTTTCGGCCGATCCTGACCTTCGTTCAAACCAATTTCACCGAATACTCGCGGTAACTGCTTGATTTACTCGTATCCGAGGCGAGAATTTCATCCCTCAACATGTTGCGCCTCGGGGGGAATTGGCATATGCAAGGAACAATTGACGGATTCAGCTACGGGTTCGTCACCCCGGTGGCCGCCTATGTCATGGCATGCCTGGGAAGCGCCCTGGGCCTGCGCTGCGTGGTCAGGACCCTGCTCAACCAGGACTCGTGGAAGCCGGGTTGGCTGGCGCTGGGGGCCGCGGCCATCGGGTGCGGAATCTGGACCATGCACTTCATCGCGATGATCGGATTCCAGGTCGAGGAGACCGCGGTCCGCTACGACACCGGGCTGACGGTCATCAGCCTCGCCGTGGCGATCGTCGTCGTCGGTGTCGGTGTGTTCGTCGTCGGATACCGGGGCGCCACGCCCGCCGCGCTGTCCACCGCGGGCATCGTGACGGGCCTCGGCGTCGCCGCGATGCACTACCTCGGCATGGCGGCACTTCATCTGAACGGCACGATCCACTACGACGGTCTGACCGTGGCGCTCTCCGTGGTGATCGCGATCGTCGCCGCCACCGCCGCCCTGTGGGCGGTCGTCTCCATCCGGGGCTTTCTGACGAGCCTCGGGGCCAGCCTGGTGATGGGTGTGGCCGTCACCGGAATGCACTACACGGGCATGGCCGCCGTCAGCGTCCATGTGCACGAATCGGGTGGCACCATCTGGTCCGGGGACTCACCGACCTCGCTCCTGCTCCCGATGCTGATCGGCCCGATCATCTTCCTGCTGCTGGCCGGGGTCGTGGTGATGTTCGACCCGCTGCTCGTGCTGGGCGACGGCGAGTGGGGCGGGCGGACCCCGCGGCAGCAGCCCACGTCTCAGGAGACGCCGCTCATCGGGAGGCAGTCGTCTCGGCGGGAAGCCGAACAGCACTTCCCCGGCCGGCCGCGGACCACGACGCCGACCCGGACGGATCTTCGACTGTAGGACATTGCTACGGTGCGCCGATGGTCGACTCAACACAGTCCCACTCCTCCCGCGACACCCCGGAGGGCGCCGGCTGGAACCTCGAAGACCCGGGCTCCTACCGGGAGTTGATGCCAAGCCGGGTCGAGAAGCTCTCCTGGGTCGACCCCCGGACCCTGTGGCCCGCCCGCAACGGCGTGCTGGCCTCCTGGTTCGGGGACCCGACGGGCCGCACCCGGAGCCGTCTGGCGGCAGAGCGAACGGCAGCGGGTGCGCCCCCGGACAAGGTGATCAGGCGGAGCGATCCGGACCACTTCTCCTTCATGGTCATCGGCGACACGGGCGAGGGCGACGCACCCCAGTACTCCGTCGTACCCGGCTTTCTGAAGGTCGGTCAGGACACGGCGTTCACGGTGCTCGCCAGTGACGTGATCTACCCGGTCGGGGCGACCGACGACTACGGCACCAAGTTCTTCCGTCCCTACCAGGACTACCAGGCCCCCATCTACGCGATCCCGGGCAACCACGACTGGTACGAGGACCTGAACGGGTTCATGCGCGTGTTCTGCGACGCCCCGCCCCTTCCGGCCGACCCCGCGCCGCGCCCCCTCACCCGGGCCTGGCTGCGTACCCTCCTGTGGCACAGGCCGAGCGCCGTCGACGAGCAACGCCTCGCCGAGGCGGGCGAGTTGCGCTCGGCGCCCGCCCAACAGGGCCTCCAGCCCGGCCCGTACTGGGCGATCGACGCCGGACCGGTGCGCGTCATCGGCATCGACACCGGTCTGCTGGGCACGCTCGACGCCGAACAGGGCCGCTGGCTGCGGGAGGTGTCCGAGGGGCCGGTCCCGAAGATCCTCATCACCGGCTCGCCCCTGTACGTCGACGGTGAGCAGCATCCGTGCCCCATCGAGGGCGGCGGCACGGTCGACGACCTCGTCCGCGATCCGGAGCGCAACTTCGTGGCCGCGATCGGCGGCGACATCCACAACTACCAGCGCTATCCGGTGAATGTGCACGGCCGCACCATCCAGTACGTGGTGTCAGGCGGGGGCGGTGCGTTCATGCACGCCACCCACACCATCAAGCGCGTCGCGGTCGCCGATGTCACCGAGGACGACTTCCGCTGCTATCCGCTGCGCGGCGACTCGCTGGCCTTCTACAGCGGGGTCTACGGCAGACGACTGCGGCTGCGCCGCTTCTTCACCCTGTCCGAGGCGGAGGCGACGGCCGTGATCGCCGAGCGTCTCGGGATCCGTCCGGCGCGCGCACCGGGCGAGCCGGTCCGGCTGACCTGGCGCATCCGGCTGGTCGCGGGGCTGCTGGGCACGGCCCGCCGTCCCGGCCGAACACGGCGCCTTCGGCTCCCGGTCCGCAAGGCGTACACACAGCTGTTCTCGCCCGGCTCGGCGACGTACAGTCCGCCCTTCTTCAAGAGCTTCCTGCGTCTCGACGTGTCCCGGGAGGCCGTCCGGCTGCGTTGCTTCTCCGCGACGGGCATGCTCAGGCAGGAGCTGGACCCGCCGGTCGAGGACGAAGTGGTGATCCCTTTGACCCCGCCGCCTGGCACAATCGACACAGCGTGAACATCCGTACGACGTTCGTTGGAGGAGCTCGTGCCCACCCCCTCACAGCCACTGCGCAAACTGGGCTTTCTCACCATCGGGCTGTTCGACGGGGACGATCCACGAGCAGGGCACGAGTCGACGCTGGAGATCATCGAGCTGGGTGAGCGGCTGGGCTTCGACAGCGCGTGGCTGCGCCACCGTCATCTCCAGTACGGGATCTCCTCCCCCGTGGCCGTCCTCGCGGCGGCCTCGCAGCGCACCAGCCGTATCGAACTGGGCACCGCGGTCACCCCGTTGGGCTGGGAGAACCCACTGCGTCTGGCGGAGGACTGGGCGACCGTCGACATCCTGTCCGGGGGCCGGCTCAACCCGGGTCTGAGTGTCGGCCCGCCGATGAACTACGACCACGTCAAGGACGCCCTGTATCCCGACACGGCGGACACCGAGGACTTCAGCTACCGGCGGGTCGAACGGCTGCTGGACCATGTGCGCGGGAAGGCGGCCAGCGACTTCAGCGGGGTGCAGGGGTTCGAGGTGTTCTCGGACCGGGTGCAGCCCCATTCCCCGGGGCTCGGCAGCCGGTTGTGGTACGGCGGCGGGAGTCTGCGCTCGGCGCGGTGGGCCGGTGAGCACGGGATGAACTTCCTGACCAGCAGTGTCGTCAAGGCCGAGGGCGACGAGGAGTCGCCGGACTTCGCCGAGATCCAGCTCGCGAGCGTCCGTGCCTTCCGGGCGCATCACCCGGACGGTGACCGGGCCCGGGTCTCCCAGGGCCTCGTCGTCATCCCGACCGACAGCGCCTCCCCCGAGCAGCGCGCGAAGTACGAGGAGTACGCGGCGAAGCGGCTGCCGCGCACCGCGTCCCCGCAGGGTCCGGCGCGCCTGATGTTCGCGCCGGACCTCGTCGGTACGTCGGCCGAGATCGCCGAACGCCTGTACGCGCACGTCGCGTTCCAGGAGATCGAGGAGGTGGCCTTCGCGCTGCCCTTCACCTTCGAGCACGAGGACTACGTCCAGATCCTCACGGACATGGCGACCCGCCTCGGCCCCGCCCTCGGCTGGCAGCCGGCCACCGGCCGATAGCCGGCGGGATTCTCACCAACGCCCGGGTTCGGTACCGGTGACCGGCGCCGACGGCCTGCCGTCCACGCCCACCGGGATGTCGCCGGTCAGCATCACACGGTGCATGACCCGGGGGTGGCCGAGGTGGGCGTTGTCGCTGGGGGCGAGATGGATGGTGGCCCGGTTGTCCCAGAAGGCGACGCTTCCGGGCTCCCAGCGGAACCGGACCGTGTACTCGGCCCTGGTCGCCTGTTCGAGGAGCATCTCCAGGAGCAGCCGGCTCTCGGCGCGGGAGACGTCCACGATCTGCTCCAGGTAGTAGCCGTTGACGAACAGCACCCGCTCCCCCGTCTCCGGGTGCACCCGTACCAACGGGTGCACCGAGGCGACCTGGTGGTCCAGCAGATGGCGCAGGTACGCGTCGTCGCCGGGCCGCGCCTGGTAGCCGACGCCGAGCCGGTGCTCCGCCCGGAGCCCGTCCGCGAACTCCCGTACGGGCGCGGAGAGTCCGGCGTACGCGGCGGCCAGGTTGGACCAGGTGGTGTCGCCGCCGTACGGCGGTACGGTCTCGGCGCGCAGGATGGTCGCGGCGGGCGGGTCGATGCGGGCGCCGTGGTCGCAGTGCCAGCCGCGCAGCAGTGAGTGGCGGCGCCGCTCCAGCCACTCGGCGTGCTCCATGCCGTACCGTCCGCCCAGCTCCAGCCGGTCGGCGGTCGTCTCGACCTCCGGGAAGCCGGCCGGGGACGCGCCGCCGCGCCGTCCGAGAACGACGGGCGCACCGAATCGGCGTGCGAAGGCGATGTGCCCGGCGTGGTCCAGCCGTTGGCCGCGGAAGAACACCACCTTCCAGCGCAGCACCGCCGCCCGGATCGCGGCCACCACGGTGTCGTCGAGGGGTTCGGTCAGGTCGACTCCCGAGATCTCGGCGCCGATGTGCCCGGCCACCGGCCTCACCTCGAGTCCGGCGGTCCCCGCCGCCAATTCCGGGGCGGGCGGCGGTACTTCGCCGTTCGTGGCCTGGTCCGTCCTCATGCACGCTCCGATCGTGATTCCGTGACGCCTGCCGGCCTCCCTCGTGAGTGTGCCGGTTCGACGCGGCGCTGGAAACGGCGGTCCGCCTGACCGCGGCGGGCCTACGCGCCCGCCTCCACCATCCGCCACCCTTCTGTCCGGTCTCGCTGGGAGACCGCCTCCGCCGCGGCGAGGACGAACGGGGCCAGCCGGGACGACTGCAGCAGGTCCAGCGGCCCCACGACCCCCACTGCCGCCACCACCGTGCCGCGCGCGTTGCGCACCGGGGCCGCGATCCCCCCATGGCCCTCGCTGAGGGCGCCGCAGAACATCGCGTATCCCTCCCGTCTGATCTTGTTCAGCAGGTTCCGCAGTGCGGTGCCGTCGGTGACGGTGGCGCTGGTGTACGCGCGCAGCGGACCGGCGCAGACCTCGTTCTGCAGCTCGACATCGGCGTGCGCCAACAGCACGAGGCCCACCGAGGTGACATGCAACGGCAGTCGGCAGCCCGGGTCGCCCCAGACCGACGTGAGACAGGGGTCGTTGGAGATGAACGAGAGACAGACGCTCTCCGCCCCGTCCTGGAGGGCGAGGACCGCCGCGCCGCCGGCCTGGTTCTGGAGTTCCACGAGACAGGGCCGCGCGGCCTCGGCCAGGCTCGAGTAGCGGGGGGCCAGGGTCGCCGTCTCCCACAGTCTCAGGCCGATGCTGTATCCGCCTTGCTCTCTCCGTTCCAACGCACCCCAGCCATGGAGCTTGTGGACGATGCGATGGACCGTGGTGACCGGAAGCCCGGAGCGTCGGCTGATGTCGCTCAGCGTCAGGGTGCGGTTGTCGCGGTCGAAGACGCCGAGGATGCTGAGCGTGCGGTCGACAACCGAGCGCTCGGGGGCGCCGGGGTGGGTGGTCATCCCGTTACTTCCCTTCACCTGCACATCATGCGGGGAACGTTACTCATGCATGGGCCGGACATGATCCGGCGACGGGCGGCCACGCCTATCATTGAGATTTGAAAGAGCATGAGAAAGGTCGATTCCGGAACGTTCATGGTCGATTTCGCTACGTTACCGATCCCTGTGGTCCCGTACACCCCCACCTGCAGGCCCGGCATCGGCCTGGCGATGACCTCGCTCAGCGAGCTACGCCAGAGGCACTGCTCGGACGTGCCCACGACTCCCCACCGGCTGGCCTTCCACCAGGTCACACTGGTCGGGGCGGGCACAGGGGAGATCACGATCGACTCCACCCGCTACCCGTGCCGAGCGGGCTCGCTGCTGTGGATCCGGCCGAACCAGGTGATCCAGTTCGCCCCCGCTTCGGACGTGGAGGCGCGCATGGTCATGTTCACCGAAACGTTTCCCCTGCGCCTGCGCGCCCACATGGGGATGCTCGACGACGTCCTGCGCCCTTCCCACTGGCAGCTCCGCGAAGACCACCTGGCCACCTTCGAACGCGTACTGGACATGCTGCAGGAGGAGTTCGAGCGGCCCGACCAGGGGCTCGGCGAGGACATCCTCAAGCATCTGCTCGCTGTCACCCTGCTGCACATCGACCAGATCTGCCGCAGCCAGGGCAAGGGGCACGCGCGGCAGGAGAGCCCCTCCCACGAGAACGGCGAGCTCTTCCTGCGTTTCCGGCGCGAGCTGGAGCACAGCTACACCACCACCCGCCTCGTCGAGGACTACGCCGCCGCCCTCAACTGCACACCCCGCACCCTGTCCAGGGCCTGCCACTCCGTAGCCGGGACCTCCGCCAAGGATGTGATCGACGCCCGCGTCGCCCTGGAGGCGAAGCGTCTGCTGGTCCACACGGATCTGCCCGTGGGAACCATCGCCCGCCAACTCGGGTTCACCGAGGTCACGAACTTCGGCAAGTTCTTCGCGCGACGCGTGAACATGACTCCTGGCGCATTCAGACGCGGCGCCGATCCCGGCAGTTAGCGTGACCACGGAAGCAAACCAAAGTTTGTTTTCCACTCTGCGGAAGAGTGGTTGTCCAAAATTCACCAGGCTGGCAAGACTGTGACCTGCGTACTTCGGGCGGCCACTCCCGAACTCCGCCTCTTTACACGTGGAACCGCATGTCTGGACCAGGTGATCGGACTCGTGCCCGCGGCAGCAATCGTTAATCGTAAGCCGCGCGCCTTCACGCATCGCCTGCTGTCTCCGCCTTCGGCTGGCCGACCCCACCGGAACGACGAGTTCCGCCGCTCCGTATCCGAACAGGCCGCCGATCACAGACCGTTGGGAGACCCCCATGCCGAAATCGGACCTCACGGAGCTGGCCGGACGGCTCGAACGCGACCTGGGCGATCCGCACGACCCCAGCAGCCGTATGCCGTACACCCGTGTCCTCGAGCACGACGAACAGGAAGACCATCCCACCGAGTTCGTGCACCTTCTCCAGCGCTGGGGCGCCCTGGACTACTCGCTCCCCCGCGCGCAGGGCGGCAAGGCGGGCGATGTGGAGATCGGCTTCAACCTGATGCGGCTGATCGCCCGCAGGGACCCGACCACCGCGACCGCGTTCGTCATCACCAGCCTCAGCTTCATGCCGGCGTGGGTGGCCGGTACCGATGCCCAGAAGCGGGCGTTGGTGGACTCCATCCGGCGCGGCAACCGCTTCGCCTGGGGCCTGTCGGAAATCCGGCACGGCAGTGATCTGCCGGCCGACGAGATGACAGCCGAGAAGACGGACGGCGGCTACCTCCTCACCGGGGAGAAGTGGCTGGTCGGCAACAGCAGTGTCACCGGCGGGCTCAGCATCTACGCCCGCACCGACCCCCGGGGCGGACCGGGCGGCTACTCCGTCTTCGTCCTCGACCGACAGCAGACCCCCGCCGGGGCCGTGAACGAACTGCCGCGCGAGCGCATGCACGGACTGCGCGGGCTCGACATGAGCGGCTTCCGGCTCGACCGGGTCTTCGTGCCGGACTCCGCTCGCCTCGGCCGCGAGGGCCAGGGCCTGGAGATCGCGCTCAAGACCGCCCAGACGGCCCACACCCTCGTCAGCGGCATCGCGCTCTCGGCCGTGGACACCGGACTGCGGGGCATCCTCGACTTCACCGAGGGACGCACCGTCCTCGGCCGCAAGGTCCGTGAAACCCCTTACTCCCGACGGCAGCTGACCGAGTGCTTCGCGGACCTGATGGTCGCCGACGCGGTCAGCCTGGGCGCGGTGCGAGCCCTGCAGGTCGTGCCGGAGCACACCGGCGTGTGGTCGTCCGTCGTCAAGTACTTCGTGCCGACGCTCCTGGAACGCACCTACGCGCAGCTCAACGTCGTGCTCGGAGCGAGCTTCTACCTCCGAGGCCATCCGCAGTACGCGATCCACCAGAAGATGCTGCGTGATCTGTCGGTCGCCACCTTCGCCGACGGCAACACCGCCGTGAACCTCAGGAACATCGCGCTCCAGCTCGACGGTCTTCTCGCCACGGCCACGACAGCCGACCAGGACCTGCTCGACGAGGCGGACGCGCGGGCGGCCGTGCTCTTCGGCATCGACCGTCAGCTGCCGCTGTACCGGCCCTGGGACCAGGAGTTGAACAGCCGGGGCCGGGACGACGCCCTCCTCGCCGCTCCCACCGCGCTAGTACGGCTGCGCCGGCTGGCTGCGGAAGCGAGGCCCGACGAGCGGGACCGGCTGACCCGCGCGGCGGACACGGCCGCGCAACTCCTCGCCGGAGCCGCCTCGTTGCGCGAGCGCGTCACCTCGCTCAAGGCCTCGCTGGGCCGGGACTACGGTCAGTCCGCCGAGTTCTTCGACCTGGCCAAGGAGTACTGCCTCCTGCACGCCGCCGCGGCCTGCGTGCACACATACGTCCACTCCGCCGCCGCGCTGGAGGAGCCACTGCCCAGCGGCGCACTGCTCCTGCTCCAAATGGAGCGTGTACGACGGCACTTGCGGCCCCACGAGGCCGTCACCGACGCCGGTGTGGTCAACGACGTGATGCGGGTACTGCGGCGGCTGCACCTGGAGAACCGGCTGTTCTCGTACTGGCAGTTCCCACTCGCCGAGCGAGGCGACCTGCGCGCCGCCGGGCTCTGACCGGCGGCTGACACCGACGGGCGGCGCAGAGCACAGGAGCGCGGGTGCCAGGAGGACGGCGAGCGGCAGCGCCGGCCACTCCGGCGCTGAGCCGCCGAGTTGTGCGCCCTCCAGCCCAACTCCTCGCTCAACGCGTCGACTTCGGCCACCTCCGGGTCCGCCCGGCGAGCGCGCACCTCGCCTGTCTTCGCCCGTCTCTCGATCGGCCCCCTCTTTCCGCCCTCGGCGCACCCCTTTAGGATCACGTCACCTGCTCGTCACGCGCTCACTCGCTCGCCCTCGAGGGGACCCCCACCATGCGCAGTCTGCTTCGCGCCGCCACCGCCGGTGCCGTCACGGTCACCGCCGTACTCGCCTGCGGCACGGCCCACGCCACGCCGCCCGGGCCGGGAGTATCGGGCCGCGTCCTCTTCCAGACCACCATCGGCGACACCGACTACACCCTGCGGGAGGTCACCATCCCCGCGGGTCAGGCCACCGGCTGGCACTATCACGACGGCCCGCTCCGCGGTTACGTCAAGCAGGGCACCCTCAGCCACTTCGACTCCACCTGCGCGTCGGACGGCGTGTACACGCAGGGCAGCACCATCAGTGAGCCGGCCGGCTCCGACTACGTCCACATCGGCCGGAACCTCGGCAGCACGCCCCTCGTGCTCGACGTCCTGTACGTCCTGCCGCACGGCTCGCCCTTCTCCCAGGACGCGCCGAACCCCGGATGCGCCTTCGAGTGACCGGTCGCCGAACCCGACCGGTCGGCCGGATCACTCGGCCGGCAGCGGCTGCTCCGCCCAGATCGTCTTGCCGGTGCCCGTCTGGCGGCTGCCCCAGCGCTGGGTGAGCTGGGCGACGAGCAACAGGCCGCGGCCACCCTCGTCGTAGGCGTGCGCCCGACGCAGATGCGGTGAGGTGGAACTCCCGTCGGAGACCTCGACGATGAGGGCCCGGTCGCGGATCAGCCGCAGCTGGATGGGCGGTTCGCCGTACCGGATGGCGTTGGTGACCAGCTCGCTGACGACGAGTTCGGTGACGAACGTCTCCTCGTCCAGCCCCCAGGCGGCCAGTTGTTCCATGGCCGCCTGACGGGTGACCGCCACGTGCGCGGGGTCCGGCGGGACGTCCCAGGTGGCCACCCGGCCGGCGCCCAGCGCGTGCGTACGGGCGAGCAGCAGGGCCACGTCGTCGCCGGGCTGCTCGGGCAGTACGGTCTTGAGGACCGCGTCGCACACGGCGTCGAGCGAGGCGCCGGGCAGGTTCAGCGCGCGGCACAGCTCGGCGGTGGCGTGGTCGATGTCCCGGTCGCGGTCCTCGATCAGACCGTCCGTGTAGAGGGCGAGGAGTGAGCCCTCGGGCAGCTGCAGCTCGGTCGCCTCGAAGGGCAGGCCACCGACGCCGAGCGGCGGTCCCGCCGACACCTCGATCAGCTCGGCGACACCGCCGGGTGCCAGGACGGCCGGCGGCGGGTGCCCGGCGGAAGCCAGGGTCAGCCGGCGCGACACCGGGTCGTAGACGGCGTAGAGGCAGGTGGCACCCACTTCGGCGACGTCTTCCTCGTCCTCCTCGTCGGCCAGATGGGTGACCAGGTCGTCGAGGTGCGTGAGGAGCTCGTCCGGCGGCAGATCGACGTCCGCGAGGGTGCGTACGGCCGTACGGAGCCGTCCCATGGTCGCGGAGGACTGGATTCCGTGGCCCACGACGTCGCCGACGCACAGGGCGACGCGGCTGCCGGACAGCGGGATGACGTCGAACCAGTCGCCGCCGATGCCGGCCACTGATCCGCAGGGCAGATAGCGGTGGGCGACCTCGACGGCCGCCTGACCGGGCAGCCCCCTGGGCAGCAGGCTGTGCTGGAGCGCCAGCGCGGTGGAGCGCTCGCGGGCGAACCGGCGGGCGTTGTCGACACAGACGGCGGCCCGGCTGGCCAGTTCCTCGGCGAGGGTGACGTCGTCCTCGGTGTAGGGGTCGGGCCGGGTGATGCGCAGGAAGACCGCGACGCCCAGGATGGTGCCGCGCGCCCGCAGCGGCACGGTGACCATGGAGTGGACGCCCTGGCGGTACGGCCGTCCGACGGGCTCACGGGCGTTGCGCTCCGCCACCCAGTCGTCGAACGCCTGCTCGCCGACGTTCACGAGAACCGCCCGGCCTTCCGCCATCGCCCGCACGGGCGGGGTGGACGGCGGATAGGTGTCCTTGGCTCCCAGCGGAATCACGGCCTCCGGCGTGCCCTCGTTGCCGGACCCGTGGGCCACCCGGTGCAGTACGACCTCCTCGGCGGGCGCCGCCGGGGGTTCGTCCGCACCGAGCACCCAGTCGAGCAGGTCCACGCTGACGAAGTCGGCGAACCGGGGAACGACCAGTTCGACGAGTTCCTCCGCGGTGCGCACCACGTCGAGGGTGGTCCCGATGGTGGCCGCCGCCTCGTTGAGCAGGGCCAGTCTGCGTCGCGACCAGTGCTGCTCACTGTTGTCGAAAGCGGCGATGCCCACCGAGGTGATGGCGCCCCGGTCGTCGCGCACCGGCCATATCTCGAGACTCCACGCGTATTCCCGGCCGTCGTTCGCGTCCTTGCCGAAGGTCTCGTAGCGCACTGGTGTTGCCGTGCGCACGACCTGCCGCAGTTTGCGCAGGAATCCCTGGCTGATCCGGTCGTCGGGCACGAGGTTCGTGTCCCCGTAGAACTGCCCGATCAGGTCCTGTTCCGTCGCGCCCATCAGGTCACAGGCGGCCTCGTTCAGCCAGAGGTAGCGCTGGTTGGTGTCGAGGGCGGACATCGACACGGAGGCCTGCCGGATGGCCCGCTCCAGTGAGGCGGGCCGCTCCGCGACCGGTTGCGGCCGCGGTGGTGGCGGTTCGGGGAGGGCGGTGACGACGAATCCCCGGGAGGCACCGTCTTCACCCAGTACCGGGCACGCGCTGACGGCGATCTCGACGCGGTGGCCGTCCCGGTGGCGCAGTGCGACCACTCCGGTGAGCCCGGTCATCGCCGACGGCGGCGGGTTTTCGGCGAGAAGTCCGGTCGCCGGGCGTCCGACGACGTCCTCGGCCCTGTGTCCCGTCAACCGCCGGGCGCCCTCACTCCAGCCCGTCACCATGCCTCGGGCATCGATGATCACCGCGGCGGCGACTTGTTTCATACGCCCCAGGATGGTCCCTGGTCCTCAGGGCATCAACCCCGAGGACCCAGCTCGGCTCGGGAATCCCGCGCAGCCACCCCGCTGCGGGGCGGCCGACCACGGTCCCGGCGGGCGTCAGCCCTTGTGTGCGCGGAGTGCGGCGAGGGCGCGGTCCGCGTGGGTGTTCATCCGCAGCTCGCTCGTCACCACCTCCAGGATCGTCCGGTTCTCGGCTATGACGAAGGTGGCGCGCTTGGTGGGCATCATCGAGAACCCGCGCTTCACCCCGAACAGCTCACGGACCTTCCCGTCGGTGTCCGACAGCAGCGGCATGCCGAGGGTGTGGCTCTGTGCGAACTCCTGCTGGCGCTCGACCGAGTCCCCGCTGATCCCGACCGGCCGCGCGCCGACGGCGGCGAACTCGGCGGCCAGGTCCCGGAAGTGGCAGGCCTCGGCGGTGCAGCCGGGCGACAGGGCCGCGGGATAGAAGAACAGGACGATCGGCCCCTCGGCGAGCAGTTCGGAGAGCTTACGGGGCGCTCCGCTCTCGTCGGGCAGCTCGAAGTCCTCGATCTTGTCGCCGACGTTCACCTTGTGTGTCATGACCGGCCCTCTCCGTTCTTCGCGACGCTGCGTGCCCACAGGACGAGCGGTACCTGGAGCGGCAGCCGCCCGATGGCACCGGCCCGCAGGGCGGCGGGTTTGTTCCGCCAGTCGACGGCCATCTTCACGTTGGCCGGGAACACCCCGACGAAGAAGCCCGCCGTGACGAGCGCGGCGACCCGCCGGGTACGCGGCAGCGCCACCCCGGCCGCCAGCGCGAGTTCGGCGACACCACTCGCGTACGTCCACGTCCTGGGCGCGCCGGGCAGCGCGCGCGGCACGATCGCGTCGTACGTGCGGGGTGCGACGAAGTGGGTGACGCCGGCGGCGGCCAACAGACCGGCTAGCAGCAGGGGCGAGCGTTGGGACCGGGGCACGCTTCCTCCTCGGATGGGGTGCCGGGCGATCCTACTGGACGGTAAATGCAGGTCGAGGGGCGGGTGTTCGTATCGGACGAGG
This sequence comes from Streptomyces sp. ME02-8801-2C, assembly GCF_033793965.1. Classification (NCBI taxonomy): domain Bacteria; kingdom Bacillati; phylum Actinomycetota; class Actinomycetes; order Kitasatosporales; family Streptomycetaceae; genus Streptomyces; species Streptomyces sp. ME02-8801-2C. The sequence continues at coordinate 215,153 of NZ_JARAXP010000011.1, read as the reverse complement.
TCCGCTCACACCCCGGAGCGACCGGTTCTTGAGCGGGAGGGTGGTCCGAAGGGTCTATCGTGTCGGCATGTCCGTCCCTGAACTGATTCGTATCGTCTCCCGCGACTCGCCCATGGCGCTGGCACAGGTGGAACGGGTGCGCGCCGAGCTGGCCGTCGCACATCCGCACGTGCGCACCGAGGTCGTCCCCGTGAAGACCACCGGTGACAAGTGGATGGGCGATCTGTCCAAGGTCGAGGGCAAGGGTGCGTTCACCAAGGAGGTCGACGCCGCGCTGCTGGCCGGTGAGGCCGATCTCGCGGTGCACTGTGTCAAGGACGTACCGGCCGACCGGCCGCTGCCTGCGGGCACGATGTTCGCGGCGTTCCTCAAGCGGGACGACATCCGCGACGCCCTGATCCACCCGGGTGGCCGCACCCTCGACGAGCTGCCGGACGGCACCCGGATCGGTACGTCCTCGGTACGCCGGATCGCCCAACTGGCCGCCTCCCACCCGCACCTGGAGTGCGTGCCGTTCCGCGGCAACGCCAACCGGCGGCTGGAGAAGCTCGCGGCCGGGGAGGCGGACGCACTGCTCCTCGCCGTGTCCGGTCTGGAGCGCATCGGCCGGATGGACGTGGTCAGCGAGGTCCTCTCCCCCGAGACGATGATGCCGCCGATCGGCGCGGGCATCCTCGCCCTGCAGTGCCGTGAGGGCGACGCCGAGCTGATCGACGCGGTCAGCGTCCTCGGTGACCCGGACACGCACCGCGAGGCGACGGCCGAGCGCATGTTCCTGCATGTTCTCCAGGGACACTGCAACAGCCCGATCGCCGGCTACGCGCAGGTGGCCCGCAACGGCGAACTCTCCTTGCGTGCCTGCGTGTTCACCCCGGACGGCAAGGTGCAGCTGAACGCCCACGAGTGGGCGGGGCGCCTCGACCCGGCCACGCTGGGCACGTCCGTGGCGGTGGCGCTGCTGCGACAGGGCGCGCGCGAGCTGATCGACAACATCGCGCACTGAGGTTCAGGGAAGGCAGCGGGCCCGGGCCGGTGGCGGCGAGAGCGGCACGCCGGTTCGGGCCGGCCGCTCAGGTGGGTCCGGTCTGACCCTTCTGGTCCCGCTGTTCGCGGAGGTCCCGCTGCTCCTTGAGGCCCCTCTGTTCCTTGAGGAAGTTGCTCGCCTGGTGGGCCACCCCGTCGCGGGCGGGGCCGTGGTGCGCGCCGGTGCCGGTGAAGTCCTCGGGCAGGCCGATCCCGCCCGCCCACAGACGCCGGGCGGTCCACTCCTCCTCGACCCGCAGCTGGATCTGTACGTCCACCTGCGTCAGGGACGCTTCCGGACCGGCCGCGTACAGGACGGCGGTGGCACGGCGCAGCGGGTGGACGTCGAAGCCCTCGATGAACTGCGAGTTCCGCCAGTCGATGAAGGCGCCCTCGCCGTCGGGGCCGAGCCGGACGTCGATCTGGCCGTCCTCCAGGTGGACGCCGAAATGCCGGTCACCGCGGTTCTCGACCGTCACCCGCAGGCTGAAATAGGTCAGCCCCTCGGCGGCGTCGTCGCGCCCGCGCGGCGGTTCCGCCGCCACCAGACGGTGGACGCGGACACGCAGGCCGGCATGCTCGTCGTACTCGTGCCAGTCCCCGACCACGTTCGGCTCGCGCACAGTCCACCTCTCCACCTCGGATGGCTGCTTCCTATCCTTGTGCCCGGCGCACAGTCAAATGAGCGGAATGCGCTGTGGCCAGCGAATTCGCCCCCTTGATCACTGATCAAGCGGTGAGCGGCGGAAATCCACCGAAGGGCCGTCCCACACCAGGTGGACGCGTGCCACACATCACGTTCGGGTGCATGGTCGTGACCGTCGTTCAGCGGGTCAGCCGACAGCCTGCGCGTCCTCGATGCGCGTGGCGAAGAACCGTAAGCGCCGAGTCATAGTTCATGCCGATTTGTTTCCTTATCATCCGAAAAGGGAATCACCCAGTCAGTGCTTCGGACTGGAGGCACGTCCGTGGGAGCCGGTTCCGCCGGATCTCGGCCGACGTCCGCCCGGTCCGAGCGCACCCTCCCCCGGTGTCTGCCCATCCAGCACCAGCTGAGGAAGGTGCGCACCATGCGTGTCGCCATCAGAACGAAGCAGCATCCGCACGATGACGCCCCCGACACCGCCGCCGACTTCGAGCGGCTCGCGCGTCTGCCCGAGGGACCGGAACACCATGCCCTCCGGGACGATCTCGTACAGGCCTGGCTGCCCATGTCGGAGCGGATCGCCGTCCGCTTCCGGGGGCGCGGGGAGGCCCTGGAGGACCTCTACCAGGTCGCGGCCGTCGGGCTCGTCAAGGCCGTCGACCACTACGACCCCGAGCGGGGTGCGGCCTTCGAGGCCTACGCGGTACCGACCGTCACCGGCGAGATCAAGCGCCACTTCCGCGACCATCTGTGGGCGCTGCATGTGCCGCGCCGGGTCCAGGACCTGCGCAACCGGGTGCGCAGCGCCACCAAGGAGCTGTCCGCCACCGTCCCGGGACAGCCGCCGACTGTCGCCGAGATCGCCACGTACGCACAATTGAGCGAGAGCGAGGTGCGTACCGGCATGGAGGCGCTGGAGTGCTTCTCCGTGCTGTCACTGGAGGCCGAGCTGCCGCGCACCGACGGGTACGCCCTCGCGGACACCGTCGGCGGGCCCGACCCCGGCTTCGACCTGATCGTCGACCGCACGGCCGTCGGCCCCTGCCTGCGTGCCCTGCCCGAACGTGAGCGGACCATCCTCTACCTGCGGTACTTCCGCGGGATGACCCAGAGCCGGATCGCGTCGCAGCTCGGCATCTCACAGATGCACGTCTCCCGGCTGCTGAGCACCTGCTGCGCACGCATCCGGGAGCAGCTCGAGGAGGAGCCGTCCGCCGGGCAGTCCGAGGGGAACGGAACGCGGCGTGACGATGTGCTCGCCGAAGCCTGCTGAGGGCACGTCCGGCCGTCCCGTACACACCACGGTCGCCCGAGCGAGTCTTTCGCGACCGGGCGACCGGGGGACGGGCTCACTGCCGAACCCTCCCGGGAATGGCTCCTCAGCGCGCCCTCCAACCCCCGGAGTCACCGGAGGAAGGGACTTGAAACCCGCTCTTCCGGCCGGATGGCGGCCATGCGTCCGGGGGGCCGATCGGGGTACTCGACAGGCACTGGGAAGGGGTCCGGCCGGAGACTGGTGTCCGGACCGGTGCCTGCCGGCCGATCGAGTCAGGACGCGAGTGCCATGAACCACGACCCGACACATCCCAGCGGCGCGACGAACGTCGTCTCGACCCACTCCGTGTTCGGCGCCCCCTGCTGGGTGAGTCTCACCAGCCGCGACCTGCGGGCCACCGAGGCGTTCTACAGCGCAGTACTGGGCTGGCGATGGCGTTCGGCCCGGCTGGGCGACCGTTTCCGGGTCGCTCTGGTGGACGGCACCCCGGTCGCGGGGATCGCCGCGGTGGCCTCCGTCTGGCAGATGGTGGTCGCCTGGATCCCGTACTTCGCGGTACCGAGCGCGGACGACGCGGTGGCCCGGGTCCGCGAGCGCGGGGGTACGGCGGCGGTCGGACCGCTCTCCTTCCCGCCGGGCCGGGCGGCCCTGCTGGCCGACCGTGACGGGGCGATCTTCGGAATCTGGGAGGGCGAGCTGCTCGCCGGCTGGGAGGCCTGGCGACGGGCCGCACCGACGTTCGTCCGGCTGCAGACCCGCGACGCGTTCGACGCGGCCATCTTCTACGGCGAGATCCTGGAGTGGGCCTCCGAGCGTCCCGGCTGCTGCCAGGTCCACTACGAGGGCGACGAGGTCGTGCTGCGCAGCCGGGGCGACGTCGTCGCCCGCATCGTCTCGGGTGCGCTGGAGGCGGCACCCGATCCCACGATCAGGCCCCACTGGCAGGTCCACTTCGCGGTCGAGGACGTGGCGGCCTGCGTCAAGGCCGCGCAGGACAACGGCGGCAGCGTCCTGCGGTACGACGCCGTCACCACACCGTTCGAGGCAGTCCTGCGAGATCCGGACGGCGCCCAGTTCACGGTGACTTCACGCATCCCACGCTGAGGGGTCCCGGCTCCCGCGGGACCACCCGATGGGTGCCCCTACGCGTTCGTGAGAACGTCCGAGCCCCTGCTCTCCGTGCCGGCGAAGGCCGGGAGCGGTCGGGGTGCCCGTCGGCGCTCCGGCAGGGTCGGCGGGGGCGGGGACGGGATCAGGGGGACGCCTTCGCAGGAGCGGGCCCGGCGCGAGAACCAGATGACCTTGGCACCCGTGTCCGTGGCGCAGCAACCCCAGCCGTCGCTCTCCGCGGCGATCCGCGCCAGGCAGCTGCCGAGTTCCTGGTCGAGATGCGGGCCGGTGTCGTTCTCGCCGATGGCGGTGATGATGTGCTGGCCGTTCCACCACATCTCGACCACGGCGTTCTTGTCGGACGCGTGCTCGTCGATGGCGCGCAGCAGCGCCTCGGCGCCGTGACATACGGGCCCGACGAGGTGCTCCAGATCCCAGAGCCGGAGGTGGGCGGCCAGGATGCGGCCCACCTGACCGACCCGTTCGGGACAGACCTCCACGTCGAGGTGGTAGTAGCAGGGCTCTGCGGTCTTCATCGTCGTTGGCTCCTCACGGCGGACTCACGGCTTTCCACGCGGCCCGGGACCGGGCCCGAACGCGGAGCGTGAGCACTGTTCGCTTCTGAGTCAGCTCCAGAGTGGGAGCACTAGTCCATTCGTGCAACACGAGCAGCCCGCACAGTCGTTGAAGATCCAACAGGACGCTTGGTCGTCGCGCATGCACCATGAGTGAAGGTCTCGCTGTAGAAGCCGTTCGGCCACCAGGCCGTTCAGTCACCAGGAAGGGGACCAGCGCCATGCTGTTGCCCGCCAAAGCCGAGGTCGCCAAACAGCTGAACCGGTACCGGACGTGGGAGCGCGTCACTCTCGCGGCCCCGTCCGACCGTTCGGCTCGGGACAGTTTCGAGGACTCGGGCTACACCCTGTGCGTGCTGATGGGGAAGCGCTGCGCACGAGAGGCCGTACACGCCGCCGAGCGCTATCTGCGCACCAGCCTGGTCGCCTACCTGCGGGAACAGGCCGGATGGCGCCACGCGGACCGATTCACCGGACACGCTCCCCAGGCCGTCCAGCGTTCCACGGCAGGGGGATAGCCGAGGCCGGACGGCACCGTCCGCCGCCCCCGTCCCCGGCCGCATTCCCCGATCCCCCGTCCCCGGTTTTTACCCAGACCACGGCAGAGGTGAGCCCCATGAGCCCGAGTCCGGCCAGCGGCCGTATCCCGGTGCGGGATGTGCGCCCGGCCGTCGAGAGCGGCAGAAGCCCGGCCAAGGCCGCCGCGGGAGAGACCTTCCAGGTCACCGCGACGGTCTTCCGCGAGGGCCATGACGCGGTCGGCGCGAACGTCGTGCTGTGCGACCCGAAGGGCCGCCCGGGCCCCTGGACACCGATGCGTGAACTCGCCCCGGGCACCGACCGCTGGGGCGCGGATGTCACCCCGGACGCGGTGGGCCACTGGACCTACCGGGTGGAGGCGTGGGGCGACCCGGTCAGCACCTGGCGGCACCACGCCGGCATCAAGATCCCGGCCGGGATCGACGTCGGGCTGGTGCTGGAGGAGGGCGCGCTGCTGTACGAGCGTGCCGCCGCCGGCGTACCGAAGCGGGCGGGCCGAGCCGCCGTGCTGGCCGCCGCACGAGCCCTGGGCGACGACTCGCTCCCGGTCACGGCTCGGCTCGCGCCGGCGCTGACGCCGGCCGTGGACGAGGTGCTGCGCCGGTATCCGCTGCGTGAGCTGGTGACGTCGAGTGAGGCGTTGGCGCTGGTGGTGGAGCGGGAGCGGGCGCTGTACGGGGCGTGGTACGAGTTCTTCCCGCGTTCGGAGGGTACGCCGGAGCAGCCGCACGGGACGTTCCGGACGGCGGTGCGGCGGTTGCCGGCGATCGCGGCGATGGGTTTCGACGTGCTGTATCTGCCGCCGATCCATCCGATCGGGCACACCTTCCGCAAGGGCCCCAACAACACGCTGTCCGCGTCGGCGGAGGATGTGGGGGTGCCGTGGGCGATCGGGTCGGAGGCCGGCGGCCATGACGCCGTCCATCCGGATCTCGGCACCCTGGAGGATTTCCAGTTCTTCGTGGCGGAGGCGGGCCGGCACGGGCTGGAAGTGGCCCTCGACTTCGCGTTGCAGTGTTCGCCGGATCATCCCTGGGTGCAGAAGTACCCGCAGTGGTTCCATCACCGCCCCGACGGGACGATCGCGTACGCGGAGAACCCGCCGAAGAAGTACCAGGACATCTATCCCATCGCCTTCGACGCGGACCTGCCCGGTCTCGTCGCGGAGACGACGCGGGTGCTGCGGCACTGGATGTCCCATGGTGTGCGGATCTTCCGGGTCGACAACCCGCACACCAAACCGGTCGTGTTCTGGGAGCAGGTGATCGCGGACATCAACCGCACCGACCCGGACGTCATCTTCCTCGCGGAGGCCTTCACCCGCCCGGCGATGATGCACGCGCTGGCGCAGGCCGGGTTCCAGCAGTCGTACACCTATTTCACCTGGCGCACCACCAAAGCCGAACTCACCGAGTACCTCACCGAACTGTCGGGTGAGGCAGCCGCGTACATGCGGCCGAATTTCTTCGTCAACACCCCGGACATCCTGCACGAGTACCTTCAGCACGGCGGCCGTCCGGCGTTCGAGGCGCGTGCCGTGCTGGCCGCGACGCTGTCCCCGACCTGGGGGATCTACAGCGGCTACGAACTGTGCGAGAACACCCCGCTGCGCGAGGGCAGCGAAGAATACCTGGACTCCGAGAAATACCAACTCAGGCCCAGGGACTGGGAATCGGCCGAGCAGAACGGGCAGTCGATCGCCCCGCTCATCACCGCTCTCAACGGGATCAGGCGCGACCATCCCGCCTTGCACCGGCTCAGGAATCTGCACTTCCACCGGACCGACAACGACGCGGTGATCGCTTACAGCAAGCGCACCGGCGAGGACACCGTTCTGGTGGTCGTGAATCTCGACCCGCACCACACCCAGGAGGCGACGGTCTCGTTGGACATGCCGCAACTCGGCCTGGACCAGCGGAACGACGAACCGTGTTCCGTCACGGTGCATGACGAGTTGAGCGGCGAGACCTATCACTGGGGCCGCTCCAACTACGTACGTCTGGAGCCGGGGAGGGCACCCGCGCACGTATTGCATCTGCTGCGGTATTCGACTGGAGGCCAGTAACAACGTGACCGTCAATGAGCCTGTGCCGGACACCTTCGAGGACACTCCCGCCAAGGACCGGGACCCCGAGTGGTTCAAACGCGCCGTCTTCTACGAGGTCCTCGTCCGCTCCTTCCAGGACAGCAACGGTGACGGAGTCGGCGACCTCAAAGGCCTCACCGCCAAACTCGACTACCTCCAGTGGCTCGGCGTCGACTGCCTCTGGCTGCCCCCCTTCTTCACATCACCCCTGCGCGACGGCGGTTACGACGTCTCCGACTACACCGCCGTCCTCCCCGAGTTCGGCGACCTCGCCGACTTCGTCGAATTCGTCGACGCCGCCCACCAACGCGGCATGCGCGTCGTCATCGACTTCGTCATGAACCACACCAGCGACGAACATCCTTGGTTTCAGGAGTCCAGAAACGACCCCGAAGGCCCCTACGGCGACTACTACGTCTGGGCCAAGAAGGACGACCAGTACCAGGACGCCCGGATCATCTTCGTCGACACCGAGGCCTCCAACTGGACCTTCGACCCGGTGCGCAAGGAGTACTACTGGCACCGCTTCTTCTCCCACCAGCCGGACCTCAACTACGAGAACCCGGCGGTCCAGGAAGAGATTCTGGCGGCTCTCCGATTCTGGCTGGACCTGGGAATCGACGGCTTCCGACTCGACGCGGTCCCCTACCTCTACCAGGAGGAAGGAACCAACTGCGAGAACCTGCCGCGCACGCATGAATTCCTCAAGCACGTGCGCAAGGAGATCGACACCCACTACCCGGACACGGTGTTGCTGGCGGAGGCGAACCAGTGGCCCGAGGACGTCGTCGACTACTTCGGCGACTTCCAAAGCGGCGGCGACGAATGCCACATGGCGTTCCACTTCCCCGTCATGCCCCGCATCTTCATGGCCGTCCGCCGTGAATCGCGCTACCCGGTCTCGGAAATCCTCGCGAAGACCCCCGCCATCCCCAACAACTGCCAGTGGGGCATCTTCCTGCGCAACCACGACGAGCTGACCCTGGAAATGGTCACCGACGAGGAACGCGACTACATGTGGGCCGAATACGCCAAAGACCCCCGCATGCGCGCCAACATCGGCATCCGCCGCCGCCTCGCCCCCCTCCTCGACAACGACCGCAACCAGATCGAACTGTTCACCGCCCTGCTCCTGTCCCTCCCCGGCAGCCCGATCCTCTACTACGGCGACGAGATCGGCATGGGCGACAACATCTGGCTCGGCGACCGCGACGCCGTCCGCACCCCCATGCAGTGGACCCCGGACCGCAACGCCGGCTTCTCCTCCAGCGACCCCGGCCGCCTCTTCCTGCCCACGATCATGGACCCCGTCTACGGCTACCAGGTCACCAACGTCGAAGCCTCCATGTCGTCCCCGTCCTCGCTCCTGCACTGGACCCGGCGCATGATCGAGATCCGGAAACAGAACCCCGCCTTCGGCCTCGGCTCCTACACCGAACTCCCCTCCACCAACCCCGCCGTCATCGCCTTCCTGCGCGAGTACAAGGACGACCTCGTCCTGTGCGTCCACAACTTCTCCCGCTTCGCCCAGCCCACCGAACTGGACCTGCAGGCGTTCAACGGCGCACACCCCGTCGAACTCATCGGCGGAGTCCGCTTCCCCGCCATCGGCGAACTCCCCTACCTCCTCACCCTCGCCGGCCACGGCTTCTACTGGTTCCGGCTCACCAGACCAGCCCCGCGCACTGCCCGACGACCGTGAGTGTGTGCCCCGGGAAAGGAGCGTCACCATGCCGAAGACCGCGTCTCTTCGCCCGAGCGGGACGGCCCTCGCCGAGCCGTTGACCTCGCTCGGCGGTCTCCTGCGCGAGTGGCTGCCCCAGCAGCGCTGGTTCGCGGGCAAGGACCGGCCCGTCAACGACCTGGGTCTGCTGTCGATGACCGAGTTGTTTCCGGGCTGTCTGCACCTGCTCGTCCGTACCGGTCACACGGCCGTCCCCACCCCCGGCGGCCCTCCCCCGCCCGGCGACTGCTACCAACTGCTCCTCGGCGTAAGGGATCGCCCGGCGCCGCGGCTGGGCCGGGCCCTCATCGGCCGCGCGGACGAGGGACCCCTGGCCGGGCTGCTGATCTACGACGCCCTGCGCGACCCCCGGGCGGCGGGCCTGCTCCTCGAGCGCCTGCGGCACCCCGGAACAGCCGGCCCCCTGCGCTTCGAGGCCGACCCCGGTATCGGCGTGCCCGCCGGACTCACCCCGCGCCTCCTCGACGTCGAACAGTCCAACTCCTCGCTCGTGTACGGCGACGCGTTCATCCTGAAGGTGCTCCGGCGCGTCCAGCCAGGTGTCCATCCCGACCTCGAGGTGCCCGCCGCCCTCGCCCGGCAGGGCTGCGCCCGTGTGCCCGCCCCAGCAGCCTGGTTCCGCACCGATCTGCCGCAGGACGCGACCCTCGGGGTCCTCCAGCCCTACCTGCCCGGCGCCGCCGACGGCTGGACGCTGGCCCTGCGCGCCCTCGCCGCGGGACACCCGTTCACCGACGAGGCCTACGAGTTGGGCCGGGCCACCGCCGACGTACACCTGGCCCTCGCGACCGCGTTCCCCGACGACGCCCGCGACACGCGGCACAGCCGGCGCACGGCGGCGGCGATGGCCGAGCGACTCGACGCCGCCGTGCACTGCGTACCGGCGTTGCGGCCGTACGCCCCGGGGCTGCGGGCCGCGTTCGACAGCCTGGCCGGGCTCGACGCGGGTCCGGCCGCACAGCGCGTCCACGGCGATCTGCACCTCGGGCAGGTGCTGCGCACCGGCGGGACCGGCGGCGACTGGTTCGTGATCGACTTCGAGGGCGAGCCGTCCCGCCCGCTCGCCGAGCGCCGCAGTGCCCAGTCCCCGGTGCGGGACATCGCGGGCATGCTGCGCTCCTTCGACTACGCCGCCCGCACGCGCCTGCCGTGGCACCCCGAGTGGGCGTCGCGCTGCCGCGAGGCCTACTGCGCGGGGTATGCCGCCCGGGCCGGGTGGGACCCGCGCCGCGACCCTGGGCTGCTGCGCGCGTACGAGACCGACCGGGCCGTGTACGAGGTCGTCTACGAGGCCCGGCACCGCCCCGACTGGCTCCCCGTCCCCATGGCGGCGATCGAGCGACTCTCCGTCCGAGGAGGCTGACAGCTGTGGCCCTGCACGATCCCTCACTCTCCGACATGCCGTCCCTGGGCAGGCCCGACGGCCTGTGGGAGCCCGGCGACAGGCAGCGGCTGCTCTGCGGCACCCATCACGATCCGCACGCGGTGCTCGGCGCGCATCCCGGGCCGGGCGGCGTCGTCGTCCGTGCGCTGCGCCCGTACGCGCGTGGGGTGACCGTGCTCGTCGACGGGCGGCCGAGCAGGCTCGACGACGACGGTGACGGGTTCTTCAGCGGCCTGCTCCCCTTCGGCCTGTCCGGTCCCGCGATGCCCGACTACACGTTGCTGGTCTCGTACGAGGACGGCGAGTCGGAGATCGAGGATCCGTACCGTTTCCTGCCCGCGCTCGGCGAGCTGGATCTGCATCTCATCCGGGAGGGCCGGCACGAGGAGCTGTGGAAGGCGCTGGGCGCCCAGCCGATGACCCACCAGGGCGTGACCGGCACCCGCTTCACCGTCTGGGCGCCGAACGCGCAAGGGGTCAGGGTGGCAGGGGACTTCACCTGCTGGGACGGAACGGCCCACCCGATGCGCTCCCTCGGCGCGGCCGGGGTGTGGGAGCTGTTCGTGCCGGGTGTGGGTGAGGGCGAGCGGTACAAGTTCGAGGTCGTGGGCAGGGACGGCGGCCGGGTCATGAAAGCGGACCCGATGGCCCGGCGCACCGAGGTGCCACCCGCGACGGCGTCGGTCGTCACCGCCTCCCACTACGAGTGGGGCGACGAGGAGTGGCTCGCGCGCCGGAACGGATCAGCCGTGCACGAGGAGCCGTTCTCCGTGTACGAGGTCCATCTGCCGTCCTGGCGACCAGGACTGACGTTTCGTCAGCTCGCCGACGAACTCCCGGCGTATGTCGCCGATCTGGGCTTCACCCATGTGCAGCTCATGCCGGTCGCCGAGCATCCCTTCGGCCCGTCCTGGGGGTACCAGGTCACCTCCTACTACGCCCCGACCGCCCGGCTGGGTTCTCCCGACGACTTCCGGTATCTGGTCGACGCGCTGCACCGGGCCGGTGTCGGTGTCCTGTTGGACTGGGTGCCGGCGCATTTCCCCAAGGACGACTGGGCGTTGGCCCGGTTCGACGGGACGTCCCTGTACGAGCCCGGGGACTCACGGCGAGCCGAGCACCCGGACTGGGGGACGTACGAGTTCGACCTCGGGCGCACCGAGGTGCGCAACTTCCTGGTCGCCAACGCCGTGTACTGGTGCGAGGAATTCCATCTCGACGGGCTGCGGGTGGACGCGGTCGCCTCGATGCTCTACCTCGACTACTCGCGCGACTCGGGGCAGTGGACGCCGAACGTGTTCGGCGGGCGGGAGGATCTCGACGCGGTCGCCTTCCTCCAGGAGATGAACGCCACCGTGTACCGGCGGGTCCCCGGGGTCATGACGATCGCCGAGGAGTCCACGGCGTGGGACGGGGTGACCCGGCCCACCGACAGCGGCGGGCTCGGTTTCGGCCTGAAGTGGAACATGGGCTGGATGCACGACTCGCTCGGCTATGTGTGCCATGAGCCGGTCCATCGCAAGTACCACCATCACGAGATGACGTTCTCCATGGTGTACGCGTACAGCGAGAACTACGTCCTGCCGATCTCCCACGACGAAGTCGTCCACGGCAAGCGGTCGTTGGTGTCGAAGATGCCGGGCGACTGGTGGCAGCAACGGGCGAACCACCGCGCGTATCTCGGTTTCATGTGGGCCCACCCCGGCAAGCAACTCCTCTTCATGGGGCAGGAGTTCGCCCAGGGAGCGGAGTGGTCCGAGGCGGAGGGCCCCCACTGGTGGCTGCTGGACACCGAGTACGCCGCCGAGCCCGACCACCGGGGCGTCCGCGACCTCGTCCGCGACCTCAACACCGTCTACCGGCGCACCCCCGCCCTCTGGGAGCGGGACACCGACCCCGCCGGTTTCCGCTGGGTGGCCGGGGACGCCGCCGAGGACAACGTCTTCGCGTTCCTGCGCCACGACGCGCAGGGAGCGCCCCTGTTGGCGGTCAGCAACTTCTCGCCGGTGGTCCGGCACGACTACCGCCTCGACGTTCCCGGCTCGGTCCCCGCCTGGCAGGAGGTCCTCAACACCGATGCCGCCCGCTACGGCGGTAGCGACATCCTCAACTCCGGGACGTTGAAGCCCAGGTCGTCGGGCCTTCTGCTGACCCTGCCGCCGCTCGCGACGGTGTGGCTGGCTCCTTCGTCGAAGGTCCGCGGGAAAAACACTTCACAGTTCCCGACAACAAAGGCCGTGACCTGAGCTACATTCGTTCACCGTCGATAACTCCACTCGTCGGCGCGGTCACAGTCAGTACGATCCAGGAGCAGCGCATGCGCGACTTCGCCCTCGCTCCCCCCACCACCGCACCGCTGACGGGCGGTCTCGCCGACAGCGTGTTCGACACGGCGCTGCGCGAACCGAACCTGCCGCAGATCGCGCGCCGCATCGACCCGGCCAAGCAGCTCTGGACGCGGGTGACAGCCGCCGAACTGCGGGACGAGGTCGTCGACCTGGCCAAGGGGTTCATCGCCTCCGGCATCTCGCCGGGCCACCGCGTGGCCATCATGGCCCGCACCCGCTATGAGTGGACGGTGCTCTGCTACGCGCTGTGGACGGTGGGCGCGGAAGTCGTGCCGATCTATCCGACGTCCTCGCGCGACCAGGTCGCCTGGATCCTCGCCGACTCGCAGTGCAGCGCGATCGTCGTGGAGGACGAGCAGGGTCTGATGACCGTCGGCTCGGTGTGCACTTCGCTGCCCCTGCTGCGCAACGTGTGGCAGCTGGACGACGGTGCTCTGCCCCACCTCGTGGAGCTGGGTCGGTCGGTGCCGATGACCACGGTCGACTCGCTGCGCCGGATCGTGCTGCCGGACTCGGCCGCGGTGATCGCCTACACCTCCGGCACGACCGGGCATCCCCGGGGCTGCGCCCTGAGCCACCGCAACCTGGCCAGTCCGTGCGACACCCTCCTCGCGGGCTGGCGGCACACGGCGGCACCGCCCGGCGAACAGCCCACGGTCCTCGCCTTCCTGCCGTTCTCGCACGTGTACGGCCTGATGATCCAGGGCCTGTGTCTGCGCGGCGGCATGCTGATGGGGCACGAGCCCGATCTGGCCGGCGAGGCGCTGTCGGCGGCGCTGCTCTCGTTCAGGCCGACGTATCTGTACGCGGTCCCGTCGGTGTTCGAGAAGATCTACAAGAACTTTCTGCGCGCCGCCCAGAAAGCCGGCCGGGGCAGCCTGTTCGAGCGGGCCGTCGGCACCGCGCGGGACTTCGCGACGGCTGTCGAACGGCAGCGGCTGGGCACCGGCTCCGGGCCCGGCTTCGACCTGCGGCTCCAGCACGCCCTCTACGAGCGGACGGTGTACCGCAAACTCCGGGCCGCTCTGGGCGGGCGGGTCTGCGGCGCGGTCTCTGGCGGCTCGCCCCTCAACCGCGAACTCGCCCTGTTCTACGCGGGTATCGGTATCCCCGTCCACGACGGCTACGGCCTCACCGAGACCGGCGGTGGTGTCACCGCGCAGCCCGTGGGCCGCGAGAAGTTCGGGACGGTCGGGCAGCCGCTGCCGGGCACGGAGATCCGGGTCGCCGATGACGGCGAGATCCTCGTGTACGGCGCCTCCGTCTTCCAGGGTTATGTGAACGACGACGCCGACACCCGGGCGGCGCTGCGGGGCGGCTGGCTGGCCACCGGGGACATCGGGCGGCTGGACCAGGAGGGGTATCTGACGATCACCGGGCGCAAGAAGGACATCATCATCACCAGCAGCGGCAAGAGTGTCGCCCCGGCCGCCCTGGAGCAGCGGTTGCGGATGCATCCGCTGGTGCACCAGGCGGTGATCGTGGGTGACAACCGGCCGTGCGTGGGTGCCCTGATCACCCTCGACCCGGATTTCCTGGCGCACTGGCGCGCCTCTCTGGCCCTCCAGGAGGACACACCGCACCGCCAGGCGCGGGAGGAGAACGCCCTGCGGGAGGAGATCGGACGGGCGGTCGCCGCCGCCAACAGCACGGTGTCGCGCTCCGAGTCGATCCGGGTGTTCCGTGTCCTCGCGGAACCCTTCGACCTCAGCAACGGCCTGCTGACCCCCTCGATGAAGCTGTGCCGGGACGCGATCGTTCGGCACTTCGCCTTCGAGATCGACGCGATGTACCAGGCCAGGACACGCTCCCCGCGTCCCGACCCGGCGGCGGAGGAACTCGCGCACTGGGACGACGCGGACAACGTGTTCCGCTGAGCGCACGGCGCGTACCCGGCGCAAACCCGGCACTGACCATGGTTGACGGTACGGCGGACGGGCCCGCAGAGTGATCTCCGTATCGGCCTCCCCTGTACGGATTGGACCTGCAGTGACCAGTACCGCCGCACCGTGGGCGCAGGCGCCCGTCAAGGTCGGGCTCGTCGGCGCCGGACCCTGGGCGCAGTGGGTGTACGCACGCATGCTGGCCGCCGGGCCCGAGACCGAACTCGCCGGGGTCTGGGCACGCCGCCCGGAGGCCGCACAGGAGACGGCGGCACCGTACGGCGCCCCGGTCGCCGCCCGGTTCGAGGAACTGCTCGACTCCTGCGAGGCGGTGGCGTTCGCCGTGCCGCCCGCCGTACAGGCCGAGCTCGCCCTGCGCGCCGCGAAGGCGGGCAAGGCGCTGCTGCTGGAGAAGCCCATCGCCCAGGATCTGGCGGCGGCCCGACAGCTGGTGGACGCGATCGGCGAGGCGGGGGTCGCCTCCCAGGTGACCCTGACGAACCGCTTCCACCCCGAGACGCGCCGGTTCCTGGCGGCGGCGAGTGAGGCGGACGTGTTCGGCGCTCGGGCGGCTTTTCTGAGCGGTGCCTTCCTCGGCGGCGCGTTCGCCAGCCCCTGGCGGCTGGAACAGGGCGCGCTGCTCGATCTGGGGCCGCACGTCCTCGACCTCCTCGACGCCTCCGTGGGGCCGATCACGCGGGTGCGCGGCACGGGAGATCCGCGCCGCTGGATCGAACTCACCTGTGAGCACGAGAACGGCGCGGTCAGCCAGGCCTCACTGTCCGGTTCCGTGAACGTGGCACAGGGCTCCGCCCGCGTCGAACTCTTCGGTTCCGGGCCGGAGTTGGTGTTCGACAGCGCGGAACTCGACCATGAGGAGACCTGGCCGGTACTGCGCCGCGAGTTCGCGACCGCTGTACGCAGCGGTGTCGCCGGTGAGCTCGACGCCCGTCGGGGGCTGCATCTGCAGACGCTGATGGCGCAGGTGTCCGAGGGCTGAGCACCCCGCGACCGGACGTGACGTGGATCACGACCGGCTCCGGGGTCGAGCCGGAACATCCCGGCGGGGCCGGCCGTTCTTGTCTACGTGGCTGCGGAGGGGACAGTGTCCCCGGGCCTCACCTATAGCCCATGGGGAAGATCGTTCGGCTGAAGCCCCATGGAGCCTTTCGCCGCGAGGCGACCGCCCTCCGCGTGCCACCACCTACGGCCCTGGCTGGTCTCCCCCGTCCAGCCAGGGCCTTCTTGTGCCAAAAAAGCGAATTCATGCCTGCCGCCGAGGTGCTCGCCGCGTCCGCAACGGCTGAAATGGGTGTAGGGGAGCCACCGGAACCGGGTAGTGCGCTGCCATGGCGGACGACTTCCCTCCAGATCGCCGGCGAGGAGCCCTGCTCATGACCAAAGCGACGAAGCTGCTGACCGCCCTTCCCCCGCACCGGCGTGAGCGTCTGCTGGCGCTCGCGACAGAGGTGTCCTTCCCGGAGGACTGCACGATCTTCGAGGCGGGCGGCACCGCCGACCGGTTCTGGGTGGTCCGCTCCGGGGCGGTCTCCCTGGTGCAGCAGGTGACGCCGGTGCAGCGGGTGACGGTGGCCAGTCTCGGTGCGGGCGATCTGCTCGGCTGGTCCTGGCTCTTCCCGCCCCATGAGTGGGACTTCGGCGCCGAGGCCTTCAGCCCCGTACGCGCCTACGAGTTCGACGCCGCGGCGGTGCTCGAGCTCTGCGAACAGGACCCGGCCCTCGGGATGCAACTGGTGCGGGTCATCGCCGAGATCCTCGCGCATCGGCTGGAGCTGACCCGGGGCCGGCTGATGGAGCACTTCTCGCTGCACAAGCGGGGGCCGGGGTAGGAGTCCCGGGCCGGTCATCGGACGCGGTAGCGGCGCAGTGCCGGCATCGCGGCCGTGAGGACCAGGGTGACGGCGACGACCAGGAGTCCGCCCCCGGCGACGGCGGTACGCGGTCCGAGGGCGGATGCGGTGGTGCCGTGCAGAAGGTCGGCCAGGCGGGGTCCGCCCACGACGACCACTGTGAAGACGCCCTGCATCCGGCCGCGCATCTCGTCGGTCACCGCCGACAGCAGGATCGCCATCCGGAAGACACCGGAGACCATGTCGGCGACCCCCGCGACGACCAGGAACGCCGCCGCCACCCACAGGCTGGTGCTCAGCCCGAATCCCGTGATCGCCAGCCCCCAGGCGACGACCGCGCCGATCACCATCCAGCCGTGCCGGCGCGCCCGCGAGAACGTGCCGGAGAACAGACCGCCGAGCACCGCGCCCACGGGGATCGCCGCGAACAGCAGGCCGAGGGCGAATCCCTCCCCGTACGGGGCGTACGTCTGGGCGGCCAGCTGCGGGAAGAGGGCCCGGGGCATACCGAAGACCATGGCGACGATGTCCGCGAGGAAGGACAGCAGGAGCACCTTGTGCAGGGCGATGTAGCGGAATCCGGCCACGATCTCCCGTGCGCCCGCCTTCCGGGAGGCCTCTGGTCCCGGCGGCAGCGAGGGCAGCCGTACGACGGACCACAGGGTGACGCACAGGGCGAGCGCGTCGATGAGGTACAGCTCGGCGAGGCCGACGACGGGTATGAGGGTGCCGGCGAGCAGCGGTCCCGCGACCAGGCCGGTGTGCATGACGGTCATTCCCAGGGCGTTGGCGGCGGCCAGTTCCTCCTCGGGGACCAGTTGGGCGACTACGGCGCTGCGGGCCGGTGAGTTCAGGCCGAAGAAGGCCTGCTGGAGGGCGAGAAGGATCATCAGGGTCGCCACCGAGTCCAGGCCGACGAGGGCCTGGATCCAGAACAGCAGCGAGGTGACGGCGATGCCGGTGTTGGTGATCAGCAGCAGCTTGCGGCGGTCCATGCTGTCGGCGACGGCGCCGCCCCACAGGGCGAACACGACGAGGGGCAGGAGCCCGGCGAGGCTCGCGTAGCCCACCCAGGCGGAGGACTGGGTGATGTCGTAGATCTGCTTGGGCACGGCGACGGCGGTGAGCTGGCTGCCGACGGCGGTGACGGCGGTCGACGTCCACAGGCGACGGTAGGCGGGGCGGCGCAGGGGTCGGGTGTCCATGGCCCAGCGGCGCCGGCCCGGGCGGGACTCGGCCGTGGGCTCGGCACTGGGCTCGTCCGGGGGCTCGGTCGGCTGGGGGTCCGAGTCGTTGCCGGTGCTGCTGTTGCTGGGGTCCACGGGTGTCCTGGCTGCTGGTTACAGCCAATCGGCTCAGCTTTCAATATCACAGATCCTTCCGGGACCTTCTGCGGCGAGCGTCCGGGCGGCGCTGTCCAGCAGCATGTCGAGGGCCGTCGGATAGGCGCTGGCGACCATGCGGGCGGCGAGCAGCGGGGCCGCCTCGGCGATCCGGGGGTGGGTGCTGCGGGGCAGGCGGGCGTAGGTCGAACGCCACATGTCCTCGTCGGCGGTGAGGCTGGCCCGCGGCAGGGCCAGGGAGGCGGCGTCGAGGGCGGCGAAGGCCAGCGTCTGGTCGATGAAGGCGTGGTAGATCCGTACCGTCTCCGGCAGCGGGAAACCGGCCGTGCGCAGGACGTCGAGGATGGCCTCGTCGGCGGCCAGTTCGTTGGCGCGCCCCGTGACGCGGCTGGCGGTCAGGACCGCGGCCTGGGGATGGCCGACATACACGGCGTGGATGCGCAGCCCGATGGCGCGCAGGTCGGCCTGCCACTCCCCCGTGGGCCGCCAGCCTTGGAGCGCCTGCCCGATGAGCGCGTCGCCGATGGCGAGGGTCAGGTCGTCCATGCCGCGGAAGTAGCGGTAGAGGGTACTGGGGTCGGCGTCCAGGGCCAGGCCCAGGCGGCGGGCGGTGAGGCCGGTGCTGCCGTGCTCGCGGAGCATGCGCAGGGCGGTGTCGACGATCAGCCGCTCGGACAAGACCGTGCCGCTCCTGGTGGGACGGCGACGCCGTCGCTTCTCCTCCGGCACTACCTGCTTCGGCACGGCGATCCCTTCGATCCGCTCGGTTCTTATGCCAACGCCATTGACCTTAGATCAAGGCAAGGCGTTGGATCGGCGGACAACGGCGTCGGAATCTTTACGAACCTCACAAAAGGGAGTTCTGCCATGCGTGTGCTGCTCGTCGGAGCCGGCGGTGTGGGGACCGCGATCACCCGGATCGCCGCCAGGCGGTCCTTCTTCGACCTGATGGTGGTGGCCGACTACGACCCCGTGCGCGCCGAGGCCGCGGTGGCCGCGCTCGATGCCGATGGCCGGTTCGTGGCGGAGCGGGTTGACGCGTCCGACGAGGCGGCGGTGGCGGACCTGCTGGCCCGGCACGGGTGCGATGTCCTGCTCAACGCGACCGACCCGCGCTTTGTCATGCCGCTGTTCCGTGCGGCCCGCGCCGCCGGGGTCACCTATCTGGACATGGCGATGTCCCTGTCGCGCCCGCACGCCGAGCGGCCGTACGAGGAGTGCGGGGTCAAGCTCGGGGACGAACAGTTCGCGGCGGCGGACGAGTGGGCGAAGGCGGGCGCGCTGGCGCTGGTCGGCATGGGTGTGGAGCCGGGCATGTCCGATGTGTTCGCCCGGTACGCGGCCGACGAACTCTTCGACGAGATCGAGGAGATCGGCATCCGGGACGGGGCGAACCTCACCGTGGACGGCTACGACTTCGCGCCGTCCTTCAGTATCTGGACGACGATCGAGGAGTGTCTGAACCCGCCGGTCGTCTACGAGACGGGCCGGGGCTGGTACACCACACCGCCCTTCAGTGAGCCGGAGGTGTTCGACTTCCCCGAGGGCATCGGGCCGGTGGAGTGCGTGAACGTCGAGCACGAGGAGGTGCTGCTCGTGCCGCGCTGGATCGACGCGCGCCGCGTCACCTTCAAGTACGGCCTGGGCGAGGAGTTCATCCAGACCCTCAGGACGCTGCACCTGCTCGGCCTGGACCGCACCGACCCCGTGACCGTCCCAGGCGCCGCAGGCCCGGTCGCCGTGTCGCCCCGGGACGTCGTCGCCGCCTGTCTGCCCGACCCGGCGACGCTGGGCGACCGGATGCACGGCAAGACGTGCGCGGGGACCTGGGTCAAGGGCACGAAGGACGGGGCACCGCGCGAGGTGTACCTGTACCACGTGGTCGACAACCAGTGGTCCATGGCGGAGTACGGCTCCCAGGCGGTGGTGTGGCAGACGGCCGTCAATCCGGTCGTCGCCCTGGAACTCGTCGCCACCAGCGCCTGGTCCGGTAGGGGTGTCCTGGGCCCGGAGGCGTTCCCGGCCCGCCCCTTCCTGGACCTGCTGACGGCGTACGGCTCACCGTGGGGCATGCGCGAGCAGTGAGACGCGCTCCCCGGGCCGGAACCCGGGGAGCGGGGTGTGACGCCGGGGCGCCCTACGGCGCGGAGGGCTTGCCCTTCGTGCCGATCCACGTCCGGAACAGTGTGTCCAGCTCCTTGCCGGAGATGCGCTCGGCGAGGGCGGTGAACTGGGCGGTCGTACCGTGCCCGCCCCGGTGCTGGGTGGCCCAGGTGCGCAGGATCTTGAAGAACGCCGGGTCACCGACCGCCTTGCGGAGCTTGTGCAGCGCCATGGCACCGCGGTCGTAGACGGGCCTGCCGAAGATGTTCGCGCCGCTGCCCGGGTTGGCGGGCGGGAAGGACCACAGGTCGTCGTTCTTGGCCGTGGCGTACAGGCCGTCGAAGGTCTTCTGGGCGCTCGGTCCGCCGTGCTGTTCCGCGTACAGCCACTCCGCGTAGGTGGCGAAGCCCTCGTTGAGCCAGATGTCCTTCCAGCTGGTGAGGGCGACGGAGTCGCCGAACCACTGGTGTGCGCTCTCGTGGACGAGGGTGCTCAGGTCGGGTGCCTGGTCGTACACGGGACGGGTCTGCGTCTCCAGCGCGAAGCCGACCTGCGGGGCGCGGTCGACGATGGCTCCGGCGGCGCGGAACGGGTAGGGGCCGAAGAGCTTGGCCTCCCAGTCCAGGACGGACGGCAGCTTCTTCAGCACGGGCGCGGCGGCGGAGGCCTCGCGCGGATCGACGGCGTTGTAGACCTTGATGCCGCCGCGGGTGGTGTACTGCTCGACCTTGAACTTCCCGACCGTCGCCGTGGCCAGGTAGGAGGCCATCGGCTCCGTCTGGCGCCAGCGGAAGGTGGTCTTGCCGCCCACTGTCCGTTGGCTCAGCAGGACGCCGTTGGCGACGGCGGTGCGCCCCTGGGGGACGGTGATCGTGAAGTCGTAGGAGGCCTTGTCCTTGGGGTGGTTGTTGCCGGGGAACCAGCTCATGGAGCCCTGTGGCTCGCCGGCGACGAACGCCCCGTCGTCGGTGGTGATCCAGCCGTCCTTCGAGCCGTCCGGGTCGATGACCGCCTTGGGCACGCCCGTGTAGCTCACGGCGACCTGGAACGTCTGGTTCTTGTTCAGGGCGCGGCGCGGGCTGACGATCAGTTCCTGCCCGGAGCGCCGGAAGTTCGCGTTGACGCGGTCGACGGTGAGCGCGGTGACCTTCAGTCCGCTGAGGTCGAGGTTGAAGCGGGTCAGTTTCTGGGTGGCGCGGACGGTGAGCACGGCCCTGCCGTCGAGGCGGCGGCTGGTGGGGTCGTAACGGAGGTGCAGGTCGTAGTGGCCGACGTGGTAGCCGCCGTTTCCGGACAGCGGGAAGTACGGGTCCCCGACACCGGAGGTGCCTGTCGTCGCGGCTCCCGCGGGGCCGGCGGCGGCCAGGAGGGCGGCGAGAGCGACGGGTACGGTCGCGACGACGGCGTCACGACGGAGAACGGCGGTGGGTCTGCCTGAGTACTTCCTGGGGCGTCTCACGCGAGCTCCTACGGGATGGGTTCTGATCGTCTTCAGGGTTTTCACCCTAGAGGCGTCTCCGCGCGAATTCCTCCTCCTTGTGGCCAGGTTGCGAGCCCTCGCGACCGGGCACATCATTCTTTCGGTCAGGTATCCACGCGACCACCCGGGAGGCCGCTCGTGACCGTCCGTGTCCGCCGTGTCTACGAACCTCCTGAGCCGGAGGACGGCACCCGCGTCCTGGTCGACCGGCTGTGGCCGCGCGGTCTGTCCAAGGAGGCGGCGCACGTCGACGAGTGGCCGAAGGCCATCACGCCGTCGACCGAGCTGCGCCGCTGGCACCACGCCCAGGAGGACACCCCCGACGCCGAGAAGGAGTTCCGGCGCCGTTACAAGGCAGAGCTGGCCGAGCCCGACGCGGTGGAGCGTCTGGACGCGCTGCGCGCTCTGGCCGGCGAGGGACCGGTGACGCTCATCACCGCCACCAGGTCCCCCGCGCAGAGTCACGCCTCAGTGCTGGCCGAACTGCTGACGTCCGGGGGAAGGCACTGACCTCGTGAGGTGCTGAGAGTTTCAGGCGGTCGCCCGTGCCGCCGCCCGCCCGGCCGCGCGGCCCGAGAAGAGGCAGCCGCCGAGGAAGGTGCCCTCGAGTGCGTTGTAGCCGTGGACGCCTCCGCCGCCGAAGCCCGCGACCTCGCCGGCCGCGTACAGCCCCTCCACCGGATCGCCGTCCGCGCCCAGCGCGCGTGAGTCGAGGTCCGTCTGGATGCCGCCGAGGGTCTTGCGGGTGAGGGTGTGGAGCTTGACGCCGATGAGCGGGCCGGCCTCGGGGTCGAGGATGCGGTGCGGGACGGCGGTGCGGCCGAGCCGGTCGCCGATGTAGCGGCGGGAGTTGCGGATGCCCTGGACCTGGGCGTCCTTGCTGTAGGGGTTGGCGATCTGGAGGTCGCGGGCCTCGATCTGACGGCGTACCCGGTCCGCGTCGAGCAGCGGCTTGTCGGTCAACTCGTTCATCTTGCCGATGAGTTGGTCGAGGCTGCCGGCGACCACGAAGTCCGCGCCGTGCTTCACGAAGTCGGCCACCGGACCCGGGGCGCCCTTGCCGAGGATGCGCTCCTTGAGGAACTCCTTGCGGTTCTTGGCGGTGATGTCGGGGTTCTGTTCGGAGCCCGACAGCGCGAACTCCTTCTCGATCATCCGCTGGGTGAGGATGAACCAGGAGTGGTCGTACTCGGCGATGTCCTCGGTGGTGCGCAGGTACTTGAGGGTGCCGAGGGTGTCGTACCCGGGCAGGCAGGGGTCGGGCAGGCGGCGGCCGAGCGCGTCGAACCACATGGAGGACGGGCCGGGCAGGATGCGGATGCCGTGGCCGGGCCAGATCGAGTTCCAGTTCTGGATGCCCTCGGTGTAGTGCCACATGCGGTCGCGGTTGACCAGTCGCACGCCTGCCTCGGCGCTGATGTCGAGCATCCGCCCGTCGACGTAGGCCGGTACGCCCGTGACCATCTCGGCCGGTGCCGTGCCGAGCCGCTCGGGCCAGTACCGGCGCACGATGTCATGGTTGGCGCCGATGCCGCCGGTGGTGACGATCACGGCCTGGGCGGTGAGTTCGAAGTCGCCGACCCGGTCCCGGTTGGACGCCACTCCACGCGGCGAGGTGTCCTCTGCGAGGAGCGTGCCGCGTACGCCGCGCACGGCGCCCTCCGTGACGACGAGCTCGTCGACCTGGTGACGGTGGTAGAAGGTCAGCAGTCCGGCGCGGGAGGCCTGCTTGGCGCTGAGCACGAACGGTTCGACGACCCCGGTGCCCGTGCCCCAGGAGACGTGGAAGCGGGGCACGGAGTTGCCGTGTCCGTGGGCGCGCAGGTCGCCGCGCTCGGCCCAGCCGACCGTCGGCAGGAACGAGATGCCGTGACCGGCGAGCCAGGACCGCTTCTCCCCGGCCGCGAACTCGACGTAGGCGCGCGCCCATTTCACCGCCCAGGAGTCCTCGTCGTCGACGCGGTCGAACTGGGCGCTGCCCTGCCAGTCGCTCCACGCGAGGTCGAAGGAGTCCTTGATGCCGAGGCGTCTTTGCTCCGGTGAGTCGACGAGGAACAGCCCGCCGAAGGACCAGAAGGCCTGTCCGCCGAGGTTCGCGGCGTTCTCCTGGTCGACCAGTGCGACCCGGCGGCCCTTGCTGGTCAGCTCGTGGGCCGCTACCAGTCCGGCGAGGCCGGCTCCGACGACGATGACGTCCGCATCCATGGCGACCGTTGTCCTTTCTCATCCGCCGCTGTGCGCGGCCGGGTTGTCATGGCCGTCGGTCAGCAGTGCGGTGAGTAGCTGCTTCAGCCACGCACGCGCGTGCTCGACGTCCCTGTCCAGCAGCAGTTGGGTCGTGACCCCGTCATACGCGGCGATCACCGCGTGGGCGGCGCCCTCGGTGTCGCCGAGTACGGCGGGCAGTTCCGTGTGTCCGGTGGCCCGGGCGAGCCGGTCCGCGACGGCCCGACGCAGCCGCTCACGGTGTTCCAGGAGGGTCTGGGCGAGGGCCGGGATCCGGGCCGCGTGGACCAGGAAGTCGGTCTTGACCAGCAGCCAGTCATGGTCGAGCAGCAGGACCTCGGTGACCCGGTCGACGGCCGCGGGCACGTCGAGATCCGGGCCGTCCAGGGCGAGCGCCCCCGCGACCTGTTCGGCGATCAGGGCGGCGCGCTCCCCGTAGAGGGCGAAGAACAGCTCGTCGAGGCTGTCGAAGTTCGAGTAGAACGCGCCTCTGCTGTAGCCGGCCGCCTCGCAGACCTCTTCGATCGAGACCCGCCCGAAGCCCTTCGCGGCGAACACCGCGAACGCGGCCTCCAGCAGATTGGCCCGTGTCCGCACGCGTCGCTTGGTCACGCGCCCCGTCGTTCCCTCGACCGCCATGTCCGGCCCTCCGTTCGATACAGAAATGTATCCGATACATCGATGTATCCAAAGAGGTTCCGGCGGGCGATATCGCGCCACTCATCAAATAGGAACGTACATTCGAATGCGGGAGTAGGCTGATGCCATGACCGCGCATCTCCAAGGCTCTCTCTTCGACCAGACCGACGAGATCCGGCTCGGCCCACTGGCCGAAATGCGCCGTACTCCACTGACCGACGGCGCCTGGATCGACGAGCTCCCCGGCTGGCTCCACGGGGCCGACGCCCTGTTCGAACTACTGGCGGCCGAGGTTCCGTGGCGGGCCGAGCGCCGCACGATGTACGACCACGTCGTGGACGTCCCCCGGCTGCTGGCCCACTACGGCGTCGGGGACCCGCTGCCGCACCCGGTGCTGGCCGAGGCGCGCGACGCGCTCTGCGCGCACTACGCCGCCGAACTCGGGGAACCGTTCGCCACGGCCGGGCTGTGCCACTACCGGGACGGGCGGGACAGCGTCGCCTGGCACGGGGACCGGACCGGGCGCGGCGCACGTGAGGACACCATGGTCGCCATCCTGTCCGTCGGCACACCGCGCGATCTTCTGCTGCGGCCGGTGCACGGCGGCGAGACACTGCGGCGTCCGCTCGGACACGGCGACCTGATCGTCATGGGCGGCTCCTGCCAGCGGACCTGGGAGCACGCCATTCCCAAGAGCACACGGACCACGGGCCCGCGGATCAGCATCCAGTTCCGGCCACAGGGCGTTCGGTGAAGACCGGACGGCCTGCCCTGTCGTGAGCCGCTCCCTCGCGATCTGCTTTGCTGTGCGTCATCCGGCAGCGCACTGCAGAACGGGAAGAACATGCGGGCAGACGTCCAGCAAGTCGCCGATGGCATTTACCTCGTACACGGAAGCAACACCAACTGGGTGATCCTCACCGAGGGGGATGCCACCACACTGATCGACACCGGCTACCCCGGCGACCGGGAACTGGTGCTCGACTCGCTGGCACAGGTGGGGAGTTCGCCGGAGGCGGTGGCGGCGATACTCGTCACCCACGCACACAACGACCACATCGGCTCGGCCGAGTACCTGCGCTCGACGTACGGCACGCCGGTGCTGACGCACGAGGCCGAAGTGCCGCACGCGCGCCGGGACTTCCTGCACCAGGTGAGCGTCGGGGACGTGCTCAGGAACGGGTGGCGGCCTGGTGTGCTCCCCTGGGCGGTGCACGCGATCCGCTCCGGCGGTACCGCGCAGGTGCCGGTCAGCGAGCCGCAGCCGTTCCCGGAGGCACTCGACCTGCCGGGCGGGCCGGTCCCCGTCCACACCCCCGGGCACACCGACGGACACTGCGCCTTCCACCTCCCGGACGCCGGTGTCGTGGTCACCGGCGACGCCCTCGTCAGCGGGCACCCGACCTCCCGGCTCAAGGGCCCGCAACTGCTGCCCGACATGTTCCACCGCGAGCGCGCGCGTGCAGTGGCCTCGCTGGACCTGCTGGAGAAGCTCACCGCCGACGTCGTCCTGCCCGGCCATGGGCCCGTGCACCACGGCAGCGTGCGGGAGGCGGCCGGGCAGGCGCGGGAGCGGGCCCATTGACCAGGCGTTCTAGAGTGGGCTGACGATCACCTGCGGAACGAGAACGGTCGAGCCATGGCATTGCAGATCAGCGCCACCAACCCCGAGCACCCCGCACTCCTGCTCGAGCTGCCGTGGCACCTCCCGCTGGAGGAGTGGCCCGACCGCTACCTCGTTCCGCTGCCGCGCGGTATCTCCCGGCACGTCGTGCGCTACGCGCGTGCCGGGGAAGAGGTCATAGCGGTCAAGGAACTGGCGGAACGCCCGGCCCTGCGCGAGTACGAGCTGCTGCGGGACCTGGACCGGCTCCGCATCCCGGCCGTCGACCCCCTGGCCGTCGTCACCGGGCGCGCCGACGGCAACGGCGGCGCCCTGGAGCCGGTACTGATCACCCGCCACCTGGGCGGCTCCATGCCGTACCGCTCGATGTTCGAGACGACGATGCGCCCGGCCACCATGCACCGGCTGATGGACGCGCTGGCGGTCCTGCTGGTGCGGCTCCATCTCGCCGGGTTCGCCTGGGGCGACTGCTCCCTGTCCAACACGCTCTTCCGGCGGGACGCGGGCGCGTACGCCGCATACCTGGTGGACGCCGAGACGGGCGATCTGCACCCGCAGCTCAGCGACGGCCAGCGCGAGTACGACCTCGATCTCGCCCGCGTGAACATCAGCGGTGAGCTGCTGGACCTGGAGGCGTCCGGCGCACTGCACCCCTCCGTCGACCCGATCGAGTTCGGCATGGAGATCTGCGCCCGCTACCAGCGGCTGTGGCAGGAGCTGACCCGCACCTCCGTCTACCCGGCGGGCAAGTACCACTACATCGAGCGCCGCATCCGGCGCCTCAACGAGCTCGGCTTCGACGTGGCCGAGATGCAGATCGAGCACTCCTCGAACGGCGACACGGTGACCTTTGTACCGAAGGTCGTCGACGCCGGGCACCATCAGCGGCAGCTGCTGCGGCTGACCGGGCTCGACACCGAGGAGAACCAGGCGCGGCGGCTGCTGAGCGACCTGGAGAGCTGGATGGCCACCCAGGACGACTACGAGCCCGGCGACCCCCTGGGGGCCAGCCCGGAGGTCCTCGCGCACCGGTGGGTGCGGGAGGTGTTCCGGCCGACCGTGCGGGAGGTGCCGCGCGAGCTGCGCGGGAACGTGGACCCGGCCGAGATCTACCACCAGCTCCTCGAGCACCGCTGGTACCTGTCCGAGCGCGCGCAGCACGACATCGGCCTCGACGAGGCGGTCAAGGACTACATCGTGAACATCCTGCCCAAGGCCCGCCAGTCGCTGCCCCTGCCGACGGACGAGGCCGCGCCGCCCGTCTGAGTCAGTCGTGCGGGACGACGGCCACCGGGCAGCGCGCGTGGTGCAGCACGCCATGGGCGACCGAGCCGATCCGCGCGCCCACGGCCGAGCGGTGGGCGCGCCGCCCGACGACCAGGAGCTGCGCCCGTGAGGCGGCCGACAGCAGTACCTCGCCCGCGCTGCCCATCTCGACGTGCTGGGTGACGGGTACCTCGGGGAAGCGCTCGCGCCACGGCTCCAGCGCGGCGGACAGCGTGTTCCTCTCGTACGGTTCCATGCCCCCGGCGTCGTCGAGGAGCTTCAGCGAGCCCGGGCTGTACGCGAACACCGGCGGCAGACTCCACGCGCGTACGGCGAGGACCCCGGCGCCACGAGCCGCCGCGGCCTCGAATGCGAACCGCAGGGCGGGCGCGCTCTCCTCCGGGTCGCCGTGCTGGCCCACGACGACCTCGCGCCCGGCGGCCTCGTCGGAGGCGCGGTCCTCGGCCCGGACGAGCACCACGGGCCGCGCGGACTCGGCGATCACGTGCTGTCCGACGGAACCGAGCAGGAACCCGACGACGGCCCCGTGCCCACGGGAGCCGAGCACCAGCATCTCCGCTTCCGCCGCGGCCTCGACGAGGGAGTCCGCCGCGCTGCCCTCCACCACGTCGACGGCGACCTCCAGTTCCGGATGCCGTTCGGCGACGCTCTGCGCCGCCTCGTCCACGCCCTCTCGCACCCACTGGTCGTGGGTCTCCCGGCTCGCGGCCCCGAACGCCTGGTCCGGCACCAGCTGCCAGGCGTGCAGCACCCGCAGCGGGAGGTCCCGCCGTACGGCCTCCCGGGCGGCCCAGGCCAGCGCGGCGTGGCTCTCGGGCGTTCCGTCCACCCCTGCCGTGATCGGGCGTGTCATGCGGTTCCCTCCGGGTCGTGATCTTGGGTGCGTACCCCGCCCAGTGTTCACTACGCTGCACTCATGACCTTGGAATGGGAACAAGTGATCGTGGACGCGGCGGACCCGGCGG
The DNA here is from genome assembly GCF_033793965.1 of Streptomyces sp. ME02-8801-2C. Lineage (NCBI taxonomy): Bacteria > Bacillati > Actinomycetota > Actinomycetes > Kitasatosporales > Streptomycetaceae > Streptomyces > Streptomyces sp. ME02-8801-2C. The sequence goes on along the minus strand of NZ_JARAXP010000011.1, from coordinate 187,000 downwards.
CGCTGGGCCGCTGGTGGGCGGACGCGCTCGGCTGGGCGGTCGTCGACGACTCCCCCGAGGAGTACGAGATCCGGCCGACCCCGGACCGGCTGCCCGGCCTGCTCTTCGTACACGTCCCGGAGGCGAAGACCGTCAAGAACCGGCTGCACCTCGACTTCCGGCCCGACGACCGGCAGGACGAGGTCGACCGGCTGCTGGCCCTCGGTGCGCGGCACGCGGACATCGGCCAGGGAGAGCAGTCCTGGACCACCCTGCTGGACCCCGAGGGCAACGAGTTCTGTGTGCTCGGTTCGCGGCGGAGCTGACCGCAGCGAAGCAGGGCGATCGAACATACGATGGCTCAAAGGCGTCGCCGGCACCGGGCCGGCGTCGGCCGGTGATCCGATCACTCGGGGTGGGAGACGTATGGCACAGGCCGCGGACGCCGCGCGGACCGTCATCATGACCGTGGACGACGACCCCGGGGTGTCCCGGGCCGTCGCCCGTGACCTGCGGCGGCGCTACGGCGAGTCGTACCGGATCGTGCGCGCGGAGTCCGGGGATTCCGCGCTGGAGGCGTTGCGGGAGCTGAAGCTGCGCGGTGATCTGGTCGCGGTGATCCTGGCTGACTACCGGATGCCGCAGATGAACGGCATCGAGTTCCTCGAACAGGCCCTGGACGTCTATCCGGGCGCCCGGCGCGTGCTGCTGACCGCCTACGCGGACACGAACGCGGCGATCGACGCGATCAACGTCGTCGACCTCGACCACTACCTCCTCAAGCCCTGGGACCCCCCGGAGGAGAAGCTCTACCCGGTGCTGGACGACCTCCTGGCGGCGTGGCGGTGCAGTGACTTCCGGCCGGTGCCGAGCACCAAGGTGGTCGGTCACCGGTGGTCGGCGCGTTCGTCGGACGTGCGGGAGTTCCTGGCCCGCAACCAGGTGCCCTACCGCTGGTACTCCACCGAGGAGCCCGAGGGGCAGCGGCTGCTGGCCGCGGCGGGCGAGGACGGGCAGCGGCTGCCGGTGGTGATCACGGCGGACGGTACGGCGCTCGTCGAGCCGGAGGTGCCGGAGCTGGCCGCGCAGGTGGGGCTGGCGACGACGCCCACGGCCGACTTCTACGATCTGGTCGTCATCGGCGGCGGCCCGGCCGGGCTGGGCGCGGCGGTGTACGGGGCTTCGGAGGGGCTGCGTACGGTGCTGGTGGAGCGGTCGGCGACCGGCGGGCAGGCCGGGCAGAGTTCACGCATCGAGAACTACCTGGGCTTCCCGGACGGGGTGTCCGGCGGTCAGCTCACCGACCGGGCGCGGCGCCAGGCCACCAAGTTCGGCGCCGAGATCCTCTCCGCGCGGGAGGTGACCGGCCTGGAGGTGAGTGGTGCGGCGCGGCTCGTACGGTTCGCGGACGGGTCGGCGATCGCGGCGCACAGCGTGATCCTGGCGACCGGTGTGTCCTACCGGCAGCTTCAGGCGCCGGGTGCCGACGACTTGTCGGGCCGCGGGGTGTTCTACGGGTCGGCGCTCACCGAGGCCGCCGGCTGCCAGGGCCACGACGTGTACATCGTCGGCGGCGCCAACTCGGCCGGGCAGGCGGCGATGTACCTGTCCAGGGGAGCCAAGTCGGTGACCCTGCTGGTGCGCGGAGCGGACCTGACCGCGTCGATGTCGCACTACCTGATCCAGCAGATCGCCCAGTCGCCGAACATCTCGGTGCGGGCCCACACGGTCGTCGAGGCCGCGCACGGCGACAACCAGCTGCAACAGCTGACGTTGCGCGACACGACGAGCGGGCAGAGCGAACTGGTCGACGCGCAGTGGCTGTTCGTGTTCATCGGCGCGGCCCCGCTGACCGACTGGCTGGACGGAACTGTGTTGCGGGACGAGCGCGGGTTCATCCTCGCCGGGCCCGATCTGACCGCCGACGGGCGGCCACCGGCGGGCTGGGAGCTGGATCGGCCGCCGTACCACCTGGAGACCAATATCCCCGGCGTGTTCGTCGCCGGGGACGCGCGCGCGGAGTCCGCCAAGCGGGTCGCGTCCGCCGTCGGAGAGGGAGCCATGGCCGTGATGCTCGTCCACCGCTACCTGGAGCAGTCGTGAGCGGCCGGCTGATGCCGTGCAGCACGGCGGAGATCAGCTCACTGTTCCTCTTCGAGAAGCTGAACTCCGAACAGCTCGGCAGGCTGTGCGCCGAGGGACGGGTCGAACTGTTCGAGCCGGGACCGGTGTTCGCCGAAGGCGACCCGGCGACCTGCTTCTACGTGATGATCAAGGGCACGCTCGTCATGTCGCGCCGGGTCGGCGGCGACGACATCGAGGTCAGCCGCACGTCCCAGCCGGGGGTGTACGCGGGGGCCGTGATGGCGTACGTCGAAGACGGGAAGATGCAGCGGTACCCCAGCTCGTTGCGGGTGTCGGAGCCGACGCGGTTCTTCGTGCTGCCCGCCGAGTCGTTCGCGAACTTCATGCGCGAGTGGTTTCCGATGGCGGTCCATCTCCTGGAGGGGCTCTTCCTCGGTTCGCAGACCTTTCAGCGGGCCGTCGGGCAGCGCGAACGGCTGCTGGCGCTGGGCTCGTTGTCCGCGGGTCTCACCCATGAGCTCAACAACCCGGCCGCGGCGGCCGTACGGGCAACCTCGTCGCTCAGGGACCGGGTCGCGCACATGCGCAACAAGCTCGGCCTCATCGCCTCGGGCGACTATCACCACGACGTCCTGAAAGCCCTGGTCGACCTTCAGGAGCGTACGGCCGAGCGGGTCTCCAAGGCGCCGGTACTGAGCCCGCTCGAAGCCTCCGACCGGGAGGACGAACTCGCCGACTGGCTCGACGACCACGGCATCCAGAACGGCTGGCAGATCGCGCCGACCTTCGTCCAGGGCGGTCTCGACGTCGACTGGCTGGAGCAGATCGCGGCGGCCGTCGACGAGCAGGAAATCCTGCAGAGTGCCATCGGGTGGCTCAACTACACGGTCGAGACCGAGCTGTTGATGTCCGAGATCGAGGACTCCACCACGCGTATCTCGCACCTCGTCGACGCCGCCAAGCAGTACTCGCAGCTGGACCGCGCCCCCTACCAGGTCGCCGATGTCCACGAACTCCTCGACAGCACCCTGCTGATGCTGTCGGGCAAGATCGGGCCGCAGGTCAAGGTCGTGAAGGAGTACGACCGCTCGGTACCGAGGATTCCGGCCTACCCGGCCGAGCTGAACCAGGTATGGACCAACCTGATCGACAACGCCGTCTCCGCCATCAAGTGCGAGGACGGCGAAGGGACGCTGACCGTACGCACCGCTGTGGTGCACGACCGGCTGCTGGTCGAGTTCCGCGACACGGGCCCGGGAGTACCGGCCGAGATCCGCGACCGGATCTTCGATCCCTTCTTCACCACCAAACCGGTCGGCGAGGGCACCGGGCTGGGCCTCGACATCTCCTGGCGGATCGTCGTCAACAAGCACCACGGTGATCTGAAGGTCGAGTCCGTACCCGGCGACACCCGCTTCCAGGTGCTGCTCCCCCTCACCGCCACTGACCCCGATACCGATACCGACCCGGCCGTGGTCCCGGACCCGGCTCAGGAGCCCTCATGACCAAGGACACCGGAATCGACCCCAGCGTCCCGCCCAGCGGAGCCGGCTGCGTCGAGTGCGACGCCGACGGCGGCTGGTGGTTCCACCTGCGGCGCTGCGCCCAGTGCGGCCACATCGGCTGCTGCGACGACTCGCCCGCCAAGCACGCCACCGCCCACTTCCGGGACACCGGCCACCCGGTGATCCGCAGCTACGAACCGGGCGAGGCCTGGTTCTGGAACTTCGAGACGTCCGAGCTCTACGAGTCCGGTCCGGCCCTGGCACCCCCGACCAGCCATCCGGCCGACCAGCCCACCCCTGGACCGGCGGGACGCGTCCCCGCGAACTGGGTCGAGATACTGCGCTGAGGCCTGCCCCACCAGGGCTGTCAGTGGTGCGTGTCAGGATTGATCTGTGCCGCAGAACCTGTTCAACACGCCACTCATCGGCCGCGACAACGAGCTGACCCGTCTCGCCGGTGTGCTGGACCGTGCCCGCGTCCGTGAGGCCCGTGCCGTGCTCATCGCCGGAGATGCCGGGGTGGGCAAGACACGGGTGCTGGCGGAGGCGGCGGAGCGGGCCTCGGACCGGGGGATGACGGTGCTCACGGGGCACTGTGTCGATCTCGGTGACGTCGGTCTGCCGTATCTGCCGTTCACCGAGATCGTGGGGTTGCTCGCCGCCGACGAGCGGTTCGCCGGGGCGCTCGCCGCGCATCCCGTGGTGGGGCGGCTACTCGGTGGCGGGGAGGCGGACGGCGGGCGGGATGCCGGTGGGCGGCTGCGCCTGTTCGAAGGGATGGCGGGACTGCTGGCCGCCGTCACCGAGATCGCGCCGCTGCTGCTCGTCCTGGAGGACCTGCACTGGGCCGACCAGTCCTCCCGGGATCTGCTGCGGTTCCTGCTCAGCAGGGGCGTGCTCCAGGGGTCGGCGGGCGGCGCCCCCGGCCACCGGCTCGCCCTGTTCGCCTCGTACCGCGCCGACGACCTCCACCGCCGCCATCCGCTGCGCCCGCTGCTGGCGGAGCTGGTGCGGCTGCCCGCGGTGGAACGGCTGGAGCTGCGGCCGATGGCCGACACCGAGGTGGCCCGGCTGGTGCGGGCCCTCGGCGAAGGGGCGCTGCCTGACACGACCGTGCGGCGGATCGTCGAGCGGGCCGAGGGCAACGCCTTCTACGCGGAGGAACTGCTCGCGGCGACCGACACCGAGTCGGGCGGCGTACCCAGCGGGCTCGCCGACGTTCTCCTGATCCGCTTCGAGCAACTGTCCGACACCGCACAGCAGGTGCTGCGTACGGCCGCCGTCGCCGGGCGGCGCGTCGAGCACGAACTGTTGAGCGACGCCGTCCGACTGCCGCAGGACGAGCTGGAGTCGGCGCTGCGCGAGGCGGTCGAACGCCAGCTGCTCGTCCCGGGTGAGGGCGACACGTACTCCTTCAGGCACGCTCTCGCGCGTGAGGCCGTCTACGCCGACCTGCTGCCGGGCGAGCGGTCCCGGCTGCACGGGGCGTTCGCGCGGCTGCTGGCCGGGCGGGGCCGCCCCGCCGAGAGTGCGGCGGAGCGTGCGCACCACTACCGGGAGAGCCATGACCTGGCGGAGGCGCTCACGGCGTCCCTGGAGGCCGCCGACCACGCCGCTCGCGTCGGCGCTCCCGCGGAGGAGCTGCGGCATCTGGAGGCCGCCCTCGACATGTGGCCGGCGGTGGAGGCCGGCGCCCGTCCCACCGGCGAGGGACTGGACACGGTGACGCTGATGCTGCGCGCGTCGGCCGCGGCGGCGCACGCCGGGGAGGCGCATCGCGCGGTGTCGCTCACCCGGGCCGCCCTCGCCGGCGAGGGCCGGGACACGGACGCCGAACTCGCGGCCCGCGTCCGCTACACGCTCGCCGACAACCTGATGAGCATCGACCATCTCGCGGCGGCGTTCGCGTACAGCAGTGAGGCGCTCGCCCTGATCCCGGCCGAGCCCCCGTCACGGACCTGGGTGTGGGCGGCGGCCACCCATGTCATGGCGGCACGGCAGATGGGCGACAACGACACCGCGCTGAGGGTGGCCCGGCAGGCCCTCACCGTCGCCGAGCAGCTTCAGGCTCCCGACGCGCAGGCCGATCTCGTGATCTCCGTGGCCGGTCTGGAAACAGGCGGGCGTCGCACGCCCGAGGCCCGCGAGCGGTTCGTGGAAGCCCGGGAACTGGCCCGGCGCTCGGGCTGTACCACGGTGGAGATGCGCGCGCTGTTCAATCTCGCGATCGGCAGCTTCGAGTCCGGCCGGCTGGAGGAGAGCCTGCCGTGGCTCTCCGAGGGCCTGGACCGCGCCCGCCGCGTCGGTCTCCTCTCCTCGCCGTACCCGCTGGAGATGCGCTATCTGCACTCCTTGGTGCTGTACACGCTGGGCCGTTGGGACGAGTGCGCCCGCGCGGCGGTGGCCGACACCGAGGTGCTGCCCACGGCTGCCGGTTACGTGGCGGGGCCTTCGCTGAACGTGGCGCTGGCACGTGGTGACCTGGGCGCCGTAGACCGCGCCCGGGCGCTGCTGGCCGGTCCGTTCGACTGGATGGCCACGCTGGTCGCGGGCATCGTGCTCACGGACGCCGCCGCTGCGGCTGGCGGCCCCGAGGCGGCCGTACAGCGCGTGCACGACACGGTGAAGGCGCTCACCGACGACACCGGGGCCCGGCCGGAGGTCGCGGTCCGGCTCGTCGCCCTCGCGCTGTCCGCCGTCGCCGACACCGTTGTCCGCCTTCGCCGGTCCGGCGACGAGGCGGGGGTACTGCGGTGGACGGACACGGCGGCCGAACTGCTGGAACTGGCCCGCACCCGGGGCGCGATCGGCCGCGACGGAAGCCCTCAGGGCCCGGAGGGGCACGCGTGGCTGGCTCGTGCCGAGGCCGAGTGGGCGCGGATGACGGCCGGTCCGGAGGTCGACGCGTGGGAACGGGCGGTCACGGCGTTCGGCTTCGGCGATGTCTACGAACAGGCACGGTGCAGACGGCGGTACGCCGAGGCCCTGCTGGCGGACGGCAACCGTGCGGAGGCGGCCGTCCAGGCCCGCGCCGCCCGCGAGACGGCGGTACGGCTGGGCGCCACGCCCCTGCTCCGGGACCTGGACGCCCTGATCCGCCGCGGCCGGCTCACGGACCCCTCCCCCATGGAGGATCCCGGCGCCGTCCCGACACCTCTCACCGCCCGCGAACAGGACGTCCTGGGGCTCCTCGCCCTCGGCCGCAGCAACCGCCAGATCGGCGAGGAGCTGTTCATCAGCGGCAAGACGGCCAGTGTCCACGTCTCCAACATCCTGGCCAAACTGGGTGCGGCGAGCCGCGGGGAGGCGGTGGCGGTCGCCCATCGGGAGGGGCTGGTCAAGTCGCCGGCGCTGCCGCCTGCTGCTCCGGATCTGCCCTGACGAAGGCCCGGATCGCCGTCGCCGCCGCCCCGCGCGCCCACTCCTCGAAGGGCAGCGGCCGGGTCAGCAGTTCGCAGTGGGCGGCGGAGCCGAAGGCGGCTTCGGTGAACGCGTCGCGGATCTGCTCGGCGAACAGGTCGTACGCGGCGAGCCCCTCGCCGGAGATGATCACGCGCTCGGGGCCGAGCAGGTTGGCCACGGTGGCGATGCCCCGGCCGATCGCCGCACCCGCCCGCGCGTACACCTCCCGTACCCCGGGGTGCCCCGCGTGGGCCAGGGCGACGGCTTCGGCGCTGTCGGTGATCGAGGTGCCCGTGATCTCCCGTACCCGGGCGACGATCTCCGCGTCCCCCGCGAACGCCTGCAGACAGCCACGCTTGCCGCAGTGGCAGGGCGGGCCCGCCGGATCGACGACGACATGCCCGATCTCTCCGGCCACCGCGTACGTCCCCGCGACCACGCGCCCGTGGACCACGAGGCCGCATCCGACCCCCGCGCCGACGGTGACCACGGCGAAGTCGGACAGCCCCACGCCGGCGCCGAACCACTGCTCGGCGACGGTGAGCGCCCGCACGTCGTTGTCGACCGTGACGGGCAGGCCCGTCACGGTCGCGGCGAGTTCCGCGAGCGGTACATCACGCCACCCCAGGAACGGCGAGTAGCGTACGGCGCCCTCGGCGCGGTCGACCTCTCCGGCGACGGCGATGCCGCAGCCCAGGACGGGCACCCCGAAGCCGTCCGCCTCGGTGAGCAGCTCCCGCACCAGCTCGGCGACCGAGACCAGCACCGCTTTCGGGGCCCGGGCAGGCAGCGGGAGGTCGCGGGCGACCCGGACGCGGCAGCAGAGGTCGGTGAGCACGCCGAAGATCCGGTCACCGGTGAGCTTGACGCCGACGAACAGCGCCCGGCCGCCGTCGACCCGCACGAGGTTCGCCGGCCGCCCCAGCAGCGGACGGGTCCCGCCGTCCGCGTCCTCGACCAGGTAGCCCGCCTCGATCAGCGGACGGACCGCCTTGGTGACGGCCGCGGCGGACAGCCCCGCGCGCCGGGCCACGTCGGCACGGGTGAGCGGGCCGTGGGACAGGACCGTGGTGAAGATCTGCGAGGCGGCCGGCGTACGGACCGGAAACACCTCGGCACGAGGGGGCGAGGGCATGGCCCGGAACCTAGATCGCTTATTTTCCCCTGTCAATGAAAGAAGCCAAGATGGGCGGAACCACCACCGCAGGCCCCTCTAGACTTTGCGAAAGACCGTCACAGGCATCCCATTGACACATGATCCATGGTCGCGCTTGGGTTCGCCGAGAACACCAGTACCACGAACGTGAGGCACCATGCCGCTGATCTCCCACTCCCCGGACACCGGGGTCTGGCTGCTGACCACCCCGCGCACGTCGTACGCGCTGCGGATCGACGGGAGCGGCGCGCCGTGTCATCTCGCGTGGGGGCCGCGGCTGACCCTGGCGGAGGCGGATGCGCTCGTTCCTCCTGCGCAGGACATGGCGAGCAGTTTCGAGGGTAGGCCCGCGGTGGGCGAGGAGCTCCCCGTCGACGGCGGCACGCGTTACGGCCCGCCCTCGCTCCAGGTCCGGTACGCGGACTCCTCCCGCGGCTTCGAATGGGTACCGACCGGCCACCGGGTCCTCGAACCGGAGACCGGAACGGCCGAGCTGGTCCTGGAGTTCCGGGACCGCCGCTACCCTCTCGAGGTCGCGCTGCACTACACGGTCCGCGCCGACTCGGACGTCATCGAGCGCCGGACCGTGGTGCGCAACGCCGGGGAAGAACGTGTCGATCTGCTGCGCGTCGACTCCGCCGCCTGGACGCTGCCGCCGTCGCGCGACCACCGGCTCAGCCATGTCACCGGCCAGTGGTCCGCCGAGAGCCAACTGCGGTGCGACGCACTGCCGTTCGGCGAGACGGTGCTGACCAGCCGGCGCGGAATCACCAGTCATCACGCCAACCCGTGGGTGATGCTCGACTCGGGCGAGGCGACCGAGGAGCACGGCCGGGTGTGGAGCGCCGCCCTTGCCTGGAGCGGGAGTTGGCGCATCACCGCCCAGCGCACCCCCGACGGATTCGTCGGTTTCACCGGAGGCGTGGGCCACGAGGGTACGAGCGTTCCGCTGGCGCCGGGCGAGGAGTTCACCACGCCGGTGTTCGCCGGGCTGTGCACGGACGGCGGTTTCGGGGCGGCGAGCCGCGCCTGGCACACGTACACGACGGCCCATGTGCTGCCCAGCGCTCGGGAGTTGGCGCCGGTGCTCTACAACTCGTGGGAGGCCACCGGTTTCGACGTCGACGAGGCGAGCCAGATGGCGCTGGCCGAGCGGGCCGCCCTGCTCGGGGTGGAGCTGTATGTCGTCGACGACGGCTGGTTCGGGGCGCGGCGCAGCGACCGGGCGGGGCTGGGCGACTGGACGCCGACTCCGGAGCGCTTCCCCGAGGGGCTCAAGCCGCTGGCCGATTTCGTGCACGGGCTGGGCATGCGGTTCGGGATCTGGGTCGAGCCGGAGATGGTCAATCCGGACAGCGACCTGTACCGCGAGCACCCCGACTGGGTGCTGCACGTGCCCGGGCGGGCCCGTACCGAGATGCGCAACCAGCTCGTCCTGAACTTCGCGCGCGACGAGGTCGCCGAGTGGGCGTACGGCTGGCTGACCCGGCTCGTCGGGGACCACCAGGTCGACTTCCTGAAGTGGGACATGAACCGCGCCTTCGGTGAGTCGGGCTGGCCGGGGCAGCCGGACGGCGACGACCGGCTGTGGACGCGGTACGTGGCGAACCTGTACGACGTCATCGACCGGCTGCGCGCCGACCACCCCGGGCTGCGGGTGGAGACGTGCAGTGGCGGCGGGGGGCGGGTCGACCTCGGCATCCTCTCCCGTACGGATCAGGCGTGGACGTCCGACAACACCGACGCCGTGGACCGGCTGGTGATCCAGCACGGTTTCGGCCAGGTGTACCCGGCGCGGGCGATGTCGGCGTGGGTGACCGACGTGCCCAACCAGCTCACGGGGCGTTCGGTGCCGCTGCGGTTCCGTTTCCACGCGGCGATGTGCGGGCTGCTCGGGATCGGCGGTGACCTCACGCGCTGGTCCGAGGAGGAGCTCGCGGAGGGCGCGGCGCTGGTCGCCGACTACAAGAAGGTGCGGCATCTGGTGCAGCACGGTGAGCTGTACCGGCTGTCGGGGCCGCTCGGGGAGGAGCCGACGGTCGTGCAGTACGTCGGCGAGGACGCGGCCGAGGCTCTGGTGCTGGGCTTCCGGTACGGCCCTCGGCACGGTCTCCCGCGCATTCCGGTGCGCCTGCGGGGCCTGACGCCGGGCGCCAGGTACCGCGACACGTACACGGGTGCCGTTCATCACGCGAACGTGCTCGGCGAGTACGGGTTGCGGCTCGACCTCGCGCCCGGCGACTGGTCCAGCACGGCCGTGCACCTGGTGCGTGTGCGGGAGTCGTAGGCCGGACGGTTCCCCGGCCGGCCTTCGTCGGCCGGGGAACCGCAGCGCCCCGGCCGGGCGTTACAGGGGCAACGCCCCCATGGGGGCACGAACCACGAACCCCAGGGCAGGCGCGATGAGCGAGTTGGTCCCCGGGGGCAACACGCCCCTGCCGGGCGGCACCCTCACGCTCCGGGTGCCGGGCCCCTTCGACGTGAGCGCGCTTGTGACGGACGACGGCGGCAAGGTCGGCGGCGACGCCGACTTCGTGTTCTACAACCAGCCGACGGCCCCGGGAGTCCGGCTGCACGGCGACACCCTCACCGTCGACCCGGGGGCTCTGCGCCCCGGCGCCACCCGGGTCACGGTGGTGGTCAGCGCCGCCGACCCCGGCACGGCGCTGGGCACGCTGCCCGCGCCCACGCTCCATCTCACCGGCCCCGGCGGCCTGGCACCGTCCCGGTTCACACCACCGCGTCCGCAGCGGGAGACGGTACTGCTGCTCGCGGAGTTGTATCGGCGAGGTGCGGGCTGGAAGCTGCGCGCGCTGGGCCAGGGGTACGCGGACGGGCTGGCGGGGCTCGCCCGGGACTTCGGGGTGGATGTCGCGGACGACGACGCCTCGTCGGCCTCGGCCTCGGGAACCCCGCGGACACCGTCCGTCTGGTCCGACGCGGCCTCCCGCCTGTCGGGCGCGGCTTCCCGGCTGGCTGGGGCGGCGACCGCACGCCGGTCCCGGCCGACGGGCGCCCCGCGACCGGTCGGGGCCGCCGGGTCCGCTCCCCCGGTCGCCGCGTCGGCCGCCGGAGCGGGGCCGGGTGCGGTGGCTCCCGGCACGCACTCCGGTACGCCGGGCTCGCTGGGCCCCGGCGCCACCGAGTTCCTCGCCCTCGTCAACTCGGCCCGGGCCGCCGCCGGTTCCCCGCCCGTCGCCCTCGACTCCCGGCTCTCCGCAGCCGCGCGGGCGCACGCCGCCGACATGGCCTCGGCAGGCCGGCTCGGCACCGAGAGCAGGGACGGCACCTCCGTCCACCAGCGCGTCACGGCCACCGGCTACACGTATCTGACCGTCGGCGAGCATCTGGTCTCCGGGCCGCGTACGCCGGACGAGTTCGTCGACTACTGCCTGCGCACCGAGCAGGCCCGCCGCACCCTGCACGACCCGGCGTTCACACAGGTCGGCCTGGCGTCTGTCATCGGGTCCCGCACGGGTGACACGTACTGGACCGTCCTGTGGGCCCGGCCCCTCATGCCCGGCGATCTCGAGCGGACGGCGGCCGAGGTCATCGAGCTCACCAACCGGGAGCGGGCCCGTGCCGGGCTGCCGCCGCTGGCCTCCGACGCCCTGCTGGCCCGGGCCGCGCAGGCGCACAGCACGGACATGGTGGCCCGCGCGTTCTATTCGCACACCGGGCCCGACGGCAGCCAGCCGTGGGACCGGGCCGCCGCCGCGGGGTCCACACGGCGGACGATCGGCGAGAACATCGCGTGCGGGCAGCGCTCCGCCGCGGAGGTCGTCGAGGGATGGATGAACAGCCCCGGGCACCGGGCCAACATCCTCAAACGGGAGTTCACCCACATAGGCATCGGTTTCGCGGGCGGCGGCAAGGCGGGCACGTACTGGACCCAGCTCTTCGGCGCCTGAACACCCCCCGCGCGGCCCTGCCCCTGCCCTGTCCTGCCCGGCTACGGCTTGCGTGCGACGCCGCCCAGGGCGATCACCTCGCCGGTCGCGGTCGCCGTCCCGGGATCGGGGCGCCAGTCGGTGATGGGGACGACGCCGGGGGCGAGCAGCTCCAGGCCGTCGAAGAAGCCGGCGAGTTCCGCCGGGCTCCTCAGGTAGTAGGGGACGGCGCCGCTCTCGTTGTAGAGCCGGGTCGCCGCGGCGTTGGCCCTGTTGGTGTCCACGCTGTCGTTGAACGCGAAGTAGCTGCCCGACGGCAGGGCGTCCAGCAGCTCCCGGACGATGGCCCGCGCCTCGTCGTAGTCGGCGATGTGCCCGCTGACCTGCATCAGTGTCAGGGCGACCGGCCGGCTGAGGTCCAGGGTCCGGGCCGCTTCCCGCAGGACGGCGACGGGGTTGTGCAGGTCGGCGTCGACATAGTCCGTCACGCCCTCGGGTGAGCTGGTGAGGAGGGCCTCCGCGTGGGTCAGGACCAGCGGATCGTTGTCCACGTAGACGATGCGGGCGCCGGGGGCCACGCTTTGGGCGATCTCGTGAGTGTTGTCCGCCGTGGGCAGGCCCGTGCCGATGTCGAGGAACTGCCGGATTCCGGCCTCGCCGGCGAGGTGGCGTACGGCCCGGCCGAGGAAGGCGCGGGAGTCGCGCGCCAGGTCGTTGATGCCGGGGAAGATCTCGCGGAAGGCGTCGCCCGCCTGGTGGTCGACCGGGTAGTTGTCCTTGCCGCCGAGCCAGTAGTTCCAGATCCTGGCCGAGTGCGGCACTGTCGTGTCGATCTTCTCCGGCGTCTGTGTGCCGGGGCCGGACGAGTCCTGCGTCACCGGGCAACCTCCTTGTGGGGATACGTAGTTGACCGTGCCGTTCAACTTAGCGTCACCGGCGTCGCCGACGACGGAGGTCCGGACACAAGGGCGCCCTTTTCGGCCTCCTTCCGCCGGGGGCCTCGCCTTCCGCGCGCTCCCTTGGCGGAGCGGCACCCTCCGGGACACGATGCCCGCATGAAGGGTGACCTCTTTTCCAGTGAGTACATGGTGCAGCCGGCCACGGCGCCCGGGATGACCGTCGAGAACGCCAAGTCCATCAAGTACGTGGTCAACGGCGAGATGTTCGCCCGGCAGGGCTCGATGATCGCCTTCCGCGGCGACCTGCAGTTCGAGCGCAAGGGACAGGGCGTCGGCGGCATGCTGAAGCGTGCGGTCACGGGCGAGGGACTGCCCCTGATGACGGTGCGCGGTCAGGGCGAGGCATGGTTCGCGCACGAGGCGCAGAACTGCTTCGTCGTCGAGATCGACCCGGGTGACGTCTTCACGGTCAACGGCCGCAACGTGCTGTGCTTCGACGCGTCACTGGCGTACGAGATCAAGACTGTGAAGGGGGCGGGGGCGAGCGGCGCGGGCCTGTTCAACAGCGTCTTCACCGGGCAGGGGCGGCTGGGGCTGATGTGCGAGGGCAACCCGCTGGTGATCCCGGTCTCGCCGCAGTATCCGGTGTACGTCGACACGGACGCCGTCGTCGGCTGGACGGCGAGTCTCCAGACGTCGCTGCACCGTTCGCAGTCCTTCGGCTCGATGCTCCGCGGCGGCTCCGGCGAGGCCGTCCAACTGATGCTGCAGGGCGAGGGGGTCGTCGTCGTGCGGCCGAGCGAGGCGACCGCGCAGAAGCCGCAGAACTGACACCACTGCGGCCCGCTTTCCGGAACGTGATCTGCGCCGCACAGGCAACCTCGCGGCCGTCCCCGCCGTCTTGATCGACGACACCAAAGAACAACGAGGCGCCGCCCCGGCCCGACCGGCCGGGGCGAACTTTCGGCGCACTATACACACCGTGTATACGCCCAGCGTATACCGAAAGGGTCACATGTACGGCAAGGCATTCGCCCCGGAGTACCAGGGCGCGCTCACCGGCCTCTCGGTGAACTCCTCCCTGGTCGACGTACTCGCCGCGGGCACCGAGCAGTTAGCGGCCGCGAAGCGGGCCGGGCGGCGCGCGGAGGCGGCCCGTTCGGGACTCGCGGTCGCGGAGGCGCACCGGCGGCTCGGGCACATCGGCGACGCCGACCTGGCCTGGAAGGCGAGTTACCGCGCGGCCCGGGCGGACGGGGACACCGCGGCGATGGCGTGGGCGCTGTGGAGCGGCGGCACACTCGCCCGGCAGCGCGGCGCGTTCAGACTGGCCCGGCGGCTGCTGGAACTCGCCGCCGAACTCGGCGAGCGCGGCGGCGACATCGTCGTACGCGGCTACTCGCTCGCGGGTCTGGCCGAGACCGGCCGCATCCAGGGCGACTACGAGGCGGTCGGCCTGCTGCACGAGCAGTTGCTCGCCGAGGCACGCAAGCGCGGTGAGGCGCGGCACACCGTGTGGGCACTGGAGGGCATCGCGCAGATGCACCGCAACACCGGCTCGTACGACACCGCGTACGCCCTGTTCGAGGAGGCGGCCGAGATCGCCGCGCGGGCCGACGACCGGCGTGGTCACGCCTGGGCCCTGCGCGGGCTCGCCGACCTCGTGTCCGTAATCGACGGGGACACGGAACGCGCCCTCGCGCTGCTCTCGGAGGCGGAGGAGAGCTGCACGGCGATGAACCTGTCCAGCGCGCTCGCCTACAACCACAAGATGCGTGGCAACGTTCTCTACCGGGCCGGGCGTTACACCGAGGCGCGCGACCTGTATCTCCAGGCCCTGGCCGAGTTCCAGGCCATGAGTGAGCCGCGCGGCGAGGCGCTGTCCCGTCTGGGACTGGCGAAGTCGCTGGCCCGCCTGGGCCGCGACCGCACCGAGACGGCCGCTGAACTGAGGGAACTGGCACACGAGTTGGAGCGCATCGGGCTGCGGCACGCCCGTGCGATGGTGGCGCGGGCGGAGAGCGAACTGGGCCTCGGCACGGACCCGGAGGCCGCACGATGACGCCTCCCGGTTCGAGGTCGCTGGCACCGGCGGCCCCCTCTGTGCCCCAAGTCCTCGACCGGTGCCGTGACCTGGTGCGGCCGGCGCTCACCGAGGCCGTCGGTCGGTTGCATCCATGGCTGGGCGAGATGGCCGCGTACTCCTTCGGCTGGTGCGAGGTGGGCGGTGCGCCCGTCGACGCGTCCGGCGGCAAGGGCGTACGGCAGGCGCTGGCCGTGCTCGGTGCGGAGGCGGCCGGGGCGCCCGCGCGGGCCGGGGTCGCGGCGGCGGTCGCGGTGGAGCTGGTGCACACCTTCTCGCTGCTGCACGACGACATCATGGACGGCGACCCGACCCGGCGCCGCCGCCCTACGGTGTGGCGGGCGTACGGGACCGGCCCGGCCGTGCTCGCGGGTGACGCCCTGTTCGCACTGGCCGTCGAGACGCTCGCGCGGACACCGGGCGGACCGGCGGGGATGCGGCTGCTGTCGGCGGCGCTGACGGACGTGGTGGCCGGGCAGGCCGACGACCTGTTGTTCACCTCCCGGCCGTGGACCGGGCCCGAGCGGGTGCGGCCCGAGGAGTACCGGAGGATGGCCGAGCGCAAGACGGGCGCCCTCCTCGGCTGCGCGCTCTCGTTGGGAGCCGCGCTGGGTGGCGCCCCGCCGGCCACGACGGCGGCGCTGGAGCGGGTGGGACGGCATGCCGGTGCCGCCTTCCAGATGGCCGACGACGTGCTGGGCGTCTGGGGCGACCCGGCCGTGACCGGCAAGCCCGTCCACGGCGATCTCCGGGAGCGCAAGAAGTCGTACCCGGTACTGGCCGCGCTCGACGCGCCGGTGCCGGCCGCCCGGCGGCTCGCCGAGCTGCTGGAGTCCGTCGACGCGCCCGACGCGGCGGTGGCGCGCCGGGCGGCGGCGCTCGTCAGCGAGGCGGGCGGCCGTACGGCGACCCTCGCCCAGGCCCGTCGGCACCTCGCTGCGGTCGAACGCGGCCTGGACGACCTGCCCCTGGCGGGGCCTGCGGTCGGCGAACTGCGGGCCCTGCTGGGCTTCCTGGCGCGCCGCGAGCTGTAGCCGGAAGGAGAGATCCGGCGGGGAGATCGTGTGCGGGCCGTCACGGCAGGACCAGGGAATGCACCCATTTCTTCGCACACCTGCCCTGCGCAGATGAATAAAAGGAGAACCGGGCCCAGGAGTTGCGGAATATTTGAACAGACCCCCTCACACCCCTCGTACCTCTGGGAAAGGTGAGAGCCAAAAGGTGAGAGCCAGGGGTTCAGCGAGGGATGGCCATGGTCAAGGCGCACGTCTCCACACATGAGTTGGTGGCCGGAAGGTACCGACTCCTCGATGTCGTCCATCGCGAAACGAACCGGGTCTCCTGGGCCGGCGAGGACACCGCATCGGAGCGCCCGGTCGTCCTCACCCAGATCCAGCTCCCTCCCGACCCCCGGGAACAGACCGCGCGCCGCACCATCGCCCGGGTGATGCGCGCCTCCGAGATCCTCGGGCTGGTCCTGCCGGGCCGGGTGGGCGTCGTGATCGACGTCCTCGAGGAGTTCGGCACCCTGTGGACGGTCGCCGAATGGATCGACGGCACGCCGCTCAGTGAACTCCTCGAACGGCAGGGGACGTTCAACTACGTGCGGGCGGCGCGCATCGCGCTCGAGGTGCTCGACGTCCTGGAGGGAGCACACCGCGAGGGCATCGTGCACGCCGAACTCAGTCCCGGCCAGGTGTTCGTGCGGGACCAGGGCCCGGTCGTGGTGACCGGTTTCGGCCTGGCGGGGGCCACGTCCGTGTCCCGGGTCGGCGCGCCGTCGTACGCCTCGCCGGAACAGGCCCACGGGGCGCGCGCCGAGCCGTCGGACGACCTGTGGGCGCTGGGCGCGCTCCTGTACGCGATGGCCGAGGGGCGGCCCCCGTTCCGTGACCGGGGGCGGCCCGACGCCACGCTCCGGGCGGTGGACCGGCTGCCGCTGCGCAGCCCGGTGCGGGCCGGGCCGCTCACCCAGGTCATCCAGGGGCTGCTGCGCAAGAACGCCCGGGAACGGCTGACCGCTCCGGTGGCACGGGACGCCCTGCTCCGTGTCATCAGGGACGAGCCGGACACCTCGGACGCGGCGGTGCCCACCGTCCGGCTGCGCGGCGCCGCCGCGGGAGAGGGCGCCGGGCGGCTCGGCGGCGGGACCTGGAACCGCAGGGCCACCCGCAAGCTCGTGCTCGCCGGAACCGCTCTGGCCGTCGTCACCGTCGCCGTCCTCGCCACGACGGACAACCTGCCCGGCATCGACGCCTCGGCGTCCGGTGCGGACACCACCCCGTCGGCCGTCGCGCCGCCCGACCCGGTCCCTTCCCTCCCCTCCGCCGACCAGAACACCCCCGTCCCGGAGGAGACCGTCCGGCCCAGCGTCTCCCCCTCGGCGCCGGCCCCGCCGCCCCCGTCGGTGCCGCCGTCGGCGAAACCCACGCCCACCCCCCCGGCCGGTGGCGGCACCGCCGAGGCGCTGCCCGCCGGGTTCAGGGTCTACCAGGCCCCCGAGGGTTTCTCCGTCGCCCTTCCCCAGGGGTGGAAGCGGCTGAGCGAGGACGTCTCCCCCGGCAACGTCGCCTACCGCATCGTGTTCGGCGCCGCCGGCGACCCGCGGACCCTGACCGTCACCTACAGCCAGCGGCTTCGCTCGGACCCGGTGGCCGTGTGGCGCGACGACGTCGAGCCGGTCCTGAGCCGGGCGGGCATCGGCTTCCAGCGGATCGGCGCGATCCGGGCGACGACCTTTCGCGGGCACAGGGGGGCCGACATGGAGTGGCTGTCCGACTTCGACGGCACCCGGATACGTACGCTCGGCCGTGGCTTCCTCATCGGCGAGAACACGGGCTTCTCGCTGCGCTGGACGACACCCGCCGCGGACTGGGAGTCCACCGCCAACAAGCAGGCGCTGGACGCCTTCTTCCGCACCTTCAGAGAGTGATGCGCGTACAGCCATGGGCGGGTACACGTGTCGACCACCGGGCGTACGGATGCGGTGACAGACCGGGATCCGGGCAGGGCCCGGTCTGTCAAAGTGACGTCAATGCCCGCATATAGGCTGCCTGTCTGCACCTTCGCCGTCCGTCCAGCCACCCCTGGGAGAGTCACCTGTGACCGTAGCGATCGCCCTGTCCGAGGAATTCGACGGGTCCGAGTGGTCCGAGCCGTCCGCCGAGCCCGTCGACGCACTCAGCGACGAACCCGGCGACGAACCCGGCGACGAATCCGGCGACGAGATCGCCGAGGTCTCCGCCGACGTGTCGCCGCTCGTGGCGCGTGACGCGCGGGAGTTCGGCGTCTACGCGCGGACGGGAGGGTGGACTTTCGGGCTGATGGTGGCGCGGAGCGTGCGGCCCGGCGGTCAGCCCGCCGGTGAGACGCCGAAGGTCTCCGCCAAGGAGTTCGCGGCGCTCGCCGACTGCTCGCCCGAGCGCGTCATGCGTTACTACAAGGCCTGGGACAAGGCCGCCGACGACGGTGTGGTCCCGCACTTCGAGGCGCTGGTCCCGGGCCAGGAGGTCGAACTCCCGGGCGCCGACCTGTGGCTCACCTACTACAGCTCACGTTCCAGCGCCGGCTCGGAGCGCGGCGCCGCCATTTCGGAGGCCGCCGAGGCCGAGGGCATCCGGCCGACCAAGGCGCTGGAGGTCGCGGAGAACCCCACCGCCCTGCGGGCCGCGATCATGGCCGACCCCTCGACCGCCCGTGCCGCCCGGCACGCACTGCTCGACCGGATCAAGGAAGACCCGGATCTCCAGGCCGAGTTGGCGCGTGACATCGTCCGCACCGACGATCTGAAGAAGGCGGTGGCCACCGAGTCCCGGTCGGCCGACCGCGTCGGATACGTCCGCCAGATCGCCGAGTCCGGCCAGGTGAAGACGCCTGCCGGGCAGACCATCGAGGCGCCCCTCGATCTGCGCCAGGAGGCCGAACGGCATCTGTCCCTCCTCGACGAACTGGACGAGGACGAGGACACCGGCGAGTGGGCGACCGAGGCCTACGGCACCCTCAAGAACCTGGTCGTCGAGGCCGTCGAGGCCGACCCCGAACTGCGCGTCCAGGAACGGCGGACGAAGTTCTACAGCAGCCTGACCAAGGCGACGAAGGCGTTCGAGGAGCTGACCTTCGACGACGTCCAGGAGTTCGCCGAGGACGAGATGGTCCAGCAGCTGGAGGAGCTCCAGGAGGCCATCGCCTCCTGCATCACGGCACTGCGCGGGGCAAACACCTCGTCCACGTGACGGCTGAGCACACGGGCGCCCCGCGCTGAGTACAGGTACTCATGCCCGGGGTCGGAACGCTCCGCCACGATGATGCTCCCACCACAAGGAGCGTTCCGATGCCCGCAGTCGACCACCTCACCAGCGCCCTCCCGACGGCCACCGAGGCCCCGCGGCGGCACCTTCCCGTGCTGCTGGCCGGGCTGGTGGCCGTCGCGCTCGCGGTCTCGGTGTGGCAGCCGCACGATCTGATGACCTGGTTCCTGGAGACGGTCTGGATCCTGATCGGGCTGCCCGTGATCGTGCTGACCTGGCGGCGCTTCCCGCTCACGAACCTCCTGTGCTGTCTGCTCGCGCTGCACGCCCTCGTCCTGATGGTGGGCGGCCACTACACCTACGCGCAGGTCCCGCTGGGCGACTGGGCGCGCGACACGTTCGGCCTCGACCGCAATCCGTACGACCGGCTCGGCCACCTCATGCAGGGCTTCGTGCCGGCCCTGCTCGTACGGGAGCTGCTGAGCCGTACGTCACCGCTGCGCGGCAGCCGCTGGCTCGCCCCCCTGACGGTGTGCGCCTGTCTGGCCTTCAGCGCGGTGTTCGAGATGTTCGAGTGGGCGGCGGCCGTGATCGGCGGCGCGGCGGCCGACGACTTCCTGGCCACGCAGGGCGATGTGTGGGACACCCAGTGGGACATGTTCTGCGCGCTGATCGGGGCGAGCGTCTCCCTGCTCGTGCTGAGCCGCGTCCACGACCGGCAGCTCGCGGCGTTGCGCGCTCAGTCCTCGGTGTAGCGGCGGCGCGTCCACAGCGGCAGGACGAACCAGCAGGCCAGGTACCAGGCGACGACACCCGCGACGAGCCAGGGCACGTACGCGTCGTGGGTGGCCACCCGGAGGACCAGGAGCAGCGCGGCCGTCATCGTGGCGAGCAGCAGCACCAGGCCGACGAAGGTCAGACGGCTGGCCCAGCGCACGGCCTCGGGTTTCACCCGGCGGCCGGAGACGATCCGGTGCAGGGAGACCGGCCCGATCAGGGCACCGGTCGCGGCGGAACCCAGCACCACGGTGATGATGTAGATCGCGTGTTCCGTCTCGTCCAGCTGCGGGTACCTCGGGGTGAAGACCACGGTCAGCAGGAAGCCGAAGAGGATCTGCACCCCCGTCTGGGCGACGCGCACCTCCTGGATGAGCTCGCCCCACATACGGTCGGCCCGCTCGTCCTCGGTCTCCGTGCGCCCGCGTTCGCGCGTGCCGGCCCCGCCGTCGGTGTCCACCATGTCTCCTCCCGGCCACTCACCCGCATGTCCTGGTCCGATTACGGGTTCCCCGTCACGGCGAAACCGATCAGATCCTGACCCGACGGGTTTGTTTGAGTGATCGGAACCGTGGCTACCCGGAGACCACCACCGCGGCCACGGCGAACAGGGAGGTCCGGCCATGTCCGGCACACAGCTCACCCTCACGGTCAGCGGCGGCAACGCCGCCGACGCACAGACGGTCGTCCGGGCCCTGGAGTCGGTCTTCGGCCCCGCCGACGAGTTCCCCGGGGACGACGACGGACACTCGACGGTGCACACGGCCGCGTTCACGGTCGGTACGGAGACGCTCACGCCCGGTCAGCCCAAGAGGGAACAGTTGTCGGCGCCCGTGATGGTCACCGTGCAGGGCACACCTGCGGCCGTGCGCTGCGCGGACGCCACCCTCACCGGCACCTTCACCGCCCATGACCGGGGCAGTGCCTCCGGCGACCAGGAACAGGAACACCAGCTGCTCCTGGAGCCGTGAGAGGCGTACGTCAGTGCGCTGACTACCAGCGGGTTTCCACCTGTGCCTTGATCCGGCGGTCGTAGAGGTCCTGGATCGCGGTGAGCGTCTCCGCCGACAGCGGCGGCAGGGCGGCGGTCGCCGCGTTGGCGCGGGCCTGCTCGGCCGAGCGGGCGCCCGGGATCACCGTGGTCACGCCCGGCTGCTGGGCGATCCAGCGCAGGGCCAGCTGGGCCGGCGTGTACCCCTCGGGGGCGAGCGCCGAGAACTCCGCCGCCGCCTCCACACCGGTCGCGTAGTCGACGCCGGAGAAGGTCTCGCCCTGGTCGAAGGACTCTCCGTGACGGTTGTAGGTGCGGTGGTCGTTCTCGGGGAACACCGTGTCCTTGGTGTACTTGCCCGACAGCAGGCCCGAGGCGAGCGGGACGCGGGCGATGATGCCGACACCCGCCTTCTCGGCGGCGGGGAGCACCTCGGCCAGGGGCTTCATGCGGAACGCGTTGAGGATGATCTGCACGCTGGTGACGCCCGGCCGGGCGATCGCGGTCAGCGCCTCCTCGCAGGTCTCGACGCTGACGCCGTAACGCGCGATGCGCCCCTCGGCGACCAGGGTGTCCAGGGCGTCGTAGACCTCGTCGGAGGAGTAGACCGGGGTCGGCGGGCAGTGCAGCTGGACCAGGTCGATCCGGTCGACGCCGAGGTTGCGCCGCGAACGGTCGTTCCAGGCACGGAAGTTGTCGAGGACGTAGTTCTCCGGGAGCTGCTCGAGCCGGCGGCCCATCTTGGTCGCGACCAGTACGTCCAGCTCGGGCCTGCCACGCAGGAAGGCGGCGATGGTCTGTTCGCTGCGCCCGTCGCCGTACACGTCGGCGGTGTCGAAGAAGGTCACTCCCGCTTCGACCGCCGCGTCCAGCACCGCGAGGGCGTCCTTGTCCTCCACGTCGCCCCAGTCGGCGCCCAACTGCCACGTTCCGAGGCCGATGACCGACGCCCGCTGACCCGACCTACCGATTACACGCTCGTCCATGGCGTCAGTCTTTCATCCGTCCGACCGGCCCGCAGACAGGGCCATGCGTCACCCGAACGAGTGAGTCAATGCAGGCGTCAACCAATGCGCGTCATTCACCCTTTAGCGTGACCGGATGACTGATCATCTGGCGCGCCGCGGATTCCTGCTCGGCGCGGCCTCCCTCGCCCTCGTGGCGATCGCGGCCGACCCGGCCGTCGCCGCCGCCGAGCTTCCCGACTTCCCGGCCGACGTCACGCCCTACCGCTCCGGCTACCGCAACTGGGTCGGCGAGATCACCGCCGACGGGCTCTGGGCCTGCGCGCCGGCCGGCCCCGGCCAGGTGGTCGAGGTCGTCAACTGGGCCTGGCGGCACGGCTGGACGGTTCGCGCCCGGGGTTCCGCGCACGGCTGGTCGCCCCTGACGATCACGGAGGGTACGGAGGCCGACGCGCCCGTGCTGATCGTCGACACCGCTCCCCATCTCACCGGCCTCGCCCTGGAGTCCACCGGCCCCGCCGCTGTGCGCGCCGGTACCGGAGTCACCCTGGAGGCCCTGCTCACCTACCTGGAGCAGCACGGACTCGGGGTGACCAACGCGCCCGCGCCCGGTGACCTCACCCTGGGCGGCGCCCTGGCCGTCGACGCCCACGGCACGTCCGTACCGGCCGACGGGGAGACCCTGCTGCCCGGGCACACGTACGGCTCGCTGAGCAACCTCGTGCTGTCGCTGACGGCGGTCGTGTGGGACGAGGGCTCCGGCGCCTACGTACTGCGGACGTTCGACCGCGACGAGGCGGACTGCGCGGCGCTCCTCACCCACCTGGGCCGGTCCCTGGTCGTCGAGGTAGTCCTGCGGGTGGGGGCCAACACGAACCTGCGCTGCCTCAGCCGTACGGACATCTCGGCGGCCGAACTGTTCGCGGCACCCGGCAGCGGGTCCGGTGGGCGCACCTTCGCGAGCTTCCTGGACGAGGCGGGGAGGGTCGAGACGATCTGGTTCGCCTTCACCGAGTTCCCCTGGCTGAAGGTGTGGAGCGTCGCGCCGGACAAGCCGCTGACCTCGCGGCGCGTTTCGTCGCCGTACAACTACCCGTTCTCCGACAACGTCCCGACCGTGGTGGCCGACCTCGTCGGGCGGATCCTGTCCGACGGGGCCTGGTACCTCGCTCCGGTGCTCGGCAACACGCAGCTGGACGTGGCCTCGCTCGGGCTCGTCACGACGCTGTCGGCGGACATCTGGGGGCCGTCGAAGAACACGCTGCTGTACGTCAGACCGACGACTCTGCGGGTCGCCGCGAACGGGTACGCGGTGCTGACCGGCCGGGCCCAGGTGCAGCGTGTCATCGCCGAGTTCACCGCGTTCTACCGGGAACGCCTCGCCGCGTACGCCGCCCTGGGCCGCTTCCCGGTCAACGGCACCGTCGAGATCCGCGCCACCGGCCTGGACCGCCCGGCGGACTCCGACGCGGCCGGCGCCCGTGCCCCGCTGCTGTCCGCGCCGCGCCCGGTCGAGGGGCACCCCGAGTGGGACACGGCGGTCTGGCTGGACGTACTGACGCTGCCCGGGACGCCGTACGCGGAGGCCTTCTTCCGGGAACTCGAACAGTTCCTGCTCGGGACGTACGACGGCGGGCACGCGCTGACCCGGGTCGAGTGGTCCAAGGGTTGGGCGTACACGGAGACGGCGGGGTGGAGCGACGCGGAGGTCATCGGTACGGCGGTACCGGCTTCGTACGGCCCCGCTGTGTGGCAGGAGGCCGTCGGAACCCTCGACCGGCTCGACCCGCACGGTGTGTTCAAGAACGCGTTCCTCGACCGGCTGCTGCGCTGAGACCCCGTCAGGGGGTGAGCAGGGCCTGCACGGTGGGGGCGTACCGGTCCACGATGTCGTCGATCGTCGCCTCCCGCAGATGTGTTCCGCGGGCGATGCCGTACATGACGCCCAGGCCGAGCAGGGTGGCGACGGCCAGTTCGGCCCGCAGGCCCGGGTCGGGGCCGGTGAGACGGGCGGCGAGGCGATCACTCACCTGGGTGCGGAAGTTGGCGCGCATGATGTCGCCCCGGTCGCCCTGGAAGGGGGCGAACACGATCCGCAGGACCGGGTCGGCGCCGCGCTCGGTCTGGCCGGTGAGGAGATGGCGGACCATGTGGCGGCCGAGGTCGTCCAGGGGCGCGTCGAGGAGGCCGTCGGCGTCCTGGGCGAAGGACATCACGCGGGCGAAGAGCGCGTCCTTGTTGCCGAAGTACTTGAGGATCAGCGGAGGGCTGACCCCGGCGCGGTCGGCGACCGTCTTGAGCGTGATGTCGGCCTGGGCGTGACGGGCGAGCAGATGCCGGGCGGCGCGCAGGATGGCGGCCTTCGTCTGCTCGGCGTCCCGGCGCGCGGCCGGGGCCTCCTGGGCAGGGGTCGGCTGGGTGTCGGCGTCGGTCGGCGGTGGTGTGTGCACGGTGCTCATGCTCCCTCCATCACCCCGCCCCGCGTCCCCGCTGTGCGGCCGCGGGTGCGCCGGGTGCCGTCGGCTGCCGGGTCGCCGGGGATGGTCAGGGCCGCCGTGCAGGCCAGCAGGGCGACGGCGCCCGCCATCGCGAAGGCGAGCAGGTAGCCGTGCAGGGTGGGCACGGCGGTGCCGTCCACCGGACTGGTGTGGCGTACCGGCACGGCGACCACCGCCGCGCTGCACATGGCCTGGCCGATCGTGCGCATCAGTACGTTCACTCCGTTGGCGGAGGCCGTCTGGCCGGGCGGTACGGCCCCCAGGATCAGCATGGGCAGCGCCGAGTAGGCGAGGGTGGTACCCACGGAGACGACCGCGGCACCCACGATGATCATCCACAGTTCGCGGCTGTCGGCGATGCGCACCACATAGCCGAGCGCGATGACCGACGTACCGACGACCAGGGTGACGCGTGGCCCGAACGCCGCCGATACGCGCGCGGAGACGGACGAGAACAGCAGCATGGCGATGCCGCCGGGCAGCAGGACGAGACCCGTCTCGACGATGGACAGGCCGAGCCCGTACCCGGTGGCCTCGGGGGCCTGCACCAGCTGGGCCGTCACCAGGGTGTTGGAGTAGAAGGCGAACCCGGTCAGCAGGGCGGCGACATGGGACAGGCCGACCCGGGGCCGGGCCACCAACCGCAGGTCGACCAGCGGCTGTCGGGTGTGCAACTGCTGCCACCACCACAGGCCGAGTACGGCGACCGCGCCGAGGAACAGCCCCAGGACGCGCGCACCTCCCCACCCCCACTCGCCGCCCTCGACAATCCCGAGCAGCAGACACACCAGCCCGACAGCCAGCCCCAGCGCGCCCACGAGGTCGAAGCGCCCCGGCTCCCGGACGGGCGACTCGCGCACCGCCCACCACACCGCCGCCACGCCTGCCGCGCCGAGGCCGGCGGTCACCCAGAACATGACGTGCCAGTCGGAGTACTGGACGACCAGCGCGGCGAGCGGCAGCCCCAGGGATGCGCCGATTCCGAGGGTGGCGCTCATCAGCGCGACCGCGCTTCCGGTGCGCTCCGATGGCAGTTCGTCGCGCAGAATGCTGATGGACAGGGGTACGACGGCGGACGCGGCGCCCTGCAGCGCGCGTGCCGTGACGAGTACGCCGATGTCGGAGGACAGGGCGCACATGACCGAGCCGAGGACCATCACCCCGAGGGCCGCGATCAGCACTCTCCGTTTGCCGTACATGTCCCCGGCGCGGCCCAGCACGGGGGTGAGGACGGCACCGGAGAGCAGGGTCGCGGTCACCATCCAGGAGACCGCGCCGGGCGAGGCACCGGTCAGCCGGGGCAGGTCGGGCAGCAGCGGGACGACCACGGTCTGCATGACCGCCATGAGCATTCCGCCGAACGCGAGCGCCGGCACGGTCATACGGTCGCGCAGGGGCCGCGCGGCCGACGGGTGGTCGGACATCGGGACAGGCTGGTCCATCGGTACTCCAGCGGCCGGCCGCTCTGCGCGACAAATAATATGGGTGAATGGCGATTCACCATAGCGGTGAATCGCCATTCACCCAATACCACCGTGCCATGACCAGGCTATTTTCCGGAGACCTCGGCATCTTCCCGGGTACGGGAGGCCAGCACCCGCGTCTGCGCGGTGCGCGCGAGTTTCGGCCCGAGCCACCGCTTGAACCGGCGCAGCGCTTCGAGGCGCCCCGCCGCCCGGTCGATGCCGTAGTAGAGCTGGGGCGGCACATAGGGCAGCAGGGGAGAATGGCGCTGGCCGAGCAGGGCGAACATCCGGGCCGGGGGCAGCCGGATGTAGCGCGGCAAATTCTCGTACCACTGGGCGCTGTAGCGGGCCGCGCTCTGAATGGAGAGCAGTTCGGACTTGCGCCGCTCCTCGTAGGCGGTGAGCGCCTCGGGGAGTCCGGGGTGTGCGTGGAGCGCTTCGGCCAGGGCGATGGCGTCCTCGAGCGCGAGTGTGGTGCCGGCGCCGATGGAGTAGTGGGTGGTGTGGGCGGCGTCGCCGAGCAGGACGAGGTTGCCGTGGTGCCAGGTGCGGTTGGTGAGGGTGCGGAAGTTGAGCCACTGGGCGGCGCCGTCGGCGGAGGACCTGCCGATCAGGGGGTGGCCGTCCAGCAGGTCGCCGAAGATCTTCTCGAGGGCGGCCAGGCCGTCGGCCTCGTTCGCCCGGTCGAGGCCGAGCCCGCTCCAGGTCTCGGGGGCGCACTCGACGACGCAGGTGCTGTGGTCCTTGCTGTAGCCGTAGCCGTAGCACCAGATCCAGCCGTGCTCCGTCTCCTTGAAGCCGAAGGTGAAGGCGTCGAAGACCTTGGTGGTGCCGAGCCAGATGTACCGGTTGCGCCCGGCGCGCAGGCCCGCGCCGAAGTGTTCGGTGTGCTGTTCGCGCAGCACGCTGTTGACGCCGTCGGCGGCCACGACCAGGTCGGCGCCGACCAGCTCCTCGGCCCCGGTGATCCCGTGCTCGAACTCCAGCCGTACGCCGAGCTGCCGGGCCCGGTCGGCCAGGATCTCGAGGAGCCTGTGCCGGCCGATGCCGAAGCCCTCGTCACCGGGGTGCCGGGTCGCGCTGTCGCCCACGTGGGCGACTCCGTGGTCCCAGGACACCGAGGCGTCGGCGATGGCCCGCGCGGACTCGGGGTCGTGCTCCTGGAGCTTGTCGAGCAGTCCGCGCCAGTAGGTGACACCCCAGCCGTAGGTCGAGCCCGCCGGGTCGCGCTCGTACACGGTGATGTCGTGGGACGGATCCCGCAGCTTCATCAGAATCGAGAGATACAGGCCGGCAGGCCCGCCTCCCACACAGGCGACCTTCACACACACCCCTAGCGATTACAGAAGGTGGTCATTTAGCGTCGGAGAGTAGCAGTCCGCGAGCACGCCAAGCGCCGCCCCGCAGCCGGGCTCGCAGGGGCGCGGGGAACTGCGCGCCAAGCCCCCACCGCCCCGCAGCCACCCAGAACGCGAGGAACCACGACCTCTCAGGGGCGCGGGGAACTGCGCAAAACCCCCCACCGGCCCGCACCACGAAACGGCGCCGCCGGCAAACCGCTACGAGACGCTACGACACTCCGGATGCCCCCACCCCTGCGCGTTCTTCGCAATGGTCTCCCCGGCCGCATACGACCGCCCGCACACACACCGGCCGGCGAACTTCGCCTTCAGGGTGCGGCCGGAGTTCCCACCCCGCGCCCGGCCCCCCTTCCCGCCGGAGGCCTTCGCGGAGGCGGAACGCGGACTGTCCGGCGCAGCCGGAGGCTGCGGAGACCCCAGCTCACTACCCGCAGGCTCCTGCACGATCGCGGCCTGACTGGCAGCCCGGTCGGCGAAGTCGTTCAGCTTGTCCCCGTCGACCTGATGGGCAGGCACATAGCGGAACTCGACCGAGCGCCCGTCGAGGAGCTCGTCGATGCGGACGACGAGCTCCTGGTTGGCGACCGGTTTACCGGCGGCCGTCTTCCAGCCCTTTCGCTTCCACCCGGGCAGCCAGGTGGTGACGGCCTTCATCGCGTACTGGGAGTCCATCCGGATCTCCAGCGGCACGTCCGGCGCGACGGCCGTCAACAGCCGTTCCAGCGCGGTGAGTTCGGCGACGTTGTTGGTGGCTCTGCCGAGCGGCCCGGCCTCCCAGCGGCTGGGGCTCTCCGAGCTGTCTGCGACCACCCAGGCCCAGCCCGCCGGTCCCGGATTTCCCTTCGACGCCCCGTCGCACGCGGCCACCACTCGTTCACGCATGCGCTCGATCATGCCATGCGCGGACCGGACGCCCGCCCGCCGTTACCGGGGCCCGATCTCAGTCCACGTCCGCCGACTTGGGCATCTCGCCGGCCGTGGTCGTGATGTCGATGACGGAGAAGTTGGCGCCCTGTGGATCGCTCAGCGCGGCGAACCGGCCGAACGGGCTGTCCATGGGCCCGAAGCGCAGTACACCGCCGAGTTCGGTGGCCGTGGCAACGGCTTCGTCGCAGTTGACGACGCTGAAGTACACGTTGATGTACGGCGGCATCTCGGGCGGGAAGTCGTCCGTCATCCGCATCCGCCCGAGGACGGTCTGCTCGCCCAGGTTGTACATCCGGAAGTCGATGGCGTCGTCCTGCATCTGCTTCGCCGAGTAGCCGAAGACGGCCGGGAAGAAGGTGTCCGACTTGTCGGCGTCGCGGGTGAAGACCTCGGCCCAGCAGTAGGCACCGGGCTGGTCCGGCCCCGCTTCGAAGCCTTCGTGGGTGCCGGCCTGCCAGACCCCGAAGACGGCACCACTGGGGTCGCGGGCCAGGCACATGGTGCCGAAGTCGCCCACCTGCATGGGTTCCATGAGCAGTTCGCCGCCGTTGTCGCGGATCTTGGTGGCGGTGGCGGCGGCGTCCGGCGAGGCGAGATAGAGGCACCATGCCGACTGTCCCTCCTGGCCCGGCATGGGCGGGACGACGGCCGCGACCGCCTTGCCGTCGGCGTACGCCTGTGTGTAGTTGCCGTACTCCGACGACGACTCGCCGAAGGTCCAGCCCAGCACCTCGCCGTAGAAGCTCTTGGCTCCCTCGACGTCACTGAACATCGCGTCGGCCCAACAGGGGGTTCCCTCAGGTTGCACGGCCATGGCTTCGGCCTCTCCGGTCTCGTCACTCTCGTCGGGTTGTCCGGATCCTCACGCTAGCCAGGCTTTGTCCGGGACGCGCGCCGAACGCCGACGCTGGTGCGACGCGTGGGCATCGAGGGCACGGCATTAGCACACCCTTGCGGTCTGATAATTTCATCGGCGCTCATCTCTCCTCGCCCTCTCCCCTACCTCCAGGTGTCCGGATGTCCGCTGCACGGGTGCGTCGCCTCGCGACGCGGCATGCCCGCGGCGGTCTCCCGCATCTGCTGGGCGTCCTGCTCCTGGTCCTCGCGACGTTCGTGTTCTCCTGCGCCGGTGCCCTGCCCTCCCCGGACACCGGACCCTCGGGCTCGGCCTCGGCCTCGGTGCACGCCGTGCACATCGCCGACCGGGACCCCTGCCAGGAGGGCCCGCACCACGGCTGTCACACCCCCGGGCACCACGGGGTCCTCAGCCACGCGCCCGTCATCGGCGCGGACCGGGCCGCCGCGGTGGACCAGCCGGGCACCGACCCCGCGCGGCTGCCACTCGGCCCGTCGCGGATCCCGGGCGCCACCCGCCCTCCCGATCTCCACGAACTGCAACTGCTCAGGGTCTAGACGCCGACCGGGCCCACGCTCCACGGCCCGATCCGCCGGCCCGGCTCCGCCCGGCCACGGCCCCGACCGTCACCCCAGCTTGCAGTGCCGTGCCCGACAACGGGCATGGCCCGGAGAAGGACATCCCATGGGTACATCCAACGCCAAGGCGAAGACCGCGGCCCGCCGCGCCCACATGGAGGAACTGCGCAAGGTCGAGCAGGCCCGTGAGCGCCGTATGCGGCTGCTCACGCTCGGCGCGACCGCCGTCATACTCGTCGGCCTGGCCGGCGGCGGCTGGTATCTCGTCGACTCCGCCCAGGAGAAGGAGGAGGCCAAGGCCGCGCCGATCGCCGGCGTGAAGACCTGGTCCAAGCTCACCCAGAACCACGTCACCACGGCCGTCACCTACAAGATGAGCCCGCCCGTGGGCGGCGACCACAACCAGGTGTGGGTGAACTGCGACCGACAGGTCTACACCAAGGCGGTCCCCAACGAGAACGCCGTGCACGCCCTCGAGCACGGCGCCGTCTGGATCACGTACAACGACAAGGCGGCCAAGGCGGACGTCGAGGCGCTCTCCGAGAAGGTGACCAACACGGCGTACACCTTCATGAGCCCGTACGAGGACCAGTCGTCGCCGATCGTGCTGAGTGCCTGGGAGCACCAGCTCAAGGTGGACAAGGCGTCTGACCCGAAGGTCGCCAAGTTCCTCGACAAGTACGTCCAGGGCGAGCAGACGCCCGAGCCCGGTGCCTCCTGCACCAACGGCATGACGCCGTGAACCGAGCGCCGGCGGCGGGGCGTTCGTACGGACGACCCCGCCACCGGCGCCCGCGTTCACGTGACCGCACGGGCCCTACTCCCCCGCGTACGCCTTCTTCAGGGCGGCGATGTCCAGCTTGCCCATCGCATACATGGCCTTGGTGGTGCGGACGGCCTTCTCCGGGTCGGGGTCGCTGATCATCTCGATCAGGCCGTCCGGGATGACCTGCCAGGACAGTCCGTACTTGTCCTTGAGCCAGCCGCAGGGGCCGCCCTCGCCGCCGCCCTCGGTGAGCTTGGCCCAGTAGTGGTCGACCTCTTCCTGGTCCGCGCAGTAGATCTGGAAGGAGACGGCCTCGCTGAACTTGAACTGCGGGCCGCCGTTCAGGGCGACGAACTTCTGGCCGTTGGCCACGAAGTCGACGGCCAGCACGTCGCCGGCGGGGGCGGGACCGGCCTCGTTGTAGTAGCCGATCCTGCCGAGCTTCGAGTTCTTGAAGACCGAGACATAGTAGTGGGCTGCTTCCTCGGCCTGGCCGTCGAACCAGAGACACGTGGTGAATCCGTCGGTGGTCATGAGTACCTCCTGGAGCGGGGAACGCTGTCGCCTCTTTCGACCGATCCTCGGGCGGAAACTCATCGGCGGCGCGACGAGTTTCTCCGCCGGTCCTCCAGTCGGCCCATCCCTCCGGTCAGGCGGCGGTCACTGGCCCACTCGGCCGTCGATGCACTCGCGGAGGAGATCGGCGTGGCCGCAGTGCCGCGCGTACTCGTTGACGTGCGCCGCCAGGACGTCGCGCAGCTGGATCTGTCCACCGTGCTCGGCGCCGAAGTCGGAGAAGCCGGCGTTCGTGGTGCCGAGGTCGGCGACGCTCGCGATGAACCGGTCGGTGCGTTCCGTCTCCTCCCGCCACTGTCGCCAGGCGTCCTCCACGACCTGGGGATCGGCCACCGCGCCGTTCCAGTCGCCGTCACGGTCGTCGTCGGTGCGGTACAGCTTGGGCGCGTCCTCGCCGGCCATGACCCGGCGGAAGTGCCGCTCGTCCTCGGTCAGGTGCCGCACCAGCCCGAGCAGGGACATCGTGGACGGCGGCACGGAACGCCGGGCCATCTGCTCGGCGTCCAGACCGGCGCACTTCATCTCCACGGTGAGGCGGTAGTGGCGCAGGCCTTCGAGCAGCGTGCCGCGTTCGTCGACGATCTCGGTGTCGGTCTCACGCGGGTCGTCGTCCGGGTCGACCCACATGTCGTCATAGACGGTCGCGACCGTCCACCGAGTCGCCGTTGTCCCGTTGTCGTGCGCACGCGAGTCCATGGGGGGCATCGTCGCGCGCGGCGACACCGGCCGCCACCGAATATCGGGCCGGCGCTCGCTCGGCTCCCGCTACGCCTGGTGCACGATCTGGATCAGGTTGCCGCAGGTGTCGTCCAGCACGGCGATGGTGACCGGGCCCATTTCCCGCGGCTCCTGGATGAACCGCACGCCCAGACCGCGCAGTCGGTCGTACTCCGCGTGTACGTCGTCCACCGCGAAGGCGGTCGCCGGGATCCCGTCCTTGATCAGCGCGTCCCGGTACGGCTTCACCGCGGGATGACCGGAGGGCTCCAGCAGCAGTTCGGTCCCGTCGGGATCCTCGGGCGAGACCACGGTCAGCCACCGGTCCGCGCCGAGCGGTACCTCGGTCTTCTTCACGAAGCCCAGCACGTCCGTGTAGAAGCGCAGGGCCTTGTCCTGGTCGTCGACGAAGACGCTGGTCAGGTGAATCCTCATGGTGTGCTCTCCGTTGAGTACGAGTCCGGCGAAGCCGATGGTGACACCCCAGCCTGGCATTCCGGGGTTGTCCCCGCGCTGCGGCGCCCCATTGACTCGCCCAGCGGTATGGGTGAACCGCCATGAGGCCGGGGTCACAGTTCGGCCGAGGTCAAGGTCACAGGCGGGGGCTCTGCTGTCGCCGGACCTTACTGGCCTAGCATCCGGGCATGACAGTCCTGCCCAACGACGGGCTCTCGCTGGCCGCCGAGTTCCCTTCCACGCCCCATGAGCAGTGGCAGCGCCTGGTGGAGGGCGTCCTGCGCAAATCGGGCAAGGAGGTCTCCGCGGCGACAGCGGAGGACGCGCTGTCCACCGCGCTGGAGGACGGGCTCACCACCCGCCCCCTCTACACGGCGCACGACGACGCTCCCGACCCCGGATTCCCCGGCTTCGCCCCCTTCGTGCGTGGTGGACGCCCCGAGGGGAACACCGTCGGAGGCTGGGACGTACGGCAGCGGCACGCGACCCTCGTCGGCGACGCGGTGCTCGCGGACCTGGAGAACGGCGTCACCTCGCTGTGGCTGACCGTCGGCCCGGACGCGATCCCGGTGTCCTCACTCGCCCGGGCCCTCGACGGCGTCTACCTCGACCTGGCCCCCGTCGTCCTGGACGCCGGCGAGGAAGTCGAGCCCGCCGCACGGGAGTTGCTGCGGCTGTACGAGGAGCGGGGCATCGCCAGGGAGGCAGCGCGCGGCAACCTCGGCGGCGACCCGCTGGGCCACGAGGCCCGTACGGGTGAGGAGTTGGACTTCGCGCCGGTCGTCGCGCTCGCGCGGCTGAGCGCCGAGGAGTACCCGGGGCTGCGTGCGCTGACCGTGGACGCGCTGCCGTACCACGAGGCGGGCGGCTCGGCCGCGCAGGAGCTGGGGGCGTCCCTGGCGACCGGGGTCGCCTACCTCAGGGAACTGACCGGGGCCGGGCTGTCCGTCGAACAGGCCTGTGCACAGCTGGAGTTCCGGTACGCGGCCACCGCCGACCAGTTCCTCACGATCGCCAAGCTGCGTGCGGCCAGGCGGCTGTGGGCGCGGGTCGCCGAGGTGTGCGGGGCGCCGACGGCCGGGGCGCAGGTGCAGCACGCGGTGACCTCGCCGGTGATGATGTCGCGCCGCGACCCGTGGGTGAACATGCTGCGCACGACGATCGCCACGCTGGCCGCCGGGGTCGGCGGCGCCGACTCGGTCACCGTGCTCCCCTTCGACCACGCGCTGGGCCTGCCGGACGCGTTCGCCCGCCGGATCGCCCGCAACACCTCGACGATCCTGGTCGAGGAATCGCATCTCGCGCGGGTGATCGACCCGGCGGGCGGTTCCTGGTACGTGGAGCGGCTCACCGACGAACTCGCCCACGCGGGCTGGGAGTTCTTCCAGTGGATCGAGGGTCTCGGTGGCCAGGCCGCCGCCCTTCGTTCCGGGAACCTGGGCGAGGCACTGGCCACCACCTGGGCGGCCCGCTCCGCCAAGCTGGCCAAGCGGCGCGAACCCATCACCGGGGTCAGCGAGTTCCCGAATCTCGCCGAGCGGCTGCCGGACCGCGAGCCCTCGCCCGAGCCGCCGTCCGGAGGACTTCCCCGGGTGCGGCGCGACGAGGCGTACGAGGCTCTGCGCGCCCGGTCCGACGCCCACCTCGCCGCCACCGGGACCCGGCCGCGCGTCTACCTCGCGACCATCGGGCCGGCCGCCGCCCACAGTGCCCGCACGACCTTCGTCTCGAACCTCTTCCAGGCGGGCGGCATCGAGCCCGTCACGGAGGGCACCTTCGAGGAGAGCGGCGCCGGCGAGGCCTGTCTCTGCTCGAGTGACACGCTGTACGAGGAACAGGCCGCGACCGTGGCGGCCGAGCTGAAGGCCGCCGGCGCCTCGCATGTGTTCCTCGCCGGCCGTCCCGGGCAGTACACGGACGTCGACGCGTATGTCTTCGCGGGCTGTGACGCCGTCGCCGTGCTCTCCGCCACCCTCGACCGCATGGGAGTGTCCTGATGGGAATCCCCGACTTCTCCGGAATCGAACTGGGGACCCCGACCGCCAACGCCGACACCGGCGACTGGCGTACGGCCGTCAAGTCGGCCACCGGCTCGGACCAGACCTTCTGGGAGACCCCGGAGGGCATCGCGGTCAAACCGCTCTACACCGGCCGTGACCTGGAGGGCCTGGACTTCCTGGAGACGTACCCGGGCGCGGCGCCCTATCTGCGCGGCCCGTACCCGACGATGTACGTCAACCAGCCCTGGACGATCCGCCAGTACGCCGGTTTCTCCACCGCCGAGGAATCGAACGCCTTCTACCGCCGCAACCTCGCGGCCGGCCAGAAGGGCCTGTCGGTCGCCTTCGACCTGCCCACCCACCGGGGCTACGACAGCGACCACCCGCGCGTGACCGGTGACGTCGGCATGGCGGGCGTCGCGATCGACTCGATCTACGACATGCGACAGCTCTTCGACGGCATCCCCCTCGACAAGATGTCGGTGTCGATGACGATGAACGGCGCCGTGCTGCCCGTTCTCGCGCTCTACATCGTCGCGGCGGAGGAACAGGGCGTACCGCCCGAGAAGCTGGCCGGGACCATCCAGAACGACATCCTCAAGGAGTTCATGGTCCGCAACACCTACATCTATCCGCCGAAGCCGTCGATGCGGATCATCTCCGACATCTTCTCCTACACCTCGCAGCGGATGCCCCGCTACAACTCCATCTCCATCTCCGGCTACCACATCCAGGAGGCGGGTGCGACGGCCGACCTGGAGCTGGCGTACACCCTCGCGGACGGGGTCGAGTACATCCGGGCGGGCCGTGAAGCGGGCCTGGACGTCGACGCGTTCGCGCCCCGGCTGTCCTTCTTCTGGGCGATCGGCATGAACTTCTTCATGGAGGTCGCCAAGCTGCGCGCGGCACGCCTGCTGTGGGCGAAGCTCGTCAAGCAGTTCGACCCGCAGAACGCCAAGTCCCTCTCCCTGCGCACCCATTCGCAGACCTCCGGCTGGTCGCTGACCGCGCAGGACGTGTTCAACAACGTGACACGTACGGCCGTGGAGGCGATGGCGGCCACCCAGGGCCACACCCAGTCGCTGCACACCAACGCCCTGGACGAGGCGCTCGCGCTGCCCACCGACTTCTCGGCGCGCATCGCCCGCAACACCCAGCTGCTGATCCAGCAGGAGTCGGGCACGACCCGGGTCATCGACCCGTGGGGCGGCAGCGCGTACGTCGAGAAGCTGACGTACGACCTCGCGCGCCGCGCCTGGCAGCACATCGAGGAGGTCGAGGCGGCGGGCGGCATGGCCAGGGCCATCGACGCCGGCATCCCGAAGCTGCGCATCGAGGAGGCGGCGGCCCGTACGCAGGCCCGGATCGACTCGGGGCGCCAGCCGGTGATCGGCGTCAACAAGTACCGCGTGGAGACCGACGAGCAGATCGACGTCCTCAAGGTCGACAACTCCTCCGTACGCACCCAGCAGATCGAGAAGCTGCGGCGGCTGCGCGCTGAGCGCGACGAGCGGGCCTGCCAGGACGCACTGGACGCGCTGACCCGGGCGGCGGACGGAGAGGGCAACCTGCTGGACCTGGCGGTGAACGCGGCCCGCGCGAAGGCGACTGTCGGGGAGATCTCCGACGCCCTGGAGAAGGTGTATGGGCGGCACGCGGGCCAGATCCGTACGATCGCCGGGGTGTACCGCAACGAAGCAGGCGAGTCCCCGTCCGTCGACCGCACCCGCACCCTGGTGGACGCCTTCGAGGAGGCCGAGGGGCGCCGGCCGCGCATCCTGGTCGCCAAGATGGGCCAGGACGGCCACGACCGCGGCCAGAAGGTGATCGCCACCGCCTTCGCCGACCTCGGCTTCGACGTCGACGTCGGCCCGCTCTTCCAGACCCCCGGTGAGGTGGCCCGGCAGGCGGTGGAGGCGGACGTCCACATCGTCGGGGTGTCCTCGCTGGCCGCCGGGCACCTCACCCTCGTACCGGCGCTGCGCGAGGAGCTGGCGGCGGAGGGCCGGGAGGACATCATGATCGTCGTCGGCGGGGTGATCCCGCCGCAGGACGTGCCGACCCTGCTGGAGATGGGCGCGGCGGCCGTGTTCCCGCCGGGGACGGTGATCCCGGACGCGGCCTACGACCTCGTCCAGCGGCTCTCGGCCGACCTCGGGCACGACCTGTGATCGATCTCGACGCGTACGTCAAGGGCGTGCTCGGCGGGAAGCGGGCGATCGTGGCGCGGGCCATCACCCTCGTCGAGTCGACGCGGCCCCAGCACCGGGCGCTGGCACAGGAGTTGCTGACCGAGCTGCTCCCGCACAGCGGGCGGGCCCGGCGGATCGGGGTCAGCGGGGTGCCGGGCGTCGGGAAGTCGACGTTCATCGACGCGTTCGGCACGATGCTGACCGGACTGGGGCACCGGGTGGCGGTGCTCGCCGTGGACCCGTCGTCCAGCCGTACGGGCGGTTCGATCCTGGGCGACAAGACCCGGATGGAACGCCTGGCGGTGGACCCGGCCGCCTTCATCCGGCCCTCCCCCACCGCGGGCACCCTGGGCGGGGTCGCGAAGGCGACGCGCGAGTCGATCGTCGTCATGGAGGCGGCGGGCTACGACGTGGTGCTGGTGGAGACGGTCGGGGTCGGCCAGTCCGAGACCGCCGTCGCCAACATGGTCGACTCGTTCCTGCTGCTGACGCTGGCCCGCACCGGCGACCAGCTCCAGGGCATCAAGAAGGGCGTCCTGGAACTGGCGGACGTCCTCGCCGTCAACAAGGCGGACGGCCCGCACGAACGCGACGCCCAGGCAGCGGCACGGGAGTTGGCGGGCGCGCTGCGGCTGATGCACGGCAAGGACGTGGCCTGGACTCCGCCCGTGCTGACGTGCAGCGCCCGCGAGTCGACCGGTCTGGACGCCGTCTGGGACCGCCTCGAACAGCATCGCGCCCTGCTCGACTCGACCGGCCGCCTGGCAGCCAAACGCCGTGACCAGCAGGTCGACTGGACGTGGACGATGGTCCGCGACGAACTGCTGGGCCGACTGCACGCCGACGAGGCCGTGCGCGCCGTCGCCCCCGGCCTCGAACAGCAGGTCAGGGACGGCGAGTTGACGGCCACACTCGCCGCCGAGCGCATCCTCAAGGCATTCGGCGGCGGCTGAGGACCGGGGCCTGCCTCAGAGGGGTGTGGCGGCCTGCAGGATGAGGACCATGGTCACGGCCGAGTTCGCGGACGACATCGCCGACACGGCCGTGCCCGCCGCCGCGCCCCAGGCCGCCAGGCCCACCGCGGTGAACACCGAGGGCCGGCTGCGTGCCGCGGGTGCCGGGCCGAGCAGCGCCGCCACCCGGCGCGGTACCGGCCCCGCCGCGGCGAAGCCGGCCGGCGTGGGCGCGGGCGTGCCCCGGGACACGAGGGCCGCCTTGCCGATGGCGTGCGCGACGGTCCTC
The DNA here is from genome assembly GCF_033793965.1 of Streptomyces sp. ME02-8801-2C. Classification (NCBI taxonomy): domain Bacteria; kingdom Bacillati; phylum Actinomycetota; class Actinomycetes; order Kitasatosporales; family Streptomycetaceae; genus Streptomyces; species Streptomyces sp. ME02-8801-2C. The sequence continues at coordinate 149,386 of NZ_JARAXP010000011.1, read as the reverse complement.
CGGCTGCCGACCCGCCCGGCGGCGTCCTCGTCGGCCCACCGCTCCGCCGTGTAGTGCGCAGCCGTACTCAAGGGCCGTAGGAACGGGTTGGCGCGCGCGGCCAGTTGGACGGCGAGCAGGAACTTGTGGTGTCCGGCCGTCAGATGGGCGCGCTCATGGGCGAACAGGGCGCGCCGCTCAGCCGGTTGGAGGCAGTCGAGCAGGGCGGTGCTCACCACGATCCGGTCCCGTCGGCCGCCGGGCAGCGCGTACGCGTACGGCAGTTCGTCGGGCAGTACCGCCGCCTCCGTGCCGGGCAGTCCGGCGAGCACGCGATGGGCGCGGCGGCGGACCCGGCCGTGCCGCCACAGTGTCCGGCCGCAGACCGCCAGGACCGTGAGCAGCGCCGGAATGGCGAGCCGGCCGGCCACCTCGTCGTACGGCACGGCCTCGCGCACCTCCGGGTCCGACCAGCCGTCGGGCAGCGGGTTGCCGGGCAGTTGCGCCGTGCCGACCACCATCAGCAGGCCGAGACACACCGTGCTGCATGCCGCCATCACGCCCGCGACCGCGGCGAGCAGCCGTGTCGCGGTACGCGGATGCAGATGCTGTTCGGCCAGGCGGGCGATCGGCCAGGCCGTCAGCGGCAGGACGAGCGGGAGAAAGACGAACACCCCCATGAGGATTCAGTCTTCCCTCTCCGTACCTGTACCTGTGTCCGCACTTGTACCTGTGTCCGTCGTGTCCGTCTCGTCCGTGCTCGGTCGGCCGAGGAGTTCGCGCAGCAGCCGCTCGTCGGCGGGGCCGAGCCCGGTGACGAAGCTGGCCAGGACAGCCTGCCGGTCGCTCTCGGCGTCCAGCACCCTGCGCATCCGGTGTGCGGCGAGACCCGCCTCGTCCGACGCGGACGTCCAGGCGAAGGACCGTCCCGCGCGCTCCCGGGTGACCGCGCCCTTGGCCAGCAGCCGGGTGAGGATCGTGATGACGGTCGTGTACGCCAGGTCGCCGCCGAGCCGCTCCTGGACCCAGCCCGCTGTCGCCGGGCCCTCCGCCTCGCGCAGCGCCGACAGGACCAGCGCCTCCAGCTCGCCCTGCCCCCGTCGCCGGGGACGCTGCCGGTGATCCGTCACGTCCTGTCTCCCCTCCGCCGCCGTCCGTTCGCCGAGCGGCCATCGTATAGACGGATTCCCGGGGCCCGGTCCCGCCCCGGCCGCCGCATGGTCGATGATGGGCGAGTCATGACCATGCTCCCTGTGCCGACGACGCGCTCCGCGCCACTGCCCGTGTTCCGGGCAGCGGTCTTCGCCGTCGTCGGCACGGTGCTCGGGATCAGTGCGCATCATCTGGTCGCCGAGGGGCCCGCTCCGTGGCGGTCGGGGCTGGCGGCGGCGGTGCTGCTGTTCGTCGTGGGGCTGGCCGGTACCAGGCGCCCGCGTTCGCTCGCCGTGGTCGTGGTGACGAGTGCGGTGGCGCAGACCGGCCTCCATGTGTGGCTGTCGGCCGCGCACGCGCGCCAACTGGCGGACACAGGCGTGGACATGGGCACGCACGCGCATCTCGCGATGCCCGCCCACGGGACCTGGCCCGCGCGGCTGCACGACTCGGCGGCGATGACGGTCCTCCATGCCCTGGCCGCCGTACTCGTCGCCGTGCTGCTGCACCGCGCCGACGCGGCCTGCTGGTCGCTGGCGCGCGGGCTGACCGGGGCCGTGGACAGGGTACGGGCCCGGATCGCCACCGTACGGGCGCTGCTCGACGGTGTGCCGGTGCCCGCGAGGCGACGCTCACGGGTGCGCCGCCCGCGACGGACGGAGCCGCCGCTCAGGGGGGCACTCCTCGCGGACGTGGTGGTACGGCGGGGTCCGCCGCCGGCGTGGCCCGCTCTCGCCAACTGATCCTGCCGGAACAGCCCTTCAGCGATCGGCCGTTCCGTGCCACCGCACACCCGGAAAGACCCGGAGACAACCATGTCCACTGCACCCTCCCAGCACGCCACCGCACGGCGTCTGACCCTCGCGGCCGTCGCCTCCGCCGCCCTTCTCCTGCTCACCGCCGGACCGGCCGCCGCCCATGTGGAGGTCAAGTCCGACAAGGCCCAGGCCCTCGCCGAGAACGTCGAGATCTCCTTCGACGCGGAGGCCGAGTCCGACACCGCCGGGATCGCCGAGGTCCGGGTGATCCTCCCGGCGGGCATCGCGCCCGGCGACGTGACCTACGGGGAGGGCCCCAAGGGCTGGAAGTTCACGGCCGCCGACGACGGCTACACGATCAAGGGCCCGGCCCTGAAGGCCGGTGTGAACGCCGAGTACTCCGTCGTCGTACGACAGCTCCCCGATGTGAAGGAGCTCGCCTTCAAGTCGTTGCAGACCTACAGCGACGGCAAGATCGACCGCTGGATCGAGCTGGACGAGAGCAGTGAGCAGCCGGCTCCGGTGCTCAAGCTGAAGGCCGCCGCGCCGGGCGCGAAGCCGGTGAGCCCGTCGCCGAGCGAGACGGCGTCCGAGTCGCCGTCCGCCTCGCCGACTCCCACGGCCGAGCCCACCCAGGCGTCGGCCACGCCGACTGCCTCTGCGTCGGCCGAGGCGGCGAGCGACGACGACGGCGGGATGTCCGCGGGTGCCTGGATCGGCATCGGGGCGGCTGTGGTCGTCGTGGCGGGCGCGGCCGTCTATCTCGTACGCCGCCGGGCGGCCGGTCAGCAGTAGCCGACTCGCGGGCTTCGTTCCTCCGGTTCCGCTGCTCGCGGCGGAACCGGAGGGCACCGCGCCCGCGCGTCAGTCGTGTGGGGCCTTGCCGCTGACCCTGTGGTCGGCGTGGCTGAGCGCCTCCATCACCAGACGGCGCAGATGCCCGTCACGGAGGCTGTAGTGCACGTAGCGGCCCTCACGCCGGGTTTCCACCAGTCCGGCCAGCCGTAGTTTCGCCAGGTGCTGGCTCACGGCGGTTCGCGATGCCTCGCACCGCTCGGTCAGCGAACCGACGTCCGACTCTCCCTGCGCGAGCAGCCACAGCAGGTGCAGCCGCGTGGCGTCGGAGAGGAGGGCGAACACCCCGGTCGCCTCCGCGAGACGTGCGCTGTCCGGGGCACGCAGATGCGTATCGGCCGCAGTTGGCAAGGTCTCGCGAGCAGGCATGCCCTCAGCGTAGAGGCAGGGCGGACCCCGTCGACAGTGTCGCCGCCGGTTGTACGGGTTCGCCGAATCCATATGTGCGCAGATGCGCACCCATGGGTACAGTGGTGAACAGTCGCGCTCGCCTTCCCGACCGGTCGAGGACAGCCGTATGTTCGCCGTACTGCGCAACCGCGCCTACCGCCGTCTCTTCACCGCCCAGGTCGTCGCCCTGATCGGCACCGGCCTGGCGACCGTCGCTCTCGGACTGCTCGCCTACGACATCGCGGGCGCCGACGCCGGATCGGTCCTCGGCACCGCCCTCGCGGTCAAGATGGTGGCGTACGTGGCCATCGCCCCGGCCGTCGGCGCGGTCGCCGACCGTCTGCCCCGGCGCGCGCTGATGGTCGGCGCGGACCTCACCCGGGCCGCGGTCGCGCTGTTGCTGCCGTTCGTGGACCAGGTGTGGCAGGTGTACGTCCTGATCTTCCTGCTCCAGGCCGCCTCGGCCACGTTCACGCCCACCTTCCAGGCGGTCATACCGGACGTGCTGCCCGCCGAACGCGACTACACCCGGGCTCTGTCGCTGTCCCGGCTCGCCTATGACCTGGAGAGCCTGTTCAGCCCGGCCCTGGCCGCCGCACTGCTGTCGCTCATCACCTACAACTGGCTGTTCCTGGGCACGGTGTTCGGCTTCGCCGCGTCGGCGGCCCTGGTCGTCTCCGCCGTACTGCCGACAGCCGTCGTCGCCGCCACCCCACGAACCGGCGGTGCGTACGCCCGGACGGGCACGGGCACCCGGCTGTTCCTGTCCGTCCCCGAGTTGCGCGCCCTGCTCGCCCTCGACCTGGCGGTGGCCGCCGCCGGCGCCATGGTCACCGTCAACAGCGTGGTGTACGTCCGCGACGAGCTCGGCCGGAGCGCCGCCGACGTCCCCCTGGCGCTCGGCTCGTACGGCACGGGCTCGATGGTCGTCGCGCTGCTCCTGCCCCGGGTGCTCGACCGGGTTCCGGACCGTACGGTGATGCTGCGCGGGGCGCTGCTGCTCACCGGTGTCTTCGTCGCGCTCGGCGTCGTCACCGGTGCCGGCGGCGGCAGTTGGCGCTGGCCGGCGCTGCTCGTCTGCTGGGCCGCGTTCGGCGCCGCCAGCTCGATGGTGCTCACCCCGACGGGACGGCTGATCCGCCGCGCGGCGCCGCCACAGCGGCGTACGTCCGCGTTCGCCGCCCAGTTCTCCCTCTCGCACGGCTGCTGGCTGCTCACGTACCCGCTGGCCGGTTGGCTCGGCGCGGCGGCCGGGCTCAGGTCCGCGGTGGTGGCCCTGGGGGCGTTGGCCCTGGCCGCCGGGCTGCTCGCCGTACGCCTGTGGCCGGCTCCGTCGGCCCCGCGTGTCGAGCACGAGCACGCCGATCTCCCCGCCGGGCACCCGCATCTGTCCGACGCGACCCGGGTCAGGGGTGGCTGGCGGCACAGCCATCGCCCGCTCCTCGACGGACTGCACGTCCCAGGCTGACGTCAGGTACGGTCGTGCGTTCCCGGGACAGGAGGTTCTGGGGCCGACACCGGGCATTGATGTGACTGCGGGCGGCGTTCGGCGGCCCGTCGGCGCCGCCGGGGTACCGGCCGGAGTCGTGGCCACCCCTATCGGCCCGGTCCGCCCGGGAGTTGGAGCGCGCGATGACGGACGAAACGAAGAGCGAACCCCTCGAGGTCGCCGACGCCGACCGGACGGATCCTCTCGTCCAACTGTCCCTGGAGCAGTTGCGGCAGCGCACCAGCATGAAGTGGCGTACGCACCCGGCGGACGTGCTTCCGCTCTGGGTGGCGGAGATGGACGTACCGATGGCCCCGCCCATCGCCGAGGCGCTGCAGAGGGCGATCGACCTCGGTGACACCGGGTATCCGTACGGGACCGCCTACGCCGAGGCGCTCGCCGCGTTCGCCGCCGAGCGGTGGCAATGGGACGGGCTGCGCGTCGAGCACACGGCGATCGTGCCCGATGTGATGCTGGGCGTCGTCGAGATGATCAGGCTGGTGACCGGCCCGGGGGACGCGGTCGTCGTCTGTTCCCCGGTGTATCCGCCCTTCTACGCGTTCGTCTCACACGATGCCCGGGAGATCGTCGAGGCACGTCTCGGCCCCGATCTGCGCGTCGACCTGGCCGCCCTGGAGGACGCCTTCGTGCGGGCGCGATGTCATGGCCGCCGTGCCGTTTTCCTGATGAGCAACCCGCACAATCCGACCGGTGTCGTTCACACCCGCCAGGAGCTGGAAGCCGTCGCGGCCCTCGCCCGCGAGCACGGTGTGCGCGTGGTGTCCGACGAGATCCACGCCCCTCTGATACTGCCGGGGGCCACTTTCACCCCGTTTCTCACCGTTCCCGGCGCCGAGAACGCGTTCGCCCTGGTTTCGGCGTCCAAGGCGTGGAACCTCGCCGGGCTGAAGGCCGCTCTCGCCGTCGCGGGCCCCGAAGCCGCCGACGAGCTCCAACTCCTGCCGGAGGAGGTCGGCCACGGCCCCAGCCACCTCGGGATCATCGCCCACACCACGGCGTTCCGCGAGGGCGGGAACTGGCTCGACGAACTGCTGACCGGACTCGACGCCAACCGGCGCCTGTTGGGGCGGCTGCTCGAGGAACACCTTCCCGACGTGGGATACCGGCAGCCCGAAGCCACCTATCTGGCCTGGCTGGACTTCACCTGGCTTGGGCTGCACAAGGCCCGGGACACCGCAGGCCCGGGGGTGGTGAGCGATCTGGCCGGACCCGCGAAGCTGTTCCTCGACGAAGCCAGGGTCGCGCTCAGTTCCGGCCATGTGTTCGGCTCCGGCGGCGAAGGACACGTACGCCTCAACTTCGCGACGACCCCGGCCGTTCTGCGTGAAGCGGTGGGGAGGATGGGACGCGCGGTCCGCGATTTCCGGCCATGAGCGTCGTCCGGGTCATGCCCGGACGAAACGCCCAGCGACTTGAACCCGTGCCTACCAGTCGGTAATGATCTGGGGCGCGGCCCGGCGATGTCGGCGGGCCCGCTTGAACGGAGCGTCGATGAAACGACTCGGCAGGCGCAGGTTCCTCACCTATCTCGTCTCCGCCCCCACCCTGTCCGTGGCGACGACCGTCGGCCTCGACGCCGTCGCACCGGGCGAGGCCAGAGCCGCGATACCCACGCTGCCCGCGCCGGCCGACCTGGTCGACCTCGGGGATGTGCTGATCCTCGCGAGCGCGCCCACCGCGAACATGCTGGTGCTGGAGGTCCGCGAGGACGGGACCGTGGACTTCCGGCTGCCGAGGGAGGAGGTCGGGCAGGGCCTCACCACGGCGGTGGCGATGCTCGTGGCCGAGGAACTCGACGTCCCGCTCGCCCGGGTCCGCATCCGGTTGGACGACGCCCGGCCCGAGCTGCTCTTCAACCAGCTGACCGGCAGCTCCAACTCGATCCGGTCGCTCTACGACCCCGTACGGCACACAGCGGCTGCGGCCCGGGCCCGTCTGGTCGCCGCGGCGGCACGCCAATGGGGCCTGAAGGCCGGTGTCCTGACGGTCCGGCAGGGGGTGGTGACGGCACCCGACGGGCGTACCGCCTCCTACGGCTCGCTGTCGGCTGCGGCGGCCTCCGCCGATCTGGGCGCGCTCACCGCCACCCCCAAGCCCGAGTCCCAGCACACGCTGGTCGGCACCCCCACCTCCCGGATCGACGCCCGGTCGATCATCACCGGCCGGCAGGAGTACACCCTCGACCTGGAGGTGCCCGGCGCCAAGCCCTGCATGGTGCGCCGGCCGCCCACCATCAACGGCACTGTGAAGTCGGTTCACAACGAGCCCGCCGTACGGGCGATGCCGGGTGTGCTGGACATCGTGACCGTCCCGACGGGTGTCGCGGTGGTCGCGGAGACCTTCGGGCAGGCGCTCGACGCCAAGAACGCCCTGGACATCACCTGGGGCCCCGGGAGCGTCGACGCGTTCTCCGACGAGGAGATCTCCGCGAAGCTGAAGGGCGCGACCGCCCCGCTGGTCGTGCCCGGGGTGCTCGTCAAGCGCGTGGACGCCGAGTTCGACTTCGCGTTCGCCAGTCATGCCCCGCTGGAGACCAACTCGGCGGTGGCGGACGTCCGTTCGGATCGGGCCGAGATCTGGTCGGGGCTGAAGTCCCCGATCGTGGCCCGCCAGACCATCGCGCGGGAACTCGGGCTGCCGCTGGACAAGGTCACCGTCCATGTGGTGCAGGCGGGCGGTTCCTTCGGGCGTCGGCTGTTCTTCGACGCGGCGCTGGAGGCCGCGCTCGTGTCGCAGAAGAGCGGGCGTCCGGTCCGGCTCCAGTGGTCGCGGATCGACGACATGCGGCACGGCCGTATGCGACCCGCCACCCACCACAAGATCCGTGCCACCTACGCGCTCGGGCAGGTCCTCTCGTTCGAGCACCGGGTGGCGGCCGTGGAGACCGACTTCCGGCACGGGCTCGGCGAGATCCTTACCGCCAGTGCCGCGAGTCTCCCCTCAGGGGTGGGCAACGCGGGTTTCGCACAGACGCTCTTCCTGACCACCGTGAAGTCCCCGTACAACTTCGGCCTCACCACCCAGGTGCTCACCGAGGTGCCGCTGAAGATGCACACCGGGTCCTGGCGCTCGGTCTACTCGGGCAACACCCGGGGCGCGGAGGAGATCGTCGTCGACGAACTGGCCGCCCAACTGGGCAAGGACCCGGTGGCCTTCCGGCGATCGTTCCTCAAGAACGACCGGCAGCGGGCCGTGCTCGACAAGGTGGCGGCGGAGGGCGGCTGGGGCCGCGACCTGCCGCCGGGGTGGGCGCAGGGCGTCGGCTTCCACGAGGAGTACAAGTCCTGCACGGCCTGTCTGGTCGAGATCGACGCCACCGACCCGAAGAAGCCACGGGTGACGAAGGCCGTCATCGCCGCCGACGTGGGCCGGCCGGTCAATCCGCGAGGGCTCGAGGCGCAGTTGCTCGGCGGTCTGACGGACGCCATCTCCACCACCCTGCGGGCCGGGCTGCACATCGACAAGGGACTGCCGCTGGAAGGCAGTTACTCGCAGTTCCACTACGCGCGGCAGAAGGACAGCCCCAAGGACGTGAAGATCTTCATCATGCCGGCGAACGGCAAGCCGGGCGGGGCGGGCGAACTGGGCGTCCCCGCGGCCGTCGGGGCGATCGCCAACGCCTACGCCCGGGCCACCGGCACCAGACCGCGCCGATTCCCCGTCAACTTCGACGTCGACTTCACCCCCTTTCCTCGCTGAGCGGAGCCCGTACGTGCCCTCCCACACCTTCACCGTCAACGGGAAGTCCGTGACCGTCGACGCCCCCGACGACCTGCCCCTGCTGTGGGTGCTGCGCGATCTGCTCGGCGTGCGCGGCCCCAAGTACGGCTGCGGGATCGACGTCTGCAAGGCCTGCACCAGCCATCTCGACGGCGAGGCCGTCAATCCCTGTGTCGTGCCCGTCGCCGAGGCGGCCGGGCGGGAGGTCACCACCATCGAGGGTCTGGCGGACGGTGACCGGCTGCACCCCGTGCAGGAGGCCTGGCTGGAGCAGGACGTGGCCCAGTGCGGTTTCTGCCAGCCCGGCCAGATCATGGCGGCGGTGGCCCTGCTGAAGCGCACGAAGAACCCCACGGACGCCGACATCGACGCGATCGCGAACGTCTGCCGCTGCGGGACCTACTTCCGTATCCGCGAGGCGATCAAGAGCGCCGCCGCCAAACTGGCGTGACCGTCCGCCCGAGCGGCTTCAGCAGCATCCCGTTTCGGCACCGCCCGCGCCGTCCGTACCGACCTCCAGCCGGCAGAAGCAGGACGCCTCGACCGGGACGTCCGCCACGGCGAGCGCGAGCTTCAGCTGCTGGGCGACGATCCGGGCCTCCCCCGCCCTGCCCAGGCGGACGAGGCACTCGTGATATCCGTGCAGCGCCCAGACGTTGCCGGGATGCTGCACGGCACGCGGAAGGGTCTCGTCGAGGCCGAGGTCGGCTCGGTAGACGGCTTCCGCCTCGGCGACGCGGCCCTGTTCGAGGAGCAGGGCGCCGTAGGCGTGCCGGGTGGGCTGCATCCATCCCCAGGGCTCGTCGTAGGGGAGGTTGTCGGACAGCTCGGTCGAACGCTCCAGCGCGGCGAACGCGGCCTCGAACTCGCCCTTGCGGTACTCGAGTTCGCCGTCGAGCATCGCCGACGCGACGGCGAGGACGTCGGAGCAGGTGTTGTTGAACAGCATCCGGGTCTCCGGGACCCGGGTGAGGGCCGTGCGGAACAGTTCGCGTTCGGCCTCTGCCTCGGTGATCCGGCCGGTGGCGGAGAGGGCGACCCCTCGGGCGTACCGGAGCATGGCCGTCGTCACGCAGTACAGCGACGGATCGGCGGGCAGCGGCAGTTCGAGGATGTCCGGCCAGCGGCCGAAGCGGATCAGCACATGGACGCGCATGGCGAGGAAGCCCTCCAGCCAGTCGGCCATGGGCGGGCTCTGCACCCGCAGAAGCTCCTCAGGGACGGCGGCCTCCAGTTGCGCGACGGCCTCAAGGGCCGTCCTGGACTGTCCGAGGAACATCGCGCCGTAGATCCTGAAGTGATGGTTGTGTGCCCGGTAGAGGGTGTAGAAGTTCATCGCGCCGGAGCGCTCGCGGAACTTCTCGTCGGCGGCGATCGCCGCGCTGTTGTCGGCCACCACGCGCCGGTAGTCGCCGCAGAGCACGTCCAGGTGTGTGGGCATGTGCTGGAGGTGTCCGGCGTCCGGGACCAGGCCGCGCAGCCGGTCGGCGGCGGGCAGGGCGGTCTCCGGGACGGAGGACATCTCCATCAGGTGGATGTAGAGGTGCAGGAGACCCGGGTGGCGTTCCCCCTCCCGGGTCGCGAGCGCCCGTTCCAGGACGGCTTTCGCGGGGAGTGTGCGGGCGCCCTCGGCCGGTTCGCCCGTGCGCACGTCCCACAGCTGCCAGGGCGTCAGGTTCATCAGCGCGTCGGCGTACAGCGCGGCCACGTCGAGGTCGTCCGGGGTCAGTTCGTACACCGCCCGCATGCTGTCGGCGTAGGACTCGTTCCACACCGAGCAGTCCTCGGCAGCCTCCGCCTGCGGATAGCGGGCGCGCAGAGCGGCGATCAGGGCCTGTTCGAGGGGCGTGGCACCGGCCGCCTTACGGTGGGCGAGTTCTACGGCGGTGTGGGTGCGGGCGACGGTTCGTGCGAGGTCGTCGCCGTCGAAGAACTCCCAGGGTTTGTTGTAGTTCGGGCCGAGGGCATAGGCGATGCCCCAGTGGGCCATCGCGCAGTCGGGGTCCGCCGCCGTGGCGGCCTCGAAGCAGGCGACGGCCTCCTCGTGATGGAAGCCGTACGTCCACACCAGGCCCCGGTCGAACCACCTTTGGGCCTCGGCGGACGACGTCGTCACGGGCCGCCCATGGGTGCCGAGGTCGTAGTCGTAGCCGTCGTGATCCATGCGTCTCTCCCGCTCCCCTGGGGCCTGTCCGCCGAGACTAGAGGCCGTTGTCGGCGGACGGCAGCACCCGTCGGCGGCGCCTCCGGCCGCGCTTCGAGGAGGCCGGTCATAAGATCACCCTCGTAGGCGCGAACGATGTTGACGGCCCCCAGCGGGCGTCAACGTCCGTGCGGGGCGCGGGAAGTGACGAGAGGAAGCGGCGTGAGCGAGCAGGACGGCACGTCAGAGGGACGCGGTCGGCTGGACACCTCGGTGGCCCACAACGCGCGGGTGTGGAACTACTGGATCGGCGGCAAGGACAACTACGTCGTCGACCAGCAGGTGGGCGATCACATCGACGCCATGTTCCCGCTGATCCGCAGCGTGGCCCGCGCGGACCGCGCCTTCCTCGGGCGGGCCGTGCGCTTCCTGGTCGCCGAGCGGGGAGTACGTCAGTTCCTGGACATCGGGACGGGGCTGCCGACGGTCGACAACACCCATGAGATCGCCCAGCGCATCGCGTCCGAGTCCCGGATCGTCTACGTCGACAACGATCCGATCGTGCTCGCGCACGCCCGTACGCTGCTGACCGGCACGCGGGAGGGGGCCACGGACTACATCGACGCGGACGTCCACCGCCCCGAGACCATCGTCGGCCGCGCCTCCCAGACCCTCGACTTCGAGCAGCCGGTCGCCGTCATGATGCTCGGCATCCTGAATTTCGTGCTGGACACGGCCCAGGCGCAGGACATCGTGCGCCAGGTCATGGCGTCGGTGCCGTCGGGAAGCCATCTGGTCCTGACCCATCCGACGACCGACGCGGACCTCGACGGCGAGGGGAACATCGAGGCGATGAAGTTCTGGAACGAGAACGCCACCCCGCCGATCACCGCCCGCCCGCGTGCCGAGGTGGCCGCCTTCTTCGACGGGCTGGACCTGCTCGAGCCGGGGCTCGTCTCCTGTGCGCGGTGGCGCCCGGAGGAGGACGCGGCCGTCACCCTTCCGCAATTCGGTGCCGTCGCCGTCAAGCCCTGACCGTCAAGCCCTGACCGTAGAACGCCGACCGGATGCTCCGGCCCGAAGCTCCGGTCGGCGGGAATGGCACAGTGATTCCACAGGCTGTTTTCGGACGCGCATTCATATGTCCTCGGCGATAATCGCCATATGAGTACGACAACGTCTGAACTACTGGCCGCGTCGAGCGATCTACTCAACGTAACGGCCGCATTTGTCGCAGGCCTGTTCATCGCTGGTGCACTGATCTGGGCCTTCTGGTTCGGCATGCGGGTACGGGACCGGGAATCCGCCCGGCCCCGCCCCGACGAACACCCCACCCTCCCGCCTTCCGGTCCGGTTCACGAGATCCGTGAGATGCGAGAGCCCGACGAAATGCCGCTTGCGGGCGAGGAGCGGGAGCGTCTCATGCCGCACGACCTCCATCGCGCGTCGACGAAACGGCGGGCGGACCAGCAGCGCGGACGCTGGGATCCCGGTTCCAGCGGCTCCTTCGGCAGTGGTGGCCTGGGGCGCCACTGACGCGCCCGCGACAGTGGTCGGGCGGCCCGTGGAGGACGGGCCGCGACCCTCGTGGGGCTGCCCGGCCGCGGTTGCCCACAACGTGAGGCAACCATTCACGCGTTCGATTCGTATAACTCCTTGGAGGCGGGGCACCGGGGACGGGACAGTTGTAATACCGGACCTCCACCGTCCACTTGACCGACGTTGTCGCCGATCGAGGAGAAGCGATGCAGCTGTTCGTTTTGAACTACGCGCGCCCAGCAGAGCAGTTGGAGGTGAGCACTCCGTACAGTTACGACTGCGGACTGCAGTTGAATGTGTTGCCGGGCGGGCGAATTGCCGCTCATGACCATGCTGTGATGCGTGAATTCGGGGCCACTACGTCAACTGCCGGTTCCAAGACGCACTTCGACGACTGAGCGTGGACCTGACACGATGACGGTCCTGGTTCTGACGTCCGACCACGATGTGACGGCGGATCTCGTGGTGGCCCGGCTGAACGGCACGGGTGTTCCCGTGGTCCGGCTCGATCCCGCCGATCTGCCCGGCCCCGTCGCTCTGTCCGGCGAGTACGTACATGGCGCTTTTCGCGGGCATCTGTCCGTCGGGGGCAGGCTGGTGAGCATGGGCGGGCTGCGGTCCGTGTGGGTGCGCAGGCCGGGGGTGCCGGGCGTGCGGGCCGCCGAGCCGTCCGACTGGCTCACCGAGGAGGCCTCGCAGGCCTTCTACGGCATGCTCCGGGGCACGGGCGCGCGCTGGATGAACCATCCCGACGCCGCCACCCGGGCCCGCCACAAGCCCTGGCAGCTGCACCTCGCGCAACGCAGCCGGCTCCCCGTGCCGGCCACACTGATCACCACGTTTCCGCAGGCGGCCAGAGACTTCGCGCAGCGGTTTCCCGACCTGGTCGTCAAGCCCGTCTCCGGGTCGCATCCACAGGAACCGCCCAGGGTCGTGCCGACGAGCCGGGTGGCGCCCGACGTCGACTTCGCCGCCGTCGCCTTCGGGCCCACGCTGCTGCAGCGCCGCGTCGACAAGCGGGCCGACATCCGCCTGACGGCGGTCGGCGACCGCATCCTCGCCGCCCGCAAGGCCGTCGCACCCGACGCGCACCCCGACGACATCGATGTCCGGTTCGCGCCCTCGGACGAGTCATGGCGGCCCGTCGATGTACCGGCCCGGCTCGCCGAGGCCGTGCACCGGTATCTGCGGGAGGCGGAACTCGCCTACGGGGCCTTCGACTTCGCGGAGGATCTCGACGGTGTCTGGTGGTTCCTGGAGTGCAACCAGTCGGGCCAGTTCGGCTTCGTCGAGATGGACACCGGACAGCCGATCGCCCAGACCGTCGCCGACTGGCTGGCCGGGACAGGACGGGAAGCGCAGTCGTACCCCCATGGCGGCTCCCAGGACTCCCTGCACACCGCCACCTGAACCGCCGTGCCCCGCAAGACGGCACCAACTTACGGTGAGTTCATGGCCATCGGCGTTGCCGCCGCGGCACGTGAGGACGGCAGTCCGGTCGACGAGCCGGTGCGGGTCGAGCAGGCAACCGGGCGATCGTCCTGAGGGCCGCATCCGTACCCTTCTTGCGTACGCGTTCCCCGGCAGGCAGGTCGTCGAAGGCATGCGCGGGGTGTGCCGAATCCGGCCGGCGTCCGCGCTCGCGCACAGCACTGAGGCCGTACCGGGGGCTACTGTGCGGGGCGCCGGGCGAGGGGATCGCGCCCCGGAGTGTCTCCCGGCGGCGCCGGCCGCCCGGGGGCCCGCTCACCGTGACGGCGTTCGGCGCCGGGCGACCTCCGTGGCGGCCGCACATGCCGACCACATGCCTCACGACGTCGTACGCCTGAAGACCGCTCTGCCCGCAGCGGCACACCATGACCTGGTCTCGGTGCGAGCACCTTCCGGTGTGTCCAGGGCGCAGCTCGCCGTGCGCGGTCAGCTGTCCGGTGGGGCTCCGTGGCCTCCCCGAGCCCTCTCCCTGCGCGTGGCGGACATGTCGGCCCGTGACTTCTCGGGTGCGGCGTCGGGCTCGTCGGTGTCAGGTGGCCCCGTCCGTCCCGTCCAGCACGGTCTCCGGAATCTGCACGTTGATCAATTCCCCGGAGCGTGGGTCGACGGTGAGTCCACGGCCGGGTCTGCGACCGCGCAGATGGGCGTGGGCCAGGCGGGCCCCGACGAAGTCGCCCTCCAGGATGCTCTGCGGGCCGAGGAGGACGCCCTTGCGGTGCCGTTTCAGGGCGCTGAGCCAGCCCATCGCGCCTGTCATGGTCTCCGCGGTGGCGGCGCAGACGATGCCGATGCCGTGGTCCCTGCCGGACTGGGCCAGGGAGCGGAGGTTCTGGTCGATGTCCGGCAGGACGAACAGGTCGGCGTCGTCCACCATGACCACCCGGGGTCCGCCGCCGGCCTCCAGGGCCTCGGTGAACTCCTCGACCGTGGGCTCCGTCGCGGTGACCAGCCGTACTCCCGGATGGTTCCCGAGGGCGCGCAGCGGCGACTCCCGGGGAGCGAGGATCACCAGGCGGGTGCCGGAGGCGAGCAGCGAGACGGCCAGGGCTGCCAGGGCGGTGCTGCGGCCGGAGCCGGGTGGGCCGGTGACGGAGAACGCCGGTGCGGTGTCCGCGAAGTCGACGCCCACTGGCGACACGTCGTCGCCACCGAGGCCCAGCAGGCCCCACATGGGCCGGCGCAGTCCCTCCGCCATCTTCTCGTACGCGTCGGTGAAGGTCACCTTCACCGGCAGTGTGCCGATGCCCGCGGGTCTGCGGTCCGCGGGGAGCCCGGCGTCGCGGCGGGCCGCCTCGGCGCCGATCCTGCGCAGTGCCTCGGCCTGTTCCTGCCCGGTGGCACCGGTTGCGAGCAGGGCGACCTGGATCTCGGTGCCCGCGTCGGAGGTCCAGCCGCGGCCGGGCCGGATGAGGTCGGGAATGTCGCGCGAGCGCTTGCCGACGGCGTGGTAGTCGGTGTGGTCGTTCAGGCGCAGGAGCAGCTTGTTGTCGTTGAGGGCGGTGGCCCTTCCGGACAGCAGGGCACGTTCGGAGGTCGCGACGACATGGAGTCCCGCCGCGGCTCCCTCTCTCAGCAGCCGGTTGAGCTGCTCCACCAGCCGGCCGCCGTGGTGGTCGGCGACGGCCTCGATCAGCGCGTCCCAGCCGTCGATGAACAGCATGACGTGGGCCGGGCGGGCCCCGGCCCCGACCAGTTCGCGTAGTTCGGTGAGGTTGCCGGCGTGGTGCTGGGTGAGGATTTCCTGGCGCCGTTCCAGTTCCGCGTCGAGCCTGACAAAGAGACGTTCGAGGCGTTCGACGTCGCCGCGTGGCACCACGGCCCCACAGTGCGGGAGCACGCCCAGCGCTGTGAGGGCGCCGCCGGCGAAGTCGATGCCGTAGAGGTGGACGTCGGCGCTGGAGTGGGCCTGGGCCAGTGCTCCGGCCATGGTGCGCAGCACCTGGGAGCGGCCGGAGCGCGGAATGCCGATGACGTACAGGTGTCCGAACTCGGCGAAATCCAGCCGGACGGGGAGCTGGGCCTGAGCCTCCGGCAGGTCGGAGAGGGCCCAGGAGACCGGAGCCAGTCGGGCGCCGCCGGGCTCGTCGGGCTGGGGCAGGTCGTCGATCAGGACGTGCGAGTCGAGCGCGGGCAGCCAGGGGCTGGGCTGTGCGGCGCAGCCGATGAGCTGCGTGGCCTCGGACAGCGCCTCGACCAGGGCGTTGAGGTCGGTGCGGACGTCGTCGGCCGCGGTCTCCGTAGCCATTTCCGTGCCCTGCTCGCTCTCGGGGGTGCCGGGCCGGCCGACGGCGCGGCCGAGGCGCTGCCACTGCAGGGTGGTCCCCCAGATCCTGTCTTCCTCGGCGGACTGCCGTTCCTGGCGGCCCTTCGCTTCGGCGGTCTGCCGCGCGTCGCGCAGGGGAGTGCCGGCGTAGGCGGTCTGGAAGGGGACGACCGTGCCGTGGCCGAGGCGGGCCAGGGCGCGGCCGGGGGTACCCGGGGAGATGCTGACGGCGTCCTTGGTGTCGATGACGTCCTGGCTCTCCGACGCGTCCGTGACGCGCAGTGCGATCCGCAGGTTGGTGTTGGCCCGGATGTCGGAGTTGACCACTCCGGCGGGGCGCTGGGTGGCCAGGATCAGATGGATGCCGAGGGAGCGGCCGCGCTGGGCGATGCTCACCAGGCCGGGGATGAAGTCGGGGATCTCCCGGTAGAGGGTGGCGAACTCGTCGATGACGATCACCAGCCGGGGCATGGGCGCCATTTCGGGGTTCCGGCGGCGCGTGCCCAGATACTCGGGCAGGTCCTTGGCGCCGGCCTCGGCCAGGATGTGCTCGCGGCGGGTCAGTTCGGCCGCCAGTGAGGTGAGTGCCCGCTGGACCAGATGACTGTCCAGGTCGGTGACCATGCCGAGGGTGTGCGGCAGGTCGACGCAGTCCTTGAAGGCGCTGCCGCCCTTGTAGTCGACGAGGACGAAGGTGAGTTCGTCCGGCCGGTTGACGGCGGCGAGGGCAGCCACGAAGGTCTGCAGCAGTTCGGACTTGCCGGATCCGGTGGTGCCGGCGACGAGTCCGTGGGGGCCGTCCTTGACCAGGTCGAAGGCGACCGGGCCGTCGTATCCGGCGCCCAGCAGGACGCCGGTGGAGGCCGGGCGCCGCCCCCAGCGGGCGGCGATCGACTCGGCGTCCGGCTGTGGCAGCCCGAGCAGTTCCAGCAGTCCCACCTTGGTGGGCAGGCCCTCGGCGGCGTCCGGGGTGACATCGCGGATCGGGGCGATGCCCCGGGCCACGCGCTCGCACCAACCGGGCTCGACCAGGTCCGGGCGGATGCCGGTGATGTCGGGCTGTCCGGTGCGGCGGAGGGTGAGCCGGTGGTCCTCGTGGCGGACCACGGCGGTGCACTCCTCCGGCAGGAGTCGTTCGTCCTGGTCCAGACAGAGCGGGAAGATCCGGACCGCGGGGCCCTCCTTGAGGATCGACACCACACCGGGTACGTCCCGCAGGCGACGGGCGCCGTCCATCACGACCAGGACGTCGGGTTCGCTCAGCAGAGCCTTGCTCATGGTGGACTCGGCGGCCCGCTGCCGGGTGCGGAGGGCGGAGACGAGTTCGGCCACGCGGTTGGCGACCGTCTCGGGGTCGTTGCCGATCAGAGTGACGGCGCCGCCCCTGGTGCCGGGCAGGCCGTCGCGGGAGTGCGGCAGCCAGCGCGCCCAGTGCCAGGAATCCTCCGAACCCTTGTCGGTGAGAACGACGATCCGCAGGTCGCGTGGGGTGTGCAGGATCGCGGCCTGGGCGGTCATCCACCGGGCCAGCGCCTGCACCGGGCCGGGTGCGCCGGCCAGCCCGACCACGCCGCTGTCGACCAGGTCGACGCTGACCGGGGCGTCCGGGATCGTCCAGTGCACGGCGGTGTGGTTGTCCTCGCGGGCGGTGTCGTCGACGCCGAGCAGGGACGGCTGAGGGGCGGTGCCGATACGCAGGGCCAGATGGTCCGGATCGCCGCGGCGCCGCTCCCACAGCCGGCGCCCCGGGCCGACCGCCCACAGTCCGGCGACCGCCGGGTCGGGCGCGCTCTCGGTGCGCAACCGCCGCTCGGTGGCGACCTTGCGCCGGACGTCCTCCTCCAACGAGGCGCGGCGGTGCCGGTAGACGCGGGACTTCTCCTCGTAGTCCTTGCGTGTCTGCCGGCGTCCGCTGATGTAGTTCGCCGCGATCAGTACCGGCGACATGATCATGAAGATCAGATAGTAGTAAGAGTTCAGGAACAGCATCATGGCGACGCCGGAGACCATCGGGGCGAGGGCCATCATCAGCGGGATCGGCCTGCGGCCCGGCGGGTCGGGCGGGCCGGGCAGCCGGAACCGTTCGGGCGCCAGATGGGGCAGGATGCGCGGCGGCCGGTTGTAGTCCAGGCCGCCGCCTCCCTCGGACGGCACCACGGCGGCGTCCCGGACTGTCGGTGCGGCCAGCCGCAGCAGATACTCGCCGGCGGACAGCTCCGCGCCAGTGGCCCAGACCTGCCAGCCGTCCGGGAGTTCCGCGCCGCCGACGACCTCCTGGGGCGCCGCGTCCGCGGCGTCCTCCTCATCCCGTTCCGCGAGGGGCAGCAGCGGGGAGTCGGTCCTGCCCCGGTGCTTCGGCGGCTCCGGTACGGACAGCTTGGCCGGGCCGTCCTCGCTCAGTTCCACGATGGCCGATCCGTCCGGGCGTACGGTCACCCGGATGCCCTCGCCCGGCATGCCCCGGCCTTCGAGGGGTACGGCCGCGTCCTCCAGCGGGCCGATGCCGTGGGTGCCGAGACCGAGCGGGTACACGCGTCCGGCGTCCGGGCCGCCCACCACCTGGAGTTCGACGACCGGTGCGTGGTCCGCCCGCTGCGGCTGCGGCATGGCCTCGCGCTCGGGGCCGTAGGCGGTCGCGGCCGGTGGCGAGGGGGCGCCGAGGGCGACGACGCTGCCGTCCATGAGGGGGGTGGCCGCCAGCGGGGTGCCCGGGGCGAGGGGTTCGTCGCCCAGGTAGCAGGACGGGGCGGCCGTCGGCGCGGGGAGCGGGCCATCGGCCTCGTCGGCGTCCCCGGCGCGTAGTCGGGCCAGGTGGGCGGCGACATCCTTGACGGGGGTGCCGCCTGACGCGGTGAGCAGGACGTCCTGACGACCGGCGAAGTCGCCGTCGGCGACGGTGGTGATGAGGAGTTTCACTTCTCCCCTTGCGGGTGGTTCGGGGGTGGGTGTTCTTGCGTACTGGGGGCCGGTGCGCTCGCCGGCTGGGGCCTGTCCGGCCGATCAAGTCGCAGGAAGGCAGCGGCTCCTGTCTGATCCCGGTGAGCGGGGTGTGGTGCGTGCAGCTGCCAGGCGGAGGAGGGCGTCGACGCGGAGCGTCGGCAACCGACGACAACGCGGCTGGGGGTCCCCCCTCTGGGGGAGTGCGTGCCACACCCCGCGTCTGCGACATGATCGGCCGGACAGGTCCTAGTCGTCCCGCGTGCCCGAGGAGGCCGCGGTGGTGCGTTCGCGGGCGGCGGTCGGCTCGGCGAGGAGGTCCGATCCGGTGGCGGTCCGGGTGGGAACCGTGAGCTCCGGGGTGGGCTCCGCCGACTCCTCCCGGAGAATCTCCGCTTCCTCCAGGAGCCGGGTTTCGTGAAGGCGTTCCTCCTGTTCCGGCAGCGGACGTTCCCGATCGCGGAGTCGTCCCGGTACGGACGCGCCCCGGCGTGGGGGCGGCTCCCGGCGCAGTCGGCGGCGGTCGGCCCGGACGGCGGCGACGACGGCTCGGCCCAGTGGAGCCGAGTCCGCGTCGAGGCCGAGTTCCGGCGCGACCACCCGTCCGCGTCCATCGACCCGGAGGGCCCAAACGTGCCCGGCCGTCCGGCCGTCGACCAGGCAGACGACGGCACCGGAGGCGGCGAGCGCGCCCAGCCGCCGTGCCTGCTCCGGGCTGGGGGTGGCGCAGACGACCACGGTCGTGTCGGCGCGACCGGATTCCCCGATCTCACCGGGATCCTGGTTCCGGTCCGCCGCGGCGGCCTCCAGTTCCCGCAGCGCCGTGTCGAGTCGCCGGCCCCGGTGCTGCGGATGGAGCCCGGCCGTGACAACGACGGAGGCGCCGCTGCCGGGCCGGTCCAGCTGGGCCGCCATGGCCTGGAGCAGCCGCATCCGGGCGGCGGGGTCGCCCTCCACGGTGACCAGTCGTGGCCCGGCGGCAAGATCGAGGTGCACGCAGGCGTCGTCCGCCATGCCGACGGCGACCGGCAGCGGCCGGACGTCCGCACCGGCACGTGGCCCGGCCGACGGCAGCCCGTTCTGCTCGTCCAGTGGCAGTTCCCAGCGCTGCGGGCCGGGTTCGGCGGCGGCCTCCCACGGGGCGGGTGGCTCGGGCAGGGACCGCCCGGCGATCTGCACGGCGGCCCAGCCGGGTTCGAGCCGCACGGCGTGCGGCACGGCCCCGGGCGCGTCGGCCAGGGCCGCTCCCGCCGCGTCCAGCAACCGTCGTACGAGCAGACCGCCCCGGGGGTCGGCCAGTTGGCGGGTCAGGGCGCGCACACCACGGCGGTGGCGGCGGTAGGCGCGCAGGGGTTCACCGAACGCCCGCCGGGTCAGGGCCAGTTCACGGCCCAGGCTGCGCCGGAAACGCCGCCAGCCGCCCCGCTTGCGGATCGTGTGCCGCAGCAGCAGAACGAGCAGCAGCAGAACGACGACGGCCACGATGAGGGCCGTGAGCAGCGAATCGCCGGGTTTTCCGAGCGCGATGACGAAACCGAGCGTCGGATCAGGGATCGTCACGGCTGCCCCGGTCATGCCGCCGCCAGCGCGTGCTCGGGGTGCCGACGGCGCAGCTCCCGCATCGCGTGATGCGTCCGGGATTTCACGGTTCCCGGCGGTATGCCCAGGGCATCGGCGACATCGGGGCCGGTACAGCCCAGAACGTAGACGTAGAAGAGGACCTCGCGGTGGGCGTGCGAGAGCCGGGAGAGGGCGTGGACCATGAAGCGGCGCTGGACGGCCTGGCTCATCGGGTCCACGGCTTCCATGTGATGATCCAGGGTGTGTTCGTGCTGGATCTCGGCGTGTACTCGCTCGCGCCTCGACCAGTCGATCACCAGATTGTGCGCCACCCTCATCAGCCAGGCCCGGGACGGCGACCAGCCAGGCGGCTGGCTGCCGGTGTTCAACCAGGCGCGTACCAGGGTCTCCTGGACGAAGTCCTCGGCCCGCTGTCGGTCGCCCCGGATGAGGCTCGACACATAGCGCAGCAGGGGGCCGTGGTGCTCTTCGTAGAGCCTGCGGATCGATCCGTCGCCAGAGGACGAGGCGCCGCCGGTACCGGGATCGCTCCCGGTCACGGCAGTACTGGGCGTGGGCGTTCTCATAGTTCCCCCAGGACCGGCAGGGGACTTGGGCCGGTCCGATCGGGCGCCGCGGCGGCGGCGTGAGCTGGGCAGGGCTAAGCACGGGTACCCGGGGTGGACTCACGTTCATGAGTGGAACGTGAGGTTCCGCAGGGAGTCTATGAGCGGTTGCGAATGTTTCAAGACTTCCCGAGAAGACAAATCTCGCTGGTACGGAGTTCGGAGAAGCGACAACTGCGCATTCCGGAGGCTGCCCGAAAACGCCGACAGGGGCGCCGGTCCGAAGAGGACCGACACCCCTGGCTGAAGGGATGCCGACGGAGGGGGAGTTGGGGGTCGGTATCCCTCGGGGGTGGGATCAGGTGGGGATGCCGCCGGCGATCTGCGAGTCGAGGTTGTTCACCGCTTTGCAGACGTCACGGAACTGCTTGGAGAACTGAGTGATATTGTTCACGGCCTCCGTCAACGACTTGTTGAAGTTGGCGTAGGAGGCCTGCATCTTCGGACTGGTGGCCGTCAGCACCAGGCCGTCCTGGAGCAGGTTGTCGACCGCGGACTGCAGCGAGGACAGCTGGGGGACGATGGTGTCGCTGACCGCGGACTCGAGCTGCTTCGCGGTGGCTTCGACATCCTCGTCGCTGATGACGTTCTTGGGCATGGTGGGCCTCGTTCTCTTGTGTTCGGTGTGCGAGGGACCCGACGGCGCCGCGCGGGCGCGCGCCGGGAGCTTGGGGGTGGGGCGCCGGGCGCCCCACAGGGCTCAGCGCCAGTTCTCTCCGAGGGTTCCGAGGGGCGGTTCGGCGCTGCTGCGTTCGTGCTGGGTGACGGACTCCCTGAGGTACCAGCCGCCGTTCTCGTCGCGCTGCCAGATCTCCTGGATCTCGTTGCTCGCGTCGGCGACGTAGCGAGTGCCGGAGTTCTCGTCGGTGACGACCTTGGTGACCGAGCCGTCGGAGCCCGGGTAGTCGGTCCGGGTGACGCCCTCCTGCACCGTGGTCGTCCGCCCCGGAGCGGTGGAGCCGGCGGGGTGACCGTCCGGGTCGACCACCGGCTTCTCCACGGTGAGGTAGGCCGGGGGCCGGTCCAGTCGCTGCTGGTCGTCCTCCTTGCCCGCCTCGGAGCTGAAGTACTGCTCCTTGTCCATGGTCAGCTCCCAGTCGCCGTCCGGGCGCTTGGTCCAGATCTGGAGGGTGTCCGTGCCCGTCTCGTCGGTCACGTAGCGCCTCATCCAGCCGTCGGGCGAGCCTTCCGGGTCGGAGTCCATGTAGACCTTGGTGACCGAGCCGTCGGAGCTGCGGATCGTCGTCACGGAGTCGCCGTCGCGGGACAGCGGGTGATACGTCTCCGAGTACGACAGCCCGGTGTTCTTGTTGGTGACGGTGGTGGTCGTCTCGAGCGGGTCGCCGTTCCTGTCGACCTTGATCTCACCCT
Source organism: Streptomyces sp. ME02-8801-2C (assembly GCF_033793965.1). Lineage (NCBI taxonomy): Bacteria > Bacillati > Actinomycetota > Actinomycetes > Kitasatosporales > Streptomycetaceae > Streptomyces > Streptomyces sp. ME02-8801-2C. Next base: position 127,092 of record NZ_JARAXP010000011.1, on the reverse strand, counting down.
TCTCGTCGAGCTGGAACGACACCGTGGTGGTGCTGTTCTCGTCCTCCATGGTGTAGCCCGTGGGCACGAAGGCCTCGGGGGGCAGATCGTCCAGCTCACCGCGCATTCCCCTGAGCTGGCCGAGGTCCTCGTCCTTGTCGAAGTCCCGGTCGCGGATCCTGTCCTGCTCCTCGCCGAGGCGCTCCTGGAGGTCCTGCTGCCGTTGCTGGAGGGGCTTCTCCTCCTCGGTCAGTTCGTTCTGTACGTCCTCGGTCTTCGCCTGGTCGTCCCACAGTTCCTTCTGGCGGTCCTGGAGGTCCCGCGACTCCTGGTCCAGGGGATCGAGCCGGGTCTGGAGGTCGGCCCGGTCGGCGTCGAGGCCGTCCTGCTTCCCCTTCACGGCGTCCTCGACCTCCTTCTGGGTGGACTTCTCCAGGGCCCAGAGGTCCTTCTGCCTCGCCTGCAGTTCGTCCTGCCGCTCGGAGAGGGGCGCCTGGTCGCGACTCAGCCTCTCGCGTGCGTCGTCGATGTCCCTCTGCCGCTCGTTCAGCGGGGCGAACGCCTTCTCCCCGTCCCGCTGTTCCTGCTCAAGGGCTTCCCACCGCTCCGAGAGCCCCTTGCCCTCGTTCTCCCACAGGGCGTCCCGTTCCCTGTCCAGAGCGTCCTGCTTGCGCTGCCAGGCGTCGAGATCCGCCCGGGTGGCGTTGCCCCTGCTCAGCAGGGTCTCCCGCTCCTTCTGAAGGGCTTCCTGCTTCTCCTCCAGGGCGTCCTGCCTGGCGTCGTAGGCCTTCTGCTCCTGCTCCAGGGCGTCGGCCTTCTTCTCGATCGCCGCGTTCTGCTCGGCGCGCAGGGCCTTCTCGTCCGCCCAGAGCCGCTGCTGCTCGCGCTGGAGCTCCTCCTGCCGCTCGCTCAGGGGCTCTTGCTTCACGCGGAGGGCCTCGTACTCCTTCGCCAGTTCGTCCCGCTTCGCCTGGAGCTGTTCCTCGCGCCGGGCGAGGAGTTCCTTCTCCTCCTGCCAGAGCTGCCGCTGTCTGGCCTCGAGTTCGTCCTGCTGCTTCAGGAGGGGCTCGCGTTTCCCGGCCAGGTCCTCCTGCTTCTTGTTCAGCTCTTCCTGCCGCTTCTGCTGGGCAGCGCTGTGTTCGTCGAGCTTGTTCCGTTTCTCGGCCAGCGCGTCCTGGTCCTTCTTCAGCTGGGCCTGCTGGATCTTGTAGCCCGCCTCCGCCCTTCTGGCCAGCGCCTGGCGGCGCTTGCCGTCCAGCGTCTGCTTGCGGACCTCGTTGTGCCGGATGGCCTCGCTCCGGACCTGGGCGGTGACCTGCTGGGCGGCGCCGGCGGCCTGGGCGGCGTCCTGGTCGTAGAAGGCCTTGCCCGCCCTGTCGAGGAGGTCGCCGAGGTCGGTCATGACCTGCCAGCCCTCCTTGAACGACTTCTTCCAGGCGCCGTAGAAGTCCTCCAACGCCTCGGCGGTCTCCCGGCGCGGGCCGATGTTCCCGGGGGCGAAGGTCTTGTCCGACTGGGAGGTGACGTCCAGTTCGTCGCGGAGGTGCCACAGATGACGTGCGAGGACGGTCATCAGGTCGTAGTCGTAGGAGACGCGCGCCATGTCCGCCGTCCTTCCCTCGAAGCGGTCGCTGCCGGGCGTGGATGCCGAGGCGCTCTGTAGACGAGGACTCGGGCCCGGATGGTTCAAAGAGATTTCGTCCGCATCGCGCTGACCGGCGGAAACTGTGGCGTGCGCCACTTCCTTGAACTCTCGGGCCGCCTGGGAACGTCTGCTTCCGGTACCCGAAGTCCCGGTACCGCGTCCCGGACCACGTGGAGGATTCGTTGGCCACCTCCGACGAGTGGAGCAGAGTCGGATTCACCGGCAATCCGGTGACGGGGAATCCGGGTGTCGTCGAGAACGTCACCAAGGAGCTGCGCGACCTCAGCGATCTTGCCGGACGGGTCAGCGGCGGCCTCGACACCCTGTTGGCCAAGGCCGAGGACGGCGGCTTCGAGGGCCGGACCGCGGACGCCCTGCGTACGTACGTCAAGAACGAGCTCAAGGTGTTCATGGCGAACATCAACCGCTCGTTCGACATGGCCGCCAACGCCACGGCTCGGTACGCCCGTGCTCTCGGGGACTCCCAGGACCGGGCCGAGAACGCCGCGGACACCGTGGCCGCGCTGGAGCGGGTCGGCGGTCAGCCGCTGCCCGAGAACGATCCGGAGCTGACCCGCGCCCGGGGCGAGGTGGACGCCGAGACGGACGCCGTCCAGGCCGAGGGGAAGATCCTGGAGGACGCCCTGCACGAGGCGGCCCGGCTGGTGTCGCGGCCCGTGGCGAAGCCGAAGAAGAGCGCCTGGAAGCGCTTCGTGTCGACGTTCTTCAAGGTCCTGGAGATCGTCGCGCTGGTCATCACCCTCGTCGCGGCCATCATCGGCGGCCCGCTGGGCCTCCTGGCCTTCGGGCTGGGTCTGGTGCTCTTCGCCAAGGCCCTCGTCGACTACGCCTCGGGCAACGGCAACGCCCTCAGCCTCGGCCTCGCCTTCCTCGGCATTCTGTTCCCGTCGACGAAGGGCATCACCACCCTCGGCGGACTGCTCCGGCTGGGCCTGTCGGGAGGCAAGGGCCTGGCCGGCGGCCTCTCAGCGGGCGGGCGCCTGTTGTTCCGGGGCGGCAGGGCGCTGCTCAACTCTCCCGGCCGGCTCCTGTCGGGGGCCGGGATGGGCCTGGTCAAGTTCGGCGGGGGGCTCGCCGGCCGGGTGGGCAGCGGGTTCATGGCGCTGCCCCGGGTGCTGTCCAAGACGCCCGCGATGCTGGGATCGACCCTGAGGTTCATGGGCGGGTTCGCCCGGGGCACCTTCCGGCAGGGCAGGTCCGCGCTGAGCCGCGACTTCGTCGAGTCCACGGCGTTCGTCGGCGGCAACACCGCCGCCCGGCTGGGCGTCTACACGATCATGAGCATGGGCCGGCTCGTCACCACGGCACTGCTGCCGATGAGGTACTCGGAGATCGCGCGGTTCGGCTACCGGGGCGCCTTCCGCATGGGCTTCGTCGACCGGGGCATGCGCCTGGCGCCGCGGACGCTGCGCCCACTCGGCAGGACGGGTTCGTCGGCCGCGGACCTCGCGAACCTGACGGGCCGCAACCTCGACCGGGGCGGCACCCTGCCCCCGGTGAAGGGCACGAACACCGACAGACTCGCCGTGCCCGGCACCCCGGAGTTCGACGAGACCCTCGACGAGCTGGCCGAGATCTCGGTGACACCGGTGACGACACCCCGTACGCCGGGCTTCAGCTCCCTGTCCGGCCCTGGCACCCCCCGTATGCCGGGCCGCCTGGACGACATGGGTGGCCGGCTCGACAACCTGCACCTCCTCGACACGGTGGGCCTGCCGGTCGGCACGGCCCCCGGCGGGCAGCGGCTCGGCTTCCTCACCCCGGTGAACCAACGCCTCGGCCGCCTCGACCCCACGAGCGGCCGCCTCGGTGGTGACCTGCCGCCCCCGCGCACCGCGAGCGACGAGCTGCGGGACCTCGACACGCTGACCGGCGTGGAGCGCACCACGACCGGGCTGCTCACGCCGCTCGACAACCTGGCGGAGCTGAGCCTCGACGGCAGGCTCGGGGGGCTGAGCGAGTTCCAGGTGCGGCAGATCGTGGACGGCGAGATCGACCTGGTGAACGTCACCCCGGACGGGGTCGTCCTGCGGATCGGGAAGACCGACCCGGTGGACGTCCGGGTGCGGTTGAAGGACGGCGTGAAGATCGAGGTCATCGGCCCGGCCGACCCCCGTGTCCCCGCCTTGAGGTCGGTCGCCGGCACCGACCGCCTGGACGAGCTCGGCATCAAGCTCGACGACCTCACCCGGCTGCTCCCCGACACCGGCGACGGCTCCAGCACCGCACGCGAACTCCTGGGCCTGGGGCCGGTCCGGACGGACCTCACTGCCCCGGTCACCGATAGCCCCGCCTTCACCCCGCTCACCCTGCGGGACATCGTCACCGGCGGAGCCGGCGGAAAAATCGCCACGGAACGCTTCCAGACCTGGCTGCGCACCCAGTCCGCCCAGTTCCAGCTGGACACCGCCGGACGCAGGCTCAGCGAACTCGACAAGCTGACCGACGTACCGCCGCTGAGCCGCGTCCAGGCCGAACTCGACCTCAGCGCGGCCCGCATCGACTTCACCCGGTCCCGCATCGCGTTCGACCGGCTGGGGATGAACCTGGACACGGTCCGCCGGGACGTCACGGTGATGATGACCCGCATCGACGGCCCGGCGGCCACCCTGCCCACCGGTGAACTGCGGCTGCTGGACGACCTGGGGCGGCCCACGGGCCAGTGGGTCACCATGGAGCCCGGGCCGACCGTCAACTGGGTCCTCAAGGGGGAATCCGGGATCGTCGCCGACGTCAGGGTGACCCTGACCGACGGCGTCTTCACCCTCACCGAGGCCGACGGCCTCGTCACCAGGATCGGTCTGGACGGCAGACCCTTGCTCGACGACATCCCGGTCCGCCCGGCGTCGCCCGCGGGTCCGTCGGCCGCCCCGCAGGGTGTGGATCCGGTGCGGGTGCCCGTCGTGCCGGAGGTGACGGCGCCGTCCGTGCCGCAGGTCCACTGGCTGGTGCGGCAGGACGCTGACTTCTCGGCGACGGTGGGCAAGTCCGGTATGAAGACACGGCTGACCGAGGACGGTCTCGTGCCGGTCAGGATCGACGGCACCATCACACCGCTCCAGGCGGTGTCCACCGGCAATGCCAAATTGTTCAAGGAAAACAGCCAGTTCACCGCGTTCTCCGTGCCCGGCGGTACCGGAAAGCCCTTCGGGAACAACGAGATCGGGCTCGATCTCGTGTCCCTCAGCAACGACATCTCGGCCGGTGCGGAGAACGTCAGGGGTGTGCGGATCATCTCCAACACCGAACTGGAGCAGGAAATCCTCAAGGAGATCCGGTTCGCCGTCGGGGACTCGACACTGGAGATCCCGTCGAAGTTCACCCACTTGACGAAGAACGACGACATCAAGAAATTCCTCGCCGAATACAACGTGCCGAAGAAGTTGGGTGCATCGGTCACGACGGACATCAAGACGCTGCTGCAGGTGCGCCGGGACAACACCTGGCTCATACAGGGGGCCATTCCGAAGAAGTATCTGACGGACACCTATCCGACCGTCGAATCGCTGCAGCGCGTACCGGCCGCCCCGGTCACCACCACACCGGTCACGGCGCCCACGGACCTGCTGGAGTCAGCAGGCCGGTCCTCCGGCTCCGGGCTCACTCCTTCGGAGAGTCCGCAGTTGGTCATCAGGACGGACGAATTCTTCATGTCGAACGTCGGCCTGGAGCACCTGCACGGTGTCAAGCTCATCCGGCAGGACGACTTCCACGCGTTGCAGGTCGACGCCAAGGGCCTGCGCAAGTCGCACTTCGATCCCGATCTCGGAATGGTCCCGGCCAACCGAGACGGGAAAACCACCGCATTCCAGCATGTGGCGGGTGCCGAGATCGCGGAGCGCAAGAGCAACAGTCCCTTCACCTCGTTCGCCGTGGCCGGCGGCGAGAAGGTGTACGGCGACACGGAGTTCACCCTCGACGTCTACAAGCTGGGTCTGGACATCAAGGCCGGGAAGCTGGAGAACGTGGGAATTCTCCCGGCCCGGGATCTCCAGCAACTGATCGGCGACCAGATCGAGCGGACCATCGGGAAGCGGCTCGATTTCTCGGGTCTCACCGGGGCCAGCTCCCGCAACGACGTCGTCGAGTTCCTCAGGAAGAACGACGTCAATGTCGTGGGCCGGGGCGGCAAGGACGCGATCGGCAAGGTCGCCGGAGATGTCCGCGTTCTGCTGAACACCACCCGTGACCAGGAATGGCTGGTCAAGGGCACCATTCCCAGGAACTATCTGGAGGGTCCGTACCCCCGGGTGACAGGGTCCGAGGTCGCGGGTGGCTCAGTGCCCGCCGGCACCGCACTCCGTGGTCTCGACGAAGCCGCCGGCGACCTCCGGTTGTCGGACACGTTCAAGCCGGACTTCGAGGTGAAGGCCGTCTCCATCGAGTGGCGCAATCCGGCCGGCACGAACTCCGGTCGGCTGCTGGAGCCGCGCGTCGGTGAGCTGGGGCTGCTGGACGACCTGGGGCGGCCCACCGGTCAGTGGATCACCATGGAACCGGGGGAGACCGTCAACTGGGTCCTCAGGACGGACTCCGGGATCGTCCCCGACGTCCGGGTCGACATGGCCGACGGCGGCTTCACCCTCACCACGCCCGACGGGATCGGGGCCAGGTTCGGCGCAGACGGTCGGCCGACGGACCTCGGCGACCTGGCACCGGTCTCCGTCCCGGGCGTCGACACCAACTCCCTGCGGCTGGACCGCTTCGACGCTCCCGCGCCCCGCGGCGAGACCGTGCTGCTGGATCCTCAGCAGGTCACAGGCATACCGGGCCTACGGATGGAATGGCAGCGGACCCCGCTGGACGACGGCGCGTTCGCGTTCACCGACCAGGCAGGGGACATGCGCCTGGTCTTCGGCGCGGACGAGGTCCTTCAGTTCCGTGACATCCGGTTCCCCGGTGCGGACGGCTTCCTCCGCTTCGACGCCGAACCAGGGCCGGGCACGCTTCCCCGGGTGGTCGGCACGGACGGACTGCCGGTGCCCGACGGCGCGGTGATCGAGCCGGTCAGGGGCGCGCTGAACGTGGTCACCGGTGTGCGGGTCCAGTCACTGGAGGGGGCCTGGATCGGCCGGTTCGACCTGGACGGTACGCGGCTGTCCGAACAGTTGACGCTCTCCGGCCCCGTCGGCGGCCCGCTGACCGGGGCCCGGCTGACCACGACGTTCACCCGGCTGCCGGGCGGCGGAACGACACCGGCGTACCGGCTGGCGGTGCCGGGTCCTGGCGACGGCGGCTTCTCCGTCGTACGGCTGGACGGGGAGTTGGCGCAGCGGCTGCCGGGCGGGTTCGCGATGACCGACCCGACCGGCGCTCGGCTCGTCTTCGACCGGGACGGCCGGTTCGTGGACCTTCCGGCGGACGCGGCCGCGTCCACCCGGCTGGATGTGTCCGGGTCGGTGGTGCCGGAGACGAGCGTGGGCTCGGTGACAGCCCTCGACGGTCTCGGCGGCCCTCTGCCGGAGCGGGTCCCGCCCAGCGACGTCCCCGGGAACAGCGTTCTGGACGCCGTCGCCGGCGATCTCACCGGGACGGTTCCGGCCGGCGAGCACATGCCCCTGGAAGGCCCGGCGATCCCGGCTCCGCCCCCGGTCGCTCCCCCGCCGGCTCCCGCCCCGCCCCGCGTACCCCCGCCCCCGGTTTCCGCCGCCCCTCCCACCGTGAACCTGCCCCGAACGCCTGTGGCGGCGCGGCCCGCGCGGGCCGTGGCACCGGGATTCGACTCGTCCTTCCCGGCCCCTTCCATCGGCACCGAGAGCGAACTCGGCGGGTTCGTCGTCGCCCTCCCGGGGAGCTCGGACAGAACCTTCGCCTTCGTGTCGAAGGTCGACACCGACGAACCCCTGCTCATGGTCACGAAGGACATGGGCACGGGCGGATACACCAACCCCGCCCGCCTCCCGGAGGCACAGCACGGAAACTGGCAGACGCACACCGTGGAGCTGATCACCTATCCCTCACGGCTGGGCGACCAGGTGGCGATCGGCGCCCGCAACGACGCCACCCAATGGCTCCTCGACGTCTTCAAGGACCGACTCGGCGTCCACAACCACCAGCCGCTCGAGTCGATGATCAGCCCCGACGGCCTCTACAGGTTGCAGGTGACGAGCGACCGGCACGTCATCGCGGCCGGGAACGGACTGGAACTCGAGGGACTGCCCTCCGTCTCCATGCCGACGACCCAGCAGCAGGCGACGATCGGTATCAGGGCCGTGGACTTCGGCACCCGTGCCACGCACGAGCTGAGACTGCTGGCGGACCACGCCCACTGGTACAAGCCCGCTTTCCGCGACGACGACGCCCTGCGGACGGCGCTCGTGCGGGAGACACTCGACGCGCCCGAGCAGGTGGAGAACGCGTACACCTACACGAAGTCCGTCATCGAGTTCACCTCCGACCTGGTGAACAGACACGGCATCCCCATCGAGGACTGGGCCGGCGCGCCGCCGTACCGCGGGCTGACCCATCCGGCGGTGAAGAACGAGTGGAAGGTGCTGCCCCGGACCAGGCCGAGCCTCGTCCTCGACTCCCTGTCCCCCGGTGACCGAGCCGTGACGCTGAGGCTCCTCCGGGAGACCACCGCCATCGGTGACGAGTCCATCTGGACGGCCGCCAGACAGTACATCCTGAACGGCAACGAGGTGGCCGGACGTGGCATCAACAACGCCACCGTCGGCGGGGAGCGAGCCCTGCTGTTCGAGTTCCGGACCCTCCCGGACGAGCTGAAGGGCTTCGTACCGCACGAGAGGGCCCCTGTCTCCCTGGTGAGCGACCCCTTGGCGGAGCTGGGCGGGAACCGGGCGATCGCGGTCAGGAAGATCAACGACTTCGTCTCGGGGCCGGAGAACAAGGACGCCTTCGCCGACTGGTACCGCGCGGAGTTCCCCAGGGACCCCGACGCCGGGCGGACCTACCGGAACAAGACCACCGACGAGATCCTCAGGATGGCGGCGGCCCGCCACAAGGCCGAGTGGATCGCCGCCCGGCATCCGCAGACGTGGCAGGACATCACCGCGAGGACCCCCGTCGCCGTCGGGCCACCCGCTTCAGCCGTCCCCGCCGCCCCACCGGTGGCGCCGCATGTCGCGGCGGGGCCGCTGCCCGAGGAACTGGGGCGGCCGGTGGCCGGCGTCGGCGGCCCGGACGTGCCCGTCGTCGACCTGCCGCGGATCACGCAGGGGCCGGTGTCGGACCTGAGGGGCGCCGGCGTCCCGGGGCAGTTCCTCGACTCCCCGGTCCCGCCGGTCTCCTCGGTGCGGGAGATACCCCTGTCCGGGCCGGCCGACGTGACGGGGCTGCGGCTGCGCGTCACGGAGGTCGCGGCGACCGACACCGTCCCGGCTTCGGTCCGGATCGAGATGGTGGACCTCACCGCACAGGGCGGCCCGGTGCGCCTGCCGGATGTCCCGGTCACCGTGCGCGAGGGCGGCGGCTTCACCGCGACAGGTCCGCAGGGCGGTGTGCGCTGGCAGTTCGACTCCCTGGGACGGCTGGAGCACCGGGAAGTACCGCTGTCCGGCACCGACTTCGCACTGCGGTTCACCGACGAGGCGCTCAACCCGATGACGGTGGTCGGCCGGGACGGGGTGCCCGTACCGGGTGCGGCGGCCACGCCGGTCCGGAACGCGACCGGTGCGCTGAGCGAGCTGACCGTGCGGGTGCCCGTGCCGGGCACGGACGGTCTCACGGCGGTGTGGCGGTTCGAACCCGGTGGTCTGCTGCGTCAGCAGGAGCTGCCGATCGCACTGCCCGGCCTCGACGGTTCGGGCGGCCTGGGGGTCAAGGTGACGGTCACACCGGGCGCGGGCTCCACCACGACCAGGGTGCTCGAGCTGACCGGCCCTCGGCGTCTCACCGGCACCCTCCGGCTCACCCCGGTGGACAGCGCGCTCTCCGGACGGCTGCCGAACGGCTTCACGGTGACCGACACGGTCACCCACAGCCGCTTCCACTTCGACGCGGACCACCGCCTCGTCCTCCGTGACCTTCCGGACCCGGACGGCCCCGGATTCCTGCGCTTCACCGAGGACGCCGCACCCGGCACCGCACCGGTCCGCCTCGACGGCCTCGGCGACCTCCCCGAGGGCATCGCCCTGGACAACACGGCCCGGATCGTCATCCGTACGCTCGACGACTCGACCGCGCCGCTGGAGAGGTTCGGCCTGCGCCCGGAGTTGCTGAACGACCAGGTGCGGCAGCTGACCGGACAGGCACGGCACACGCTGCGGCAGCACGCCGTCACCGCACTCGGCGACTACCTCGACCGGCCTCCGGCGCCCCGCCTCGACGACCTCCGGTCCATGACCGTGGCCCAGGGCGCCGGCGGCCGCGTGATCGGCGACCTCACCGTCACGCCCACGCCGCACGGCGGGCCCGGCGGCAGCCGCTACACGGTGCACCACCACCCGTCGGACGTGACGCTGGGCTTCGGCGCGAACCGTGAACTCCTCTACCAGGAGGTGTTCCTGAGAGGCGGACCGAGCGACCTGGACGGGTTGAGGGTCGGCATCACCGGCCGCTCGGCCGACGGCGGGCCGTGGACCCCGAGTTCGCTCGACTTCGTGGGCGCACGCCCGGCCGAGGGCCTCTTCACGACAGCGCCGAACCCGCGCGGCGGTTTCACCGTCACCGACGCCGCCTCCACCACACACTGGCACTACGGGCCCGAAGGCGTGCACACCCTGCGGGACGTACAGCTGCCCGGCGACCGCGGCATCCTCCGTTTCGACGCCGACGCCCCCGGCGGCGTACCGCAGGTGCTGGACTCGGCGGACCGGCCGCTCCTCGGGGTGCGCCCGGAGCCCCTGGACACCGGCGGGATCGCCCTGGTTCCCACCGGCCGGGCGGCCCAACCGATGGAGCGGACCGTCTTCAGCGGCACCGGCACGCTGCTCGAGGAGACGATCGCCGTACGGATCAAGGGCGGAAAGGCCAACGGCGAGTACTGGAGGATCGACCACGCTGCCGGCACCGCCGTACGGGTCGACTCGTCGGGCACGCCGCTCACCGGCCGTTTCTCCACGGCCAGGGTGGAGATGTCGGCAACCGGCCGGTTCAAACTGACCGGCGACGGCAAGGTGACTCTCTTCGAACGCGAGGTGCTCGGCAACGGCAACGTCCTCCACATCGACCTGGACCGGGTGGGCCGGGCCCGCTGGAGCGAGTTCGACCCGGCCGGGACCAAGGTGCGGTCCGGCGAGCGGATCTGGGACAGCGACCGCAGAACCGTCCACGACACGCTCTCCTACCGCTGGGCCCCGATGGACGTCCTTGACGTACGGACGTACACCAAGGCCCTCGACGGCGGCCTGATCCGGGCGGAGAAGGGCGCGGGGGGCGACTGGACGTGGACGCGCTTCGACTCCGGCGGCACCGAGGTGCTGTCGGGCACCCGCGAGTGGTCCTGGAACCACATCGGTTTCAAGGACACCTACATCGACCCGGCCACCGGACAGCGGACCGTCGCCCACCAGCGCGGCAACATATGGCCGCTGGACGGCTATCACGGCTCGCGCCAGTATCTGGAGCACCCGGTACTGCCCGGTCAGAGCCCGGCGGGCATGCGGGTCGACCCCGAGCTGCATTCCGCCGTCGGTCCCGCCAACAAGGCGATCGACGTCATCGAGCACCTGGCGGACGGCGGCACCCTGCATGTCGTACGCATCTCCGACCAGCGCATGCCCGCGGGCCTCTGGCAGACGCGCACGGGCGCCGGCCGGCTCGACGGGTTCCTCGGGAACCTCGTCACCGGGGACTCCATGTTCGCGGTGTCCAAGTGGACCGAGACCGCCGCCGACGGCACCCGGCTGAAAGGTGTCCGGCTCGTCTCGCACGGCGGTCACAGCTGGCGGGACGTCGATGAGTTCGGCCGTGTCGTCCGGGAGACCCGCAAGCTGGAGAACGGCGCCGTCGTCGAGGTCGGCCGCAGTCTCGACGATCCCACGAAGTGGGCCCCGGCCCCGAAGTGGAACGGTTCCGCCGACCCGTACGAGCTGCCCTGGCTGGACACGACCAGCGGGGTCTCGGGCACCCGCCATGTCACTGGCGACGGCAGCTTCGAGGACGTGTTCACCAACGCCGCGGGCGACGAACTGCTGTCGATGCGCTCGCAGGGCACCGGCGTGCGCGAGTACCTCGGCGAGAACCCGGCGCGCGGCATCGGCCGCGACGACGTCTCCGGGGTGTGGGTGGACAAGAACACCCAGCTGCAGATCACGGGCCGACGCGACCAGTGGGGGGATCTCCGCATCGAGGCGCACGGCAACCCCCGCCACCGCACCTGGGAGTGGAAGGCCACCGGCCCGGACGGGACGGTCACCCAAGGCATCCGCATGCAGAACCGCGGCTCCTTGTACTCCCGCACCTGGGACGACTCGTTCGTCGACTTCGAGCGGCTGGAGAACGGCCGGCCGGGACAGGCGCTGCGGGAACGCAACGCCACCGACGACGGCACCGTCTGGATCGACGCCACCCGGCAGCCCGACACCACCTGGACCTGGCAGAAGACCAACGCCGACGGCACGGTCCACTCCCAGGGTGTCCGCGACCACCAGGACTTCGCGAAGGGCCGCTGGACCGACCGCATCGGCGACGACGTGGTGCGGCGGCGCACCGGCGGCCGGGTCCGCGAGTACGCGTACACCGTGGAGGAGACGGCCCCCGCGGCCCTCACCCCGGCGCCGGAGACCGGCCCGGCCAGCGTGACGGATCTGCTCTCCCGGTCCGCACGCCACTTCGAGCCGACCACCACGGTCACCGTCGACCGGGAGGTCTGGCGGGAGTTCGACATGGGCAAGGTGCGCCACCGCCGTGACGCGGTGGAGGGCGCCCCGGGCCGGTACCGGGAGTCGGAGTCGCTGTGGGGGCAGTGGCGGGAGTACCAGGACAGCCGACTGGTCGCCCAGCGCACCATCACCGGACGGGTCTGGGCCACCGACGCCTTCGGCCGCTGGTCGGCGTTCGACGTCGCCAAACTGCCGGAGATCAGCAGCCTGCCGTCGGTCGGCGGACAGGTGGGCCTGGACGGCCACCGCGCCTGGCGGCTCATCGGCCGCGAGGTCGACTTCCGCGGCTACACCACCGAGTTCCGCGGTGTGAACCGCGAGTTCCGCGACCCCTTCCACGAGATCTGGACCGGCGTCCGGGACGGCTCCTCGGTCGCCATGCCGCTGTGGCGCCACGAGCTGCGCAAGGCGGCCACCGAGTTCGCCACGGGCTTCCTGATCGAGTTCGGCACCAGCTTCGCGGTGTCGGCCATCGTCTCCGAGTTCGCGGGCACCCGCTTCGACCCGATGGTGGCCTTCGAGCGGGCTCTGTTCAACGGCGCTGTTGGCGGCGGCATCCGGGCCGGCTTCAACGTGGCGCAGGACATGACCGCACTCGGCAAGATCAAGTACGGCCTGACCAATCTCGACCAGGGGCAGGACTGGAACCGCCACTCGCTCGCCTCCAGCGACGACTGGGCCGGCGAGTGGTCGTCGTACGAGAACCCCGCCCGCTGGCGGTCCGGCACCTACGCCTTCTTCGACGGCCTGACGGTCAGCGCGCTCACCGGTTTCGTCAACAACGCCGCCAACGCGGCCATCTGGGGCGTGGGCGGCCAGAAGCACACCGGCCTCGAAGCCCTCGAAGCGGGCGCCTGGGGCGCGGCGGGCTCGCTGTTCACCGGTGTCACCAGCGGGATGGCCAGATACACCATCCACACCACCGCGGGCTCGCGGATCTTCCATCGCGGCGGCCCCGGCGAGCTGATCTGGCAGAGCGCCGAGTCGTTGGCCACGGGCATCCTCAACTACTGGATCAACACCAGGGGCGCCCACATCGACTCGACCCATCCGTTCCCGCCGTCGCAGAGGACGCAGCAACCGGCCGTCTCGCCCATCGAGGGATTGGACCTCACGTGACCCCCACCTCCGCCGTGCACCGGGTCGCCCCCAAGGGCCGCGGCACGCACCGCAGCATCGCCTCCGCCGTGCGCGCCGCCCGCGACGGCGACGAGATCCGCATCGCACCGGGCACGTACGTCGAACAGCTGCTCGTCGACCGCACGGTGCACCTGCTGCCGGAGGACGGGCCGGAACTCGCCGTACGGCTGCTGGCCGCGTCCCCGGGGCGGCCCGTACTGGAGGTCGCCGCAGCCGGCGTACTGGTCGAGGGCATCGCCCTGACCGGACAGGACCCGGGGCTGCCCGCCGTACTGGTCGGCGCCGGGGACCTGCAACTGGACGCCTGCGAGATATCCGGTGGCCGCGTCGAGGCGGGCGGCGACTCGTCGCTCGCCCTGACGGACTGCCGGGTGTCGGGGGCTGGGCTGGCCGGGGTGCACGTCAACACCACCGGCTCGGCGCGGCTGACCCGGGTCGTGGTCGAGGACATCCAGGGAACCGGCGTCGTCATCGCCTCCCGAGCCGCCGCCGAGGCCACGGAACTGACGGTACGGCGGGTCACCGGGTCCGGTGTCCGGGTTCGGGGCGACGCCCGGGCCGTGCTGCGCGACTGCCGGATCTCCGGACCCGGCCGCAGCGGGCTGCTGGTGGAGGACGCGGCGGCCCTCACCGCGCTGGACTGCCGGGTGGAGGAGACCGCGGCCGAGGGCGTACGGGTGCTGGGCAGTTCGGCGCGCGCCGACGGCAGGGCCGGTGGTGTGCTCCTCACCCGCTGCGAGGTCCTGCGCACCGGCACGGACGGGGTCGCCGTCTCCGGCACCGGGGACGTCCTGCTGCGGAACTGCCGGCTGCGGGACGGTTCGGGGCCCGGCGCGAGCGCGGACGGCGAGAGCCGCGTGGAGCTGGTGGACTGCCAGGTCGACCGGGCACACGGCTCGGGTCTGGTGGCCCGGGGCTCCGCCCGGCTCACCGCCGAGGGCACGTCGGTGACCGGCAGCCGGGCCAACGGTCTGCTGGCGGGCGACCGTTCCGAGGTCCGCATGGCCGCCGGCGACGTGACGGAGTGCTCCTTCAGCGCGGTGCATGCCTGCGACGACTCCCGGGTGACGCTCACGTCGTGCCGTATCGCGTCCACCGCGGAGCACGGGATCCGGGTCACCGACCGCGCCGGCCTCACCGTCGAGGGCGGCCGCATCACGGACTGCGGACTGACCGGGGTGCAGCTCGACAGCGCGGCCGAGGCCCGGATGCGCGGGCTGTCCGTGGTGCGCGGCCGGGCGGGCATCACCACCGAGTCGACCGGGACGGTGGTCCTGGAGGAGTGCGACGTCACGGACGCCGAGCGGGCCGGGATCTCCTGTGGCACCGGGACGGCCCCGGTGCTGCGGGACTGCCGGATCAGCGGTACGGGCACGGCCGGCCTGGTGATCGGGGAGCGCGCCACACCCAGCGTCGATGGCTGCACGGTACGGGACGCCGCGGGCTCCGGCCTGGTGGTGGGCCCGGGGGCCGAACCCCGGGTCAGGTCCGTCACGGTGGCCCGGACCGGCAAGAACAGCCTGTTCGTGGGTGAGAAGGCCCGCGGCACCTTCGAGGACTGCGTCTTCGCCGGGGCGGGCAGCGACGGCGCGGCCTTCCCGGCACTGCACGTGTCGGCCGGCGGCGCACCCGTACTGCGCGGGTGTCTGGTCCGGGACACCGAGGAGGACGTGGCCCTGGAAAAGGGCGCACGCCCGGTGTTCGACGACTGCCTCGCACGGGACGTGAGGAATCCGTCGCTGCCCACCGGCGTGGAGCAGTCCCTGGCGTCCGCGGGCAGCCCGGAATCGGACCCGCAGACCACCGCGCGGGAGACCGAGGCACCCTCCGAGGACACCCTCGAGGACCTGCTCGCCGAACTCGACGGCCTCGCCGGACTGGACCGCGTCAAGCACGACGTCTCGTCCCTGGTGAAGCTGATGCGGATGGTGCGCCGCCGCGAGGAGATGGGCCTGGCCCCGCCCCCGCTCAGCCGCCACCTCGTCTTCACCGGCAACCCGGGCACCGGAAAGACCACCGTCGCCCGGCTCTACGGCCGCATCCTGGCCGCCGTCGGCCTGCTGGAGCGCGGCCATCTGGTCGAGGCCGACCGCTCCGCCCTGGTCGGCGAGTACGTCGGCCACACCGGCCCGAAGACCTCCCGGGTCTTCCAGCAGGCCCGGGGTGGTGTGCTGTTCATCGACGAGGCGTATTCCCTCACCCAGTACGCCGGTTCGAACGACTTCGGCCAGGAGGCGATCGCCACCCTGCTGAAGCTGATGGAGGACCACCGCGACGACGTGGTGGTGATCGTCGCCGGATATCTCAAGGAGATGGAGACGTTCGTCCGCTCCAACCCCGGTCTGGCCTCGCGCTTCAACCGCACCCTGCTCTTCGAGGACTACGGCAGCGCCGAGTTGGTCAGCATCGTGGAGCACCAGGCCGCACAGCACCAGTACGAACTCGCCCCCGAAGCCCGTGAGGTGCTGACCGCGCGCTTCGACGCGATGCCCAGGGACCGGGGGTTCGGCAACGGCCGTACCGCGCGCCAGCTGTTCCAGGCCATGACGGAGCGTCAGGCGTACCGCGTCGCCGAACTGCCGGACGTCTCGGAGTCCGACGTGATGACGCTGAGGACGCAGGACATCCCGCAGACACCGTGAGCGCGGCCCACAGCACCCACAGCACCCACAGCACCCACAGCACCCACAGCGGACAACCCCGTAAGGACCGACTTTCATGCCGCACACGCCCGACCTTCAGCAAGGTGACCGCCAGGAAGGCGAGTTCGCCGATCTGTTCGCCCGCAGGGCCCGCACTCCGATCCGGGGCTTCCTGCCCGGCCGCCGGGTCTGGAAGACGGTCGGCGGCTCCGCGGCCGCGGTCCTGGTGATCGCCGCGTCCGCCTGGGTCGTCTCAGCCGCCGACTGGAGCATCGGCGACTCCGACCAGGTGACCGCTGCGGCCGACAAGAAGGCGCCGCGGGAGAAGGAGCGCGTCGACACCGCCGCGAAGCCGACAACCGCCCCGTCCAAGAGGAAGAAGGAGGAGGACCGCGGCGGGAAGGACCCCGAGGTGGTCTACGTGCCCGTGTCGGGCGGCGCGGGTGGGGGTGCTGGTCCGGGTGGGCACACGTCGGCGTCGGAGCCCTCCCCGACCCGTAGCACCGAAGGCACCTCCGGCTCGACCGGCGGCGGCACCGGGGAACAGAGCTCCTCGCCGACGGACCAGAAGATCACGTCGAGCACGACGACCAGTTACCTGTGGTCGGACGGAAGCGTGGACACTTCCGAGGCCAACGCCTACTGGGACCAGAGCATCGTCACCGTGAAGTCCACCAAGCCCCTCAGCAGCCTCAAGGTGGTCGTCAAGATCATTCAGACCGGAGGCGTCTCCAGCACCGGGACCTGGAGCGACCTCGGGGACAGGGTGACGGTGTCCACGGGAGGGAGCAGCAGCGAGCTGGACTACGTGGTGACGCTGAAGCCGGGTAACACGCTGGACGCCGGTACCTACGTCTTCAAGTTCCAGTACAACCACGACCAGGGCAACCGTGGAGCGGGCGGCGACCGCTACAACGTCACCGCCGTGGCCGGCT
Source organism: Streptomyces sp. ME02-8801-2C (assembly GCF_033793965.1). Taxonomy (NCBI): domain Bacteria; kingdom Bacillati; phylum Actinomycetota; class Actinomycetes; order Kitasatosporales; family Streptomycetaceae; genus Streptomyces; species Streptomyces sp. ME02-8801-2C. The sequence goes on along the minus strand of NZ_JARAXP010000011.1, from coordinate 109,946 downwards.
CCGACGACGAGTTCCGCTCCGGCGGCTTCTGACGTCGGGCGCGGACCGCGTGCCCAGCCCTTCGGCTCCACCGGTCGGGTCGACTCAACTGTTAATGGGATCCATTTTCATGTAGCGTCCTGTCTCGCTTGCCAACCGAGGAGGATTCCCATGGCCGTTCCCAAGCGGAAGATGTCCCGCAGCAACACCCGTCACCGCCGCGCCCAGTGGAAGGCGACCACGACCCAGCTGGTGCCCGTCACCGTCGACGGGGTCGCGCACATGGTGCCGCAGCGGCTGGTCAAGGCGTACGAGCGCGGGCTGATCCGGCTCTGAGCCGACGCCCCGAACCTGACGCCCCGGCCTGGGCCTCAGTTGTTCCAGCTCTCGTCGTAGGGGTCGCGCGGAGTCGCCACCGGCTTGGCTTCGGTGATGTCGAAGAACGGGATGATGCCGTTGTTCACCGGGTCCTTGGTCCGCCGCTCGGTGTAGGTGCCGGTGAGTTCGAGCCAGCTGTCCGGTTGGAGCACCGGGGGGATCTTGCCGGTCAGGCCGACCTTGACCGGCTGGGCGTCCGCCGCACAGCAGTTGAGGGCCATCCGGACGAGATACGGGGTGCCCTTGCGGTCGAGCGCAAGGAACCCGGTGATGGTGATCCGCCGGTCGCCCAGTGAACGTCCGTGGTCGTAGGCCGCCCGGCCGGCGTAGTCGACCAGGCTGAGGCGTACGGGGTCACCGGAGGGCAGGGGTGCGTAGGCCAGCGGCGCCTGGAGGGCCGTACCCGTGCGCAGGGCGCTGTAGGAGCCCAGGGCGGGCGGGGCGACCAGGATCAGCGCGAACAGGGGCAGGACCAGGAGCCAGGAGACGCGCGGTTCACGGTGGACGTGGACGTCTTTGCCGTGAACGTCGGCGTCGTCGTGAACGCCGGTGTCCTTGTCGTGGGTGTGAACTCGGTTGTCAGGACCGGTCTTCGTGAGTTTCCGCTCGTACCAGACCGTCGCCAGCGCGGCCACGATCAGGATCGCGCCGGCACCGATGACCATCGGCTGGAGCCCCGCCTTGACGTACCGCAGGTACAAATCGGTGGACCCGGCATGGATCATCGCTCCGCCGACCAGGAACAGGACGACCGCCTGCGCCTGCCGGTTCACCTGAGACCTCCGCGGATGCCTCGGTCTTCAGGCCGGGGAGGAATCGGTCTCCTGCGGAGCAGGGCAGGGAACGGGGTCTCGCCTCCAGGGCGAAAGACCGCCCACACGGTCGGGTAGGCTGACGCCCGTGCGTTGCGAGAACCAAGCGCGTACGCCGTGCTGATCGAGAACCAAGACAGCACATGCACCTCCAAGCTTTGCCGTATCAAACCGGGCTGGTTTCAACCCGGCTGGTGTTGATCGTGGAAGACCTGTTGGGTCGCTGACCCGCAGGCGGCGTGAGCCAGGAATCCCCCTGCTTCAGCTGGGGGAGGATTCAAAGGAGCACCGCCCCGACGAGGACCGCCGACGCCACGCCCATGACGAAGGTGGCCGGAGCGAAGCGGAGGGCGAACCCGCGGCCGAAGGTCGCCGTCTGCATGGCGAACAGTTTCAGGTCGATCATCGGGCCGACCACGAGGAACGCCAGTCTGGCCGTGAGCGAGAACTGGGTCAGGGACGCGGCGACGAACGCGTCCGCCTCCGAGCAGATCGACAGCAGCACCGCGAGGACGGCGAGCGCGAGGACCGACACCACGGGGTTGTCCGCCGCGAGGCCCAGCCAGCTCGCCGGCACCACGGCCTTCAGCGTGGCGGCGGCCATCGCGCCGACGACCAGGAAACCGCCCGCGTGCACCACGTCGTGCCGTACGGAGTTCCAGAACGCGGCGCCCCTGCCGAGGCCCTCGTCCGAGGGGTGGGCCGGCGGGCGCAGCCAGTCGGTGCGGCCAAGGCGCTGCCAGAGCCAGCCCATCGCGCAGGCCACGAGCAGGCTCGCGACGAACCGGGCGACGACCATCTCGGGCTTGCCGGGGAACGCGATGGCGGTCGCGGTCAGCACGATCGGGTTGATCGCCGGGGCGGAGAGCAGGAACGCCAGTGCCGCCGCCGGGGCGACCCCCCGCCGCACCAGCGCGCCGGCCACCGGCACCGAAGCGCACTCGCAGCCGGGCAGGATCGCTCCGGCCATCCCCGCGACCGGTACCGCGAGGGCGGGCCGGCCGGGCAGGGCGCGGACGAAGAACGACGGCGGGACGAACACCGCGAGCATCGCCGACAGCAGCACCCCGAGGACGAGGAAGGGCAGGGCCTGGACGACGACGGCGACGAACACCGTCATCCAGCTCTGCATCACCGGCGCGGACACCGCCCGCCGGATCGGCCCCTGCAGGGCGACCACCAGGATCAGCACCATGGTCAGGACCAGCGGCGAGCTGAACTGCCAGCCCTGCTGCTCGCCCGGTGTCTTGTCGGGCACCTGGTCCGGCGCCTGGTCCGGCGGAGCCTCCGTGTCGCGGTGGCCGGCCCCGGGCGGGGCCGCTTTGGTGATGCTCACGGGTGAGGTACCTCCGGGCGTGGCGGTGCTGCGTGCGTGCGTTCCCTGCCACTTCAGTACGCCGGGACGGGCGCGGTTGCTCATTTTGCGAGATCGGGGAAGGAGCTAGGTTGGCGCGTATGCAGTCCTACACCATTGGTCAGGCCGCCCGTCTGCTGGGCGTGAGCCCTGACACCGCGAGGCGGTGGGCGGACGCGGGCCGGGTGAAGACCCACCGCGACGAGGGCGGGCGACGCCTGATCGACGGGCGGGATCTGGCCGCCTTCTCGATCGAGCTGGCCAACTCCGGCGCGGGCACCGGCTCCGGCGAGGAGGAGCCGTCGTACACCTCCGCCCGTAACGCCTTCGCCGGCATCGTCACGGCGGTGAAGCTCGGCGATGTCGCCGCTCAGGTGGAGATCCAGGCGGGACCGCACCGGCTGGTGTCGCTGCTGACCCGGGAGGCCGTGGAGGAACTGGGCCTCGAGGTCGGTATGGAGGCGACGGCCCGGGTGAAGTCGACGAACGTGCACATCGACCGGACCTGAACCGGGCGCAGCGCAGGGGCATACGGGGTGGCCGGAATTAATCGGTGGCCGCCTTCGCGGGCCCTGGCTACGGTCGCCGCATGGTGGAGACCTTCGGCACGTGCACGGACCGGTTCGCCCCCGTACGCGAGGCGTTGACGGCGTCGCTCAACGACAAGGACGTGGGCGCGTCCGTGGCGGTGTTCCTCGACGGCGAACCGGTGGTCGACCTGTGGGGCGGCCACCTCGACGAGGCGCGTACCACCGCGTGGCAGCGCGACACGATCACCAACACGTGGTCCACGACGAAGACGATGACGGCGCTGTGCGCGCTGGTCCTCGCCGACCGGGGTGAACTCGACCTGGACGCGCCGGTGGCCCGTTACTGGCCCGAGTTCGCCGCGAACGGCAAGGACGACGTCCTGGTTCGGCATCTGCTGGGTCATACGGCGGGGCTGCCCACCTGGGACGAGCCGATGACGGTCGAGGACCTCTACGACTGGCCGACCGCCACCGCCCGCCTCGCCGCCCAGGCCCCGGCCTGGAAGCCCGGCACCGAGGCCGGCTACCACGCCTCCACGTACGGCTATCTCGTCGGCGAGGTGGTCCGCCGGGTCACCGGCCGTACCCTGGGTGTCTTTTTCGCCGAGGAGATCGCCGGGCCGCTGGGCGCCGACTTCCACATCGGGCTGCCCGTCGAGTACGACCACCGCGTCACGCCCGTGATTCCGCCGCCCGAGCGTCCGCGCGACCCGGACGCGGCACCCGACCGCCCCGGCAACCCGCCCGTCGTGGCCGCCACCGCCAACACCGACGCCTGGCGGCGCGCCGAGATCCCCGCCGCGAACGGCCACGGCAATGCCCGCTCGGTCGCCGCCGTCCAGTCGGTCCTGTCCTGCGGCGGCACGGCACGAGGCGTACGGTTGCTGTCGGAGGCGGGTTGCGAACGCGCCCTGGAGGAACAGTTCGCCGGGACGGACTCGGTCCTGGGCGTGCCCATTCGCTGGGGCCTGGGGTATGGCCTGAGCGGCCAGCTCCCCAACCCCCGCACCTGTTCCTGGGGTGGCTGGGGCGGTTCGATGGTCCTGGTCGACATGGACGCCCGCCTCACGGTGGCGTACGTCATGAACCGCATGCTCGACTCGGGCGGACTCGGCGACGACCGGGCCTTCCTGATCGTCGCGGCCGCCTACGAAGGGCTCGCCGGGTGAGAGACTCGGCCGCGTGGCACACCCCCTCTCCTCCCCCGCACCCACCTTCGACGACCTCCTGGGCCGGGCCAGGGCGCTGGTCAGGGGCGACCGGCGTGCCGTGCTCGGTATCGCCGGGAGCCCGGGCTCGGGCAAGACGACGCTCGCCGAACGGCTCGTCCGGGCGCTGAACGGCGACGGCTCGCCCTGGGTCGCCCATGTGCCGATGGACGGGTTCCATCTCGCCGACGTCGAGTTGGAGCGGTTGGGCCTGCGGGACCGCAAGGGCGCGCCGGACACGTTCGACGCGGCGGGGTACGCGGCGCTGCTGCGGCGGCTGCGTGAGAGCGGCGACGCGGAGATCGTCTACGCGCCGGGGTTCGAGCGGGTGCTGGAGCAGCCGGTCGCGGGTGCGATCCCGGTGTTCCCTTCGGCACGGCTTGTCGTCACCGAGGGCAACTACCTTCTGCTGACGGAGGGTTCGTGGGCTCGGGTGCGGGCCCAGCTCGACGAGGTGTGGTTCTGCGCGCTGGACGAGGACGAGCGCGTGCAGCGGCTGGTCGCCCGGCACGAGGAGTTCGGCAAGGACCATGACACGGCTCTCGCGTGGGTGCGGGGGACGGACCAGCGCAACGCCGATCTGGTTGCCGCGACCCGGGACCGGGCGGACCTGGTCGTGGCCGAGTGGACCTGAGCGACGCGACTTGGCGGGACGTGATGTGACGAGGCCGAGCAGCGCGCGGGTGAGCTGCTCGGCCTCGTACGTCTTGTCGGTCCGTCTCGGTCCGCCTGCTCAGTCGAGAAGCGTCAGCTCCGGCTCGCCGTGAGCGTCGCCCGCAGGATCGCCGATCACGGCGGTGAACGACTCGGTGCGCACGAGCAGGCCTTCCGGCGTCGCCTCGAACACCGGCGCGAATCCGGCGTCGCCGTCGCCGCCGTACCGTACGGCGAACACGCTCAGGCCCTCCGGCGCCCCGGGGGCCGGGTCGGCCTCCAGTGCCGTGGAGCTGACCAGGTGGCGCCAGCCCTCGTCGGGGTTGCCGTAGCCGCGCGGGTCCGCCGCGAGAGCGAAGGCTGCCTGCTCCTGGGTCGTGTCCGAGCGGGCGTCGAAGTGGTCCGTGCCCTCTGCCCGCGGGTGCGTCAGACGCAGGGGGCCGGCGGAGGTCACGGCGCCGGCTTCGGCGGTCCGGTGGACCCGGTCGCCGTCGTCGGTGGCGTAGGGCAGGCCGGCGAGCAGGTACGGGGTGCCGTCGAGGTGTTCGACGGCGACTGCGACCCACAGGGTGGTGCCGTCGGTGACGTACAGGGATCGGACGTGGCGCAGGACGTGGTCGCGGCCGACGACCGGCGTGGTGACCAGCTTGGCCGTGCGAGCACCGGTGCGCAGGTCCCGTACTCGGACCTCGCCCATCGGGCGGCAGAGCAGGAAGCCGTCCGTCACCGGGCCGAAGCCGTGCTGGCGGTTCACCGCCGCCGGGAGGTAGTAGGTGCCCGCCGCCTCGACCAGCGACGGCGTCATCTTGTCGTCGAAGGCCACCGAGACCGTGCCGGCGCGGAGTTGGTGGCGCAGCGGCCGGGTCGAGGGCGTGCGGTGCCAGCGGGTGGTGTCCTGGATCTGCCAGACCAGCATCCACGCGAAGTGGCCGTCGATGCCGCCGTCCTGCTTGACCGCGCCGCGGGCCCAGCGGCTGTCGCCCCGGTAGCGGCCGAGGTCGGAGCCGATGCGGTGGCCGAAGTAGCGCAGGCCGAGGACCGATTCGAACGCGGAGTGCTGTTCGCTGTAGCGGGGGCCGCCGTTGTCGTAGCCGCCGTTCGTCAGGCGGGCGTCGAGATAGTGGGCCAGCGCCTCGCCGTCCTCGGCGAAGATCTCCTCGCCGCTGATCCGGTGGGCCTGGGCGAGGAAGGAGAGGGAGATCGGGCCGTAGTTGTTGTCGTAGGCGCCGCCGTGCTCGGGCGGCAGGGCCGCGCCCCGGTCGCTCACCCGGCGGTCGCGGATCTTGTCGACGTACAACGAGATCGCGCGGGCTCGGAGCGACTTCCCCTCGTCCGGCGGAAGATGGGGGGCGAGCATCAGACCGCCGACGATGCAGCCGATGGCCTGGTTGCCGGCTTCCTGCGGGTTGAAGAAGGTGGCTTCGGTCAGCCAGCGCCAGTAACCGCACGCCAACTCGACCAGTTCCGCGCGCTGTTCGTCGGCGACGAGTCCCTCGGCCGCGTCCAGGATGTTGACGGCGTGGAGCAGCGCCCACACCGTGCTCGGCCAGTCGCCGATCGGGTGTGCGCCGGACTCCAGTACGTAACGGGCGTACGGGAGACCGGAGTTGCGTACCGTCAGGTTGGGGTAGCCGGGGTTGTCCTCGACGTAGACGCGCTCGCGCAGGTGGAAGGCGAGGCTGCGGTGCACCGCCTCCGGCAGCCGGGGGTCCTTGCCGCGCTGCCAGGCGAGCGCGAGGAGCGAGGTGATGCCGAGTGAGGTGTCGCCGATGTCGTCGACGCAGTCGGGATGTTCGAGGTTGCCCTCGGGCGTGAGGCGCGCGAGGGCCTGCTCGGTGACGTCGGCGAGGACGGCGTCGTACGCCTCCGGAGTGTCCGGCAGGTCGTGCAGCGGCCCGAGCTGGCGTGGGAGGTGCAAGGAGATCAGCCCTTCATGCCTGAGAGGTGGCGCGCAGTGTGAGGGTCAGTGCCTGCGGTCCGTGCCCACCGAGGTAGACGCGGTTCCCGGCCGCCGCGTCCGTGCCGCCGACCACGGTGTAGTCCTGTCCCGGGTCGTAGCGCAGTACGTCGCTCCGGTCCGGTCCGACGAGCGGTTCGCCCGTCTCGACGGTGGCCTCGACCCGGATCTCGTCGTCGCCGACGCGGTAGGTCAACGGCTCGGTCGTCAGACACCAGCTTCCGTCGCCGAGCGGTACGGCGCCCCGCACCTCGCCGCCCGGCCGGAAGGTCAGTTCGAGGGCCCAGGGCACCGAGGGGCCGCTGATGTCGATCCGCAGGTCGGCCCCGTCCTCCCGCAGCTCGGCCTCTACTCGGGTCGTGTGGGAGACCTCGTCCTGAGGGCGGTCGGGGAAGGCCATCGACGCGGAGAAGCGGCCCTCGTCCACCAGGCGGTAGGCGCCGTCGTCGCGCCTGCGGTCCGTCGGAAGCGGCTGGTAGTAGGCGCTGGTGAGGGTCTGGGTGAGCCGGTACCGGTTGGCGGCGAGCTGTTCCATGTCGGCGGCACGGAACGGGCCCAGGTCGAAGAACGCCTGCGAGAGGCGGACCGCGTCGAGGACGGCGGCACCGGCGAACATGCGCAGGAAGGTGGGGTTGCAGGCGAGGCCCGAGCGGATGCGCCGGTGCTCGGGCACGTCGGAGCCGCCGTACACCACGGTGTGCGCGGTGGCCGAGACGTGGGCGGCGAGGCGTGCCGTGGGGAGGTACCCGTCGCGCGGGAGCTTCTCCGCGTCCGGGGCCGGCAGTGCGCGGCACAGATCCGGGGTGAGGAGGGTCTGGGCGAGCAGGTCAGGGTCGTCGACGCCGTCGGCGGCCGCGAGGCGGGCCGCGCGGGCGAAGTCGCCCCGGCCGGTGCGGATCGCGAGCAGCCGGTAGTGCGGCAGGTAGGGCCACAGCGCGAACGAGAGCCTCTGGTCCTGGCGGCGCGAGTGGACGGTCTCCACCGTGCGGTCCGGCCTGATCAGGTCCAGGGTCGTGGCGAGGTTGCGTTCGACGGCGTCCAGCAGGTCGGTACGCCCGAGCACCTCGGCCAGCAACAGCAGCGAGGGGTTGGTCACGAGGGCCGCGTAGACGGCACTGCGTTCGGAGTACAGGCCCTCCGGGTCGATGTCGACGCCCTCGGCGAGCCACTCCTCGGCGCGGGCGGGCAGCCGGTCGTCGGGGAACGACCGGTGCAGACGGGCGAGCGCCGCGCTCAGCTCCCAGCGGTGGTTCGGGGTGTGCACGCCACCGGTGAGGAGACTTGGGGTGGCGGCGCCGGCGATCTCGGCCAGCGCCGCTGTGATGTCCTGCAGTTCCGGCCCTCCGCCCGCCGCGAGGACGTACGCGTCGCACACGTCGTTGACGGTGAACGCGGAGTCCGGCGGTGACTGCACGTTGTCGCCACCGGCGAACAGGCCGGAGGGAGTCTGAGCGCCCCGCAGGGCGCGCAGGTGGGTCATCACGGCGGCGAGGGCCTGCCCGCTGCCGTGCAGTTCCGACTCCGGGGAACGGTAGGCCGCGACCAGGGTCTTCACCCGCCGTGCCAGACCGCGGTGCGGCACACCGGCGGGTTCCTCGTCGGGGCAGGCCGCCAACGGGACGGCCGTCCGGTCGGCGGCACGGGCCACCGACCGGACGAACTCGTGGTCGAGCGGGGAGAGCAAGATCAGTCCTTCAGTCCGGCGTTGATGTCGGCGCCCATGACGTAACGCTGGAAGACCAGGAAGATGACGATCAGCGGGATCATCGAGATGACCGACGCGCCCAGCAGGACCGACCAGTTGATGTTCTGTGCGCCGACGATGCTCTGGATGCCGATCTGCACGGTGAACTTGTCGGGGTCGTTGAGCATCAGCAGCGGCCAGATGTAGTCGTTCCACCGCCACTGGAAGGACAGAATGGCGAGGGTCAGCATGATGGGCCGGGAGAGCGGCACCATGATCCGCAGGAAGATCGACAGCTCCTTGGCGCCGTCGATGCGGGCGGCTTCCACTAGTTCGTCGGGCACCGTCAGGAAGAACTGGCGGAACATGAAGCAGCCGGTCGCGGTGAGCACGGCCGGGAGGATGATGCCGGCGAACGAGTTGTAGAGGCCGAGGTTGCGGACCACCAGGAACTCGGGGGCGAGCATGACCTCGGACGGCAGCATCGTGGTGGCCAGGATGCAGATGAAGAACGCCTTGAGCCATTTGTTGTCGTACTTGGCCAGCGCGTACCCGGTACAGCAGCTGATTCCCACCGTGAGGATCGTCGTGATCACACACACGATGGCCGTGTTGATGAAGTACTGGGAGAAGTTCGCGCTGTCCCACGCCGCCTCGAAGCCCGACAGGGTGGGGTTGTGCGGAACCAGTGTCAGCGGGTAGGAGAACAGGTCGCTGGACGGCTTGAGAGAGCTGAGGATGAACCACAGCACCGGAAAGCCGTACAGGCACGCCATGATCCACAGCAGTGTCGTCGCGGACACCGCCTGCCTGAGTCCACCGGTGGCCGTCCTGCGGGGCCGCTTCTTGGCGACTCTCCGTCCGGAGCCGGCGTCGGTCGGGCGCGGGATGTCTGTGGTTGTCATCGGTTCTCCACCCGCCGGTTGACGATCAGCTGGATGACCGCCACGGCCATCAGGATGAGCATGAGCACGAACGACGCGGCGCTCGCGTAGCCGATCTGTCCCCGCTTGAAGCCGGTCTCGTAGATGTACTGGACGAGCAGGTTGTTCGACGTTCCGGGCCCTCCGTTGTTGAGGGCGACGAACACCGGGTACTCCTTCATCGCGTTGATCGTGTTGAGCAGGATGACGATGAACGAGGTGGGCGCGATGCTCGGCAGCGTGATGCTGAAGAACTGGCGCCAGGGGCCGGCACCGTCGAGAGAGGCGGCCTCGTAGTACGACACCGGTACGTTCTTGATCGCCGCGATGAACAGCAGCATCGTGAAACCGGTCCAGGCCCAGGATGCCGCCATCACCACCACGAGCAACGAGAGGTCCGCGTTCGACTGCCACGGAACGGCGTCTGCGCCGAACTTCTCGATGACGTAGTTGACCAGGCCGAAGTTCTCGCCGAACATCCACCGCCACAGGACACCCACGACGATGGGCGACAGCAGCCACGGGATGAAGAAGACGACGCGGGCGACCGACCCGCCCTTCGCGTGCTTGCTCACCACCAGGTTGGCGGCGAGCAGCGAGACCACGAAGTTCAGCGGTACGAAGAGGACGGCGTACAGCAGCGTCCGGGTCAGCGCGTCATAGAAGGTGGAGTCCCCGAACAGGTTGTGGTAGTTGTCCAGTCCGATGTACTGGAACGCCCCCACTCCCGTGTAGTTCGTGAAGGAGTAGACGAGCCCGATCACCGCCGGCCAGACGAAGAACAGCGCGAAGAGCACGACGTTGGCCGAGATGAGGACGAGGGGCGCAAGGGTGTACTTGCTGCGTCTCCTGGGCGAGCTCGGCGGGCTCGCGGTCACGGCCGAGGCGCGTTTTGTCATCTTCCTGACTCCGTGCTGGTGGTTTGGATTGCTGCGGGCTCCGGTCATGAGCCCGGCATCACTCGGGCGTCCGGGGACGGGCGGCGGTGTCTCGGCGCCGCCCGTCCCCCGGGCCCACGATCAGCCGCCGACCTGCTGGTTGTAGCCGGCCACGATGTTCTCCAGGGCCTTGTCGGCCGTCTGCTGGCCGTTGATCGCCTTGCCGAGCTCCGTCTTGGTCGGGTCCTCGGTGAGGCTCTTGCCCTTCAGCACCCAGTTCGTCTGCGCGCTGCTGAAGTAGCCGGAGATCGGGGCGTAGAGCGGGATCGACTCGTTGTAGAGCTTGAACGCCGCCTGCGCCGCCTCGGAGGTGAAGGGGTACTTCGGGGTCAGACCGCTCTCGACCGGCAGGAAGCCGGACGCCTCGCACAGCGCCTGGTAGTGGGCCGGCTCGTACAGCCAGGACAGGAACTTCGTCGCGGCCTTGGCGGCGTCGCCGTTGTTGTTGAAGCCCACCGTCATGCCGCCGCTGTTGACGTCGCTGGCCTGCACCGGCTGGGCCGGGGTCGGGACGCTCGCCCACTCGAACTTCTTGATGCTCTCCGCGAAGGCGGGCACCTGCCACACACCGGACCAGTAGGCGACGACGTCACCGCTCTGGAACATGGCCGACGGGTCGGCGCCGCTGGTCCAGACCGACTTCGGCATGGTCTTGTCGTCGTTCCAGCCGACGAAGGTGTTCACGGCCTTCTTGGTCGCCTCGTCCACCGAGAACTTGCCGGAGTCGTCCGCGTGGACGTACTGCCCGCCCATCTCGTACACCATGGCGCGCAACCGTGACGGCGACTGGTCGAACGTCAGGGAGTACTTGGCCTTGGTCTTCTCGCGGACCTCGTCCGCCGCCTTGATGAAGTCGGTCCAGGTCCAGGTCTTCGACGGCTCGGTCGGGAAGGAGACGCCGGCCTTCTCGAAGAGCGACTTGTTGATGAACATGCCGGACGCGGTGACGTCCGAGGGGATGGACAGCACCTTCCCGGACGAGTCCTTCGCCAGGAAGTTGGCGTTGATGTTGTTGCTCTTGTTGTTGGCGATGGAGCTGAGGTCGAGCAGCTTGTTCGACCAGATCGGGTCCAGCGCCGGCACGGCGGCCACGTCGGGCAGGGAGTTCGCCTGCGCGGCGTTGTGCAGCTTCGTCGTGTAGCCGTCGTAGGGGATGTTGACGAGCTTGACGTCGACGCCGGCTTCCTTCTTGTACTGCGCCACCATCTTCTTCCAGCCCGCGTCCTGCCCCGGAACCGTCGAGATCCAGAACGTCAGCTTCTTGGAGGTACCGCCCGAGTCGCCTCCCCCTCCGCAGGCGGTGAGCAGCAGGGCTCCCGCCGAGGCAACGGCAGCGAGGGGAACCAGGCGGCGCATACCGCCGCGGCCGAGTCGGCTGGAGCGCCGCACACCCACAGTGGTCATCTTCGATCCCTTTTTTTCGTCGTAGGGGACAGAGCACGGCGCCGATCGAGGCGGCACGGGTGCATTTTGCAGGAAGGGCTGCTTTCGGGGGGCGCAGCCTCGCCCGGCCGCGTCGTCCACGCGGGGCGGGATCCCCGGCCGTCCTGGCCGTCACCGCACGGGCACGCCCTCGTGCGGTTGCCGTACGTCGTGTACGGGCGGGAGGCTCGCCCCAAGCCGGCGTCCCGGCCGACTTAGAAAGCGCTTGTCCGGACATTGGCAGACCGAGTCCGAACCCGTCAATCCTTGGACCGCCCGGGCTGGGTCACGGTTTGGACTCCTCTGGCGACGGCGAGCCGCGCCGCACCCACGACGGTGCCGAGATCACCGACCTGGCTGCTGACCACCTCGGTGGGCCAGCTCAGCCGCTCCAGCTCGGCCCGCACACCGGGCAGGAGCTGCGGAAACGCACCGGTGCTGCCGCCCAGGACGAGCAGCCCGGGGTCCAGTACGGCGGTCACCGCGGCGGCCAGCCGGCCCACGTCCACCGCGTGCCGGTCGACGATCGCGCGGGCCGTGGCGCCGCCCTCTCCGGCCAGCGAGAAGAGCCGGTCGGCGGTACGGGGGCACGCGCCCTCGGATTCCGGCCACGCCTCGGCGGCCCTGCGCAGCAGCGAGCGGGCGCCGATGTACTCCTCCAGGGCCTCGTGGCGGGGCTCCAGGTCGTCGTCCCAGGGGTAGGGCAGCCGGGCGAGCTCTCCGGCCGCCCCGTTGGCGCCGGCCAGCACATGGCCTCCCACGACGATGCCGAGACCGATACCGACACCGATCCGCAGATAGCCGAAGGTGTGCCGGCCGCGCGCCGCGCCCTCGTGCAGCTCGGCGAGCGCCGCGCAGTTGACGTTGTTCTCGAGGTGGACGGGCACCCCGGGCGGCAGTGCCACGGCGACCGCGTCGAAGACGGGTCCCGCCTTGGCGGTCGCCGGCCGCACGGTGCCCTCCTCGGCGCGCGCGGTGACATCACCGACGGCCACGACGATGGTGCGCAGCGGAGCGTCGGGGGGGAGCGCGGACAGCGCTTCGCGCACCACGTCGGCGCCCTCCTCGCGGGGGCCGGTGGCCTCGGCGAGCAGGGTGCCGTCCAGGGCGCAGCCGCGCACCCGGGTCAGGGCGGGGCCGAGATCGACGGCGAGTACGGAGCCGGCCGCGGGACCGAGTCCGTAGACGGCGGCGGAACGGCCCGTGCCGCCGGAGGCGATGCCCGAGTGGGCGGCGAGCCGGGCGTTCTCCAGTTCCGCCACGGCGGAGGAGACGGTCGGCTTCGACAGGCCCGCGAGACTCGCGAGCTGCGGCCGGGTGGCCGTACCCGCCCCGGCCAGCACGGCGAACACGGCGCTCGCGCTCTCGGTCAGACGGGGGGCCTTCGCCACGTCGTGTTCCACAGTCTCCCCAAGGTCGAGGGCCGCGCTCCCCGGAAGCTCGAAGTCGTGGGATGCGGCGACGGGATGCCCTGGTATCGCGGGTTTCCCGCCGCGTCTCCGGCCCCCTCGGGGCGCCGTCGCGGTCGGGTGCGCGATACCTCTTGACACGCACTGTACTTCGTTAGTTAACTTCCTAACGAATGTCACGGTACTCGCCTGCCGTGCCCGCTCAGAGGCCCGTCCCGGGGCTTCCCTAGCTCTTCCGTACATCAGGTCTTCCCCAGGTTTTCCCTGCTCCAGGCACGGTTCGCCCACCGTCGCAGCCAAGCGCAACGACGAAAGAGGATCCGTGCAGGACTCCCCCTTCCCGCGCCCGCTCGTCGTGGGCATCGACGTGGGCGGCACCAAGACGCACCTGCGCGCCCGCGCCGGGGACGAGTCGATCGCCGATCACGTCCGCCCGAGCAGCGGCTGGCGGCCGCACGACCCCGTGGCCGCCGCCGACTGGCTGGCCGCGCTGGTCACCGACGCCCTGCCCGCGGGCTCGCGCCCGTCCGCCGTCGCCATGGGCGGACACGGCTGTGAGACACCCCGTCAGTGCGAGGAGATCCGCTCCGCGCTCGAGGAACGTCTGGGTGTTCCGTGCCGGATCGTCGGCGACGCCGAACTGCTCGTTCCCGCCGTCGGTCTGGACCGGGGCGCCGGTCTCGTCGCGGGCACCGGTTCCGTCGCGGTCGGCCGCCTCGAGGACGGCACTCCCGTCCAGGTCGGCGGCTGGGGCGCACTCCTCGGCGACGAGGGCGGCTCCGCCGGTCTCGTCCGCGAGGCCGTCCGCGCGGTGTGGGCCGCACACGACCGCGGAGAGGAACCCGACGAACTCACCAAGGAACTTCTCGTCGCGTTCGAGGTGCCCGAAGTGCCCGCGCTGGGCGGGGCGTTGGAGAGTGCCACGTCTCCGTCCGCCGACTGGGGCCGGCACGCGCCGGCCGTGTTCGCCGCCGCCGAGGCGGGCTCGTCGCTCGCCGGCACGGTGATCGCCGAGGGCGGCCGGTCGCTCGCCGCGCTCGTCGCCCGACTCGCCGCGCGCGGTGTCCCGGTCGACGACGTCGTGGTCGCGGGCAGTACCGTTCTCGCCCAACCCGTCCTGTACGACGCCTTCGTGGCGTCCTTGGCCGAACGCGTGCCCCACGCCCGGCCGAGGCACCTCGACGTCGCGCCGGTCGAAGGGGCACTCGCGATGGCCCGTTCACTCGTCTGACATGTGCCGGTCGCCGAACCAACTCCGACCGGACACAACTCGCCCGTAGATCTTCGCTCGTATGCTCGGGCAAGCGCGTTCACCGCTCGCGTCACGAGCGCACCACGAGCCGCAGTCACTCGCATCCCTCCCCGGCCGTACGGCCGTAGAACTCCAGAGAGGCAGCCACATGCCGTCATCAGCCGGGCACAACTCCCCCGCGTCGGTCCGTGAACACGCCCCGAACCGCCGAGGGTTCCTCAGGACGTCCCTGGGTGCGTCGGCCGGAGTGCTGGGCGCGCCGACCTTCGTGTCATGGCTCGCCGCGGCGGACGCCAAGGCGGCCACGAGCCCCGCCGCGGACGCGACGACGGCAACGGCCCCCCTCGCGTTCGTCGACGACTACAAGACCAACGTCGTGGCGAACCAGACGGCCGAGACCAACGCCGTGCTCCGGGTCCTCGACGGCTTCGCCAAGGTGTGGAAGACCGGCGACGCCTGGAACACCGGCATAGCACTGCAGCCCGAGGTGCTGCGCGCCAACGTGCGTTACTGCGCCCGCGTCACCGGCGCCCGCACCGAGGCCCAGGCCAAGGAGGCGTTCGTCTACGACCGCCAGCACCAGAGCTACGCGATGATCGCCGCGCTGGGTCCGCTGGCCGATCTGTACAAGGCGGGTGCCAAGGCGGTCACGTCGATCACGACGGCGCCGGACACGACGCCCCCGACCACGATCAGCGACGCGGTCCCGGCGGGTGCCCCGGCCGGCTCCGCCCTCGGCGCGGGCTCGTACACCTCGGACCTCGGTCAGGTGGCGAAGCTGGTCGACACCGTGCGCGGCCCGTTCGCCTCCGGCAACCCCGCCAAGTTCGCCTTCCAGTACCCGCGTCCGTGGCGCCTGAACCCGAACAGCGAGGTCGTCCCCACCGGCGCGACCGACTCCCTCGGCTTCCCGGTGTACGAGTCGGACGTCGTCGTCGTGACGCAGCTGCTGCGTCAGCGCGGCACGAACCCGGCCGAGGACGGCGGCTTCCCCAGCGGCCACACCAACGCGTTCCACCTGGCGGCACTGGCGTTCGCGTACGCGGTGCCGGAGCGCTTCCAGGAGATCGTGACGCGCGCCTTCGAGCTGAGCCACACCCGGATCATGTCGGGCATGCACTCCCCCGTCGACGTCCTCGGCGGTCGCGTCATGGCCACCGCCCTGGCCGCCGCCGCCCTCGCCGACCCGGCCAACGCCGACCTCAAGGCGGCGGCGCGCGCCCAGGCCCTCGCCTACTTCCAGGCGCAGACGGGCACGACGGCGGACACCCTCTACGCCTACGCGCACTCGGCCCCCGCCGGCACCGACGCGTACGCCGACCGGGCCGCGAACGCGTGTGCGGTCGAGCCGCGCCTCACGTACATCCTGAACCGCCGGGGCCGCGACCAGGCGCTGACCGTGCCCAAGGGCGCGGAGGTGCTGCTGGAGACGCGTCAGCCGTACCTCGACGCGGCGCAGCGGCGCGCGGTGCTGCGCACGACCGCGCTGCCCGCCGGGTACGTGCTGCTCGACGGCTTCGAGCAGTGGGGGCGGCTCAACCTGTTCGCCGCGGCGGACGGTTACGGCTCCTTCGAGTCCGACGTGACCGTCTCGCTCGACGCGGCGTCCGGCGGTTTCGGCGCGGCCGACACCTGGCGCAACGACATCGACGGCCGGGGCGGGCTGACCAAGACCGGCACCGGCACGCTCACCCTGGCCGGGCACAACAGCTATACGGGCGGCACGGAACTCGAGGCGGGCACGCTGGTCTCCGCCTCCGCCCACGCGCTGGGCCACGGCGACGTCCGGGTGCTGGGCGGGACGCTGCGGGTGACCGAGCCGGTCCAGCTGCACGGCACGTACACCCAGCAGTCCGGAACGCTGGCGGTCACGCTGCGCAAGGGCCGCCGCAAGGAGGTCGTGACGGTGACCCGGCGTGCGCTCCTGGAGAAGGGCAGCGTCCTGTCGCTGACCCTCGACGCGGAGAACCCGCCGACCGTGGGCAGCGTCGTCGACGTCATCGGCGCCGCGTCGCTGCGCGGCCGCTTCGACCGTGTCGAGGTGAACTCGGACAAGATCCGTGCCGTGCCCGTGTACACGGCGGACGGTCTGTCGGTGCGACTCCTGAAGCGGTAATGCACGGGGCGGGGCGGGAGCTGATGCGAGAGTAGGGCCATGGCCCGGCTCCGGATCACTCCCGCCACCGCGCGGTCGGCGTCGCCCCGGGGCGGACGATGACGCGCGACCGGCACACGCTTGTCGAACCCAGGACTTCTCCCGACGCGGGGCGCACCTCCTTCGGGGTTCCGGAGGAGATGCCCGGCGCCGCTCCCGCCACGCCGGCGCCCCCGACCGGACGTGCGCGACTGCTCGCCCGTCTCGGACGCCACCGACGCCTGCTGGTCCCGCTCGCGGTGGCCGTGCTGCTCCTCCAGATGGCCGTCGCGATGATCACGACGGCGGTGGAGCAGACGCCCACCATCGACGAGCCCGTGTACGTCGGTACGGCGGCCGTCTATCTCCACGAGCACAGCCTGCGGCTCAACCCCGAGCACCCTCCGCTGGGCAAGCTGATCATCGCCGCCGGAGTGGCCGTGGCCGGCCCGCACTTCGACCGGGGTTACGACGGCGACCAGAGCCATGTGGGCCGCCATCTGCTCTACGAGTCCGGCAACGACCCCTGGCGTCTGATGCTGTGGGCGCGTCTGCCGGTGATCGCGCTGACCCTGCTGTTCGGGCTGGTGGTGTTCGTCTTCGGTCGCGAACTCGCGGGTGGGGTGGGCGGGTTGGGGGCGCTGGCCCTGTACGCGTTCTCGCCGGACGTCGTCGCGCACGGATCGCTGGCCACGCTCGACGTACCGGCGGCCGGGTTCGTGCTGACGTCGGTGTGGCTGCTGTGGCGGGCCCGGTGGCGGCCCCGGCTCTGTCTTCCGCTCGCCGGAGCGGCCCTCGGGGCGGCCCTGGCCACGAAGATGAACACCCTCGCCGCCGTCCCGGTACTGCTCCTGCTGGCCGGCCTTTCGGTGTGGCGCCCTGGACGCGCGGCGGCTCCGGGGGCCCGCCTCAGGCTGCTCGCGCGGGCCGTCGCCGGCTCGGCACTGGTGGCGGTCGTCGCGGTGGCCGTCGTATGGGCCACATATCTCGCCGTCGATCCCCAACTGCGCTGGACGCCGTCCACCGGCGAGGTACCGGCCGTGCACGGACCGAGGGGTCTGCTGGCCGGTCTGCTGCCCTTTCCGGAGGCCTACCGGGACGGTGTACGGCTGCAGTTCGGCCTGGAGAACGCGCACTGGGAGGGCTTCCTCTTCGGGCGGCGCTACGAGGGTTCCCTCTGGTACTACCTGCCCGCCGCCCTCCTGGTGAAGACCCCGCTCGGCATGCTGGTGCTGTGGATGGTGGGTACGGCAGCGTTTTTGACGATTCGTCAACTCAGGTCCGCCGCACCTTACTTGCTGCTTCCGACGGCCGTACTGCTGGCGGCGGCGATGGACGGCCAGCGGGACCTGGGGGTGCGGTACGCCATCTTCGTGCCGATGTTCGGCGCGGTGGCGGCGGTCGGTGTGCTCGCGCTGCGCCGACGATGGGTGCCGGTCGTGGCGGCGGGGCTGTTGGCGTTCGTGGCGGTCAGTTCGCTGCGGGCGTTCCCCTTCTATCTCCCGTACTCCAACGAGGCGTTCGGCGGATCGGCCAAGACGCACGAGTGGCTGCACGACTCCAACGTGGACTGGGGTCAGGACCTGGGGCGGCTTGCGGACCGGCTGCACGACCGGTACGCGGGCCAGCGGGTCTGGCTGGTCTACAAGGGCAGCGGAGTGCCGTCGTACTACGGGATCCACGCGTCCGATCCGCGCCACCGGCCCGAACGGAAGGTGCACGGACTGCTGGTGGTGTCGGACTCGTCGGTCGCCAAGGCGCGGGGGCGACTGGCGCGGCTGATCCACACCAGCCGGGAGGTCGACGAGGTCGGCCACTCGATCACGATCTTCCGCCGGTGAAGGGTGAGCTATGTTGAGTCGCTGTGGGAGACGAACGAGGCACATCGGTGCCATCGCCGCAGCAGGCTCGCGCCCAGGCGTCCGCGATCACTTCGGGGAAGACCGCCCCTGAGGTGGAAGCCGCGCCGGCCTCCCGGCTGCGGGAACTGTTCGACGGGCCCCGGCTCTCCCCCGGACAGCGGCGCATCGCGCAGTATCTGATCGAACACATCACCGAGGCCGCGTTCCTGTCGATCACCGATCTCGCCGACCGGGTGGGAGTGAGCCAGCCGTCCGTGACCCGGTTCGCGGCGGCCGTCGGTTTCAGCGGCTACCCGGCCCTGCGCGAGCGGCTCCAGGCCATCGCGCTCAGCACCCTCGCGAGCGCCCCGGGCGCGGCGGAGGAGAACCGGAGCAACGAACTCCAGGCGGCGGTGGACGCCGAGATCGCGAACCTGGAGAACCTGCGGCGGGACTTCGCCGACCCCGACCGGGTGATCGAGGTCGGCCGAAGCCTGTCGCGCTCGACCCCACTGACCGTGCTCGGCCTGCGGATCTCCGGATCGCTTGCCGAGTACTTCGCCTACGCCGCCCGCCGTATCCACCCCGACGTCCGGGTGGTGACCCGGGGCGGCAGTGTCGCCTACGACGCGCTCCTCCAGTCGCGGGAGGCCGGGGGCACCTGGGTACTGGCGTTCTCGATGCCCCGGCACGCGCAGGAGACGCTCACGGCGGTGCGGGTCGCCCGGCGGGCCGGGTTGCGGGTGGCCCTGATCACCGACCTGGCCCTCGGTCCGCTGGCCGACGAGGCCGACATCATCTTCGCCGTCGGTACCGGATCCCGCCTGGTGTTCGACTCGTACGCCGGGCCCGCCGTGCTGTCGGCGGCGCTGCTCCAGGCCATGACGGACGCGGATCCGGAGCGTACGCAGGGGCGCCTGGAGGAGTACGAGCAGAGCGCCGACCTGCATCAGTTCTTCCTAAGGGACTAAATATCCCGTTTTGTGCATGAATTTTTTCATACTTCTTGCAAACCGGACGGCATATATAAATACTGCTCACGGATCGCGTCCCGACGGGACACCGGGACTCGTTCCACACGCCCCGCGCATCCGCTGCCGCCGTCTCCTACCCGCGTCGGCGCTCGGGTGTCCGGACGGGTGTCGCCTGCGCGAACGCCCGTTGCGGCCCCGGCCATCCCCTAGGCCGGGGCCGCTGAATCCCGTCGCACCACCCTGTCGACGCCGCACTCCCGGAGCGATGACCATGAGCACGATGACCACGACGACCACCCGGACCGGCCCGGACTGGCCCTGTCAGGTCAAGATCCCCGGCAGCTACGACTGGGAGCGCTCGGCGGTCAAGTGGCTGCGCGAGCTGGTGCCGACGCGCTACGCGGGCTACCCGACGCTGATCCGCCACCCCGTCCTGCTGGCCCGTCACGCGCACATCCAGGTCCAGCACGAGATCCGGGTCGCCCGAACCGCCCTCCAGACGGCCCGCGCCGACCTCCCCGGCCTCGGTCTGAGCGAGTCGGTCATCGAACACACGATCAAGATGTACGCCGCCGAGGTGCTTCAGCTCCAGCACATCGCCCGGAGCATCCGCGCTGTCACCCAGGCCCTGGTCGACACCCACGCCGCTCGCTGAGCGGACCCCTGCCGGGCCCCTTCCGATCCTCCCCGGCCCTTCCGATGCCCTCAGGGCCGCCTGCCGCGAGGGCGTTCAGGACCCCGTACGGGACTCCAGGTCCTTGCGCGTGTCGTCGCCGTAGACGCCGGTCTCGTCACCGCGGATGCCGTACCAGAGCTGGAAGCGGGCCACCGCCTCGGTGAGGCCGGCGTCGTAACTGCCGGTCGTGGCACCGTGGTCGTAGACGTCGGGGATGCGCAGCAGGCGCTGCTGCAGCTCGGTCACCTCGGGGCCGCTGTCCCCCTCCCGCAGCGTGCCGGGGCCGTCCGGATCGGCCGAGACCGGTGTCGACGCCGACGGGGTGGGCACCACGGCCGGGGCGGTCGGGGGTGCCGGCCGGACCTCCTCGCCCTCGGCGCTGCCCGGGAGCAGCAGGGCCGAGCCGAAGCCGACCAGGGCAGCCGCACCGACGGCGACCACCACGGCGACGCGGCGGAGGTTCGGGCCGAACCCGAAGCCACCGTCGGCCCGCCGCGTCCGTTCGCCCTGTCGGCGGCGGGAGACGGGCGGCAACTCCTGTGTCGAGTCCTCGGCGCCGGGAGCCGGCCGGGGCTCGGGCCTGGGCTCGGGCCGGGGCTCGGGCCTGGGCAGGGGCACGGACTCGTAGCCCTCCGGAATTTCGGCCATCGCCTCCTCGTGCTCCCGCATGAGCTGTGCCAGTGCCTCGGTGCGGCGACGGCGCACCACGCGCGTCGGCTCCAGGGGTCGGCGGCCTTCCGGCCGGCCCGGGGTGGGCGGTGTCGACACTCTGCTCCCCTTCCCTCTCCCTGCGTATTCGCTGCGTACGAATGCGCGTGGGTCGCACACGGGCCGCGTGCGGCGACGCGGCGGCTCCGTGAAGTGATACGCGGTCAGGGGTAGTTGGGTTCAGTACGAAGGGCGCGGCTTGCGCAGAGCACGGTGTCCGTCGACGGCCCCGGAGTCGCCGCCGCGCTCGACGAAGCGGCCCAGATGGTCCGGCGTCGGACGCAGCAGACCGTCCCGGACGGCGAGCGCGGTGGCCTCGGCGCGGGAGGCGGCACCGGTCTTGCGGAGCAGATGCTCGATGTGACTGTGCACGGTCCGCGGGGACAGGAACAACGCCTGGGCGATGGCCTGGTTGGTCTGCCCGATGGCGGCGCGGGTGAGCACCTCCAGCTCACGCGGGCTGAGCCCGTACGGCAGTTCGGTGGGCGTCTCGTGGACGAGCACCGCCGATGCCGGGCCGGTCAGCCCCGGTGCCGTCGTGTGCCGGTGCAGGGAGACGCGGTACCAGGTGCCGTCGAGCGGCCACAGCAGCCGCAGCCGCCGGCCGCCCGTCTCGGCGAAGGCACGCAGCAGCGGATGGAACTCCTCGTCCGCCGCCACCCGGGCGCGCTCCCGTCCCGGCAGGCCGACGATCCCGCCCTCGGCGACGAGGCTCGCCGCACCCTCGGACGGCAGTCCGTGCAGGTCGCCGGTGTGCGCCGTGGGGTCGACGAGCGCTCCTAGGGCGGGGATGACGGAGGCGAGGAGGTGGCGAGCCTCGGTGTCATAGGCGTCCGGCGTGCGGGTGGAGAGGTTGATCAGACCGACGAGGCGTCCATCGTGCCGCAGCGCTCCCGTCATGGCGTCGCGCAGGCCGGCCGGGCGGACCCGCTCGGCGTAGAACCAGCCGTGCCTGAAGCGCTGTCCGGGGTCGTCGGCGTCCTCGGAGATCGAGGGCGGCACGTCCTGCCGGACGACGTTGCGGTACCAGGGCGTGTCGACGAACTCGGCGGCCATCGCCTGCGAGTTCTCGGCGGTGTAGCCGATCCCGGCGACCTGGACGTGCTCACCGGTCAGCGGGTCGATGGACAGCAGGGTCGCCATGTCGAGGGGCAGGGCGTGGCAGAGTTCGGCAAGGGCCTGGGCGCAGGCCGACACGGTGTCGCGCTCACGCGTGAGCATGCCGATGCGGGTGGCCGCCGCGATCTGGTGGTGGCTGAGCATGCGCGCCTCCGGGAGGGCCCGGGAGTCATCCAGGAGCCAATTCGTTTGGCCCCTAACGCTAGGGCCGCACCCCGTGCCGGGCAAGACATCGAGCCCGACGTAACGGACTCGGTGCCGCCCGGCCGCCGGAGTCGGGCGAGTGCGGGACCCGGTCGATATTTCGCGGTCCGTATTGGGCGCTCGGTATTTGTACGGATGGTGCGGCGGGGCGCGGGGGTCTTTTCTGTTCGACACGGCCGGTCCTTGTGGAACCCGCCCGTTGTCGTCCCCCTCGCAGCCCGTCCCTCAATGGGCACTTCCCCTGGGAGAGCACCGTCATGACCACATCCCCGTTCGCCGGTTCCGCGGCCTCGCGCAGACAGTTCCTCGCCTGGTCCGGTACGGCTCTCGCCCTTGCCGCCGCCGGCTGTTCGGCGCCCGGCGGCGACACGGCGTCGTCGGGGCAGAAGGCCGCCGCCGACAAGGGACCGCGCGAGCCCTTGACGAAGATCGGCCTGGACTACCCGTTCACCCAACTCCCGCTCTACGCAACGCTGGTGAAGCTCTCCACGGCCGCCGCCAAGAAGCACGGTGCCTCGCTGCTGACGACCAGCGACGGCAGCAGCGCCGACACCCAGGCGACCAACCTCAACACCTGGGTGGCCCGCAAGACGCCCGCCATCGTGTCGTTCCCGATGGTGTTCGAGGCCGCCGAACCGATCGCCAAGGCCGCGCTGGACGCCGGCCTGATCTGGGTGACGTACGGCGGCACACTGGAGCACCAGAGCGCCGACATCCGGTTCAGCTTCCGGGAGGGCGGGACCCTGCTCGGTGAGGCGGCGGCCAAGTGGGCGCTGGAGAACCTGGGCGGCAAGGGCAAGATCGCCTTTCTCACCGACAGCACGATCGAACTGGGCCGCGAACGCACCAAGGGCATGGTCGACGCCTTCACCAAAATGGCGCCGGGCGTCGACGTGGTCGCCCAGGAGCAGGCCATCGACCCGGACACGGGCCTGACGAAGACCAAGGCCATCCTGGCCAAGCATCCCGACCTCAACCTGCTGCTCGGCGTCACGGACGCGTCGGCGTACGGCGGGTACAAGGCGCTGGAGCAGACGGGCCGGGCGAAGGACGACGCGAAGACGTTCGTCGGCGGCCAGGACGGCGCGGCGCCCTCGCTCCTCGCGATCAAGCAGGGCACCTTCTACCGCGCCTCGGCCGCTCTCGCCCCGCAGGACATCGCCAACGCCATCGTGGACGTGCCCCTCGCGGTCGCCGCGGGCAGGGCGAACCCGGGCGTGGAGGTACCGATCGCGCTCGTCGGCCCCCGCGACACGGCGAAGATCGACGCGCTGCTCGCCCAGAACGGCTAGGGGAGCGGTCATGACCGAGGTGAGTCTCCGGATCCGCGGACTGACCAAGTCCTTCGGCGGGGTCCGGGCCCTGGACGGCGTGGACCTGACCGTGCCGATGGGACAGGTCCACGCCTTGCTCGGGCACAACGGCGCCGGCAAGTCGACGCTCATCAAGTGCCTGGGCGGCGCGTTCCCGCCGGACGCTGGCACGATCGAAGTCGGCGGGCGCGCGTACGAGCGGCTGAGCCCCCGCGAGTCGATCACGGCGGGCGTGGCGATCATCTTCCAGACGCTGAGCGTGGTCGACGCGCTCACCGTCTCCGAGAACATCTTCCTCGGCCAGGAGTGGACCCGGTACGGCCGGATCGACCGCCGCGCCCAGGAGGAGGTGGCCGCCGGCCTCCTGGAACGGGTGGCGGCGACCTGCTCACCCCGCGACCGGGTGGGTGAACTCCCCATGGGACAGCGGCAGTTGGTGGAGATCGCCAAGGCGCTCAGTCGCAGCGCCTCGGTCCTGGTCCTCGACGAGCCGACCGCCGCCCTGTCCACCGCCGAGAGCGACGCCCTGGCCGAGCGGGTCGAGGACCTGCGCGCCCAGGGCCTGGCCGTCGTCTACGTCACGCATCTGCTCGCGGAGGTGGAGCGGCTGGCGGACGCGGTCACCGTACTGCGGGACGGCCGGGTCGCCCACCACGTGGTGGGCGCGGGCCAGAGCCGACGCGACCTGGTCGCCGCAATCGCCGGACGCCCGGCCGAGCCGCCCGTGGGGAACCGGACGGCCGGCGCGCCCGGCGTGCCCGGCGGGAAACGGACGACTGGCGGGCCCGGCGGCAATCGGCCGATCGAGGTATCCGCCGGAGACCGGCCGATCGACGAATCCGCCGGGCACCAGCCGATCGACGCGCCCGCCGAGGAGCGGCCGATCGACGTATCCGAGGGACACAGCCTGGTCGGCGCCGAGGCGCCGGCCCGTGGTTCCGACACCGACACCACACCCCGTGCCACGGTCTCCCCCGCTGCTCCAGTGGCGCGGGGTGTGGGTTCACCCGACGGCGGACTGGTCCTGGAGGGCCTGCGTGGTCCCGGCTTCGGGCCCGTCACCCTCACCGTGGGCAGCGGTGAGCGCGTCGGGCTGTACGGGCTCATCGGCTCCGGCCGTACGCGCATCCTGGAGACCCTGTACGGCAGGCGCCGCGCGTCCGGCGGCACCGTGCGGGTCGGTGACCGTACCGTCAGGGCCACCCGGCCCGGCGACGCGCTGGCCGCCGGGATCGCCCTCGTACCGGCGGACCGGCGCAGACAGGGGCTGTTCCCGACGTTGAGTGCCCGGGACAACGCGCTGCTTCCGGCAGTGCGCCCGCTGTCCCGGTACGGCGTACGGTCACTCGGCAGCGAGCGGCGGGTGTTCGACACGCTGGCCGGCGCGGTCGGCCTGCGTCCGGCAAGCCCCCGGCTGCCGGCGGCCTCGTTCTCCGGCGGCAACCAGCAGAAGCTGGTCCTCGGCCGGTGGATCAACGACACCAGGGACCTCCGCGCACTGCTCCTGGACGAGCCGACCCAGGGCGTCGACGTGGGCGCCCGGCAGGAGATCTACCGGGTCGTACGCTCCCTCGCCGACGACCGAGGCACGGCCGTGCTGTTCGCGTCCAGCGACCCGGAGGAGATCGTCGAGCTCGCCGACCGGTGCCTGGTCGTCGCCGGGGGCCGGGTCGTCGGTGAGCTGTCCGGAGCCGAACTCACGGAGGAGGCCCTGCTGTCGGCCGTGCACGACGCCTCGGCATCCCCCAAGACGTCCGAGACCTCGGCGGCCTCCGAGACCTCCGAGAACTCGGAGAACTCGGAGAACTCGGAGAACTCGGAGAACTGCGACGTCCCACCCGCACACCAGCAGTCCGTCACCGCCGAAGGAGCAGTATGACCACCGCCGACTCCGTCCTCGTGCGCCCGCGCGCCCTCGCCGCGGGCGGTCTCGGTACCGTGCGACGGCATCCGCTGATCCTGGTGCTGGCCGTGATGGTGCTGGTCTTCCAGCTGTCTACGGGCAGCTTCCTCGACCCGGCCAATCTGCGCGGGATCGCCACCGACGCGGCCACCCTCGCCATCGTGGCCGTGCCTCTCGCACTGCTGGTGATCAGCGGGTATCTCGATCTGTCCGTCGGTTCGACACTCGCCCTCGGCGGGCTGGTCGCCGGCTGGCTCGCCGGGCAGGGGCAGTCACCGGTCGTCGCCGTGCTGGGCGGGCTGGCCGCCGGGGCGGCCGTCGGGGCGGTGAACGGGGTGCTGTGCTGCTACTTCGGACTGTCGGCGTTCATCGTGACGCTGGGCATGCTGACCGCCGTACGCGGTCTCGCACAGCAGCTCTTCCCGTTGCCGCTCAGCGGGTTCGGGACGGGGTTCGCGTGGCTGGGCGGGTCGCGGATAGCCGGGATCGCGGCGCCTGTCGTCATCGCGGCGGTCGTACTGGTCGCGGGCGCCCTGTTCCTGGCGTTCACACCGGCCGGGCGGCATGTCTTCGCGATCGGGGTCAACCGGGAGGCCGCATATCTGTCGGGGATCAGCATCCGGCGTACGCCCTTCGCGCTCTTCGTCGTCACCGGCGTGGCGGCAGCGCTCGCCGGGGCCATCAAGGCGTCCGTGCTGGACAGCGCGGTCGGGGGGACCTCGGGGGCGGGCTTCGAACTGACCGTGCTCACGGCCGTGCTGCTGGGCGGGGTCGCGCTCAGCGGTGGATCGGGGTCGGTCCTCGGGGTGCTGCTGGGCGTGCTGTTCCTCGGCAGCCTGCAGAACGGGCTGACCCTGCTCGACGTGCCCACCTTCTGGCAGCAGATGGCACAGGGGACCGCGCTGGTGGCGGGCGCGGCGCTCGCGCACTTCGCGCCCGGGTCGGGCCGGGCGGGCCGGTGAATGCTGCTGCCGGTCTGTTGGCTGTGAACTCGGTCAACACCGTTGCGGCCGTCGTCGCCGTCAACACCGTTTTGGCCGACACCACGGTCAACGCGGTTGCGGCCGACACCACGGTCAACACCACTGCGGAGGACAACCCGGTCAACACCACTGCGGTCGGCGCCACGACCCACACCACGGCGGCCGTGAACACGGTTAACACCCCTGCGGCCGACACCGGCGTCAACACCCCTGCTGCCGTGACCGCCGTCAACACCCCCACAACTGTGAACACCATCAACACCGTGAACTGCACGAAAGAGGTTTCCGCGTGAGCGACAGCTCTCCCACCCTGATCCTGACCGGCGGTCAAATCCTCACCGTCGACCGCGACTTCACCGTGGCGGAAGGCGTCGCCGTGCGCGGCCGGGACATCGTCGCCGTCGGGACCGACACCGAGGTGCGCGCCCTCGCCGGCCCGGACACCCGCATCGTCGAACTCGACGGCCGTACGGTGCTTCCCGGTATCAACGACTCACACCTGCATGGAGCCGCGTACGGGATGACGAAGCCGCCCTTCGCCATCGATGTCGGCCACCCCACGGTCGCCTCGATCGCCGACATCGCGGACGCCGTGGAGCGGGCGGTCCACGACGCGCCGCCCGGTGAATGGGTGGTCGGGCTGGGCTGGGACCCCGGGTATCTGGCGGAGTGTCTCGCCGATCCACAACGGTTTCCGCACCGACGGGACCTGGACGAGGTCGCCCCGGACCACCCCGTCTGTCTGACCGACTTCTCCGCGCACATGGCGTGGCTCAACAGCGCGGCCCTGCGCGCCTGCGGGATCGACGCGGAGAGTGCGGCGCCGGGCGGCGGTGTCATCGACCTCGGCCCGGACGGGCAGCCAACGGGCATCCTGCGCGAGGCCGCGCAGGGGCTCGTGCAGTCCGGGCTGCCCTCCCCCGGCGTCGCCGAGCGGCGCCGGGCCATCCAGGGGGTGATCGAAGAGCTGCATTCGCGCGGGATCACCAGTTACACCGAGCCCGGGCTCGGGCCGGGCGGTGCCGGCACCTTCTCCGGCGGGCTGAGCACCGACAACTGGACCGCGTACGCCGAACTGGCCGCCGAAGGTGAACTGGACGCCAGAATCAGCGTGTTGCTGCTGCCCGCCCCGATGGGCGGCTCCGCCGACGACGTACGCAAGGGGCTGGCTGAGCTGCGCCGGCCGGAGTCCGCCGACCTCCGGCGGCTCAACGCGATCGGCGTCAAGATCTTCGCCGACGGGGTCCCGCCGAACCGTACGGCCTGGATGAACGACCCGTATCCCGAGGGCGGCCACGGCGCGCTCTGCGTGCACGGGTCCACACCCGACCTCCAGGTGGACGAGTTGCGGGAGATGATCCAGGTCGCGCACGAGGCCGGTTTCCAGCTCGGCGTGCACGTCACCGGGGACCGGGCGATCGACACCGTCGTGGACGCGTTCGTCGACGCCGAGGCTGCCGCGCCCCGCGCCGACGCCCGGCACTACGTCATCCACGGTGACTTCATCGGGCGGGAGAGCCTGGCGAAACTGGCGGCGCACGGGTACGGGGTCAATATGAACCCCGCCATCAAGTGGACCATCTCCGATCTGATGGACGAGGTCGTGGGACCCGTACGGTCGGCGTACCAGTGGCCGGTGCGGTCGGCGATCGAGGCCGGGGTGCGGGTGTGCGCGAGTTCCGACGCGCCGGTCACCAAGCCGGACTGGCGCCAGGGGGTGGCCGCGATGCTGCTGCGCGAGTCGAAGGCGAGCGGCCGGGCCAGCGGGCCCGAGCAGTGCGTGACCCTCGCCGAGGCGCTGCGCGCCTACACGGCGACGCCGGCCTGGCAGGACTTCGCGGAGGACTGGAAGGGCACGATCGAGGCGGGCAAGGTGGCCGATCTGTGTGTGCTGGACCGGCCGCTGCTGGGTCTTGACCCGCACGACATCACCGACGTCGAGGTGGATCTCACGGTGTTCGACGGGCGGGTGGTCTTCGAGCGGGAGTGAGCGCTCTGCCGGAGGGGCCGCTCTTCGGCGGCCGGACCGGTTGGGGGGAGCGTCGCTGCCCTGCGGCCGAGCTGTACCTGCGGCCGAGTTGCACTTGACCGTGCCCCGTGCCCCCTTGCGGGACGTGGGGCACGGTCCGCGCTCGGCTCAGCTCACCCGTGCCGCCTCCACCAGCGCGTCGAACAGGGCCTGTTGGGCCGGGTCTTCGTGTGCCGTGTCCTCGGGGTGCCACTGGACAGCAGCGAACCAACCCTTCGTGTGCGGGAGTTCGACTGCCTCGATCGTGCCGTCCACCGCGGTCGCGGTGACCACCAGGCCGGTGCCCGGGCGGTCGACGCGCTGGTGGTGGTAGCAGGACACCTCCGCCTTCTCCGCGCCGACGACCCGGGACAGTAGCGAGTTCTGACGAATCGTCACCGGGTGGACGACGTGCCGGTGTTCGCGCTCCGGGCCGCCCATGTCCTGCTGCAAGGTGCCGCCCAGGGCGACGCTGACGACCTGCATGCCGCGGCAGATCGCGAGCAGCGGGACGCCCGACTCCAGGGCGGTGCGGGCGACTTGGAGGTCGAAGGAGTCCTGGAGTTCGTCGACGTCGTACACCGAGTCGTGGGTGTGGGCGGCGCCGTAGCGGTGCGGGGCGAGGTCGCCGCCGCCGGGGAGCAGGATGCCGTCGAACCGGGCGAGGCGGGCGGCGGCCTCGGTGTCGGTGCAGTCCGCGGGGTGGATGGTCGCCGGTTCGCCGCCCGCGCGCCAGACGGCCTCGATCAGGGCGCGGGCGTTCACCTCGGCGGCGTACCGCAGCGCGGACGTGGACGCGGCGAAGCGTGCCGGGACGGCGATGAGAGGGCGGGCGGAGGCGGCGGTCACAGCTGGATCCAGGTGGTCTTGAGGTCGGTGTACTTCTCGAGGGCGTGCGCGGACTTGTCGCGGCCGTTGCCGGACTGCTTCACGCCGCCGAAGGGGACGGTCAGGTCGCCCTCCTCGTAGCAGTTGACCCAGACCGTGCCGGCCTTCAGCGCCCGCGAGACCCGGTGGGCGGTGGTCAGGTCGGAGGTCCACAGACCGGCGGCGAGGCCGTACTCGGTGTCGTTGGCCAGCCGTACCGCCTCGTCGACGTCGTCGAAGGTGAGGACGGACAGGACCGGGCCGAAGATCTCCTCGCGGGCGAGGCGCGAGCCCGGGCCGACCTGGTCGAAGACGGTGGGGGCCAGGTAGGTGCCGCCGGTGCTCTCCAGGACACGCGTGCCCCCGGTGCGCAGTCGGGCGCCTTCCTCCCGGCCCGTTCCGATGTGGTCGAGTACGCGGCCCAGGTGGGCCTCCCCGACCAGTGCGCCCATCTCGGTGGCGGGGTCGAGGGGGTCGCCGACGCGCAGTTCGCGCGCGCGGCGGACGATCGCCTCGGTGACCTGCTCGGCGACGGAGGAGTGGACCAGGAGCCGCGACGGCGCGGTGCACATCTCGCCCTGGTTGAAGAAGATGCCCCAGGCGGCGGTCGCGGCGGCCTTCTCCAGGTCGGGGGCGTCGGGAAGGACGATGTTGGGCGACTTGCCGCCCAGCTCCAGCCAGACGCGCTTGAGGTTGGAGTCGGCGGAGTAGTGAAGGAAGTGCCGGCCGACCGCCGTGGAACCGGTGAACGCCAGTACGTCGATGTCGGGGTGGAGTCCGAGGGCGCGTCCGGCGCCCGGTCCGTCCCCGGCGACGACGTTGAGGACTCCCGGGGGCAGCCCGGCCTCGGTGCCGAGCCGGCCGAGGAGGAGAGCCGACAGCGGGGAGTTCTCCGACGGCTTCAGTACGACGGTGCAGCCTGCGGCGAGAGCCGGGGCGATCTTCCAACTCGCCAGGGTGAGAGGGAAGTTCCAGGGGACGACCGCGCCGACGACGCCGGCCGGTTCGCGGGTGACGAGGGCGAGCGCGTCGGGGGCGGTGTGCGGGGACTCGTCGGTGAGTTTGTCCGCCAACTGCCCGTACCAGCGGAAGGTGTTGATGGCGGCGCGCAGTTCGATGTCGTGCGCGTCCGTGATCGGCTTGCCCATCTCCAGGGTCACGGTCAGGGCGAGCGACTCACGCTGTTCTTCGAGGAGTTCGGCCAGGCGCAGCAGCACCCGGCCCCGGTCGGCGGGCGCCAGGCGCGGCCAGGGCCCGGTGTCGAAGGCCCGGCGGGCGGCGGCCACGGCGGCGTCGACCTCTGCGGGTCCGCCGTCGGCCACCTCGGTCAGCACCTGGCCGTCTCGTGGCGAGACGACGGCGAAGGTGGCGCCGCCGCCGGGTTCGTCCCGGCCGTCGATGTGGTGTGCGCCGTGCACCGTCGGCGCCTTGGCTCGGCGGAGCCACTCGTCGTGGGTGACAGGCGACATGCGGGCCTCCAGAAGAGATGGATGGGTGGTGAGTGGCCGGGCCGGTTGGCGGAGACGGGTGTGCCGAGACGGGTGGCCGGGACGGGAACGCCGGTGAATGCCTCCGGAGCGGGCGGTGTCGCTCCGGAGGCGTGCGCGCGGCCTGGTCAGGCGTCGGCGGCCGGTACGCGCGGGCGGGTCAGCCGGGCGGTGACGAGCCCGAGGGCCATGACGGCCGGGACGGTCAGCTCCAGCCACAGGGCGGTGTCGCTGTCACCGCCGATGAGGGTGGTGAAGTTGTCGAGGATCAGCCAGACGGCACCCGCGACGGCGACCGTGGCCAGGGCGGGGGCGATCAGGGTGTTCCACAGGCGCGTGTCGAGGCGTTCGCGGCGGAAGAAGACGACCACGGACACCGAGGTCAGCAGGTACAGGAGCATCATCCCGAGGACGGCGACCCCGCTGAACCAGGAGAAGAGCGTCAGGACGGGGTCCTTGCCGGCGAAGGCGAACGGAGTCACCAGGGCCACCGCGACGGCCGTCTGCACGCAGCCCGCCACCCAGGGCGAGCGGCGGCTGTTGAGCGTACAGAGGCGGGCGGGGAGCAGCCCGTCGCGGCCCAGCGAGAACAGATAGCGGTTGGCCGAGTTGTGGAAGGTGAGGAGGCCGGCGAAGAGGGAGGTGGCCAGCAGGACCGGCAGGACGTCGTTGACCCAGTTCCCGAACTCGGCGGCGATCGGCGCGAAGACGAACGCGGTCGAGTCGCCGCTCTCCAGCGCCTTGCCCGCCGCCTCGACGGCCGTCGAGGGGCCGTGCGCGGAGACCAGCATCCAGGAGGTCAGGGCGAAGAAGCCGACGACCACGACGATCGCCAGATAGGTGGCCCGTGGGACGGTCTTCTTCGGTTCGCGCGCCTCCTCGCCGTAGATCGCGGTGGCCTCGAAGCCGAACATGGACGCGAGGGCGAACATCACGGCCACGCCGGGCGCGCCCTGGGTCACCGCGCTCGGTGAGAAGGTCTCCGAGATCCCGAGTCCCTCCGGTCCGCCGCCCTTGACGAGGGTGACCAGGCTGAAGACCAGCAGGATGCTGAACTCGGCCAGGACGAACACCGCGAGCAGTCTGGCGCCCATGTCGATGCCGGTGGCGCCGAGCAGCTGCACGACGGCCATCGTGGCCAGCGACCAAACCCACCACGGCAGGTCGAGCCCCGTATGGGCGCTGACCAGGCCGTTGACGATGGCGCCGTACAGCCCGTACATCGCGGCCTGGATGGCGCAGTACGCGAAGAGGGCGACGCCCGCGCTGCCGGCGCCGGCGGTCCGCCCGAGCCCTTTGCCGATGTACGTGTAGAAGGCGCCCGCGTCGACGACATGGCGGCCCATGGTGACGAAGCCGACGGCGAAGAGCAGGGTCACCACGCCGACCAGCACATACGCGCCGGCCGTGCCGGGGCCGTTGCCGATCGCGACGGAGATGGGGACCGATCCGGCGATGCCGGTGAGCGGCGCCTGGGCGGACAGGACGAGGAAGAGGATGCCCAGTACGCCGAGGGCGTTGGGCTTGAGCTTGCCTGCGGTGGATGCGTCCCGCGCGGTCTGTTCTGGGGAGACCGTTCGACTGTCCACTCGGATCACCTGCCAAGGGAAGAGGGGTAATCGTTTCAGGCCAAACGAGTTGCCTCATGGTGGGGTGGAACTATCCGTTTGGCAAGGGGTTCGGCGCTGTTTTGCAGCGCGGTGTTCTCGGCGCGGTGATTCCGGCACCGTCGGGTGTTGCCGGGGGGCCGTGGTCGGCCGGAGAAGGCTCAGGCCTCGCCGCCGCGGTCGGCGGCCAGAAGCCGCAGGACGCCCCGCAGTTCGTCGAGGGCGTCCTCGATGGTCTCGCGCTCGCCGAACACGAGCTGGTGCAGGACCAAGCCCTCCAGGGTGGCGAAGACCATGCGGGTCAGGCCCTCGCTGACCGTCCCCGGCAGCAGTTGGGCGAGCTCGCGCCGGGTGGCCTCGAAGTACTCGTCCTCGTACAGGGCGCGCAGGTGCGGGAGCAGCTCGGGCGTGCGGCGGGACTCCAGCAGCAGTTCGTACTGGAATGCCTGGAGGTCCGGGCCGCTCTCCACCATCTCCGGCAGCCCGGCTGAGAAGTCGGCGGCCCTGCCCGTGCCGGTCTCGAGGTCGCTGCTGGTCAGGGAGGAGCGGATGGCGTGGGTGAGCGCCTCCTCGATCAGCGCGTCGCGCGAACCGAAGTGGTGCACGACGAGCCCGTGGGTGACACCCGCCTCCTCGGCGACCGCCCGATAGGTGAGCTTGCGGAGTCCGCCGCGGGCCACCACACGTACGGCGGCGTTCAGCAGCGCCTCGCGGCCGGCGCCGTAGGTCACGCGCTTGCGGGGGCGGCGCGGGGCGGCGGGCTCGGTCATGCCCGTGACCCTACCCGTGACCACGGTCAACGCCGTGGCGCCCGGACGCCGCGGAACTCCCAGTCGCCGCCGAGCGCGGTCGACAGCACCTCCTCGGACTCGGTGGGCTGCGCACCGACGTCGGTCCTGATCGGGGTCGGCCCGGTGACGATGTGGTTCGTCAGCCGGCCGAGCCCCTCGACCTCGACCTCGACGACGTCGCCGGGCTGGACGGGCCGGGAGTTGGCTGGCGTACCGGAGAGGAGTACGTCGCCGGGGTGGAGCGTGATGGTGCGGGCGATGTCGGCGACGAGGTAGTGCATGTCCCACTCCATCTCGTCCGTCGAACCGTCCTGTACGACCTCGCCGTTGACGTACGTCCGCAGGTACTTGCCGTGGAAGTCCCAGTCGGTGACCAGGCCGGGGCCGAGCGGGCACAGCGTGTCGGAGCCCTTGACCCGAAGCATCGAACCGGCGTCGGTGTCACGGAAGTCGTGCAGGCCGTAGTCGTTGGCGACGGTGTACCCGGCGATGTACTCCCCCGCTTCCGCCGGTGAGATGTTGCGCGCGGTCTTCCCGATGACGATGGCGACCTCGCCCTCGTAGTTGAGCCACTTGCAGCCCTCGGGACGCACGACGGCGCCCTGGTGCGAGTTGAGGGCGGAGGTCGGCTTGTGGAAGTAGGTGGGGGTGGGTGTGAGCCGAATCTGGAACTCGTCCACCCTGCTGCGGTGGTTGAGATGCACGGCGACGATCTTGGAGGGCACGACGGGAGGCAGATGCCGTGCCTCCTCCACCTTCACCCGGCGGCCGTCACCGGCGACGAGTTCGTCCCCGTCGACGGTGACCTGGACGGCGGCGCCGTCGAGGAGGATACGGCGGTACTCGGGCATGTCAGGGCTCCTGTACGGGGGTTCGGGGGGCGGTCCAGCCGGCGGCGGGCCGGTCGAACCACAGGTGGACCTGGCCGGTGCCGACGGAGTTCTCGTACTCGCCGTACTGGCGGGCGGGTGCGGTGCAGCCCTGTTCGCCGAGGGCGCCGGCCAGCATCAGATAGTGGAAGAACTTCGCCTCGGGCTTGTACTTCCAGAACTCGGGCATCGTGTCGAGGACCCGGTCGTGGCGGCCCTCCTTGAACCAGGCGATGCGTTCCTCGTCGGCGGCGCGGGCCTCCGGCGTGAAGATGTGGGACGGGTCGCTGGATTCGTGGTCGCGGATCTGGCGCAGCGGCCAGAAGGTGTGCGAGAGGGCTCCGGAGGCGATGACGAGGACCCGGCGTCCCGGTGTGGCGGCGATGCCGTCGGCGAGCGCCCGCCCGAGCCGCAGATGGTCCTCCATGTCGCCGGTCTGGCAGACCCCGACGGTCACCCAGCGCTTGTCGGGCAGTCCCTCGCCGAGGTACTTCCAGAGGTTGATCGTGGCGTAGTACACCGGCAGGTGGTCGTCGTCGATCGGAGTGATCCAGGTGCCGTGCTTGTCGGCGAACTGGGCGATGTTGTGGGCGAGTTCGGGATCCCCGGGGTAGTCGTACGGCATCCGGCACATACCGCGCGGCAGTTCCTCGGAGGTGAAGAGACCGGCCCGGCGCGACTGCGCGGTGACCACGAACTCGACGGTCGTGGCCCAGTGCGAGTCGAGGACGACCACGGTGTCGTACTCGTCGGCGGTGCCGCTCTCGAAAACGTCCCTCCTGAGCTGCTGGAGTCCGGTGACGAGGGTGATCTCCCTGCCCTCGTTCAGCTCCAGCCGGTCGGCCTTCGGCAGCACGATGGTGGGCACGTGGGCGAGCAGACCCGCCCCGACGATCTCACCCATGGTTGTTCCATCCGTTCGGCGCGGTGACGGTGTTCTTGACGTCGCAGTAGAAGTCGAAGCTCCAGGTACCGCCCTCGCGGCCCACCCCGGAGAGACGGGACCCGCCGAAGGGCGCCTGGAGGTCGCGTACGAAGAAGCAGTTGACCCAGATCGTGCCCGCGACGAGCCGCGCGGTGACGCGTTCGGCGCGTTCGGGGTCACCGGTGGCGAGGGTCGCGGCGAGCCCGAACCGGGTGTCGTTGGCCAGGTGGACGACCTCGTCCTCGTCGGTGAAGGTCTGGAGGGTGAGGACGGGCCCGAAGACCTCCTCCTGGACGATCTCCGAGTCCTGGGCGACGTCGGTGAGCAGGGTCGGCGCGTAGTACTGCCCGCCGCCCTCCGCAGGATGCCCGCCGATCACCGCCCGTGCCCCGGCGGCGAGGGCCCGCTGCAC
The DNA here is from genome assembly GCF_033793965.1 of Streptomyces sp. ME02-8801-2C. NCBI lineage: Bacteria > Bacillati > Actinomycetota > Actinomycetes > Kitasatosporales > Streptomycetaceae > Streptomyces > Streptomyces sp. ME02-8801-2C. The sequence goes on along the minus strand of NZ_JARAXP010000011.1, from coordinate 74,625 downwards.
GAACCCGTCGATCTTCTCCAGCTGACGGGGGTGGATGTTGGGGCCCAGATCGGTGGCCTCGTCGCGCGGATCACCCTGCGTCAGCCGTGTCGCCTTGTCGATGAATCGTCGGGTGAACTCGTCGGCGATCGACTCCTCGACGAGGATGCGGGTCGCGGCCAGACACACCTGGCCGGCGTTGTCGTACTGCTCCACGGCGAGGTCGACGGCCAGTTCCAGATCGGCGTCGGCGAACACCAACAGCGGTGACTTTCCGCCGAGTTCGAGGCTGAGCGGGGTCAGGTTGGCGGCGGCGGAAGCGGCGATGTGCCTCGCGGTCGGCACGGAGCCGGTGAAGCTGATCCGGCGTACGTCCGGGTGCGAGGTGAGGGCGTCGCCGATCTCGGAACCGTAGCCCTGGACGACGTTCAGCACCCCGGCGGGCAGTCCCGCCTCGGCGGCGATGTCGGCCAGCAGGGACGCGGTGAGCGGGGACCACTCGGCGGGCTTGAGGACCACCGTGTTGCCCGCGGCGAGCGCCGGGGCGACCTTCCAGGTGGCCAGCATCAGGGGCGCGTTCCACGGGGTGATCAGAACGCTCGGGCCCGCCGGGTCCCACGAGACATGGTTCCTGTGACCGCGTGTCTCGAAATCCTCGTGGTCCAGCTTCAGCAACCAGTCAGCGAAGAAACGGAAGTTGTGCGCGACCCGGGGCATCACACCCCGACGGTGCGAGCGGAGCAACGCGCCGTTGTCGTTGGTCTCGACGACCGCCAACTCCTCGATCCGCTTCTCGACACCGTCGGCGACGGCATGCAGGAGCCGGGCCCGCTGAACACGCGAGGTCGCGGCCCAGTCAGGAAAGGCCGCCTTGGCAGCGGCAACGGCCGCAGCCGCCTCGGCGGGCCCACCGCGAGCGATCTCCCCGAGGACACGGCCATCGATGGGCGAGATGTCGGTGAAGGTGGTGGCGGATGCGACGCGCTCACCACCGATCCAATGCCGGGTGTCGACGGAAACCCCGGCGACAACAACCTTGTCAGACATAAGAACAGCTCCTACTGAACGAAGTTCGGGCTTCCTGACCTGCCTTTAGGGGCGCGGGGAACTGCGCGACAAGCCACGACGCACCCGCACCCACCCACAACCTCACCCAGCACCCGCTCCGGACGTCCCCGACTCCAGAAGCCGCCCACCATCCCAAACCACGCCAACCTGCCGGAAATACGCGGCAATAGGCTCACGAACCTCCAGCCGAGCCAGCTCCTCCGTAGGCGCGTCGAACAACTCCAGCGACGCGTCCCCCACCCACGCCTGCCCACCCTCGAACGACGCCGCCCCCGACTCGATCAACTCGTCCAGAGCCAGCCCCTTGCCGCTCTCGATGGACGGCAGCCAGCGATGATGAGCCATGGGATGCCCGTTCACGAACCCGTTAGTCGCCGCAGGCTCCCGCAGAGTCACCACGGCCTGCGCCAACCGCCGGTCCGCGGCCGCCAAGGTCGCCCCGAACCGAGCACCCGCCTCGATCCGCGGAGCGGGCCCGAACGGATGGGGCCGCGTCTGGTGAATCGACCCGAGCTTCTTCGGGTATCCCTGGTGCAGCCCGCGAGCGATCGCGAAGTCCTTGTCGACCCAGATGTAGACGCACCGCGAGTACGTCTCGCCCCGGTACTTGCAGCGGACGACCGCGAACGCCTCCTTGTACTGGCCCCGCACGGGATCAAGGAGCTCGTCCCCCGCCCCCGAGCAGGACTGCCAGTCGGCCCAGATCAGGGCCACCGCGCCGGGATCCTCGTCGGCCAACTCCAGCGGCTGGGGCAGGAGTTCGCGCACCCGCGCGGGGTCCGTGCGGTACTCGATCGTCAGCAGGTCGCCCGAGTAGCGCCAGGGCGGCGCGGGGATGAGCGACGAGGCACCGCTCGCCGTCTTGGGGTGGAAGAACCCACGGGGACTGGTCACTTGGCGGCTCCTTGGACGAAGAGGGCGGGCTGCTCGAGCAGTTCGGCGCGGTACCGGGCGGCCTTGGTCGCCATGGCGTGTCCTCCGAGAGCGACGACACCGACGAGCCGGTCACCGGCGTAGTAGCCGACGAGGACGTCTCCGTCCGGTTCGCCGTCCAGGACCCGTACGTCGTCGAGGCCGAGGACGGGCGCCCCGAAGGACTGGAGCCGGAAGTCGTGCTGGTCGCTCCAGAAGGTGGGCAGCGGCGCGAAAGGCGCCAACTCACCTTCCCTGCCCGCCAGATGAGCGGTCAGCGACTTCGCCGCGTGCTTCGCGGTGTCCGTCGGGATCGACCAGTGCTCGACCCGGCGGGGTACGCCGTCGTAGCGGGCGTTGGGGAAGCGGGCCACGTCGCCGACCGCGACGATCTCCGGGCGCCCGCCCACCCTGAGCCACTCGTCGGTGAGCACACCGTCGTCGAGGTCGACCCCGTTGCCGTCCAGCCACTCGACGTTGGCGACGGAACCGACCGACTCCACGACGACATCGGCCGCAAGGACCGTACCGTCGCCGAGTACGACTCCGGTGACCCGGTCGTCGCCCTCGAACCCGGCGACCGCCGTACCGAGCGCGAAGCGCACCCCGCGTTCCTGGTGCCGCATGAGCAGCGCGCGGGCGAGGAACTCACCGAGGGGTCCCACCATGGGCAAGGGCAGCGGGTCGACGACAGTGACCTCGGCGACGCCGAGCCCGAGGGCCGTGGCGGCCACCTCGCAGCCGATGAATCCGGCGCCGACCACGACGACCCTGACGCCGGGCCGGGTCAGCTCGTCGCGCAGGCCGCCGGCGTCGGCGAGGGTGCGTACGGTGTGGCGGCCGGCCTGCGGACCGGGGCAGCGCAGGCGCCGGGGGCGCGTTCCGGTGGCGAGGACCAGACCGTCGTACGAGAGGGTCGAGCCGTCGTCGAGGTCGACGGCCCGCTCGTCGAAGCGGGCCGCGACGGCCTTCGTGCCGAGGCGCCACTCGACGTCGGCGGTCGAGGCCTTCGGGGTGAAGTGGAGGGAGTCGAAGGCCGCCTTGCCGGCCAGCACCTCCTTGGACAGCGGGGGGCGGTTGTAGGGCATGTGCGGCTCGTCGCCGACGACCGTGACAGCCCCTGTCCAGCCGGCCGCTCTCAGCTGCTCGGCGGCGCGCAGTCCGGCCATGGACGCGCCCACGACGAGCACGCGCCCGGCGGGCGCGTCCGTCTCGTCGGTCATGTCAGTCCTCGATCCGGATGGCCTGGAGCGGGCAGACGTCCGCGGCCTCCTCGACCTCGTCGCGCAGCGCGTCGTCGGGGTCGGAGACGTGGAGCAGATGGCCGTCGTCGTCCATCGAGAAGACGTCGGGTGCCGCGAAGACGCACTGGCCGTGGTCCTGGCACTTGTTCATGTCGACGACGACCTTCATGGCCGGTCCTCCTGGTGGTGAGGGCGTCGGAACGGGGTGTGGGTGAGGGGTGGGGAGGGGCCCGACCGCTGTCGGACCGGGCCCCGGCCAAAGGGGGCGCGACCCGCCGGCGTGACCCGCCCCCCAATTCGTTTGGCTTCAAACAAGATAGGAAGCGGTCGGAGTCTGGTCAATAGCTATCCGGATGGATAAATTCTTTTCCCGATCCCCTTGCGGGGCGGACCACTCCTCCATACCGTTTGGCATCAAACAACGAGCCCGGGATGTCCGCCCGCACCGAGCGCCCCGGCCGTACTCCCCACGCCACCCGCCTGCCGGACCCCCGTTCCGGGGTGCCCGACGTCCGCCCGAGGAGACAACGGTGAGCGCAACCGACCTTCCAGAAGTCCGCCGGCACATCGAGCGGCTCACCGCCGAGGGGATCGACGTGGTCCGGGTGGTGTATCCCGACCTCATCGGCACCGACCGCGCCCGTGACGTGCTCGTCGACGAGTTGCCGCGGGCCTGCGAACACGGGCTCGCCTTCTGCCGGGCCGTCTACCACACCAGCCCGCAGGGCGACGTCGTCCCGGTCAGCGGCGGCCTGGACGCGGGCCTGCCCGACGTCTGCGTACGGCCCGATCTCTCCACCCTGATCGCCCTGCCCTGGGAGCCCGGCGTCGCGGTCTGCCTCGGGGACGTCGTCGACCCGGCGACCGGCTCACCGGCGCCCGAATCGCCCCGCGATCTGCTCCGCGCGGTCCTCGACCGCTGTGCCGAGCACGGGCTGCGGCCCGTCGTCGGGCCCGAACTGGAGTACTTCCTGTGCGACCCCGCGCCGGGGGGCGCGAGCGGCTGGCAGCGGTACAACCGGGAGCCGGGTGCCGTCTACACGGCCGGTCTGCGCGCCGACCCCGACAACCATCTCCTGCGAACCCTGCGCCACGTACGCGATCTGAACCTCGGCGTGCTCAGCGGCAACCACGAGTTCGACGGCGGGCAGTTCGAGATCAACCTGCTGCACTCGGAGGCCATGTCGGCGGCCGACCGCGCCTTCCGTTTCAAGGCGGCGGTCAAGGAGCTGGCCCGCAGGGAGGGCCGCCTCGCCACGTTCATGGCGAAGCCCTTCAACGACGCGGGCGGCTCCGGCTTCCACCTCCATCTGTCCTGCGACTCACCGTCCGAGGGGGACGACGGCGGGCGCAACCTCTTCGACGACCCCTCGGGCCCGTACGGGCTCTCCGCCACGGCACGGCACGCGGCGGCCGGTCTCCTCGCCCACGCGCCCGCCCTGGCCGCGCTGCTCAACCCGACCGTCAACTCGTACAAGCGCTTCGGCCCCGACACCCTCGCGCCCTGGCTGATCGACTGGGGGCTCGACAACCGCAGCGCCATGGTCCGGGTCCCGCCGGAGCGCGGGTCCGGTGCCCGGCTCGAACTGCGGCTCGGCGACGCCAGCGCCAACCCGTATCTCGCGATCGCGGGTGCCGTGGCCGCCGTGCTGCTCGGTGTGCTGGCCGGTGCGGAGCCGTCGGCGCCGCTGGAGGGCTACGGCTACGACACGGACAGGTCCGCCGTGCTGCCGATGAGTCTGCCGGCCGCCCTCGACGCCCTGGAGGCGGACACCGCGCTCACCGAGGTGCTCGGCAAGGACTTCGTCACCTCGTTCCTCGCGTACAAGCGCAACGAGGTCGAGCGCTTCGGGCGGCATGTCACGGACTGGGAGTTCACCGAGTACGCGTACCACCTCTGATCCCCCTCCGATCGACCCAGCCTCCGACCGCCCCCGCCCCCGATCTCCTCCGCACGACCTCCCGGAGCCTTCGATGACCGAGACCCTCCCCTCCCCCGCCGCCCACGAGCCGCTCCCCCTCGCCGCCGTCGACCTCGCCGACCTCGACAACTTCACCGACGGGGTGACGCCCTGGCGGATGTTCCACACCCTGCGCCACGAGGACCCCGTGCACTGGCAGCCGGAGGAGGCGCCCAACTCCGGTTTCTGGGCGGTGACCCGGCACGCGGACATCGCGCGCGTCGACCGTGACGCGGAGACATTCACCTCCACCAGGTTCGTCAACCTCGAGGAGGTCGACGAGGACCAGATCAAGAAGCGGGCGTCCATCCTGGAGCTCGACGGGGTGCGGCACCGGGCCCTGCGCAGTGTGATCCAGCGGCAGTTCGGCGCCGGTGTCATCAACAGCTACACGGACTTCCTGCGCGGGCTCACCGCGCAGACCCTGGACGCGGCGCTGGCGAAGGGGAGTTTCGACTTCGTCAAGGAGGTGTCCGCCGACTTCCCCATCAACGTCCTGGCCCGGCTGCTCGACGTCCCGCCGGAGGACAACCAGCAGCTCATCGACTGGGGCAACCGGATCATCGGCAACACCGATCCCGACTACGCCGACGTACTGCTGCACAGCGCGGAGAGCGAGAAGTACCGGGATCTGCCCTTCCGTTCCCCCGCATCCCTCGAAGTCTTCGAGTACGGACGGGAGTTGGCCCGACAGCGACGCGGCGGTGAGGGTACGGACCTCGTCTCCAAGCTCGTCAACACCATCCCGCGCGACGGAGTGCCGCTGTCCGCGCAGGACTTCGACAACTACTTCCTGCTTCTCGTGGTCGCCGGCAACGAGACGACCCGGCACACCATCACCCACTCCATGCTGGCCCTCCTCGAGCATCCCGAGCAGCTCGCCCGGCTGCGGGACGACCCTTCCCTGATCCCGACGGCGGTCGAGGAGTTCCTGCGCTGGGCCTCCCCCGTCTACCACTTCCGGCGCACCGCGACCCGTGACGTCGAACTGGGCGGCAAGCAGCTCAGGGAGGGCGACAAGGTCGTCATGTGGTTCGCCTCCGGCAACCGCGACGAGACGGTCTTCGGCAATCCGTACGACTTCGACGTCACCCGCGCGGACAACGACCACGTCACCTTCGGCAAGGGCAGTCCTCACCTGTGCCTGGGCAATCTGCTGGCCCGCACCGAGATCCGGATCATGTTCGAGGAGCTGATCCCGCGCCTCGCGGACATCCGGCTGGTGGGAGACGTCCCCAGGGTGCGCTCGAACTTCGTCAACGGGATCAAGAAGCTGCCGGTGGAGGTCACCCTCGCGTGAACCGTCGACCGGACACGGAGTGCACTCCGTTCCCCGTCCGAAGCGCACTGAGTGCCATCAGCGTCCCTCTGATGCTAGTTTCCCGTTCATGACCAAACCGCCCATGCGGGACGCCCTGGTCGCGGCGGCCTTCCAGTTGTTCCTGGAGCGGGGCTACGAGCAGACGACCGTGGACGACATCGTGGCGCTGGCCGGGGTCGGGCGGCGGTCCTTCTTCCGCTACTTCCCCTCGAAGGAGGACGTGGTCTTCCCCGACCACGAGCGGTGCCTGGCCGACATGACGGCCTACCTCGCCGACAGCGCCGAGGACGTGGAACCGGTCGGGCGGGTCTGCGCCGCCGCCCGCATGGTGCTGCTCATGTACGCGGAGAGCCCGGCCTTCTCCGTCCAGCGCTACCGCCTCACCAAGAAGGTCCCGGGGCTGCGCGCCTCCGAGCTGTCGGTGGTCTGGCGGTACGAGCGCGCCCTGGCCGCGTATCTGCGCGGGCGTTTCGCGGGCCGGCCCGACGGGACGCTGCAGGCCGACGTGATCGCGGCGGCCGTCGTCGCGGCCCACAACAACGCGCTGCGCTCCTGGCTGCGCTCGGACGGGGAGGGCGACGCGACGACGGCCTTCGACCATGCCCTCGACTATGTGCGGGCCGCGTTCGGCACCCCGCCCGCGTCCCCCGGCCGCGACGAGCCCGAGGACGTGGTGGTCGTCGTCTCCCGGCGCGGGGCACCCATGTGGCGGGTCGTGCAGGAGATCGAGTCCGCTCTCACGACTCCGTCCGGCCAGTCCGGTCCGTCCGAAAATTGAGGGTACGCAGTGCCTTTACGCATGACACTGAGTGCCATACGCTGAGGCTGTGCGCGGTGGCACGGCGAACCGCGCGCTTCGGAGCAGGCCGAGCGCAGGGAGACGACACCGTGTACCACTCACTAGGCGCCACTCGTCCGATGCCCGGCGGCTCCGCCACCGGCCTGCTCGACGCTCCGGACGACACGAACGCCCTGGTCTTCCAGCGCTGCGGCTGGTGCGGCACCGCGATGTACCACCGGCTGCTGTGCCCGGTCTGCGCGGGCAGCGATCTGCGTACGGAGCGCAGCGAGGGCGCGGGCACCGTCCGGCACGCCACGGTCGTCAACCGGAACACTCCGGCCGCGCGCAATGTGTCGCTGGTCGAGATGGCCGAGGGCTTCGTCGTACGCGGCCGGGTGATGGGCCCGGCAGCCGGCATCCACAGCGGGGACCGGGTCCGGCTGTCCACCGCGAAGGACCCCGTACGCGGTGAGCCGGTGTTCCAGCTCCTGGACGAGCCGTACCGCGCCTGGCTCTGACCCTCGGTCCCGCCCCGCCTTCGCCAACCCCCGTACCACGCACCCTCATTGATACTCCTCCACAGGCAACCCACAGGTCTCCGATCCCGTCCTCCGGGGCGAGTGGGGCCGTCGGGCGACCGGGGCTCCTGAGCAAGGGCCAGGAGGAGGAGACCATTGCTACGTGCCCGGCGAATATGGGTCACCGCTGCGGCGGTACTCGCGGTGGTGGCGGGATCACCATATGGGGCGCAGGCGCAGCAGCCGACCCGGTCCGCGGCGGCGGCCGACGAACAGCTGCCCTCGGGCTGGACGTTCACCGGTGCCGGTGAGCAGCGGCAGCTCGTATGGCGTTCCGACAGTCCGGTACCCATGGGTGACGCGCGCGTCGAGTTCTACGCGGGCGACCGGCTGCTCGGCCGGCCCTCGGCCGCCAAGGACGGCAGAACCTACCGGCTTCCGGTGGAAGACGCGCTGAAGGCCGGTGGTCTCAAGGGGGCCAGGGCGTTCGAGGACCTCCAAGTGCACGCCGGCGGGCGCCGGTTGGACGCGGCCGCACCGGGGACGGCTGCGGGCGCACGACGCGCGCCCGTCACTCTGCCCGCCCTCGAACCGGCAGGCGCGGTCGACCCCGGCAAGCCGGGCTCGTACCGTACGGTCTCGGGCGAGTACACGCTCAACTCGGTGAAACTGCCCGAGATGCGCGTGCCGGTGGAGATGAAGGCCGTGGTGGTCGCGCCGACCGGGACCACCGGCCGCAGGCCTCTCGCGCTGTTCCTGCACGGACGCCACTCCACCTGCTACAAGCCCGGCAGCGACGACATCAGCGGCGAGTGGCCGTGCCCGGCCGGCGAGAAGCAGATACCGAGCTACCGGGGTTATCTGCGCGACCAGAAACTCCTGGCCTCGCAGGGATATGTGACGGTGTCGATCTCCGCCAACGGCATCAACGCCCAGGACGGGCCGCTCGAGGACGCCGGGGCCCAGGCCCGCTCCTCCCTCGTACGGCAGCATCTCGCCCACTGGGCCCAGTGGGCGGCGAACCGGCCCTCGGCGCCCGCGATCGTGCGCGGCGCACCGCCGGCGGACCTCTCGCGGGTGCTCCTGGTGGGTCACTCGCGGGGCGGCGAGGGCGTGAACCGCGCCGCGATGGACAGCCTGTACCGGCCGCCGGCCGATCAGGACGGGTACCACGGGCCGGTGCGCTGGAACATCCGGGGCACGGTCCTCATCGGCCCGACGATCTTCGGGCAGAACCCGGTCGCCGATGTGCCGTCGATGACGATCCTCCCGGGCTGTGACGGCGATGTGTCCGATCTGCAGGGCGAGGTGGCCGTGGACGGCACCCGTGGGATCAGCCGCGGTGCCGCCCTGCACAGCGCGGTGTACGTGATCGGCGCCAACCACAACTACTTCAACACCGAGTGGACGCCGGGGCAGGCACAGGCACCGGCGGACGACGACTTCGGGTCGGACCCGGACGAGCGTGACCCGGTGTGCGACGTGGGCACCAGGATCCGGCTGACCCCCGACCAGCAGCACAGGGCGGGCTCCTCCTACATCGCGGCGGCGGCCAGGCTGTTCGTCGCGGGCGACGACCGGGTGCGTCCGCTGCTCGACGGCTCCGGCCGGCGGGCTCCGTCCGCCGACCCGGCGCGTGTCCTCACGCACGCGGTGGGCGGGAACCGTTCGGCCGGCATCCTGCCGGACGGCGCGGTGACCGTGCAGGGCGGCGGCGGGCGGCTCTGCTCGGCGGTGGACGACCGTGCCTCGGTCAGGTGTCTCGCCCCGGAGGCAGGTCAGTCCCCGCACTTCGCGAGCTGGATGCCGCCGCGGGAGGTGGGCCGCCGGGCGGTCACCTTCAAGTGGTCGCAGCCGGGTGGCGCGGTGCGGGTCACTCCTGGCCGGCCGGTCTCCCTCGGCGGCGCCAAGGCTCTCGCCCTGCGCGTCTTCGTGCCGCCCAACACCACCGGTACTCAGCTCGACGTGTCCGTCACCGACACCGCCGGCAAGCACGCCACGCTCGGCCGGGTCCGCGTCGACGGGCTGCCCGGCAGCCCGCGGACGGCCTCGTACTGGGCGCGGGAGGTCCGCGTACCGCTGTCCGCCGCCGCCCGGGCCGGGGTCGACCTGCGCAAGGTACGGAGCGTGGAGCTGACTCCGCGCAGCCGTGCGGGGCAGGCCTGGCTGATCGACACCTGGGGCTGGCGCCCCGGCACCCCGGCGGTACGCGCCGCCGCGCTGCCGCGAGTGGACATCGGACGGCTCACCGTGAAGGAGGGCGACTCCGGCTCCCGCACCTACCGGGTGCCGGTCCGGCTCGCCGGTCGGGGCAGTGGCACGGTCCGGGTGTACGTCCTGCCCGCCGGGTCGGAGACCATGACGAGCCGACTGGTGACGGTCCGTCCGGGCCAGCACGGCATCGACGTGCCGGTGACGGTCAAGGGCGACACCCTCTACGACTACGAGTCCTGGATGTACGTGATGGTGAAGGCGGTGCGCGGCACGGTCATCGGCTCGTACACCGGCGGGGTGACCGTCACGAACGACGACCCCAAGCCCAAGGTCACCGTCACCCCGGTCGCGGACCGGGTCACCGAGGGGCAGCGGCTCACCTGGCGCGGGACCCTGTCGGCGCCGTCCCGCACCGAGATGAACGCGATCCTGGAGATCCTGCCGGTCACCGGTGGCACGGAACTGTCCACCACGGACGTCGACCCGGCGTGGCTGATGGACGTGTCCGGTGAGTCACCGCTGCCGTCGCGGCCGTTGTCCTCGATCGACGGGCTCGCTCTGTGGGGGACCGTCCCGCCGGGCTCGCTGAGCGCGGAGGTGAGTGTCCCGACGGTCGCGGACGGCGTGGCCGAGCCCGCCAGGACGCTGCGGTTGCGGCAGATCGAGTACGACGACGAGACCGGGGACCCGATCCCGGGTCCGGAGTTCACCGGAACGGTGCTTGACGCGTCGTAGGGTGTGAACTCCCTTGCTCGTGGCCGAAGGTGGGACCGCTGCCCCTGCGGGGCGGATCCCACCTTCGGCTGTTTCTAGACGAGGGTGATCCGGATGCCGACCGTGCCCGACTTTCCGCGCCGCAGCCGGCTGCCGAGCAGGGTGAGCCGGCCCAGCACGCTGTACTTGCGGGCGATGAGCTGCCGGTAGACGTCCGTCGCGGGCTGGTCGAGGATCATAGCCGTGGCGGGGACCGAGTTGCCGGTCGGGTTGCCACGGGCGTCGCAGGGGCCGACGAGGATGTCCGCCCGGTTGCGGATCCGCTTCACCTTCCAGGCGTCCGCCGCCGACCAGGCGCCGAGGGCGTCCCCGTCCCGCACCACCCAGACCGGGGTGGCGACGGACGTGCCGTTCTTGCGGAAGCTGGTGATCAGCAGGTATTTGCCCGCGCCGAGCCGGTCCAGGTTGCTGGTGTCGTCCATGAGCGGGAGTGTAGGCGCCGGTACTTCACCCGCCGCCCGGCGCCCTCCTCTCTCGCCCGCTCTCACCACCGGGGCAGCCGCCGCTCGTACTCCGGGCGGATCCGCCGCATGTACCCGGTGTCGTCGCGGTCCCGTATACCGGATGCGAGGTAGCGGCGGTGGGCCCGGTCCAGGGCGGCGGGGTCCAGTTCGACGCCCAGTCCGGGGCCGGTCGGTACCTTCACCGCTCCGTCGCGGACCTCGATGGCGCCGGGGACGATCACGTCGTCGGCCGAGTTCCACGGGTAGTGCGTGTCGCAGGAGTGCGCGAGGTTGGGGATGGCGGCGCCGACATGGGTCATGGCGGCGAGGCTGATGCCCAGGTGTGAGTTGGAGTGCATGGACAACTCGATGCCGAACGCCTCGCAGACCGCGGCGAGTTCACGGGTCCGGCGCAGCCCGCCCCAGTAGTGGTGGTCGGTGAGGAGCACCTGGATCGCGTTCTGTTCGACGGCGGGACGCAGGTGCTCCCAGGCGATCACGCACATGTTGGTGGCGAGCGGCATCGGCGCGTCCCTGGCGACCTCGGCCATGCCGGGGATGGTGGCTGTCGGGTCCTCCAAGTACTCGATGACACCGTCGAGTTCACGGGCGACGTACTTCGAGGTCTCCACCGTCCAGGCCGTGTTGGGGTCGAGACGCAGGGGCTGCCCGGGGAAGGCCTCGGCGAGTGCCCTCATCGCGGCGATCTCCTCGTCGGGCGGGAAGACACCGCCCTTGAGCTTGAACGAGGTGAATCCGTACCGCTGTCGCATCAGCCGGGCCTGTTCGACGATCCCGGCCGGATCGAGGGCCTCGCCCCATTCGTCGCCGATGGCCTCGCGGCCGTCGAGGGCGGGGTGCTGGGCCCACTTGTAGAAGAGATACGCGGCGAAGGGTACGGCGTCCCGGACCCTGCCGCCGAGCAGGTCGCTGACCGGGCGGCCGAGCAGCTTGCCCTGGGCGTCGAGACAGGCCACCTCGACGGCCGAGGTGGCCCAGCCGCGGTCGTGGGACCGGGGCACGGTCGGCGCCAGGACGGCGTCGATCGCGGCGGCGACGGCGGTCGTGTCGAAGACGTCCATGCCGACGACGGCCTTCGCGGCCTGCTGGAGCCGTTCGAGGCGGGCACTGCCGCCCGGCGACTCGCCGAGGCCCACCGTGCCGTCCTCCAGGACGAGTTGAAGGATGCAGCGCAGGGCGAGCGGTTCGTGCACCCCGTCGGCGTTCAGCAGCGGCGGGTCGCCGAACGCGATGGGGGTGACGACGAGTTCGCGGATACGGGTGCCGGTACCGGCCCCGGTGCCAGTCGTGTTCGTACTCCTGCCGGTCATGCGCGGACCGCCTCCAGACCGTGGTCGATGAGTTTCGCCAACCGGGCCACGTGGTCCGGCGTCGGGTCGAGCAGGGGTGCCCTCACGCCGCCGACGTCCAGGCCCCGGAGGGTGACGCCGGCCTTGATCAGCGACACCGAGTATCCCGGTACCTCGTCACGGAGTTCGACCAGCGGCCCGTAGAACTCGTCGAGGAGCCTGGTGACCAGCAGCTCGTCGCCCTCGGCCAGCGCGCGGTGGAACGCGGTGGCGATCTCCGGGGCGAAGGCGAACACGGCGGACGAGTACAGGTCGACGCCGACGCCCCGGTAGGCACCGGCCGTCATCTCCGCGGTCGGCAGGCCGTTGAAGAAGGCGAAGTCGTCGCCGCCGGGCAGCGCCCGTACCGTACGCACGATGCGGTGCATGTGTTCGAGGTCGCCGAGGCCGTCCTTGAGGCCCACGACGCCGGGCAGGGCGGCGATGTCGGCGGCCGTGGCCTCGGTGAGGCGGGCGGTGCCGCGCTGGTAGAAGATCACCGGCAGCCCGGCGGCCGACGCCACCTCGCGGGTGTACCGCACGAGCCCCTGCTGCGGTGCGGTCACCAGGTACGGCGGCAGCAGCAGGATGCCGTCGGCGCCGGCCTCCCGGACTCGGGCGGCCTGGTCGAGGGCGACCGGTACCGGGCCGCCCGCGGCGGCCAGTACGGGGACACGTCCGGCGGTCGTGGCGACCGCGATCCGCGTCGCCTCCTCGATCTCGGCGGGCGTCAGCGCGTGGAACTCGCCGGTGCCGCAGGCGACGAACACCCCGCCCGCACCGGCCGCGACGCCGGCCTCGATGTGCTGGGCGAGGCGTTCCCCGTCCAGCGTTCCGTCCGCCCGGAAGGGCGTGACCGGGAAGAACAGCACTCCTTGGAACTTCATGTCTCTCTCAGACGTGGGGGGCGGGGGAATGTCAGCCCTTGGTGGCACCGGCGGCGATACCGGTGACCAGCGAGCGCTGCAGCAGCAGATAGACGATCAGGCTGGGTACGAGGGCGATGACCGCGCCCGCCAGCACCACCCCGGAGCCGACCTCGGGGTCGGTGCGCAGGACGGACAGGGCGACGGTCACGGTGTAGTCGGTGGGGTCCTTGGCGGCGATCAGCGGCAGCAGGTACTGGTCCCAGATCATGATGAAGCCGAGGACACCGGCCACACCGAGCGCCGGCTTGCACAGCGGCAGCACGATCTGCCACAGCATGCGCAGCTCGCCGACGCCGTCGAGGCGGGCGGCCTCCTCGATCTCGTCGGGGATGTCCTTCATGAACTCGGTCAGCATCATCACCGAGAAGCCCCAGGCGCCCAGCGGCAGGATGACGCCCCACACGGTGCCCTTGAGGTCGAGGTGGACCACCGGGACGTCGCCGAGGACCAGGGACAGCGGGATCGCGATGACCTCCTCGGGAAGCATCATCGTCAGCATGAACAGGGTCAGGATGAGCGCCTGGCCGCGGAAGCGGTGCCTGGCCAGCGCGTATGCGGCGAGGGTGCAGACCACGAGCTGGAGGAGCAGTCCGCCGCCGGCTATGACGAGCGAGTTGGTGAAGTAGTCCCAGATGCCGCGTTCGCCGGCCACCGTGAAGTTCAGCAGCGTGCTGTCGTGCGGCAGGAAGGAGAGGGAGGAGCCGCTGGCGTTCTTGGTGAAGGCACCCGAGAGGATCGCGAGGAAGGGCGCGGCGAAGACGGCCAGGGCGATCGCGCAGAGCAGGATCCGCAGGGCCCAGGCGGTGCCCGGCCTGTCGTTCCAGCCGAGGGCGGTGTCGAAGCGGGCCGGTGTGGTCCGCTGTGACTTGCCGGATCGCTTCCCCGGCGTCTTCGGTGCGATCGTGCGGACGGAGTCGATGACGGGGGCGCTCATCGCACATCTCCCCTCTTGCGGACGTAGTTGACCGTGACGGTGAGCAGCAGCGTCACGCAGAGCAGCACCACGGAGGCCGCGGATGCGCCGCCGATGTCGTTGCGGGTGAAGCCGAGGGTGTACGCGCGGGTCATCCAGACCTCGGTGGACCCGGCGGGGCCGCCGCCGGTGAGGACGTAGACCTCGGTGAACACGCGCAGTCCGCGGATCGCCGCGAGGGTGAGGACGATGCCGAGGGCGGGGCGGATCGCCGGCAGGGTGACGTACCGCAGCCGCTGCCAGAGGGAGACTCCGTCCATCGCGGCGGCCTCGTACAGCGAGCGGTCGACGCCCGCGAGGCCCGCCATGATGATCACCATGTTGTAGGGGGCCCAGATCCAGATGCCCATGGCCATCGTCGACCACAGTGCGATGCCGGGGTTGTCGAGGAACTGGACGGGGCCGAGCCCGAAGAAGCCGAGGCCACTGTTGATGAGGCCGTCGGAGGTCGGGTAGTACATCAGCCGCCACAGCTCGCCGACGACCGCGGTGGCGGTGACGGCGGGCAGGAAGACGGCGGTGCGCACGATCTTCAGCGAGCGGGCCTGGCCCTCCAGGAGCAGGGCGAGAAGGAAGCCGAGGAGGATGGCGCCGAGGGACTGGCCGAGGCCGAGGACCAGGGTGTGGCCGATGGCGTCCTGGAAGCGGTGGTCGGTCAGGACCCGGGTGTAGTTGTCGAGGCCGGTCCACTTGTCGCCGAGGAAGGGCCGGACGTCGAAGAAGCTGAGCCAGACGCCTTTGGCCATCGGCCAGAACTTGAAGACGAGGGCGAGCAGCAGGCCAGGGGCGAGGAACAGCCACGGCACCAGGGACTTCTTGGTGGGGCGCCGGCCTCCGCGCGCCGCGGGGGTGGTCACGGTAGCGGTCATTTCAGCAGGTCCTGGTCCTTGAGGTCACCGGCGAGGGTCTCGTTGAGCTCCCGCAGCTGGGAGGGGACGTCACCGCCGCAGTACGTGAAGATCGAGTTGAGCGCGTCGGCGGTGTCCTGCTTGATGGGGGCGAAGTCCGGCGCGTTCGGGAACTGCTGCGAGGCGTCCTCGTACGCCTTCTGCACCACGCTCCAGCGGGGGTCGTCGCGGACCGTGGCGGCGTCCAGCGTGGAGTTCACGGGGATGCGGACGACGGGCTGGTTCTCGCCGGTCATGGCGATCTTCTGGCCCTCGGGGCTGATGAGGAACGCGGCGAGTGCCTGCTCCTGCCGCGTCTTTCCGGTCTTCGCGCCGAAGTAGACGTTCTCGCCGTCGGCCAGCACGTCGCCGCCGGCCGGGCCCGCGGGGGCGGGGACGACCTCGTACTTGTCCTTGCCGGGGGTCTGGTCGAAGGTGGTGATGTTGTAGGGGCCGGTCATGTACATCCCGGCGTTGCCGTCCTGGAAGTTGGTGGCGGTGGAGGTGATGGCGGTCAGGGCGCCGGGCTGGGTGACAGCGTTGTCACCGCAGAAGAGGTTGTCCTTCATCCAGGTCACGGTGTTGACGGCGGCGGGCGAGTCCATGGCCGGCTTGTAGATGCCCTTGCCGTCCGGCTCGACGATCTTCGCGCCGCCCTGCCAGAGGAAACTGGCGCCCCACCAGGCGGCGTAGCCGTTCTGTGCGCTGCCGGGGACGACCATGCCGTAGGTGTCCGCCTTGCCGTCGCCGTCCGGGTCGCGGGTGGCGAAGGCCTTGGCGACGGTGAGCATCTCCTGCCAGGTGGTGGGCGCCTGGAGGCCGAGTTTCCGGAGCCAGTCCGTGCGGATCATCAGGGTCTGGGCCTGGCGGGAGTAGGGGATGCCGTAGTGCTTTCCGTCGATGCCCACGGTCGAGGACCATGACTTGGCGGTGATCTGGTCGTGGCCCTCGATCGAGTCGGGGTCGATTGCCTTGAGCAGTCCCTGACTCTGGTAACTGCCCATCAGCGCGGTGTCGTTGATCATGACGTCCGGCAGGTCCCTGGTGGACGCGCGGCTCTGCAACTGCTGGTCGAAGTTGATGACCGGCTGGTAGTCGATCTTGATCCCGGTCTTCTTGGTGAAAGCGGCGAACACCCGTCCATAGGTGGCGGCTGCGTCCGGGTTGCTGCGGGTCCACACCTCGAGGGAGTTCGGGTCACTGTCGGCACTGTCGGAACCGGCTCCGCAGGCGGACGTTGCGAACGCGAGCCCCGCGGTGACGAGCCCGGCGGCCAGGCGGCGACTTCGTCGGCGATCGCCCATGGAAGTTCTCCGTTCATATTCGTGAACGTCTTTCACGAATCTAAATGATCGCTGTAAGCTACGAACGGTTTCAGCCGTACGTCAAGACATGGTCCGGAGTTTTCACGGACGTCACACGACCTGTGCCACCCGATAACCAGGTGCCCTTCCGGTCGCCTTGCGGGATGCTGACCGATGTGACCCGGCAGCACACGCACGTCGAGATCGCCTGCGACGAATCGGGGTCGGACGGCGAGAACCTGACCGGCGGGAACACCGATGTCTTCGCCCACGCCAGTGTGGATGTGCCCAAGGAGTGCGCGGCGGCGGCCATCCGGGAGATCCGCGACCGGATCCGGTCGCCCGCCGAGGAGTACAAGGCGAACCACCTGCTGCGGGAGAAGCACCGGGCCGTCCTCGAGTGGCTGCTCGCGCCCTCGGGTCCACTGCACGGGCGCGCTTACGTCCATCTCACGGAGAAGACCTTCTTCATGGTGGAGCGGGTCGTCGACCTGCTCCTCGGCGACCCGACGGGCGCCGTCCCCCTCTGCCGGGCGGGCGCTGACGCCTTCGGCGCCGAGCTCTGGGCGCGGTTCCTGACGGCGGCGAACGCCCTGCTGTGGGTACGCGGCGAGGCCGACGCCGGTACCGGCACGCCCGTCGAGGCGTTCTTCCGCGCGGTGGACGCGTTGGCCGAGCGGGCACCGGAGCTGCGTGACCCGGACGCGGCGGACGTGCTGAAGCTGCTCGGGGGCGCCCGCTCCCGGGCCGCGGACCACCGGGCCCGGCTGCTCGCCGCCCCCTCCCTGATCCCCGTACTGAACCCACTGCTGCCGGCGATCCTGCAGACCGCCGCCTACTGGCGCGGCGGCGGCCGGGCCGTCGTGCTGGTGCACGACCGGCAGAACATGCTGACCGAGGAACGCATCGAGTGGCTCAAGGACACCGCCCGCATCGGCGGCCTGCGGCTCGTCGTCGCACGGGACGACACCCGGGTCCAACTGGCCGATTTCCTCGCCGGAATCGCCCGAAGCGTCGCCTCCCACGAGCTGAACGGGCGCGGGGACGCGACGCTCACGGCGCTGCTGCGGCCGTACGTGGACGCCCGGTCCGTGTGGGGCGACGAGCGCAGCCGGGGCCGGCTCTTCGGTGCCGTCCCCCACTGACCCGCGACGGATTCGCAAAGTGATCCGTCATTGCGACGTCACAGCTCTCGCCAACATCAACAACCTTGTCTAGATTGCCGGTTGACACTCTCTCGCAGGTGCTCAGGAGCTGACCCCGTGCCCGAGAACTCCCCGGCCCCCTCGCTGCAGTCGCGGATCAACTCGCGTCAGCCGCACACGGCCCGGATCTGGAACTACTGGCTCGGCGGCCGGGACCACTACGAGGTCGACCGCGAGGCCGGAGACCGCATCCGTGAACTGCATCCGGGCATCAGCGAGTACGCCCGCGCGGACCGGCTCTTCCTGGGACGGGCCGTACGCCATCTGGTCACCGCGTGCGGGACACGGCAGTTCCTCGACATCGGGACGGGACTGCCGACCGCCGACAACACGCACGAGGTGGCGCAGCGGATCGCCCCTGACACCCGGATCGTGTACGTGGACAACGACCCGCTCGTCATGGTCCACGCCCGCGCCCTCCTCACCAGTACGCCCGAGGGGCGTACGGACCATGTCGACGAGGACCTGCGCAACGTGGACGCGATCCTCGAACAGGCCGCGCGGACCCTGGACTTCAGCCGGCCCGTCGCCCTGATGCTGCTCGGGGTGGTCATCTTCCTCAGCGACGACGAGGACCCGCACGGCGTCGTACGACGGCTGTTGGACGCCCTTCCGCCGGGCAGCCACCTGGTCCTCTCGCACACCATCACCGGCCCGGGACTGACCGAGGTGGACGCGGCGGTCCGCTACTGGAACGCGCACGGCACCCCTCGGCTGACCCAGCGGACCGCCGAGGACGTGACGCGTTTCTTCGACGGCCTGGACCTGCTGGAGCCGGGCGTCGTGTCCTGCTCGCACTGGCGCCCGGAGGGGTCGCCCGCCGGGGAGGACGAGCCGGCGGAGGTCGCCATGTACTGCGGGGTGGCCCGCAAGCCCTGACATGATCCGTCACCGGTCGAACAACCCGAACGGGATCTTGGACGAGGTGAACACGAACACCGCTTGCCACGTATGGAAGTGAGGGTCACTCAACGACCGGAGGTCCCCGCGGTGTCGACACCGCGCGTTCAGGGTTCGGGAGCCATTTGATGAGGCACGCACGACGACGGATCGTCCGGCGAGCGACACGGCTGGCGGCCGTCGGCGGAGTCATCCTCGGCGGATTGATGGTCACCCAGGCTGTGGCGACCGAACCACCACAAGTCGCCTTGCCCTTCAGCTCCGCGCGCGCGGCCGGCACCACCGGCAGTGACCTCGTCAGCGAACTCGGCACCGACCGTACGGCGGGCAGTTGGATCGCGGCCGACGGGAAACCGGTGGTCGCGGTGACCGACGCCCAGGCGGCGGCGGAGGTCGAGAAGGCGGGCGCCCGCGCGAAGGTCGTGGACCACAGCATGAACGACCTCAAGTCGGCGACGCAGACGCTGCGTTCGGCGCCGCGCGTGGCGGGCACGGCGTGGGCGGTCGACTACACGAAGAACGAGGTGGTCGTCCAGGCCGACAAGACGGTGTCGGCCGCCGACTGGGACAAGCTGGCCGCGGTCGCCAAGCGGATCGGCGCTTCCGTGCGCATGGAGCGCAGCCAGGGCGAGTTCACCACCCGGATCAACGCGGCGCAGCCGATCCTGTCGACCGGCGGGCGCTGCTCGGCGGGCTTCAACGTCACCAACGGCTCGGCCGACTTCATCCTCACGGCCGGTCACTGCGGACCCAACGGTTCGGTGTGGTTCGCGGACACCGGGGGCTCGCGGGAGATCGGCAAGACGATCAGCGGCAGCTTCCCGATCAACGACTACTCGTTGGTTCAGTACGACGGCGGTTCGGCCGGTGACGGCGCCGACGTCGTCGCCATCGGCAACGGCCGGGGGGTGCGGATCACGGGTGCGGCCGATCCGACCGTCGGCCAGAAGGTGTTCCGCAGCGGCAGCACGACCGGGCTGCGCGACGGCAAGGTGACCGGGCTCAACGCCACGGTCAACTATCCGGAGGGCACGGTGTCGGGCCTGATCGAGACCACCGTGTGCGCCGAGGCGGGCGACAGCGGCGGCCCGTTGTTCTCCGAGGGCATCGCGCTCGGGATCACCTCGGGCGGCAACGGCGACTGCAAGACCGGCGGTACGACGTTCTTCCAGCCGGTGACCAAGGCGCTGACCGCGCTGAACGTGCGGTTGATCGGCCAGGCGGGTCAGGCGGCGGCTCCGGCGCCGTCCGCGACGGCCTCGCAGAACGCCGTGGCCCCCGGGGAGGCCCAGCCGGGCTCGGTGGCACCGGTGACGGGCGGTTCCGCCGGGGAGGCACTGCTGGAGAGGCTCGGCGACCCGAAGAACGTGGGCCCGGGGCTGCTGATCGTGGGCGGCAGTCTGATCGCCCTGGTCGCCACGCGATGGTTCCGGGTGGAACAGGACCGACGGGACTACCGCAGGTCGTACTCGGCCACCTGGGGCTGAGAAACACAAGAGGCCGGGGCTGACGCGCTCTGTGCGCGGCCCCGGCCCTGCGGCTGGAAAGGTCGAACGAAAGACGTCAGGCGTCGCGTCCGGGGTGCGGGGAGACCGCGGCCCACTCGGCGACGAGCTGCTGGTAGGTGAGCCGCTGCTCACTGTTGAGGATCCCGCCCGACCGGAGCCAGAGGGCCCGGATCTCTTCGTTGACGTCGGCTGCCGAGCGATCAGGGGCGGATTGAAGAGTGGTGGACATGCTGTGAAGCATATGACGCCCCGCGTGAAATCTGAATCGAATAAATCGGACTGTTCCGGCATTACTGACCGTGTTGCTGATCACGTCCACCGCGTCACATCCCCGTCGCCCGCCTCGGAGTTCACCGGTCGGTCGCCCCCAGGACCAACACCTGGATGGCGAGTACGGCGGCCCCGCGCGCCCAGTCGTGGAAGTCGGAGACCTTGGTCTCCAGGTTGACCGGGTCGGCGAGCGGATGCCGGTTGGCGAGGATGCTCTCCTCGACGGCGCCGCCGGCCGCCTCGACCAGCCCCACACCTTCTCCGGCGAGCAGGATCTTCTCGGGCATCGCGAAGTTGGCGATCTGGGCGACCAGCGTGCCCAGCGCACGGGCCGCCTCGTCGACGACCCGTGCGGCCATGGGGTCACCGGCGAGCGCCGAGGCGAGGATCTCGTCGTACGTCGGATCGTTGCCGGTGGCGGCGCGGATCTGGTAGCGGATGCTGGGGATGGTGAGCAGCGAGATGGCGCTGCCGCGCTCCCCGTCCGGGGTGAGCGGGCCGTTCGGGTTGACGATCCAGCGGCGCCCTATGCCCAGGCCGTCCTCGGACGACTGCACGCGCCGGCCACCGTTGACCAGGCCGTAGCCGAGGCCCGCTCCTATCGTGAGGACCGCGAAGCGGTCGAGGCCGCGGCCCGCGCCGAACCAGCTCTCGGCCTCGACGAGGGCGGTGACGTCGTTCTCGACGACCACCCGCAGCCCGGTGCGCTCCTCGACGAGTGCGGCGAGCGGGACGTCGTACCAGTCGAGGAAGACGGAGTCGGCGACCACCGCGCGGTTCTCCACGCGCCCGCCGACGCCGATGCCGATTCCGGAGACGGCGGGGTGGGCGGCGGTCAGTTCGGCGGTCATCTCGCCGACCAGATCGGCCACTCGGGCCGGATCATGGGTGGCTAGAGGGCGGTCGAGGCGGGCGACGACCTCGCTGCGCAGCGTGGTGACGACGCTGTAGACCATGTCGTCGGTGATCTTGAAGCCGAGGAAGGCGCGGGACTCGGCGACGACGTCGAGGGGCTGCGAGGGGCGCCCCTGACGGACCTCGGCCGCCGCACCGGTGTCGGGCACCTCGACGAGGAGCCCCGATTCGAGCAGGGGTTTGGTCAGCCGGGTGAGGCTGCCCGCGGAGAGGTCCAGCCGCCGGGCGAGTTCGGTACGGGACAGCGGGCCGTGGACGAGCACCTCGATCGCCACCGAGCGCTCACCGGCGCTGAGCGGCGGCCACCCGTCGGTCAGTGCGGTCATACCGATCAGACCCCCACCTTTTCTTTTGGTACGGAACTAACAGGTCTCACCATACGCGGGAACCACCGCCCGAAAAAGATTACGACCCGCATCTTGACGGATGGATTCTTTCGTCGCAAAAGTAAGTGACCCGAGGACGAGCCGCCGACGAGCAGACGAGGGAGTCTCTCCATGACCGTCGCCTCCACCAGACCTCCTGTGCGTCCACCCCGCGGCGACGGCGCGCTCGCAGCGCTCTTCGTCGCCCCGGCGATGCTGGGCTTCCTGGTGTTCCTGCTCTGGCCGACGCTGCGGGGCGTCTACCTGAGCTTCACCCGCTTCAACCTGTTGACCCCGGCCGAGTGGGTGGGGCTGGACAACTACGTCCGGATGGTCAACGACCCTATCTTCTGGGATTCGCTGACAGTGACCGTCGAGTACGTCGCCATCAACATCGGCGTGCAGACGGTGTCCGCGCTCGCCATCGCCGTACTGCTCCAGCGGCTGACCCAGTCGGCCGTACTGCGCGGGATCGTGCTCACCCCCTATCTGATGTCGAACGTCGTCGCGGGCATCGTCTGGCTCTGGATCCTCGACACGCAGCTCGGTATCGGCAACGAGATCGTCGCAGGCCTCGGCTTCGACCGGATCCCGTTCCTCGCGGACGAGACCTGGGCGATCCCCACGATCGCGCTGATCAACGTGTGGCGGCACGTCGGCTATACCGCGCTGCTCCTCTTCGCCGGACTCCAGGCCATCCCCAATGACATGTACGAGGCGGCCAAGGTGGACGGGGCGAGCGAGGGGCGGATGTTCTGGCGCATCACGATGCCGTTGCTGCGGCCGGTCCTCGCGGTGGTCCTGATCATGACGGTGATCGGCTCGTTCCAGGTGTTCGACACGGTCGCGGTGACGACGGCGGGCGGCCCGGCGAACGCCACCAACGTCCTGCAGTTCTACATCTACGGCTCCGCCTTCGGCCGCTTCCAGTTCGGCTACGCCTCGGCGATGTCCGTGGCCCTGCTGGTCGTGCTGAGCGCGATCACCTTCCTCCAGTACCGGCTCACCCGGGCCGGCCACACCGACCTCGGCTGACCGGGAGGAGCTACACGATGACAACTCCGACAACCCTGACGACACCCTCACCGGCACCCACCCCGGCTCCGGTCGAAACGGCCGTACGACCGCTGCGGCGCGGGCCCTCCCTCGGGCGGATCGCCGCCTGGACGGTGATGGCCGCGATCGTGCTGGTCACACTGCTGCCGTTCTACTGGATCCTGCGCACCGCGCTGTCCACCAACGCGGGCCTCGCCGCCGACCCGGCGAACCCGCTGCCGGTGCACCCGACCCTCGGCGGTTTCGAGCGGGCGCTCGGGCTGCAGTCCACCAAGGAGGCGATCGCACAGGGCGGTGCGGGCGGCGGTCTGGACTTCTGGCGCTACCTGCTCAACTCGGTGCTCGTGTCGACCCTGATCACCGGCTGCCAGATCTTCTTCTCGGCGATGGCCGCGTACGCCTTCGCCCGGCTGCGCTGGCGGGGCCGGGACACGGTCTTCGGGCTGTTCCTGGCGGGCCTGATGGTCCCGGCCATCTTCACCCTGCTGCCGAACTTCGTCCTGATCAAGCAACTCGGCCTGGTGGACAACCTGTTGGGGATCGCCCTGCCGACGATGTTCATGACGCCGTTCGCCGTGTTCTTCCTGCGCCAGTTCTTCATGAACATCCCGCGTGAGGTCGAGGAGGCCGCTCTCCTCGACGGCGCCGGCAAGATCCGCGTGTTCTTCCGGGTCCTGCTGCCGATGGCGTCCACACCGGTGCTGACGCTCGCGATCCTGACGTACATCACCGCCTGGAACGACTACTTCTGGCCGCTGATGGTGTCGTACAGCGACAGTTCACGAGTTCTGACGGTGGCGCTCGCGATCTTCCGGGCGCAGACCCCGCAGACCGGTGTCGACTGGTCGGGGCTGATGGCGGCGACGCTGATCGCGGCGCTGCCGATGCTCGTCCTGTTCGGGTGCTTCGCGCGCCGCATCGTGAGTTCCGTCGGCTTCACGGGGATCAAGTGACCGCGCCGACCGGACCCCTGACCACCCGAGCGACCGATCGACCGAGAGGACGGACATGCGCACTCGTACCGTCGTGGCACTGACCGGAGCCCTGACGCTGTCCCTCGCGACCGGTTGCGCGCAGGGCGGAGCGACCGGCTCGTCGGCGGACACGGTGACCTACTGGCTGTGGGACGCCAACCAGCAACCCGCCTACGAGGCCTGCGCGAAGAGCTTCGAGCGGCAGAACCCCGGGCTGAAGGTGAAGATCACCCAGCTGGGCTGGGACGACTACTGGACCAAGCTCACCGCGAGCTTCATCGCGGGTACCCAGCCGGACGTGTTCACCGACCACATCCAGAAGTTCGGCCAGTTCGCCGACCTGAAGGTCCTCGAACCGCTCGACGACCTCGGCATCGAGGACTCCGCCTACCAGCCCGGCCTCGCCGCCAACTGGATGGGCCAGGACGGACACCGCTACGGCGCCCCGAAGGACTGGGACACCGTCGCTCTCTTCTACAACCGGAAGCTCGCGAAGGCCGCCGGCCTCACGGCCGCACAGCTGAACGACCTCTCCTGGAACCCGAAGGACGGCGGCAGCTTCGAGAAGGCGATCGCACACCTCACCGTCGACAGGAACGGCAAACGGGGCGACGAGCCCGGCTTCGACAAGGACAACGTCAAGGTGTACGGGCTGGCCACCAACGGCGCCGGCGACGGTGACGGCCAGACCCAGTGGAGCACCTTCGCCGCGTCGGCGGGCTGGACCTACACGAACGAGAAACGCTGGGGCACCGAGTACCGGTACGACAGTGACGTCTTCCAGTCGGTGATCAAGTGGTACTTCGGACTGGCGAAGAAGGGCTACATGGTCCCCTTCACCGACTACAACTCCCAGTCCAACCAGGCCAACACGCAGGTCGCGGCGGGCAAGGCGGCAGCGGCGTTCGACGGTGCCTGGATGATCTCGTCGTACGCCGGCTTCAAGGGCCTGGACATCGCCACCGCCGTCACTCCGGCGGGGCCCACGGGCAAGCGGGCGACGATGATGAACGGCCTCGCCGACTCCATCACCAAGGACGCCCACAACATGGCGGGCGCGAAGAAGTGGGTCGCCTATCTGGCGTCCGCCGAGTGCCAGCGGACGGTGGGGAGTTACGGGATCGTCTTCCCGGCCACCCCTGACGGCACGAAGGCCGCCGTGGCCGCGTACCGGAAGAAGGGCATCGACGTCTCGGCGTTCACCAGGCCGGTCGCCGACGAGAAGGCGGGCGGGAAGGAGTTCGCCACCTTCTCCTACCCGATCACCAACTACGCGGCGGACGTGTACGCGCTGATGCATCCCGCCATGCAGGACATCTTCGGCAACGGCAGGTCCGTGACCAGCCTCGACCGGACCAACAGCCAGATCAACCTGATTCTCGACCAGTGACGGCACCGAAGTCACCGGTAGGACAACACACGAAGGGCACGCACAACATGACGTTCTCCCTCGGCATCGTGGGCGCCGGGCAGTTCTCCGGTCAGTTCGCCAAGCTGTTCCTCGCCCACCCGGGCGTCGACGAGGTGTACGTGACCGACCTCCTGCCGGAGCGGGCGGAGCAACTGGCCGCGGCGGAAGGCCTGTCGGGCACGTTCCCCTCGTACGAGGCGATGCTGGAATCACCGGCGGTCGACGCGGTCGCGATCTTCACCCAGCGCTGGACGCACGGCCCGCTGGTCGTCCAGGGCCTCGGGGCCGGCAAGCACGTCTACTCGGCGGTGCCGATGGCGGTGACCGCGGCGGAGATCGGCGCGATCATCGACGCCGTACGGGCCACCGGGCTCACCTACATGATGGGCGAGACGAGTCAGTACAACCCGGCGACCGTCCACGCCCGCAACCAGATCGCGGAAGGCGCCTTCGGCAGGCTCTTCTACGCCGAGGGCGACTATGTGCACGACATGGACCTCGGGTTCTACGAGGCCTACCAGTACAGCGGCGGCGAGAACTGGAAGGCGACCGCCAGCTACCCCCCGCTGCTGTATCCGACGCACTCGGTGGGCGGGGTGCTCGGCGCCTGGCGGACGCACGCCGTGAGCGTGTCGGCGATCGGGGTGCGGGACGAGCGCGGCGACGGTGTGTTCGACAAGGAGGTCAGCCAGTTCGGCAACGACTACTCAAACGCGAGCGCGCTGTTCGAGGTCGCTGGCGGCGGTTCGTTCCGTACGAACGAGTTCCGTCGGGTCGGCTACCCCTCACAGATCCGGGAGTCCCGGTTCCGGTTCTTCGGTACGGACGCGAGCATGGAGCAGCTCGCCACGGTCGCCCTCTGGCAGGACAAGAAGGGGGTCACGGACATCAGCGAACTGCTGGAGCCCAAGCCCACCATGGCTGCTGACGATCCGTCACTCCAGCACATCGCACGGGACCTGCGGGCCGCGTTCACCTCGGGTTCGGCCCCGGTGCACGACCGCTCGCGGCTGCCGAGGGAGTTCGACGAGCTGCACAACGGCCATGAGGGCAGCCACCACTTCCTGGTGGACGACTTCGTGACGGCGGTCAACACCCGCACCCTGCCCTCGGTGAACGCGTGGGTGGCCGCCCGTTACACCCTGCCGGGCATCGTGGCGCACGACTCGGCGCGGCAGGGCGGGGCGAGGCTCGCGATCCCGGACTTCGGGGACGCGCCCGAGGCGTAACCCCCCCGGGGGGGAAGGGGGAGACGACCGGGCGGCCCGTGGCCGGGTGCCTCATCAGGTGCCCGGCTTGCGGCCGTACACGAAGACGTCGTCGCCGTTCTTCAGCAGCGACCAGTACTTCTTGGCGGTCGTCTTCGTCATGTTGACGCAGCCGTGCGAGCCAGGCGGGTTCCACATGCTGAGACCGACCGAGTGGAAGGCCTGCCCGCCGTCGAAGAACTGGCTGTAGGGCATCGGCACGTCGTAGATGTTCGAGACGTGGTCGATGTCCCGCCAGTAGATCTTCTTCAGTCCGGTGCGGGTCTCATAGCCGTCGCGGCCGGTGCGCACCGGCACCGGGCCGTAGACGAGGCGGCTGCCGTCCTGGATCCAGCTCAGCTGGAGCGTGAGGTTGACGCAGGCGATACGGCCCTTGTTGGTCGGGCACTTGCCTTCCTTGTTGGGCTTGTTCCCGACGGCCTTCTGCTTCAGCATCAGGTCCATCACACCCCAGGTGACGGAACCCGCGTAACCCACGTTGGGGGTGATGCCGTGCTTGGTCTGGAAGGCCCGTATGGCCTTGCAGTCAGCGGCGGACTGCCGCCCGTCGACGGGCCGGCCGAGGAACTTCTCCACCTTCTTCTGGTACGGCCCGGTCTGCGTCGTACAGCTCGCGGCCTGCGCCGGAGCGGTGCCGAGCGCGAGCGTGAGCGGGGCCAGCAGCCCCGTGATCCCGAGCGCTACCGCACCTCGTCTGCGTACGTCCCCCATGGTGGTGCCTCTCTCGTCATGTGCTGAGTGCGGGTTGTCATGAACTCTCTTCTCTGCGTCCTAGACCCGTGCGGCGGCCGATCGGTTGTAGGTCGGCCCGGGCCGGGACGAAACGGTGACAATCCCGAGGTCGGCGACCGTGCTGTCCGGGAGATCAACTGGGCGGATAGCGTGGCGAACATGTCCGCGTTCATTCAGCAACTCCCCGCTCTCATGGGTGTCGTCATCGGCGCCCTCGGCTCCTACTGGGCCGTCGCGCGAGGGGACCGGGTCCGCTTCCGCCGCGAGCGGGAGGCGCGCTGGGAGGAGCGGCGGCTGGCGGTGTACACGGAGTACGCACGGGCGCTCAAACAGTCGGTCACGCTGACCTACCGAGTCGCGGCGAGCCTCGGCAACGACCCGCATCCGCATCCCCTGACACCCGAGGAGGCGGCACCGCTCATCGCCGAGGCCACCGTCGCCCGGGACCCGTACGGGGAAGCCCTGCTTCTGCTGGGCGCCCCCGAGGTGGTGGCGAAGGCCCGGGAGTGGGTGGTCACGCTGCTCGAGATGGAGGCCTTCCTGCGGGCCCGGACAGCGGATCCGCAGGCCTGGCAGGCGCTGCTGGAGCGCCAGCGGGCCGGACGCGAGGGCTACTACTCGGCCGTACGGGGCGACCTGGCGCTGCCGCCGGGCCACTCCGCCCGCTGGCCGGTCCTGCCGGGCCGGCCGCTCTCCGGGAGCACCGGGGACGCGGGAAGCCCGACCGGGCGCAGTTGACCCGAGCCGGCCTGGCCCGCTCCTACCGGTATCCGCTCGCGTCCGCCGGCTTCCCCGCGTCCTGGACCTCGACGATGTAGCGCCAGGCGTCCGGGCGGCTGCCGTCGAGGTCGGTGAAGCCGTACACCTGGGCGAGTTGCCCGCTGGAGAGGGACTCGCCGTTCCAGCGGGCCACGTCGGGATCGGCCGCCAGGGCCGTGACGGCGCGGCCGACGAAGCGCGGGGTCTCCGAGATGGCGAAGTGCGGGACGCGTTCCAGCGCGTCCCGCCAGTTCTCCTCGCGGACGCCGAAGTGTTCCAGCATCATCTCGGAGCGCAGCCAGCCGGGTGTCAGGGCCACGGCGGTGGCGCCGCGCGGGCCGAGTTCCTGGCCGAGGGCGAAACCCATGCGCAGGACGGACGACTTGGCCAGGTCGTAGAAGAAGGTGGCGCGGTAGTTGGCGCGGTTGTAGTCGGCGGTGCCGTCGGTCATCTCGACGACCAGGCCACCGGGGTTGCGCAGCAGCAGGGGCAGGGCGTGGTGGCTGGTGATCGCGTGGGTCTCCACGGCGAGTCGCAGCAGGCGCAGGCCGTTGTCGAGGTCGTGCTCCCAGACCGGGCTCTCCCACTCGAAGAGCTTCTCACCGCCCCAGACGTCGTTGACCAGCACGTCGAGCCGGCCCTGCTCGTCGGCGACCCGGTCCACCAGCGCCCGGACCTGCGCCGGGTCGAGATGGTCGGTGGGTACGGCGATGCCCTGGCCGCCGGCCTCGGTGACCAGGTCGGCGGTGTCCTCGATGGTCTCCGGCCGGTCGTACTCGGAGCGCCGCTGCCGGGTGCTGCGGCCGGTCACGTAGACGGTGGCTCCGGCGGCCCCGAGCTCCACGGCGATACCGCGTCCGGCGCCACGCGTCGCCCCGGCGACCAGCGCGACCCGGCCGGTCAGTCGCCCGCCGGGAGCCCTCTCGTCCCGCCGCCCGTCCAGGGGGCTGTCCGTCGTCCTCGGCATGTTCGTGTCTCCTCCGTGCGTGAGCGGTGGCCCGACCGACCCGGTCGGTGGACCGGCGTCACGTCCAGGGTGACGCCGATACCGGACATCCCTTGTCGGGTATTCCGCTCACGACATGCCGTAGCGCGGGGAGTTGTTCCGCCAGCGGGTCCAGGCCGACGTCCTGACGGCGTTCCTCGACCGTCTCGGGTTGACGGATGGGGTACGGACACAGGGTGCCGGCGTCGATGCGGGTGCCGTAGAACTGCGGCTGGCCCAGCTCGACCGCGCAGTGGTCGGCGATGTAGGCGTGGTGCACGGCCGGGCAGCCACCGTCCGCCACGGCCTCCGCGATCAGGTCACGGCAGGTGAGCTGGAAGCCGAGGTCGGCGGTGTGCAGCAGGATCATCAGGGCGGCCGTCGAGGCGCGCTCGCCGACCTGACCGGCCTCCGGCCAGCCGCGCCGGGCCACCACCGCCCGCAGGGCGTCGGCGTTGGCGCCGCGGCACCGGGTGACGAAGTGCCGGTTGAGCGCCGTGGGCGTCTCCCGGGCCAGTCTGGTCAGCCGCTGGTCCTCCTCGGCCCTGCGCAGCAGTTCGGCGGCCAAGGCGGTGTGTCCCGGCCCGGCCCCCGAGTCTCGCGCGGTCTCCATGGGCGGTGCGCTCCTCATACCGATTCCGTTCTCCTGCCCCCGACGCCCTTCACGTCTTCTCTCCGACGACCAGCGAGAACCACACCTTCTTGCCCTGGGTTCCCGGGTTCGGCGGCGCTGTGCCCCAGTCGTCCGCGAGCGCGGCGACGATGGCCAGTCCGCGTCCCGACTCGGCCGCCGCGCCGGGTGTGCGCGGCCGGGGCAGCAGGGGTGAGGGGTCCGAGACGGTGACGCGCAGTTCGTGCTCGGTGTGCTCGAGCACGATGACGACCGAGTCCTCGGGACCGGCGCCCGCGTGCGAGACGGCGTTCGCGAACAGTTCGTCCGTCGCGAGAACGGCGTCGTCGAGCAGATGGGACAGGTGCCAGAAGGTGAGGTGAGCGGCGACGGTGCGCCGTACCCGGGCCGCGCACGAGGGGTGCGCGGGCACCGCGACCTGGAACAGGCTTGGCCTGCTGAGGGAGATCAAGGAAGCCTCACCATGTAGTCCACGTCCGGGGGCGTAAGTGTGGTGGGGACGCCGTGGGTGCCGTGGGTACCGTCGGTGCCGTCATCGGGGGATCCTTCCGGTGCGTCGGAGCGCCGGGTGCTGTTGTCGAAGACAACAACACCGGCGGCCTGCCTGGCCAGGGAGTGCGGGGGTTGTCCGGTTGCATATGCGTAGTGACGTCGGCGCCGGCTACGCCACCGCTCCCAGGACCGGCCGCGACCTGCGTTCGAACTCCTGCACGATCGGCTCGGCGCGGTGCGGGCCGAGCCGGCCTCGGAAGTCCCGCAGGGCCTGGATCGAGCGTTCGCTGTGGACACCGCTCAACGCGTCGAGGGCCTCCGTCGCCGTGCTGAGCGCCTCGTCCAGACGGTGCTGCTGCAGATGGGCCGTCGCCAGCACCGAGCGGCTGATCGCCTGGCGTCGGCGGCGGTCGGCGTGGGCGCGTACGGACTGCTCCGCGGTGTCCTGTGCCTGTGCCGCCCAGCCCAGGTCGCGGAAGCACAGCGCCGACTCCGCCTCCAGGTAGTGGTGGTCCAGGAAGCGCACCCAGGGCGACTCCTCGGCGCTTCCCCGGCTCGCGGCCAGCTGCTGCTCGGCCGCGCGCAGGGCGTCGGTCGTCTCGCGGGCGCGGCCGAGCGCCGCGTGTCCCCGGGCGGACATGGCGTACAGGCGCATCAGGCCGAGGGGGCTGCCGGCGCTCCTGGCCGTGGCGAGGCCGGCCCGGGCCAGGCACACGCCCTCGTCGGGACGGCCGAGGCTGGTCGCGAGGTGGGACAGGCCGGCCATGATCTGCCCGCCGAGCACCCGGTCACGACCTTCGGCGCAGAGCCTCAGCCCCTGCGTCATGTAACGCTGCGCGAGCCCGTACTCCCCCGCGTCGTACGAGCTCCAGCCGGCCATCGCCGCGAGGCGGGCCGCGGCGGCGAACAGCTCGCGCAGCGGGGCCGGGGCGACTCCGCGCTGCTGCAGCATGGGGATGAGCTCGGTGGTCAGGTAGTGCACGATGCTGGTGCGGACCCCGCCGCCGCCGTAGTGGTTGTCCATCTCGTCGAACATGCCGATCATCGCGTGGACCTGCTCCACGGGACCGGCGGCGCCGGGAGGGGGCACGACGGCCAGTGGGGGGCGGACGCCGCCCGTGTCCCTGGCCGTGTCGAGGGGGGCCGCGTTCTCCAACAGCCAGAGCAGCCACTCCCGCTGCGGGTTCGTCAGAGCGCCCGCGACGAAGGGCACGGTACCGAGGAGCGTGCGCCGGGAGATGTCGGTGGATCCGAGTTCCGCCAGGGTGTGCAGGGTTTCCGCCACGTCGTCGCCGTACACGAGTGCCCTGCCCACGACGGGGCGTTGCGCGTCGGGCGCGAACCCGAGGTCGGCCGGGGAGAGGGTGCGGGCGAGGCGCTCGCACAGTACGGCGGCGATCAACTCCGGTGTACCGCCCCGCGGCTGCTGGCCCTGGAGCCAGCGGGTGACGGACGCCTTGTCGTAGTTGGTGTCCACGCCCTGACGGCGGCCCAGTTCGTTGACGCGGTGCGCGAGTGAGGCGTACGAACAGCCGGCGTCCTTGAGCGCGTTCGCCAGCGCCTTGTTGGCTCCGACCGCGCCCTTGCCGGGGCTTCTCGGTTGTCCGTTCGTCACGGCGGCCATCCAGGTCTCGCATCACGTCGGTGTGGGGGCCTCGCACCCCTCCCGATCTGCCGGGGCGTCAACTTCCCGGCAGCCGGACGAGGTTCGGTGAACCACCGCGCGATGTGCGGTAGGTCACCCGATCACTATGGTGACCGACGGGCACAGCTCGCAACCTTCGTTCTGATAATTTCAGAATGAAGCGCAAAGCCCTGTCGGTGTCAACCGAAGGCATGGCACACTGCCCGCTGTGACGGTCCCCCGGAGGTCCCACGTGAGCGAGAACCGCTCAGGCGGAAGTGCCCCCACCGTCCTTCGGATGGTCCTCGGCAAGCGGCTGAGGCATCTGCGGGAGCGGGCGGGTGTGTCGTTCGAGGACGCCGCACGGGCGATCGAGGTCACGCCGTTGACGGTCCGTCGGATGGAGAAGGCCGAGGTCGGCCTCCGCATCCCCTACGTGAAGGAGTTGCTGCGCACCTACGGGGTCCTGGCCAAGGAGATCGACGACTTCCTCCACCTCGCCAGGGAGGCCAACCAGCCGGGCTGGTGGTACACGTACCGCGATGTGCTGCCGGACTGGTTCAGCGCCTATGTCAGCCTGGAGAGCGAGGCCACCGTCATCCGGCTGTACGAACCCCACTACGTCCCCGGCCTGTTGCAGACCGACGACTACGCCGCCGCGCTGCTGCGCATCGGCTTCCCCAACGCGAGTGACGAGGACATCCGGCGCCGGGTCGCCCTGCGGCTGAAGCGCCAGGATCTGCTCGACAAGCCCGAGGCGCCCGCCGTCTGGGCCGTCCTCGACGAGACCGTGTTGCGCAGGCCCGTGGGCGGGGCCGAGGTGATGCGGGCTCAGATCGACCACCTCAGTGAGGTGTTGGAGTACCCGAAGGTCCGGATCCAGATCATGCGCTTCACCGCCGGTCCGCACCCCGGAGCCTTCGGTCCCTTCCACTACTTCCGCTTCGGCTTCTCCGAACTGCCCGATGTCGTCTACACGGAGAGCCTCGCCGGCGCGCAGTACTTTGACCAGCCCGCCGACGTCGTGACGTACCTGGAGGTACTGGACCGGATGTCCGTTCAGGCGGAGCCGGTCGCTCGGACCAGGGAAATCCTGGCAGCACTGCGTAAGGAGTTGTGAACCATGGCAACAGACAACCCCGTCCACAGCGGCATGCCCGCGTCCGAACTCGGCCGCGAGGGCTGGCACAAGCCCTGGAGCGGCACCAACGGCGGAAGCTGCGTCGAGGCCAAGCGGCTGCCCGACGGCAGTGTCGCGTTCCGGCAGTCCAAGGACCCCGAAGGGCCCGCGCTGGTCTACTCCCGGGACGAGATGGTGACGTTCCTGGAAGGCGCCAAGTCCGGCCAGGCCGACTTCCTGATCGCCTGACACCCCCGCCCGCCGTGCACCCTGGGCGCGAACGGTACGGCGCGCCACCACACCCGCACAACCGGACAACCCGCACGCGCACTGCCGCCGCGCGGAGGTCCCGTACACACTGAGGGAGTTGACGCAGGACGCGCGCACGACCGTGCGCGCACCACTCCGAAGGGAGCGGCATGCACACGCCGCCTCGCGCCCCGGGTCCAGCCATGCCGCCCGGACGTGCCGGCACTCCCCTGCCGGGCCGCTCCCCCAGGGCGGGGACGCCCCTGCGATGAACCTTCCGCCGACTCTCGCGGAGACCGTCGCGCCGTACCGAACCCTGTTCGTCGAGGGCCACGAGGGCGTCCACCGCGGCCGACTTTTCACCCGACTGGCCCAGCTCGGCTTCCCGTTACAGCGACCGCCGACGGGTCTGCACCACCTCGATCCCGCCCGTCCGTACCGCGAACTGCTGGCCGCGCCCGGCCGGTTCGTCATCGATGGCGGTGTCATCGGGGAACTCGTGTACGGGCCGCTACGTCGCGGACGGTCCCGGGTGACCTGGATCGAGGCACTCGACCTCGCCGAGGCGATCGCGGAACGCGAGGGTGCGATGCTCCATCTGACCGGCGGTGAACACGGCGGGGATCACCGCGGTGAACACTGCGGCGAGTCCGGCGACGAGGCGTCGGAAGCCGCGGCCGCCGCGCTCGCCTACGCCCGGGTGTTCGAGACGCTCGCCCAGCACGTTCCCGTGGTGAACGTGCACGTCACTCCCGTCCTTCTGGACGTGGTCACCGAACGGGCGCGCCGCATCCGTGCACCCGCGCACCGACAGTCCCAACTCCGGCAACAGCCCAGACAGTTGACGGTAGGTTAGCGATGTCCGCGCGAGGCAAGTCAGGAGAACTCCGATGACAGACAGCCGGTCCACCCCCGACCAGGAAGCCCTGTCCAAGATCGACACCACGGTGCCGCACTCCGCCCGTATCTGGAACTACTGGATGGGAGGCAAGGACAACTACGAGGTCGACCGCGAGGCGGGCGACGAGTACCGCGAGATCGCCCCCAACATCGAGGCGATGGCCCGCGCCTCACGCGTCTATCTGATCCGCACGGTCACCTTCGTGGCCCGAGAGCGCGGCATCCGCCAGTTCCTCGACATCGGCACCGGCCTGCCGACGTACGACAACACGCACCAGGTCGCCCAGAAGGTGGCCCCCGAGTCGCGCATCGTCTACGTCGACAACGACCCGCTCGTGCTGCGGCACGCCCAGGCCCTGCTCACCAGCACCCCCGAGGGCACCACGGACTACGTGGACGCGGATCTGCGCGAGCCCGAGAAGATCATCGAGACGGCCCGTACGTTCCTGGACTTCGACAAGCCGGTGGCACTGATGCTGATGGGCATCCTCGGCCACATCCAGGACTGGGAGGAGGCCAAGTCGATCACGCGCCGCCTCCAGGCCGCCCTTCCCCCGGGCAGCTACTTCGTGCACTACGACAGCACGGACACCGACGAGGAGCTCAAGCGGGCGCAACAGGGGTACGACGACACGGGCGCGGTCCCGTACGTGCTGCGCAGTCCCGACAAGCTGTCCGCGCTCTACGAGGGTCTGGAGCTGCTGGAGCCGGGCATCGTCTCCTGCCCCCTGTGGCGCCCGGAGCCCGGCACCTCGCCGGAGCCGACGGATGTGTACGGGGGGATCGCGTACAAAGCGTAGCCACTTCCTTTACTTCCTTCGTACCGGGTGGTCGTGTTGAATGTCAGCCTGTCGATCGACAGGATTCCTGGCAATAGCCCGACCGAACGGAACCGCATGTCCCTCCTGGCCAGGCCAGCGGTGGCCTCCCTCGTCGCCAAGACGATGCAGCGTGTCCTCACACTGGCGGACCGTCGGTCCGGCGGGCAGGGTTCCACTGCCGCGTTCCATGCCCGCCTTCCCGAGTTCCCTCGTGCGACAAGCGGGCTGACGATCCCGACCTCCGTCGCCCCGGCCCGGGTCGTGGTCTACCGGCCCCCGGTCGAGGGCGCCGAGGACCCGGCCCCGCCGGTCCACGTCAACTTCCACGGCGGCGGGTTCGTCATGGCGCTGACGGAGACGGACGACGCCTTCTGCCGGGCCGTCGCGGCGCTGGCGGGCGTGGTGGTCGTCAACGTCGACTACGTCGTCGCCCCGCAGTACCCGTTCCCGGCCCCGCCCCGGCAGTCGTACGAAGTGGTCCGGTGGATCGCCGAGAACGGGGCCGCGCACGGATGGGACGGCACCCGGCTCACCGTGGGCGGGCAGAGCGCCGGCGGCGGTCTCGCGGCGGCCGTGGCCCGGCAGGCCCTGGAGGAGCAGGGCCCCGCCATCGCCCTCCAGGTCCTGCACTACCCGCCGCTCGACCTGGCGACCGCCGCGAAGGACAAGCGGGCGGCCATAGCCAAGCCGATGCTGCGCCCGTGGATGGGCGAGGTGTTCGACAGCGCGTACGTGCCCGACCCGCTCCGGCGCACCGACCGCCTGGTCTCCCCCGCCCACCCGAAGGAGACCGCGGACCTCAAGGGCATCGCCCCGGCGCTGATCATCACGGCCGCCCACGACCGGCTCCGGGCGGAGGGCCTGCGCTACGCCGAGCGGCTCCGCCAGGTGGGCTCGCTGGTGGAGCACCACGACGTGGCGGGGGTCGACCACGGCTACGACCTGAACGACGACGAGAGGGGCCGGGAGATCTACGCCTTCGTCTCCCGGCACATCCGGCAGGCCACGGCTGACGTCAGCGCAGGGTGAGCGGGGTCTCCGTCTCGGCCCGGGTCAGTTTCTCGGGGTTGCGCACGTAGTAGAGGCCGGTGACGCGCGCGTCCTCGACGCGCATCGCCAGGATCCCGTCGAGCTCGCCGTCCAGGCGTACGAGAAGTGCGAAGCCGCCGTTGACCACGGTGGGGGCGACGGTGACCGGGCTCGTGTTCTTGCCGAGGACACCGACCAGGAAGCGGGCCACCTTCACGGCGCCGTTGATGGGCCGCAGCGCGGCCTGCTTGATGCCGCCACCGTCGTTCACCATGACGACGTCGGGGGCCAGTACGGCCAGGAGGGTCTGCGGGTCCCCGGTCTCCAGTACGCGCTGGAACGATTCCAGGACGGCCCGGCTCTCGTCCGGGGACACCGAGTGGCGGGGGCGCCGGGCGTCGACGTGCCGGCGGGCACGGTGGGCGATCTGGCGGACGGCCGCTGGGCTCTTGTCCACGGCGGCGGCGATCTCGTCGTAGCCGGTGTCGAAGACCTCACGGAGGACGAACACGGCGCGTTCGGTCGGCGACAGGGTTTCGAGGACGAGCATCAGGGCCATCGAGATGCTCTCGGCGAGTTCGACGTCCTCGGCCACGTCGGGCGCGGTGAGCAGCGGCTCCGGCAACCACTCGCCGACGTAGGCCTCCTTGCGGCGGCTCATCGTGCGCAGCCGGTTGAGGGCCTGCCGGGTCGTGATGCGGACCAGATAGGCGCGCTGGTCGTTGACCTGCTCGAGGTCGACCTTGACCCAGCGCAGCCAGGTCTCCTGAAGAACGTCCTCGGCATCGGCCGCCGACCCGAGCATCTCGTAGGCGACGGTGAAGAGCAGGTTGCGGTGGGCGATGAAGGTGTCGGTCGCCGGGTCGGTGGTGGGGGTGACGGGGTCGGCGGAACCGGGTTCAGGGGCGGTTGGTTCGGCGGCCGCAGGTTCGGGGGTGACGGGGTCGGAGGCTGCAGGCTCAGGAGTCGTGGGCTCGCTCATGTTCCCGCCCCTGTCCGGCGCGGGCCGCGGCCCCGTCTGCCGACCGTTCTGGTTCTTGGGCGTGCTTCCACCACAGGGTCCTCTTCGTTTTCTTGACAGCGTTCGATCAATACCAGGGGACACTGCCCGGCGTCCCGCCGTGACACACCGGGCAGCGTCTCAGGCCGCTCGCTCGGTGGCGGCAGGCTCCTGGCCGAGCACGGCCTGGACGCGCTGCCGACGCGTGGCGTCCTTGGACCACCACGTACGCGCACCCGGCTTGCGCGCCTCGTACGACAGCTGCCAGGGGATGCCCTTGCAGATGAGCTCCTTGATCTTCGCCCCCGACCAACCACCGAGGTAGTACTTCTTGACGCTGTCGTCCTTCTCGGCGAGCTGGAAGACACCTCCGTGCCGCCCCAGGCTGATGCACTGGGCGACGAACCCCACGTCGACGGACGCGGGCTGCTCACCCGCGATCCGGCTCAGTACCGTCTGCGCGGCCTGCGGGCCCAGTTGGACCGCGGCCTGGCAGCTCATCCGGTACGGCAGCTCCGACGGGGCGGCCGAGTCCCCGGCCGCGACGATGCGCTCGTCGTCGACGCTCGTCAGGGTCTCGTCGGTGAGCAGCCGGCCCAGCGCGTCGGTGCGCAGGCCGCTGCGCGCGGCCAGGTCCGGTACGCCGAACCCGACGGTCCAGACCGTCACCGCGCTCGGCAGTTCTCGCCCGTCGGCGAGCCGCACGGCGTCCCCGGTCACCGCCGTGACCTTCGTGTCCGGGCCGTCGAGGACGCTCACCCCGAGTGCGGTGAGCTGCTTGGCCACCGAGCGGCGTGCTCGCGGATGCAGGGACGGGCCGAGCAGTCCCCCGCACACCAGGGTCACGGTGCGGCCCTGCTCGGCGAGCTCGGCCGCGGTCTCGATACCGGTCGCCCCTGCGCCGACCACCGTCACCGGAGCCCCGGCGGGGGCGGCGTCGAGGGCCGGCCGCAGTCGCTGTGCCTCCTCCAGACCGGCGATCGGGTAGGCGAACTCGGCGGCGCCCGGCACGCGCGGGTCGGCGCTGCCGCTGCCCACCGCGTAGACCAGGTAGTCGTAGGCGACCGTGCCTCCGCCGGCGAGCGTCACGGCGCGTCCGGCCGCGTCGATCTCCGTCACGGTGTCCACCATCAGCCGGACGTTCTCGGCGAGGAGCTTGCCGTAGTCGGCGACCGCGTCGTGGGTGCCGGCCACGAGCTGGTGCAGGCGGATGCGGTCGACGAAGGTGGGGCGGGGGTTGATCAGTGTGACGGTGACGTCGGGGCGCTGCGTCAGGCGGTTGGCCGCCATGACTCCGGCGTAGCCGCCGCCGATCACGATCACCGTGGTGTTCCCGCTCATGGTGTCTCCTCGTTTGGACGGTGCGATGGGCCCCTCGGGGGCCCCTCAAAGGGGTTCGGCCTTAAGACACCGGGCGGTTCGTGGTTGTGACAGATGTTCGCCCTGAATT
The DNA here is from genome assembly GCF_033793965.1 of Streptomyces sp. ME02-8801-2C. NCBI lineage: Bacteria > Bacillati > Actinomycetota > Actinomycetes > Kitasatosporales > Streptomycetaceae > Streptomyces > Streptomyces sp. ME02-8801-2C. The sequence goes on along the minus strand of NZ_JARAXP010000011.1, from coordinate 36,304 downwards.
TTTTCGCCCCCGCCGCCCCTACCCGTCCCATCCCTGGGGGCTGCCGCCCCAAGACCCCCGCTTTCGGCCTGAACGGCCTCGTCCTCAAACGCCGGACGGGCTGGAAATGCGGGCCGGGTCGTCCTCAAAGGAGCCTGTCGTCCTCAGTGCACCGGACCAGCTGCCAGCGCAGCTATCAGGTCAAGTGTCCCGGACTATTGACTCCGTCACCCTGCTGTAGCGATCCTCGTCACGTAGTTGCACGTGTCATGACAACCCTTGTGCGAGGACGTGAACGATGACCGAGCCTGCTTTTCCGCCTCGCCCGCCTCGCGGACGCAGACCCCTGACCGTGGTGTCCCTGCTGCTCGCCGTGCTGGCGCTGACGCTCGGTACCGGGCCCAGCTCGGCGGCCGGCACCGACTGGTGGACGCCGACCGCGCGACCTGCGCCCGACTCCCAGATCAATGTCACGGGTGAGCCCTTCAAGGGCACCAACTCCCAGGGCGAGGTACAGGGGTTCGTCGACGCGCACAACCACCTGTTCTCCAACGAGGCCTTCGGCGGACGGCTCATCTGCGGGAAGGTGTTCTCCACCAGCGGGATCGCCGACGCGCTCAAGGACTGTCCCGAGCACTACCCCGACGGCACCTTCGCGGTGTTCGACTACATCACCCACGGCGGTGACGGCAAGCACGACCCGGTCGGCTACCCGACGTTCAAGGACTGGCCCGCGTACGACTCGATGACCCACCAGGCGAACTACTACGCCTGGATCGAGCGGGCCTGGCGCGGCGGTCAGCGGGTGCTGGTCAACGACCTGGTCACCAACGGCGTGATCTGCTCGGTCTACTTCTTCAAGGACCGCAGCTGCGACGAGATGACGTCGATCCGCCTCCAGGCGAAACTGACGTACCAGCTCCAGGACTTCATCGACGCGCAGTACGGCGGCACCGGCAAGGGCTGGTTCCGGATCGTCACCGACAGCGCCCAGGCGCGTGAGGTGATCAAGCAGGGCAAGCTGGCGGTCGTGCTGGGCGTCGAGACGTCCGAGCCCTTCGGCTGCAAGCAGATCCTGGACATCGCGCAGTGCGGCAAGGCCGACATCGACAAGGGCCTCGACGAGTTGTACGACCTGGGTGTGCGCAGCATGTTCCTGTGCCACAAGTTCGACAACGCGCTGTGCGGAGTGCGGTTCGACGAGGACGGTCTCGGTACGGCGATCAACGTCGGCCAGTTCCTGTCGACGGGCACCTTCTGGCAGACGGAGAAGTGCACGACCGCGATGCACGACAACCCCATCGGCGGTGCGACGGCGACCAACGCGACCGAGGAACTGCCGGAGGGCACCGAGCTGCCGACGTACCCCTCGGACGCGCAGTGCAACAAGCGCGGGCTCACCGATCTCGGCGAGTACGCGGTGCGCGGCATGATGAAGCGCAAGATGATGCTCGAGATCGACCACATGGGCGTCAAGGCCGCCGGCCAGGCGATGGACATCTTCGAGGCCGAGGCCTACCCCGGGGTGCTCTCCTCGCACAGCTGGATGGACCTCAACTGGACCGACCGCGTCTACCGTCTCGGCGGGTTCATCGCCCAGTACATGCACTCCTCCAAGGAGTTCGTCGCGGAGGCCGCCCGCACCGACGCCCTGCGCAGCAAGTACAACAAGGGGTACGGCTACGGCACCGACTTCAACGGCATCGGTGACCACCCCGCCCCGCGCGGCACGAACACCGGTACGGCGGTGACGTACCCCTTCACCAGTGTCGACGGCGGTTCGGTGATCAACCGGCAGACCACGGGTTCGCGCACCTGGGACATCAATACGGACGGTGCCGCGCACGTCGGCCTGATCCCGGACTGGATCCAGGACATCCGGCAGGTCGGCGGCGCGGACGCGGTGGGTGACCTGTTCCGCGGCGCGGAGTCCTACCTCGACACCTGGGGTGCCTCGGAGGCCCACAAGGCCGGGGTGAACCTCGCCAAGGGCGTGTCCGCGACGGCCAGTTCGTCCGAGTCGAACCCGGTCACCAGCTACCAGCCGGGCCGCGCCGTGGACGGCGACGCGGGCAGCCGCTGGGCGAGCGACTGGAGCGACGACCAGTGGCTGCAGCTCGACCTCGGTTCGACGAACCTGGTCAAGCGGGTCACCCTCGACTGGGAGAGGGCGTTCGGCAAGTCGTACCGCATCGAGCTCTCCACCGACGGCACGACCTGGCACACCGCGTGGTCCACGACCGTCGGCGACGGCGGCCTGGACACGGCACAGTTCGCGGGAACACCCGCCCGCTATGTGCGCGTCCACGGACTGGATCGGGGCACGGACTGGGGATACTCACTCTACGAAGTGGGTGTCTACGGCACCTGAGTTCCGTACCTAGGGGGAGTTCATGGCACGCAAGCCGTCGGCCGAGCGACGCCGGCAGCTGACCGAGGCGGCCATTCGCGCGATGACCCGGGACGGCGTCCCCAGGACGACGACCCGGTCCATCGCGGCCGAGGCGGGCGTGTCACTGAGCGTCTTCCACTACTGCTTCGACTCCAAGCAGGCCCTGATCGAGTCGGTCATCACGACGATCATGGATCACACGGTGGGGGTGGTGCGTGCGGCGATCCAGCCGCAGGCCACTCTCCAGGAGACGATCAGGGCGGGCTTCAGGGCGTACTGGGACCATGTGGCCGCCCATCCCGGCGAGCACATGCTGACCTACGAACTCACCCAGTACGCCCTGCGCGAGCCGGAGTTCGCGCATCTGGCCCGTCGGCAGTACACGCTGTACACCGACACGTACGCCGAACTGCTGGAGCAGCTGCGCGAGAGCATGGGCTTCGAACTGAGCGTGCCCGTACCGGTGTTGGCCGGCTATCTGGCGGCCATGACGGACGGGCTGACGCTCAACTTCCTTGCCCTCGGCGACGAGAAGGCCAGCGGGGACATCATCGACACGGTCACCGACCATGTCGCCGCCCTGGTGAAGGAGTAGCCCGTGCGGGATCGGCCCGGACTCTCTTCTGGGTCAGCGCCTACCGGGTTACCGCCAGCAGCCGCTCGGCGTACTCCGTGAGGTACTCCTCCCGCTGTTTCGCCGACGCCTCCCCCGGGGCCCTGGCGACGAACGGCGGCAGGACGTCGAAGCCCAGGCAGCGCAGGATGCCGTGGTGGATGGGCCACAGGACGCGGTCCAGGTCGTCGTCGGTGCTGTGGGGGTCGTACAGGCCCGTGGGGGTGCCCGTGGTCGTGCAGACCAGGGCGCGTCTGCCCTTCAGGGGCCCGGTGTCGTAGGCGCGTCCCTCTCCGTAGGCGAAGCCGCGGGCCATCGTGCGGTCGATCCAGCCCTTGAGGATGGCCGGCATTCCGGACCACCAGAGCGGGAAGTGGAGGATCAGCAGATCGCACCGGGCGACCTTCTCCTGTTCCGCGAGGATGTCGGGCGGGGTCTCCCGCGCCGCCGACACGCGTTCCTGTTCGACGGCCACGTCCAGGAAGTCCGGGTCGGTCCAGACTCCCGGGAAGTCGTCGGCGTCGACGGTGGCCTTCCAGCCGAGCCGGTAGAGGTCGCTGACCACGACCTCGTGCCCGGCCCGCTTCAGGACCTCCACGGCTCTGACCTTCAACGCGCCGTTGAATGAGCAGAGTTCGGGGTGGGCGAAAACGATCAGTACGTTCACAGTGGGGGGTCTCCTCAGGTCGTCCGTGCCGAGCCGTTCGGACCGAGTCGTTCTGTTCGCGTTGCTTTCCCAGGTGTTCAGCTGTTCAGGTGTTCAGCGGGCGGTCCGTTCTGTCGAGTGGGATGCGCAGGGTGAAGGCGGTGGAGCCGGGGCCGCTGGTCACGTCGAGGGTGCCGCCGTGTGCCCGGGCCAGGGAGAGCGCGACGGCGAGGCCCAGGCCGCTGCCGCCGCGGTCGCGGCTGCGGGCCTTGTCGACGCGGTAGAAGCGGTCGAAGACCCGGTCCCTGTCGGCGGCCGGGATGCCGGGGCCCGCGTCGGCGACCCGGACCACCGCGTAGCCGTGGGCACTGTTGTCGCCGCCTGCGCCGCCGCTCTCACGGTGGCCGGTGTGCTCCACCATCACGTCCACCGTCACCGCTGTTCCGGCGGGTGTGTGCACGGCCGCGTTGGTCAGCAGGTTGTCCAGGACCTGCCGGATGCGCAGTGGGTCGAGGCGCAGCCGCAGTTCCTTGGGCGCGGCCGTCAGTGTCAGCGGATGGGCCGGGTGGCCCGCGCGGAAGGCGTCCGCCGCCTGGGCGGCCAGTTCCACCAGGTCGGTGTCCTCCAGGCGCAGCGGTGCCTCGACCTGGGCGGCGTCCAGCCGGGCGAGGAGCAGCAGGTCGTCGAGGAGGACGCCCATCCGGGCCGCCTCGGCGCGCAGCCGGGCCAGGTGTTTCTCCCGTTCGCCCGGCTCGTTGGCGGCGGCGTACTGGAAGAGGTCCGCGTAGCCCCGTACCGACATCAAAGGGGTGCGCAGTTCGTGCGAGGCGTCGGCGACGAAGCGGCGCAGGCGCTGTTCGGCCTGCGTGCGCACGGCGAGGGAGTCGTCGATGTGTTCGAGCATGGTGTTGAACGCGGTGCGCAGTTCCTCGACCTCCGGGCCGCCGTTGCCGCGGTCGGCGCGTACGGGGAGCCGGGCGGAGTCGGTGAAGTCGTGCGAGGTGATGCCGCGGGCGGTGTGGGCCATGTCGCTGAGGGGTCTCAGGCCGCGCCGCAGCACCGCGCGGCCGAGAATCACGAGGCCGAGGAGGGCGAGCGCGAAGGCGACGACCTGGACCGTGACCAGCCGGTCCATCGTGTTTTCGATGTCGTCCATGGGGGCCGCGGTGACGAGGACGATCCCGTCCTCGACCTCGCAGGCGCGCAGCCGGTAGGCCTCCCCGTCGATGCGCGCGGTGCGCAGGACGGGGTCGGTGCCGGAGGCCCGCAGGGTCGCGGCGGTGGCGAGGAGCTGGGCGGAGTCGGGCGGCACGTCGGCCGGCTGACGCAGCACGGGCTTGGGGCCGGACACCGCGTACGAGGCGGTGTACCAGCCCCAGTACGGCTTGCCCTGCACGCTGCCGTAATCCTCGACGTCCTTGGACTGGCTCGTCTGGACGAGCGCCATCTGGTCGCTGAGCTGGCGTTCCAGGTACTCCCGCATGTACATCGAGAGCGACGCGCCGACGACGGCGAACACGCCCAGCGCGAGGACGCCCATGCCGAGTGCCAGCCGCGTGCCCAGCCGCAGCCTGCGGTAGTGCTCCCGGCAGCGGCGGATCGTGTGGACCACGCGCTTCACTCGCCGACCTGCCGGACCACGTAGCCGACGCCGCGCACGGTGTGGATCAGCGGTTCGTCGTGCTGGTCGGGGTCGTCGAGCTTGCGGCGCAGCCGGCTGACGACCAGTTCCACGACGTTGGACCGGCCGCCGAAGCCGTACTCCCAGACGTGGTCGAGGATCTGCGCCTTGGTGAGCACGGTCGGTGACTTGCGCATCAGGTAGCGCAGCACCTCGTACTCGGTGGGGGTGAGGGTGAGGCGTTTGTCGCCGCGGCGGACCTCGCGGGTGTCCTCGTCCATGGTCAGGTCGGCCACCTGGAGCACGGACCGCTGGAAGGCGGGACCGGCGCTGCGGCGCAGTACGGTCCGCAGCCGTGCCATCAGCTCCTCCACGGCGAAAGGTTTCACCAGGTAGTCGTCGCCGCCCCGGGTGAGTCCGGCGACCCGGTCGGCGACTCCGTCGCGGGCGGTGAGGAAGACCACGGGCACCATCGTGCCCGACAGCCGCAGCCGGTCGAGCACGGCGAAGCCGTCGAGGCCGGGGAGCATCAGGTCGAGCACCACGATGTCGGGGCGGAACTCGGCGGCCCTGCTCAGCGCGTCCTCGCCGGAGTACGCGGTGACCGCCTCCCAGCCCTCGTAGCGGGCGACGGTCGCGACCAGGTCGGCGATGGGCGGATCATCGTCCACGACTAGAAGTCGTACTTTTTCCACGTGCTCATACTGCTGCACGCCGCCCGCGACGCCACACCTCCCTCCCTTCCTACGCGCGATCGATAAGAACTTGAAAGTCCAACGACAGGTGAATGACAGCTACGGTCGGTCATGCTCGGTGGTCCCAGGACCCGATCAAGGAGCACCATCCGTGACGACCGTCCAATCGCCTCCCGCGCCCCCCACGGCGATACGACCCAAAGTGGTGGCCCGCACCGGCCTGTACGCCGTGCTGGCCGCCAATGTGGCCGTCGTGACCGTCTTCTTCGCCCAGGCAGGCTTCGCCTCGAACGCGCTGATCGTGCTGGGCCGGCTCGCCGGCCTGTACGGCGCGCTCTTCATGGCCTTCCAGCTGGTCCTGGTGGCGCGGCTGCCGTGGCTGGACCACCGCATCGGCATGGACCGGCTGACCTCCTGGCACCGCTGGGTCGGCTTCGGTCTGCTGTGGACCCTGCTGGCCCACGCGGTGTTCATCACCTTCGGCTACGCCGAGGGAACCTCCCTGGGCCCGATCGACGAGCTGGTGGAGCTGGCCGAGACCACCGAGGGCGTGCTGCGCGCGATCGTCGCCCTGGTCCTGATCATGATCATCGGCGCGGTCTCCGCACGCTACGCCCGCCGCCGCCTCGCCTACGAGACCTGGCACTTCATCCACCTGTACACGTATGTGGCGGTGGTCCTGGCGTTCACCCACCAGGTCGGGGTCGGTACGACGTTCACCTCGTCGCCCGCCGCCACCACGTACTGGTGGGCCCTGTGGGGCGTGGCCCTCGGTTCGGTGTTCCTGGGCCGGGTGGTGCTGCCGCTGCGCAGGAACCTCCGCCACCAGCTGCGTGTCTCGGCGGTCGTCCCCGAGGCCGACAACGTCGTGTCGATCTACATGACGGGCCGCGACCTCGACAAGCTGCCCGCCCGCGCCGGCCAGTTCTTCCTGTGGCGGTTCCTCACCAAGGACCGCTGGTGGCAGGCGAACCCGTTCTCGCTGTCGGCGGCACCCGACGGCAAGTCGCTGCGGCTGACCGCGAAGGTGGCCGGCGACGGCACCGCCGCCCTCCGCCACATCCCGGTGGGCACCCGTGTCTTCGCCGAGGGCCCGTACGGCGCCTTCACCGCGATGCACCGCACCCGGCCGGAGTCCGTCCTCATCGCGGGCGGGGTGGGCGTCACGCCCATCCGCGCGCTCCTGGAGGAGATCCAGGGCCACGCGGTGGTCATCTACCGGGTGGGCAGGGACCAGGACGCCGTCCTGTACGAGGAGCTGCGGGACATCGCCCACGCCAAGGGCGCCGAGCTGCACCTGGTGAGCGGGCCCGTCGTCCCCGACCTGCTGGCCCCGGCCGAGCTGGCCGCGCTGGTGCCGGACATCACGGAACGGGACGTCTTCCTGTGCGGCCCGCCGCCCATGATGAACGCGGTGCTGCGCAACCTGCGGGAACTGGGCGTGCCCAAATCGCAGACCCATTTCGAGCGCTTCAGCCTGGCCGGATAAGAGGAACGTCGTGAAACGAGCACTGCCTGTACTGGTCCTGAGCGTGGCGGGCCTGGTCCCCGTCTGGCTCTACGAGCCGTCCCTGGGCATCACGTCCTCGGCGGCCTCGACGCCGTCCACCTCGTCGTCTTCCTCCTCGTCCTCGGGGTCCGGCGGTTCCTCGTCCTCGGTGTTCACCGGTCCCACGGTGAACACCGAGAAGGGTGACGTCCAGGTCGAGGTGACGTTCGCGGGCTCGAAGATCTCCTCGGTGCGGATGCTGAAGCAGCCGAACCACCCGCAGACCACCGCCGCCGTGCCGGTCCTCATCAAGGAGACGCTGGCGGCACAGACCGCCGACATCGACACCGTCTCCGGCGCCACCATCACCAGCGGCGCCTACAAGGAGTCCCTCCAGGCCGCCATCGACGACCGGGCCGACTCGGCCGCGGCGGCCCCGTCGCCCGCCGCGTCCACCCCGTCGTCCGGGGCCGCCGCCTCCGCGTCCAAGGTCGTGTCCGGGACCGCGGTGGACACCGAGAAGGGCACCGTGCAGGTCGAGGTGACCTTCGAGGGCGACAAGATCGCGTCCGTGAAGATGCTCCAGCAGCCGAACCACCCGCAGACCACGGCCGCCGTCCCGGTCCTGATCTCGGAGACCCTGGCCGCGCAGAGCGCCGACATCGACACGGTCTCCGGCGCCACCATCACCAGCGGCGGCTACAAGGAGTCCCTCCAGGCCGCCATCGACGCGAAGGGCTGAGCGGATGCGGCGCGTCGAACACATCATGGGGTTCCCGATCTCGCTGCTGATCGAGGACGAGAAACCTCCCACGGGGGCGGCGGACGCCGTGTTCGCCTGGCTCCACGAGGTCGACGCGCGCTTCAGCCCCTTCAAGCCCGACAGCGAGGTGTCCCGCCTCGACCGGGGCGAGCTGGGGTACGGCGAGCTGAGCGCGGACCTCACCGAGGTGCTCGGCCTGTGCGAGGAGTACCGGGTCGCGACCCGGGGCGCCTTCGACGTACGGCTGCCCGGCCGGGGCCTCGATCCGTGCGCCATGGTGAAGGGCTGGGCGGTGCAGCGGGCGGCGGATCGACTGGAGGCGGCCGGCGTACGGACGTACTGCCTGAACGCCGGCGGTGACGTGGTCGCCGCCGGGCGCCCCTGGCGGGTGGGGGTACGGCATCCCGAGCACGCCGACCAGCTGTGCGCCGTCCTGGAGCTCACCGACGGGGGTGTGGCGACCTCCGCCCGCTACGAGCGGGGCGACCACATCCTCGACGGCCGCACCGGCCGGCCGGCGACCGGGCTGCTGAGCCTGACCGTCGTCGCGCCCACGCTCACCGAGGCGGACGCCACGGCGACGGCGGCGTTCGCGATGGGCGCCGAGGGCATCGACTGGGCGGCCGCCCGCAAGGGCTGCGAGGTGTTCGCCGTCGACGCCGACCGCCAGGTCTTCCGGACTCCGGGACTGCCCGTCGCCGCCTGACCGATCGCACTCGTTCGCCGTGTACGTCCGTGTGGGCGCCCTCCGTCTCGGCGGTGGGCGCCCACAGGCGTGTCCGGGTCCGCGGAGTCAGTGGCCCCGGGCGATCCAGTCCTCCAGGCTCGGCGCCTCGGCCCCGATGGTGGTGGAGTCGCCGTGCCCGGTGAGGACCTTCGTCCCGGCCGGAAGGGCGAGCAGCCGGTCCCGGATCGAGTCGATGATCGTCGGGAAGTGGGAGTAGGAGCGGCCGGTGGCACCCGGGCCGCCGTTGAAGAGGGTGTCGCCCGTGAAGACGGTGCCGAGGTCCTGGGCGTACAGGCAGACCGCGCCCGGTGCGTGTCCGGGTGTGTGCAGGACCGTCAGCTCGGCGCCGGCGACCTCGATCACCTGACCGTCGGCCAGCCGGGCGTCCGGATCCCGGTCGGGATGGGTCTGCTTCCACAGCGGCAGGTCGTCGCCGTGGAGCAGGATCGGGGCGCCGGTGCGCGCGGCGAGTTCGGGGGCGGCGTCGATGTGGTCGTTGTGGGCGTGGGTGCACACGATGGCGGTCAGGCGCCGGTCGCCGACGGCCGTCGCGATGGCGTCGGCGTCATGGGCGGCGTCGATCACGATCACCTCGTGGTCGTCGCCGATGATCCACACGTTGTTGTCGACGTCCCAGGTGCCGCCGTCGAGGCTGAACTGCCCGGAAGTGACGAGGTGTTCGATGCGTGCGGCCATCAGAGCACCACCACCGAGCGCAGTACGTCGCCGCCGTGCATCCGCTCGAACGCCTTCTCCACCTCGTCGAGTTGGATGGTCTCCGTCACGAACTTCGCGAGGTCCAGGCGGCCTTGGAGGTGCAGGTCGATGAGCATCGGGAAGTCGCGGGAGGGCAGGCAGTCGCCGTACCAGGACGACTTGAGCGAGCCGCCGCGCCCGAAGACGTCGATCAGGGGCAGCTCGAGCTTCATGTCCGGCGTCGGCACACCGACCAGGACCACGGTCCCGGCGAGGTCACGGGCGTAGAAGGCCTGCTTGTACGTCTCCGGGCGGCCCACCGCCTCGATGACGACATCGGCGCCGAAGCCGCCGGTCAGTTCCTGGATCGCCTCGACGGGGTCGGTCTCCTTGGAGTTGACCGTGTGGGTGGCGCCCATCGTGCGGGCGGTGGCCAGTTTCCGGTCGTCGATGTCGACGGCGATGATCTTCGCGGCTCCCGCGAGGTTGGCACCGGCGATCGCCGCATCGCCCACGCCGCCGCAGCCGATGACGGCCACCGTGTCACCACGGCCGACGTTCCCGGTGTTGATGGCGGCGCCGATTCCGGCCATCACACCGCAGCCGAGCAGCCCGGCTACGGCAGCGGAGGCCGAGGGGTCGACCTTGGTGCACTGGCCGGCCGCGACGAGGGTCTTCTCGGCGAAGGCGCCGATCCCCAGCGCCGGCGACAGCTCGGTGCCGTCGAGCAGGGTCATCTTCTGCTTGGCGTTGTGCGTGTTGAAGCAGTACCAGGGGCGCCCACGCAGACACGCCCGACAATTCCCGCACACGGCACGCCAGTTGAGGATCACGAAGTCACCGGGAGCCACATCGGTGACCCCCTCCCCCACCGACTCCACGACACCGGCCGCCTCATGGCCGAGCAGGAAGGGGAACTCGTCGTTGATCCCGCCCTGCTTGTAGTGCAGGTCCGTGTGGCACACCCCGCACGCCTGGATCTGGACGACGGCCTCGCCCGGACCGGGGTCCGGCACGACGATCGTCTCGACCCGCACCGGTTCGTTCTTGCCCGGTGCGATCACGCCGCGTACTTCCTGCGCCATGGTGCTGAACCCTTCCATCGGCCAATGTTCGGTTCTTCGCTCCGACCCTACGTGCGACCGATCGGTAACGGCACGTCCACGGTGGCGCCTGGGATCAGAATACCCCCGGGGGTACCTCTGCTACGGTGGTGAATATACCCCCCGGGGTAATTCCCGCGATGGGGTTCGCAGGACGTCCCAGGACTTCCGAGAACCTCCGAGGACCTCCGAGAACCTCCGAGGGGTTCACCGTGGCTTCACGAGCAGAGGGAGGAGTGCCGCCATGCACTTCGTCGACCGCATCGACATGCCGGGACTGGGCAACCGCGGCTATCTGGCGGGTGGGCCGCGTCGGGCCGTCGTCATCGATCCGCCCCGGGACATCGACCGGGTGATCGAGGCGGCCGCCCGGCGGGGTGTGCGCGTCACGCACGTCGTCGAGACGCACGTCCACAACGACTACGTCACCGGCGGCCTGGAGCTGGCCCGGATCACCGGCGCCGCCTACCTCGTCCCGGCCGGTGCGCGGGTCGCGTACGACAGGGTGCCGGTCACGGACGGGGACAGCGTGGAGATCGACGACGGGCTGGTGCTGCGCGCGCTGGCCACTCCCGGGCACACCCCGCACCACACCGCGTACGTTCTCGAGGAGGACGGCGCGGCCGTGGCCGTGTTCACCGGGGGTTCGCTGCTGATCGGCACGGTCGGGAGGCCGGACCTGGTCGAGCCGAGGCTGACCGGGGGGCTGGCCCGGGCGCAGTACGAGTCGGCGCACCGGCTGGCCGCCGAGCTCCCGGACGAGACGGCGGTGCTGCCCACGCACGGCTTCGGCAGCTTCTGCTCCGCCGGGACGGCCACGGGCGACGCCACGACCATCGGCCGGGAACGCGTGGTGAACGAGGCGCTGGTCAAGGACGCCGACGCGTTCGTCACAGAACTGCTCGCCGGGCTCGACGACGTGCCCGCGTACTACGCCCACATGGGCCCGGTGAACTCCGCGGGCCCCGCGCCCGTCGACCTGACACCGCCGGCCCCGGCGGACGCCGTGGAGATCGCGGCGCGGCTTGCCGCCGGGGAGTGGGTGGTGGATCTGCGCAACCGGGTCGCGTTCGCGGAGGGGCATGTCGCCGGGTCGGTCAACTTCGAGGCGACGGGACAGCTCGCCACCTATCTGGCGTGGCTGCTTCCGTGGGGCAGGCCGGTGACGCTGCTGGCCGAGTCGGCGGCTCAACTGACGGACGCGCAGAGGGAACTGGTGCGGGTCGGCATCGACCGCCCGGCCACCGCCTCGACGGGATCCCCCGCCGCCTGGCTACGCCCGGGCGAGCAACCGCGCACATTCCCGCGCGCCACGTTCGCCGACCTGGCCCGACAACTCGGTGTCAGCGAGGAGACGTCGGCATCCGCCGACACCGCCCGGCCGGCCGCTGCCACGGGCACCCGCCTCGCCCGTCCACGCCCTGCCGAACACCCGCACACCTCGTACACCGCCCGGGCGGAGGAGGGGCGCGGGGAGGTCGTGGTCCTGGACGTGCGGCGCGACTCCGAGCGTGCCGGTGGCCACATCGCGGGTTCGCTGCACATTCCGCTCCACGAGGTGCGCGACCGGCTCGCGGAGATACCCGACGGGACGGTGTGGGTGCACTGCGCGGGTGGCATGCGGGCCGCGATCGCCGCCTCGCTGCTGGACGCCGCTGGGCGCGTCGTGGTCGCCGTCGACGACGGCTTCGCGGCCGCCCGTGAAGCGGGGCTCCCCATGGCCAGGGTCACTCCGGCCGAGGCCCTCGAGCTGATCGGCGCGGACAGGGCGGCCGTACTTCTGGACGTCCGTGAGGCCCGGGAGTGGGAGGCCGGGCATGCCGTCGGGGCGGTGCACGCCCCGCTGTCGGCGCTGGCCGCGGGCGCCTTGCTGCCGGGGTCCACGCAGAGGCGTCCGCTGATCGCGATCTGCCGCTCCGGCAAGCGCTCCCGGGAGGCGGCGGCACTGCTCACGGCGCGCGGCGCGGAGGTCGCGGACGTGATCGGCGGGATGCGGGCGTGGACGGAAGCCGGCCTGCCGGTGACCACCGGGGACGGACCGGGTGCGGACAGGGGCCGACCGCCGACGACCACCAGTGAGGCGCGGGCCGACTCGGGACGACCGACCACAACCACGAGCCGGCCACCGACGGAGTCTCGCGGCAATGGCGGACCAGCGACGTGAGTGCGTACGTTCTCGCCCTGGTCGCCGGGGCCGTGACCGGTCTCGCGCTGGGGGCACTCGGGGGTGGTGGCAGCGTGCTGGCCGTGCCCGCGCTGATCTATCTGCTCGGGTTCACCCCGGCCGCGGCCACCACCGCGAGCCTGGCCATCGTCACCGTCACCTCCGCCACCGCGCTGGCCGCGCACGCCCGTGCGGACACCGTCGAGTGGCGGGCCGGGGCCGTGTTCGCGGCGGCGGGGCTGGTGCCCGCGACGCTCGGCGGGGCGGTCAGCGGGTATGTGCCGTCCGCCCTGCTGACCGGCGCGTTCGCGGTGGTCGCCGGGCTTGCCTCGTACCGCATGCTGCGCCCTTCCGTCTCCGTACTGGAGGGAGTGCCGGTGCGGCCGGTTCAGGTCGCTCAGGCGGGCGCGGGCCTGGGGGCGGTCACCGGGGTGCTGGGTGTGGGCGGCGGTTTTCTCGCCGTACCGGCGCTGGTGAACGTCGTGGGGCTGCGCATGCGGGCCGCCGTCGGGACGAGCCTGCTGGTCATCACCGTCAACTCGCTGGCCGCACTGCTGGCACGGGCGGGTACGGCGGCCCGTGTCGACTGGGCGCTGGTCGCGCCCTTCGCGGCGGCCGCGATCCTCGGCGCGTGGGACGGCAAGCGGCTCGCGGGCCGCGTATCGGGGAGCCGGCTTCAGCGGATCTTCGCCTGGGTGCTGCTGGGGGTGGCGCTGCTCATGCTGGCCGACGCGATGGTGTGAGCACCGGTCGCCCGCCGCTCACCCCTCGAACTTGCCTACGCCAGCGACAGGAACAGCTTCTCCAGCCGGGCCCGCATCTGCTCCTTCGTCTCGCCGTTCCGCTCGGCCGCCTCCACGTCGGTCAGGCACTGCTGGAGTCCGGTCGCGATGATGGCGAAGCCCGCCCGGTCCAGGGCGCGGGAGGCGGCGGCGAGCTGGGTGACGACCTCCTCGCAGTCGCGGCCCTCCTCGATCATCCTGATCACACCGGAGATCTGCCCCTGCGCCCGGCGCAACCGGTTCAGCACCGACTTGAGCTCATCGCCCTCGAACTGCAGTTCCACAATCACTCCTCTATATACCCTTGGGGGTATTTTACCTCCCCCGAGGTCCACCCCACGAAAGGATCCCAGCCACTCATGGCCGCTTCCGTCGCCCTCGACACCGACCAGGCCCGTATCCGCCTGCCGCAGTTGACCGTCGTCGATGTCCGCACCCCGGGCGAGTATGCCTCCGGGCATCTGCCGGGCGCCCTCAACATCCCCCTGGACCACCTCCGCCGCGCACTGCCCGCCCTCAAGGAGGCGGCGGACGAGCGTGAACTGCTCGTCGTCTGCGCCTCCGGCGCCCGCTCCGAGTCCGCGCGCTCCGTCCTCGCCGACAACGGCGTCCCGGCGCTGACCCTCACCGGCGGCACCCAGGGATGGCAGGAGCGGGGCCTTGAGCTGCAGCACCCCGCGACCGAGGCCCGCGCCACCTGGTCCATGGAGCGTCAGGTCCGCTTCGCCGCAGGCGGCCTCGTCCTCGCGGGCCTGGGGCTGGGCCGCGTGCACCCCGCCTTGCGACTGGTGTCCGCAGGTGTCGCGGGCGGTCTCGTGTTCTCGGCCGTCAGCAACACCTGCGGCATGGCCCACCTGCTGGCGAAGCTGCCGCACAACCGGCCTCGGCCCGCCGACCTCGACGCCACCCTCACCGCGCTCGCGCGGCGGCCCCGGAAGCGCGGTGAGTCCATGGGGTCCGCCGCAGCGGTCGACCGCGTCACGGACGTCAGCGCATGAAGTCCCGGACGGCCCGGGCGAGTTCACTCTCGTCCAGGCCGTCCGGGCCACCGAGGGCGAGCAGCCGGTGCGGTACGTGGACGAGCGTGCCGGCGATGTGATGGGCCGAGGTGCCGCGTGGGCAGGGCTCCACCAGGACCACATCGGCGTGCTCCGCGGCGAGCACGGCGGTGCGCAGCCCGACCTCGTCGAAGGGGCGGACGACGGCCGTGTAGAGGACGGCGAGGTCCAGCCCGGCCGTGGCCCGCAGCACCGGGTCGAGTGTGGCACCCACCGCGAGGACCACACCGGCGCCTCCATCCCGGATCAGTTGGAAACCGTCTGTCGCGCCGCGCCGCGGTTCGGCGTTGGACTCGGCGGACACATGGATGTACGCGCGCTCAGCACGCGCCGTGGCGGCCAGTACGGACTGGCGCGCCTCCTCCGCGTGGCCCGGGGCGTACACGGTCCAGTCGGGACGGGCGGCGAACCTGGCGAGTTCTCCCGGCACACCGAAGCCGACGAGGACCTGGGCGTCCGGGCGGACCTCGTCACGCCCCGGGAGCGGCAGGGCGTCGGCGGCGGCGAGCAGCATGTCGGAATGCACGGAGTCCTCCTGGGTAAGAGCCTGATGCAAAGCATGAGGAATTCATTAAAATAAGGGGCGGTCGCACCCCGTCCACCTGTTTCGGATTCCCTGGGATTCTCCCACTCAAGCAGCGTTTTCCCGCCTTTAACAACTGCGGGAAAATGTGGTTGTTTCTTTGCCCCGACCAGGCGGGCAGGTGGTGTTGACCCGTGTCACGTCGTGCTTTTCTTGTCCGTACTCAACAGCGGTTTCATGGAAACGAGTCGCACGGATCGGGAGGGAAGTGCCGATGGCCGGTATCCCGGAGGACTGCACGAATCGTCCTTTTGTCCATCTGATCGCGGGGCCGACGGGGGCGGGCAAGAGTGCCGCGGCCAATGATCTGGCCCGGGCCACCGGAGCCCCGGTCGTCGTCGCCGACCGGCTCCAGTGCTTCACCGACCTGGCCACCACCAGCGCTCGCGCCGGCGGCGAGGCCCCGGATGTGCGGCGGTACTGGCTCGCGGACCGGACCGTCCCCGACGGCGACCTCGGCGCGGTCGCGGCCGCCGACTCCCTGTTCGACCTGGTCGAACGACTGGGCGCGCGGCACCGGTTCGTGATCGTCGAGGGCGGTTCGATCTCTCTGCTGAAGGTACTGGCCGAGCGCTGCGCCGCGCTCCCCTGGCAGCTGTCGGTACAGGTGCTGCCGCTGCCCGCGTACGGCGACTACGTCGAGGCGCTCACTCGCAGGGCGCTGACGATGCTCACCCCGCCGACCCCCGACCGCAGCCTGCTGGAGGAGCTGGCCGAGCTCTGGGCCGATCCCCGGCAACGGCGTTTCGCGGCGTCCGTGAACGGTTTCGAGGCCGTCCTCGAATGCTGTGCGAAGTACGCACTGGATGTAGAGACCATTCACAAACAGGCACTGCCCGACCCGATACGGTCGCGAATGGCCTCCCTCATCGCCCTGCGGCATGCGGAGCACGGCATTCTGCAGAGTCGCGTGTTCACCGAAACTTTCGAAAAACAGGTCCCGGTCCCGGTATTCGATCCGAGTGTGCTGGAGCGTGCCGCGTGAAGAAAGCAACCGGCGTCATCACCCGGCCGGATTCCCTGTTTCCGTTCCCGGAGTTCACCGCCGACGCGGGCCCGGCCGCCGACGACTTCGGTCATATCGTCGGTTCACGGCCGCTGGGCGTGTTCGCGCCCCCGTCCGTGGCCGCTCTGCGGGACTTCGTCGCGCTGGTCGGGCCCCGGGGTCTGCCCGTCACCGCACGGGGCGGTGGGTACTCCGTCTACGGCCAGGGCCAGGCGGAGGGCGGGTTCGTCGTCGAACTGAGCGCCCTGGACGAGGTGCGCTGCGCGCCGGCCACGCGGACGCTGACCGCCGGAGCGGGCGCGAGCTGGAGCGAGGTCGTCCGGACCGCCCTCGCCGAAGGGCTCACCCCGCCCGTGCTCCCCGACCATCTCGGCGGCAGCGTGGGCGGACTGCTGAGCACCGGCGGCCTGGGCGGGTCGAGTCACCGGCACGGCCTGGTCGCCGACCACGTGAGGGAGTTGGAGGTGGTCACCGGCGCCGGTGACCTGGTGACCTGCTCGCGCGAGCGCCGCCCGGACCTGTTCGACGCCGTACTGGCGGGACTCGGCCAGTGCGCGGTGATCGTAAGCGCCACCCTCGAGCTGGTCCCCGCACCCACCCTGGTCCGGCGCTTCCGTCTCTACCACCACTCCCCCGGCACCTTCTTCGCCGACCAGCGCGCACTGGCCCGCGACGACCGCTTCAGCCATGTGTGCGGCCAGGCGCGGCCCGCGCTCGGCGGCACCTGGGACTACATGATCGAGGCGGTGGTCCCGCACACCCGACAACTGCCCTGCGACGACACCCTGTTGACCGGCGGGCTCGCACACGACCGCAACACCGAGGAGATCGAGAACCTCTCGTACGAGGAGTTCGTGCGGCGCATGGACCGTGACGAGCGGATCCTGCGCACCACGGGCGAGTGGCAGCGCCCGCATCCCTGGCTCACGCTGCTCCTCCCGGAGGAGGCCGCCGCCGGCTTCGTCCCGACGGTGCTGGCCGACCACGCGCAGAGCGGTCTGCGCGCCTGCGGAGTGGTCCAGCTGCGTCCGCTCACCTCCCGGACCTTGCGTGCCCCGCTGCTGCGCAGGCCGCCCGGTGACCTCCTGTGCCTGCTCTCCCTGATGCGTACGGCGCCGCCGGGCGCCCCCGAGAACGTACGGGAGGCGGTCGCCGCCAACCGTGCGCTGTACGAGCGGGCACGCGAGCTCGGCGGGGTCCTGCACCCGACCAGCGCGCTGCCGATGACCTGCGGGGACTGGCGGGCGCACTTCGGCCCCGCCTGGGAGACCCTCACCCGCGCGAAGAACCGCTACGACCCGCACTCCGTCCTCACCCGGGGGTACGGACTGTGGCCGTGACCTCCGTCACCGTCTTCTGCGGTGCCTCCCCCGGGCACCGCCCCGCCCACCGGGAGACCGCCGCCGCGCTGGGCCACGCCCTCGCGAAGGTGGGCCTGCGTCTCGTCTACGGCGGCGCCCGCACCGGACTCATGGGCGCCCTCGCGGACGCCGCGCTCGACGGCGGCGGCACGGTGACCGGAGTCGTACCGCGCCGGCTGCTGCCGTACGAGATCGCGCACGAGGGGCTCAGCGAGCTGGAGGTCGTGGCGGACATCCATGAACGCAAGGCGCGCATGGCGGAGTTGGGCGACGCGTTCGTGGCGCTGCCGGGCGGGCTCGGTACGGCCGAGGAGTTGCTGGAGGCGCTCGCCTGGGCGCAGATGCGCATTCACCGCAAGCCGTGTCTGCTGCTCGACCCGTGCGGCTTCTACCGTCCGCTGCTGGCCTTTCTCGAGCACGCGCGGGACGAGGGATTTCTGCATCCAGGGGACCTGGAGCGGATCGTCGTGTGTACGTCGGCAGAGGAGGTTGTCGAGCAACTTGTCGAGTCAGGCTGCCGGTTGTCCGACGAGGAGGCTTCTGAGGTGCCAACTTCCCCGGCTCCTGCGACTTTTCGTGGGCGGACCGCGTTCCTGTTCTCGGGCGCGGGGTCGCAGCGGCCGGGGATGGGGCGTGAACTCCACGACTGCTTCCCCGTGTTCGCGGCGGCACTGGAAGAGGTGTGCGCGGGACTCGACCCGTACCTCGACGTGCCGCTGCTGGACGTGATGTTCGCCGAGGCCGGGACGCGGACGGCTGCCCTGCTGGACCGGATGGCGTTCGGCAATCCGGCGATCTTCGCCCTCCAGGTCGCGCAGTACCGGCTGCTGGAGAGCTGGGGTGTGCGTCCGGACGTGCTCTTCGGCTACTCGGCCGGGCGGATGGCCGCCGCCCATGCCGCCGGGGTGTTCTCGCTCGCGGACGGCTGCCGGGCGGTGGGCGCCCTGTCGCGGCTCATGGGTTCGCTGCCGAGCGGAGGCGCGATGGCGGCGCTCGAGGTGTCCCCGGAGGAGCTCCGCGCGCGGCCCGGTGTGGTGGTCGCCGCGGTCAACGGGTCCCGGGCGGTGGTGGTTTCGGGCGACCAGGACGCGGTGCGTGCCGTACGGGAGGAGTGGGAGGCACGCGGTCGGCGGACGGGGGCGCTGCGCACCGATGTGGCCGCGCACTCGCCGTGGCTGGACCCGGTCCTCGACGATTACCGGCGCACCCTGGAGACGCTGGACCTGCGTGCCCCGCGCCTGCCCCTCGTCTCCGACATCTCGGGCAAGCCGGTCGGCGGCGAGGCCGCGACGGCGGAGTTCTGGGTGCGGGAGCTGCGCGAGCCGGTCCGATTCGCCGATTCCGTCGGCCTGTTGGCGCGGGACGGGGTGGGCACGTATCTCGAACTCGGCCCGGGCGAGGTGCTGGCCGGGCTGCTCGACGGCTGTCTGCCGGACGACGACACGGCACCCGTCATCCTCGCGACGGCCCGGGACTGGCGGACGCTGCGACGGTAGGGGCACCGCACCTCCCCACGCCGTCGACGTAGGGTGAATGCCCGCCCCGACTGCCTCCCGAGGAGCGCCGTGAGCATCGCAGAGCCGAACGCCGGTCCGCCGCCCGCCTGGCGGCTGCTCCTCGGCTACGTACGACCGCACCGATGGACCCTTCTGGTGGGCGCCCTGCTGTCGCTGGCCACGGGTGCCGCCGGGCTGGCGCTGCCGCTGGTCGCGCGGGGGCTCATCGACGACCTGTCCCACGACCGGACGATCACCGGGGCGCTGCTGCTGATGTCGGCGCTCGTCGTCGCCAACGCGGCGCTGGGCGCGCTCGGTTCGTACGTACTGCGGCGCACGGCCGAGTCGGTGGTGCTCGGCGCAAGGCGGGCGCTGTCCTCCTATCTGCTGCGGCTGCGGATTCCGGCCGTGGACAAGACGGAGCCCGGCGATCTGATGGCCCGGGTCACCTCGGACACCACCCTGCTGCGGGAGGTCACGACCGACTCGCTGGTCGGCCTCGGCACCGGCGGTCTCACCCTGGTGGCGACGGTCGTGATGATGGGCCTCGTGGACCCGGTGCTGCTGGGCGTCACCCTCGCCGTGATCGTGGGGGCGGGAACCGTGCTCGGGGTGATCGTCCCCCGTATCAACAAGGCGAGCCGGCGTGCGCAGGACGCCGTCGGTGTCATGGGCGCCTCGCTGGAACGGGTCCTGGGCGCGCTGCGCACGATCAAGGCGTCCGGCGCCGAGCATCGGGAGGAGGAGCGGCTGCACGCGGCGGCCGAGGAGTCGTGGCGGCAGAGTGTGAGCGCCGCCAAGTGGTCGGCCGCGGCGGGCAATACGGCCGGTCTCGCGATGCAGATCGCCTTCATCACGGTGCTCGCGGTGGGCGGCGCGCGAGTCGCCACGGGCGCGGTCGAGGTCGGCACTCTGGTCGCGTTCCTCCTCTACGTCTTCTATCTGATGTCGCCGATCCAGCAGGTCGTCGGCGCGATCACCCAGTACCAGACGGGCGCCGCGGCCCTCACCCGTATCCAGGAGGCCCTCGCCCTGCCCGCCGAACCCTCGTCGGCCCACCCCGTGCCGCTCCCGGCCCCCGACGCCGAACCGGCGGCACTCGCCTTCGAGGAGGTCCGTTTCCGCTACGCCGACGACCTTCCGTACGTGCACCACGGGGTGACGTTCGCCGTGCCGGCCCGGGGCATGACGGCGTTCGTCGGCCCGTCCGGCGCGGGCAAGACCACCGTGTTCTCGCTCATCGAGCGTTTCTACGACCCGGAGTCCGGTGTCATCACGCTCGACGGCCGGGACACCGCCGACTGGGAACTGACCGAACTGCGTTCCGCGATCGGCTATGTCGAGCAGGACGCGCCCGTCCTGTCGGGCTCGCTGCGCGACAACCTGCTCCTCGGCAGCCCGGAGGCGGACGAGGACGCGGTCACGCATGTGGTGAAGACGACCCGGCTCGACGGTCTGGTGGCCCGGTTGCCGCGCGGGCTCGACACCCTGGTCGGGCATCGCGGCACCAAGTTGTCGGGCGGCGAGCGCCAACGGGTTGCCATCGCCCGCGCGTTGCTGCGCCGCCCCCGGCTGCTCCTGCTGGACGAGGCGACCTCGCAGCTGGACGCGGTGAACGAGGCGGCACTGCGCGACACGGTCGCGGACGTCGCCCGTACGACGACGGTGCTGGTGGTCGCCCACCGGCTGTCGACGGTCACGATGGCGGACCGGATCGTGGTGATGGACGCGGGGCGCGTGCGTGCGGTGGGCACGCACCGCGAACTCGTCGCGGGGGACCCGCTGTACGCCGAGCTGGCGGCGACGCAGTTCCTGGCGACGGCCGGCTGAGGGCACGCGGGTCGGTCGGCGCTCAGCTCTCCAGCCTGCGCAGCCGTTCCGTGTCGCAGGTGCGGGGGCAGGTGAAGCAGGCCTCGTCCGGGCGGATCGTGTAGTAGAGGCAGCAGCCGGCGCGGGTGCGGGTCGGGTGGCGGTGCCCGGCCGTGTCGGTGAGGTGGCGGAATTCGGCGCCACCGGGGTACGGGGAGACTGCGGAGGGCAGCAGGTCGGTGGCCGCGCGGACGGCGTCGTCCTCCTGGCCGAGCACCCGCCCGAGGTACCAGATCCCGGAGACGAGGTCGTCGGAGACCATGCCCCACAGGGCGCGCGAGCCCCGGCGGGCGACCGGGCCCAGCGCCGTGAGCAACGGGGCCATGTGGTCGGCGACGGCGGAGCGCAACTCGGCGCGCAGCGCCTCCTCGTGCGGGAGCACCGTGACTCCGGGGAGCGCGGCGGCTGGGTCGCCGGGCAGACAGGACAGGGCGGATCCCGGTGTGATCTTGTACACGCCGGTGGCGAGGTCGAGGCGGACATCCTCGGGCCGGATACGCGGCACGCGGCGCTCCAGATACCAGACGCCGCTCATCAGCAGGCTCACCGACCAGGCGTAGTCGTGGAGGGCGCGGGACGCGGCGACATGAGGGCGTGCGGTGTGCTCGTAGCGCTCCTGGATCCGCGCCGCCTCGGCCCCGACAAAGGCATCGAGGGTTTCCTGACTCACCGTCAACTCTGCTGCCGGAACACCCACTTGAGCGCCCGGCGCGCCCGGTGCCACGACCTCCGCGGCGAGCACCCCGCAGACGTCGGTGAGCCGCCTGTAGGCGCCGCCGAGGACGAGCGCGACGGCGGCGGTCGGCGTGGTCTCCAGGGTGACGCTCATCGGTACTCCTGCACAGAGGGGCCCCACATAGGGTTAGATAAGGCTTACCTTACTAGCGAGATCGCAAGGCGGTAACCAGGCATGCCCTCATCTCGACGATCAAGGACCGTGCACGTCACAGGCCCTTCATGGCTGATTGAAAAGTAAAGCATGCCTAACCTAAGCTCCCGGCTCGTGACTGCGACCCAGCGGGGCGCGCCGACCGGTGTGCCCTTCCGCGCCCTGAAGCACATCCCGATCCTTCTCGGCGGACTCGGGGCCCTGGCCCTGTGCTCCGCGCTGAGCCTCGCCCTCGGCGCGCGCTCGGTGCCCCTGTCGACCGTGGCCGACGCGCTGTTCGGCCACGCCCAGGGCAGAGACGCGCTCGTGGTGACCGGGCTGCGGCTGCCGCGTACCGTCATCGGGCTCGCGGTCGGTGCGGCGCTCGGGGTCGCCGGGGCCCTCGCCCAGGGCATCACCCGCAACCCGCTCGCGTCGCCGACCACCCTCGGCATCAACGCGGGCGCCGGATTCGCGGTGGTGGTCGCCATCTTCGCGCTGAAGCTGAACGACCCGGTCGAGTACGTGTGGTTCGCCTTCGTGGGCGCTGCCGGTGCCGCCCTTCTCGCCCAGTCGCTGGCCCGCCGGGCGGGCGACATCGACCCGGTACGGCTCGCCCTCGGCGGCACGGTCCTCCAACTCGTCCTGCTGTCCTGGACGTCGGCGGTCATGCTGCTGAACCAGCGCACCCTGGACGAGGCCCGCTTCTGGCTGGCCGGCTCCCTCTCCGGACGCACTCTCGACACCCTCTGGCCGGTACTGCCCACGCTGCTGATCGGCCTCCTGGTCGCGCTCGCGGTCTCCCCAGCCCTCAACGCCCTTGCCCTGGGCGACGATTCGGCGCAGGCACTGGGCGTCCCGGTGGCCCGGATCCGTCTCGCGGGCGGTGTCGCGGTCGTCCTGCTCGCCGGTTCGGCGGTCGCGGTGGCGGGCCCGATCGCGTTCATCGGCCTGGCGGCACCCCATCTCGTACGCCCCCTGGTGGGCGGCGACCACCGCCTCCTGGTCCCCGGCTGTCTGATCGCCGGCCCTCTGCTCCTGCTCTCGGCCGATGTCCTCGGCCGACTGGTGATCCGCCCCTCGGAACTCGAGGTCGGCATCGTGAGCGCGTTCCTGGGCGCGCCACTGCTGGCGCTGCTGGCACGGAAGGTGGCCTCATGACCGTCGCCGCCCACTTCGCGCGTACGACGTCCGGTTCCCGAAGCCGGCCGAGCCGCCGGGTGCTGCTGTACGCCGGCTGCGGGGTCGTCGCCGTCCTCGTCCTGCTCACCGTCGCCCTCACGACCGGCGAGATGGGCATGCCGGCCGGTACCGCGCTGCGGGCGCTGGTCGGGGTCGGGGACTCGGGGGACGTGCTGGTGGTGCAGCAGTTCCGCGCGCCGCGCGCCTTCGCCGCGCTCGTCGCCGGGGCGGGGCTCGGGGTCGCCGGGTGTGTGCTGCAGCGGCTGTTCCGGAATCCGCTGGCCTCGCCCGATGTCATGGGCGTGACCGGCGGGGCGTCGCTCGGCGCGGTGTCGCTCCTCGCGGCCGGGGCCTCCCAGGCGCTGATCCCCCTGGGCGCGCTGGCGGGCGGACTGCTGTCCGCGTTGCTGCTCGGCGTGTTCGCCTGGCGCTCGGGGGTCGCGGTGACCCGGCTGGTGCTGACCGGGCTCGCCGTACAGGCGGGGCTCGCCGCCGCCGTGAACCTGCTGATCGTGCGCTTCCCGGCCGAGCTGGCCGGCTCGGCGCTCCAGTGGACCACCGGTTCGGTGTACGGGCGGACGTGGACGGAGGTGTGGGGAGCGAGCGGCGCCATGGTGGCCGCGCTCGCCGTCACCCTCGTACTGCACCGACGGCTCGCCGTACTGGACCTCGGGGACGACTCGGCGGGCGCCCTCGGGCTCAACACGTCCGCCGCACGATTCCAACTGCTGTTCATCGCCGTCGTGTTGGCGTCCCTCGCCGCCGCGCTCGCCGGTCCGGTGACGTTCGTGGCACTCGCCGTGCCGCACATCGTCCGCTTCCTCACCGGCCCGCCGACCGCCGTCTCACTGGCGCTGGCCGGTCTCACCGGGGCCGTCCTGCTGCTCGCCTCCGACCTGGTGGTCCAGCATCTGCTGCCCGTCGAGGGACTGCCCGTCGGCGCGGTCACCGCCACGCTCGGCGCGCCCTGGCTGCTGGTGCTGATGTTCCGTCAGAGCAAGTCCGTTCACAGGAGTCACGCATGAACGCCCGGCCGGACACCACCAACGAGTTGCGCACCGAGGCCCTCGACCTGCGCTACGGCGACCGGCTCGTTGTCGGCGGGCTCGACCTGACTCTCCCGGGCGGCGCCGTCACCGCCATCGTCGGCCCCAACGCCTGTGGGAAATCGACCCTGTTGAGGGGACTGAGCCGACTGCTCGCCCCCGCCTCGGGCACGGTCACCCTCGACGGCTCCGACATCCACCGGATGTCCGCGAAGGCGCTGGCCCTGCGGATGGGGCTGCTGCCGCAGCAGCCGGTCACCCCGGAGGCGATCACCGTCGAGGCGCTCGTCCGGCTCGGCCGGTATCCGCACCAGCGGCTGCTGGCCCCCTGGTCGACGGCCGACCAGCGGGCGGTCGACGAAGCGCTCGAGCGCACCGGCACGACCGCGCTGCGTGCCCAGCCCGTGGACCGGCTCTCCGGGGGTCAGCGTCAACGCGCCTGGATAGCCCTGGCGTTGGCGCAGGACACCGAGCTGCTCCTGCTGGACGAACCGACCACCTTCCTCGATCTGCGGCACCAGCTCGACGTACTCGATCTGGTCGCCGACCTGCACGCCGAGGCAGGCCGCACCGTGGTGATGGTGCTGCACGACCTCGGACAGGCCGCCCGCTACGCGGACCACATGGTGGTCCTCAAGGACGGCCGACTCGCCGCCGCCGGCCCACCCGCCGACGTGCTCGACGCGGAGCTCGTCAAGTCCGTGTTCGACGTGGACTGCCGGGTCATCGCCGACCCGGAGACCGGCACCCCGCTGGTCATACCCAAGGGCAGCGCGCTGCGGCACACCGCCGCGACCGCGTGACACACCCGCTCACCGTTTCCCGTTCACCGTTTGTCGACAGAAAGACCTGCCCCCCATGCACAACAGCTCTCCCCTGCCCGGAATCAGCCGGTTCGGCCGTCTGGGCAGACTCATCGCGGTCCTGCTCGCCGTCGTACTCGGCACCGCCGTGCTCGCCGCCTGCGGCAGCGGTGACTCCGACAGCAAGGGCACGGACACCTCGACGAAGGCCGCCGCCGACACCGCCGGATTCCCGCGCACCCTCAAGACCGTCATGGGCGACGTGAAGATCCCCGCCAAGCCGAAGCGGGTCGTCGTCCTCGACACCGGCGAGCTGGACGACGTCACCCTCCTCGGTGTCGACCCGGTCGGCGCTGTCGCCCCGCACTTCAAGTCCGAGGGCGGCTTCCCGACGTACCTGAAGGGCGAGTTGAGCGGCACGAAGGACGTCGGTCCGCTCCTCGAGCCGAACCTCGAACTGATCGCCTCGCTCAAGCCCGACCTGATCCTGTCCTCGAAGGTCCGTCACGAGGCGATCTACAGCAAGCTCAGCGCGATCGCGCCGACCGTCTTCACGGAGACCACCGGCGGCGTCTGGAAGCAGAACCTGAAGGTGCACGCCGAGGCCCTCGGCCTGGAGACCGAGGCCGCGGCCAAGCTCAAGGTGTACGAGACGCAGGCCAAGGCGCTCGGTGAGGCCATCAAGGCGAAGAACAAGGGCACCATGCCGACCGCGTCCGTGGTCCGCTTCATCGCCGGTCCGACCCGGCTCTACCAGTCCAACTCCTACAGCGGTGTCGTCCTGAGCGACATCGGTCTGGTCCGCCCGAAGTCGCAGGTCTCGACCGACCCCACGGTCACGATGAAGGACGTCAGCCCGGAGCAGATCGACCAGGCCGACGCCGACCTGATCTTCGTCACCGCCGCCGACACCGAGGACAAGACGCAGAAGCAGCAGGTCGTCACCAACCCGGTCTGGAAGAGCCTGCCCGCCGTCAAGAACGACAAGGTCTTCGAGGTCCCGGACGAGATCTGGATGTCCGGCATCGGGGTCCAGGCCGCCGAGCAGATGCTCGCGGACGTCGCCAAGGCCACCGGTGTGGAGCTCCCGAAGAAGTAACTCCCGCTGTACGGGAGCGGGGCGCGCCCTTCTGCACGCGCCTCGCTCCCGGGTCCTCGACCCGGGCCACAACCCCCCACCCGCTAGCGGAAGTTGTTCCACACGCCATGCGTCTTTACCTGCTCGCCCGCAACCCCACCGACTCCGTCACCGAAGGCTTTCTGCCCGCCGCCGCCCGTCTCGGCCTCGATGTCACCGTCCTCACCGACCAGCCCGACGCCCACCGGGCCGTGTACCCGGACGTGGAGATCGTGGAGTGCGACGTCCGTGACTTCAGGGCCGTCGTCACCCGGATCTCGACGCATCACCGGCCCGACGCCGTCTTCAGCAACAGCGATCACCTCCAGACCCAGGCGGCCCTGGCCGCCGACTACTTCGGACTGCCGGGCAAGGACTGGCGGGCCGCGCTGGCCTGCAAGGACAAGGCCGAGATGCGGCGCCGGCTCGCCGCCGCGGGCGCGGACACCGTGTGGTCCGCCGAACTGACCGGGACCGGCGCCGTCGAGTCCGTCGCCCAGGCCGCGCCGTACCCGTGTGTCATCAAGCCGCGCGAGGGCGTGGCCAGCGAGGACGTGGTCCGCGTCGAGAACCCGGAGCAGCTTCGCATCCGCGCCGAGGAGATCTTCGCGCGGCGGCCCGGTGCCGTACTGGTCGTCGAGGAGTATCTGCCCGGAGAGCTGTACACCCTGGAGACGCTCGGCGACGGCAAGCTGCGGCACGTACTGGGCGGTTTCCACACCGAGTTGTCGCCGCCGCCGTACTTCATCGAGGAACGGCTCGTCTTCGTCCCCGACCATCCCGAGCCGGTCGTCGACCAGATACTGGCCCAACTGGACGCGCTGGGCGTCGGGTTCGGCGCGTGCCACACCGAGTTCGTGGTGCACGAGGGGCGCGCCCGGATCATCGAGGTCAACTACCGTGCCATCGGCGACCAGGTCGATCTGCTGCTGGCCCGGCTGCTGGAGATCCCCCTCTTCGAGCACATCCTGCGCACCCACCTGGGCGAGCCTCTCCCGGCCGACCTGGGTGTCCGCCAGGGCGGTGCGGCCCGGCTCGAGTACCCGTGCGCCGACCGCGCGGGCATCCTGACCTCGGCTCCCGCGGCCACCGAACTCACCGTCGACGGCGTGATTCTGACGTACCGTCCGCTGCGTGCGGTGGGTGAACGGCACGAGCTGTACCGCACCAACCGCGACTATGTGGGCGTGCTGCGGGCCACCGGCACCGACCAGTCGACGGTCGACCGGGTGTCGGCGCAGTTCCTGGCGGCACAGCGCTGGGAGGTCCAGCCGTGACCACCACCGCTCCCGCTCCCGCTCCCGCTCCCGCAACCATGACTAGCGACGCCGCCGAGGCGGAGCTGCTCACCCGCGTTCTCAGTGCGCTGCTCCGCGAGGACGTCGTCGGCCTGCGCACCCTCGGCACGCTCACACACCGCCCGGACGGCCTGTGGCTCCGCCTGGCGACCCCCGGCGACCACGCCCTGCTGCTGCCGCTCACCGAGGACGGCTTCCAGTGCGAGTACGCCGCCCGACTCCCGCTGCTGGTACGCGAGTCGGACGGAGCCGAGCTGACCTCGTACGACACCGTGCTCGCCGCGCTGCGCGCGCTGGCCGACCCCGTGGACCGCGACGGCTTCGACGCCTTCACCGAGGAGTGCCGGCAGACCCTGGCCACCCTGCGGTTGCACGCCGCGACCCGCGTGGAGGCCGCCGACCAGTTGACGGTTCGTCATGGCGCCGACCCGGCCGACTGGACGGGCCTCGATGCCTCCCTGGCGTACGACACCCTCGCGGCCCGTATCGACCATCCGGTGTATCCGACCGCACGCGGCCGGTCCGGGCTGGCGGAAGAACAACTGCGCGCGTATGCGCCCGAGTTCCACCCTCGTTTCGCCTTGCGCTGGCTCGCCGTGCCCCGGGAGGCGGTGACCCTCACGGGTGCGCTGCCCGAGGTCTGGCCGACGCCCGCGACCCTCGGTATGGAGGATCTGGAGGGCACGCATCTCGCCCTGCCCGTGCACCCGTTGACCGTCGGCGCCCCGCTCGACGAGGCACTGCGCGTCACCGGCCTCGCGCAACGCGCCCGGCTCGCGGAGCACGGGTACCTCGACGTGGTCCCGACGCTGTCGATGCGTACCGTCGCGGTCGCCGCCGATCCCACCCTGCATCTCAAACTCCCCCTCGCCACAGCCACGTTGGGGCTGCGCAACCGGCGCTCCATCAAGCCGGGCACACTCGTCGACGGCGCCGCCGGGCAGCGGCTGGTCGAGCGGGTCGTCGGACGCGAACCCCGCTTCCGGGACACCGTCCTGCACGCCGACGAGACCACGTACGCGCACGCCGGACACGAACTCCTCGCCGTCCTGTGCCGCCGCTACCCTGCCGGTCTCGACAACGCCGCCGTCGTCCCACTCGCGGCCCTCCTCGCCGAGGCGCCCGGCGGACGGCTGGTCGTCGACCATCTCGCCGACCGCTTCCACGCCGGCGACCCGCTCGCCCTGCTGGACGCGTGCCTCACTCTCCTCTTCGACTGGCAGACCACCCTCTTCGGCCACGGCATCGCCCTGGAGTCGCACCAGCAGAACGTCTCACTGGTCCTGGGGCCCGAACCGAGCCGGGTGCGGCTGCTGTTCAAGGACAACGACGGCCCGCGCATCAACACCGAGCGGCTCGCCGGCGTCCTGCCGGGGCCGTGGGGCTTCGACGACGAACGGACCTACGGCACCGAGGACGATCCGGTCGCGGACGTGTTCGCCACCATCACCGTCCATCTGTGCGCGGGCGCCTACGCGTTCGGGCTCGCCCGGCACGGCCGCGCCCCGCTGCCCACGCTGCTGAGGCTGGTCCGCGACCGGCTCGGCGAGGCCGTCGACCGGCTCGGCGGTACGGCCGCCGCCGTACTGCGCACCCGGATCCTCGACGCGCCGCACCTGCCCGTGAAGGCGATGGTCAGCGCCGGAACCCTGCTCAGCAAGGACCGTTCGGGCGCAGCGGACATCAACAAGCACTACACCACCGGCCCCAACTACCTTCTCCACGCGGGCGCCCAGGCCATTCAGCACACAGGCGACGCCGTATGAGCGCCGAGGCCTGGCGTCTGCCGAGACGCTCCTCGTTCGGCCGCAGCCATGTGCACGCGGTGGCCGGCTGCTACTTCGTCGCGTCGTTCGCCGCCCTCGGACTGCCCCCGTATCTCACCCAGATCCTCCCGGAGTTCGGCGACGGCTCGGCGCGCTGGGCCGGGGTGCTGTACGTGGTTCCCACGGTCTTCGGCGCGCTCGGCGCCCCCTTCTGGGGCCGGCTCGCCGATCGCTTCGGCCGCAAACGGCTACTGTTGCGCGCTCAGTTGGGCCTCACCGTCGCCTTTCTGCTCGCCGGCTGGGCCGACTCCCTGGCAACGTTCACCGTCGCGCTGATCCTGCAGGGGGTCCTCGGCGGAACCTTCGCCGCCTCCAACGGCTATCTGGGCGCCGCGCTGGAGGGGTCCGCCCTGTCGAAGGCGCTCACGCTGATGCAGGGCAGCGCCCGGGCCGCCCTGGTCGTCGCGCCGATCGTCGTCGGTGCCCTGTCCGGCTGGCTGTCGCCGCACCGCCAGTACGCGCTGCTGGCCGTACTCCCGCTGACCGCCGCCCTGTTGCTCGCCGCGCTGCCGGAGCCGAGCGAGGAGGGGCCGGCGGAGTCCATACCCGGGACCACCGTGTCCGCGCCCGCGTCCGCACCGGTGGTCTCCCTGCGCACCCTGTACGCCCTGGAGTTCGCGTTCGTGTTCTCCACCGTCATCTCCTTCCCCTATCTGATCTCCCTGGTCGAGGACCAACTGCCGGGCACGTCGGCGACCTTGTCCGGTGTCCTGTTCGCCCTCCCCCACCTGGTCTATCTGGTGTCGGCGCTGGCGGTGCACGCCGCGGTCCGGGACCGGCCCCGGACCGGGATCGTCCTGGGCTTCGCCTGTATCGCCCTCGGTCTGGCCGGACACGGCGTCGCCGACTCGCTGTCCGCGCTGATCGCCGTACGGCTGGTCCTCGGGGCGGGGCTCACGCTCGGCCTGGTGTCGCTGTCGGTGCTGGCCGCCGACTGCGCCAAGGGCCGTGCGCCCGGCGGGATGTTCGGGTCGCTGGAGTTCTTCTCCAAGGCCGGAGCGGTCGCCGCCGGACTCGCCGCGGCTGCGGGCAGCGCCCGTTTCGGCCCGGCCGCGCCGGTGCTGACCGGCAGCGGAGCCGCCGTACTGACCGTGCTCGCCGCCCCCTTCCTCCTCAACCCCCACTCGCACCGCGCCCGTTGGAGCCGTTGATGCCCTCGCTGACCGACTCGCCCGACACCACCGCCGCCCCCACCGATCCGACCACGGTCGAACTCCCCACCGCCGACGACGTGGTGACCCACACCCTCCTCAACTGCCTGCTGCGCGAGGTGTCGGGCCCGGAACGCCAGACCGTCGTCGACGACGGCCACCTGCTGCTGCGCCTGCCCCGCCGCGGAGTTCTCCTGCGGGTCGGCCTGCGCCGAACCTCGCTCCTGGGCGCCCACCGCTTCACCGGCCCGGTGAGCGAGCGGGCCGACGACGGCTGGGGCGTGGTGGACTGGCGCCGACTGGCCGAGTACACGCGCGACGAGCTGACCCTGCGCACCGGGCAGCCCAACGACGAGTTCCTGGCGCAGATCGCCTCCAGCCACCAGGCCGTCACGGCCGCCCTGGCCGGGGAGCGCCCCACCGAACCGGCGGCCGACCATCTCTCCGCCTACCTGGCCTCCGAGCAGTCCCTGCTGTTCGGACACCGCTTCCACCCCACCCCCAAGGCCCGCACCGGCGACCCGCGCGCCTGGTCGGCGTACGCACCGGAGACCGGGGCCGTCTTCCCGTTGCGGCACCTCGCCGTCCGCGCCGACCTGATCGCCGAGGAGTGCGCCGCCCCCTGGGCCGCCGCCGCGCTGGACGGCCAGCGCACCGATGTCCCCGACGGTTACCGGCTGCTGCCCACGCACCCCTGGCAGTACGACACTCTGCGCGAACACCCTTTGCTGCGGGCCGCGTTGGAGCGTGGCGACATCCTGGACCTCGGCCCGGGCGGCCGCCCCTTCGCCGCCACCGCGTCGGTGCGCACCCTGTACGACGGCGAGACGTTCCTCAAGTTCAGCCTGAACGTGCGGATCACCAACTGCCTGCGCAAGAACAGCAGTTACGAACTGTCCGGCGCCGTCGCCCTCACCCGGGCCCTCGCCCCGGCCCTCACCGATCTGGCCGGACGCTTCCCCGGCAGCGCGGTGCTCCGCGAGCCCGCCTACCGCACGCTCGCCCTGCCGGGACCCGACGGCACCGCGGACCGTGAGCTCTTCGAGGGTTTCGGCGTGATCGTCCGCGAGGGCCTCCCCCGCCACCTGGCCCCGGGAGCAACTCCCCTGCTCGCGGCGGCTGTTGCCGACGAATACCCCTCGAGCCCCGCGCACATCTCCCGACTGCTGTCCGACGCGGACGCGGACACGGCCCTCGACTGGTGGTCGGCGTACCTCGAACTGCTGGTCCCACCGGTCCTGGCCGCCTACTTCGACCACGGGCTGGTCCTGGAACCGCATCTCCAGAACGTGCTGATCTGCGTCGACGCCGACGGCCGCCCCGTCCAGGTGCTCTTCCGCGACCTGGAGGGCACCAAGCTGGTCCCCGAGCACCACACCGACACGCTGACCGCCATGCCCGCCGAGGTGGCGGGCCCGATGACGTACGACGCGCAGCGCGGCTGGGACCGGGTCGTCTACTGCCTGCTCGTCAACCACATCGCCGAGCTGCTCGCCGCCCTGGCCGACCTGCACCCGCAGGCCGAGGCCGCCCTGTGGGGGCGAGTGCGCGACACGCTGCAGTCCTGCGCCGACCGTTTCGACCGCCCGCCCCGGCTGGCCGCACTGCTCGCCGGGGTGCCGCTGCCCGCGAAGGCCAATCTGCTCACCCGCTGGGAACGAAAGGCGGACCGCGAGGCGGGATACGTTCGGCTGCCGTCCCCGCTCGCCGAGGACATCCTGCGCGACACCACCCGGAGCACCCGATGACGTTCGCCGTGCGCGACTTCGCGCTGTCCCTGCCCGCCACCGAACTCCCGGCGTACATCTACGACTTGACGGAACTGTGCGCCCACGCGGCGATGGTCCGGGCGGCGCTGCCCGAGCGGGTCGAGCTGTACTACGCGGCCAAGGCGAACCCGGAGCCGGAGATCCTGGCGGCGCTCTCGCCGTACGTCGACGGCTACGAGGTCTCCTCGGGCGGCGAACTCTCCCATGTCGCCGACGCGGTGCCGGGCCGGCCGCTGGCGTTCGGCGGGCCCGGCAAGACGCCGGACGAGGTACTGACCGCGCTGAAGCTGGGTGTCGACCGGTTCCATGTCGAGAGCGAGCACGAGCTGCGTATGCTCGCCGAGCTGACACGCCAGGCCGGCCCCGAGCGCCGGGTGGCGGTGCTGGTGCGGGTCAACATCCCGGTGTCCGACGGCTCGTTGGCGGGCAGCTCGCTGACGATGGGCGGCCGGCCGACCCCCTTCGGGCTGGACCCGGCCGGGGCCGCGCCGGTGTTGCGGGCGCTGACGGACGGGACGTACCCACAGCTCGAGCTGCGCGGAATCCATGCCCACCTGGCGAGTGGGCTCGGCCCCCGGGAGCAGCTGGCGGTGGCGGAGTCCGTGGTCACCTGGGCGGCGGCGCTCGGGGTGCCTCTCACCGAGGTGAACGTCGGCGGCGGGATGGCCGTCGACTACGCCGCCCCGGCCGCGCTGTTCGACTGGGCGGCGTTCGGTGCAGGCCTGGCGGGACTGACCGAGGCGTACCCGGAACTGACCCTGCGCATCGAGCCGGGCCGGGCGCTGACCGCGTACTGCGGGTGGTACGCCACCGAGGTGCTGGATGTGAAGCGCAGCCACGGCGAGGAGTTCGCGGTCGTCCGGGGCGGCACCCACCATCTGCGCACCCCGGCGGCCAAGGGCCACGACCAGCCCTGCACGGTGCTGCCGGTGGACAGCTGGCCGCACCCGTGGCCACGCCCTGCGGCCGAGGATTCGCTGGTCACACTGGCGGGCCAGCTGTGCACACCGAAGGACGTCCTGGCCCGGCGCGTCCCGGCGCCCGGACTGCGGGCGGGCGACCGGGTCCTGTTCTCGCTGGCGGGCGCCTACGCGTGGAACATCTCCCACCACGACTTCCTGATGCACCCGAGACCCGGTTTCCACTTCCTGGGCACGGAGCCGGTGCCAGAAAGTCGATCGAAATAGCACACGCGTACGACATGCGTATGGGCCGCCCGGTCCGGCCGGGCGGCCCGCTTGCCTTCAGTCCTCGAGACCCTGGATGCGTGTGTGCGTCAGGCCTCGATACCCGGCAGCAGGCCGGTCACGGGGGCGGCCAGGTCGGTCAGTTGGTGCAGCTGGTTGAGGTCGTTCAGACGGTTGAGCGAGCTCAGCTGGTGGGAGACCCGGGGCAGGTCCTCGTGGTACTGGGCGGGAATCTCGCTCGCGGCGAGCGAGTCGAGCTGGGCGATCGGGTTCAGCTTGCCCGCGTTCTGGTCGGCGGCGGGAGCTGCACTGGCCAGTGGGGCGGCGAGGCCGGTGACGCCGACGGCGAGACCAACGGCGGCGGCGATTCGTCGTGTTGAGATCATGTACTCATGAACGGCGCGCGCCCCGCCCCCCGGACACGGGCACCCCGCCCCGCTCACCCGTCAGGCTCATCCCCGCTTCTGCGTTTGCCGAGCTTCCCGGGACGGAGGACGCTCGGGAGGAGAGGCCCCCCGCGGCCCGCGCCCGATCGGGCCGCGCCCCTCGGAGGAGGTCACCATGGGCACCGCGGCAAGCTCCACCTTCGACACCGAAGCACTGCGCCGGGGCATCGAAGGCCAGGACGCGGCAGCGCTACTGTCGCTCTACGCCGACGACGCCGAACTGCGCGTCGTCGACCACAAGACCCAGCCGAGCCACCCGATGGTCATGCACGGCCGCGGCGAGATCGGCGCCATGCTGAACGAGGTCTACAGCCGGGACATGACCCACAAGCTGGAGCAGGTCGTCGTCCAGGGCGACCAGGTCGCCTACACCGAGTCCTGTCTGTACCCGGACGGGGTCCGCGTCCTGGCCGGCTCGATGATGTCCCTGCGCGACGGCAAGATCGTCGACCAGACCGTGCTGCAGGCATGGGACGAGGAGGGCGGCTGAGGCCGCCGTCGGCCGGGCAGGGTGCGGCACGGACGGCCCGCGGGCGTGATCAGCGCACCCAGGCGCTGTAGTCCACGACGTCACCCTTCTTCAGGCCCCACTGGGGCTCCGCGACAGAGGCCGTGTTCTCCAGGCCGAGAACGGTCCCGGTGGCCGGGTCCATGATCACCATCAGGCGGGAGCCGCGTCCGTCGTACACATACGCCTGACCGGGCCGTCCGAGCCGGTCCGTCACCCGGCCGACCGGCCGCAGTCCCTCGGCGTCCGCGAGCAGCCGGGCGACGGCCGCGTCCTCGCGCGCGCCGAGGGTCCAGTGGTCGAGCAACACCTTTACCGCGTCCAGGAGTTCGGGGGTGGTCAGTGGGGTGGGTTGGTGCTGCGCCTCCTGAAGGTAGGCCTTCAGCCGCCCAGGGTCGTGCGGGGGCGGCGACTCGGGCGGGGCGTCGCTCCAGCTCGGCCCGAACGTCTGCTCGCTGATCACATGGCCGTCCTCGACCATCCCGTCCTCCCCCTCGCTGAGCACCGGTCGGCCGGGATGCCGTGGGTCGGTCGCGACGACCAGTTCCGTATGGCTCGCGTCGGCCCGCCATCTGACGACACGCTCGACGGGCAGGGTGATCGGGGGCTTGTCCTCGGACATGCCCATGCTCCAGGTCTGTACGTGGGTACCCTTCCGGAGTTTCGGTGAGCCGTCCGAGCTTGCTGCCGCGTCGGCGATCTCCACCATCCTGGTCAGGGGTACGGGAGTGGAGCCGGCCTGTACGAGGAGCGGGCGGGGTGCGGCGACCGCCGGGACGGTGTTCGGGCCCGCGAGAAGCAGGGCCGTCACGGTCACCGCGACGGCCGCGACGGTCGCGAGGCTCCAGGCCCAGCGCAGACGACGGCGTCGGCGGCCGAACGGGCCCCGGCCGTGCAGCAGTTGGTTGAGCCGGCGTTCCGCGTCGTGGTGCAGTGGTCCGTCGCCGAAGTGGGGGCCGTCGGCGGGCACCGGGTCGGCGCCGCGCAGCAGGTCGAGTTCGTCAGGCATGGCCGTGTTCCTTCGGGGAGTTCACGTCGGCGGCGAGCGCGGGGCGTATCCGGTCGATCTCGGCTCTCAGACGGCGCCGGGCCCGGTGCAGCCGCATCGCCGCCGCGCGCGTACCGCAGTCCAGGGCCACGGCGACCTCGTCGACGGCGAGTTCCTCCCAGGCCGTCAGGCGCAGTATCTCCTGGTCGGCGGGGGTGAGCCGGGCGAGCGCCTCGTGCACCCAGGCGCCCGGCGACTCGGCGTCGGGGCTCGCCACGACCTGCCTGCCGTGCGCGGTCTCGTCGTTGCCCAGCCGGTCGACGAGCCGACGGCGCCGGCCCTGGCCGCGCACCGCGTTGGCCAGACAGTTGCGCGCCACGCCGTACAGCCAGGGCAGTGGGGTGGCGGGCAGGTCGCCTCGGCGGCGCCAGGCGACGGTGAACACGTCCGCCACCACTTCCTCCACCTCGCTGGTACGGCCGTC
This sequence comes from Streptomyces sp. ME02-8801-2C, assembly GCF_033793965.1. Taxonomy (NCBI): domain Bacteria; kingdom Bacillati; phylum Actinomycetota; class Actinomycetes; order Kitasatosporales; family Streptomycetaceae; genus Streptomyces; species Streptomyces sp. ME02-8801-2C. The sequence continues at coordinate 588 of NZ_JARAXP010000011.1, read as the reverse complement.
CAGTCGCCGAGCGACATAGCGGCTGACCGCCCAGTAGTGCTCGCGATAGGCAGCGGCGAAGGTCTCGTCGTTGCTCATGTTCTGCTCGTGTCCGGCACTCGGCGGATCGTCACACCCGTTTCCGTGATTCTCGTCGCGTCCTTCGAGTGTGACGTCCGGGGCGGGCGCGGACACAGGCGGGGCGTGAAGACCATCAACCTCGAACCCCGCACCACCGAGAGCCCCAGAAGTGTCAAGTGGTTGACGACCACGGACCACAAGACGATCGGCACGCTGTATCTGGTGACGTCGTTCGCGTTCTTCTGCATCGGTGGCGTGATGGCGCTGTTCATGCGCGCCGAGCTGGCCCGGCCGGGTCTGCAGATCATGTCGAACGAGCAGTTCAACCAGGCGTTCACGATGCACGGCACGATCATGCTGCTGATGTTCGCGACGCCGCTGTTCGCCGGCTTCGCCAACTGGATCATGCCGCTGCAGATCGGCGCGCCCGACGTCGCGTTCCCGCGGCTGAACATGTTCGCCTACTGGCTGTACCTGTTCGGCTCGACGATCGCGGTCGGCGGTTTCCTCACCCCCTCCGGGGCGGCC
>NZ_JARAXP010000010.1:0-282821 GCF_033793965.1 Streptomyces sp. ME02-8801-2C | reverse complement strand
CACAGAACATTCTGTGAGCCGGGGTATCAACATATCTGGCGTTGATTTTTGGCACGCTGTTGAGTTCTCAAGGAACGGACGCTTCCTTCGTACTCACCCTCTCGGGCTTTCCTCCGGGCAGTTTCCCTTCGGTTCTTGCTGTCTTACGTTTCCGACTCTATCAGACCGTTTCCCGATCCGATTTCCTCGGTGCTTTCCAGGTTTCCGCTTTCGCGTTTCCCTTTCCGGCGAGTCCGACTCTATCAGATCCTTTCGGGCCTGATTCCCAGTCAGTGGGGCTTGTCTTCCCGGCTGTTGGGCCGTTCCGACGAGTGAACTTTAGCGGATTCCCTGTCCCCGAGCTAATCGGGGTCACGTCCTTTCGAACGAGGAATCCTCATTTCGCAAATACGCATGCCAATGACATGCCACCGGCGCGACGACAGGTCGTCGACCGTTGCTGGGTACCTGCGGAATGGCTGTCCGGGGACCGACCGGAGTCGGCGCTCACGTCGGACAACTCGGAGAACACTACGTACGGCCCTGGGGTGTGTCAACTCGGCGGCGGAGGGCCCCAGGAGGCACTGCCGGAGGTCGCGGCTTCAGCTGTTGTTGCCCGAGGCCAGGGCTCGGCTGCGGTCGCGGGCGGCTTCGAGGGCGGCGATGAGGGCCGCTCGTACGCCGTGGTTCTCGAGTTCGCGGATGGCGCTGATCGTCGTGCCCGCGGGGGACGTGACGTTCTCGCGGAGCTTCACAGGGTGTTCCCCGCTGTCGCGGAGCATCACGGCTGCGCCGATCGCCGACTGGACGATCAGGTCGTGGGCCTTGTCGCGGGGCAGGCCGAGGAGGATGCCGGCGTCCGTCATGGCCTCGACGAGGTAGAAGAAGTACGCCGGGCCGGAGCCGGAGAGTGCGGTGCACGCGTCCTGCTGGGACTCGGGGACGCGGAGCGTCTTGCCGACGGCGCCGAAGATCTCCTCGGCGTGGGCGAGGTGCTCCGCGGTGGCGTGGCTGCCGGCGGAGATGACCGACATCGCCTCGTCGACGAGGGCCGGGGTGTTCGTCATGACGCGGACGACCGGGGTGCCGGTGCTGAGGCGGGCCTCGATGGAGGCGGTGGTGATGCCTGCGGCTCCGCTGACTACCAGGCGGTCGGCGGGGACGTGAGGGGCGAGTTCGTCGAGGAGGGTGCCCATGTCCTGTGGTTTGACCGTGAGGATCAGGGTGTCTGCGGTCTTCGCCGCCTCCGGGTTGGTGACCGGGGTCACTCCGTAGCGGGTGCGGAGTTCTTCGGCTCGTTCCGGGCGGCGGGCGGTGACCAGGAGGTCGGCGGGGGCCCAGCCGGCTCGGATCATTCCGCTGAGTAGGGCTTCGCCGATTTTGCCGGTGCCGAGGACTGCGACTTTCTGGGTCATGGTGCGGTGCCCTCCGGGGGGTGCGTTGTTCGGGGTCATCCTCGCATTTGGGGTGGGGGGTGGGGGCTGGTGTCCGGTGGGCGGGATTTTTTCGCCCCCGCCGCCCCTGCCCGTCCCATCCCGTTCTTGGTGGCTGTGCCCCCAGGCCCCCCTACGGCCCTGGACGGGCCTTGTCCTCAAACGCCGGACGGGCTGATGGTGCGGGCCGGGGCTGAACAGGTGCACTGGGTGGGCTGGAATGGGGCGGTGGTCGGGGTCATTGGGTTCGGCGGCGGAGGGTTGCTGCGCCCAGGGTCAGGACCAGTAGGGCACAGATGGCGACGATCAGGGTGTCCCGTACGAAGGTGGCTGTGATGTCCGTGTGGGTGAGGACCTCGTTCATACCGTCCACCGCGTAGGACATGGGGAGGACGTCGGAGATCGCCTCCAGGACCGGGTGCATGTTGGAGCGGGGGGTGAAGAGGCCGCACAGGAGCAGCTGGGGGAAGATCACCGCCGGCATGAACTGGACCGCCTGGAACTCCGACGACGCGAAGGCCGATACGAAGAGGCCGAGGGCGGTGCCCAGGAGTGCGTCGAGCAGGGCCACCAGGAGAAGGAGCCAGGGGGAGCCCGTCACGTCCAGGCCCAGGAGCCAGACCGCCAGTGCTGTGGCCAGGGCCGACTGGATGATCGCGAGGATTCCGAAGGCCAGGGCGTAGCCGGCGATCAGGTCTCCCTTGCCCAAGGGCATGGCCAGGAGGCGTTCCAGGGTGCCCGAGGTGCGTTCGCGGAGAGTGGCGATCGAGGTCACGAGGAACATCGTGATGAGAGGGAAGATCCCGAGGAGGGACGCCCCGATTCCGTCGAAGGTGCGTGCGCTGCCGTCGAAGACGTAGCGCAGGAGGAGCAGGAGCAGGCTCGGGAGCACGATCAGCATCGCGATGGTGCGGGGGTCGTGGCGGAGTTGGGCCAGGACTCGGATCGCGGTGGCTGTGGTTCGGGAGGCGTTCAGGGCGGTTGTGGGGGCCGAAGAAGTAGAAGAAGCGGTGGGTGTAGGGGCGGTTGTGGTCATTGGGTCTGCTCCTTCTTCTCCTTCTTGTCCTTCTTGTTCTTCAGTTCGTTCTCTTCCTTCTTTTTCTTGTTCTCCTCGTCCACCAGGTGGAGGAACGCCTCTTCGACTGTTTCCGTCGCCGTGCGGGTGCGGAGCGTCTCGGGGGTGTCGTCGGCGAGTAGTTCGCCGTCTCGCATGAGGAGGAGGCGGTGGCAGCGCTCGGCCTCGTCCATGACGTGGGAGGAGATCAGGAGCGTCGCTCCGCGGGTGGCCGCGATGGTGTGGAAGAGGGACCACAGGTCTCGGCGGAGGACGGGGTCGAGGCCCACCGTCGGTTCGTCCAGGACCAGGAGGTCGGGGGCGCCGAGGAGGGCCACCGCCAGGGAGACGCGGTTGCGCTGGCCGCCGGAGAGGTTGCCGGCGAGGGCGTCGGCGCGGGTGGTGAGGTCGACGTCGGCGATGGCGCGGGTGACGTTCTCGTGGCGGCGGTCTGCCGCTGCGCGGCCCGGGTCGAGGATCGCGGCGAAGTAGGCCAGGTTCTGGCGGACCGTCAGGTCGTCGTAGACCGAGGGTGCCTGGGTCACGTAGCCGATACGGGTGCGGAGCTCGGCGTGGCCGGCGGGGTGGCCGAGGACCTCCAGGGTGCCGGTGGCCTTGGCCTGGGTGCCGACGATCGCCCGCATGAGGGTCGACTTTCCGCAGCCCGAAGGGCCTAGCAGGCCGGTGATCTGGCCGCGCGGGACCGTGAAGTCGAGGCCGCGCAGGACCTTTCGGGTGCCTCGTACGACGGTGAGGGCTTCGGCTTGTACGGCCCTTCCGGAGGGAGGATCGCTGAAATTCATCACATGATGAATAGTGCTCGCGGTCCGGCCCGGCGTCAAGTGAGTTGGAGGGGGGCGATCGGCGGCGGGGGCGCAGGCGCGTGGTGGAGGCGTCGGAGGGGGACGGTCCGGTTCGAGTGACCCTCAGGGCTTCCTGTGACTCCGGATCGTGGTGGCGAGGGCGCGGAAGTGGGTGCCCTGCCTGCCCTCCTTGCCGACAATGGGTTTCATTCGCCGTGCACTGCTTCCTTCGTTGTCGGAGGTGCTTTCGTCATGCGGTTTGGCGTGCGCAAGGCCGATCTGCTGTCTTCTTTCTTCGTCTTTCTCGTGGCGTTGCCTCTGTGCGTGGGCATCGCCGTCGCCTCCGGTGTGCCCGCCGAGCTGGGGGTGGTCACGGCGGTCGTCGGCGGGCTCGTCGGCGGGGTGGTACCCGGGAGCAGCGTTCAGGTGAGCGGGCCTGCGGCGGGGCTCACCGTGTTCGTGTACGGGGCTGTGCAGGCGTACGGGGTCGCCGTGCTCGGGGTGCTCGTGTTCACGGCCGGGTTGGTGCAGCTCGGGCTCGGAGCGTTGCGGCTCGGGCGGTGGTTCCGGGCCGTGCCCGTGTCGGTCGTCCAGGGGATGCTCGCCGGGATCGGGATCGTGCTGGTCGCCGGGCAGTTGTACGCCCTGGGCGATGTGCGCGTGCCCGCGACTGCGCTCGGGGCGGTGGGCGGGCTGGGCTCGCTTCCCGGGGACGTCGATCCCGTGGCGTCGGGCGTCGGCGGCGCCACCATCGCCGTACTCCTGCTGTGGCGGTGTTGGGGACGGGCGGCACGGCTGGTGCCCGGGCCGCTGGTGGCGGTGGCGTTGGCCTCGGGGGCGACCTGGGTGTGTGACCTGGACGTGCGGCGGGTGGAGGTTCGGGGGCTGGTGGCCGCCGTACGGGCGCCGGAGTCGGCGGATTTCGGGCGGCTCGGGGAGGTGGGGGTGGTCGGGACGGTCGTCGGGCTTGCTCTGCTCGCGTCCGCGCAGTCGTTGTTCGGGGCGGTTGCTGTCGAGCGGTTGCCTCGGGGGCGCAAGGGGCAACGGGTTGATTTTGATCGGGAGTTGATGGCTCAGGGGGTTGGGAACGCTGTGTGCGGGGTGCTGGGGGCGTTGCCTTTGGCTGCGGGGGGCGTGGGTGAGCGTTCCGGGGGTGGGTCGGGCGGGGCGCGGGGGACGGTGGCGCGGGGGCTGTACGGGGGGTGGCTGCTCGCCTTCGTGGGGGTGTTGTTCGTGGTGCCTGAGGTGCTTGGGGTGGTTCCGGTGGCTGCGTTGGCCGGGCTGCTGGTGTGGGCCGGGTGCGGGCTTGTGCCGGTGCGGGAGGTGGGGGTGCTGTGGCGGGAGCATCGGGGGGAGGTGTGCGTGTTTGGGGTGACCGCCGGTGCCATCGTCGTGGCGGGGTTGTTCCAGGGGGTGGTGGTCGGGCTTGCGCTTTCCGTGGGGAAGACCGCCTGGGACGTCAGCCGGGTTCGGGTGGAGATCGGTGAGCGGGGTGACGGCGTGGTTGTCGTACGGGTCGTCGGGCATGCCACGTTTCTGCGGTTGCCCAAGTTGCTCGACGAGTTGGAGGCGCTCGAGTCGCTGGAGGCGCCGGGTGGGTTGAGGAATCTGCCCTCGGGGCGGGAAGTGCGGCTGGAGTTGGATGGGCTCCGGCACGTTGATCACGCTTGTGCGGCGGCCCTGGAGGGGTGGGCCGCCGCACGGGGTCAGGTGGTGGGTGTGGTGACGGGCTCTGCGGTGAGTGCGGTGGTCGCCACCAACAGGTCCACCTCGTAGGTCTCCTCGACCGTTTCCGACGGGAAGAGCTTGAGCAGGAGGTTGCGTTCCTCGGCCAGGAACGCCTCGGTCTCCGCCTTGTCGTGGACCAGGAACAGTGAGTGGCTGCCGATGTTCGCCAGGTGCGTGTCGATCGGGACGCGGCGGCTCCAGCGGAGTTGGCGGCTGGCGAAGTCGAGGCGGCCCGAGGGGTCCGCCGCGCGCTGGGAGGCGCCGTTGTTCTCCACGATCGGGTCGACGCCGAAGAAGTACCGGATGCGGTTGGCCTGAGCGGTGATCCAGGGGACGTCCAGGGCGTACGTGTTCCACCACAGGGCGAGTGCGCCGCCCGGGCGCAGGACGCGCAGGGCCTCCGGGATGGCCTGGTCCGGGTCTGTCCAGTGCCAGGACTGGGCGTAGGTGAGGAAGTCGACGGAGGCGTCGGCCAGGGGGAGGGCGTTGCCGTTGCCTCGGACGATCGGGACGTCGGGGAGGGTGCGGCGGAACTGGGCTGCCATGCCGTCGCCGGGTTCCACGGCGATCACGTGGGCGCCGCGGGCATGGAGGAGGGCGGTGGATATGCCGGTGCCGGCGCCGATGTCTGCGACGCGGGAGCCGGTGAGGGGGTGGGCGGCCAGGTGTTCTATGGCGTCGAGGAGGGTGGGTGGGTAGGAGGGGCGGTTTTTGGCGTATTGGGCTGCGGCTGCGTTGAAGGAGGTGGCTCGGGTGGGGGTGGGGGGTTCGGTGGGAGTGGGGGGCTGGGTTGAGGCCGTCATGTGGACATGGTGACCGGGGTGTTGGGGAGGGGGGTGGGGTTTGGGGAAGTGTTTTCTCGCCCCCGCCGCCCCTACCCGTCCCATCCCGTTCCTGGGGGCTGCGCCCCCAGACCCCCCTACGGCCCTGAACGGGCCTTGTCCTCAAACGCCGGACGGGCTGAAAAAATCAGGCCCGCCTTTGCCTCTTGGCCGGGTTGCCTGTTCTGCGGGTGGTTGTGCGGGTGTGTTGGGTTCGGGCCGCTTCGTATTCCTGGCGGTGCAGGGATTCGCCGGGGGCCTCTTTGAGGGAGCGGAGGAAGTAGGCGGTCAGGGCGCCTACGAAGCCGACCGCCAGGAGGCCCCGGAGTGAGGCCTGGCGGGCCGGGTCCGGGCGCGTTGTGAAGGCGCCCCAGGTGTGGCCGAACGTCAGGGCGCTGCACACCGCGAACATCACCACCATCAGCAGGGACACCAGGCCCCCTACCTCCGCGATCCGCAGGCCTTCGTAGGCGAAGCGCAGGATCAGGCAGGAGGCGATCGTCGCCGTCAGCGCGCCCGCGGCCACCCCTACCCGGCGGGCCGTGTAGCCGGCGTCGTGCTCCACCCAGGTCGTGCCGAAGAAGCGGAGGGGTTCGGGGCGGGGTTCCGGGCGGGTGCCGCCCATCTTGTCCGCTGCGTCCGTCTTGCCTTGTTCTGCGCTCTTGTCGCTCACCGTTTGATTATGGGCAGCCCGGGCACCGGCACCGGTGCCCGGGTGCGGTGTGCGGGTCAGGAGCAGTGCGCTGCCACGTAGCCGTCGCTGCCTGTCAGGACGTACGCGTCCGAGACGTACTCGCCGTTGTCGATGTTGTCCCAGATGTTCGACGTACCGTACGGACCGGCGATGGCCTCGCCGGGGCGCTGGCAGTAGATCGGGACCCTGGCGCCCTCGGACAGTACGCGGATGATCGTGTAGCTGGTGCCCGGGCCGCTGCGGACGTTGAGGCGGTAGCCGGGGGCGACCGCGTAGGTGCGGACGGACGTCGTCGTGATCTTCAGTTCCGTACGGCTTGTGGCGACCTCTCGCTCTGTCGCCTCGTCGGCCGTTCTTTCCCCGATGTGCTCTGTGGACATGGAAAACCCTCCCCCGTCGTACGCCCATGGCTGTCATGGGATCGGGGTGATACCCCTAAATCAGGCCATGAAACACATGTACGAAACTCGTACACCAACATCAGCAAGCCGCCTCTGTCCGCCACCCCTCATCGACTAGGCTCCGTGCGTCGCGCGCGCGGCCGAACAGCACGGGGGTGAGTCCATGACGCCACAGCGGAACTCCGGAACCGGCGCGGAAGCGGAATTTCCGGAGTACGCCGGTCAGTACCGTCTGGAGTCACGGCTGGGCTCCGGCGGCATGGGCGTGGTGCACCTGGCCCGGAGCACCTCCGGGATGAAGCTCGCGGTCAAGGTCGTGCACGGCGAGTTCGCCAAGGACCCCGAGTTCAGAGGGCGTTTCCGGCAGGAGATCGCGGCTGCCCGGCGCGTCAGCGGTGCCTTCACCGCGCCCGTCGTCGACGCCGATCCCGATGCCGAACGGCCCTGGATGGCCACCCTGTTCATTCCCGGGCCGACCCTCGCCGACGAGGTGAAGCGGAACGGGTCCATGAGTGCCGGCCAGTTGCGGCGGCTGATGGCCGGGCTCGCCGAGGCACTGCGGGACATCCACCGGGTCGGAGTCGTCCACCGGGACCTGAAACCCAGCAATGTGCTGCTCGCCGAGGACGGTCCGAAGGTCATCGACTTCGGCATTTCTCGGCCGAAGGACAGCGAACTGCGCACCGAGACAGGCAAGTTGATCGGCACGCCGCCGTTCATGGCGCCCGAGCAGTTCCGGCGGCCACGTGAGGTGGGATCCGCCGCCGACATCTTCGCCCTCGGGTCGGTGATGGTGCACGCGTCGACCGGGCGCGGGCCCTTCGACTCCGACAGCCCTTATGTCGTCGCCTACCAAGTCGTGCACGACGAGCCCGACTTGACCGGCGTACCGGCCAACCTCGCCCCGCTGGTGCTGCGTTGCCTCGCCAAGGAACCCGAGGACCGGCCGACTCCCGATGAACTGATGCGGGAGCTGCGGTCTGTTGCCGCCTCTTACGACACCCAGACGTTCGAGGCCGGGGAGCGACGCGGCAGTCGCTCCTCCCATTCGTCTGGCAGTGCTTCGCCTGCGGCTGTTTCTCCTGCGTCGCCTGCTTCCCCTGCGTCTGCTTCTGCCGACTCCCCTTCCTCCTCCGGGAGTTCGGGTCCTCGGCGGCTGCGCAAGCGCGTGTTTCTTGCGTCGGGGGCGCTCGCCCTCGCCGCCGGGTGTGTGTTCGCCTCGGTGCGGGTGTTCGGCGGTGATCCGGTCGCCCAGCCCAAGGGCCCTGCCGCCGGGGCCGGTTCGACGACAGCGGCGGCCGGTTTCCGGGCGTGGGCGGTGCGGCCGGACAACGATGGCAACGCCGACATGCCCCAATGCACGTACGGCACCGGCAAGTTGTTCTGCGCCCAGCAGGGTCTCGTCTCCGCCATCGACCCCGACGACGGCACCGTCCTGTGGCGGCACCCGATCGACGCCTCCATCATTCCGAGCCGCCCGCCCGTCCTGTCGGGCGGCCTCGTGCACCCCCCGCTGGACTCGGGACCCCGTATCGAGGCGCTCGACCCCGCTACGGGCGCCACCCGCTGGCAGGAGACCTTTGCGGGCCGCGTCGGCCTCCGGTACGCCGGCGGTACAGCCCTCCTGACCGGCCCCGACGGGAAGGTCACCGGCGTCGACAGCGCGTCCGGCGACAGCAAGTGGAAGCGGCGCATCGCCGGTCTGAGCGGCCCGGAGCTGTTCTCCTTCGCCGGTGACCGGCTCGCGTACGCCACCGCCAAGATCGCGGACGGGGCGGCCACCCGGGTCGTCGCGCTGGACCCGGGCACGGGTGACGTGCGCTGGCAGGACAGCTTGACCGGGCGGCTGAAGCCCATCGGCACCACCGACGCGGGCACCTCCGTCTTCTTCGCCGCCCTCGACACCGTGGCCGGGGGCACGGTCGCCGTCCTCGACTACGACCCGGCGACCGGCGCCTCCCGCAAGGTCGAGGTGGAGGTTGCGCTCCAGCGGGCCCAAGCCGTCGTACGGGGGAACACGGTCTATCTGCTGGCCGCCGGGGGCTCGATGTTCGCCCTGGACCTGAAGGGGGGGAAGCAGCTGTGGCGGCTGGAGACGTCCGTGACCCTCGGCTCCGCGCCGGCCGTGGACGGGCGGTATGTGTACTTCACCTCCGCCGACGGACGCCTCCTCGCGGTGAACGCCCGTACGGGGAAGCTCGCGGGGCAGACCTCGCCCCGCCTCGGCGCGGCCTCGGACACGATCGCCGCCTCGCTGCCCGCCCCCGTCGTCGCCGGCGGACGCGTCTACGCGAGCGCGCCGGACGGTTCCGTCTTCGCCGTGGACGCGGCGGACCCGGCCGCCTGGTGACGCGCGTACCGGAAGCGCATGGAAAAGGGCCGCTCCTCGGGGAGCGGCCCTTCTCATGCGGATGTGCGCGGATGTACGACCGGCCTCAGCCCAGCTTGGACACGTCCCGCACCGCGCCGCGGTCGGCGCTCGTCGCCATCGCCGCGTACGCGCGCAGGGCCGCGGAGACCTTGCGCTCGCGGGAGACGGGGGCGTAGACGCCGTTCAGGGCCTGCTCGCGGCGGGCCAGCTCGGTGTCGTCGACCAGCAGCTCGATCGTGCGGTTCGGGATGTCGATGCGGATGCGGTCGCCGTCCTTGACCAGGGCGATGGTGCCGCCGGAGGCCGCCTCGGGGGAGGCATGGCCGATGGAGAGGCCCGAGGTGCCGCCGGAGAAGCGGCCGTCCGTGATCAGGGCGCAGGTCTTGCCGAGGCCGCGGCCCTTGAGGAACGAGGTCGGGTAGAGCATCTCCTGCATACCGGGGCCGCCCTTGGGGCCCTCGTAGCGGATGACGACGACGTCGCCGTGCGTGATCTTCTTGTTGAGGATCTTCTCGACGGCCTCTTCCTGCGACTCGCAGACGACCGCGGGGCCCTCGAAGGTCCAGATCGACTCGTCGACGCCGGCCGTCTTCACGACGCAGCCGTCGACGGCGAGGTTGCCCTTGAGGACCGCCAGGCCGCCGTCCTTCGAGTACGCGTGCTCGGCGCTGCGGATGCAGCCGCCCTCGGCGTCGACGTCCAGGGCCTCCCAGCGCTCCGACTGGGAGAAGGCCTGGGCGGAGCGGACGCAGCCAGGCGCCGCGTGCCACAGCTCCACGGCCTCCGGCGACGGCGAGCCGCCGCGCACGTCCCACGTCTTCAGCCAGTCGGCGAGGGACGCGCTGTGAACCGAGTTCACGTCCTCGTTGAGGAGTCCGGCGCGGTGCAGCTCGCCGAGGAGGGCGGGGATACCGCCGGCGCGGTGCACGTCCTCCATGTAGTACGTGCGGTCCTTGGCGACGTTCGGCGCGACCTTCGCCAGGCACGGGACGCGGCGCGAGACCTCGTTGATGTCGTCCAGTCCGAACGGGACGCCCGCCTCCTGGGCGGCGGCCAGCAGGTGCAGGATCGTGTTGGTCGAGCCGCCCATCGCGATGTCGAGCGCCATGGCGTTCTGGAAGGCCGCGAAGGTGGCGATGCTGCGGGGCAGGACCGTCTCGTCGTCCTGCTCGTAGTAGCGGCGGGTGATGTCCATCACCGTGCGGGCCGCGTTCTCGTACAGGGCCTTGCGGGCCGTGTGCGTAGCCAGGACCGAGCCGTTGCCGGGGAGGGCGAGGCCGATGGCCTCCGCGAGGCAGTTCATCGAGTTGGCCGTGAACATGCCGGAACAGGATCCGCAGGTCGGACAGGCGTTCTCCTCGATACGGAGGATGTCCTCGTCCGAGATCTTCTCGTTCACGGCGTCGGAGATCGCGTCGACCAGGTCGAGCGTACGGACCGTGCCGTCGACGAGGGTCGCGCGGCCGGACTCCATCGGGCCGCCGGAGACGAAGACCGTGGGGATGTTGAGCCGCAGGGCGGCGTTCAGCATGCCCGGGGTGATCTTGTCGCAGTTGGAGATGCAGATCAGGGCGTCGGCGCAGTGGGCTTCCACCATGTACTCGACGCTGTCCGCGATGAGGTCGCGGGAGGGCAGGGAGTACAGCATGCCGCCGTGGCCCATCGCGATGCCGTCGTCGACGGCGATCGTGTTGAACTCGCGGGCGATGCCTCCGGCGGCGGTGATGGCCTCGCTGACGATGCGGCCGACCGGCTGGAGGTGGGTGTGGCCGGGCACGAACTCCGTGAAGCTGTTCGCGACCGCGATGATCGGCTTGCGCCCGATGTCGGCGCCCGGTACACCGGAGGCGCGCATAAGGGCGCGGGCGCCCGCCATGTTGCGGCCGTGGGTGACTGTGCGGGACCTCAGCTCGGGCATCTTCGCTCGCCTCGCTACTTCGAAGAGTGTGACTCCGTCGAGGGTACGCCGGTTATCCACGGGTTGGACGGTGAGTCCGTCATGCGGGATGGGTGTCTCGTTTTCGGGTGCGGGTCGGTGGGGGCTTGTCGCGCAGTTCCCCGCGCCTCTGAAAGGCCCCTCCTCGCGTCCCGCCGCTGAACTCAGGCGTTGGTCAGGTGGGACTGGATCACCGGGGCCACCCTGGCGATGATCTCGTCCGGGTTTGCCGAGGCCAGGGGTTCGACCTTGATGACGTAACGGAGCATCGCGATTCCGACGAGTTGGGCGGCGGCCAGTTCGGCTCGGAGTTCGGCGTCCGGGAGGTTCAGCTGGACGGCGACGCGGCGCAGGAGCTGGGCGGAGATCAGGCGGCGGAAGACTCCGGCGGCGGCCTCGTTGTTCATGGCGGAGCGGACAATCGCGAGCAGTGCCTTGCGGGTGGCCGGGTTCTCCCAGACGCCGAAGAAGAAGCGGGCCAGCCGCTCGCCGACGCCGTCGAGGGGGCCTTCGGCGATCGAGCCGGGTGCGCTCAGCAGGGGACCGACGGCGACCTCGATGGACGCCTCGAAGACCTGCTCCTTGGTGCCGAAGTAGTGGTGCACGAGCGCCGAGTCGACGCCCGCGGACTTGGCGATGCCGCGTACGGACGTCTTCTCGTAGCCGCGTTCGGCGAACTCCTCGCGGGCCGCCGCCAGGATGCGGTCGCGCGCCGCGGGTGCGTCGGCGGAGTCCGTACGGGAGGGGCGTCCCCGGCGGCGGGGGGCGGCGCTGGTCATGGGCGCGGGCCCCCGCCGGGGACGGCCCTGACGGCCGACGCCAGATGGAGGCGGGTGAAGGCGAGCGCCTCGGCGAGGTCGGCCTCGCGCTCGACGCCGGACATCGCGCGCCGGGTGTTCACCTCTATGACCACATGGCCGTCGAAACCGGTCAGCGCGAGCCGTTCGAGCAGCTCGGCGCAGGGTTGCGTGCCGCGGCCGGGGACCAGGTGCTCGTCCTTGTTGGAGCCGTTGCCGTCGGCGAGGTGGACGTGGCCGAGCCTGTCGCCCATGAGGTCGACCATCTCCAGGGCGTCGCTGCGGGCGGTCGCGGTGTGGCTCAGGTCGATCGTGAAGTGCCGGTAGTCGTCCTTCGTGACGTCCCAGTCGGGGGCGTACGCGAGCATCTCGCGGTCGCGGTAGCGCCAGGGGTACATGTTCTCGACGCCGAACCGGACGTCCGTCTCGTCGGCCATGCGCCAGATGCCGGTGACGAAGTCACGCGCGTACTGGCGCTGCCAGCGGAAGGGGGGGTGTACGACGACGGTCGACGCGCCGAGCTTCTCGGCGGCCGCCTGCGCGCGCTGGAGCTTGGTCCAGGGGTCCGTGGACCAGACGCGCTGGGTGATGAGGAGGCAGGGCGCGTGGATGGCGAGGATGGGGATCTGGTGGTAGTCGCTCAGTCTGCGCAGGGCTTCGATGTCCTGGCTGACGGGGTCCGTCCAGACCATGACCTCGACGCCGTCGTATCCGAGACGCGCGGCGATCTCGAAGGCCGTTGCCGTCGACTCCGGGTACACGGAGGCTGTGGACAGCGCGACCTTCGCATCTGGGATGCGTACGACTGGCTCCGCCATGGGGACAGGTTACGGGGTGTGTATGTGCGGGTGGGTCGGGGGCGCCCGGTCGCCGTAGAGGGATCGGTTGTCGGGCGGGTGCGGGTCGTGTGGCTTGTCGCGCAGTTCCTCGCGCCCCTGGGGGGTGCTTCTCAGGTCCGTCGAGAAGTACCGGGATTGGTTTACTCCGTGCCCATGTGGGTGCCCATGTGGTCCAGGCGACGGAGGATTACGCCCTCTCGTAGGGCCCAGGGGCAGACCTCCAGGGTTTTGACGGCGAAGAGGTCCATCGCCGCCTCGGCGACCAGGGCGCCCGCGAGGAGCTGGCCGGCCCGGCCTTCCGAGACTCCGGGGAGGGCTGCTCGTTCCGCTGTCGTCATGGAGGCGAGTTCGGGGACCAGGGTCGCCAGGGACTCGCTCTTCAGCTCGCGCTGGACGTACAGGCCCTCAGTGGAGCGGGCCGCGCCGGCCAGGCGGGCGAGCTGTTTGAACGTCTTCGACGTGGCGACGACGTGGTCCGGGGCGCCGAAACGGCTGAACTCGCCCACCGTACGGGCGATCTGGGCGCGTACATGCCGGCGCAGAGACCTGATGTCGTCGGGGTCGGGCGGGTCGCCGGGGAGCCAGCCCGCGGTCAGGCGGCCGGCACCGAGGGGGAGGGAGACGGCGGTGTCGGGCTCCTCGTCGATGCCGTAGGCGATCTCCAGGGAGCCGCCGCCGATGTCGAGGACGAGGAGCTTGCCCGCCGACCAGCCGAACCAGCGGCGGGCGGCGAGGAAGGTGAGGCGGGCCTCCTCGGAGCCGGTCAGGACCTGGAGCTCGACGCCTGTCTCGGCCTGCACGCGCGCGAGGACGTCGTCGGCGTTGCTGGCCTCGCGCACGGCGGAGGTGGCGAACGGCAGCAGGTCCTCGACGCCCTTGTCCTCGGCCGCCTGGAGCGCGTCCTGGATCACGGCGACGAGTTTGTCGACCCCTTTGGGGCCGATGGCTCCGGCGTCGTCGAGGAGTTGGGCGAGCCGCAGCTCGACCTTGTGCGAATGCGCGGGCAGGGGGCGTGCGCCGGGGTGCGCGTCCACCACCAGCAGATGCACCGTGTTCGATCCCACGTCGAGGACACCGAGTCTCATGGACGGAACGCTACTGCCAGCCGCGCCCGCGTCGGCCCCCGGAGCGGTGCCGGAAGGGGCCCCGAGCGACTTACCCTGGTCTCGTGCCCAAGACGAAAAAGACAAAGGCCGACAAGTCGGCGGTGGTGAGCGACGAGAAGGGGCTCGACTTCGCGCGCGCGTGGGTGGAGTTCCCTGATCCGGCGGACGAGGAGCAGGTCTTCCGCTGTGATCTGACCTGGCTGACCTCCCGCTGGAACTGCGTCTTCGGAAGCGGCTGCCAGGGCATCCAGGCCGGCCGCGCGGACGACGGCTGCTGCACGCTGGGTGCCCATTTCTCCGACGAGGACGACGAGAAGCGCGTCGCCGGATTTGTGGCGCGTCTCACGCCCGACATCTGGCAGCACCACGACGTCGGCACGGCGTCCGGCTGGACGTCGGAGGACGAGGAGGGCTCGCGACAGACCCGGCCGTACCAGGGGTCCTGCATCTTCCAGAACCGGCCCGGGTTCGCGGGCGGTGCCGGCTGCTCGCTGCACATCCTGGCGCTGCGGGAGGGCCGGGAGCCGCTGGAGACCAAGCCGGACGTGTGCTGGCAGCTTCCGGTGCGGCGGACGTACGACTGGATCGACCGGCCCGACGACACGCGCGTGCTCCAGGTGTCGATCGGTGAGTACGACCGGCGCGGCTGGGGGCCGGGCGGCCACGACCTGCACTGGTGGTGCACATCGGCGACCTCGGCGCACGGCGCGGGCGAACCGGTGTACGTGTCGTACCGGCCGGAGCTGGTCGAGCTGATGGGCAAGGCGGGGTACGACCGGCTGGTGGAGCTCTGTGAGGAGCGGCTGGCCTCGCAGCTGCCGCTGCTGGCTCCGCATCCCGCCGATCCCGTTCGCTGAGGCGGGGCGGGGCTCAGGACGCCATCGAGGGGCTCGGGCTGTCACTGTCGACGGGCGGTGAGGAGCCTCCGGGGTCGGCCGGGGTCGAGGTCACCGAGGCCGTCGGCGTGGGGGTCGGGGTGGGCTCCGGGTCGGGTGACGAGGACGGTGGCGGGTCGCTGGGGGGCGGGGTCGCGGGCGCCGAGGTCGTGGGGGCGGGGGTCGTGGGAGCCGGGAGCGTGGGGCGGGGCGGACCGGGGGCCGGTGGGTTCGCGGGCGTCGGTTCTGGCGGTGTGGGCGCGGTGCCGTACCCCTCGATGGAGACGACGGCGGACGCCGGTGCGATCGACACCCGCGCGCCCCAGTGACCGGCCGGCTCGCGCAGAGGGTCGACGTACACCTTGATCGTGAACGACTCGCCGGGCCGCAGCGTTCCCGCCGACCGGCTCGGGTACAGCCAGGACGCCCCGGTGTACGCCGTCCAGCGCACCGGCGTGTGCCCGGACGCGGTCAGGGTGATGAGCGTCGTGTCGCCGTCGCTCGAGGCCTCCACGGTGAGCACGCCCGGGCTCTCCTTGGCGCCGGGGACCGCGCTGATCACCTCCACGGAGACGTCCGGAGTGCCGTGGTCCTTCCTGACAAGGCCGTTGCCGGGGGCGGTGCCGGCGCTGCCCGCGTTCCCGGCGTTCTCGTAGCCGCCCGACTCGCCGTCGAGGGTGTCGGGGCGCTGCGCCTCGCTCGCGGTGGCCGACCGGTTCCCCGGGACGCCCTCTCCGGTCACCGGCGCCCCGCGGTAGGCCGCCCACAGGGCGAACACGGGGGCGGCGACCACGGTGGCGACGACCGTGGTCGTGACGGCACGCGCGCGGAGGCGGTCCCTTCGGGCGGCGCGGTCCTTGGGGTCCATCGGGAAGCCGCGCCGGTCGAAGCGCGGGGCGGCGGCGCCCCGCGCGCGCGGGAGGTGCGCCATCGCGACGTGGAGGGCCGCGCGGGGTGCCTCCAGGACGGGCAGTTCGGCGGGCGGCGCGACCTCGGCGCCGGGCCAGGTGGCCGGAGCGGCCCGCTCGGCGGTGCGGCGGCAGCGAGGGCAGTCGTCGACATGCCGGACCAGTTCGCGGCGCAATGCGCTGCTGAGCACCAGCTGCTGGTCGCCGGTGAGGCGGGAGACGCTCGGACAGGTGCCGGTCTCGACGACGGCGAGGGCCGCGCGGGTGCGTTCGACCTCGCAGGCGGCGGAGGCCAGCAGTTCGCGGGCCGCGGTGGCGTCGAGGCCCAGGACGGCGGCGACCTCGGGAGCGGCGAGCTTGTGGCGTACGGCGAGTTCGAGGGCCTCGCGCTGTTCGGGGGTGGTGCCGGCGGCCTCCGGCCAGGCTAGCTGGGCCAGTTCACGGCGGTGCGTCTCCTGGACCTCCTCGGAGACGGGAACGGCGGCGGAGTCGGGGGCGGCCTGGGACGTCGGGGCGGCGGGCGTCTGCCGCTTGCCGCGCCGGCCGGCCGCGTGCGTGCTCTGACGTTTCTGCTTGGCCTCGGCCAGCTTGCGCAGACAGGCCCAGCGGGCCAGGGCGTACAGCCAGGCCCTGCGGTCACCGGCGGACTCCGGACCGCGCGGGCCGCGGCGTTCGGCGACCGCGAGGACGTCACCGAGGGCGGCGGTGGCCGCGTCGTGGTCGCACAGGACGGACAGGCAGTAGGTGAACAGGCCGTCCAGATACGGCTCGTAGCGCGCGGGCGGGCGCTGGACCAGCGTGCGCCCCGCCGACCGGTCGCGCGCCTCACGGTGCGCCCGGTGTGCACCGGTGCTGCGGGTCGGGGTGTCCGGACTGCTGCTCGTCATCCGTGCGACCGTAGGCGTCTTACGCCGACCCCTTCGCCCGCCTTGAGCACTTTTAATCCGTACGGGTGAAACGATCCCTCAATAGGGGACAGGAACTCCGGATTCCGTGGCCTGTTCCTGACCTGACGTGGCCGGTTGCCGCCGGGAGCTCGGCTTTCGGCACCCGTCGGCGGCGGCGTTGTCAGTGGTCCCGGATACGGTTCGTCTCATGGCTGCCCGTACGAAGACCGCGAAGGACCGACCGTCCTACCGCTGCACCGAGTGCGGCTGGCAGACGGTCAAATGGCTCGGCCGCTGCGGCGAATGCCAGGCGTGGGGCACGGTGGAGGAGTACGGCGCGCCCGCGGTCCGTACGACGGCGCCGGGCCGCGTCACCACCTCCGCGGTCCCCATCGGCCAGGTCGACGGCCGGCAGGCCACCGCCCGCAGCACCGGCGTGCCCGAACTGGACCGCGTCCTCGGCGGTGGGCTCGTCCCGGGTGCCGTGGTCCTGGTGGCCGGGGAACCGGGCGTGGGCAAGTCGACGCTCCTCCTCGACGTGGCGGCGAAGTCGGCGAGCGACGAGCACCGCACGCTCTACATCACGGGTGAGGAGTCCGCGAGCCAGGTCCGGCTGCGCGCCGACCGCATCAAGGCGATCGACGACCACCTGTACCTGGCCGCGGAGACGGACCTGGCGGCGGTACTGGGCCACCTGGACGCGGTGAAGCCGTCCCTCCTGGTCCTCGACTCCGTCCAGACCGTGGCCTCGCCCGAGATCGACGGCGCCCCGGGCGGCATGGCCCAGGTCCGCGAGGTCGCCGGGGCACTGATCCGCGCGTCCAAGGAGCGCGGGATGTCGACGCTCCTTGTGGGCCATGTCACCAAGGACGGCGCCATCGCCGGGCCGCGCCTCCTGGAGCACCTGGTGGACGTGGTCCTGTCCTTCGAGGGCGACCGGCACGCGCGCCTGCGTCTCGTCCGGGGTGTCAAGAACCGCTACGGCACGACGGACGAGGTCGGCTGCTTCGAACTGCACGACGAGGGCATCACGGGCCTCGCCGATCCGAGCGGCCTGTTCCTGACCCGGCGGGCCGAGCCGGTGCCGGGCACCTGTCTGACCGTCACCCTGGAGGGGCGACGCCCGCTCGTCGCCGAGGTGCAGGCGCTCACCGTGGACTCGCAGATCCCCTCCCCCAGGCGTACGACGTCGGGGCTTGAGACGTCCCGGGTGTCGATGATGCTCGCGGTTCTCGAACAACGGGGCAGGATCAGCGCGCTCGGAAAGCGGGACATCTATTCGGCGACGGTCGGCGGGGTGAAGCTCTCCGAGCCGGCCGCGGACCTCGCGATCGCCCTCGCGCTGGCCTCCGCCGCGAGTGACACCCCGCTGCCCAAGAACCTGGTGGCGATCGGCGAAGTCGGCCTCGCGGGCGAGGTCAGACGGGTGACGGGGGTCCAACGCCGACTGGCCGAGGCCCACCGTCTGGGCTTCACCCACGCCCTCGTTCCGTCGGACCCCGGCAAGATCCCCGCCGGTATGAAAGTCCTCGAAGTCGCCGACATGGGGGACGCTCTGCGGGTGCTCCCGAGGTCGCGTAGGCGAGAGGCCCCACGGGACGAGGAGGACCGCCGGTAGACTTTGCGCAGGTCTCGCCCGTCCGTACGAACAACGTGTGCGGAACGGCAGCGCCTCAGAACCTGCGACCGGAGGAGTGCAGTGGCAGCCAACGACCGGGCAGCAGCTCCCGGAAAGTACGGTGGGAGCTCCGGTGCCGATGGCCTGATGCGCGCCTCACTGAGCGCCGTGGCACCCGGCACGGCTCTGCGCGACGGGCTTGAACGGATTCTCCGCGGCAACACCGGCGGACTCATCGTGCTGGGCTCCGACAAGACCGTCGAGGCGATGTGCACGGGCGGTTTCGTCCTGGACGTCGAGTTCTCGGCGACCCGGCTGCGCGAGCTGTGCAAGCTCGACGGCGGCATCGTGATCTCCTCGGACCTGTCCAAGATCCTGCGGGCCGGCGTCCAGCTGGTCCCCGACCCGACGATCCCCACCGAGGAGACCGGCACCCGGCACCGCACCGCCGACCGTGTGTCGAAGCAGGTGGGCTTCTCGGTCGTCTCGGTCTCCCAGTCGATGCGGCTCATCGCGCTGTACGTGGACGGCCAGCGCCGTGTCCTGGAGGACTCGGCCGCGATCCTCTCCCGCGCGAACCAGGCCCTGGCGACCCTGGAGCGTTACAAGCTCCGCCTCGACGAGGTCGCGGGCACGCTCTCCGCTCTGGAGATCGAGGACCTGGTGACGGTCCGGGACGTCTCCGCGGTGGTGCAGCGCCTGGAGATGGTCCGCCTCATCGCGACGGAGATCGCCGGGTACGTGCTCGAGTTGGGCACCGACGGACGGCTTCTGGCCCTCCAGCTCGAGGAGTTGATCGCGGGCGTGGAGCCGGAGCGCGAACTGGTGGTCCGGGACTACGTGCCCGAGCCGACCGCGAAGCGCTCCCGCACGGTCGACGAGGCGCTCGCCGAACTCGACGCGCTCAGCCACGCCGAACTGCTCGAACTCTCCACGGTGGCCAAGGCCCTGGGCTACACCGGCTCACCCGAGACGCTCGACTCGGCGGTCTCCCCCCGCGGCTTCCGCCTGCTGGCGAAGGTGCCGCGTCTGCCCGGCGCGATCATCGACCGCCTGGTGGAGCACTTCGGTGGCCTGCAGAAGCTGCTGGCGGCGAGCGTCGACGACCTCCAGACGGTGGACGGGGTCGGCGAGGCGAGGGCACGCAGCGTCCGGGAGGGCCTGTCGCGGCTGGCGGAGTCGTCGATCCTCGAGCGGTACGTGTAACTCGCGCCGGCTCCCGCTGACTCCTCCTGCTACCTACCGCTCAGTCCTTGTCCAGTACGAAGGACGTCTGGGCCTTCGGGAATCCCGGGGCCTGTGCCTCCACGAGGTAGGTGTCGGCAGTCGCCGGCCCCGCCTTCGGGGTGGCGCACTCGGGGGCGCTCGCCCTGCGGTCCCACTCGAAGGTGTATGTGATGCTGTCGCCGGCCGAGACCCGGAACAGCAGGCCGGCGGCGTCCTTGGGGCAGTCGTCCGAGGACCAGATGTCGTCGTCGCTGCTGGTCTGCGTGATCGTCACCACGGCCGACTTCGGGCCGAGGTCGATCTTGCAGTCGTTGGCGGAGGAGTTCTTGGCGACGAGCTGGAAGGTGGGCGTCTCGTCGGGTGCGTAGGCGTTCTGCACACTGCGCAGGCTCAACTGGACGACGCCTGCTGTGCAGTTGGGCAGGGTGGAACCGGCCGGAAGGGTGTCGCCGCTGCCGACGCTGCCGTTGACGCCGTCGTCCGTACCCGCGCCGCCGGCACCGGTCCCGGCGGAACCGCCGCCGGAGCCACCGCTGTCGGATCCGCCGGCACCGCCGGAGTCCCCGGGCCCGGCGGACCCCCCTGACCCGGAACCCGAGCCGGATCCCGATCCCCCGCTGTCCGAACCGCCCGAACCGCCCGAACCGCTCGACTCGTCGCGTCCGCCCGGGGCTTGGCTGATCGCGGGCCCCGAACCGGACGGTCCCGGGGTGATCGTCTGCACGGGAGCCTTGCCGTTGGCGCCGTCCGTGCGGTGGTCACCGCCTCCGCCACCGGAGGCGACGAGCCAGATGCCCAGCAACGTCAACAGGGCGAGCGCAGACAGCAGAACGGCCCTCCGACGCCAGTAGATGGAGGAGGGAAGCGGCCCGACCGGATTGCGCATAGATCCCACGGCGCAAACTGTACGAGAGATCAGCCACTCCACTCGCCCCACCCGCCGCCGGGACCTCAACTTTTCCGGATCATCATCCCGGCAAACTCCATCCGGAGGGGCGGCAGTTCGCCCCCACGTGTCTCGCCCCCGCCGCCCCTACCCGTCCCATCCCTGGGGGCTGCGCCCCCAGACCCCCCTTTCGCGCTGAACGCGCTCGTCCTCAAACGCCGGACGGGCTGAAAGATCAAGCCCCGGCCGGCACCATCCAGCCCCTGCGGCGTTTGAGGAGCGGGGTCTGGGGCGGAGCCCCAGAAGGATGGGACGGGTAGGGGCGGCGGGGGCGAAAACAACCACCCCACATGGCAGGATCGGAACCGCCATGACTGCGCCCACGAAGCCCCCGCACCGAATCGCCGACGGCACCCCCCTCCACTCCCCCGTCATCCACTGGTTCGACGACCACGCCCGCGACCTCCCCTGGCGCCACCCCGACGCCGGCCCCTGGGGCGTGATGGTCAGCGAGTTCATGCTCCAGCAGACCCCCGTCACCCGCGTACTCCCCGTCTACGAGCAGTGGCTCACCCGCTGGCCCCGCCCCGCCGACCTCGCCGCCGCCCCCTCCGGCGAAGCCGTCCGCGCCTGGGGCCGCCTCGGCTACCCGCGCCGCGCCCTGCGCCTGCACGGCGCCGCCGTCGCCATAACGGAACGCCACGGTGGCGACGTACCCACCGACCACGCGCAGCTCCTCGCCCTGCCCGGCATCGGCGAGTACACCGCCGCGGCCGTCGCCTCCTTCGCGTACGGCCAGCGGCACGCCGTACTGGACACGAACGTCCGCCGTGTCTTCGCCCGTGCCGTCACCGGCGTCCAGTACCCCCCGAACGCCACGACCGCCGCCGAACGCAGTCTCGCCCGCGCCCTGTTGCCCGACGACGAGCACACGGCCGCCCGCTGGGCAGCCGCCTCCATGGAACTCGGCGCGCTCGTCTGCACGGCCAGGAACGAGACCTGCCACCGCTGTCCGATCGCCGCCCAGTGCGCCTGGCTGCTCGCCGGGAAGCCCGAGCACGAGGGGCCGGCCCGACGCGGCCAGACGTACGCGGGCACGGATCGTCAGGTACGCGGCAAGCTGCTCGCCGTACTCCGCGACGCCCACACCCCCGTACCGCAGGCCGCGCTCGACAGTGTGTGGCACGAGCCGGTGCAGCGGGCCCGGGCTCTCGACGGCCTGGTCTCCGACGGTCTGGTCGAACCCCTGCCGGGCGGGTTGTATCGCCTGCCGCACAGCTGAACCACACGCTCGGGGTTCTGTAACGGCCCCCAAATCGCCCCATACAGCTACCAATTACCCTCCCCGCCTACCCCTTCCCTATTTCCGTTACACAACCGACGGACAGCCGCGCGCTCCCCGCAGGCTGGCTCGGACAACCCCGTGACAACCCCTCCGTAGCTTCATCCCTGTACGGACCACAAGGCAGAAAGCCGGCCGGCAGACGGGTCGGAAACGGGGAGCGGGAGGCGGTCGACATGGCGCAGCAGGGCGAGGTGCTCGAGTTCGAGGAGTACGTCCGCACACGGCAGGACGCGCTGTTGCGCAGCGCCCGTCGACTGGTCCCGGACCCCGTCGACGCACAGGACCTGCTGCAGACGGCGCTCGTACGTACGTACGGCCGCTGGGAGGGCATAGCGGACAAGCGGCTGGCGGACGCCTACCTCCGCCGGGTGATGATCAACACCCGGACCGAGTGGTGGCGGGCGCGGAAGCTGGAGGAGGTGCCCACCGAGCAGCTCCCGGACGCGTGTGTGGACGACTCCACCGAGCAGCACGCGGACCGTGCGCTTCTGATGGATGTCATGAAGGTGCTCGCACCCAAGCAACGGAGTGTCGTCGTGCTGCGACACTGGGAGCAGATGTCCACGGAGGAGACGGCCGCCGCCCTCGGCATGTCGGCCGGAACGGTCAAGAGCACGCTGCACCGGGCGCTCGCCCGGCTCCGGGAGGAGCTGGAGGCCCGCGATCTGGACGCACGCGCGCTGGAGCATGAGGAGCGGGAGCGTTGCGCGGCCTAGGCACAGGGGCGACCGATCCCGGGATCCCACGGACACGGACACGGACACGGACGGGACGGACGGGGACGGACGCGAACAACGAGGGCGCCGACGCGGGCTCGCGTGCGGGCACGGGCACCAGCTCGCTCCCGTCGGCGAGCCAGGGGCCACCCGGTGCTGGTATGCGTACGGACCCCGGTGCGAGTCCGGGTGCACGGGGATGGCCGGGGCACGCCCCGGGGCTGCCCATGGGGCCGGCCCTGTCCGCCCCTCTCCGGCGGGCTTTTCAAGCGGTGATCGCGGCGACGGCCGTGCTCGCCGCTTTCGCCCTGTTCCTCTCCGCCTGCGCCACCGGCGGCACGGGCGCCCGTGACGAGGGCCCGGCGGGCGCGGACGCCGTCACGGGCAAGCTGAACCCGACGCCGATGGCCTCGGCGTACGCCACTCCGGACGAGGTGAACGCGGTCAGACTGGTGCTGGCCGATCCGGGGGTCGCGCCCGCG
This sequence comes from Streptomyces sp. ME02-8801-2C, assembly GCF_033793965.1. Taxonomy (NCBI): domain Bacteria; kingdom Bacillati; phylum Actinomycetota; class Actinomycetes; order Kitasatosporales; family Streptomycetaceae; genus Streptomyces; species Streptomyces sp. ME02-8801-2C. Next base: position 259,915 of record NZ_JARAXP010000010.1, on the reverse strand, counting down.
GTCAAGCGCGCGCTGAAGCCGTGCGTCGGGAACGAGTACCCGGTCGACGTGTCGTACGGCAACCTGACCGGCGGAATCGCCGACGACGTCGTCGTCAATGTCATGACCTGCAGCGATGTCGTCGGCGTCGGTTCCTATGTGTACCGCCGGGACGATGACGGCGGTGATACGGACGACGGGTACCGCAACGTCTTCCGGGCCGAGGAGCCTCCGGTGTACGCGGAGATCGACCGGGGCGATCTGGTGGTCACCAAACAGGTGTACAAGAAGGACGACCCCGTGACGAGTCCGTCCGGTGAGAATGTGATCACCTATCGCTGGACGGCGGGCCGCTTCACACTGGAGTACCGCACCCACAACGAGTACAGCAGCGCGGTCGACGGCGACACACCGACGACGCCCCCGAACTGACGAGAACTGAGAGCACCCGGGATGGCAGACCAGACCCACGTCCTGTTCGTCGAGGACGACGACGTCATCCGCGAGGCCACCCAACTCGCCCTGGAGCGGGACGGCTTCGCGGTCACGGCCATGCCCGACGGGCTGTCCGGCCTGGAGGCGTTCCGCGCGGACCGGCCCGACATCGCCCTCCTGGACGTCATGGTCCCCGGTCTCGACGGGGTCAGCCTGTGCCGTCGTATCCGCGACGAGTCCACCGTGCCGGTGATCATGCTGTCGGCGCGCGCCGACTCCATCGACGTGGTCCTGGGCCTGGAGGCGGGCGCCGACGACTATGTGACGAAGCCCTTCGACGGCGCCGTCCTGGTCGCCCGGATCCGCGCGGTCCTGCGCCGCTTCGGGCACGCGAGCGGCCCGAACGCGGCGGCTTCGGAGGGCAGCGCGCCCGTGACCGGCGGGGTGCTGGTCTTCGGCGACCTGGAGATCGACACCGAGGGCATGGAGGTCCGCAAGGAAGGCCGGACGGTGGCCCTGACCCCCACCGAGATGCGGCTGCTGCTGGAGTTCTCGTCCGCGCCGGGCACGGTCCTCTCCCGCGACAAACTCCTCGAACGCGTGTGGGACTACGGCTGGGGCGGTGACACCCGCGTCGTCGACGTCCATGTGCAGCGACTGCGGACGAAGATCGGCCAGGACCGGATCGAGACGGTCCGCGGCTTCGGCTACAAGTTGAAGGCCTGAGCGGACCGCCCATGCACTCCAGGAACACGCAGCTCATGGACACACAGCTCAGGGACAGGCAGTCCAGGGCCAGGCGACTCAGCCGGTTGACTTCGTTCGCGGGCCTGCACACCGGGCTGAGGTGGAAGCTGAGCGCCGCCATCGCGCTGGTCGGCGCGCTGATCGCGGTCACGCTCAGCCTGGTCGTGCACAACGCCGCCCGGGTCTCGATGCTGGACGGCGCCCGCGATCTCGCCGACGAACGCGTCCTGATCGGGCAGAGCAACTACAACCTGTCGGGCCGGCCCAATTTCCCCGGCATCAAGGTCGACGACCCGAACCTGCCGGAGGAACTGCGGGAGAAGGCGGCGCAGGGCCGCCGGGCGACCTATGTGACCGACCGGCCGGACGGGGTGCCCGACATCTGGGCGGCTGTACCGCTCAAGGACGGGCACATCATGTCGCTGCACACCGGGTTCACCGACCGCAGTACGGACATCATGGCCGACCTCGACCAGGCGCTGATCATCGGCTCGATCGCCGTCGTCCTCGGGGGAAGCGCGCTCGGTGTGCTCATCGGCGCCCAGTTGTCGCGCCGGCTGCGCAAGGCGGCGGCCGCCGCGAACCGGGTCGCCAGGGGCGAGACGGACGTACGGGTGCGGGACGCCATCGGCGGTGTCGTACAGGACGAGACCGACGACCTCGCCCGGGCGGTGGACGCGATGGCGGACACCCTCCAGCAGCGGCTGGAGGCGGAACGGCGGGTCACGGCCGACATCGCGCACGAGTTGCGTACACCGGTGACGGGTCTGCTGACGGCCGCCGAACTCCTGCCGCCCGGGCGCCCGACCGAGCTGGTCCTGGACCGGGCGAAGGCCATGCGCACGCTGGTCGAGGACGTCCTGGAGGTGGCCCGTCTCGACGGCGCGTCGGAGCGGGCGGAGCTGCAGGACATCATGCTGGGCGAGTTCGTGGTCCGGCGAGTACTCGCGAAGGACCCGGAGATCGCCGTGCACGTGGTGCACGAGTCGGAGGTCACGACCGATCCCCGGCGGCTGGAGCGCGTGCTGTTCAACCTGCTGGCCAACGCGGCACGACACGGCAAGGCGCCCATAGAGGTCTCCGTAGAGGGCCGGGTCATCCGCGTACGCGACCACGGCACCGGTTTCCCCGAGGACCTCCTGGCGGACGGCCCCAGCCGCTTCCGTACGGGAAGCAGCGACCGTTCGGGCCACGGCCACGGCCTCGGCCTCACCATCGCAGCGGGCCAGGCCCGAGTCCTGGGCGCCCGCCTGACGTTCCGCAACATACGCCCACCCGGCGCCCCGGAAGACGTCCCCGCAGAGGGCGCGGTAGCGGTCCTGTGGCTCCCGGAACACGCCCCGACCAACACAGGCAGCTACCAGATGCTGCCCCGTGCGAGCAGGTGACCCGGTACCCCCCAGCCCGTCCGGCGTTTGAGGACGAGGCCCCTTCAGGGCCGAAAGGGGGGTCTGGGGGCACAGCCCCCAGGAAGGGATGGGACGGGTAGGGGCGGCGGGGGCGAACCCCAGACGGTCAGACCGCCTCAGCCGCAACCCCGCCCCCGGGGGCATCCTTCTCCGGCCCCGCCCCCTTCAACGGAACCTCCTTGACGAACACCGCAGCCACCAGCACAGCAACCGCCACCACAGCCCCCAGCAAGAACGCCGAGTGCGTCCCCGAAGACACCGCGTACTGATACGCCTCCCGCGCCGCCGCAGGCAACTTCGCCAGACTCGCCGCATCCAACTGCGCCGACTGCTCGGTCACCTTGGACCCCAGCGCCCCGGCCCGCTCATGCATCACGTCCTGCACCCGGCTGTTGAACAACGCCCCCATGATCGCGACCCCGAAAGAGGACCCGAGCGTACGGAACAGCGTGGTCGTGGAGGACGCGACACCCATGTCCTTCATCTCGACGCTGTTCTGCGCGACCAGCATGGTGATCTGCATCAGACAGCCCATGCCCGCCCCCGCCACGGCCATGTACAGACCGGACGTCAGCCGAGAGGTGTCCGTGTCCATCTGTGCGAGCAGATACAGCCCGACGCTCAGCAGCACACCGCCGGCCACCGGGAACACCTTGTACTTGCCGGTGCTCGTCGTCACCCGCCCCGCGATCATGGACACGACCATCATCGCCGCGAGCATCGGAAGCAGCAGCAGCCCGGAGTTGGTAGCGGACGCGCCCTGCACGGACTGCTGGTACAGCGGCAGGAACAGCACCGCGCCGAACATCACGAACCCGGTGACGAAGCCGATGAACGACATCAGCGTGAAGTTGCGGCTGCGGAAGATGTGCAGCGGAATGATCGGCTCGGCGGCCTTGGTCTGCCAGAACACGAACCCGACGAGGGAGGCGACGCCGATCCCGATGAGCTCCATGATCACGGCGGAGCCCCACGCGTACTCCGTACCGCCCCAGGTCGTGACGAGCACGATGGAAGTGATGCCGATGGTCAGCAGCGCGACGCCCGGATAGTCGATCCGCGTCTTCGAACGCTTCTTCGGCAGGTGCAGCACGGCGCTGATGGCGGCGAGCGCCACCACACCCAGCGGCAGGTTGATGTAGAACGACCAGCGCCAGCCCAGGTGGTCCGTGAGCGCTCCGCCGACCAGCGGTCCGCCGATCATGGCGAGCGCCATCACACCGGCCATCAGGCCCTGGTACTTGCCCCGCTCGCGCGGCGGTATCAGGTCACCGATGATCGCCATGACCCCGACCATCAGGCCGCCGGCACCGAGTCCCTGCACAGCGCGGAAGCCGATCAGCTGTCCCATGTCCTGGGCCATACCGCTGAGCGCCGACCCGATCAGGAAGAGCACGATCGAGCTCATGAAGACGCCCTTGCGCCCGTACATGTCGCCGAGCTTGCCCCAGATCGGTGTGGAGGCGGCGGTGGCGAGCGTATAGGCGGTCACGACCCAGGCCAGGTGTTCGAGCCCGCCCAGTTCACCGACGATCGTCGGCATCGCCGTACCGATGATCATGTTGTCCAGCATGGCGAGCATCATCGCGATCATGAGCGCGAGCAGCACCACCCGCACACTCCGCGGCTGCTTGCCCTGCTCATCCTGCTTGCCCTGCTCGCTCTGGCCGCCCTGCCCGCCCCGCTCGTCAAGCCCGGCCTTCTCGTCCTGCTCGTCCTCAACCGCTTGCGCGTCCGCCATCGTCTCCGCCCACTCCCCCACATACTCCTACTTACTTGCCGCCCGGCAAGTTGACTACACTGGGGAAGCTAGACCCCTAACTAGCCGGGCGTCAAGTAAGTTTTTTACCAAGGGCGCGCCCGCAGCAGAAGCCGGAGTACGAGCATGGACCGCACCAAGCAGCGCCGCCGTGGGGACACCCGCCAGCGCATCCAGGACGTGGCGCTCGAACTCTTCGCCGAACAGGGTTACGAGAAGACCTCGTTGCGGGAGATCGCCGAGCGCCTCGATGTCACGAAGGCGGCGCTCTACTACCACTTCAAGACCAAGGAAGAGATCATCGTCAGCCTGTTCGAGGACCTGACGAAACCGATCGAGGACCTCATCGAGTGGGGCCGGCAGCAGCCGCACACCCTCGCCATGAAGCAGGAGATCGTCCGCCGCTACGGCGAGGCGCTCACCCAGGCCGCCCCGCTCTTCCGCTTCATGCAGGAGAACCAGGCGACGGTCCGGGATCTGAGCATCGGCGACATGTTCAAGACGCGCATGCTCGGTATGCGGGAGATCATCATCGACCCGGACGCCCCACTGGTCGACCAGGTCCGCTGCATCAGCGCGATGTTCACCCTGCACGCCGGGATGTTCGTCCTCCAGGACCTCGCGGGTGACGAGGAGGAGAAGCGCAAGGCGGTCCTGGAGGTCGCGATCGGCCTGGTCACCCAGGCACACGAGGGCACGGCCCAGCCCTCGTAGCCGACCTCCGCCGATCGCCACCGATCGCCACCGATCGCCACCGGCTAGACGGTCACGCCCTTGGCCCGCAGAAACGCGACCGGATCGACCGCGGAGCCGTAGTTCGCGGTCGTACGGATCTCGAAGTGCAGGTGCGGCCCGCTGGAGTTGCCGGTGTTGCCGGACAGGGCGATGCGCTGCCCGGTCGCCACGACCTGGCCGATCCTCACGCCGATCCGCGAGAGGTGGGCGTACTGCGAGTACGTCCCGTTGCCGTGCCGGATGACGATGGCGTTGCCGTACGCCGGCCCGTCACCGGCGCCGTTGCCGCCGGCCTTGACGACGGTGCCGCCGTGCGCGGCGACGACCTTGGTACCGCTCGGGACGGCGAAGTCCTGGCCGGAGTGGGTGGACGACCACATGTTCCCGGCCTGGTTGAAGCTCGCGCTCAGCCGGTACTTCCGGACCGGGTCCACCCAGGTGGCGGCCTTCTTGGCGGCGGCCTGAACCTGTACGGCACCCGTCGCACCGGTCTCGGCGGCGGCCGCGACGCCGGCCACCCCCATCACGACCGATGCTCCGAGGCCGACGGCCAGAACGGAGACGCGGGAGACACGGGAAACGCGGGAGACACGGGACGGGCTGGTGGCGCGCTGGAACATCGGGACCTCATGGGGACGGGGACAGAAAAGCCACCCGGCACGAGCGTTCCCGCCGGATGGGCAAACCCTTGGTACCCCCACCCCCCACTTCGCCTCAAACTCCCCAACTACGACTCAAAATAGTACTGAGCCGCCAATTACCTGCACTTATTGACAAAACAACACCCTTCCACCCCACATCAGCCCCCCGCAAACCAGAATCCACCCACCCGACAACCCACTAATCACCCTAGTAACGGACATTTCACCTGTGCGTCATGTCACCGGCCCGCAAGATCCGAAAACCCATGACTGTGACGCGCCTAACGCGCGAATAAACCCCCTCCGGCTACTGGCACCTCGCCGCTACCCGTGAGTAATGTGCCCTTCCCATCAGCGCCACTCACTCCAGCAAGCATGCCCCTGACATCTCCATGCCCCGGCACCGCCCAGCCCTACGTGAGAGGACCCCATCCCGATGACAAGAGGCTCCTGGACGCCCTGGACGCGCCGCATCGGCCTGACCGCCGCCGCTGCGATCGCCGCGGTGACACTGACCGGCCCGGGCACCGCCCAGGCCGCGACCACCGCGTCCACCGCGTCCACCGCGTCCGTGTCGGCGGCCGCCGCCGAGGACGTCGACTACGCCACCTGGCAGCAGGACTGCCAGGCCGTGATGGACCAGGCGCTGCCCTATCTGAAGCAGCGCATAGCCGCCGCCTCCGCGGGTGAGAAGCCGGCGATCGTCTTCGACATCGACAACACCACCCTGGAGACCGACTTCGGCTTCAGCTACCCCTCGCCGGCCAACGCGCCCGTGCTGAAGGTCGCCCAGTACGCCCAGGACCACGGCGTCGCCCTCTTCTTCGTCACCGCGCGCCCGGACATCATCAAGCCGGCCACGCAGTACAACCTCACGAACGTCGGCTACAAGGTGACCGGCCTGTACGCCCGCAATCTGATCGACCTCTTCAAGAACGTGGCCGACTACAAGACCGCGCAGCGCGTCGACGTCGAGTCGAAGGGCTACACGATCATCGCCAACATCGGCAACAGCGCCACCGACCTGTCGGGCGGCCACGCGGAGAAGACGTACAAGCTGCCGGACTACGACGGTCAGCTGTCGTAAGCCGCAAGCCGCAGCCGCAGCCGCAGCCGTCAGGGCATGCGAGAGGGGCCGGTGCTGGAAAGCACCGGCCCCTCTCGTTCAGGCAAGACCCACAGGCGAACCCCGGAGGGTTACGCCTCCTTGCTCAGGTTCGGCCCGGCACCGCCGGCCGCCTGCTCGATCGGCGGGACGTCGGGCAGCGCCGACTTCTCCTCACCCCGGAAGGTGAAGGTCGCGTTCTCGCCCTCGCCCTCCGTGTCGACGACCACGATGTGACCGGGGCGCAGCTCGCCGAAGAGGATCTTCTCGGAGAGCGAGTCCTCGATCTCGCGCTGGATCGTGCGCCGCAGCGGGCGCGCGCCCAGAACGGGGTCGTAACCCTTCTTGGACAGCAGCTCCTTGGCGGCCTGGGAGAGCTCGATGCCCATGTCCCGGTCCTTGAGGCGCTCGTCCACCTTGCCGACCATCAGGTCGACGATCTGGAGGATGTCGTCCTGGGTGAGCTGCGGGAAGACGACGACGTCGTCGACGCGGTTGAGGAACTCGGGGCGGAAGTGCTGCTTGAGCTCGTCCGAGACCTTGTTCTTCATGCGCTCGTAGTTGGACTTCTTGTCACCGGAGGCCGCGAAGCCCAGGTTGAAGCCCTTCGAGATGTCCCGCGTGCCGAGGTTGGTCGTCATGATGATGACGGTGTTCTTGAAGTCCACGACCCGGCCCTGGGAGTCGGTCAGACGACCGTCCTCCAGGATCTGCAGCAGCGAGTTGAAGATGTCCGGGTGGGCCTTCTCGACCTCGTCGAACAGGACGACGGAGAACGGCTTGCGGCGGACCTTCTCGGTCAGCTGGCCGCCCTCTTCGTAACCCACGTATCCGGGCGGGGAACCGAAGAGACGCGACACCGTGTGCTTCTCGCTGAACTCCGACATGTCGAGGGAGATCAGCGCGTCCTCGTCACCGAAGAGGAACTCGGCCAGGGCCTTGCTCAGCTCGGTCTTACCGACACCGGACGGGCCCGCGAAGATGAACGAACCACCGGGACGCTTCGGGTCCTTCAGACCGGCACGCGTACGACGGATCGCCTTCGAGAGCGCCTTGACGGCGTCCTTCTGGCCGATGACCCGCTTGTGGAGCTCGTCCTCCATGCGCAGCAGGCGGCTCGACTCCTCCTCGGTCAGCTTGAAGACCGGGATGCCGGTGGCGGTCGCGAGGACCTCGGCGATCAGCTCGCCGTCGACCTCGGCGACGACGTCCATGTCGCCGGCCTTCCACTCCTTCTCCCGCTTGGCCTTCGCGGCGAGGAGCTGCTTCTCCTTGTCACGCAGGGAAGCGGCCTTCTCGAAGTCCTGCGAGTCGATCGCGGACTCCTTGTCGCGGCGCACGCCCGCGATCTTCTCGTCGAACTCGCGCAGGTCCGGCGGAGCGGTCATCCGGCGGATGCGCATCCGGGAACCGGCCTCGTCGATGAGGTCGATCGCCTTGTCGGGCAGGAACCGGTCCGAGATGTACCGGTCGGCGAGCGTCGCCGCCTGCACCAGGGCCTCGTCGGTGATCGAGACACGGTGGTGCGCCTCGTACCGGTCGCGCAGGCCCTTGAGGATCTCGATCGTGTGGGGGAGGGAAGGCTCCGCCACCTGGATCGGCTGGAAGCGGCGCTCGAGGGCCGCGTCCTTCTCGAGGTGCTTGCGGTACTCGTCGAGCGTGGTCGCACCGATGGTCTGGAGCTCACCACGGGCCAGCATCGGCTTGAGGATGGAGGCCGCGTCGATGGCGCCCTCGGCTGCACCCGCGCCGACGAGCGTGTGCAGCTCGTCGATGAACAGGATGATGTCGCCGCGGGTGCGGATCTCCTTGAGGACCTTCTTCAGGCGCTCCTCGAAGTCACCGCGGTAGCGGGAGCCGGCGACCAGCGCGCCGAGGTCCAGGGTGTAGAGGTGCTTGTCCTTGAGGGTCTCGGGCACCTCGCCCTTGACGATGGCCTGGGCGAGACCCTCGACGACGGCGGTCTTGCCGACGCCGGGCTCACCGATGAGGACCGGGTTGTTCTTCGTACGGCGGGACAGCACCTGCATGACCCGCTCGATCTCCTTCTCGCGCCCGATGACCGGGTCGAGCTTGGACTCACGAGCGGCCTGGGTGAGGTTCCGGCCGAACTGGTCGAGGACCAGGGACGTCGAGGGGGTGCCCTCGGCGGGGCCGCCACTGGCGCCGGCGGTCTCCTTGCCCTGGTAGCCGGAGAGCAGCTGGATGACCTGCTGCCGCACCCGGTTGAGATCTGCGCCCAGCTTGACGAGGACCTGGGCGGCGACGCCCTCGCCCTCGCGGATCAGGCCGAGCAGGATGTGTTCCGTGCCGATGTAGTTGTGGCCCAGCTGAAGGGCCTCGCGGAGCGACAGCTCCAGGACCTTCTTGGCACGGGGGGTGAAGGGGATGTGCCCGGACGGGGCCTGCTGCCCCTGCCCGATGATCTCCTCCACCTGCTGGCGGACCGCCTCGAGCGAAATCCCGAGGCTCTCCAGGGCCTTAGCGGCGACACCCTCACCCTCGTGGATCAGGCCCAGGAGGATGTGCTCGGTGCCGATGTAGTTGTGGTTGAGCATCCGGGCTTCTTCCTGAGCCAGGACGACAACCCGCCGCGCGCGGTCGGTGAACCTCTCGAACATCGTTAATCGCTCCTCAGAGCGGTCAGGCAGTAAGGGGACGCTCCCCTCCCTGTCCTTCCGCAGCTTAGTCCCGCAAGCGGGGACCGCTCATTCCAACTGCCGACACCGGACCGAGAACCAACACAGCCTCCTGACCCCGTACGCCGACATATGCTCCAACCCGATCGTGCGAGACGATGTTCCCGCAGGCCAGGCAGTTACCCTCACTATCAGTACGCCGATGGCGAACGTGAGACGGCCTTTTCTGCGTGTCGCCCCCTCCCACTAGGGATGTCTTACCCGTACGGACTGACACTCCATGCCGGATGCACGGGTTCCCTCCGCTACGGGCGAACAACCTTGCGCCGCCGACCGGCTTCGCACGCGGCCGAAATCGGCACTCTGCGCATCCGTCGGGACACCCAGCGTAACTCGCGGCCTCTCGAGGCGGTTGGCTTGGGCATGGTCTCCGCTGTCCCCCTTCCCTTTCCGCGTCGTCCTCTTGATACGGGTGACACCACGAGTGGTCTCACCGGTGCCGCCGGTGGCATTGTCCCGAGCGACGGCCCGAGTGGCATCCCTGGGGATGTCCGGCGTTGGTACGAGAACGAACTGGGGTGGGCGACAGTGCCCGGTTCGGGTGTCGGGGGACTTTCGCTGCGACTGATCACGGGCCTGCGCTTCGACGTACTGGACGTGCCCGCGGAAGCGGGCTTCGCGGCGCTGCGGCACCGGGGGCGGGCGCTGGAGCCGCGTTCTCCGGTGGCGCTGAGCGGGGACCGGATGCTGCTGATGGTGGCCGCGGGCAGCGCGGACGAGTTGCCGGGGCTGCTGGACTGGCTGGAGTGGGGGCGGCTCGCGGTGGACCTGAGGGCGATCGGCGCCGACGGTGACATCGAGGCGCCCCGGCCGCCCGGCGCGGCGGGCGGCCTTCGGGGGCGGACAAATCCGCAGGGGGCCGCTGTCTGGCTGCGGCCCCCTGATTCAGGGTGCGGGACGGAAATCCCGCTGCCGACGATGTCGGCCCTGGGGGGCGTCGGAGGCGCCCCCGATCTCGTACGGCTGGTGGACACGCTGGCGACGCAATGCCATCGCGTCCGACTGCGGCGCGCGTGCGCTCAGCCGTTGGCCTTCTCGTAAGCCTCGCGGATGGACGCGGGAACACGGCCACGGTCGTTGACCTCGTATCCGTTCTCCTTCGCCCAAGCACGGATCTGCGCGGTGTCCTGGCTGCCGCCGGAAGCCACACGCGCCTTTCCGCGACCACCCGAAGCACGGCCACCGGTACGTCGGCCGCTCTTGGCGTAGGGGTCGAGAAGACCGCGGAGCTTGTCAGCATTGGCGGTCGTGAGGTCGATCTCGTACGTCTTGCCGTCCAACGCGAACGTCACGGTCTCGTCGGCCTCGCCGCCGTCGAGGTCGTCGACAAGAAGGACCTGAACCTTCTGTGCCACCGGATTTCCTTTCATCGATAACTTGGGAGCCGAGGCCCGCGGCGTGCGCCGCTGTTTCGCGTCCCCTGTTATATGCAGTACTGCAGTACATCGGAAAGCAAACCGCTTTTGCCGGAAAAACACAAACCCCCGGGAGAGACCGACCTCCCTTCCCGCGACCGGAAACGTACGCGTTTCGGACATAGGGAACCTGGGCAGGGCGGCTGACAGAAATTGCTCATGCCCGATCACAGATGCAGAAGCATCCGGCTGTTGCCCAAGGTGTTCGGTTTCACTCGTTCGAGACCGAGGAACTCCGCTACGCCCTCGTCATAGGAACGCAGCAGCTCGGCGTAGACATCGGTGTCGACGGGTGTCTCGCCGATCTCCACGAAGCCGTGCTTGCCGAAGAAGTCCACTTCAAAGGTCAGACAGAAAACGCGACGAACACCCAGCCAGCGGGCGGTCTGCAGCAACTTCTCCAGCAACTGATGCCCCACACCGGAACCCCTGAGGTCCGGGTTCACGGCAAGAGTGCGGACTTCGGCAAGGTCCTCCCACATGACATGGAGTGCACCGCACCCCACGACCTCGCCGTTGTCGTCGCGTTCAGCGACCCAGAACTCCTGGATGTCCTCGTAAAGCGTCACCGTCGCTTTGTCGAGCAGGATACGGCCACGGACGAACGAGTCAAGGAGTCCGCGTACGGCCTGGACATCGCTGGTCCTGGCCCGCCGGACGGTGATGGCTTTCGCTGGGACTTCGGGACGCGTCGCTGACATGAGCGGACGCTATCGCCCGGTGGGGCCTTGGACCGAGGCGGGGTTCTGGTAGTGGGTTTGTTCCACGGGTTCCGCAGGTTGTGCGGCTTCCGCCTCTTCGGGGCCTTGGACGATGCGAACGGCATCCCTGAGGGCGAGCCGCTGTTCTTCGCTCATCATGCCGAAGAACGCGACGAGAGCGGCGGCGGGGTTGTCACTCTGCGACCACGCGTCGTTCATCAGCGCGGCCGCGTAGGCGGCCCGCGTGGAGACCGCCTCATATCGATAGGCCCGGCCTTCCGCCTCGCGACGGACCCAGCCCTTCTGATGGAGATTGTCCAAAACGGTCATCACCGTGGTGTACGCGATGGACCGTTCCTGCCGAAGGTCTTCCAGGACTTCTCGAACGGTGACCGGGCGGTTCCACTTCCACACCCGCGTCATCACCGCGTCTTCGAGTTCTCCCAATGGGCGAGGCACAACTCAGCACACTAGTGGGAGAAACGATGAATAGCGCGACGGACGTGCGTCTTCGCCGCCAAATACCTACGAAACGGTGCGATCCGGGCCGGCCTGCCGGGTCTGCTCGACCTGGGCGAGGGCCGCGTCGACGACGGCGTCCTCCTTGGCCTTGTTGGCACCGCCCTGACTCTTCACCATCGTCACGATCACAGCGATGAAGAGCACGGCCATCACTACGGGGGGCACGAGCGCGGAGACGTAGTCCATGGGGTCCAGAGTAGCCAGGACCGCAGAAAGGCCCGGGGCGGGGGCCCGGGCCTTCGTGGTTCCAGCTTCGCGCGAGCGGTCCGCTCAGCCCGCGGCGAGCTGCTGCGGGGGATTCGCCGGCGGGGTCGGCTTGCGGCGGGGGAAGACCTCGCCCGGAGTGGGGACGGGACGGCCGGGCTTGGGGGCGGCGGGCCGGGGCGCCGGGGTCGGCCGCTCCTGGGGCTGCTTCTCCGCGGGCTTTCCGCCGGGCCGCTCGCCGGGTCTCCTGGCGGGCTCCCCGGCGGCGAGACCGCCGGGGAGGGCCAGCAGACGGGTACGGGAGGCGGGCACCGTCGGCGCGACCGGCGTACGGCCGGCCACCCGGGCGCCCAGCCGGGTCCGTACGTCCCGCTCGGCGTGGCGCAGACAGCGCTCCAGGAGGAGGGCCGCGACCGGGTTCCCCCGCAGGGCCCGGAGGGCGGCGAGGTCGTCCGGGTGGGGACGGTATCCGGCGCCCAGGGCCTCCTCCAGGAGCGTGAGGAAGCCGGCGGCGGTTCCGGGCAGGGCGGCGCGGTAGCGGGCGAGGTCGGCCACGAGGAAGGCCCGCAGCCTGACCCCCTCACGCGCCGCCTCGTCGACGGACTCGGCGAGCCGGAGGCAGTCCTGAACGTCCTTGGCGGAGGCGGGGGCGGGGCCGGGGTGGAGGGCGAGGGCGAGAGCGCGACGGAGCACACGCAGCTCCTCCGCACCGAACGCCATGCCGCCGCGAGATCCGAATGGCGTGGGCATGCGGCGACGATACGCGCTAATCAGACAAATTCGACATAAAAGAGGGGCGTGGCGTGCGTTTTCAGCCCGTCCGGCGCTCGGGGACCCTCACATACGGGACACGTTCCGCTCGTACACCAGTCGCAGCCCGATCAGGGTCAGCCACGGCTCGTGCTCGTCGATCACCGACGCCTCGCCGAGCACCATCGGCGCCAGCCCGCCCGTGGCGATCACCGTCACGTCGTCCGGATCCTCCGCCAGCTCCTTGGCCATCCTGGTCACCACACCGTCGACCTGACCGGCGAAGCCGTAGATGATGCCCGCCTGCATCGCCTCGACCGTGTTCTTGCCGATCACCGCGCGGGGCCGCGCCACCTCGATCTTCCTGAGCTGCGCACCCCGCACCCCGAGCGCCTCGACGGAGATCTCGATGCCGGGCGCGATGACCCCGCCGACGTACTCCCCGCGCGCGGACACCGCGTCGAACGTGGTCGCCGTACCGAAGTCGACGACGATCGCGGGGCCGCCGTAGAGCTCGACGGCGGCGACCGCGTTGATGATGCGGTCCGCGCCGACCTCCTTCGGGTTGTCGGTGAGGATCGGCACGCCGGTCTTCACGCCTGGTTCGACCAGCACCGCCGGCACATCGCCGTAGTACCGCCGGGTCACCTCGCGCAGCTCGTGCAGCACCGACGGCACGGTGGCGCAGATGGCGATGCCGTCGATGCCGTCGCCCAGCTCGTCGCCGAGGAGGGGGTGCATGCCCATGAGGCCCTGGAGGAGGACCGCCAGTTCGTCGGCCGTGCGGCGCGCGTCCGTGGAGATGCGCCAGTGCTCGACGATCTCGTCGCCGTCGAAGAGGCCGAGGACGGTGTGCGTGTTTCCCACGTCGATGGTCAGCAGCATGGCCGTGTACCTACTCCGCCGCTCGCAGGTCGAGACCGATGTCGAGGATCGGCGCGGAGTGGGTGAGGGCGCCGACCGCCAGGAAGTCGACGCCGGTGTCGGCGTACTCCTTGGCGTTGTGCAGGACGAGCCGGCCCGAGACCTCGAGGAGGGCGCGGCCGTCGACGAGCGCCACGGCCTCGTCGCACTCCCCGGGGGTGAAGTTGTCCAGGAGGATCAGATCGGCGCCCGCGTCGAGCACTTCGCGCAGCTGGTGCAGGGTGTCGACCTCGACCTCGATCGGTACGTCCGGGAAGGCCTCCCGTACGGCCTCGAAGGCCTGGGCGACGCCGCCCGCGGCGACCACGTGGTTGTCCTTGACGAGTGCCGCGTCCGACAGGGACATGCGGTGGTTGACGCCGCCGCCGCAGCGGACCGCGTACTTCTCCAGGGAGCGCAGACCAGGAGTCGTCTTGCGGGTGTCGCGGACGCGGGCCTTGGTGCCCTCCAGGACGTCCGCCCACGCGCGCGTGGCGGTCGCGATGCCCGACAGGCGGCACAGGAGGTTGAGGGCGCTGCGTTCGGCCGTCAGAAGGTCACGGGTGCGGGTGGTGACGCTGAGCAGCTTCTGGCCGGCCTCGACGCGGTCGCCGTCCTCGACGTGCCGCTCGACCTCGAACTCGTCGGTGCAGACCACGGAGACGACCGCCTCGGCGATCCGCAGACCGGCGACGACACCTCCTTCGCGGGCGGTGAAGTCGGCGGTGGCGCGGGCGTCCTCGGAGATGGTCGCGACGGTCGTCACGTCCACCCCGTTGTCCAGGTCCTCCTGGATGGCGACGTTGGCGATGTCCTCGACCTCGAGAGGGTCGAGGCCGGCGTCGGCGAGGAGGGTGGCGAGCGCGGGGTCGAGGCCGCACTCCAGGTACACGTCGTCCGATTCGGCGCCGCAGGCGCAGCCGTCGCCGCAGCCGCCGCTCTGGGCGAGGGGAAGGTCGGGGGTGCTCACTTCTGTCACTGCTCCTGGGGACGGTGCTCCGGCTGATGATGCCGGGTCGGGGGGAAGTCTGCGGTGTCGGTGGTGTGTACGGCCAGCGTCCGGTCGGGATTCAGCCGTACGACGATGTGGCGGTGCCAGGTCGTGTCGTCGCGCTCGGCGTGGTCCTCGCGCCAGTGGCAGCCTCGGGTCTCCTCGCGCAGCCGGGCGGCGGCGACCAGGACGCGGGCCACGCACAAGAGGTTGGTGGCCTCCCAGGTGTCGACGCCGGGCTCGGCGGTCTTGCCGTTCTCGTCGAGGGCGTCGCGGGCGTCGGTGTGCAGTTTCTGGATGGCCGCGGCGGCGGTGTCCAGGGAGGCCGCCGAGCGAAGTACGCCGGCGCCCTCGGTCATGATCCGCTGGATCGCGAAGCGGGCCTCCGGCGCGAGGAGCGGGTGCGCGGGCTTCTCGGGGTGCGGTACGGGAGCCGGTACACGCGCGTGGAGGCCGTTTCCGGCGTGGGCCTCGGTGATGTCGGCGACGATGCGCTCGGCGTACACCAGGCCCTCGAGGAGGGAGTTGGAGGCGAGCCGGTTGGCGCCGTGGACGCCGGTGCAGGCGACCTCTCCGCACGCGTACAGGCCGGGGACGGTCGTACGGCCCCGGGAGTCGGTGCGAACGCCGCCGGAGGCGTAGTGGGCGGCCGGGGCGACCGGGACGGGCTCGGTGACCGGGTCGATGCCGTGGGCGCGGCAGGCGGCGAGGATCGTCGGGAAGCGGTGCTCCCACATGTGGGCGCCGAAGTGCCGGGCGTCCAGGAACATGTGTTCGGCGCCCTGTTCCTGCATGCGGCGCATGATGCCCTTGGCGACGATGTCCCGGGGCGCGAGCTCGCCGAGTTCGTGCTGGCCGGTCATGAAGCGCACGCCGTCGCCGTCGACGAGATGGGCGCCCTCACCGCGTACCGCCTCGGAGACGAGCGGCTGCTGGCCCTCCGCGTCGGCGCCCAGGAAGAGCACCGTGGGGTGGAACTGGACGAACTCGAGGTCGCTGACCTCGGCGCCCGCGCGCAGGGCGAGGGCGACGCCGTCGCCGGTCGACACGGACGGGTTGGTGGTCGCCGAGAAGACCTGGCCCATGCCGCCGGTGGCGAGGACCACGGCGGGGGCGTGGACGGCCCCCACGCCGTCGTGCTGGCCCTCTCCCATGACGTGCAGGGTCACACCCGCCGTACGGCCGTCGGCGTCCGTCAGGAGGTCCAGGACGAGCGCGTTCTCGACCGTGCGCAGACCCCGCGCGCGTACGGCCTCGACGAGCGCGCGGGAGATCTCCGCGCCGGTCGCGTCGCCGCCCGCGTGCGCTATCCGGCGGCGGTGGTGGCCGCCCTCGCGGGTCAGTTCGAGTCCGCCTTCGGAGGACTCGTCGAAGTGGGCGCCGGTCTCGATGAGCCGTCGTACGGCGTCCGGGCCCTCCGTGACGAGGATCCGTACGGCCTCCTCGTCGCACAGGCCCGCGCCGGCCACCAGGGTGTCGTCCAGGTGCTGTTCCGGGGTGTCGCCCTCGCCCAGGGCCGCCGCGATGCCGCCCTGGGCCCAGCGGGTGGAGCCGTCGTCGAGGCGGGCCTTGGTGACGACGACGGCCTTCAGGCCGGCCGCGTCGCAACGCAGGGCGGCGGTGAGGCCGGCGACCCCGGAGCCGACGACCACGACGTCCGCGGAGATGGCCCAGCCGGGGGCGGGGGCGTGCAGCCGTATACCGGTGGAGGTACCGGCGGTGGGGCCTGTGGTGCTCACGAGGCGGCTCCGGGGGTTCCGAAATGGAGAGGGATGTTGTCGATCAGCCGGGTCGTCCCGACCTTGGCTGCGACGGCGAGGACGGCTTCGCCCGTGAAGTCGTCCGGGATCTCGGTGAAGTCGGCGGGGTCGACCAGGGCGAGGTAGTCGAGGACCAGTGGGGGTCGCAGCCTGGCCGCCTCGTCCAGCAGGACGCGGGCGGCGGCCCGGACGGCGGTGGGACCGCCGCCGGGGACCTTCGCGACGGCGTGCGCGTCGGCGGCGGCCCGGGATTCGCCGATCGCGCTGAGCGCCTGGGCACGCGCGTGCGTGGCGGGCACTTCACGGGCCCGCGCGCGCAGCGCCTCCTGGGCGGCGTGCCGGTCGGCGCCGGCGAACAGGGCCTGGGAGAGCGCGAGCGCCGTACGCCGTTCCTCCGGGGACAGATAGCGGTTGCGGCTGGACAGGGCCAGGCCGTCGGCCTCGCGGACGGTCGGTACGCCGACGATCTCCACGCCGAAGTTCAGGTCGCGGACCATCCGGCGGATCATGGCGAGCTGCTGGGCGTCCTTCTGCCCGAAGAAGGCCACGTCGGGCCGGGTGAGGTGGAGCAGCTTGCCGACGACGGTGAGCACACCGTCGAAGTGCCCGGGGCGCGTGGCCCCTTCCAGGCGCTCCCCCATGGGGCCCGCGCTGATGCGGACCTGGGGTTCGCCGCCGGGGTAGACCTCCTCCACGGAGGGGGCGAACACGACGTCCGCACCGGCCTGTTCGGCGAGGGCCAGATCGGCGTCGAGGGTGCGCGGGTAGCGGTCGAGGTCCTCGCCCTTGCCGAACTGGAGGGGGTTCACGAAGACGGTGACGACGACTTCACCGTCGGGGCCGGCGATGTCGCGCGCGGTGCGGACGAGGGTGGCGTGACCCTCGTGCAGGGCACCCATGGTCATGACGACGGCACGCGTGCGTGCGTGCTGTGCGGCCTCATCCTTGTCGGGGATGCGCTCTGACGCGCGGAGATCGAGTTCGGCTGCCGTGTGCAGCAAGCGGGTCATCGGGCGCCTCCCTCGGTGCCGTGGCCGAGTACGCCGAGGAGGTCCTCGGCGAGCTCCGGCTTGAGCAGGCCGTGCGCGAGGGCGCGGTCGGCGGTCGCTCGGGCCATCGCCAGATAGGCCGGGACGCTCTGCGGGGAGTGCTTGCGCAGCTCCGCGACATGCGCGGCGACGGTACCCGCGTCCCCGCGCGCGACGGGCCCGGTGAGGGCCGCGTCCCCGGAGCGCAGCGCGTTGTCCAGGGCGGCGCCCAGAAGGGGGCCGAGCATCTTGTCGGGGGCGTCGACGCCGGCCGCGCGGAGCAGCTCCATGGACTCGGCGACGAGGGTGACCAGGTGGTTGGCGCCCAGGGCGAGGGCCGCGTGGTAGAGCGGGCGGCTCTCCTCCTCGATCCATTCGGGCTCGCCGCCCATCTCGATGACGAGGGCCTCGGCGGCCAGCCGCAGTTCGGGGCGGGCGGTGACCCCGAAGGAGCACCCGGCGAGCCGCTGGACGTCCACGGGAGTGCCGGTGAACGTCATGGCGGGGTGCAGGGCCAGGGGCAGCGCGCCGGCCCGCAGGGCGGGGTCCAGGACCTTCGCGCCGTACCGCCCCGAGGTGTGCACGAGCAGTTGGCCGGGCCGGACGGCGCCGGTCTCGGCGAGCCCCTCCACGAGGCCGGGCAGGGCGTCGTCCGGGACGGTCAGCAGGACCAGCTCGGCGCGCTCCATGACCTGGGCCGGCGATACGACGGGCACGTCCGGGAGCAGTTGGGCGGCCCGGCGGACGGAGGCGTCGGACACCGCGGACACGGCCACCGGACGATGTCCGGCGAGTTGCAGGGACGCGGCCAGGGCGGGGCCCACGCGTCCGGCGCCGACCACGCCGACGGTGAGTCGTGCGGGACGGTCCCTGGGATCTGGCTGTTGGAATGTACTCACTCGACGGCGGCCTTCCCGTTCCAGTCCGCTCGGGGTACCGGACGATGTACCGGACGATTTCTCGTCATGTTAACGCGATTGGTCCGAGGGACGTCCGGTTGTCCACAGGCTGTGGGCGAACGCACGCCCTCCGTGCACACGGTCGACGGAAATCCGGATGCCCGCCCGATCCCGCGCGCGGGATGATCCGGAACATGAGCGATACGGCGGACGAGGGCGAGAAGCACGTCAGGGACGAACAGCGGCTGCGGCGCCGAGCCGCGCTGCGGGGCGCCGAACGGGTCCTGGCGCGCCCGGGGTTCCTGGGGACGATCGGGCAGCGGCTGGCGGTGCTCGACGAGGCGAGGGAGTCGTACGACCTGGACGAACTGTCCGACACCTATGGCGGGGGGATCGTCGAGACCCTGGAGGAGCGGGTCGCCGGGCTGCTCGGCAAGGAGGCCGCCGCCTACTTCCCGACCGGCACGATGGCCCAGCAGGTCGCCCTGCGCTGCTGGGCGGGCCGCACCGGCAACCCCGCGGTGGCCCTGCACGCGCTCGCCCACCCCGAGGTGCACGAGCGGAACGCGTTCAGCACCGTCAGCGGACTGCGCCCGCTCCGGGTGACGAGCGAGCCCCGGCCGCCGACGGCCGACGAGGTGCGCGACTTCGGCGAGCCCTTCGGGACGCTGATGCTGGAACTGCCCCTGAGGGACGCCGGTTTCCTGCTGCCCACCTGGGAGGAGCTGTCCGAGGTGGTGGCCGCGGCGCGGGAACGCGACGCGGTGGTGCACTTCGACGGGGCCCGGCTGTGGGAGTCCACCACCCACTTCGGGCGCCCCCTGGACGAGATCGCGGGCCTCGCGGACAGCGTCTACGTGTCGCTCTACAAGTCCCTCGACGGTTACGGCGGCGCCGTCCTGGCGGGCCCGCGGACCCTCGTCGACGAGGCGAAGGCCTGGCGCCACCGGTACGGCGGCGACATCTTCCAGCAGTTCCCGACCGTCCTGTCCGCCCTCGTCGGCCTGGACCGGGAGCTGCCCCGCCTGCCCGAGTACGTGGCCCACGCGCGCGTGGTCGCCGCCGCGCTGCGCGAGGGCCTCGCGGCGGCCGGGGTGCCATGGGCGCGCGTCCATCCGGAGGTGCCGCACACGAACGAGTTCCAGGTCTGGCTGCCGTACGACCAGGAGGCCGCCGCGGAGGCCGCGGTCCGGCAGGGCGAGGAGACGAAGACCTTCCTGTTCTCCAACGGATGGGACCGGGGCGGCCCGGGCCTCGCGGTCACCGAGGTGTTCGTCCGTGCCGCCGGCCTGGAGTGGACGGCGGACGACGTGAAGGCGGCGGTGACGGAGTTCGTGGAGCGGCTGTAGGGGCCCGCCGCAGGGGCCCGCGCCCGCGTTCCCGGGGGCGTTGTCAGTGGTGGGGTGCACCATGGCGGGATGAGCGTGAGCATCGACCTGTGCGGCCTGGGGCGGGAGCGGATCACCGTCGTGCCCTCACCGCTGGCCGAGCTCGGCATGGCGCTGCACGCGCTGACCGAGCCGGGGCACCACCCCCGGCTGCAGGGCTGGGCGACGGGAGTGACCGCCGGGCTCGACCCGCATCTGGCCGACCGGTTGTGCGAGGCCGACTTCCTGTGGCGCTCCACGTTCCCGGACATCTTCCTGCCGTACGCGGGGCTGGGCGCGGGCACGCTCCCCGCCGGCACGCTCGAGGCGGAACTCGACCAGCTGGACCGGCTGACGGACGAACAGTTCGTGGACGCGTGCCTGGAGTTCACCTGCGGACTGCCCTACGACGAGCAGGGCGCCGGCGCGCTCACCGACCCCGGGGCGCGGCGACGGGCCCTGGATCTGGCCGTCTCGCGCGGTCCCCAACAGGTCCGGTTCACCCGGCGCCTGCTGGACGATCCGCCCCGGATCCGCACCTGGCTGCGACAGCTGTTCGCGGACTGCGAGGAGGCCTTCTTCGCCGAGACCTGGTCCCGGCTGCGGCCACAGCTCACGGCGGACGCCCGCCACAAGACGGACCTCCTGCGCCACAAGGGGCTGCCGGAGGCACTCGCGTCGGTGTCGTCCGCGGTCACGCTCGACGAGGAGGCGGGCCGGATCACCGTCGACAAGCTGGGCGACGGCCACACGACGGCGGCGGGCAGCCTCCTGTTCGTCCCGACGAGCCTGGGGTGGCCCCATCTGATGGTCCTGCACCGGTACGGCTGGCAGCCGGTCCTGCACTACCCGGCGGGCTCCCCCGAACTGGCCGCGCCGCCCTCGGTGGAGCAGCTCGGCCTGCGGCTGACCGCGCTGTCCCACCCGGTGCGGATGCGGCTCTGCCGCCAGCTGGCCCGCAGCTCGTTCACCACGACCGAGCTGGCGCGCACGCACAACATGACGGCCCCCGAGATATCCCGGCACCTCGCCGTCCTCAGAAAGGCCGGCCTGACCACCACCCGCCGCCGCGGCCGCTTCGTCCTGCATCAGCTGGACGTGACGATGGTGGCCCGGCTGGGCAGCGACTTCCTCGAGGGCATCCTCAGATAGCCGCCGGCGGACTCCCCGGGCGCGCGGGCCGGGGTCAGCCGGCCCCGCCCGCCCGCACGAGCCCCGTTTCGTACGCGAGGACGACCACCTGCACCCGGTCCCGCAGGCCCAGCTTGGTCAGGATGCGGCCCACGTGGGTCTTCACGGTCGCCTCCGACAGCACCAGCCGGGCCGCGATCTCGCCGTTCGACAGGCCCTGGGCGACGAGGATCATGACCTCGCGCTCACGGCTGGTGAGCCGTTCCAGCTCCTTGTGCTGGTGCTGCTCGCCGCTGCTCGGCAGCATGGGTGCGAAGCGGTCGAGGAGCCGCCGGGTCGTCGAGGGGGCCACGACCGCGTCGCCGCTGTGCACGGAGCGGATGGCGGTGAGCAGTTCACCGGGCGGCACGTCCTTCAGCATGAAGCCGGACGCGCCGGCCTTCAGCCCGGAGAAGGCGTACTCGTCGAGGTCGAACGTGGTCAGGATCAGCACCTTGGGCGGGTTCTCGCCCTGGCAGATGCGCCGGGTGGTCTCCACGCCGTCGAGCTTCGGCATGCGCACGTCCATCAGCACCACGTCGACCTCGGTCTCGCGCAGCACCTGGAGAGCCTCGACGCCGTCGCCCGCCTCCGCCACGACCTCCATGTCCGGCTGGGCGTCGAGCACCATCCGGAACCCGGTGCGCAGCAGCACCTGGTCGTCGACGAGCATCACACGGATGTGCATGGCGGGGTCCTCCGGTCGATACCTGTCGAACGCGGACGCGTCCGTCGAACGTGCACGTGTCAGTGGGCGGGTTTGAGCGGCAGCAGGGCGCTGATGCGGAATCCGCCGCCCGGGCGCGGGCCCGCGTCCAGGGTGCCGCCCACCATGCCGACGCGCTCGCGCATGCCGATCAGGCCGTGTCCCTGTCCGTCGACGCCGCCCTCCTCGTAGTGCTCGTGCGGGGCGCCCTTGCCGTCGTCCTCGACGAGCAGGCCGAGTCCGTCGTCGAAGTAGACCAGGCGCACGCTCGCTCCGGTGTTCGGACCGCCGTGCTTGCGGGTGTTGGTGAGCGCCTCCTGCACGATGCGGTACGCCGTCAGCTCGACCCCGCTGGGCAGCGGGCGCGGGTTGCCCTCGACCTTGTAGTCGACGGGCAGGCCCGATGTACGGCACTGCTCGATCAGGTCGTCGAGCTGCTCGACGTCGGGCTGCGGAACGTACTCGCCGCCCTCCTGGTGCTCGCCGGTGCGCAGCACGCCCAGCAGCCGGCGCATCTCGGCGAGGGCCTGGCGGCCGGTGCCCGAGATGGTCTCGAGGGCCTTCTTCGCCTGGTCGGGGGCGGTGTCGAGGACGTAGGCGGCGCCGTCGGCCTGGACCACCATCACGGAGACGTTGTGCGCGACGACGTCGTGCAGTTCGCGGGCGATCCGGGCGCGCTCGGCGGCGACCGCGACCTTGGCCTGTGCCTCGCGCTCCTTCTCCAGGCGGGCGGCGCGCTCCTCCAGCTGGGCGAAGTAGGCGCGGCGGGTGCGCAGCGAGTCGCCGAGCACCCAGGCGAGGGCGAAGGGCACCGCCAGGAAGACCACCAGGGCGAGGTTGCCCGCGGTGCTCGACTTCTCCTCCGGCCAGCGCAGCTGGGCCAGCGGGGCCGCGCACAGACCGCCGATCAGCGCGAACCGTGAGGCCCAGCGGGGCCCGCTGGCCGCCACGGTGTAGGCGATCACCAGCAGAGCGAAATCGGCGAGCAGCGGCTCGACGTCCAGGGCCAGTTGCGCCACCCCGACCACGGCGGCCAGCACGAGCATCCGCTCGGGCATCCGCCGGCGCAGGGCGATCACCAGGCACAGCAGGACCGTCACGACGGCGTACCACGCCATGGGCGCGGCGTGCGGAGAGTCCTTGACGGCTCCGCTCAGCACGGAGAGCCCGAGCAGGAAGACGGCCCAGAAGCCGTCGACCCAGGTCGGGTGTCTGCGGAGGAAGTCATAGACGCTTTGCACGTAACCCAGCGTAGGGAAGCGATGTGTGTGCATGGGTCAACCGGAGGGTCGATCCGCAAGGCCGCCGCGTACTCCGCAAGGTGGAGACCCCGTCCCCTGGGTGGCGGGGTCCGGAGGCCCTAGCCTGACGCCGTGGCAGGAGAGACGGCGGGCGAGTGGCGTGGCTGGCGGGCGGCGGCACAGGAGGCGCTCTACGGCGAACACGGGTTCTACCGCCGGCCCGAGGGACCCGCCGGGCACTTCCGTACGTCGGTCCACGCCTCGCCGCTCTTCGCCGGTGCCGTGGCACGGCTGCTGTGCCGGGTCGACGAGGCGCTGGGCCGCCCGGCCTCGCTCGGCTTCGTCGACATGGGCGCGGGCCGGGGCGAACTCGTCACCGGTGTCCTCGCGGCCCTGCCCGCGGAGGTGGCCGCCCGCGCGCGCGGGTACGCCGTCGAGCTGGCCGACCGCCCGGCCGGCCTCGATCACCGCGTGGAGTGGCTGGCCGAGCCGCCCGGCGGCGTCACCGGTCTGCTGTTCGCCAACGAGTGGCTGGACAACGTCCCCGTGGAGGTGGCGGAGGTCGACGCGGCGGGCACCGCGCGCGTGGTCCTCGTACGCCGGGACGGGACCGAGCGGCTCGGGGAGCCGGTCACCGGTGCGGACGCGCGGTGGCTGGAGCGGTGGTGGCCTCTGCCGCCGGAGCCGGGGCCGCGGGCCGAGATCGGGCTTCCCAGGGACACCGCCTGGGCCGCCGCCCGGGAAACGGTCGAGCGGGGGCTCGCCGTCGCCGTCGACTACGCGCACACCGCCGGCGCCCGGCCGCCCTTCGGGACGCTCACCGGCTTCCGGGGCGGACGCGAGAGCGCGCCCGTGCCGGACGGCTCGTGCGACCTGACCGCCCATGTGGCGCTGGACGCCTGCGCGGGCCCGGGAGCCCGCCTGCTGACCCAGCGGGAGGCACTGCACGCCCTCGGGGTGACCGGCGGGCGCCCCCCGCTGTCCCTGGCCTCCACGGACCCCGCCGCGTACGTACGGGCCCTGGCGGGCGCCGGAGAGGCCGCCGAGCTGACGGCGCCGGGCGGACTCGGGGACTTCGGGTGGCTGGTGGAGCCGCGAGGGATCCCCGACCCGCTCCTCTGAGTCTCTTACGTGGCGACGTCTCTTATGTGGCGATGTCTCTTATTTGTCGATGTCGCCGACCACGAAGAACAGCGACCCCAGGATCGCCACCATGTCCGCGACGAGCGTCCCGGGCAGCAGGACCGCCAGCGCCTGGATGTTGTTGTAGGAGGCCGACCGCAGCTTCAGCCGGTACGGGGTCTTCTCGCCCTTGCTGACGAGGTAGTAGCCGTTGATGCCGAGAGGATTCTCGGTCCACGCGTACGTGTGCCCCTCGGGCGCCTTCAGGACCTTCGGCAGGCGCTGGTTGATCGGGCCGGGCTCCAGTTCCGCGAGCCGGTCCAGGCAGGCGTCGGCCAGGTCGAGGGCGTTGTGCGTCTGCTCCAGGAGGCATTCGAAGCGGGCGAGACAGTCGCCTTCCTGCCGGGTCACCACCTTCAGGGTGTCCTGGAGCTCCCCGTACGCCAGATACGGCTCGTCGCGGCGCAGGTCGAAGTCCACGCCCGAGGCGCGCGCGATCGGCCCGCTCACCCCGTACGCGTGCACGGCCTGAGGCGAGAGCACGCCCACGCCGCGCGTGCGCGCCCGGAAGATCTCGTTGCCGAGCACCAGGTCGTCGAACCGGTCCATGCGGGAGCGCACGGACGAGACGACGGCACGCGCGCGTGTGGTCCAGCCCGCCGGGAGGTCCTCCTTGAGGCCTCCGACGCGGTTGAACATGTAGTGCATACGCCCGCCGGAGAGCTCCTCCATGACGTGCTGGAGTTCCTCGCGCTCCGTGAAGGCGTAGAAGATCGGCGTGATCCCGCCCAGTTCCAGTGGGTACGAGCCCAGGAACATCAGGTGGTTGAGCACCCGGTTGAGCTCCGCGAGCAGCGTGCGTGTCCACACCGCGCGCGTGGGCACCTCCATGCCGAGCATCCGCTCCACGGCGAGGACCACGCCCAGCTCGTTGGAGAACGCCGACAGCCAGTCGTGCCGATTGGCCAGCATGATGATCTGACGGTAGTCACGCGCCTCGAAGAGCTTCTCCGCCCCGCGGTGCATATAGCCGATCACCGGCTCCGCGTGCTGGATCCGCTCGCCGTCCAGCACGAGCCGCAGCCGCAGCACGCCGTGCGTGGACGGGTGCTGGGGCCCGATGTTGAGCACCATGTCGGTGCTCTCCGCGGCGCCGCCGATACCGACAATGCGCTCCGTGTACTCCGTCGAGGGACTCGTGACTCCTCCTCCTCGTGAACGAGGCGGCTTCTCCTTTGGTGTAGAAGCCCCGCAGGACGGCCAAGCCCTGACCGCTGCCGAAGCAGAGGTGCAGGGTACTACGTCGCTTCGCGGCACCGATACCAATGATGCGTTTCCCTCCCCGACTGAAGCCGTGGATATCCAGGCAAGGCCGGGGATGGACACAGTCCGTCGTACGTACGCTTGCGGCATGGAGACGGGGAGCCCGGAAACCACGGGCGAAACGCACGGCGAGGGGCACGGCGAGCCGCTGTGGACGGGGCTGCCGAGGGACCTGCTGCGGATGCGCCGACTGCTGCTGGCGGTCTGGCTGACGCCGCTGACCCTCGCGGCGGGGCTGCTGCCCGGCCTGCTAGCCGGGCCCGGCTGGGCGGCCTTCGCACTGCTGCCGCTCGGCCTGCTGCTGTGGGGCTGGGGGATGCTGGGCCGCAACTGGGCCTCCTGGCGGTACGCCGAGCGTGCCGACGACCTGCTGATCAGCAGGGGTGTGCTGTGGCGCGAGGAGACGATCGTGCCGTACGGGCGGATGCAGCTGGTCGAGGTGACCTCGGGGCCCGTCGCACGGCACTTCGGGCTGGCGAGCGTGCAGCTGCACACGGCGGCGGCCGCGAGCGACGCGCTGATCCCCGGCCTCGAACCGGCGGAGGCGGAACGGCTGCGGGACCGGCTCACCGAGCTCGGCCAGGCCCGATCGGCGGGGCTGTGACCACCCCCGGCACCGAGACGGACGTACCCATCGAGGGCGGGAAACAGCCGGTCGCCGAGCAGCGGCTGCACCCGGTCACCCCGCTCAGGCGGGCATGGGCGCCGGTCGCCGTGCTGATCGGGTGGGCCGCGCACGACCCCAACCAGGCCCAGCGGCAGCTGACCCGGCTGACGACCACGACCCTGCTGCTCGGCCTCGCCGCGTGCCTCATCGGGGGCGCCCTGTACGGCTTTCTGACCTGGTGGTTCACCCACTTCGCGGTGACCGACACCGAACTGCGCATCCGGACCGGCCTGTTGTTCCGGCGCACCGCGCACATCCGGCTGGAGCGCATCCAGGCCGTCGACATCACCCAGCCGCTGCTGGCCCGGGTCGCGGGCGTCGCCAAGCTCAAGCTGGACGTCGTGGGGACGGACAAGAAGGACGAGCTGGCCTATCTGGGCGAGGGGCACGCGCGTGCCCTGCGGGCCGAACTCCTGGCCCGCGCGGCCGGGTTCGCGCCCGAGACCGCGCACGAGGTGGGCGAGGCACCGGCCCGGCAACTGCTGCACATCCCCGGGCGCGTGCTCGCCGTCTCCCTGGTGCTGACCGGCGCGACCTGGATATCCCTGGCCGCCGCACTGGTCGTACCGCCGTTCCTCTGGTTCCTCACCCACAGCCTGTGGACAGTGCTCGCGACCGGCGTCCCGCTGCTCGGCGCGGCGGGCGCGAGCAGCGTGGGGCGGTTCATCAGCGAGTACGACTGGACCGTCGGGGAGTCCCCGGACGGACTGCGCATCGACCACGGCCTCCTCGACCGCACGCACGAGACGGTGCCGCCGGGGCGTGTGCAGACCGTACGGATCGTGGAGCCGCTGCTGTGGCGGCGGCGGGGCTGGGTCCGGGTGGAGCTGGACGTGGCGGGCTCGTCCAACTCGGTGCTGGTACCGGTCGCTCCGCGCGAGATCGCGGAGGCGGTCATAGGGCGGGTGCTGCCCGGCGTGACCGTGCCCGCCGCCCTGTCGCGTCCGCCGCGCCGGGCCGGCTGGTGCCTGCCGTTCTGGTGGCGCGGCTACGGCATCGCCGTCACCGACGGCGTCTTCGTCTCCCGGCACGGACTGCTGCGCCGCAGCCTCGCCCTGGTCCCGCACGCCAAGGTCCAGAGCGTACGGCTGCGACAGGGGCCCTGGGCGCGCTTCAAGGGCCTCGCGGACGTCCATGTGGACACGGGAGCCAACAAGACCGTCACAGCCGGTCTACGGGACGCACAGGAGGCCGCGGAGCTGCTCCGGGGCCAGGCGGAGCGCTCCCGGACGGGACGGCGGGACGCGCGACCCGACCGGTGGATGGCGGAACAGGCGTGACAGGTACGGCGAGCAGGGCCTGACCGACAGTCAGGAAACCCTGCTCCGCAGCCCCTGCAGGTCGATCTGCTCGGTCTCGTCGTGCGCCGTCAGGTCGATCACCTGGCCGATTCCGACGCCGCGCGACTCCTCGTCCGCCGGCTTGAACTGCGCCTCGGACTCCGCCTTGTGCAGCGCGAGCGCCTCCTGCCCGACGACGTCGGCGAGGTCCTCGTTCTGCACGGCGTCCAGCGCGGCCGACGCCGTCTCCTTCTGCGTACCGAAGAAGTCGAACCCGCCCTCGGCGGCGGGCCTGCGCACGGGCGCGGTCGCCGGTACGACGGCCACCGCGGTCGGCACGGTGTAGTGCCCGTCCCCGCGCGCGGGCTTGGCGGGCTTCGCCTCGGCGGGGGTGGAGGCGGCGCGCGTGTGCCCACGGGCCGCCTCGGGCTTCCCCTTCGCCTCGTCCTCCGGCGCGGCCTCCGTCTTGCCGACGGCGGGGCCGTCGAGGGCCTTGCGGGCCGCCGGGACGGCCGCGGCCATCTCCGGGGCCTCACCGTCGAGCCTGGCGAGCGCCGCCCGGGCCCGCAGGAAGAGCGAGGAACCCTCCGGGGAGAAGATCGCCGGCGCCACCGGGGTCTCCTCCGAGTCCACGGACGACGCGGCCTGCGCACCGTCTGCAACCTTGACCTCGTCCGAAGCCTTGTCGTCGTCCGAAGTCTTCGCGCCGACCGCGCCCAGCGCCGCCGACACGCCTGCCGCCGCCGCGTCCAGCGCCGCCGCGTCCGAGTCGGCCTCATCGGCCTCATCGGCCTTGCCTGCCTCGTCCGCCGCCCCGCCGGTCCCGGCGGGAAGCGCACGCGCCGAACCCTTGGCGGCAGCCGCCTTCACGCCGGCATCGGCGCCGGCACCCGCACCCGCGTCCTGAGCCGGTTCCGGTTCCGGTTCCGTCTCCGGTTCCAAAACCTCCAGTTCCAGCAGTCGCCGGCCCTCCAGCGCGCTGGCCCGCTCGGTCTCCGCCGTGGCGTACCGCCGCAGCAGCGCCGCGTGCTCGTTGCGCAGGCCCTGGAGCTCGGTCCGCTTCGCGCGCAGCTTCTGCTCCAGCTTGACGCGCAGTTCGCGGGACTCCTCGAGGTCGGTCTCCAGTTCCGCGACGCGCTCCTCGTGCCGCCAGTCGTCGCCCGCACGCGCGCGCGTGAGGTCGGCGACCTGCTTGCCCGCCTCGGCGTCCCAGCGACGCATCACGGCCGCGCCCACGACCGTGATCGCCGCGGCGAACGCGGCGAGCACCCGGAGGACGCCGGTATCCGTGAACACCCATGGCCCCAGGGAACAGACGAGCGAGACGCCCGCGATCGCCGCGGGAGGCAGCAACCTGTGCAGAGGGGGTGAATGGCGGTGACGTCCACGTGGCATGGCCAGAAACTTACCGCGAGTAGGCGAATCTTGGTGCCCCGCCCGGTAAAAACACAGCCGCCCCAAACCCTTCACAGGGCTTGGGGCGTCTACGTCGACGTCCTCACGGGGCGCTGCGGACGCCGGCGATCCGTCAGCGCTCCGTCAGCCGCTGACTCAGCCACTCCAGCGAGGCGGGGATCTCACGCCGCCAGGTGTTGAAGTTGTGGCCGCCGCTCTCCAGCACGATCGTCGAGATCCGGGTCGGCGCCCTCACCTTGACGAGGTCCACGAACCGCATCGTGGCCGCGTAGTTGGTCTCCCCGTGCCGGCTGGTGGTGACCAGCAGGGAGACGTCGGGCGCCGGCATGTTCTTGGCGTACCACTCCAGGTCCGCCTCGCGCTCGAGCCTCTTGTCGCCCTGGAAGAGGTCCCCGGTCGTGGCGTCGACCGGCGCCCTGTAGTACGGCGACAGGCCCACCGCGGCGGTGTACGCGCGCGGGTGGTGCATCGCGATCTTCAGCGCGCAGTAGCCGCCCGTCGAGTCACCGATGATGCCCCAGCCGCCGGGCCCCGGGCCCACCCGGTAGTGGGATGCGAGGGCCGCGGGCAGGTCCCGGGCGAAGAACGTCTCCGTCTGCGGCCCGCCCGGCACGTCCACGCACTCGGTGTCCCGGGGCGGCGCCACGGTCGGCCGCAGCATCACCAGGATCATCGGCTGTGCCCGGCCGTCCCTCGCCAACTTGTGCGCGGTGTCCGGGAAGTTGAGCTTGCTGACCAGGGCCTGGGCGGTGCCCGGATAGCCGGTGAGGACGACGACCACCGGGAAGTTGCGCTTCGCGTACTGCCGCTGGAAGTACTCCGGCGGCAGATAGACGTACGCCGGCGAGGTGATGCCCGTCTTCTTGCCGACGACACCGATCTTCTGGATCTGGCCGCCGACCCTGGGCAGGTGACCGCCCGGCACGTCCACCGACTGGGTGGACAGCACCTGGAAGCCGCGGTGGGCCCCCGTGCTCTGGTCGACGACCACGCCCTGGTCGGTCTCCTTGCCCAGGAGGTCGTCCCAGGACGCGTAGAAACCGAAACTCTGGTTGACGGCGAGCCCGACCGACACGAACACCGCGACCTGGGTGGCCAGCAACAGCGCCGTACGGCCGCCGACGGCCCGCCAGTTGGGGCGGGCCAGCCGTGGCCAGAACACGATCGTGCCCAGGAACAGCAGGGTGGCCGCCAGGATCGCCAGCGCCAGCACCGTCTTGCTCGTAAGACCCATGACTGCGGTTGCCCACTCTCTCCGCCGGCGGCGGCCGCTTCTTCCGGGTTCCTTCACTGCGGCTTGCCCCGGACTTTGGGTGTCCTTTGGTATGGCTTTCCGTGGGTGAGTGAACCTCGTCCCCCGAGACACCGTCCTAGAGGGCGCAATGTCACCGGAAGCCGGATCGGCTCCGGACTCCAGGTCTCTCGCAGAACCAGTGGGATGCGATGTCTGTCAGGATAGATGGGGAAATGTCGGGCCAGGTTCCGGAACGATCGCGTCGAGTGCCGCGCGTACTGCGTGGTCCGCGTCCCGAGGCCGTCCCCGCCTGGGTCGCCCGGGCCTGTGCGCTCGTGGGGCTGGTCGACATCGCAGCGGGCGTTTTCCCGCGCTTCAGGCACAGCCGGATGCACGCGCTCGTGGAGGTGCTGCCCGGCGCGCTCGGTCCGTTCGCCGCCGCGCTCTCGCTCAGCACCGGTGTGCTCCTGCTGCTCCTCGCGCACGGCCTAAGGCGCCGCAAGCGCCGGGCCTGGCGCGCTGCTGTGGCCCTGCTGCCGGCCGGCGCCGTGGCCCAGTTCGCCTACCGGCACTCGTTCGTCGGGCTCCTCATCTCCGTACTCCTGCTGGTCATGCTGCTGCGTCACCGTACCGAGTTCGAGGCGCTGCCCGACCCGCGCAGCCGCTGGCGCGCGCTCACCAACTTCGTGCTGATGAGCGCCGGTTCACTCGGGCTCGGGCTGGTCATCGTGAGCGCCCACAGCGACCGCATGTACGGCGACCCGAGCCTCGCCGAGCGCATCACCCACGTCCTGTACGGCCTGTTCGGCTTCGAGGGCCCCGTCGACTACGACGGGCCGACCTCCTGGACCGTCGGCTACTCGCTCGGCGCCCTGGGCCTGCTGACCGCCATCACCACGATCTACTTCGCGTTCCGGCCCGAGCACCCGGCCGCCCGTCTGACCCCGGAGGACGAGGACCGGCTGCGCGTCCTGCTCGACAAGCACGGCCGCCGCGACTCCCTGGGCCACTTCGCGCTGCGCCGCGACAAGGCGGTGGTCTTCTCCCCCAGCGGCAAGGCCGCCGTCACCTACCGCGTCGTCTCCGGCGTCATGCTCGCCAGCGGCGACCCCATCGGGGACGTCGAGGCCTGGCCCGGCGCCATCGAACGCTTCATGGACGAGGCCAAGGCCCACTCCTGGACCCCCGCCGTCATGGGCTGCTCCGAGACCGGCGGCGAGGTCTGGACCCGCGAGACCGGCCTCGACGCCCTCGAACTCGGCGACGAGGCGGTGGTGGACGTCGCGGATTTCTCCCTGGCCGGACGCGCGATGCGCAACGTGCGCCAAATGGTCAAGCGCATCGAACGCGCAGGCTACGAAACCCGGGTACGGCGCATCCGTGACCTCGGCGACAGCGAACTCGAACGCATCCGCCTCGCCGCCGAGCACTGGCGCGGCACCGACACCGAGCGCGGCTTCTCCATGGCCCTGGGCCGCATCGGCGACCCCGGCGACGGCGACTGCCTGATCGCCACCGCCCACAAGGCCGACGACCAGCCCGGGCCGTACGGCGACCTCAAGGCCATCCTCCACTTCGTCCCCTGGGGCCCGGACGGCGTCTCCCTCGACCTGATGCGCCGCGACCGCGCGGCCGACCCCGGCATGAACGAACTCCTCATCGTGGCCGCCCTGGAAGCCGCCCCCCGCCTGGGCGTCACCCGCGTCTCCCTCAACTTCGCCATGTTCCGCTCGGCCCTGGCCCGCGGCGAGAAGATCGGCGCCGGCCCGGTACTGCGGGCCTGGCGCGGCCTGCTGGTGTTCCTCTCCCGCTGGTTCCAGATCGAGTCCCTGTACAAGTTCAACGCGAAGTTCCGCCCCCGCTGGGAACCCCGCTTCGTCGTCTACCGCACCTCCGGCGACCTCCCCCGCATCGGCCTGGCCGCGATGCAGGCAGAGGGCTTCGTCACCCTGGCCCTCCCCAGCCTCCTGCGCCGCCGCACGACAACCCCGACTCCGTGCGCCCACGCGGTGGCGGACAGAGTGTTTGTCGACCGAACTGTTTGACGGAGCGAGACGGGTGGGCGGGTGGGAAACAAACCGCCCAACCGCCGGGGGCCTACGCTGAACGCATGAACAACCACAGCGGACGCGGCCACGTCGCCGGCCTCCCGGCCTGGGACCGCTGCGCGGTCATGGGCGTCGTGAACGTGACCCCGGACTCGTTCTCCGACGGGGGCCGCTGGTTCGACACGACCACCGCCGTCAAGCACGGCCTCAACCTGGTCACCGAGGGCGCCGACCTGGTGGACGTCGGCGGCGAGTCCACCCGCCCCGGCGCCACCCGTGTCGACGAGGACGAGGAACTCAGGCGCGTCGTCCCCGTGGTCCGCGGCCTCGCCGCCGAGGGCGTGGCCGTCTCCGTCGACACCATGCGTGCCTCGGTCGCCGAACAGGCGCTCGCGGCGGGCGCGGTCCTCGTCAACGACGTCAGCGGCGGCCTCGCGGACCCCGCGATGATTCCGGTCGTCGCGGCCACGGGAGCCCCCTTCGTCGTCATGCACTGGCGGGGCTTCCTGGAGGGCGGCAACGTCAAGGGCGTGTACGCGGACGTCGTCTCCGAGGTCCTCGACGAACTGCACGCGCGCGTGGACGCCGTACTGGCCGGCGGTGTCGCCCCCGACCGGATCGTCGTCGACCCGGGTCTCGGCTTCTCCAAGGGCGCCGATCACGACCTGGCCCTCCTTGCCCACCTCGACCGGCTGCACGGCCTGGGCCACCCCCTGCTGGTCGCCGCGTCCCGGAAACGGTTCCTGGGTCGCGTACTGGCCGGCCCCGAGGGCGCCCCGCCGCCCGCGCGGGAGCGGGACGCCGCCACCGCCGCCGTCTCCGCGCTCGCCGCCCACCAGGGCGCCTGGGCGGTCCGCGTCCACGAGGTCCGCGCCACCGCCGACGCCGTACGGGTCGCCCGCGCGGTCGAGGAGGCCCGCGGCGCGGAAGCGGTCCGCGGCGCCGAGGGAGCCCGGTGAGCGCGCCGCACATCGACGTCGAGCAGGTCGAACTCGCCAACACCGCCTTCTACGAGGCGCTGGAGCAGGGCGACTTCGACGAGTTGTCCTCGCTCTGGCTCGCCCCGGCCGATCTGGGCGTCGACGAGGAGTACCACGACCCGGCGGAGACCGGCGTGATCTCGTGCGTGCACCCGGGCTGGCCGGTACTGACCGGACGCGGCGAGGTGCTGCGCTCGTACGCGCTGATCATGGCCCACACCGAGTACATCCAGTTCTTCCTGACCGACGTGCATGTCTCCGTCACCGGCGACACCGCCCTGGTGACCTGCACCGAGAACATCCTCAGCGGTGGCGCGCCGCCCGAGGACGGCGCCGAGCTGGGGCCGCTGGTCGGCCAGCTGGTCGTCGCCACCAATCTGTTCCAGCGCACCCCCGACGGCTGGAAACTCTGGTCCCACCACGCCTCCCCGGTCCTCGCCGAGAACGACGAGGACGACGCCGAGCCCGACGACACCCCTTCCTGAGCCACACGTGAGCCGAACGCGAGCCGAAAGCCGTCGAACACCGCCGAACGTGGTTGGAATCACGAACACGGGGTAAGTGCGGCTACCAGCCCGTGAGCAGCCCTGTTCCCACGGGGAAACACCCGATGAACCTTCCTGGTCCTCCCGTGGACGGGCCCCGCGAGGGGAGGGCACTGTCAGTGCTCGCAGGTAGATTCGGACATGGCTGCCCGGCCGACCGCACCCGGTCCGAAGCGGCCGCCAACGACGATTGCAGGAGTGATTCGCGTGGATCGTGTCGCGCTGCGCGGCCTGAGGGCCCGTGGACACCACGGTGTGTTCCCGCACGAGCGGGAAGAGGGCCAGACCTTCGTCGTGGACCTCTCCCTCGGCCTGGACACCCGCCCGGCCGCAGCCGACGACGACCTGGCGAAGACCGTGCACTACGGCATCGTGGCGGAGGAGGTCGTGGCCGTCGTCGAGGGCGAGCCCGTCGACCTCATCGAGACGCTCGCCGAACGCATCGCGCAGGTCTGTCTGAAGCACGAGGGGGTCCAGGAGGTCCAGGTGTGCGTCCACAAACCGGGCGCGCCGATCACGGTCCCCTTCGACGACGTGACCATCACCATCACCCGGAGCCGAGTATGACCGCCTCGTTCACCGAGAGTCACAGCGACCCGACCGTCCAGCCGGTGCCCGCCTCCGTCGTGCAGCAGGTGGACGCCGCCGACACCACCCTGCACAACCCGAAACGCGCCGTCATCTCCCTCGGCTCGAACCTCGGCAACCGCCTGGAGACCCTCCAGGGGGCCATCGACGCCCTGGAGGACACCCCGGGCGTCCGCATCAAGGCCGTCTCCCCCGTGTACGAGACGGAGCCGTGGGGCGTCCCGGCGGGCAGCCAGCCGTCGTACTTCAACGCGGTGGTCGTCCTGAAGACGACGCTGCCCCCGTCCTCGCTCCTGGAGCGTGCCCACGCGGTCGAGGAGGCCTTCCACCGCGTCCGCGAGGAGCGCTGGGGCGCGCGCACGATCGACGTCGACATCGTCGCGTACGCCGACGAGGTGTCCGACGACCCTGTCCTCACCCTCCCCCACCCGCGCGCCCACGAACGGGCCTTCGTGCTCGTCCCCTGGCACGACGTGGACCCCGAGGCCCAGCTGCCCGGCCGCGGCCCGGTGGCGGCGCTCCTGGAGGGCGTCGCCCTGGAAGGTGTCGCGCCCCGCGCCGACCTGGAACTCCAGCTGCCGGAATAGCCGTTAAGGTCATGACGACCACAGCTCGGTGGTCCGGTCCAGGGAGCTGAAGGGGCACCGTGAGAGAGCTGCGCATCAAGATGCTGGCCGGCGTGTTCGTCGTGGCCGGAGTGCTCTCCTGGGCGGGTGCCCGGCTGTGGAACTCGGTGGGGACCCTCCCCAGCGTCCCGCTGGCCGCCCCCGTCGTCCTCGCCCTGATCGCCGTGGTCCTGCTGGCCACGGCCCTCTCCCTGCGCGCCCGCCTCAAGGCCCAGCGCGACCGCCGCCCCGGCGCCAAGGGCGTCGACCCCCTGATGGCCGCCCGCGCGGTCGTCTTCGGCCAGGCCAGCGCCCTGGTCGCCGCCCTGGTCGCCGGAATGTACGGCGGCACGGGCGTCTTCCTGCTGGAGTCCCTGGACATCCCGGCCCGCCGCGACCAGGCCATCTACGCCGGCTTCTCGGTCCTGGCGGGCATCGCCGTCATAGCGGCGGCCTTCTTCCTGGAACGGGTCTGCAAACTCCCGGAAGACGACGACAACAACGCGGGCACGGCGCCTGCGGCGTAGCGCCCCAAGGGGGCGCGGGGCTGTGCCATTCTGCGGCTCCGCCGCGCGGGCGCGACCAGCCACGACGCACCCGCGGACAAAAATTCAGCGCGCCATGATCAAACTCATCGCCTCATTGCGGGTGGCCGGGTCCCTCAACTGTCCCCGCACAGCCGAAGTGATCGTCTTCGCCCCGGGCTTCCGTACGCCCCGCATCGACATGCACATGTGCTCGCACTCGACGACGACGATGACCCCTCGCGGCTCCAGTATCTGCATCAGGGAGTCGGCGATCTGCGTAGTGAGTCGTTCCTGCACCTGCGGCCGGCGGGCATACACATCCACCAACCGGGCCAGCTTCGACAGCCCGGTGATCTTCCCGTCGACCGACGGGATGTAGCCGACGTGCGCGACCCCGACGAAGGGCACCAGATGATGCTCACAGGAGCTGAGCACCTCGATGTCCTTCACCAGCACCATCTCGTCGTGCCCGAGGTCGAACGTCGTCGTCAGCACGTCCTCCGGCTTCTGCCACAGCCCCGCGAATATCTCCCGGTAGGCCCGCGCCACCCGCGCCGGCGTCTCCCGCAGACCCTCGCGGTCGGGGTCCTCGCCGACCGCGA
Organism: Streptomyces sp. ME02-8801-2C; assembly: GCF_033793965.1. NCBI lineage: Bacteria > Bacillati > Actinomycetota > Actinomycetes > Kitasatosporales > Streptomycetaceae > Streptomyces > Streptomyces sp. ME02-8801-2C. The sequence continues at coordinate 223,812 of NZ_JARAXP010000010.1, read as the reverse complement.
TCAGCAGTTCACGTACGGCGTGCTCCGCCCGCTTCTCGTCGAACTCGCCGATGGTGCCCTCGCCGTCCAGCGTCACGGGGTCGGTCATCTGGTGCCTCGTTCCTGTCCCTGTCACGCGTATCGGCCACGCGTCCACGTGCGGACATACCGAAATGCCGCGCCCCCCAGGCTAGAACCTGGGGGGCGCGGCATCCATTCCGGGCCCGCTGGGCGGGACGGGGCAGGAGAGGCGGGATCAGCTCTCGCCGCGGTCCTCCGGTACCGGCTCCGTCGAGGGGACGGACTCGGTGGCCCCGGCCTTGGCGGTGATCGCCGGCGCCGAGCCGTTGGCCCCGTTCGTCAGCGACAGCTCCTTGGGGGAGAGCACCGGCGGGCGGGTGGACGGCGTACGCCGGGAGGAGCCGGTCCACGCGGGGCGGGCCGGGCGCTTCACGATGGGAGCGAAGATCTCGGCGATCTGCTCCTTGCTCAGCGTCTCCTTCTCCAGCAGCTGGAGCACCAGCGCGTCGAGGACGTCACGGTTCTCGACCAGGATCTCCCAGGCCTCGTTGTGCGCGTTCTCGATGAGCTTCTTGACCTCTTCGTCGACGAGCGCGGCGACCTCTTCCGAGTAGTCGCGCGGGTGCGACATCTCCCGGCCCAGGAAGGGCTCGGTGTTGTCGCCGCCGAACTTGATCGCGCCGAGGCGCTCGGTCATGCCGTACTGCGTGACCATCGCGCGGGCCGTCGCCGTGGCCTTCTCGATGTCGTTCGCGGCGCCCGTGGTCGGGTCGTGGAAGACCAGTTCCTCCGCCGCCCGGCCGCCCAGCATGTAGGCCAGCTGGTCGAGCATCTCGTTGCGAGTGGTGGAGTACTTGTCCTCGTCCGGGAGCACCATCGTGTAACCGAGGGCCCGGCCGCGGGACAGGATCGTGATCTTGTGGACCGGGTCGGAGTTCGGGGAGGCCGCCGCGACCAGGGCGTGGCCGCCCTCGTGGTACGCGGTGATCTTCTTTTCCTTGTCCGACATGATCCGGGTCCGCTTCTGCGGTCCCGCCACGACGCGGTCGATGGCCTCGTCGAGCGACGCGTTGTCGATCAGCTTCTTGTCGCTGCGGGCGGTGAGCAGCGCGGCCTCGTTGAGGACGTTGCTCAGGTCCGCGCCGGTGAAGCCCGGCGTACGACGGGCGACCGCCGACAGGTCGACGTCCGGAGCGACCGGCTTGCCCTTCTGGTGAACCTTGAGGATCTCCAGTCGGCCCAGCATGTCCGGGCGGTCGACCGCGATCTGGCGGTCGAAGCGGCCGGGGCGCAGCAGCGCCGGGTCGAGGATGTCGGGACGGTTCGTGGCAGCGATGAGAATCACACCGCCCTTGACGTCGAACCCGTCCATCTCGACGAGCAGCTGGTTGAGCGTCTGCTCGCGCTCGTCGTGACCGCCGCCGAGGCCGGCGCCGCGGTGGCGGCCGACCGCGTCGATCTCGTCGACGAAGACGATCGCCGGAGCGTTCGCCTTGGCCTGCTCGAAGAGGTCACGGACCCGGGAGGCACCGACACCGACGAACATCTCGACGAAGTCGGAACCCGAGATCGAGTAGAACGGAACGCCCGCCTCGCCCGCGACAGCGCGCGCGAGCAGCGTCTTGCCCGTACCGGGAGGCCCGTAGAGGAGCACACCCTTGGGGATCTTGGCGCCGACGGCCTGGAACTTGGCCGGCTCCTGGAGGAACTCCTTGATCTCGTGGAGCTCCTCGACGGCCTCGTCCGAACCCGCGACGTCCGCGAACGTCGTCTTCGGGGTGTCCTTGGTGATGAGCTTGGCCTTGGACTTCCCGAAGTTCATGACCCGGGAGCCGCCGCCCTGCATCTGGTTCATCAGGAACAGGAACACGACGACGATGAGGACGAAGGGGAGCAGCGACAGCAGAATGCCGACGAAAGCGTTCTGCTTGGTCGGAGAGACCGTGTAGCCGTCCGGAATCTGCTTGTTCTGGAATTTGTCCTGGAGAGTGTTCGCCAGGTTGACGCCCTGATCGCCGATGTAGCTCGCCTGGATCTTCGAGCTGCCCTCGACCTTCTGGCCGTCCTTGAGCTGGACCTTGATGACCTGCTCGTCACCGGTGGTGATCTTGGCCTGCTCGACCTTGTTGTCGTTGATCGCCTGGACGACCTGGCCTGTGTCCACCGTCTTGTAGCCGCCGGACGAGCCGACGACCTGCATCAACACGACCACGGCAAGGACGGCCAGCACGATCCACATGACCGGCCCACGGAAGTATCGCTTCACGTCCATCCATACGGAGCGGTGCCGCCCCGTCCCTCCTGCCATAGTGAGTTTGACAAAGACTGTTCTAAGTACTGCTCTTCGGACGGTACCCCAGCATTGTCACCCGAAGGCGCACGGGCGAGTTTCCAACACCGTCCACGCATGCTCCAACGGCGAGAGGGCCGCCCGGGTTCCCGGGCGTCCCACAGGACTCGCCCATTGGCTCAGCGGCCTCGGGACTCAGCCGCCGTAGACGTGGGGCGCGAGCGTACCGACGAAGGGGAGGTTGCGGTACTTCTCCGCGTAGTCGAGGCCGTAGCCGATCACGAACTCGTTCGGGATGTCGAAGCCGACCCACTCCACGTCGATGGCGACCTTCGCGGCCTCCGGCTTGCGCAGCAGGGTGCAGATCTTCAGCGACTCGGGCTCGCGGGAGCCGAGGTTGGAGATCAGCCAGGACAGGGTCAGTCCGGAGTCGATGATGTCCTCGACGATGAGGACGTGCTTGCCCTTGATGTCGGTGTCGAGGTCCTTGAGGATCCGCACCACACCGGAGGACTGGGTGCCCGCGCCGTACGACGACACGGCCATCCAGTCCATGGTGAGGGGGGTGGACAGCGCCCGGGCCAGGTCGGCCATGACCATCACCGCGCCCTTGAGGACGCCGACGATCAGCAGGTCCTTGCCCGCGTACTCCGCGTCGATCTTCGCCGCCAGCTCAACGAGCTTCGCGTCGATCTCTTCCTTGGTGATGAGTACCGACTTGAGGTCGGCACCCATGTCTTTCGCGTCCACCCGCATCACTTTCGGTCGTCGCCACTTATCTGGCTCGTTCGCCCGACCCCTCCCCGAAGGGGGTGAGATTCAGCCTTGCCGAATCACCAGTCTGCCACCCTGCCGCTGGGCGACGACCCGGCCGGGGAGATTGATGGCTTTCTGACCGCGCCAGCCGGTGATCAGCCGGTCGACTTCCTCGATGTGGCGGGCGAACAGCGAACCGGCCGGAGCGCCCGCCTCGATGGCGGCGCTGCGCAGGATGCGACGGCGTACGGCGGGCGGCAGGGCGTAGAGCTTGGCGCACTCCAGGAGGCCTGCGGCGTCCCGTACGGAGGCCTCGGCCTGGCGGGCCCAGGTGTCGAGGGCGTCGGCGTCGTCGCGGGACAGCTGGGCCGTGCGGGCGAGGGCCTCGACGACGCCCTTGCCGAGGGCCTTCTCCAGGGCGGGCAGGCCCTCGTGGCGCAGCCGGGACCGGGTGTACGCCGGGTCGGCGTTGTGAGGGTCGTCCCAGACCGGGAGGGACTGGACCATGCACGCCTTGCGGGCGGTCTGCCGGTCGAGCTGGAGGAAGGGCCTGCGGTAGCGGCCGGGGGCCCCGGGTCCGCCGGAGACGGCGGCCATCCCGGACAGCGAGCGGATGCCGGAGCCGCGGGCGAGGCCCAGCAGAACGGTCTCGGCCTGGTCGTCGCGGGTGTGGCCGAGGAGGACCGCGCTGGCGCCGTGGCGCTCGGCGGCGTCGTCCAGGGCGCCGTACCGGGCGTCACGCGCGGCGGCCTCGGGTCCGCCCTCGCGGCCGACTGTGACGGAGATCGCCTCGACGGGGGCGAGACCGAGCTCGGTCAGGCGCAAAACGACCTCGTCGGCGCGGAGGTCGGAGCCGGGCTGCAGACCGTGGTCGACGGTGACGCCGCCGGCGCGCAGCCCGAGTTTGGGCGCTTCGAACGCCAGGGCGGAGGCGAGCGCCATGGAGTCGGCACCGCCGGAGCACGCCACGAGGACCAGCGGGGAGGACTCGCCGGGGGTGGTGGAGGCCGAGGTGGTGGAAGCGAGGGTGGTGGAGGCGGGGGTGGGGGAGGCGGGGGTGGTGGAGGCGGGGAAGAGGCTGTGGGGCGAGGGGTGGGCTGTGAGGATGTCGTGGAGTGCGCGGCGGACCGCCAGGCGTATCGCCGCGACCGCAGGATGGGGACCCATGTCCGGTTCCCTTCATGAAGTTTTCGAGGGGGGGTGAGCCGAGTCCGGTCACTCAGAGTGTGTAGATGGTGACAGAAACGGGGCGTTCCCCGAGCATTGCACGCCTACCCATGCCTCACGGTCCCTCGGACGGGTGATTGGAGTGGCGTTCACCTGCCGTCGGCCGGATTCTTCACCACGTACCCCCCGGGCTCACGATTCCGCCTTGCGGTGCACCCGCGCGACCCAGTCCGCCGGTTTGGCGATCTCGGTCTTCGTGGGGAGGGTGTTCGGGGAGGTCCACACGCGGTTGAAGCCGTCCATGCCCACCTGGTCGACGACGGCCCGGACGAATCGTTCGCCGTCGCGGTACTGCTTGAGTTTGGCGTCCAGCCCGAGCAGCTTGCGCAGCGCGAGGTCGAGGCGGGAGGCGCCCTTGGCCCGGCGCTGCTGGAACTTCTCGCGGATCTCGGCCACGGAGGGCACCACCGCGGGGCCCACGCCGTCCATCACGAAGTCGGCGTGTCCCTCCAGGAGGGACATGACCGCGGTGAGCCGGCCGAGGATCTCCCGCTGGGCGGGCGTCTGCACCAGCTCCACGAGCGAACGGCCGCCGTCGTCCTCCTCGCCCTCCGGTCGGCCGCCCGCGAGGGACTGCGCGGCCTCCCTGATGCGCTCCAGGAAGGTCATGGGGTCGACGTCGGTCTCCCCCAGGAACGACTGGATCTCGCCCTCCAGGTGGTCGCGCAGCCAGGGCACGCCGGTGAACTGGGTGCGGTGCGTCTCCTCGTGCAGACACACCCAGAGCCTGAAGTCGTGGGGCTGTACGTCGAGTTCGCGCTCCACATGGACGATGTTCGGGGCGACGAGGAGCAGTCGGCCGCCGCCGTTCGCGCCGGCCGGCAGGTCGCGGGTGGCCGGGGCGAAGGTCTCGTACTGGCCGAGGACCCGCGACGACAGGAACGACAGCAGCATGCCCAGTTCGACGCCGGTCACCTTGCCGCCGACCGCGCCGAGCACGGCCCCGCCCGGTGAACTCCCGCGCCGCTCCTGCATCTTGTCCAGCAGCGGCCTCAGCACCTCGCGGAACCCGGCGACGTTGGCCCGTACCCAGCCGGGGCGGTCCACGACGAGTACGGGGGTGTCGTGGGCGGCGTCGGTTCCCATCCGGGTGAAGCCCCGGACGTGTTCCTCGGAGGCCTTCGCGTGCCGACGCAGCTCGGCGACGATGGTCCGGGCCTCGTCACGGCTCACCTCGGGCCCCGGCCGTACCAGCCGGGTCGCGGTCGCCACCGCGAGATTCCAGTCGACCATCCCAGCAGATGCGGCACCACCGATGCTCGTCATGCGTCAACCGTACGGGAGCGACTCCGCTGGGGGCAGGTTGCGAGGTTGGCGGGGGCCGAGGTCCATTGGGTGGGCACAGCGGTGCGGGCCGGAGGCGCGCCCCAAAGGGGCGCGGGGAACTGCGCGGCCGGCCCCCACCGGCCCGCGGACGAAGAACCGCGTATCCGGCGGAGCTACCCGCAGCCGCAGGACGCCAAGGCTGTTGCTGTGCGGTCCAGGGCTGTCTGGGCCTGGGTTGTGTTGGGGGTGTTCGCCGTCAGGAAGGCGAAGGCCAAGAGGCGGCCGTTGCGGTCGACGACCGTGCCCGCCAGGGCGTTCACGCCTGTCAGGGTGCCTGTCTTGGCGCGTACGAGGCCTGCCGCGCCGTTCGCGTAGCGGGTGCTCAGCGTGCCTGTGAAGCCTGCCACCGGAAGGCCCGTGAGGGCCGCGCGGAGGTCGGGGTGGGTCGGGTCGCCGGCCTTGGCCAGAAGGGCCGTGAGGAGGTTCGTGGTGAGGCGGTCGGCGCGGTTCAGGCCGCTGCCGTCCGCGAAACGGGCCCCGGACATGGGCAGCCCCAGTTTCGCCAGCTCGGTGCGGATGGCCCGGGCGCCGCCCGCGAAGTCGGGCCGGACGTGGGTGGCGAGCGCGGTCTGGCGGGCCAGGGCCTCCGCGAGGTCGTTGTCGCTGTTGGTCAGCATGCGCTCGACGAGGGCCGAGAGCGGCGGCGAGGTGACCTTCGCGAGGGTGGTCGCGCGGCCCGTGGCCTTGGACGGGCCGGGGGCCGTGGTCTTGATGCGGTGCCTCTCCAGCAGGCCCGCGAAGGCGCGGGCCGCATCCCCCGCCGGGTCGGTGGAACGCACCGCGGTGCCGCTGGTCGAGTCGTCGGTGCGGGCCTCGTCGACCATGAGGGCGCTGACCGGGGCGAGATTCTCGTTGACCCCGATCGGGTGGAGTTCACGGCCGGCGTAGAGCGTCGTGTCGTACGACAGAGTCACCTCGCGTACACCGCGCTTCTTCAGGGCGGCGGCCGTCGAGTCGGCCAGGGTGCGCAGGCTCGCCCAGCCCTCCGGGTCCTCGCGGGCCGTCAGGGTGGGGTCGCCGCCGCCTACCAGGACGAGCTCGTTGGTGTCGGGCTCCAGGGCGGCCCGGGTGGTGAGCCGGTGGTCGGCGCCCATCGCGGAGAGCGCGGCGACGGCCGTGGCGATCTTCGTCGTCGAGGCGGGGACGAGCGCCTCCCCCGCCTCCATGCCGTACAGCCGCTTTCCGGTGGTCACGTCGACGACGGCGGCCGACCGGCGGGTGCCGAGCGCCGGGTCCCCGAGAAGCGGCTTCAGAACGGCCGCGAGGGCCTTTGCCGTGGGTGCCGCCCGCAGGGTGCCGGGGGCGCTGTCGAGGCCGGCCAGCACGATGGGGGCGCTCGGCGCGGGCGCGGGCGCCCCGGCCGACGTACCGGAGATGGCGGACGTGTCCGACGTACCAGAATTACGACCGTGATCTGCACCACCGGAACGTTCCTGGGCGGCGGCCCAGTCCCGCTCGGCCGTACGCTGGCCGGTGGAGTCCCAGGGGCCGACGGCGGTCACCACGCCCGCGGTCAACGCCAGTCCGGCGGTGGCGGCGCCCGCGGTGTACTGCCAGGTCCGCAGGGTCTTCGGCATCGACCCCGGCAGTGTCCTCAGCGTCCGCAGGGCGTTCGGCAGCGCGTTCGAGGTGCCGAGACCGGCCGGCTTCGAGGCCATCGACCGTGTGATCCGCGCGACCCGCGGTTTCACGCCGGCCGTGGCCCGCTTGGCTCGTTCGAGTCGCGGTCTCACCGTCGCCGTCGCTCGTTCGAGTGGCGGTCCCACAGCTGCCTTCGCTCGGCCGACCCCCCTTCCGAGCTGCGGTTTCACCGCTTTCGTGGCCCGAGTGAGACGAGGTCGTACGGTTCGCGCGAGCCGCGCCACTTTCGGCCTCGCGGCCCGCCAAGGCCTCAGCTCTGGCACGACCACCAGCCCCTTTCGCGATCACACACCTGCGTGAGGGACACTTAACCACCAGAACTATGTGTTGATCATGGAGGAGCCACCGGTGGAGTTCGACGTCACGATCGAGATTCCGAAGGGTTCACGGAACAAGTACGAGGTGGACCACGAGACCGGTCGGATCCGCCTGGACCGTCGCCTCTTCACCTCGACCAGCTACCCGGCCGACTACGGCTTCGTCGAGAACACCCTCGGCGAGGACGGCGACCCGCTGGACGCGCTGGTCATCCTGGACGAGCCGACCTTCCCCGGCTGTCTCATCCAGTGCCGCGCGATCGGCATGTTCCGGATGACGGACGAGGCCGGCGGCGACGACAAGCTGCTGTGCGTGCCCGCGCACGACCCGCGCGTGGAGCACCTGCGCGACATCCACCACGTGTCGGAGTTCGACCGCCTGGAGATCCAGCACTTCTTCGAGGTCTACAAGGACCTGGAGCCCGGCAAGTCCGTCGAGGGCGCCAACTGGGTCGGCCGTGCCGACGCCGAGGCCGAGATCGAGCGGTCGTACAAGCGCCTCAAGGAGCAGGGCGGCCACTGAGGCTCCCCGACCCCGCTGTGACGAACGGGCCGCACACACACGCGTGCGGCCCGTTCGTGTGCCTGTGCGCATACTGAGGCGTACCGGAGGGGCGCGCGCAGGGAGCGATACGGAGTGACGGACGAGGCTCGCAAGCCGGCATCGGACGAGGCCAGGGGCGTCTACGCGATCCCCCTCGCCACAGGCGGAACTCCGGGTGGTGGGGACGGGGACTCGTCCACCACCTCCGAGTTCGCCCTGCCCGAGGGACTGACGCCGCCCAGATCGGTCACCGACGAGTCCGAGACGACCTCCGAGTTCGCCCTGCCGGACGGACTGGACGTTCCGCAGCCGCCCGGCGGCGACTTCGAGGGCTCGGCCTTCAGCACCCCGCTGACGTACCGCGCGCCCGCGTTCACGCCGCCCGCCGGCATCCCTGTGGTGAGGCTCACCAAGGACGTGCCGTGGCAGGACCGGATGCGCACGATGCTGCGGATGCCGGTGGCCGAGCGGCCCGCGCCGGAACGCCTGCACAAGGTGGCCGAGGAGGGCGGTCCCGCCGTCCCGCGCGTGCTCGACCTGACCCTGCGCATCGGCGAACTGCTGCTCGCGGGCGGCGAGGGCGCCGAGGACGTGGAGGCGGCCATGTTCGCCGTCTGCCGGTCCTACGCCCTCGACCGCTGCGAGCCGAACGTCACCTTCACCCTGCTGTCGATCTCGTACCAGCCCTCGCTCGTCGAGGACCCCGTGACGGCCTCACGGACGGTCCGGCGCCGGGGCACCGACTACACGCGCCTGGCGGCCGTCTACCGGCTTGTGGACGACCTGAGCGACGTGGACACCGCCACGTCGCTGGAAGAGGCCTACAGGCGCCTCGCTGAGATCCGGCGGAACCGGCACCCGTACCCCGGCTGGGGGCTCACCGTGTCCGCGGGGCTGCTCGCGGGCGCGGCCTCCGTGCTCGTCGGCGGTGACCTGGTGGTGTTCGTGGCGGCGGCGCTCGGCGCGATGCTCGGCGACCGGCTGGCGTGGCTGTGCGCGGGGCGCGGGCTGCCGGAGTTCTACCAGTTCACGGTGGCCGCGATGCCGCCGGCCGCGATCGGGGTCGCGCTGACGATCACGCACGTCGACGTGAAGGCGTCCGCCGTGATCACCGGCGGGCTGTTCGCGCTGCTGCCCGGGCGGGCGCTGGTGGCCGGGGTGCAGGACGGGCTGACCGGGTTCTACATCACCGCGTCCGCGCGTCTGCTGGAGGTCATGTACTTCTTCGTGGGCATCGTGGTCGGGGTGCTGCTGATCCTGTACTTCGGCGTGAAACTGGGCGCCGAGCTCAACCCGGACGCGGCGCTGGGGAGTACGCAGCGGCCGCTGTGGCAGATCAGCGCGTCCATGCTGCTGTCGCTGACCTTCGCGGTCATGCTCCAGCAGGAACGTTCCACTGTGCTCATCGTGACGCTCAACGGGGGTGTCGCGTGGAGCGTGTACGGCGCGATGCACGACACGGGCGAGTTCTCGCCGGTGGCGTCGACCGCCGTCGCGGCGGGGCTCGTCGGGCTGTTCGGACAGCTGCTGTCGCGCTACCGCTTCGCCTCGGCCCTGCCGTACACGACCGCGGCGATCGGGCCTCTGCTGCCGGGGTCGGCGACGTACTTCGGGCTGCTGTCGATCGCGCAGAACGACATGGACGCGGGGTTGGTGTATCTGTCCAAGGCGGCGGCGCTGGCGATGGCGATTGCCATCGGGGTGAATCTGGGGTCGGAGATCTCGCGGTTGTTCCTGCGTGGGCCCAGCGGGTCCGCCGGGGGGCGGCGGGCCGCCAAGCGGACGCGAGGGTTTTAGTTCCGGGGGCGGTGCGTCTGCGGGTGCGGGTGCGTTGTGGCTGATCGCGCAGTTCCCCGCGCCCCTCAGGAAGTCTCCTCGCCTCAGTTCTCAGTTCTGGGGATAGCCGTTGTTCTGGTTGCCGTACGGGTACTGCTGCTGGCCCTGCTGCTGGTACCCGTAGTCCTGGTTGTACGGGTACTGCTGCTGGGCGTACTGCTGGCCGTAGCCCTGGTCGTAGTTCTGGTTCTCGGGCTGTTGGGCCGGGGGGATGCGGCGGAGTTGGGTCGTCGCGTCGTCCATGGGGGCCTGGTACTGCTGCTGGGCCGGAGGTTCGGGCTGCTGGGGCGGGGTCTTCTTGGCCTTGCTGCGGGCCCGGGCGAACTCGATGATGATCGGGACGACCGAGATGAGGACGATCAGCAACAGGATCGGTTCGATGTTCTTCTTGACGAAGTCGATCCTCCCGAGCCAGGAGCCGAGCAGGGTGACGCCCGCGCCCCACAAGACGCCGCCGATGATGTTCCAGGTGACGAACGAGCGGTACTTCATGCCGCTGACGCCGGCGATGATCGGCGTGAACGTGCGCACGATGGGCACGAAGCGAGCCAGGACAAGCGACTTCGGACCGTACTTCTCGAAGAACTCGTGGGCCTTGGCGACGTTCTCCTGCTTGAAGAACCGGGAGTCCGGGCGCGTGAAGAGCGACGGGCCGACCTTCTTGCCGAACATGTAGCCCGCCTGGTCGCCGAGGATCCCGGCGACACAGATCAGGGCGATCGCGCCCCACAGCGGGAAGTCCAGCGTGCCCCCGGTGATCAGCAGACCCGCCGTGAACAGCAGCGCGTCGCCCGGCAGGAAGAAGCCGATGAGCAGGCCGGACTCGGCGAACACGATCAGGAGCAGACCGATGATGCCGAACTGGTCCAACAGGTAGTCCGGATCCAGCCAGCTCGGTCCGAGGGCAAGCGTCGTCACTTTTCCGGGCTCCTGATGACTGAGGCAGTTACGGCAACCAGATGTGGCCGCACAAACCTATCAACGCAATGGGTCCCCGCCAGGTTCCATCGGTCGCTACGGGGTGTGCCGGGCCGCGTTCGCCGTGATCGCCTCCCTGAGGTGTTCGGCGAGGCCCGGGCGCATGGAGTCGTAGAACTCCTTGAAGCGCTCGTCGGAGACGTACATCTCGGCGAGGCCCTGGTGGATTTCGTACGTGCATTCGTAGAACCACTTGGTGATGTGCAGCCGGTGTTCCTCGGCCATGGCCGTCGCGGCCTCACCGGCCGGGGGCTCGCCGGCGGCCATCAGGGCGTCGTAACGCTCGCCCCAGGAGGCCCCCTCGGCCTGCATGCGCTTCCAGTCGTCCTTCGTGTACGTGGCCGCGCGGCGCTGCGACTCCGCGTACATGTCCGTGCCGCCCCAGCGGCGCTCGGCCTCCTCGGCGTGCGCCTCCGGGTCCTTGTCGCCGAAGACCTCGAACTTCTCCTCGGGCGTGAGGTTGATGCCCATTCTGCGTGCCTCCATGGCGTGCTCCACGGCCGCCGCCATCTGCTGGAGCCGTTCGATCCGGGCGGTCAGCAGCTCGTGCTGGCGGCGCAACTGCGCGCGCGGGTCCGCCTTCGGGTCGTCCAGCAGGGTGGCGACCTCATCGAGGGGGAAGCCGAGCTCCCGGTAGAACAGGATCTGCTGCAGCCGGTCGAGGTCGGCGTCGTCGTAGCGCCGGTGGCCCGCAGGGCTGCGTCCGCCGGGCACGAGGAGGCCGATCTCGTCGTAGTGGTGCAGGGTGCGCACCGTGACGCCGGCGAAACCGGCGACCTGTCCTACGGAGTAACCCACTTCCGCTCCTTTCTCGGTACGCCCTCCACACTGCTTCCTCACCCGGCGTGAGGTGCAAGCCCCACGACCCGGGCCTACCGTCGAACACATGCCACTGCACCGCGGAGACAGCGAAGCATCTGACGACAAGGGCGCCGGGCGCAGGCTCGCCGTCAACCCCTTCTACGGGGCGGCCGATCCGCTCGGCGGGATGACCGAGGCCCCGCCCACCCATCGGCTGCCGGACGCTCCGCTGCCACCGGCGACGGCGTACCAGGTCGTGCACGACGAACTGATGCTCGACGGCAACTCGCGGCTCAACCTGGCCACCTTCGTCACCACCTGGATGGAGCCGCAGGCCGCCGTCCTGATGGGCGAGTGCCGGGACAAGAACATGATCGACAAGGACGAGTACCCGCGCACCGCCGAGCTGGAGCGGCGCTGTGTGGCGATGCTCGCCGACCTGTGGAACGCGCCGGACCCGGCCGCCGCCGTTGGCTGTTCGACCACGGGTTCGAGTGAGGCGTGCATGCTGGCCGGGATGGCGCTGAAGCGGCGGTGGGCGGCGCGCAACGCCGACCGGTATCCGGGTCGGGACGTCCGGCCGAACCTGGTCATGGGCGTCAATGTGCAGGTCTGCTGGGACAAGTTCTGCACCTTCTGGGAGGTGGAGGCGCGTCAGGTGCCCATGGAGGGCGACCGGTTCCATCTCGATCCGCAGGCGGCGGCCGAGCTGTGCGACGAGAACACCATCGGGGTCGTCGGGATCCTCGGGTCGACCTTCGACGGGTCGTACGAGCCCGTGGCGGAGCTGTGTGCCGCCCTGGACGCCTTGCAGGAGCGCACCGGGCTCGACATCCCGGTGCATGTCGACGGGGCCTCAGGGGCCATGGTGGCGCCCTTCCTGGACGAGGACCTGGTGTGGGACTTCCGGCTGCCGCGCGTCGCCTCGATCAACACCTCGGGGCACAAGTACGGGCTGGTCTACCCGGGCGTCGGCTGGGCGCTGTGGCGGGACAAGGAGGCCCTGCCCGAGGAGCTGGTGTTCAGCGTCAACTACCTGGGCGGCGACATGCCGACGTTCGCGCTCAACTTCTCGCGCCCCGGGGCCCAGGTGGTCGCGCAGTACTACACATTCCTGCGGCTGGGCCGCGACGGCTACCGGGCGGTGCAGCAGTCCACGCGGGACGTGGCGCGCTCCCTCGCCGGGCGGATCGAGGAGCTGGGCGACTTCCGCATGCTGACCCGGGGCGACGAGCTGCCGGTGTTCGCGTTCACGACGGGGGCGGACGTGTCCTCGTACGACGTGTTCGACGTCTCGCGGCGGCTGCGTGAGCGGGGCTGGCTGGTGCCCGCGTACACCTTCCCGGAGAACCGGCAGGACCTGTCCGTGCTGCGGGTGGTGTGCCGCAACGGGTTCTCCGCGGATCTCGCCGAGCTGTTCGTGGAGGACCTGGAGCGGCTGCTGCCCGAACTGCGCCGGCAGCCGCGCCCGTCGACGCACGACAGGGACGCGGCCACCGGGTTCCACCACTGAGCGCGGCCCCTGGGCACCGGCCTCAGCGCCCGATGCGGCCGGGCGCACGGCTGCGCCCCGGAAGGGGCGCGGGGAACTGCGCGACCAGCCACAGCGGACCCGCGGTTTCCGCACCAGCCGGCGGAGCCTCAGTTGCTGAGGCGGCCGAACCTGCGTACCGCCAGTGGGAAGAAGACCGCCAGCAGGGCCAGGGGCCAGGCGACGGCCGCCCAGAGGTGGCCCGGTTCGCCGCCCGGGTTGCCGAACAGGTCGCGGACGGCGGTGGCCGTCTGGGACATCGGGTTCCACTGGACGGCCGTGCCCAGCCAGTCGGGCATGGACTCGGGGGTGGCGAAGGCGTTGGACAGGAAGCCGACCGGCCAGACCAGGATCTGGACCGCCTGCACCAGCTCCGGTCTCCCGGCCACCATGGCCAGCTGAATGCCGATCCAGAGCATGGCGAACCGGAACAGCAGGAGCAGGCCCACGGCCCCCAGGAGGGCCGCCACGCCCCCGTGGGCGCGCCAGCCGATGGCGTAGCCCACCGCGAGCATCACGATGAGCCCCAGGGCCGACTGGAGCATGTCGGCGGCCGAACGGCCCACCAGGACCGCGCCGTTGGCCATGGGCATCGACCGGAAGCGGTCGATGACGCCCTTGTTGAGATCCTGGGTGACGGCGATCATCGTGCCCTCCAGGCCGAAGGCCATGGTGAGCACGAGCATGCCGGGGACCAGGAAGTCGACGTACTCGCCCGCGATGCCCCGGCCGCCACCGACCAGATAACCGAACATCAGCAGCAGCATCACCGGGAAGACCAGCCCGACCAGCACCTGCACCGGCTGGCGTGCCCAGTGGGCGAGTTCGCGGCGGGTCATGGTCCAGCAGTCGGTCCACCAGTCCGTCAACGCGCGCGTGCCCGCTGTCCCGGGTGCCGGAACACCACTCCTCATCCCGTACGTCGTCACGCGGCCTCCTTCGTCCGTTCGTCGTCGCCGGTGAGGTCCAGGAAGACCTCGTCCAGCGTCGGGCGTCGCAGCGCGATGTCCTCGGCCTCGATCCCGGCCGCCTCCAGGGCCCGTACGACCCCGGAGAGCGCCGCCATGCGGTCGGTGACCGGGGCGCTCAGCAGCCGCCGGTCGGGGTCCACGGAGACGCCCTCGGCGGGTATGGGCAACAGGGCGACGGCCGCGCCCAGTTGGCCGACGTCGCGCAGGACGACGTCGATGCGGTCGCCGCCGGTGGCTGCCTTCAGCTCGTCCGGGGTGCCGTCGGCGACGACCCGGCCCCGGTCGACGACCGAGACGCGGTCGGCGAGCTGGTCGGCCTCCTCCAGGTACTGGGTGGTCAGCAGGACCGTCGTACCGCCGCCGACGAGGGAGCGGACGGCGGTCCACACCTCCGTCCGGCCGCGCGGGTCGAGGCCGGTCGTCGGCTCGTCCAGGAACAGCACCTCCGGGTCGGTGATGAGGGAGGCGGCGAGGTCGAGGCGGCGGCGCATTCCGCCGCTGTAGTGCCTGACCGCCTTGCGGCCGGTGTCCTCGAGCCCGAAGCGGTCGAGGAGCTCGTCGGCACGCACGCGCGCGTGGCGGGCGCCCAGGTGGTAGAGGCGCCCGAACATCTCCAGGTTCTGCCGGCCGCTCAGTTCCTCGTCGAGCGCCGCGTGCTGGCCGAGCAGCCCGATGCGGAAGCGGACCTCCCGGGCCCCGGTCAGGACGTCGTGGCCGGCCACCTCGACCCGGCCCCGGTCGGGCCTGAGCAGGGTGGCCAGGACACGGACCAGGGTCGTCTTGCCCGCGCCGTTCGGCCCGAGCACGCCGTGCACGGTGCCGCGGGCGACCTGGAGGTCGAGCCCGGACAGTGCCTCCTTGTCGCCGTACTTCTTGTGTGCGCCTTCGACGGTGATTGCCGCGTCGGCCACAGAACCCTCCCAACTAGTCAAAGTTGATTACCCGGTCGAAGGTAACCCGCCCAGGAGCATTGGTCAAACTTGATTAGTGGCTACCGCCAGTCGCCGGGGTGCCGTTCCCCCGACGCGTACGGGTTCTCCTCGCCCTCGGCCAGGACGCCGACGAACGGTTCGCCCTCGCCCGCGAACGTGTACGCCCCGCCCTCGATCCGGGCGATCAGGCCGAGGGTCCACGCCGCCTCGGCGTCGGCCGTGTGGGTCCACAGGTTCATGATCTCGCCGATGTGCCCGAGTTGTTCGGGGCCGTCCTCGGGCACATAGTGCTCGGTTACCGAGGCCCGCCACGCCTCGATCCCGCTGATCCGCTCCTTCAGGAGCGCCACGGCCTCGGCGCGCGGCAGTTCGACGATGAAGCCGATCGCCGCCGACTTGAGGTCCATCTTCTGGTCGTACGAGGTCAGCGCCTCGCGCACCAGCCGGAAGCACTCCTCGGTGCCGGCCTCGGTGATCTCGTACTCCGTGCGGGGCGGGCCGCCGGCCGTGGAGGGGGCGATCTCGTGCGCGATCAGCAGGCCCTGCTTGGCCATCTGCTTCAGGGCGTGGTAGATCGAGCCGGGCTTGGCGTTGGACCACTCGTGGGCGCCCCAGTACTCCAGGTCGTTGCGCACCTGGTAGCCGTGGGCCCGCCCGTGCTGGCGGACCGCGCCGAGCACGAGGAGACGGATCGCTGACATGCGGTCCAGGTTAGGACCCGAGGCTCAGGCGGCCCGCTCCCGGGCCACCAGCTCGAAGGCGGTGGCGCCGTCGAGGGACTCGCGGATGACGTCGGCGTGGCCGGCGTGCCGGGCGGTCTCGCGGATCAGGTGCAACGCCACCCAGCGCATCGAGACCCGCCCCTCCGGCGGGAACCAGGGCTCCGCCGGCAGCGCGAACGTGTCGTCGAGGCTCGGTACGGAACGCAGGAACGCGTCGGTCTCGGCGGCGACCTTCTCCCAGTACGCGAGCTGCGAGGCGACGGTCTCGCCCTCGACGAGCACGAAACACTCGTGCCAGTTCGACTCGGTGCGCTTGACGGCCGGCGTCTCGCCCCTGGCCCGCGCGATCCAGCCCTGCTCGGTCTCGGCGACGTGCTTGAGCAGTCCGGAGAGGGACAGCTCACTGGCACTGGGCCTGCTCGCCGCCTGCTCGTCGGTCAGCCCCAGCAGGGCCCGCCGGATACCGCCGCGCTGCTCCTCGATGAACGCGAGCAGTGCTCCGCGCTCGTCGCCGGGGGCTTCGGAGGGGACGTGAGTGACCATGGTCGGCTGCCTTTCATCGGGTTTCGGGCGGGTCGTTCGGGCGTTTCCGCCTGACACCGATGAAGTTACGGGGGCTTGCGGTCAGGTTCTGTCCGCAAGCCCCCGGGGGTCGTCCAAGTGGTCCAGGAAGTTTCTAGAACGGGAAGAAGCTCCGCCCCCGCTGCACCGAGATCCACTTGCGGGTCGTGAACGCCTCCACCGTCGCCTCGCCGTTCAGGCGGCCGATGCCCGAGGACTTCTCGCCGCCGAAGGCGACCAGGGGCTCGTCGTGGACCGTGCCGTCGTTGACGTGGAACATGCCCGTGTCGATCCGCTTGGCGAAGGCGATACCGCGTTCCACGTCGGCCGTGTGGACGGCGCCACTGAGGCCGTACGGGGTGTCGTTGACGAGGCGGACCGCCTCCTCCTCGCCGTCGAAGGGGACGAGGAGGGCGACCGGGCCGAAGATCTCCTGGCGCAGGAGGGGCGAGTCGGCGGGGAGGTCGGTCAGGACCGAGGGCTCGACGAGGTTGTCCGTCGTCCTGCCGTGCAGCAGAGCCGTCGCGCCTCCCGCCAGTGCCCGCCGTACGACACCCGAGATCGCCTCCGCCTGCGATGAGTTGATCACCGGGCCGATGACCGTACCCGGGTCGCTCGGGTCGCCCACCTTCAGGGACCTCACCTTGGTCACGAACTTCTCGGTGAACTCGTCGGCGACCGAACGGTCCACCAGGACCCGGTTCGCGGCCATGCAGACCTGGCCCTGATGGACGTACCGGCTGAACACCGCCGCGTCGACCGCGTAGTCGATGTCCGCGTCGTCCAGGACCACCAGGGCGCTGTTGCCGCCCAGTTCGAGGACCACGTTCTTGAACAGGGGCGCGCAGACGGCGGCGACGTGACGGCCGACCTTGTCGGAGCCGGTGAAGGAGATGACCTTCGGAATGGGGTGCTCGATGAACGCGTCGCCGATCTCGGCGATATCGGTGATGACGACGTTCAGCAGGCCGGGCGGCAGGCCCGCGTCCTCGAAGATCTTCGCGACCAGGGAGCCGCCGACGACCGGGGTGTCCTGGTGCGGCTTGAGGACGACGCCGTTGCCGAGAGCGAGGGCCGGGGCGACCGACTTCAGGGAGAGCAGGAAGGGGAAGTTGAAGGGGCTGATCACCCCGACCACGCCCACCGGGACGCGGTAGACGCGGTTCTCCTTGCCGTCGACCGGCGAGGGGATGATCTGACCCTCGGGGGTCAGCGCGAGGCGGATCGACTCGCGCAGGAACTCCTTGGCAAGGT
Organism: Streptomyces sp. ME02-8801-2C; assembly: GCF_033793965.1. NCBI lineage: Bacteria > Bacillati > Actinomycetota > Actinomycetes > Kitasatosporales > Streptomycetaceae > Streptomyces > Streptomyces sp. ME02-8801-2C. The sequence continues at coordinate 206,125 of NZ_JARAXP010000010.1, read as the reverse complement.
GCAGTTCGAAGCCGGCCTTGAGGTGCGTGCCGCCGAGTTCGGCGATGATCGCGCCGGCGATCTCCTGCTCCCGGTCCTCGATGATGCCGAGGGCCTTCTCGAACACCGCGCGGCGGACGTACGGGCTGGTCGCGGCCCATTCCTTCTGGGCCGCGGCGGCGGCGCGGTACGCCTCGTCGACCTCGTCGACCGTGGCGATCGTGATCGAGGCGAGCTTCTCGCCGTCGTAAGGGTTGAAGTCGATGATGTCCCAGGAGCCGGTGCCCGGGCGCCACTCACCGCCGATGTACTGCTGCGCGAGGTCGGTGAAGTAGTACGCAGGTGATGGCATGTGATCCCTCAACCCCTCAATCCCGTATCACGGCCTGATCGCACGTCATCGTACGTGCGTTCAAAGGGAGTTGGGGGGTTGAGTTGGGGGGATCGTCAGTGACCACCGTTACGAGAGTTGCAGCAGGCCCCTCAGCAGGTCCCGGCTCTCGTCGGTGCCGGGGCAGTCCTGCTGCAGTTCCTTCATCGCCTTCTCGTACTGGTTGACGTCCTCCGCCTTGTCCAGGTACAGCGCGCTGGTGAGCTGCTCCAGGAAGATGACGTCGGACAGGTCCGACTCCGGGAAGCTCAGGATCGTGAACGCGCCGCTCTCGCCGGAGTGACCGCCGAAGCCGAACGGCATGATCTGCAGCCGTACGTTGGGCCGCTCGGAGATCTCGATCAGGTGCTGGAGCTGGCCGCGCATCACCTCGCGGTCGCCGTACGGGCGACGCAGGGCCGCCTCGTCCAGGACCACGTGGAACTCAGGGGCGTTGGGAGCGAGAAGGTACTTCTGGCGCTCCAGGCGCAGTGCGACGCGGCGCTCGATGTCGGCGGGGCTCGCGCCCTTCATACCGCGTCCGACGACGGCGCTCGCATAGGCCTCGGTCTGCAGCAGACCGTGCACGAACTGCACCTCGTAGGCGCGGATCAGCGAGGCGGCGCCCTCCAGGCCCACATAGGTGGGGAACCAGTTGGGCAGGACGTCGGAGTAACTGTGCCACCAGCCCGCGACGTTGGCCTCCCTGGCGAGGGAGAGGAGCGCGTTGCGCTCGGTCTCGTCGCTGACGCCGTACAGCGTCAGCAGGTCCTCGACGTCCCGTGTCTTGAAGCTCACCCGGCCCAGCTCCATACGACTGATCTTCGACTCGGACGCGCGGATCGAATAACCCGCTGCCTCTCGCGTGATGCCTCGCGCCTCACGCAGTCGCCTCAGGTGTGATCCGAGCAACATGCGCCGCACCACCGATCCCGGCTCTCCCGCGCTCACGTTCGTCACCCTCCCCAACCTCTCCAGGGGCCGCAGTCTGCCACTAAATCACTCCGAGCAGTACTCGTCCGGTTACTCAAATGGGAAGACGTCAGAGCGTACGCACAGGCCGGGGCAAGGGGAAGACCGGCCAGAGGTGAAAAGTTGGCGGAAAAAATGACCAAGAAGCGGTACGGGAGGGTCCAATTCAGGCACGTGCACGTGCATCTGCCCTTGCATCCGCCGGAAGCATCCGAAACCATGGTCTCGCGCCACCGCTGCATCGCAATGACTGCATCGCAACGACCGCGATCTCCCGGGAGTGCCTCGCATGGGGACGAATGGATCGACCATGCTCGAGCCTTTAAGGCAGGGGCTTCCACCACTGGATCCCTCGACCGTGTCCAACGCGGCGTCGTGCGCACTGCCCGCCCGCTACGAAGCGGTGCGCGAGGCCCGGCAGTTCAGCCGTAGAACGCTCGCCCAGTGGGACATCGGCGACCGCTTCGACGACATCTGTCTGGTCGTCTCCGAGCTGGTCACCAACGCCCTGCGGCACGCGCTGCCCGCGGACCCCCCGCTCTCGTCGGCCCACGAGCCGCTCGTACGGCTGCACTTGATGCGCTGGACCGAGCGGCTGGTGTGCGCGGTGCGCGACCCGAGCCGGGAGAGCCCGGTGGCATACGACGCCGAGGAGTTCTCGGAGGACTTCTCGGCCGAGTCGGGGCGCGGCCTGTTCCTCGTCGACTCGTTCAGCGACAGCTGGGGCTGGCACCCGCTCTCGGGCGCGCTGGGCGGCAAGGTCGTCTGGGCGCTGTTCGGGCTACCCTCCGCCGAGTGAGACACCGCGGCACTTCCGCGCGCCGCGGTTCTACGCGCGTCACCTTGAGCGATACGACGACTACGCCCCGTTTCGTCCGGCCCGGAGGCCGGGATGGTCGCGGGGCGGTCAGGTCGCTGTCAGATGATCGAACTCGCCGTCCTTGATGCCCAGGAGCATCGCCTCGATCTCGGCGCGCGTGTAGACGAGCGCCGGACCGTCAGGGAAGCGCGAGTTGCGCACCGCCACCTCACCGCCGGGCAGCCGCGCGAACTCCACGCAGGAACCCTGCGAGTTGCTGTGCCGGCTCTTCTGCCAGGCGGCGACCCCGTCCAGCCGCGCGGCGGCCATGCCGTTGTACACGCCGGACTCATCGGCTGTGCCAACGCGGTACACGTCGTGGTCCACAGGTTGCTCCCTGGTGGTGCACTGGGCTGTTGAGGCCATTGGTGCGGTGGTCAACTGTGCCGGGATCATAGCTCTGTTCACGTGCAGACGCATGGACGAATGGGGGAGCATATGCATGCGCATCTGCACGAGCAGATGCACGTGCACGCGGGGTGTTCGGGCCGCTACTCACCTTGACGCACGCGGGGCCCCTTACGTTCCCTCGCACGCCGGCACCCCCGCCTCCTGGGTTCTGCGGAGACGGGGGTGCGGGTGGGGGTGGGGCGAGAGGTAAAGGGGGGGCAGGCCCCTACCGGGACACGTACGGCAGCAGGGCCATCTCCCGGGCGTTCTTGATCGCGCGGGCGAGCAGCCGCTGCTGCTGGGCCGAGACCCGGGTGACCCGGCGGCTGCGGATCTTGCCGCGGTCGGAGATGAACTTCCGCAGCAGGTCCGTGTCCTTGTAGTCGATGTACGTGATCTTGGCCGCGTCCAGCGGGTTGGGGCGGGCCTTGAGGGGCTTGCGTTCGAGCTTGCGGGCCATGGGGGGTCAGACCTCCAGGAGGGTGTCGAAGGCGGGCGGCAGGCGTTTCCAGGCGGTGCGTCCGCCGGCGTACTCGGCGTCGGTGAGCAGGCAGGACTCCAGGAGCTGTTCGAGTCCGTCACGGTCGAGGCCGGGCGAGGTGAACACCAGGTGCTGGCAGCAGTCGCCGTGCTCGGGGCGCCAGTCGAGGGCGGCGGCCGCCCGGCGTACGGGCTCGACCATGTCCCAGGCCGCGTCCGGGAGCGAGGCGAGCCAGGGGCCCGCGCTCTCCACGCACAGCGCGCCGCCCGCCGCGTCCCAGTGGAGCAGCGTGTCGGGGTGGTCGGCGAGCCAGAACCGGCCCCGGCTGCGCGCGGCGGCACAGGTCAGGTCCTCCAGCGCCTCGTACAGCCGCTCCGGGTGGAAGGGGCGGCGCCGGTGCCACACGAAGGTCGACACGCCGTGCGCGTCGGCCTCGGCCGGCAGCAGTGCGCACGCCGGGTGCTGGGCAGCGGCGGCAGCCTCGACGTCGAATCCGGCGAGGGCGGCGGAGGCGAGGGCCGAGAGCGGCGCAGGCTGCTCTCCGGGCCCGTCGGCCGCGCCCGCCAAGTCCCCCGGGTGGCCGCCCGTGACGGGGACTTGGCGGGCTGTCGGGTGGAGCTGCGCGAGCAGCTCGCGGTCCTCGTCGTCGGCATCCGGGGAGTCGACGAGGGCGAGGACGGTGGCGTACTCCAGCTGGCGGGCGAAGGTGTCCGCGACCGTGCGCTGGTCGGTGGCCGCTGCGGCGAGGCCGCGTTCGGCCAGGTCGTCGCCGTTGCCGAGGTAGGGCAGCAGCAGCGCCGGGTCCACGGCGGTGATGACGCCGGTGACCGTGAGGCCGCCGGCCGTCACCACCTCGGCCATCGCCTTGGGCTCGACGGAGTCCCACAGCTCGACGATCGCCAGCGGGGTCTGCCCGGCGTCCGCCAGCCGCTTCAGCTCGGGGACGAGGTCCTCGCGCAGGGCACAGCACGCGCAGTCGTTGACCAGGGGCGCCTCGCCCGCGGAGAGGATGCCGGTCGTGTCGCTGACCGTCCGCACGACCGTGCCGGCCACGGCCGTGGCGAGGTCGTGGTGGAGTACGACGCTGCCGGGCACGTCGGCGAGCAACCGCGCGACGGCCGCCTTGCGGGCGTCGGCGTGCAGTCCGCCGACGATCGCCACGGAGAGCTCATGCACCTGCACGTGTGTTTCCTCAGTCCCTGCTAGTCGTCTTGCCGTACCGGCGCTCGAAGCGCTCCACACGGCCGGCCGTGTCCAGGACGCGGGCCGTGCCGGTGTAGAAGGGGTGGCTGATGTTCGAGATCTCGACGTCGACGACGGGGTAGGTGTTGCCGTCCTCCCAGTCGATCGTCTTCTCGCTGGTCATCGTGGACTTGGTGAGGAAGGCGTGGTTCGCGGCCCGGTCGCGGAAGACGACGGGCCCGTACGCCGGGTGGATTCCTTCACGCATGGCGGCTGATCAGCGCTCCTCTCGGAAGTCGACGTGCCGGCCCACGACCGGGTCGTACTTGCGCAGGGTCATACGGTCCGGGTCGTTGCGGCGGTTCTTGCGGGTGACGTAGGTGAAGCCGGTCCCGGCCGTGGACCGGAGCTTGATGACCGGCCGGAGTTCGTTGCGAGCCATGCTGGTATCTTACTGAAAACGACTTCCATTTGCATAGCTTGACCGAGAGAGGTGCGTCACCTTGTCCGCCCACTGCATGCTGACCGGCGCTCAGCCGGGCTTCGGCAACAACATCAGTCACTCCCATCGGCGTACGTCACGTCGCTTCAACCCGAACATCCAGTCGAAGCGCTACTGGCTGCCGACCGAGGGCCGGCATGTGCGGCTGCGGCTGAGCACGAAGGGGATCAAGACCGTCGACACGATCGGGGTCGAGGCGGCGGTGGCCCGGATCCGGGCCCGTGGGGTCAAGGTCTGAGGAGGAGCGAACGCCATGGCAAAGAAGAGCAAGATCGCCAAGAACGAGAAGCGGCAGGAGATCGTCGCGCGGTACGCGCAGCGGCGGGCCGAGCTGAAGGAGATCATCCGGCGGCCGGACTCCACGGAGGCGGAACGGGCGGCGGCCCGGCGGGAGCTGGAACGGCAGCCGCGCGACGCGAGTGCCACGCGCGTGCGCAACCGCGACCAGGTGGACGGGCGGCCCCGCGGGTACTTCCGGGCGTTCGGACTGTCCCGGGTCGGCCTGCGGGAGCAGGCGCACGCGGGGTTCCTTCCAGGGGTGCGAAAGTCCTCCTGGTGACGCCCTCGCCTGCCCGGGGGCAGACGATTCCGGTCCGTACCGCCACAGCGGTACCACCACGGGTTCCTGTTTCACGGGCCACCGCCGACTGGTGAAAGTCGGTCTTACACGGCCTCCGCAGGCCTGACATCCCGCCCGTCCGGCGGTAGACCGGACAACTTGGTTGTCCGACAACGCGATACTAGGCGTGGCGCTGCGGCCCTTGGACCGCTACGGGCAAGGTATCCAGCAGCTCCACCCCGAGGAGTGGGGCCCCGGGCAAGCGTTCGATAGCTTGCCGCGTTCGTAACAGCTACTGGTTGGGAGCTTCGGTGACTTCGGTGACGTACGCGCGCGTGCTGGCGCGCAGGGCTGGTGCGGTCTCGGCGGCCGGAGTGGCGGCCGTGCTGCTGCTCGCCGGATGCAGTGGGGACGGGGGCTCCGACGAGGGGGCGAAAACTCCCGGCTCGGACGCCTCGTCGTCCTCCGCCGGCTCCTCCGACACCTCCGGGTCGACCGCGGACACCGGGGGCGGCAGCGGTACGACCACCGCTGACAGCACGTTGGCGGGCAGCTGGCTGACCACCAGCAAGGGTCATGCCGTGGCGCTGGTGATCACCGGGACCAAGGCCGGGGTGTTCGCCACGGGAGGGACCGTCTGCAGCGGTACGGCGGGTCAGGAGGCGGGGATGCAGATGATCCATCTGACCTGCTCGGACGGGAGCAAGGACCGGGCCGAGGGGATGGTCGACTCCCTCGACAAGACCTCGATGAAGATCACCTGGGAGAGCGCCCTCGGTACGGAGACGTACACGAAGGCGGAGGGCGGGCAGCTTCCGTCGGGGTTGCCGACGGCTGGGCTCGGGTCCTGAGGCCCTGATGCCGCGGTGCGGTCCGTACGTGTCAGGCGTCCGGGAGGCGGGGGCGGGTGTGCAGGGCCGCGCGGTCGGCCGCCGCTGTGCCCTCCGTCCAGCCCGCCTCGTCCGTGACGCCCCGTAGGCGGGTCGTCGTGGTCGTGGGGAACATCTGGTCCAGGTGGGCGGTGACCGCCAGGTCCCGGGTGGCAAGGACCGGGAGCAGGGCGGTCGTGGTTTCCGTCGCCGCCGCCTCCGCCGTTTCCGCTGCCGCCGCGGCGGCCAGGCGGGCGCCCGTCTTGTGCGCGTAGGCGGCCAGGAAGGACTGGCGGAAGGTTTTCGTCCGCTTGCGGCCCTTGGCCCGCTGGGCCGCCTCCGCCCTGGTCATCGCCGTCGTGGCCTGGACCAGCAGGGACGTGTAGAGGAGCTCCACCGTCTCCAGGTCGGGCTCGAAGCCCACCACCGTGGAAAAGCCGAGAGCCTCGTTCCACACCGCTCGGCAGCGGTTCGCCTCGGCCACCGCGTGCAGCAGGACCGCCTTCGCCTCCTCGTACGGGGCGTCCACGCCCAGGCGGCACGCGCGCGGGGCGTCGGGTGCCGGGGCGTCGGCCGCGAGCAGGGCCTCGTCGATGCTGTGCCGGGCCATCAGCTCCTGCGCCTTCGCGCTCAGCGCCTCCGCCTCCTCGGGAAACCCGGTCGCCTCCGCCTTCGCCAGCAGCGCGCGGATACGGGGCAGCATGCGGGACTCCGGGCGGGCCGCCTGCCGGGAACCCTCCCCCGGCCCGGCCGCCTGCTCGTCCAGGGACTCCAGCGTCGGCAGGGTCAGCAGCAGGCGGTACAGCTCGAGAACCGTCGTCGCGTGCGTGAAGCGGTCCGTGCGCGGTGGGGCGGGGGTGGCGGCGAGGTCGGTCAGCTGGTCCGTCCAGCGCGGGCCCCGGGGCCGGTCGTTCGGCGCCTGGGCCGTGATCAGCGCCGAGACGAGGCGTACGTGTGCGTCGTCCAGCTCGCGCCGCACGAGGCGTACGACGTCGGCCGGCTGCCAGCCCCTTCGCCAGGCCGAGGCGACGAACTCCTCGCCGCGCCGGGCGAGTTCGGCGTCGGCGGTCGGGTCGGCGGCGAGCAGGGACGCGCCCGTGTCGAGGGTGGTGTCCGTGTCGGCGTACAGGGCGGCCTTGAAGGCCTGTTCGACGGCGGTGCTGGGCGGGCTGCTGGTCACGTGTCGATCGTGCCATGACCGCCGACTCCACTGTCAACTTCGGGTTGACACTCCGCGGACTGCCAACCTAGGGTTGACACATGACGAGCGATCAGCCCGTAAGGGCCTCCGTACGCCTCGACGACCTCATCGAGGCCATCAAGAAAGTCCACACCGACGCTCTCGAACAGCTCCAGGACGCGGTGCTCGCCGCTGATCACCTCGGGGAGGTGGCGGACCATCTGATCGGCCACTTCGTGGACCAGGCACGGCGATCCGGTGCCTCCTGGACCGACATCGGCAAAAGCATGGGCGTCACCCGGCAGGCCGCGCAGAAGCGGTTCGTGCCGAAGGGCGAGTCGGACCTCGACCCCAGCCAGGGCTTCAACCGCTTCACGCCCCGGGCCAGGCAGGTGGTGGTGATCTCCCAGGAGGAGGCCAAGTCCGCCGGCAACGACCAGATCCGCACCGAGCACCTGGTCCTGGGCCTCGTCGCCGAGGCGGAGGGAATCGGGGCGAAGGCGATCACCGCGCAGGGCGTCTCCCTGGACACCGTGCGCGAGGCCGCGACCGCCGGGCTCCCGTCGCCCGCCGAGAGCGTCCCCGCCCTCATCCCCTTCGACACCGACGCGAAGAAGACCCTCGAACTCACCTTCCGCGAGGCCCTGCGCCTCGGCCACAACTACGTCGGCACCGAGCATGTCCTGCTCGCCCTGCTGGAGTTCGAGAACGGCGGGGGGCTCCTCTCCGGCCTCGGCCTCACCAAGCCGGCGTCCGAGGAATACGTCAGCGCTGCCCTCGCCAAGATCAAGGCGGCGTCCGAGGAGGGCTGAGAGAAACACCGAAAATGCTGGTCAGAGGCATTGTCAGACCCTCCTGCCACACTCGTGGACATGGCAGGCGTGGCGGAGACGGCCGAGCGATGGGCGCTCGCTCCGGCCGAGGACGGCGGCGTGGAGATCGCCCCCCTCGGTCCGGACGGGCTGCCCGCCGGGCCGGTGCGCCGGGAGGGGGATCTCGGCGCGGCGGTCCGGGGCCGGCCCGAGGTCACGCGGTGGGTGTGGCGGTCCACCCCCGAGGTCTATCCGCGACTGCTCGCCACGGGGGTGCGAGTCGAGCGGTGCTACGACATCGAGGACGCCGAGACGCTGCTGCTCGGGCACGAGGGGCGGCTCGGCGAGCCCCGGTCCGCGGCGGCGGCCCTCGCCCGGCTGCGCGGTGGTCCCGTACCGCCGGATCCGCCACAGCGGTCCGCCGAACCGGGCGCGCAGTCGCCGCTCTTCGAGCCGGGTCCGGTGCATGTGCCCCTGGCGGATCTGCTGGAGGTGTACGCCGACCAGCAGCGTCGGCACGACGCGACCGCGCATCCGGAGCGGATGCGGTTGCTGACGGCCGCCGAGTCGGCGGGGATGCTGGTGGCCGCCGAGATGAACGCGGCGGGACTGCCGTGGCGCGCGGACGTCCATCGTGAGGTGCTCCACGAACTGCTGGGCGAGCGGTACGCGGGCGGTGGTGAGCCCCGGCGGCTCGCCGAACTGGCGGACGAGGTGTCGGCGGCGTTCGGGCGCCGGGTGCGGCCCGATCTGCCCGCCGATGTCGTCAAGGCCTTCACGCAGGCCGGGATCAAGGTGCGGTCGACGCGGCGATGGGAGATCGAGAGCATCGACCATCCGGCCGTGAAGCCTCTGGTCGAGTACAAGAAGCTGTACCGGATCTGGGTCGCGCACGGCTGGTCCTGGCTCCAGGACTGGGTGCGGGACGGACGGTTCAGACCCGAGTTCCTCGCGGGCGGGACGGTCACCGGGCGCTGGGTCACCAACGGCGGGGGCGGGCTGCAGATCCCCAAGGTGATCCGGCGGGCCGTGGTCGCCGACCCCGGGTGGCGGCTCGTCGTCGCCGACGCCGACCAGATGGAGCCGCGGGTCCTCGCCGCCATCTCTCGCGACCCCGGGTTGATGGAGGTCGCGGGGCGGGAGAGCGACCTCTACCAGTCGGTCTCCGACCGCGCGTTCTCCGGCGACCGGGACCAGGCCAAGATCGCCGTGCTGGGCGCGGTGTACGGGCAGACGTCCGGCGACGGCCTCAAGAACCTGGCCGCGCTCAGACGCCGGTTCCCGAAGGCGGTGGCGTACGTCGACGAGGCCGCACGCGCGGGAGAGGAGGGTCGGCTCGTGCGGACCTGGCTGGGGCGTACATGTCCCCCGGCGGTGCGGGCCGGCGACGACTCGGCGGAGGAGGCCGGCATCCCGCTGTCGGAGGACGAGGGGGGCATCGATCCGGGCGGGGGCTCGGCAGGCGCGGGGGCGCAGGAGTGGGTGCCGGGGTACGCCTCCTCCAACTCCCGCGCCCGGGGCCGCTTCGCGCGCAACTTCGTGGTCCAGGGCAGCGCCGCCGACTGGACCCTGCTGCTGCTCGCCGCGCTGCGCCGGTCCTGTGCGGGGATGGCGGCCGAGCTGGTCTTCTTCCAGCACGACGAGGTGATCGTGCACTGTCCCGAGAAGGAGGCGGAGACGGTCGTGGCGGCGATCCGGGAAGCGGCGGAACTGGCAGGACGCCTGACGTTCGGCGAGACACCGGTGCGGTTTCCGTTCAGCACGGCGGTGGTGGAGTGCTATGCCGATGCGAAGTGAGGGGTGTTGGTGGGCGCGGGGGAGGTGACGGGGCCGGCGGGCGAACGGGGGGGGTGGCGAGGAGCGGGTGCCGTGCGAGGGTCCCCGCACGTCGGTGCCCGTCCAGGGGACGTCGTACGGGGAGGTCCGGGCGCGGATGCGGTGTGGGCGAGTGCTGCCGGGGCCTACGTGCGGGCGGCGCGGGATGGCGCAGGAACCGACATGCGGGCGACGCGAGGCGGTGCCGGGACCGACCCTGGGGGCGACACGAGGCGGTGCCGGGACCGACCTGGGGGCCGTCGCCGGGGATCGCGGGTAGGTCAGGGTTGGTGCGGGCCGCTCGGGATTGCCGTGGCCGTAGTTCGCGCGGCCGGGGCATGTTCGCGGCCGACGCCTGGCGCGCATGGTCAGCGCCTGGTGCGCGTGCCGGCGCCCGGTTCGCGCGGCCGGCGCATGGTTGCCGCGACCTGTGCCCGGTTCGTGTGGCCGGGTGTTGGAGCGAGGAGACAGGCCGGAGGCCGGGTTCACAGGATTGGGGGGCGGCCCAGGCGGGTCAGGTTCCATACTGTGCGCCAGCTCATCGGGCGGCGTTCGCCTGCCGGTTCTCGTAGGCCCTCTGCGAAGCCTGCGAACCAGGCCCGTAGTGCTCCTGCGGAGCGGGCGCGCAGGAAGGTGATCGCGATCCATACGCCCAGGTGCACCGGGATCAGCGGCAGGGGCAGCCTGCGGCGGACCAGCCAGACCCGGTTGCGGGCGGTGACCCGGTGGTAGATGGCGTGCCGCGCGGGCGAGGTGCTGGGGTGGCGGAGCAGAAGTCGCGGTTCGTAGAGGATCTTCCAGCCGGCGTCGACGGCCCGCCAGGCGAGGTCGGTCTCCTCGTGGGCGAAGAAGAAGGCGGCGGGCCAGTCGCCGGTCTCGTCGAGCATCGCCATGCGCAGGGCGTGGCCGCCGCCGAGGAACTGGGTGACATACCCGCCGAGCATCGGGTCGCCTGCGCCTGGCCGGGGGACGTGGCGCCGCTGGGTCACGCCGTTCTCGTCGGCGATGCGGAAGCCGACGATGCCGAGCCGGGGGTCGGCGGCGTACAAGTCCCGTACGCGGGTGAGTACATCGGGGTCGATGAGCAGGCCGTCGTCGTCGAGGTCGACCACCACGTCGATGTCGCCGAACTCCCGCAGCCGGGCCAGGGCCACATTGCGGCCGCCCGGACAGCCGAGGTTCTCGTCGACCTCGATGGTGGTGACTTCGCCGGAGAGACCCGGGAGTTCGGGCAGCGGACAGCCGTTGCCGACGAGCACGATGCGGTCGGGGGCGAGATCCTGCTTGGCGATCGACTCCAGCAGCGCGTTCAGCGCGACGGGCCGGTTTCCCATGGTCACCACGGCCACCGCGATGCGCGGCTCCACCGCCATGCCACCCACCAGCCCACCTCGTTCCGGCCGCCGACGTCAACCATCGCGGTCGGATGCTATCTGTTTACAGTAAGGATGTATTAAGTACGCATTAAGTACGTCTCTTCTGCATAACACCCTACGGCTTGCGCTCGGAGCCCGACTCCAGTCACGTCCGCAGCGCCCACCACCAGTGCACGCTACCCAGCGGCCCGGAAGTCATGCCAGTGAGCCGGGCTTGCCGAACATCTGTCCGCGCAAGACCCGTTCAGGCCACCGGGTCGCGCAGTACCAGGTCCGCCGCAAAAACGCGTTCGCCCTGTTGGGTGGCGAGGACGTGGACGCGCAGGTCCTGGGCCGGGCCCGCGCCGTAGGAGTCGGGGCGGGCGACCCGGGCCTCGATCCAGCAGGGGGCGTCGAGTTCGGCGTACCGGGCGAAGCTGCTGTCGAGGCCGAGGAGGAGCGCGTCGGGGCGACCGGTCGCCGCGCGGGCCGCCTGCCGGGCCGCCTCGATGAGGAGCATGCCGGGGACGTGGTCCACGGGGTGGTCGAAGAGGATGGGGTGCCCGGTGTCGACCCGGAGTTCCCATCTGTTCGCCCAACGGTTCCCCGCGCCGCGCTCCCCGGCCCTGGCGGGGGCGGCGAGCAGCACGTTGCCCGGGTCCGTGTGGCCGACCTCGGCCGGGTCGACCGGCGAGGGCAGGGCTCGGTCCACCGTGGTGGGCCGGCCCGCGCGCAACCGGCGGTGTACGGCGGGGCTGGTGACGCCGAAGCTCGCACCGCCGGTGGCCACCGGCACTCCGTCGCGCCGGACGGAGACGTCGTAGCGCATGCCCGAGATGGTGCGGCCCCGGCGGACGATGTCGTGGCAGACCGTGTGCAGTTCGACGTCGGTCGGGGTGACGCCCGTGGTGAGGGCGGCGGGGGTCGCGGCGAAGGACAGGCTCCACATCAGGAACTGGTGGCCGAACGGGACCCCGTACTCCGCGTGCGACAGCAGGGTGCCGGCCTGCCGGATCGACTCCAGCAGGAGCAGCGGGTCCTGGTGGCCGTGGGCGGGCGCGAAGAGCGCGTGGCCGCGCGGCCACTGGGCGCGGACCACGAAGGAGTCGGAGTCCGCAGGGTCGGGTTCCGTGGGGTCGGGTTCCGTGGGGTCCGATGCGGTGGGGGCGGCCGGTGCGGTCGGGGCGGCCTCCCAGCCGGTGAGGAACACCTCCGCCACGGCGGCACGGTGGACATAGCCGCGGGGCACCGTGGTGGTGAGCAGTGAACCGGTCGGCGTGACGCTGTCGGTCGAGGCGGTGTCGGTCCCGGGCACTCGGGTCGGACTCGGCATCCTCGGCACTCCTGTCTGTTTGTGGACAGGGGAAATGCCGGACCGCGCGTCAGGACCCCCCGTCCCTGATGAACGCGTACAGCCCCCAAGATACAGACAGGGCGGTCGGTTTCAACAGTAAAAGCTTGCTAAAGACATGCGGACGCGCTTGGTTTACGCGTGCGTTACGTTCACTTCTCATACTCGCCTCTGTACGGAAGTTGGGACTTCGCAGGGAGGGAACTGGCGAGTTGCTCATGTTTGGGCCTTTTGGGGTTCTTCGGGAAGGGCTCTCGCCGCGAGGGCAACGAATGTATGGGCCATCCATAATGCGTTGACAAACAGACCGACTTGCCTGTTACCGTCCTTGGCGGTACCCGCTCACCAGTTCGCCGTGGCGTGCCTCAGGAGGGCAACGATGAATCAGCAGGTCGTGGATTCGGACAGGCCGCGCCAGGAGCAGCAGGAGCGGCAGGACGCGTTGAGGGTGCTCGTCGTGGAGAGCGAGACGCAGGCCGCGGACGCACTGGTCCAGGAGCTGCGCCGGCACGGCCATCTCGCCCGGAGCGTGCCCACCGCGGCCCTCGCGCTCCAGGCCCACCCCAGTGTCGACCTGGTCCTGCTCGACCTGGACCTGCCCGACCTGGACGGTCTGGAGGTGTGCCGGCGGATCCGGGCGGTGGGCGACGTGCCGATCATCACCGTGACCACACGCGGAGCCGAACTGGACCGCGTACTCGGACTCCAGGCCGGCTCGGACGACTACGTCGTGAAGCCGTACGGGTTCCGGGAGTTGCTGGCCCGTATGGAGGCGGTGATGCGCCGGGCCCGGCCGCGCCCGGCGTCGACGCGCCAGCAGGTCATCACGTACGGGCCGCTGCGCATCGACACCCGTATCCGCGAACTCCTGCTGGAGGGAAGACGGGTGGACCTGACGCCCAAGGAGTTCGACCTGCTCCATCTGCTGGCCTCGCAGCCCGACACCACCCTGTCCCGGCGGCAGTTGATGAGTCAGGTCTGGGACGACGACTGGTCACACCGGGGACGCACGATCGACACCCACGTCAGCAGCCTTCGCGGCAAACTGGGCTCCAGCAACTGGATCGTCACGGTGCGCGGGGTCGGGTTCCGCCTCGGGCATCCCTGAGCTCGCCTTATGGACATCTGCATGGACATCCGCATGGACATCCGACGCCGCCGTGACCATGACTCGAAACGGAGTCTCACATTCCCCCCTGCAATCGGACCGCATACAATGCAGACCTGTCTGTATTTTTTCCAATCTTGGGATGCGAGGACCGGGGATGGCCCAGCAGGAGCGAGGCATCAGGTCGAAACGCTCGATCCTGGAGGCCGCCGCGGGCGTGTTCGGAGAGCGCGGGTACGACGCGGCCAGCACGAACGAGATCCTCGCGCGAGCGGGCCTCACCCGGGGCGCCCTCTATCACCACTTCCCCTCCAAGGAGGCCATCGCCACCGCGCTGCTGGAGGCGCAGGGCGAGGCCCTGGTGGTGCCGGACCAGCCGATGAAACTCCAGTGCGTCATCGACCTGACCCTGGGGTTCGCCCAACGGCTCCAGTACGACACCGTGCTGCGGGCGAGCGTACGGCTGGCGGTGGAGCAGTCGTCCTTCGCGCCGCCCGCCCAGACCCCGTACAACCAGGCCATCACGGTGATCGAGGATCTGCTCCACCAGGCCGACAAGCAGGGCGAGTTGCTGCCGGGCACGGACATTCCGGAGGTCGCGTCGACGGTCGTCGGCGCGTTCACCGGGCTCCAGGTGATGTCCCAGGCGTACAGCAACCGGCAGGACCTGCCCAGCCGGATATCAGCGCTGTGGCGACTGGTCCTGTCCGGGCTGGCGGCCCCGGGGATACTCCCCCGACTGCGCACGACGGTGCCGCCGGAGGCGGTCGGGGAAGCGGCCGAGCAGCTCTGAGGCTCGGCCTGCTCGGCCCACTCGGTCTAGGAGACGGTTTCCAGGAGGCCCAGGCCCTCCGCGTTTCCGACACCGCCGCGCAGTTCCTCGACGAGCCAGGCGATGCGCTCCTCGTCGCGCCGGTAGTGCGTCCACTTGCCGACGCGGGTGGAGCGGACCAGGCCGGCGCGCTCGAGCGTGGCCATGTAGGCGGAGACGGTGGACTGGGCGAGCCCGGTCTTGGCCTGGATGTGGCTGACGCAGACACCGACCCGGCGCGGGTCGGTGATCTCCGGCTGGACCGGGAAGTGGTCCTCCGGGTCGCGCAGCCACTGCAGCACCTGCAGGCGCACGGGGTTGGCGAGCGCCTTGAGGGGCTCCATCAGCGGGGCGAGATCGCCCGTCGTGGGCATGTCGTGAGTCGTCATGAGCCTTCCGAGACGGGCGTAGGACCGGTGCGGGGCAAGCGATTATTCATCGATGATAAGCGATACGTCACCCGATCGCCGGGTGGGCTCTGACCTGCGACGGGGCTCTCCCGGCGGCGGCGACACGCCTCCCACCAGCAACGGAGGCTCCCGGGGACGGGGTTGACAGTTCATATCGAGGTTCTGCGATACTTCGATGCGTTCGAGCTTCGCTTCATCGCAACGGAGGGTTTTTCTCATGCCTATCGGGCTTATCGCCCTGGCTCTGGGGGGCTTCGGTATCGGCCTCACGGAGTTCGGGATCGTAGGACTGCTGCCCGAGGTGGCAGACGACTTCGACGTCTCCGAGTCCGTGGCCGGCTACCTGGTCTCCGGCTACGCGCTGAGCGTCGCGATCGGCGCCCTCGGGCTCACCGCCGCGATCGCCCGCTTCGACCGCAAGAAGGTCCTCGTCGGCCTGATGACGCTGTTCATCGTCGGCAACCTGATCTCCGCCGTCGCCCCGACCTACTCGCTGCTCATGGTCGGCCGGGTCGTCGCCGCCCTCTGCCACGGCGCCTTCTTCAGCGTCGGCGCCGTCGTCGCGTCCGACATGGTCGCCGAGAACAAGAAGGGCAGCGCCATCGCCCTCATGTTCGGCGGACTGACGGCCGCCAATGTGCTCGGCGTGCCGCTCGGCACCTTCCTGGGCCAGCAGCTCGGCTGGCGCTCCACCTTCTGGGCGATCACAATCCTCGGCTTCGTCACCCTGGCCGGCATCCAGGCCCTGGTCCCGCAGAGCACCGCGTCCGCGCCGACCGACCTGCGCACCGAGCTGGCCGTCTTCCGGCGCGGTCAGGTCTGGGTCTCCATCGCGCTGAGCATCCTCGCCTTCGGCGGTGTCATCGGCGGCTACACCTACATCGCGTTCACGCTCACCGAGGTCAGCGGGTTCTCCGACAGTGCGGTGCCGTGGCTGCTCGTCCTGTTCGGCGTGGGCACGTTCATCGGCAACTTCTTCGGCGGCAAGGCGGCCGACAAGTCCCTGAACAAGGCCCTGATCGGCGCCATGGCCGGACTCGCCGTCGTCATGGCCCTGTTCGCCCTCACCGCCGAGAACAAGATCGCCACGATCGTCGCCCTGCTGCTGATGGGCGCCATCGGCCTCTCCGCGGCGCCCGGTCTCCAGGCGCGCGCCATGAAGTACGCCTCGGACGCGCCCACCATGGCCTCCGGCGCCAACATCGCCGCCTTCAACGTCGGCAACGCGCTCGGCGCCTGGATCGGCGGCCTCACCCTCGCCGCCGGGTACGGCTTCGTCTCCCCGCTGTGGGTCGGCGCGGCGCTCGCCCTCGCCGGGCTCGGGG
Source organism: Streptomyces sp. ME02-8801-2C (assembly GCF_033793965.1). Taxonomy (NCBI): domain Bacteria; kingdom Bacillati; phylum Actinomycetota; class Actinomycetes; order Kitasatosporales; family Streptomycetaceae; genus Streptomyces; species Streptomyces sp. ME02-8801-2C. Next base: position 189,795 of record NZ_JARAXP010000010.1, on the reverse strand, counting down.
TCGCGGTGGCGGGGTCGCTGGGCGGTTCGCCCTCGGTCTCACGGGCCACCGCTCCGGGTGTCGCACGTCGGGCGGAGAACGTGGAAGCCGGCGTTCAGTAGAAGAATTCCTTTCGGAAACATCCTTGAATTCAAATGCGAATGCGGCAGGGCCGGGAACCTCTATGGTTCCCGGCCCTGTTTCTTTTTCTTTTCCGAGGTGCAGATGCAGGCGCAGGTACAGTCACAGGGCTCTGACCAGCAGATATAACACTTCTCTGACGTTCTTCTGACATCACTTGAAAAGACATGTAGAAGCCTGAACCGGAAAGCATTGTGGGCGGTCCTGCAGGGGGTCAGAATTTCATTGGCAAGTCGAAATTCCGTTCACTTTTCGCGCCCAAAGGCGAGCGCGTGACGCCCGAAAAGAGAAGGCGAGATCCGTGTCCCGGTCCATGACCCGTACCGCCCCGAACCCGGCCATCACCGTGACCGCCCCCGTCGAAGACGTCCGTACCAGGGACCGCGTCCGCGTCGCCGGTTTCTTCCCCGGCCTCGGCAGCCGCGGCGCCTACCAGAACCTCGGCCGGAGCCTGCTCGACGCCGGCGTCCCCGAGATCACCGCTCTCTACGAGGAGGCCGCCCGCGCCCTGGGCGTGCCCGGCCGGCCCGAACGGCTGCTGCTGACCGCCGAGAACCTGCCCGGCGGCACGCTCGAGCGGCAGGGTTTCATCGGCGCGGCCCTGCTGGTGCACAGCCTGGCCCTGGACGCCTTCCTGCGGGACCGGATCGACGAGCGCGGCACGCCCGTCGGGCTCGTCGCCTACACCGGCGAGAGCTTCGGCATCCTGGCGGCGGCTGTGGCGAGCGGCTCCCTGTCGGTGTTCGACGGGGTCAAGATCGCCCAGGCGTTCACACCGCTGATGCTGCTGGCGGCCGGCGCCGTCCCCGCCGAACACGCCGCCCCGGCCGGTCCTGCGAACCCCGCGGACTCGACCGACACCCCGGACACCTCGTACGGCGGCGGGTCCTTCGCCCGGGCCATCGCCTGGTACCTCCCGGAGTCCGTGCGCCGTACGCCCCTCGTCCCCGAGCCGTCCCATGTGCTGGCGGTGCGCGCCGGGACCCCCGACGCGCTCGCCGCCGTGCTCGACGAGATCCGGGGCTCGTATCCGGCCCGGGACGTCGAGCTGCACAAGGCGTACTCGCCGACGCAGGCCAATCTGTACGTCCGTACCGGCGTCAAGGCGGGCTTCGACCGGTTCATGGCCGCGTATCCGCACATCGCCACCGAGGAGCTGAAGGACCCGACCGCCTTTCTGGCCCACTCCTCCCGGATGCGGCCCGCCCGGCACGCGCTGGAACGTTTCCTCGACGTCAACCACATCCGCTTCGAGGAGCCCCGCGTCCCCGTCGTCTCGAACCACGACGCGTCCCTCCTCACCACCGCGGCCGGCGTCCGGCGCGGGGTGCTGGCCATGACCGACCAGGTCATGGCGTCCCGGGACACCTGCGAGATCCTCGGCGGCCTCGACACGGACGTGGTCCTGGAACTGGGTCCGGGCGACAAGTCCGTACAGCTGCTGAAGGACAACGGCTTCGCCGCCCCGGTGATGGCGTACACGGGCGGCGAGGAGGACACGGAAACGTTCCTCCGGGCCGTGACCGTCGTGGACTCGCTCATGGCGTCGCTCGAGCGGCTCTACCCGGCGGGCGAGCAGGCGCACGAACAGTCGTACGAGCGACGGGAGCACCGGGCGTCCTCGTACGACGTTCTGCGCGAGCTCTTCCGGCTCGCCGAGCGGAGTGAGTTCTGCGACGACTACTTCTCGCGCACCCTCGGCCGGGTCATCACCGCGGAGATGCTGCGCCCCGCCCGGGAGGGGTCGGCGGCGTTCTACGCGCTGCTCGAAACCTTCCAGCACACGCGCGGCCACCGGGAGCACATCGCCGTCGGCCGGGGCGAACTCGTCGTCAAGGCGCGGCTGAAGAAGCGGATCACCCGAGCGGCGCACGAGGATCCCGCGCTGCTGGGCCGGGCCGCCGTCGAGCTGAAGGTGCTGGACCAGGCCGGGCGGACCAGTACGCGGACCGTGGACACCGACCGGCCCGAGGTGCTGGTCTTCCACTTCGACGGGCTGGCGGGCGTCGACGCCGACACCATGGCCCGACGCACCCGGCTGCTCCTCGACACCCAGCCGACGGCACTCCAGACGTACAACCAGCTGCTCGAAGGGCTGCGTCGTGACCGGCACCGCGACCGGATCAACCACACCGTCCCCCGGATCGGGCACCGGGTCGTCTACCAGTACCTGCTGTTCGACGCGTTGGTGCAGCACAGGCCCGGTCTGTTCGCCCAGAGCGACCACTATCTCGAGGGCGGCGACCCGCTCGGCTGGCTGATCGCGCTGGCCGTCGCCGGTTCGCTGACGCCCGCCGACGCGGTCGTCCTGTACGAGCTGTACGAGGCGCGTGCGCAGGGCGAGGAGATCGAGCGGGTGCTGGATCGGCTCACCGAGGCCGAGATCCCGCTCGTCTCGCCGGAGGGTGTGCCGGCGCAGTCCCGCAGGGACCTCCAGGACGCGACCCGGGCGGTGCTCCTGGCCGGCGCGCTGGACGGTGCCGTACGGCGGATCCACCTCAACGGCAACTGCCAGTTGCTGGCGCTCGGTTCGGACCTTGAGCCCGGTCTCGCGGGCCTGGACGCCGGACGGTTCGACGCCCACCTCGTCCGGATCACGGAGCCCGCCGAGTCGTGGCGCAAGCGGCTCAATCCGGCCTTGGACGACCTCGAGTCGGCCTGTGTCCTCGCGCTCACCGAGGAGAACGAGCGCGTCCTGCACAACGCCCGCAGCCGCCGCCTCCTCTCCAGCACCGTCTACGCCTACACCCACATCGACGAGGCGATCGTCAACTTCGGCAAGGGTGGCAGCGAGTCCATGACGATCTTCGTCAGGAAGGCGGGCGAGGAGCGGATCACGGTCCGCAAGATCCTCAGCGAGGCCCTGACGACCGCCCACTGGCACCCGGACGGCGACGGAGTGATGCTCCCGCCGTTCGCGAAGGCCGCCAAGCAGGCCGAGTTCCTCCAGTCCCTGCCCGCCCCGGTGAGCGACTACTTCCCCGAGGTGTACGACGTCCTGGAACGCGAGGTCCCCGTCGGTGGGCCGGGCGGTGGTTCGGCCGATGGTTCGGTCGGTGGTTCGGTCGGGCGTGAGGTCATCTACGAGATGAGCTATGTGGCCGGGGACGAGGTCAGCCGGTTCATCGAGAAGCACACTCCCCCACCTGCCGTGGTCGCCCGCCTCTACCAGCAGATCATCCGGGTGCTCCACGAGGACGTGCACAGCGTCGGACGGGTCGCCGCGCCCGGTGAGACGCTCGACATCTCGTACTTCCGGAAGATCGAGGACCGGCTCGCCCTGTGCCGCCGCACGGCACCGCGCACCTTCAACCCCGCGCTCCTGGACACCGAGCGGATCGTCGTCAACGGCGTCTCCTATCTCAACTCCGGTGCCCTGCTGGAACGTTTCCGGTCGGCGCCCGAGTTCCTGGAGGTTCTCGAGCCCGCCTTCCACTCGCTCGTCATGGGCGACACGAACACCGAGAACATCAAGATCACCAACAGTGAACCCCTGTTGCACGCCCAGCGGTTGATCGAGTCCGGGGCGGGCGAGGGGCAGGTGCGGGCGGCTCTCGACGCGATCACCGCCGAGGCGCTGGGCGTCAAGTTCCTCGACCCGCGCGCGATCGGCTTCAAGGGCGAGGGCCGGGACACGCGCGACGACGCGATGTACGACAACAAGCCCTGGCACAACTCCATCGGCCACTACGACGAGATCCACTTCGAGCAGTTCACGATGAACGTGGCGGTCGAAGAGGGCACGACTCCGCGCGTCGACATCGCCTTCCTGGAAGGAAATCCCTACCAACTCGCCTACCGGGTACGGGATGTGGTCGCGGGCGGCGGCACGGTCGACCCCGACTCGCCCAAGGGCATGGAGGACTGGTTCGCGCCCGTGATGACGGCGGCCCTCGGCCTCGACGAGCCGGGCTCGCCGTTCCTGCGGGACGACCCGTACTGGCTGATCCGGTTCGTCTTCATGATGGGCCAGCACTTCACCGCGATGCCGCCCTTCCACTTCCAGCAGGAGCTGGACGGCACCCTCCTGGACACCTACCAGACCCAGCGCCGCCCGGTCGCCATCTACTGCGAGGGCGTCAAGTGGCTGAACTGGGCGCTGGACATGCTGGAGGGGACACGGACCGAGTTCCTGGGACTCCGGGTGCCGCCGCTGCCGTACCGACCGGCACATCACTGATCATCGAACGGAGGACACGTCTCCCATGACCTCAACTTCCCTCCCCCTCTTCCCCGTTCCGGTGGACGGCCTGCGTCACCTGTCGAACGAGACCCGGGTGATGGCCACCCCGTGGTCGCGGATGGTGCGCGGGATCGGGCTCGGCCAGTACCCGATCCCGTACGACGCCCAGGGCGCCGCCCGGATCCGGCAGGCGTTCGGGCTGCTGGCCGCGAAGGGCGTCGAGCGCGGCGCGTACACCCGGTTCTCGCGGCTGCTCTCGGACTTCGTCCTCGACGTCGTCGATCCGGGCCGCCCGTTGCGCAGTGCCGACCTGGAGCGGCGGCTCGGGCCGGTTCTCGACGCCGTCCGGGCGGAGGAGAACCCCTACTTCCGGATCATGGCCGGGTGCGTTCTGATGGACGCGGTCGCCAAACTTGGCCTGGGCAAGGGCCTGTTGGTGAACTCGGCGACCGGCGTCGACTTCCCCGCCGAGATGCTGGCCGTCGTCGACACGATCGAGCCGGACCGGATCAAGGACGAGAACGCGGGCCGGCACGGTCACTACGAGAAGCTGTCCGCGTCCACCGCCGTGTTCCTCGCGATCGGCCAACTCGGACTCGGGGACCGGCTGGTGATCGGGCGGCGGAACCACGTCCGGGAGGCCCTGGAGCTGCTGGAGAAGATCCCGGCGCCCTTCTTCCGGGGGCGCGGCGGAGCGATGCTGCTGTCGGTGGTGGCACTGCTAGGGCACGCACGCGCGATCCACGGCGAGGGCCGGGACCACATCAAGGAAGTCCTCGACTACCTCGACCGGGCTGACGAGTTGAACCTTCCGCCCGCCTTTCCGCAGCCCATGTCGGAGAGCTTCACGGAGATCTATCCGCTCCTGACGATGCTCAACGCCATCGCCCTGAGCGGCCGGCCCGAGGAGTACCTGACGTACGGCCGGGACCGGCTGGCGCAGGCCAGGGAACTGCTGGCCCGGATCACCCCGGTCGAGCGCACCCACATGGGCCTCTACTACATCGTCGCCCTGCACAACCTCGGCCGGCTCGACGAGCAGGTACCGGACCTGGACGCGCTGGTCGAGGACATCGTGGGCCAGTGGCGGCACATCGATCCCGGGGCGAACTACTTCCTCAACGGCATCTCGTACGCGTACATCATCCAGACGGCGATGCTCACCGGCCGCATGGACCTGATCGGGGCGGACACCCTGGACCGGCTCGTGGACGGCTTCCCCGACCTCGACCGCACGGACGACGACCGGATCAACCGCCCGTACCCGTTCGCGTACACGCTGAACGTGCTGGGTGAGATCGGCGCCTCGCACCTCCTGTTCGAACCCCGGGAGGCGTACGGCGGTGCGGCTCCCCTGGCCTGGGTCGTCGACCGGCTGTCGGAGGGCGGCCAGGAGGAGCACCGGCTGTACATGCTGAACCACGCCCTGGTGAGCTACGCGTTGCGGATGCGCGGCACGGCCCGGGGTGAAACCCCCTTGTTCCAGGGCGCGTTCAGGTTGTTCGGAGGTAACCGCTAGGCCCGCAGGGGGTTCGTGCGGGTCGCCGCCAGCAGGTACCAGGCGGTCGCGCCCGTGTGGCGGTACGGGTAGTAGCCGAAGCCGAAGCCCGTGTCGAGGGGGCTGCTCGCCGAGACGACGCCGGCGCGTTCGGGCAGGGTCCGGGTGCCGACGGTCTGGCCGGTGCCGAGGAGTTCCTGGGCCCGCTCGATGGACGCGACCAGCCGGTGGGCGCGTGCCTCGTCGCCGTGTCCGGCGCGGTCCCGGAGGGCGAGGGCGAGGTGCGCGGTCCCCTCGAACCAGACGCCGTTGCGGTCCGGCCTGGGCTGGAACTCGGCGATGGGCGCGTCCTCGTTCGCCAGCAGGCTCGCGGAGCTGAAGGTGACTCCCTCGTACGACTGTCCTGCGGGCACCGTGCTGTTCGTACGGTCCGCCCGGTCCAGGACGGCCAGTTGGGTGGCGGCCCAGTCCAACGAGCCGGAGTATCGGCGGGAGTCGAGGGCGAGGTGGGTCCAGGTCTGGGTGTCCTCGGGGACGGGGGACTTGTTGACGGTCACGCCGTCGTTGGTGCCCGTGTAGAAGAAGCGGGCGGTGGGTTCCCACATCTTCTCGACGAACGCCCGTGCCTTCGCCCGGCGACCGCGCCACACCGGGTCTCCGGTGAGCCGGGCGAGCTGTCCGAAGAGGGCGACCAGGTCGGTGTTGTGCTCGGTCGAGCTGAACGGCAGTTTCGTGTTGGCGCCGTCGACGCCGAACTTGTAGCCGCCCAGGGGCTGGTCCGTGCCGCCGTTCACCTCGATCCAGGTGCCGATCCGTACGGCACCGTCGAGGAAACGGCGCTTGCCGGTCCGGCGGGCCAGGGTGGCGAGCGCGATGCCGGCCCAGGCCATGTCGCCCACGGCGGTGCCGGTGAACCCGAACTGGGTGCCGACGTTGGCGGTGCCGTCGGCCCGTACGAACCCGTCGGGCTGCGCGACGCCGTCGAAGAAGACGTACGGCCCGACGTTGTAAGCCTGCCTGAGCCTGCCGTCGTCGTACACCGGGTCGTGGTTCTGCGCGTACAGCAGGGCGTCCCCGAGGGCGACGGCCCGGCGGTGGCCCGCGTCGGTGCGGGCGGTGAGGTGGGCGAGGATCGCCAGGGCGTTGTCGTAGGTGAACGCCGTGCTGAACAGGTTCGCCTGGTCGGTGTAGCTCTGGGTGAGGCGGAGGTCGCCGTGGTCGAGGTAGCCGTCCATGGCGGCGGCGAGGAAGGCGTGGGCGCGGCTCTGGGCGGAGCGGCTGGAATCCCTGCCGGTGCTGGAGCCCGTACGGGAGCCGACGGCGACCGCTGTGCCCGAGGCCGCCGCCGTGAGGGCCGCCGCGCCGAGGCCGGCGGCGCCGAGGAGCGTACGGCGGCTGAGCGCGGGGCCCAACGGGCTGAGGCTGTCGAGCCCGTCGGTCCTGTCGGGTCTGTCCGTCCTGTCCGACCTGTCGGACTTTTCGGGCCCGCCGAGCCTTCCGGAGCTGCCGTTCATGGGTCTCCTCTGCCAGGTTTGAGAGCGCTCTCAAGAACGCGCGCTCATTCTGCTGGCACACCCGGTGCGGGTCAACGCCCCTGAGATGTACGTGGGTTGGACTGTACGGGGAACGAGGAAACCCCGGGCCAGGAGGGTGACCCAGGGTTTCGACTCAGGAGGCGTTCGGCCGGTCAGGGTGTGGACGAGGCGTTGCGCAGCCGCGCGAACGACGTGTCCAGCCCTCGCTTCATCAGCCGCGCCAGGGGCGCTTCCACGTACTTGTGCACCAGCCAGCTCAGCACCAGGAAGCCGGCGATCACGGACACGACCAGGAGCCGGGCGTCCATGGTGTCGCGGAGCCGGTTGATGATCGTCGTACCGACGAAGTAGTGCATCAGATAGAACGGGTAGGTCATCGCACCTGCCGTGACCAGCCACTTCCAGCGGATGCGGTCGGTGTAGCCGAGGGAGACGGCGACCATGAACAGCAGGAAGACGGTGAAGATCAGCACGCTTCCGCGCCAGCTGGAGACGTGTTCGATGTGGTCGATGCGATGGCCGATCTCCAGTTGGCCCATCATCCACGACAGGCCGAGGATGCCCCACAGCAGCAGGTCCTGGCCGAAGCGGTGCATGAGGTAGAGGGCGAGGCCCGCGATGAAGTACCAGGAGCCCTCGGGGTTGATGATCAGCGTCGCCGGCTGGAACCCGGCGGCCGGGGCGATCATCGAGGCGGCGCCCCAGAGGCAGCAGAACACCACGACCTTGCGGTACGTCAGCCCGGTGACCACGACGGCCATGAAGAGGAGGTAGAAGCGCAGCTCGGACCAGAGGGTCCAGTACACGCCGTCGACGTTGCCGACGCGGGAGCCGGACTGGAGCATCGTGAAGTTGATCAGCACCTCGCGCGCGCGGCCACGCTCCCACACACCGGGCATGGCTATCAGGGCGGCGGAGGTGAAGATTATGCCGAACCAGTACGCCGGGTAGAGGCGGATCACGCGGGAGGTGAAGAACTGGCGCGGGGTGCGGCCCCAGCAGGACATGCAGATCACGAAGCCGCTGATCACGAAGAAGATCTCGACGCCGATCCAGCCGTACGCGGAGAACCGGAACCAGTTCGGCATGATCTCGGAGACGGACCGGCCCCAGATCGCGTTGTCCGGCGCGTTGACCCGCGCGGTTCCGGCGTAGTGATGGAAGGCCACGAAGAGGGCGGCGAGCAGACGGAGTCCGTCGATGGCGTACAGCCGGCTGTTGCCGCGTCCCGGGATGGCGGCGTGCTTCGCGGAGGCCCGGGTGGGCTTCTGCGTCGTCCCGGCGGGCCCGGGCGACTGCTCGGTCGTCGCGGCGGGGAGAGGCTGCCGCGGGGAGGGGATCACCTTCTGCATCCCGCCCACGAGCCGCCCGCCGGTAGGCGGCCCACTGTCCGCGCCCTGCATCGACACCTGATTCCTCCATCGGAAAGCCCGCACACGTACCCCCGCCCATGCCCCCGGAAACGTCTGGGCAGCCGGTGGTGGAACGGCGGACGCTTGCCCAGCGGCGGCCACGGCAAACCCGCGAACACCGTAGAACCTCATGACCCACACACAGGGACTGATGACTCACATCAAGGGTTGTAACCCGGAACTGTCAAATTTTGACAGGATGTGGAACCTTCGAGTCCTCTTTTTTCCGGTGCTTGGGCTGGTGCGGGTTCCTGGGGCTCCACGGTTCGCCGGTGCGGGCGAATTGATCGTACATGTCATCGAAAAGTGGGCGGCCTCCCGAAGGAGGCCGCCAGGTGGTCGTGCGGGTGCCGTCAGGCCGTCGGCCCGGGGCCCCGGGTGGGGACCCGGAGGCTTGGATGTGCGTCTTACCAGGTCCAGCGCTGCTCGACGCCCGTCGAGCACGGCCACTGGATGACCTTGGTGCCGACGGCGGGGTTGTTGCCGGGGACAGCGAGACACTTGTCACTGTTCAGGTTCCGCAGCCGGCCGAGGCTGTCCTGGATCCAGATCTGCTCGGTTCCGGTGGAGCACGGCCACTGGATGGCCTGGGTGGCGTCCTCCGTGCTGGCGCCGGGCATGGCGAGGCACTTCTTGCTGTTGCTGTTCCGCACGATGTAGCGGTCGCCGTTCCCGCCCGCGACGGGCTCCAGGCGCCACTGCTGCTCGGCACCGGTGCTGCAGCCCCACTGGATCAGGGCGACGCCGTTGTCCGTGTTGGCGCCGGGGACGGCCAGGCACCGCTGGGTCCCGACGTTCTTGACGGGCCGGAAGCCGTTGACGAAGCCGGACACCCAGGAGGCGAGGTCGTCGACCCGGGTGGCGATGCCGCCGGTGCGGGTCTCGGCCGCGTCGATGCCGAGGCAGCCACCCTGGTAGGAGCGGCTGTTGAGGGCCGCCAGCTGGGGAACGCCGCCGACCGTGCGTACGACGGGGCCGCCGGTGTCGCCCTGACAGGCCGCCGCGCCGTTCTTGCCGGTGACGGTGAGCGTGGTCGCGGTCGAGGCGTCCACCGACAGCGTGCCCGTGCGCAGGGTGGACGGCGCCCACTCGGTCGCCGTACGCCCGTATCCGGCGAACTGCAGTTCCTCGCCCGCGGTGGGCGCGGTCGTGGCCAGGGCGATGGGGGTGACGTTGAGCACCGACTGGTTCAGCCGGGCCAGGACGACATCGCGACCGGCGCTGGGCACGATGTCGACGACCTCGCGCACGGCGCCCGCCGTACCGGTCAGGTCGGAGCGGCCGATGGTCGCGGTGGTCGTACGGGACGGCTTGCCCGCGGGGACCGAGATGCTGGTCGCCGGGTCCGCGGCGAAGCAGCTGGCCGCGGTGAGGAGCCACTGCCTGGCGACGAGGACGCCGGAGCAGCCCCGGTCGTGGTCGCCGACGATGATCTGCGCGGCGTAGGTGGCACCGGTGGCGGGGGCGGCCGTACCGGTGACGGCGGAGGCGGGGGTGGGCGCGGCGCCCAGTGCGACCGGGATCGCGAGCAGGGCCGCGGCCAGCGTGGACAGGCGCTTCGGCCTGGTGTTTCGCATGACGGGATTCCTTGGGTGGAGGTCCGCAGGGCCGGTCCGGCGCCCTGCGGAACGAACGGCGAGAGGTGCTGGACGGCCGGTTACTTGGAGCTCCTGATCTCCACGAGCATGTGCTCGCGGCCCTGCTCGTCGGCGCTCTCACCGACCGCGGTCCAGGTGTTCTTCTCCACGTCGAAGGACTTCTCCTCCGCACCCACCGTCATGTCGACCTCGGTCGCGTAGTCATTGCCCTTGACCGCGTAGACGGACGGAATCTCCATCGTCAGCCAGCCGGAGTTGCCCACGACCTTGAAGCAGATCCGGTCGGCCTTCTCGCGCGCCCAGACCTCCAACAGGCCCGTACCGCTCGCACAGTCGGCCAGCGTGATGTGCCCGTCCCCACGCTTCAGGACGATGTTCTGCTCGGCGAGGATCTTGTCCGCGTTCGGATAGTCGAACGTCTCGACCGCGTACGCGGGAGCCTCGTCGGCGACGGCCGTCACCGCGCCGGACGCGCGGTTCGCGGCGCCGTCCTGTGCGGGGGCACTGCCACTGCCCGCCACGGCGGTCCAAGCGAGGGCGCCGGCGGCGAGCGCCGCCAGGCCGGTCCCTATGAGTCTCCCGCGGTACGAACTCGTGGGCATGGGAAAACGTCCCTTCATCACAATCCTGACCTTGTCGCTCCGGATAAGGAGAAATAACAGGCCGGAAACGCATTTCGCGCACGGGTGTGAAGGAATACGAAATCGGTATACGCAGCCCCCACTCCCGGCAAGGAAATGGCCCCCTGATCAACTGCCGGAAACTGCTTGTGTGGCCAATACAACCCTGGGCGACCAAGGCCTGTCCACTTCAATAAATGTCCCAAATGGGGCGGGCGGCAGGGGGGTTGCTATGGGATCGGTCACACTCGCAAAAGGTTGTACGGATCCTCGTGAAGATGGAGAGAAGGCGAGATGGGGCCTGTCGGAAATAGCGGACAAGGGGATGCCTCGGGGGGAAGAATGGCCGCTGGAAGCCGGACGTGGAACGGAGCTCAGGTAGATGCCAGCAGTTGGACATGAAGCCCCCGGCGAGAGCCTGGAGGAGACCGTCTGCCGCGTCTGCGGCCAGGACGACGGGACGCTCCTGCGGGACGGATACGGGGTGCCTCTGTACGTGATCTGCGACTGCTGCGGCATCGAGTCGGGCCTCGGCGACGACCACTTGTCGAAGGTCCGGGAGACCCGCGGCTACTGGGTGGCCGACGGCGCCCGGTGGGACGTCCCGAGCAGGCGCCCGGAGAACTGGGATCTCTTGGAACAGCTGTCCCACATCCCGGCCGAGTGGCGCTGACCGACCACCAGGAAGACAGACGTCTACTGACGGAGTGCGCCGACCAGCGCGCGCGGATCGTCGGCATGGAAGCGGATGGTGTGGGCCTCTTCCGTTGCGCCGAGCGGACGGGTGAAGGGGAGCGGCCGGTTCAGCTCCAGGGTCACCGAGGTCTGGCTGCCCACGATCAGGTCGAGGACCCCGTCCTCGGAGAGGGTGATCAGACGGCCCTCGGGACAGCGCCGGTCGACCCGGACCGAGGCGACCGCGTCCGGCGGTACGGCGAGGTCGAAGAGGGCTCCGTAGCGGATCCGCAGAGAACCGTCGGGGCGCACGACATGCGGCCTGGTGACGCAGGCGGCGTGCAGGGCCAGTACGAGGACGACGCCGTACAGGTCGAGTACCAGGATCACCCGGTGGACCGCCGGCCAAGGGATGAGGAAGGCCAGGCCCACTGTCTCGATCACCGCCACGAAGAGCAGCCCGTACATCATCGCGGTCTGGGGCCCGGTGTACGCGGCAGCGAGGTCCCCGGGGCGCACCCCGTGCGTGCCGCGCCGGACCCACCGCCCCAGGGAGGCGAGGGCGCGCAGCTCGTGCAGGACCAGGCGGCGGACCGTCGCCGGCACCGCCTCCCGTACGGCAGCCCGCAGCGCTGCCCGGCGGTCCGCGCCGCGGGCGCGCGCGGCGACGTACAGAGAGCGCAGAACCCAGGCTTCCAGCAGCAGCACGACGAGCACCAGCACCTCGGCGCCCACCAGCGCCCACCCGGGCGGCCGAACCCCAGCCACCAGGCAGGCCGCCAGGGCCAGTTCCCCCGGCAGTACGACGGCTGCCGCGACCCGAGCCGCCCGTACGCCCGTTGCCCGGCCGCTCATCCCCGGCCCCTTTCCATGAAAGCCTCCATGAGCCGGCCCACGACCTCCGCCTGCGCCGGGGTGTACTCGGCGAGCAGCGCCTCCTTGAACCCGGTCACGATCACCCCGTCCTGGGGGATGGCGGCGAACAACTCCTCGGGGACGGCTGCCATCAGGTCAGCTGCCAGGAGTGCGATCCTCGGATCGTCGGTGGGGGCATCGGCGAGCGCGTCAAGGCGCTCATAAAGGTCGACAACCGCAGGATCGGCGACCATCGTCCCGAGCAGCGCGAAAATCTCTTGGTCACCGGTGCTGGTGGCGTCCAGCAGCGTGAGGTACTCGCGGTCCTTGGCCGCGCTCGGCGAGTCCGTTCGAGGGGCCTGTGCCAGCAGCGCGGCGAGGGCGGGTGAGACGGGCCCGGTCGCGCCGGGCGGCTCGGCGAGCAGGGCGCCGAGCCGACGGCGGCGCTCCCTGATGTCGGCTTCCTGGCGGGCCAGGTCGGCGTCGAGCTCTTCCAATATCTCGGTCAGTTCGCGCCCTGCATCGTCGGCGAGGGCGTCGCGCACTTCATCGAGGCTGAGGCCGAGTTCGGTGAGCCGGCGCACCCGGGCGAGCAGGACGGCGTCGCGGACGCCGTAGGCCCGGTAGCCGTTGGGCCGCCGCTCCGGTTCCGGAAGCAGCCCGACATGGTGGTAGTGCCGGATCGCCCGGGCGGTGACCCCCACGAGCGCGGCGATCTCTCCGATTCGCATGCGGCCAGTAGAAACCCTGACGTTGCGTCAAGGTCAAGCGGCGAAAGCATCGTCGAGCGCAAACGGTTCAGGCGCGTCTCCAGTCTCGACACGGGAGTTGATCCACATCGGTCAGCCGTATCGCCGCAGCAGTCCGTCCACGTACGCCTCCAGCCGTTCTCCCAGCACCTCGGACGTCAGATCGTCCCGCCCCAGTTCACGCCACGGCCCGGCCGGCTTCGCCGCGTCGGGGCAGTAATGCAGGGCGTCGAGCAGCCGCCAGTACAGGTGGTCGGGGTCGTCGGCGAGGCCGCGGCCTCCGTGTGCCTCGTACCGCTCGCGGAAGTCCAGCCCGTAGGCCGGCCCGTGCAGCAGCGCGAGCGTGGTCGAGCAGTGTGCCACGTCCAGGTCGGCGGGGCCCCACGAGGTCTCGACCCAGTCCACGACACCGGTGATCCGCAGTTTGGGCCCGGCTCCCGTGAAGAGCACGTTTCCAGGGTGGAAGTCACGGTGCAGGAAGCAGCCGTCATACGGCGGCGGGTCGCGGCGGATCACGTCGACGGCCCGCTCCCACAGGGGGCCGTCCGGGGTACGGACGCGCTCTGCGGACGTCCACGCCTGGTACGTGCGCGGTCTGTCGTCCGGTACGACGCTGTGGACGCTGACGAGCTGGGCCGCGAGCAGGTCCAGGCGCCGGTCGAGGTCGTCCTCGTCCAGGCGGAGGCGACCGGGCAGCGCGGACATCAACAGGGTCGGGTGGTCGCAGTGTTCGGCCGTGGCGTCCACGGCGACGAAATCGGGCGCCGGGATGCTCTCCTGCCCGGCGAGCAGCGCCAGGACGGATGCCTCGCGGGCCAGCAGTCCGGGCCCGTGGTGGCGGAAGAACGGCTTCACGAAGGTCCGTTGCACCAGGGCAGTGCCGTCGTCGAGCGTGAGTCGGCGCATCTGGGAGCTCCAACCACCGGACAGGAGGCGCAAGTTGGTGACCTTGCGGCCGTTGCCGAGCTGCTTGGCAACCCACGCATGTGTAGCTGACCAGCCATGGTCGTCGAGGCCGGTCAGCACCGCCTCGACGAACTCCCGCCGGTCGTCGCCGTGATCGCGGAACCACATCCCCAGCTGGTGCTGTGCGTCCGGAAGGTCGAACCGCGTGTACTGGGCGCGCATGGCCAGCGCGTCCTGTACGGCTTCGGTCACCGCGGCCGGGATCACCGCGTCCGCGCCCGGCACGGCGAGCACCGCCCGGCCCTCGTACGCCCGCAGCACCTGAAGCGCGGGCGCCTCCCGCCAGCTGTCCTGCTGCCGGATGGTCCCGCTGAACCGCCCGTTTCCTTCCTCGAAGGGCACATCCCAAGCCGCGGCGGTATACACGGCGGGCGCGCACAGCCCCAGCGCCGCCACCCGATCCCCGTAGTGGGCGACGAGATCCGCCACCGTCTGCCCGCTCATGCTGAAGCCCACCAGGACCAGCGGCCCCTCCGCCCCGCAATACGCGTCGATCACCGCGACGGCCTGCTCGAACCGTCGCCGCAGGCTCAACTCACTGAGTTTTCCGGTGCTTTCACCGTGTCCGGAGAAGTCGAAGGCGACCCCTCGGCAGCCGCAGGCCACGAACTCCTGTACCAGCGGGAGCAGTCGCTCCATGCTGCTGTTGCCCGCGCCGTGCATCACCACGGCGGTGACCCCGGATGGATCACCGCCGTACACACCACTGAGCCGTTCACCGTCGTGGTCGTGCGTGAAGTCGAAGAGCATGCCTCCCATTCACTCACGACGTGACCTCCGTCTTTCGGGAGTATCACTGCCGGGAATCGATGCCGGCCTGCGACAGGTCCCCGAACGAGGCCGGAGGCTTTGCGCCAAGTCGTAGATCTGGCACCGGTGCGGGCCCGCGTGATGACACGCGGGCCCGCTTCTGAAGAATGAACGCTTCGGCGCTGTTCAGATCGGCCGACGCCCGCCGGGGACGGCGTCGCCGTCGGCCGCGTGGCTCAGTACGTCAGGTTCTTCTGGTCCGGGATCACCCGGCCGGCGATGTACAGGTCTCCGTTGGAGTCGAGAATCCCGATGATTTTCTTCTGGGTGCCGTGGTGCGTCGTGAAGTAGATCTTGTCCGCCTCCTGGCTGGTGGAGAAGTTCGTGTTCACGGACAGCTCGATGCTCACCGGCGAACTGATGAGCACGTCCTTCTTCGGCGAGGTCGGGTAGACCTGGTTCTGCCGCAGCTTGACGCGCCCGCGGGTGTCGCCTTCGTCCCAGTCCGTCGCGAGTCCGAGATCGATGTCGGGCAAGAGCTTCCCCTTTTCCCCTATGGCGGGCCGCCTCCCATCCTCCGGACCCCGCAGCGCCATTCCGCACACGGAGTCCGCCAGGACACGCCCGCTCCCCCAGTGAATGACCTTGCCTGGCCGGGTGACATACCGGGCCACCACGACCAATCGAGAAACTACATACTTCCTTCACATGCGGGCATCAAATCTACAAATACAGTCCAGAAATGATCGATGTGACCATTTTTGGCCCTTGAAGCTCGTCGGCGGAATCGACGGCCGGGCAACCGGGAGACCGGACGGAAACCGTTGGCCGCCGGGTTCTCCACTTCAGTAGCGTCCGCGCATGACCAACCAGCAGGCAACGACGACCCTTTGGCGCCCCACCGGCCCCAAGGAGCTGGACCTCGTCCGCGATCTGCACTGGCGGGCGTGGCCCCCTCGGCTTCCCGAGCAGCCGATCTTCTACCCGGTCCTCGACGAGGAGTACGCGATCCAGATCGCCCGCGACTGGAACGTGAAGCACGACGGTGCCGGGTTCGTCACGCGATTCGAGGTCGACTCGGCGTTCCTGCGCCGCTATCCCGTGCAGCAGGCCGGTGGACGAACGATCCTCGAGCTCTGGGGTCCGGCCGAGGAACTGGACGACTTCAACGCCCACATCGTCGGCGAGATCCAGTTGACATCCTCCCCCTCTAAAAGACCCCGTTGGGGATCTCTCATCCCCAACGGGGTCTTTTAGAGGGGGATTCCAGCCCATTTGGGTTGAGGTTCACGGACGCTCGACCGCTGTGTGGGCGGTGTCGTCCCTCCGGCACCGGCTGTTCGCCGGGGGCGGGGAATCCCGCCCTGTCCTGCCGCGACGTTGATACTCGCGTTGGTGTCCGCGTTGCAGGTGAAGCCGCAGGAGGAGCAGACGAACTCGGCTTGGCTCTTGCGCGAGTTCTTGTCGATCCATCCGCAGGCGCTGCATCGCAGACTCGTGTAGGGAGCGGGTACGTCTTCGACCCGGCCGGGGGCCTTGTGTTCGGTGCGCTGCCGCAGCAGCCCCCAGCCCTGAGCGAGGATGCTCCGGTTCAGCCCGGCCTTGGCCGCGCGGCCGTTCTTGAGGTACTGGCCAGGCCGGTCGGGGTCCGAGGCCGGCTTCGCCTTGGCCTTGGCGGTCATCGTCTTGATGTTCAGCTTCTCGAACCGCACCAGGTCGTATGTCCGGGCGAGCATGGTTGAGGTCTTCTCGCACCAGTCCTTGCGCCGGTCGGCTTCGCGGGCCTTGAGCCGGGCGACCTTCGCATACTCGGCCGTCTTTCGGTCACTTCCCTTCGGGGCCCGTGCCGCCCGGCGCTGATGCTTGCGGATCTGTGCGCGCTCTTTGACCGTGAGCTGGGGGCAGTTGAGGGTGCGACCGTCCGACAGTGCGGCCGTGATCTTCACGCCTCGGTCGATGCCGATGACCTCACCCGTACCCGGCGCGTTGACCGGGTCGGGGATTACGGCGAACGCCACATACCACTGGCCGTTCCTGAGGGTGACACGGAACGTCTTTGCCGACGGGAGCTCGGTGCGGGTGAGGCGGAAGCGGACCCAGCCGCAGCCGGGCACCTTGACCTGCGCCCACCGCCGGTTGAGTTTCTGTACCACGACGGAGCGGCCCATGACCTGCTTGCCGGTCTTCGCGTTCAGCTTCGGCGTGCCGTCCGCTTCGAACTCCGGCACGCGGTCGGTCCCGATCACCCGGAAGCCCTCGTGCCGGTACTTCTTACGCCAGGTCGGCTCACCGAACCCGGCGGTGAACTTGGCATTCTTGGCTTTGGCGAAGTCCTTCAGTGCCTGCTGCTGAACGTCGGCGTTCCCGGCGGCCAGCCATGTGCTGTCGCGCCGAGCATCGGTGAGCTGGCGGCACTGCTCGGCGAAGCCGGGCGCGGACTTGCGGCCCTTGCGCCAGTGCGAGTGCTGCTCGACAGCCAGGTTCCAGACGAACCGGGCGTGCGCGCAGTGCGACAGCATCTGCTGCTCCTGCTCACGCGTCGGGTACATCCGGAAACGACTCATGCACCCATTGTGGGTGCACTTTGGGTTCATAGTCAAACCCGATTCGGTCTACTCTGGGTGCATGGTGAATTTCAATCTCCGACTCCCCGATGACCTCCACGCGGCCGTCAAGGCAGCGGCTCAGCGCGACGGGCGCTCCGCCCACGGGCAAATGCTGTGGTACCTGCGCCAAGCGGTCGAGTCCTCCGAGACGCCGGATCGCCCTGACGGCGATCCGGCTACCCCCGCCCCGCTACGCGGGAGCGGGCATTCACCCCGGCCCTGAAGGACCAGGCACCCTGCCTGAAGGCGCACGACCTCGTCGTACGGAACCCGGTACACAGGGCGGGGCGGAATCCGTTCGGGCGGCTGCCGCCCGCAGTCCTCGTCGGGCAGGAGCGGCAGGCCGCCGGCGTGCGGTGTATGCCGGTGGCGGTGCCAGCGGCGCCAACGGGCTTGGTGGGGGCTGGGCAGGGTCCAGACGTACGGGTCCGGGGTACGCGGTGGCCGGGTGAGTGCGGGCAGGGCCTGCGGGACCGGTCGGCGGGGGCGGAGTAGGGCCGCGAGCCTGGTGGCCAGTCGGGCCGTCAGCCTGAACATGCGGGGGCGACTTCCGGCAGCGGGAAGGTGGCCCAGGTGCACTTGGTGAACCGGCGCAGGTCGTATCCCCATTGGCCGGTCAGCGCCGCGATGACGGTCAACCCGCGCCCGTTCTCGTCCTGTTGACCGGCGGGGCGGGGTTTCGGGGTCTTCTCCTTGTCGGGGTCGCAGACCTCCAGCAGGAGCTGGTTGTCGTCCCGGAGAGTCAGCACCACCTCGATCAGAGCGAAGGTCACTTCGCAGTGCCGTACGGAGTTGGTGACGAAACT
This sequence comes from Streptomyces sp. ME02-8801-2C, assembly GCF_033793965.1. Classification (NCBI taxonomy): domain Bacteria; kingdom Bacillati; phylum Actinomycetota; class Actinomycetes; order Kitasatosporales; family Streptomycetaceae; genus Streptomyces; species Streptomyces sp. ME02-8801-2C. Next base: position 171,422 of record NZ_JARAXP010000010.1, on the reverse strand, counting down.
CCGTGGCCACGAGGGCCACGTCGTCGCCGAGTTCGGCGGGCAGACCCCAGTCGGCGAGCGCTTTTCGGACCTGGGCGCGGGCGTCGGGGACGTTTCTGGGGTGCTTGGGGATGCGGAAGGTCGTGGTGGTTGGGGTTGGGGTTGGGGTTTGGCGGGGCTCGGGCATGGCGGTGTACCCCCTGACGGGCAGTCACATTGCGCACAGTGGCGGCGCTTGACGAGGAGGCTGGCAGGCATTCACAACCAACGCAATGCAATCTATTGAATACATGCAGTCGTGTACCTCTATCGTGTGAATCAGAAGCGATGGGCTGCCCGATATGACACTGTGTCCGTCGATGGAGAGGGGGATTCATGCCCGCAGGAGGACGGCCGACCGTGCGCAGCAGGCGTCTGGGCGCCGCGCTCAAGAAGTACCGGCAGGCCTCGAAACTCGACCAGCCGCAGGCGGCCGAGGTGATTGCGACAAGTCAGGCCAGGATCAGCCGCATTGAGAGCGGCCACACGAGTGCGCGCGTCATCGACGTCAGGCTGTTGCTCGATGCCTACGGCGTGACCGACGAGGAAGTCCGCGACAGGCTCGAGGGGTTGGCCAAGCAGTCGCACCGGCGCGGCTGGTGGCTCGAACACGCCGACCATCTGCGGCCGGACTACCTCGACCACATCGCGCTGGAGGACGATGCGACACATATCCGGGAGTGGCAGCCGTCCCTGGTTCCCGGCCTCCTGCAAACCCCTGCCTACGCGGAAGCGATCATCTCGGCGAGCCCCAACTACATTGCTCCCGCGCGGGTTGCCCAGCTGGTGAAGGTGCGCGAAGAGCGGCAGGCGAAGATCGAGGAGGGCGGGTCGACGTACACCGCCATCCTCTGGGAGACGGTCATCGCGCACCCGTTGGTGAGTGCGGAGATCCACCAGCAGCAACTGGCCGCGGTCCTCGAGATCGGTAAGCGGAAGAACGTCACCGTGCAGGTGTTGCCGTTCAGCGCCGGCGTGCTGGCGACTTCGACCTCCGCCTTCTCCACCTTCAGCTTTGAGCCGGAGCCGACGGTTGAAGCGGTCACGTTGGACAACCTGCGGGGCGCGTCGGTCCTTGAAGGGGCGGAGGATCTCGCGGCTTACGCCAATGTGTACGACCTACTACGATCGTCAGCACTGGCACCGGACGCGAGTGCGAGGCTCATCCGGGGCGCACTGCGGAGCAGTTAGGAAGACACAGTGACCGAGGTTGTGGGCCCCTTCCGGAAGTCGTCGCACTCCGGCGCGGAGAACAACTGCGTCGAAGTCGCCCCCACCATCATCGGCGGCCAAGCCATACGCGACAGCAAGCACCGGGCCGGCGGCCCGATACTCACCTTCGCCCCCGGCGGCTGGCAGGCCTTCCTGGTCGGCGCCAAGTCCACGGCGTTCAGCCGGTCCACGCCCCGCCGGCCCTAATCGCGCGGGCTACGCGCCGTCGTTGTCGTCGCGCAGGGAGCGGATCATGCTCTTCATGATCCGGAACGCGCCCGCGCGCTCGGCCTCCGTCATGCCCGACAGCATTCTGACCTCGACCGACCGGACCGCCGCGCTCGCCTTCTCGAGGTTCTGTCGGCCACGAGGGGTGAGCTGTGTGGGAAGCACCTTCCCTACGGGTGCCTTCGCCGGCCTGGTCACATACCCCTCTCGCTCCAGGTTCTGGAGCAGCACGTTCATCGACTGCCGTGTCACGAACGCGCCCCGCGCGAGCTCGGAGTTCGACAAACCCGGTCGTTGAGCCAGCAGTTCGAGGCACGAGTAGTGCGTCACGGTCATCCCGAGGGGCCGCAGCACCTCCTCCATGGCCGCGCGAAGGGCGCTCGACGCCTCTTTCAGCAGGTAGCCCAGTGACGTCTCCAGGTCGATGCCCTCACCCTTTTGACTCATGTCAGCATTCTGACATAGCTTGGTGCGTGTCAGGAAGCTGACACGACCAGAGGAGCACCATGCCCGCCACCGGCCCCGACTTCATCTCGCTCCAAGCGCGCGACCTCGACGCTTCGCAGGCGTTCTACGAGCAGTACCTCGGCCTCGTCCGCTCACCGGCCGGGCCTCCGCACGCCGTCGTCTTCGAGACGAAGCCGATCGCGTTCGCACTCCGCGACATCGTCCCCGGCACCGACCTCGCGTCCGTCGAGCAGCCGGGCATCGGTGCCGCGATCTGGCTGCACGCCACAGACGTCCAGGCCATTCACGACGCTCTCGCAGCCGACGGTCACACCATCGTCTCCGCACCGACCGACGGCCCCTTCGGCCGCACCTTCACCTTCGCCGACCCCGACGGTTACCGGATCACTCTCCACGATCGCACCTGACCGGAATTCAGCCACCTGCAAGAAACTTCGAGGCGGGCCTCCGAGACCGTCGCCCGGAGGCCCGCCCTATGTGCCGTTCAGTCGCCCGTCAGTCCGGTCGTACCGGGGGCCCGATCGACGATGTGTGCCAATGCCTCCTGCGTGCTCTCGCCATACGGGGCCAGGAACGCGTCGTAGGCGCCGTACATGCGGCCTCCTTCGTCCACGAGGAGGACGAGGTGACGTTGCAGAAAGTGCCGTCGGTACTCAGCATGAAGGACTGGGTCGTCGCGTCCGACGTGCAGGTCTTCAGGGTGATCGCCGAGCCGCTCGCCGTACCGGCAGCGCTGACGCACTTGGCGAGGTCCGTCAGCTTGCCGAGCTCCGCCGATCGGACCGACCGAGGCCGTGCGGCCGTCCTACGCTGCTGACGTGACCGCTGCATTCGAACCTGACCGCTTGGGAGGCCGTGCCCGGGCCGCGCACCCCGAGGGCAAACCGGCTACGGCCCCGGGGTGAGGAGCTGGGCCCCGATCCCCCGACGGATTCGGTCACCACTGCTCGGTCAGTGGGTAGGAGCCACGCTGGGCTCAGCCCCAGGTCTGGCCGGCCGGTTCCTTGACGGTGCGGTTGATCCGGTTGAAGAAGTTGGTCAGCGCGATCTCCAGGTTGATCGCGCCGATCTGTTCCTCGGTGAAATGGGCGTTGACCTCTTCCCAGATCTCGTCGGTGACGCCCTCCGCACCGTCCTGCAGCCGGGTGGCGCCCTCGGTCAGCGCCAGTGCCGCGCGCTCCGCATCGGTGTAGAGCGGCGCTTCGCGCCACGCCGTCACGTTGTGCAGCCGCTCATCGGTCTCACCGGCCTTCTTCCCTCCGGTGACACTGGCGTAGACGCACGCCGAGCAGCCGTTGATCTGGCTCGCCCGCAGGTGGACCAGCGTCAGCAGCTTCGGGTCGACGCCTCCGGCGGCGATCGCCTTGTGGAGGTGACTGATCGCAGTCCACAGGTCGGGGTTGTTCGTTTTCTTGTTCTTGAGCCGGTTCTCCATGTGAAAGTGCTCCTTGATCCGGGTTACGTTCCGGGGCTTGTGCCCGTCACCCCTATGACGGAGCAGCTTCGAGAGAGGTAACAACATGTCCGGCACCCATCCCACGGATCCGATCGTCGGCGCCTTCGAGGCCCATCGCGACCGGCTCCGAGGCGTCGCCTACCGCGTGCTCGGATCACACGCCGACGCGGAAGACGTGGTCCAGGAGGCATGGCTGCGTCTCTCCCGCCAGGACACCGGCACCATCGACAACCTCGGCGGCTGGCTGACCACCGTGGTCGGCCGCATCAGCCTTGATGTCCTCCGGTCGGGCCGGACCCGCCCGGAGATCTCCTTGGACGACCAGCTGTCCGAAGTCACCGTGACACTGGCTGATGCGCCCGCTCCGGAAGAGCTCGTGGCGCTGGGGGATTCCGTGGGCCTCGCGCTCCTGACGGTCCTCGACTCGCTGCGTCCGGACGAGCGGCTGGCGTTCGTACTGCACGACGTGTTCGCCGTGCCTCACGGGGAGATAGGCACGATTCTCGGCAAGTCCACCGACGCGACCAAGATGCTCACCAGCCGCGCCCGCCGGAAGGTGCGGAACGCCCAGCAGCCGACGAGCACCGGACGGCAGCGGCGCGAGGTGGTCCAAGCCTTCCTGGCCGCGGCCGGCGCCGGGCAGTTCGAGCAGCTGCTGGAGGTTCTTCACCCCGAGGTGAAGTTCACCGTCCACACGCCGAACGGCACGTTCGTCACGCTCGGAGCCACCGAAGTCGCCACCCGCGCAAGAGTGGCCGCCGGGGCGGCACGGGGGCATGCGGCGACCGTCAACGGTCTCCCCGGCGTCATCTCCTGGAGTGAGGACGGCACCCCGCTCTCCCTCCTCGCCTTCACTGTCGCCGCCGGTCGTATTACCGAGATCACCGCCGTGACCGACCCGGCCGAACTCGCGCTCATGGACCTGCCGGACCCGGTGTGACTCCCTGCCGGCGACGGCCGCTCGGTCCGTGCCGGATGCTTCGGAGAGCTCGCGGCGGTCGAAGACCTGCCACTCGTCATGGTCTTCGATCCGGGTGAGGGCGCGTGGCTCGTTCATCTGTGCTGGTCGTGGTGGTGCACGAGGACAGTGAGGAGTCGGGCCAACTGCTCGCGCTCCGGCGGCGTGAGTGGCGCGAGCACCTCGCTCTCCGCCTGGGCCAGCAGTTTGTCGAGCTTCAGCAGTTGCCGGTGGCCCTGCCGGGCGAGGGTAATGACGTTCTGTCGGCGGTCGGCGGGGTTGGGCACGCGTTCCACCTGTTCGCGGTCGACCAACTCGTTGATGACGGCGACCATGTCACTGCGGTAGATCCCGGTGCGGGAGACCAGCTCTGCCTGGCTTGCGGGTCCGAACTCGTCCAGCGTGGCGAGTACCGCGTAATGCCACTTGCGGGCGTCCGCCCACACCAGCTTCTCGTTCACCAAACGGTCCGACTGGATCGCGGCCAGCGACAGGAGCCGGGTCCGCAGATTCCGCAACCGTGCCGCAGTTGCCTGCCTGTCGGCCGAGCGAGCTGTGTCGGGCACGTAGTTGCTCATACCCGCATCCCTTGCGTTAGTCACACTAACAAAATACTGTACCCGGCGATGGAATGTTAGTGGGACGAACCAATTGGAGGCCGTCATGCCGGTGGCGCACGTGCTGGACTCGACGATGTTCTACGAGGAGGCCGGCAGCGGCACCCCCTTCGTCTTTCTGCACGGCAACCCCAGCTCATCCCACCTGTGGCGCAAGGTGCTGCCCGAAATCGACCTGCCCGCCCGGCTGCTCGCCCCGGACCTGATCGGCATGGGCCGCTCCGGCAAACCCGACGTGCCGTACCGGTTCGCCGACCACGCACGCTACGTGGACGACTGGTTCGACCGGCTGGGCCTGGACGGGGTGGTGCTCGTCGGCCACGACTGGGGCGGCGCACTCGCCTTCGACTGGGCGACTCGCCACCCTGACCGGATCCGCGGTATGGCCTTCTTCGAAACCATCGTTCGGCCGATGTCCTGGAGCGAGCTGGGCGACGGACCGCGCTCGCGCGCCCAGGCCATGCGCGGCCCCAAGGGCGAAACGCTAGTACTGGATCACAACGCCTTCCTGGAGTCGGCCTTCACCGGCGGTGTGCTGAACCCGGTCGGCGAGGCGGACATGCAGGTCTACCGGGCGCCTTACACCACTCGGGAAAGCCGTCGCCCGGTGCTGGAGTGGGCACGCTCACTACCGCTGGACGGGCAGCCGACCGATGTCACCGAACGGGTTGAGCAGTACGTCACATGGCTGGCCGGCAGCGGCAGGGTCCCCAAATTGCTCCTCACCTTCGACTCCTCGCCCACCTTGCTGGTCGGCAAAGAGATGGCCGAATGGTGCGCGGAGAACATTGCCGCGCTGGAAATCCGGCACTGCGGACCGGCCGGCCACCACGCACCCGAGGACCAACCCCAGGCAATCGCCGACGCGATCGGCGCATGGGCCCGGCGGCACACTCTGACTGGCGACCGACGGCGCTGATCACACGGATCTGTCGATGGAGGTGACTCGATTGTCAGGCAAGCCACCGGGGTCCGCAACCCGGACCCGGTCGAGCGCGGCATCGCACGCCTCACGTCCTGACGCGTCGGCCGCCGCTCCAGGGAGGCAAGGCGATCACCCTGGGGAGGGGGGACTGAGCGTTTTCAGCGTTGCCGCTCCAACGGCGTCCCCGACATCTGGGCCCACATGAGCGACGGCAGCGTCCGGCTCTATGCCGGGGCCCCTCGGGGCTCGGCGGGTACACGACCGTGATCGGCAACTGGCGGGGGAAGCTCGCGTTCGGGTGAGCCCGAAGACGCCGGGTCAGCAGGAGATGAGACAGGAGAAATAACAAATCTTTTGTTAAAGTGACGTCATGGGTACACCCCCCTCCGAATCCCCCGCCCCCGGCGAAGGCCCCGTCCGCCCGGTCTCCGTCTCCCTTCACGAGGGCACGATCGCCGCCCTCAAGGAGCGGACCGGCAAACGAGGCATGTCCGCCTACGTCGAAGCCCTCATCCAGCGCCAGCTGGAACGGGACCGGCTGCGTGAGCTGATCGAGGACGCCGAGGCCGGACACGGGCCCGTTGACCAGGCCGCCGTCGATGCCAAGCGGGCGCTGCTGCGCGGAGACACGGCCGGCTCGGTGGACGCCGCGTGAGCGGCACGCTCGTCCTGGACTGCGAGGGCCTGTCCAAGCTCGTACGACGCACGCCCGAACTCACCGAGTGGCTCGCCGCAGCCGAGGCCGAGGACATCCGCGTCGTCACCAGCTCCGTCACCCTCGTCGAGGCCCGCGACCCCAGGACCAACCAGGCCCGCTTCGACTACGCCGTCTCCCGCGTCAACATCGTCCCGCCCACCGAAGCCATCGCCCGTCACGCGAGCAGACTCCTCGCCGCGGCGGGACTGCACGGCCACAAGTACGCCCTCGACGCCCTCGTCGCCGCCACCGCCCTCGCCTCACCTGCCCCGGTGACCGTCCTGACCTCGGACCCCGAGGACCTCCTCATGCTCTGCGGCACGGGTGCCCGCGTGATCAAGATTTGACGGCGTCCGCTCCTGGCGTCAACTGCCGTAAAGCGTGGGCAGGTCGACCAGGAGGACATCGTCACGGCGTTCGGCTAGGTCGACCAGGTCCGGGTAGAAGCCGAGCAGGGAGTACAGGGCCAGGGCGGTCGTGGCGGTGTCGTACCCCTGGCCTGCGAGCAGGGCACGGATGTGTTCCAGACGCTCCAGATCGCCGGGCCCCCGGCGGGCGGCGGTCGTCTTGGCCTCTCCCAGCAGGGCGATCCTCGCGCGGGGAGCCTGCGGGCGTTCGCCGGCGGCCAGGGCGATGACGTCGACCTCGTGCTTCGTGCGGGCGGTCCGGTCGGCGACCTCGGTGGTGCCGACCGGACCGGGTAGTCCGGCCGGCAGCAGGGCGTGACCGTAGCGGCGGGTGAAGCCGCGGGCCAGGTCCTCGAAGTGGGGGCCGAGGATCTTGGAGTTGAAGGTCGGGGCGGCCTGCTGCCACACCTGCCCGGCGAAACCCTGCTCCACGGCGGCGGCCTGCGGGAGGGTGACGAGCTGGTTGAAGCGGATGACCGGGTCGGCCAGAGTGATGACGGGGTGACGGGAGCGGAGGATGTCCTGTTCCCGGCGGATGTAGCCGGTCGATTCCAGCACTCCGAGAGGGTGTGCGACGGCGTTGCGCGGGCGCTCCAGGGCGGCGCCGATCTTGCGGACACATCGACTACGACGGAATGCGTCTAACTCTACTTCGACTGTTTTCGTCCCACTGGAGTTGGACATTATTGAGCGCGAGGCGTCTGCGTCCTGGGCCCGCGCCGCTCGGAAATCGTGGGCACCCGGGAGGATGCCTCCACGCCTCCACATGCGCTCACAGCCCAGCCATGGTCGGATGCTGGAGTGGACCGGCAGCGGGCCGGCGACGAGGGCGCGGGCAAGGGTGAGAGCGACGCCACCGGCGTGGCGCCGCCGGAAGGTGATCCCGCGTTCTGGCTCGCCTGGTCCACGCGGGTCCACGAGCTGCTGAGCCAGGTTCTCGACGGGACCCCGGCGGCCATCGCCGTCCTCGACACCGAGCTGCGCTTCCGGTACGTCAACGACACCCTGGCCCGGATGAACGGCGTACCGGCCGACGAGCACCTCGGCCGGACCGTCGCCGAGGTCGTCCCCGGCGTCGAGGCGGGCGAGGACGTACTGCGTGCCGTCCTCGCCGACGGCGTCGCCCGCGAGACGATCTCCAGCGGTCACACCCAGGCCGACTCCTCGCTGGAGCGCCGCTACTGGCACGGCGCCTACCACCGGCTGAGGCAGGACGGCCGCACCCTGGGGATCGTCGGCATCGTGCTGGAGATCACGGCCGCCCGCCAGGAGCAGCGGGAGCTGGAGCGGGCCCGCGAGCGGCTCACTCTGCTCGACGAGGCCGCCACCCGCGTCGGTACCACCCTGGACATGGACACCACCTGCCAGGAGCTGGCCGAGTTCCTGGTGGCGAAGCTCGCCGACGCCGCCACCGTGAAGGTCCTGCCCGAGCACGGCACCAGCCGGGCGCCCCGCGACGGATCGCTGCGGCTGCGCCGGGTCGCGCTGGCGGCGACGCCCGAGCTGGAGCCCGCCATACGGTCCCTGGGCCGGCCCGGCGAGTACGTCGACCACCAGCCCGGCTCGTCCCTCGCCCGCTGTCTCGCGGACGGACGTCCGGTGATCGACGACCTGACGGACGAGCGGCACGTCGACTGCGCCGAGTCCCACACCGGCGACGTCTCCGCCTACATGGCCGCCGGTATCCACTCCGCCCTGATAGTGCCGCTGACCGCGCGCGGCCACGACGTGGGCACCGTCACCATGATGCGAGCGGGCGCCTCGCCCCTGTTCGACGAGACCGACGCCGTGATCGCCCAGGACCTGGCCGGCCGGGCCGCCATCAGTCTCGACAACGCCCGCCGCTACACCACCGAGCACAACGCCGTCGTCCAGCTCCAGCGCGCCCTGCTGGCCGAGCCGGGGCGCCCGCACCCGGACGTCGATGTCGCCTACCGCTACCGGCCCGCCGGGCGGGGTGTGCTCGTCGGCGGTGACTGGTTCGAGACCGTCGCCCTCGACGACGGACGTACGCTGCTGGCCCTCGGCGACGTGATGGGGCACGGGCTGGAGGCCGCCGTCGCGATGAGCCGCTACCAGGCGATGCTGCGCGTCGTCGCCGCCCGGGAACCCGGCCCCGACCGCATCCTGCTCGAACTCGACCACCTCCTCCACACCACCGCCGCCGACCGTCCCGCCACCTGCGTGATCGCCATCGCCGACCCGCGCCGGGGCATCTGCACCTACGCCAGCGCCGGACATCTGCCCCCGGTCCTCTTCCGCCCCGACGGCCGGGCCACCCTCCTGCCCGTACCGCCAGGACCGCCCCTGGGCACCGGCCACAGCCGCTACGACGCCCTCACGACCCCCTGCGAGCCGGGCCACACCCTGCTCCTCTACACCGACGGCCTGATCGAACGCCGCCACGAGGACATCGACGCCTCCCTGCGCCGCCTCACCCGCGTCCGCGGCTGCCCGGCCCCCGAGGACCTCCTCGACCAGGTCCTCGACCAGGTCGCCCCCGCCGACCCGGAGGACGACATCGCGCTGGTCGCCGCCAGGTACGACCGGACCGGCGACTAGGATTCCGCGCGGTCAGGAGAGGCGACGAGAGGGAGCGGGAAGTCACATGGGAGCGGATGAAGTGGGCCAGGCGCAGCAGACGGACAAGGCGGGTCAGGCTGAGTCGGCGGATCAGGTGCGGCAGGCCGAACGGCTCGAGGCGAGCCGTGTCATAGCCGCGTCGCCGGCCCGGATATTCGCCCTGCTCTGCGATCCCGCCGGGCATGTGGCGATCGACAGCTCGGGCATGCTCCAGAGCGCCGACGGCGACCCCGTGTGCGCGGCCGGGGACTCGTTCGTCGTCCACATGGACCGCGAGGCGCTGGGCGACCGGCCGCTGGGCCGCTACGACGTCACCGTGGAAATCACCCGGTTCGAACAGGACATCCTCATCGAGTGGACCCCGACGTCTCCCCGCCTCCAGCCCTCCGTCAACCACCACTACGGCTACCGCCTGAGCCCCCTCGCCGACGGCACGGGCACCGAGGTGACCTCGTACTACGACTGGAGCCGCATCCACGAGCGGTACCGGGCCGCCGGCATCTTCCCCCTCCTCCAGGAATCGGCGCTGCGGGCCACGCTGGGGATCCTCGCGCGGACCGTCGAACGCCAGGTTTGACCAGTACCTGACCTGGGGGCGTGGGGCTGGGCGTGGGGCTGCTGTTAGTTTTGGGGCACTTGTGTGGGGGACAGCCGGAGGGCTGGACCAACTTCTCGTCCAGGAGCCTCAGTTGGCCCGTCGTGCCGCTGCCCGTGGTGTCATAGCCGCCTTCGCCGTTCTCACCGTGACCGCCGGCCCGGGTCCGCTCTCCGTGCCTGCCGGCGCGGAGAGCGCCGTCGCGGCGCCGGACACGGTCTTCCAGTCGAACCGGTACGTCCCGCGCGCGGACCAGCTGTACTCCGCCGGCCCGAGCGGCTACCTCCACGCGCAGGAGGGCAGCTCGGGGTACCTCTGGACGTCGTACGCCACCGGTGCGACCACCGAGTTGGGCGATCTCGCCCGGCTCGACCTCCCGGCGTACCTCGGCTCGTCCTCCGACACCGTGGCCGACGTCGTCTCGCCCACCGAGAAGGTCGTCCTGCGGGACATGGCCGCCGGTACCGCCACGGACGTCGCCATCACCCACGGCCGGTACCTTGCCACGTTTGGCACTCATGTGCTGACGCAGGCTCAGGATGCCGACGGCAGCCGGGTGTTGTGGCTGTACGGCGGTGACGGGGAGCCCGCCGAGGGGACTGTCGTCGACGGCTGGCCCACCGGAATCACCGCCAACTTCGGCGTCCTGGGCGGCGACAGCGGCACCGCCGTCATCGGCTACGCCCTCGGAGGCAAGCGGCACCTGGCGCTGGTGGACCTGGCCGCAGCGAAGGTCACCGGCGATGTCGTCGTGTCCGCCGCTCCGACGGCCGTCGTCCTGAGCGCCGACCGGCTGGTCTGGTACGCGTCCGGCACGACCGCCCATGTCCTGGCCCGCGCCGACCTGTCCGCCGCCGAGACGACGGTGACGCTGCCGGGCACGGTGGGCACCCCCTACCTGGGCATCGCGGGCCGCTGGCTGGTGATCGCCCGTTCCCCGTCGTCGGCCGGCGACATGGCCGACCTGTCCGGCCAGCGACTCATGGCCGTCCCCTTCGCGGGCGGCGCCCCGCTCACTCTGCTGCGGCACGCGGCCACCTCGCTCACCCCGACACCCGACGGCGGCCTGCTGGTCGCGGGCGGCGCCGACTCGGGGCACTGGGCGGTACGGAGGATCGCCGACACGGGGGCGAGCGCGCCGGCGCTGACGCAGGTGACCGCCGTTCCGCCGGTGGCCGCGAGGATCGACCGGCTGTCGCTGCAGAACGGCAACCTCGCCACCGACGAGGCCGACGGCAGCTTCATGGGCGCCTTCTTCTCCCGGCGGGTCTCGACCTCCGGGACGTCGTACACGCCGAGCGCGCCGACCTGGCGGTACTGGGACGACATCGGGACCGGCCCGTACTCCACCGGCGACGGCCGTGCGGTGACGTTCACCGCCGACTCCGATCCCGTCGGGTCGTCCGTCCGATCCATCGACAACACCGACGACGCGGGGTTCTTCTATCTGACCTCGGCCGCCGGGAAGATCCTGGACGTCACTGGCCGTTACGCCGTCGTCAACGGCTCCTCCCCCGCCAAGCAGTACGTCGGGGATCTCGGCGTTCACACCGACCTCAAGCCGATCCTCACCCGTTCCGTCTCCGCCGCCTCCGTGTGGGGGACCCGGCTGTGGACCCCGGGAACGACCAAGGGCGTCGTCACCGCCCGGGACCTGAAGACCGGCAGGACCACCGACACGGTCAGCACCAATGCCCCCTGCGTTCCCAAGGAACTGCAGACGGTCGGCCGCTGGGTCTACTGGTCGTGCGGCCCGACCGCCTCGGCCGGTGTCTGGGACCGTACGGCGAAGAAGAACATCCCCGTCCCGTCCGGCGAGGCCCTGCTCGGCGACGGCTACCTCGTACGCCACGACACCTCGGCCGGGGCTCTCCTCCTCACCGACTTCGCCGACGGCAGCCCGGCCACGCGGAGGATCGGTGACCTGGCGGCCGGCAACTCCAGCCTGCGCGGGGTGACTTGGACCGTCGACAAGTTCGGCGGACCCGCGGCCTACGTCGACGCGGAGCACCGGATCCATCTGGTGCCCAGCGGGGTCGCCACCCAGCCGCTCGGCGTCATCGAGTCCGAGGTGAGCGACAACGCCTCGGAGAGCGGCGCGAGCACCAACCCGTGGTGGCAGTGGCGCGGACTGCTCTCCAAGCCCGCGGCCTCCTGGACAGCCACGTTCACCAGCAGGGCGACGGGTGCCGTGGTGCGTACGCTCACCGGCGGCGAGGTCGACGGCAACCTGACCGCGCGGTGGAACCTCCGCACCACGGCGGGCGCGCTCGTGCCCAACGGGGCGTACACGCTCAAGGTGACGGCACGGCCGGCCGACAGGTCCGGCGCCCCGCTGGCGGTGTCCCAGACGGTGAACGTCTCCGTCGGGGCTGCCGTACGCCACGACTTCAGCAACAACGGCACCTGGGCGCCGGACGGGATCGGCGACCTCCTCACCCTCTCGTCGTCCGGTGTCGTCAGCTACCGGCCCGGCACCGGCAAGGGCACGTTCGGCTCCGCCATGTCGGCCGGGGGCTGGCCCTCGTCGGTGACACTGGTCCCGTTCGGCGACCTGAACGGCGACCGTCGCAACGACATCCTCGTACGGTTCGGCAACGGCGAGCTGCGGGCGTACCGGACGATGCGCGGGCAGGCCTTCACCACCGGAACCCCGCACATCTCCCTGGGCACCGGCTGGAACCAGTACAACCTGCTGACCTCCCCGGGTGACATCACCGGCGACGGCCGCCCGGACCTGATCGCCCGCAAGGCGTCGACGGGCGAGCTGTTCCTCTACAAGGGCACGAGCGCGGGCAAGCTGTCGGCGCGTGTGCGTATCGCGGCGAACTGGTCCGGCTACAAGAAGATCGTGGGCGTCGGCGACTTCAACGGCGACGGCCGCGGCGACCTGCTGGCCCAGGACAGGTCCAACATCCTGTGGCGGTACGACGGCAACGGCACCGGCGGCTTCAGGGCCCGGGTGAAGGTCGCCGTCAACTGGGGCTCGAGCTACAACACCGTCATCGGCGTCGGCGACATCACCGGCGACGCGAAGGCGGACGTCGTCTCCCGCGACACGGCGGGCAACCTGTGGCGCAACTCCGGCAACGGCAAGGGGGCGCTCGGGCCGCGTACGAGGATCGCGACGGGCTGGCAGGCGTACAAGGGCGTGTACTGACCTGACCTGGCCTGACCTGACCTGACTTGGCCTGACCTGACCTGACCTGCTTCTCAGGTCACTTGGACGCCGGGCGGTCGAGGCGCGGGCGTATCCGAGCGGACGTGCCCGACCGGTTCGGCGCCGGCGCGCACGGGCCGGGGCAGCTCGGTCCAGACCGACCCCGGCTTGCGTACGGCAGGGGTCGGCACACTGAGCGCCTTGGCGAGTTGGGGCACGAGGCGGAAGCGGGCGGTGTGGTATTGGATGGCCACTTTGCCCTTGCCGGTCCGGCACGGGGAGCCCGCGGGGGCGGCGCAGGTGGACATCGGGCAGTCGTGCGATTCCACGTGCTTGAAGTCGTCGCTCACGACCCCGGACTGTTTCATGAGGTTTTCAGGTGTCCAGTTGTTGGCAACAACTCATGAAACATGATCGCCGCAGGTGGACCGCCGGGCGGGCGGGTGTTTCACGAGCGAACACCTGTGAAACGCAGGCGCATTACCACTGGGCGATGAGCGACGTGTCCGATTCGTGCTGTCGCCAGGCTTCGGTGAGGCGGGTGAGGCGGGTGGGGGCGGCGATGCCGCGCACGGTGGCGATCTTGCCGCCTGTGATGTCGAAGGTCACGGAGCCGACGACCTGGTCGCCGACCACGAAGAGGAGGGCGGGGGCGCCGTTGACGAGCGCGTAGTGGGCGGTCATAGTGCCGCCGACGAAGCGCCGTTTCGCGGTTGTGGGTTTGAAGCCGGCCCGTGCGATGGCGGCGATGCGCTGCGGGGTGTCGAACTGCAGCAGCGTCTCGGTCAGGCCGGCGCCGTCGGAGATCGCGGTCGCGTCGTCGGTGAGCAGCGCCACCAGCCGTTCGGTGCGGCCCGAGGCGGCGGCGGCGAGGAACTCCTCGACGATCCGGCGCGCGGATGCCGGGTCGACCTCCCCGCCGCGACGGCGCGCGGCGGTGACGCGGTGCCGGGCCCGGTGGAGGTGCTGCTGGCTCGCAGACCCGGTGATGTCGAGGATCCCGGCGATCTCGGCGTGGCCGTAGGAGAACGCTTCGCGAAGGACGTAGACCGCCCGCTCGAGCGGTGTCAGGCGCTCCATGAGCGTCAGCACGGCCAGGGAGACCGATTCGCGCTGCTCAAACGTGTCGGCGGGGCCGAGCATCGGGTCGCCATCGAGGAGCGGTTCGGGCAGCCAGGCTCCGACGGTGCGTTCGCGGCGGGCTTGTGCCGAGCGGAGCCGGTCCAGGCACAGGTTGGTGACGACCTTGGTCAGCCATGCCTCCGGCGCTTTGATCCGCTGCCGGTCGGCGGCCTGCCAGTGCAGGAACGCGTCCTGCACGGCGTCTTCTGCGTCGGCGGCCGAGCCGAGGAGACGGTAGGCCAGCGAGGCCAGCCGGGTGCGGCTGGCCTCGAACCGACTGGTGTCGAAGGAATCGGTGGAGGTGCTGTCCACGCGGATGACCCTAGTAGGCGGCTACGCGACCGACGTATCCGGCGCGGCGGTCAGGCGGCTCTCGTCGGACGTGCCCGCCGCGGCGGCCACGCGGTGCTTGCGCTTGGGCATGCCGAAGGTCGGGTGCGAGACGCCCCACAGTCCGCCCCTGACGATGCCCGCCTTGATCCGCGCTACCTTCCGGCCGCCCATATACTTCGGCTTTGCCTGCGCTTCGTCGTCGACCATCTGCAGGATCCCGTCCCGCCGCCCGAGACTGATGGTGTTGTACGTATAGACCAGCTTGGTGTTCGCGATCTTGCGGCCGGTCAGGCGTCCGACGATCGCCTCGATCACCTGCCTGCCGGTGTAGCCGGCTGAACCGCAGGACATCGGTAGCGGCCGGCCGTTGTCGCCGACGGCGTGAACGGCGTCGCCGATGGCGTAGACGTCCGGGTGCGAGACCGACCGCATGGTGCGGTCGACGACGATCTGACCGTTCTCGGTGACCTCCAGCCCGGCGGCGGCGGCGATGGGGTGGACCGAGAACCCGGCCGCCCACACGGTCGCGTCGGACGCCAGCACGGTGCCGTCGGCGCACAGTACCCGCGCCGCCTCGACGACTTCGACGCTGGTGTGCTCCACGACGGTAATGCCCAGCCGCTCACACGCCCGGCGCAGGTGCTCGCGGGCTCCCGCGGAGAGCCGGGCGCCCAGCTCGCCGCGGGCGACCAGCGCCACCGACAGGCCGGGCCGGGATTCGGCGATCTCGGTGGCGGCCTCGATGCCGGTCAACCCGTCGCCGACGATCAGCACGCTCCCGCCGTCGCCCCGCCTGCCCAGACTGTCCCGGCTGTCCAGACTTTCCAGGCGCTTGCGCAGGCGCAGCGCCGAGGGCCGGCTCGCGACGTCGAACGCGTGCTCGGCCACGCCGGGAACGCCGTGGTCGGCGGCGCGGCTGCCGAGCGCGTAGAGAAGTGTGTCGTAGCCGAGGTCGGCGCCGCCGTCGGCATCGGCCACGGCGACGACCCGGCGCTCGGGGTCGACGGCGGTGACACGGGCCACGCGCAGCCGTATCCCCGTGCCCGCGAAGACGTCGGCGAGCTTCGGAGCCTCGATCTCCTGGCCGGCCGCGACCTGGTGCAGCCGCATCCGCTGGACGAAGTCCGGTACGGCGTTGACCACGGTGATCTCGGTGTCCGCCGGGGACAGTCGGCGCGCCAGGGTCCCGGCCACGTAGGCCCCGGCGTAGCCGGCGCCGAGGACGACGATGCTGTGCTTCATGTCTCGCTCCTGTCGGTTCGCTTCCTCTCGGTGACTTGAGCGGGACAGCGCCCCGATTGCTGACAGAAACTGCCTGTGACATGGGTCACAGGGCGACAGGATCATTGCGAGGCCCACTCGGGGGCCGGGCGCTCGGTCGATGAAGCCCGGAAGTCCCTCACCGTGTCTGCGTACCGGATCGGTCGGCGGCGCCGGCAGATGTGCGGGGGCGGGGCATGGCGGCAACCAGCCCCAGGTCGAGGCGCTTGTCCATGTCCAGGCGGAAGGTGCCGTATGGGTTGACGTTGGACCAGAACAGTGCGGTCAGACCGCGCCGGTCCTCGTCGCTCAGTTTCTTCGCCCAGGCGGGCTCGGCCAGGACCTGCTGGAGCAGCAGGGTGTTGACGTGGACGAGGCTGGATCGGAGCAGGTGGAGGGCGAGCATCGAGGTCTCGGCGTGCTCCTTGTCCGGGCCGGTCAGCGCGCCGTCCTTGCCGTAGTGCAGCACGGTGTTCGCGCTGTTCCAGTTCTCCACGACCTGGAGCCCGCCGTGGATCTCGCGGCGCAGGCCGGGGCAGGCCAGGTAGTCGCAGGCGACGACCGTTCGGACCGCGCGGCCGAGTTCTTCGAGGGCCTGATAGGTGGGATGCTTGGGGCCGCCGCGGGTGAAGCGCCGCAGAACCTGCTCGGCCTCGGCCTCGGCCGTGCCGAGCCGGAGGGCGGTGGCGTACTTGACCATCTGGTCGCACTGCTGCTCGATCAGCTCCCAGCGGATCGGCCGCGTCAGCGTGGCACCGAGCGCGGGCCATCCGGCGGGGCATCGTCCGGGCGGTACAGGCGGATGCTGCCGATGTTCTTCAGCCTCGGCAGGAGGCGGAAGTTGAGCAGTTCGGTGAACGCGAACCCGACCACGCTCGCGCCGTGCGTGTCGACATGGTTCGACTCGATCTCGGCGTCCGTGCAGTGCCGTAGCAGACCCTCGATCATCGCCACGACCTCGGACGACGAACAGCTCTTGAGCTGGGAGTAGATGCAGACGCTCTTCCGCTCGACGTGCCAGTAGATCATCACGCCGTTGCCGCCGTAGCGGGCGTGGTACTCGGTCATGAAGTTCGAGGACCAGGACCCGAACTTCTTCGAGTCCGACGCGCACGCGGTGCCGCGGCCCCACCAGGCGGTGTCACGGGCGGCGAAGGTGGCGTTCACCAGCCTGGTGACGGCGACCCGCAGGTTGTCGACGGTGATGAAGTGCCGGCGGACGTGCCGCAGCGCTGCCTCGCTCTCGCCATGTTCACCCGTCGCCACGATCGCCCGGATGCCCATGTTCGTGCCCAGCGCGAAGAGGGCCGGCAGCAGGCGGCGCTGGAGGACGTCACGCTCGATGCGCTCGTAGGCGGCCACCGAGGAGAACTCCTCGGTGAAGCCGGTGAGGAAGTCGGCGTTCTTCAGCACGTCCAGGAGGTCCAGGACGCCCGAGGAACCCTCGGAGCAGTTCTCGACTCTCGCCCGGAGCCTGCCCTTCTCCCGGTCGGGCGAATGGACCTGGAGGGACGAACAGCGCGCCGTGTTCGCTCCCGGGCCAACACACCTAGGGACTCCCCGGAAGGTCCTGCTCGGCCCAGATGATCTTTCCGGCCTGGGTGTAGCGCGTGCCCCAGCGGCGGGTCAGTTGGGCCACCAGGAACAGGCCGCGGCCGCCCTCGTCGGTGGTGCGTGCGTGGCCCATCCGGGGTGACGTGTTGCTGGCGTCGGACACCTCGCAGATCAGCTTGTCGTGCCGGATCATGCGCAGTCTGACGGGTGCGGTGCCGTGCCGGATGGCGTTGGTGACCAGCTCGCTGACGACCAGTTCCGTGGTCATCACCAGGTCGTCGAGGCCCCAGCCGAGGAGCTGACGAACGGCCAGTTCCCTGGCACTCGCGACGATCGCCGGGTCCGTCGGCAGGTCCCAGGAGGCGACCTGGTCGGCGCCCAGCGCGTGCGGCCGGGCCAGCAGCAGGGCGACGTCGTCGGTCTGCTCGCCGGTCAGCAGGTTGTTGACGACCGCCGTGCACAGGTCCTCGGGCGGCAGTCCGGACTGCGCGAGCACATCGCTGAGCCGGGACAGCCCGACGTCGATGTCCTGGTCGTTGGTCTCGATGAGACCGTCGGTGTAGAGGGCGATCAGGCTCCCCTCGGGGAGGGAGATCTCGGCGGACTCGAAGGGCAGCGACCCGAGGCCGAGCGGCGGGCCCGAGGGCAGGTCGGGGAAGGTGACCTTGCCGCCGGGGGTGACCACGGCGGGCGGCGGATGCCCGGCCCTGGCCATCGTGCACAGCTGGGTCACCGGGTCGTAGACGGCGTAGAGGCAGGTGGCGCCCAGTACCGCCGTGGCGATGGGCTCGTCGTCGCCACCCTTCTCCTCCGTCAGCCGGATCACCAGGTCGTCGAGGTGGGCCAGCAGTTCGTCGGGCGGCAGGTCCATGTCGGCGAGCGTCTGTACGGCCGTACGCAGTCTGCCCATGGTCGCCGCCGCGTTGAGGCCGTGCCCGACGACGTCACCGACGACCAGGGCGACCCGCGCCCCGGACAGCTGGATCACGTCGAACCAGTCACCGCCCACCCCTTCCCGCGCGTCGGTCGGCAGATAGCGCGAGGCCACCTCCATGGCGGTGCCGCCGTTCAGCCCCTGCGGGAGCAGACTGCGCTGGAGGGCCAGTGCGGCGGCGTGCTCACGGGTGTAGCGGCGGGCGTTCTCCACCCACACCGCGGCCCGGCCGACCAGCTCCTCGGCGAGCAGCAGATCGTCCTCCTCGAACGGCTGCGGATGCTCCATACGGATGAAGGACGCCACCCCCAGCACGGTTCCGCGCGCGGACAGCGGCACCCACATCACGGTGTGCATCCCGTACTCCGCGATGCTCCTGGCCCGGGCCGGGTCCTCCGCGACCCACGCGGTGGTGGCCGGGTCCAGGGACGGTTCCAGGATCGCGGTCCCGCTGGCCATGCACGCGAAGTACGGCGACGACCTGGGCGCGTCGATCGAGTCGCCGGTGGCGATCACCGACTCCGGGCAGCCCTCGTGGATGGACTGCTGCCCGGCCCGCCTCAGCAGGTACTCGCTGCCCGCCGGCCCCGAACCGGGTTCGTCGCCGTGCAGCACCGCCTCCAGCAGATCGACGGTCACGAAGTCGGCGAGCCTCGGCACCGCGAAGTCGGCCAGCTCCTGCGCGGTCCGCATCACGTTCAGCGTGCCCCCGATACGGGCGCTGGCCTCACTGAGCAGGGCGAGCCGCTCGCGGGCCCGCCATCTGTCGGTGACGTCCATGCCCATGTAGCAGACGCCCAGCGGCTTGCCGTCGGGGTCGTCGAGCCGAAAGAAGGAGGTGGAGTACGCGTGCTCCTGATGCGGATCCGCCCAGGTCCAGCCCCGGTACTCGTAGTCGATGACCGGTACGCCCGTCTCCAGCACCCACCGCATCTGCGCTTCGAGGGCGTCGGTGTTCAGGCCCGGCAACGAGTCCGACATCCGGCGCCCGAGCCGCTCCTCGCGCGGGACACCGCCGTAGCGTTCCAGGGTGTCGTTCATCCACACGTAGCGAAGATCCGGGCTGAGTACGGCCATGCCGAGCGGTGAGCGGGTGAGGAAACCCTCGAGCACATCACCGCTGACCGCCCAGGTCGGGGCCTTCGACACGTCGATCGCCGAGACGAGCCAGGCCTTGCGGCCGTCGCTGTCGGACATCGCGGTCACCCGCAGCCCGACCTCGACCCGGTGGCCGTCACGGTGCCGGACGCCCACCAGACCGCCCCAGCTCTCCCGGGTCGCGCACTCCTCGGCGACCTCGGCGGCGCGGGACGCGTCCTCGGGCTGGGCCAGCAGGGCGGCGGCCGAGCGGTCGAGGGCCTCTGCGGCGCCGTACCCCAGCAGCCGCTCGGCGGCCCCCGTCCAGCCGATGACCGTACCCTTCGCGTCGATCACCGCAGCAGCCACATTCGCCACCTCGAACGGTCCATGCGTTCCGTCCGGCGATACCTCCTTGGGATACATCATGAGCCGTCCCATCTGGCGGATGGCATATGGGTAATTCTATGACGTATCGCCTGGCGTTGCGCCTCTCGGACCGCGCCCCTCGGACCACCTCTTCGGACCGCGCCCGTACCCGGGCCGGGGCCTATTCCTGGCCCTCGCCGGTCGTGAGCCGGGCGATCATCAGCGCCAGCAGGATGATCGCGCCGTAGATCGCCTGGATCCAGAAGGACGACACCTGCGCCAGGGTGAGCAGGTTCTCCAGCATGCCCAGCAGCAGGACCCCGAGCAGTGCGCCCGCCAGGGACCCCTTGCCGCCGTTCAGGCTGATGCCGCCGATGACGGCGGCCGCGAACACGGTGAAGATCAGGCCCTGTCCCTGGTTGGCGTTGATCGCCCCGACCCGTCCGGCGATCACCAGACCGGCCAGCGCGGCCAGCGTCCCGCCGATGACCAGGACCCCCCAGGCCACCCGGTCGACCCGGATGCCCGCGGCCCGCGCGGCGGGGGCGTTGCCGCCGACCGCGTACACCGCGCGCCCCAGCCGGTGGTAGCGCAGCGCCCACCCGGCGACGGCGAAACAGGCGCCGGTCACCCACACGGAGAGGGGGATGCCGAGCCAGTTGTCGGACCCGAGGGCGAAGAACGCGGGGGGTGCGTCGAAGAGGGTCTTGCCGGACACCATGCCGACCAGGACTCCGCGCAGCACGATGTTCATCGCCAGGGTCACGATGAAGCCGTTGAGCTGGAGTCCGACGATCAGCAGCCCGTTCACGGCCCCGATCAGCGCGCCGGTGAGCGGGATGACCAGCAGGCCGATCCAGGTGGGCAGCTCGGTGCCGA
Organism: Streptomyces sp. ME02-8801-2C; assembly: GCF_033793965.1. Classification (NCBI taxonomy): domain Bacteria; kingdom Bacillati; phylum Actinomycetota; class Actinomycetes; order Kitasatosporales; family Streptomycetaceae; genus Streptomyces; species Streptomyces sp. ME02-8801-2C. The sequence continues at coordinate 150,570 of NZ_JARAXP010000010.1, read as the reverse complement.
AGCCCGCCGAGGCGGCCGGGAGCACGACCATGAAGCCGAGGGCCGGCGCGAGCCCCGCGATCGACTCCAGCGAGAGGTCCATCTTGCCGCTGACCAGGATCATCGCCTCGGCGAGCACCAGCAGCCCGAGCGCCGAGGAGGCGCTGAGCACGTTCAGCAGGTTGTCCCGCTCGAGGAAGCTGTCGTTGCTGGCCGCGCCGATGATCAGCAGCAGCACCACCGCGGGCAGCAGGGCGAGGTCGCGGATCCGGCCGAGGGCGAGCACGCGGACAGGCCGCCGACCGGTCGCGGCCCGCCGACCGGTCGCGGCCCGTCGGCCCGTCGCGGCCGGCCCGCCACTGGTCGCCGGCGGACGACCAGCGGGTGTCGACGGCCCACCACCGGACGCCGCCGCACCACCACCGGGTGTCAACGGACGGCCGCCGGGCGTCGGCGGACGGCCACCGGACTCGGGCGGCCCACCACCAGACGCCGGCGGCCCACCACCGGACGCCGCCGGACGGCCACCGGGCGCCGGCGGACGGCCACCAGACTCGGGCGAACCACCACCAGACGCCGGCGGCCCACCACCGGACGCCGCCGGACGGCCACCGGGCGTCGGCGGACGGCCACCGGGCGTCGGCGGACGGCCACCGGACTCGGGGCTGTTCGGCCCGGACGCGGGGCTGTTCGGCCCGGACGCGGGGCTGTTCGGCCCGGACGCGGGGCTGTTCGGCTCGGTGTCATTCATGGCGGGCGCCGACCCCTTCGATCGAGGCCACCAGTTCCCCGTCGGTCCAGCCGACGGTGTACTCGGCGGCGAGCGAGCCGTTGAACATCACCAGGACGCGGTCGCAGGTACGCAGGTCGGCCAGTTCGTCCGAGACGACGAGCGCCGCCCGTCCCGCCGCTCTGGCCCGGTCGACGACCGACAGCAGCGCCCGCTTGGACTTCACGTCGACACCCGCCGTCGGGTTGATGAGCACCAGGACAGCCGGGTCGGTGGCCAGCGCCCGGCCCATGACGACCTTCTGCTGGTTGCCGCCGGACAGGTCCTTGACCGGCTGGTCCGGGCCGTCCGTCCTGATGTCGAGGTCGGTGATCGTCCGCCGGGCGAAGGCGTTGCGGGCCCGGCGCGAGATCACGCCGAAGCGGCCCAGCCGGTCCGTGACGGTCATGGAGGCGTTCTCGGCCACCGACAGCTCCGGCACCAGCCCTTCGTGGTGTCGGTCGCGCGGCACACAGCCCACGCCCGCCGCGAGCGCCGAGGCGACGCTGCCCGGCCGCGTCGTACGGCCGAGCACCTCGATCCGCCCGCTGTCGGGCCGGTACAGCCCCGCCACCGCCTCGGCGACCTGGTGGCTCCCGGAGCCCGCGAGCCCGGTCAGCCCCACCGTCTCGCCGGACCGGACGGCGAAGCTGACGTCCGTGAAGTGCGCGCCGCTCAGCCGGTCCACCCGTACGGCCACGGGCGCGTCCGCCGACGGCGCCCGGTTCGCCCCGAAGCCGGGAACCGCGTCCGCGCCCCGCTCTCCCGTCATCGCCCGGACGAGTTCGGTCCTGCCCAGCTCGCCGACGGGCGCCGTGGTGATCCAGCGGGCGTCCCGGAAGACGGTGACGACCTGGCAGACGGCGTACACCTCCTCCAGGTGGTGGGAGATGTAGAGAAAGGTGATCCCGGCGCGCTGCAACCGCCGGACATGGGTGAACAGGCGGTCGATGGCCCGGCTGTCCAGCTGGGCGGTCGGCTCGTCCAGGATGATGAACCGGGTTCCGCGCGAGATCGACCTCGCGATCTCCACCATCTTGGCGTCCTCGACGGTGAGCCGACCGGCCGGCACGTTCTCGTCGACCTCCACACCCCATGCGTCCAGCAGTTCGCGGGCCGCCGAGCGCATCCGCCGCCAGCTGATCACCTGGCCGCGAACCGTGTGCTGCCGGTTGACGTACAGGTTCTCGGCGACGGTGAGGCCGGGGATGATCGTCGACTGCTGGTAGACACAGGCGACCCGCCGCTGCCACGCCTCACGGTCCGCCGGGGCGGGCGCGGGTTCCCCGTCGAACAGGACGACACCGCTGTCCGGCCGCTGCAGCCCGGTCAGGATGCCGACCAGGGTCGACTTTCCGGCTCCGTTGCGGCCGACCAGGGCGTGCGACTCACCGGCCCGGACGGCGATCCGTACGTCGTCGAGGGCCACGGTGGGCCCGTAGCGCTTGTGGATCCCGTGGGCCTCGGCCACCGCACGCCGGCCGGCACCGTCGGCACGGGCTTCGGGCGTTGGCGTGTGGTCGTTCATCGCGGTCTCTCGTCTCGCTTCCTGGATGCTCGGTGCCCGGAGGGACGGTGTCGCGGGTGTCAGGAGCTCTTGCCGATCTGGTTGCCCCACAGCGACGCGTCGTCGACGTTGGCCTTGGTCACCAGGGGTGCCGAGAGCCGGTCCTCCAGGATTCCGCTGGGCAGCCGGACGATGGTGCTGTCGTGGTCGGTCGGCCCCGGGTGGAAGGTCTCGCCCGCCATCGCCCGCTTGATGTAGTAGATGCCGTACTTGGCGTACTGGTCGGCGGGCTGGGAGACGGTCGCGTCGATCTGGCCCTTGCGGATCGCGTCCAGCTCCTGCGGGATGCCGTCGTTGGAGACGATCACGATGTGCTGGGGATCACCGGCCGCCACCAGCGCGTCGTGGCGGCGCAGCGTGCTCAGCGTGGGGGCCAGATACACGCCGCCGGCCTGCATGTAGATGCCCTTGATGTCGGGGTGGGCGGTGTACAGCGCCTCCAGACCGGCCGCCGCCCTTTCCGCCTTCCAGACGGCGGGAATGTTCAGCACCCTGATGCCCGGGTAGTTCTTCCTGACGCACGCGCTGAACGCCTCCGACCGGTCCCGCCCGTTGATGGACGCCAGATCGCCCTGGATCTGTACGACCTTGCCCGTCTTCACCGCGGCGCCGATCTGCCGGCACGCCTTCTCCCCGTAGGCGCGGTTGTCCGCCCGGACCACCATCGCGACCTTGCCCTTGTCCGGCGCCACGTCGACGGCGACCACCGGCACGTCCTTGCGCTGCGCGGCGTTCAGCCCGGCGACGATCGCCGCGGAGTCCAGCGGCGAGACGACCAGGCCCTTCACGTCCTGGGAGAGCAGGTTCTGGATGTCGGTGATCTGCTTGCTCGGATCCGAGTCGGAGTTCACCGTCTGCAGCACCCGGACATCCTGGTCGGCGGCCTGCTTGGGGATGTAGGAGTCGTACGACTCCCAGAACGGCGAGGTGAGCAGTGGCAGCACCACCCCGATCCGGCCCGAACCGGAACCGGCGTTGCTGTCCGAGTCCCCGCCGCAGGCGGTCAGGGCCGGTGCGCAGCCGAGTGCGAGGGCTGTTCCGACAGCGGCGATACGTCGCTTCATCATGCTCGGCTCCGAGATCAGTTGTCGTGGTCAGTGGTCAGTGGAAGGAGCTCGGGGGTCTGCGGATGCCGGTCAGCCCTCCGTCGACGGCGAGTGCGGTCCCGGTGGTGGATCCGGCCAGTGGTCCGGCGAGGTACGCGATGGCGTCGGCGACCTGCTGGGCGGTGACCAGGCGGCCGGTGGGCTGGCGGGCGACGAGAGCGGCCCGTTCGGCCTCCGGGTCGTCGGTGTGTTCGAGCAGCCGACGCACCCAGGGGGTGTCCACGGTGCCCGGGCTGACGCAGTTGACCCGGATGCCCTCGCCGAGGTGGTCGGCGGCCATCGCGAGGGTCAGCGCGTGCACCGCGCCCTTGCTGGCCGCGTACAGCGCCCGCTGCGGCAGCCCGGCCAGCGCCACGACCGAGCAGGTGTTGACGATGGCCGCGCTGGAGGACCGGCGCAGATACGGCAGTGCCGCCCTGCTGGTGCGGACGATGCCGAGCACGTTGACGTCCAGTACGTGGTGCCACTCGTCGTCGGTGTTGTCCTCCACGGTGCCCCGCGCGCCGATGCCGGCGTTGTTGACCAGGATGTCGAGGCCTCCGAACAGGTCGGCCACCCGGCGCACGGCGTCGGACACCGACTCGGCGTCCCCGACGTCGGCCTCCACCGGGTGCAGCCGTGCGGGCGTGGACCCGGGAACCAGGTCGAGCACCGCGACCCGGCACCCCTTCGCGGCCAGGGTCTCGGCGGTGGCCAGCCCGATCCCGGACGCCCCGCCGGTGACGATGGCGGCCAGCCCCTGGAACTCCTCCCCGGCACTCATACCCGGGAGCCCTCTGCCGAGGACCCGCCGTACGGGACCTGCCATGCCGCGCCGCCGGGAAACGCGTACGCGGCGAGCGACTCGGGCCGCATCTGTGAGCTGAAGCCGGGGGCGGTCGGCGCCGCGTACCGTCCCCGGACGATCACCACCGGGTCGACGAAATGCTCGTGCAGATGATCGACGTACTCGAGGACCCGGTCCTGGAGGGTGCCGGAGACCGCCAGACAGTCGAACATCGCCAGATGCTGTACGAGCTCGCACAGGCCCACCCCGCCCGCGTGCGGGCACACCGGGATCCCGAACTTGGCCGCGAGCAGGAGGATCGCCAGGTTCTCGTTGACTCCCCCGACCCGGCAGGCGTCCAACTGCACGAAGTCGAGCGCCTCCGCCTGGAGGAGCTGCTTGAACATCACCCGGTTGTGCACGTGTTCGCCGGTCGCCACCCGCACCGGCGCCACCTCCCGGCGGATCGCCGCGAGCCCGAGCACGTCGTCCGGGCTGGTCGGCTCCTCGATCCAGTACGGGTCGAACTCCGCCAGCCGCCGAACCCACCCGACCGCCTCGCCGACGCCCCACCGCTGGTTGGCGTCCAACGCCATCCGCACGCCGGGGCCGATCACCTCCCGCGCGGTACGACACCGCCGCACGTCGTCGTCGAGATCGGCGCCGACCTTGAGCTTGATCTGCCGGAACCCACTGTCCACGGCCTCCCGGGCCAGCCCGGCGACCTTGCTGTCCGGGTAGCCGAGCCAGCCGGGGGAGGTGGCGTACGCCGGATACCCGTCGGCGAGCAGCCGCGCCTCCCGCTCCGCGATCCCGTTCCGGGCCTGCCGCAGGATCCCGAGCGCCTCGTCGGGCGTGAGCGCGTCCTCCAGGTACTGGAAGTCGATCAACGCGACGACCTGCTCGGGAGCGAGGTCGGCGAGCAGCTTCCACAGCGGCTTCCTCTCCCGCTTCGCGTAGAGATCCCACATGGCGTTGACCACGGCCCCGATGGCCATATGCATGACGCCCTTCTCGGGCCCGAGCCACCGCAGCTGACTGTCACCGACGAGCGAGCGGCAGAACCCCCCGAGGTCGGCCAGCACCTCGCCCAACGACAGCCCCACCACATGCGGCCGCAAGGCGTTGATCGCCGCGACCTCGACCTCGTTCCCCCGGCCGATGGTGAAACAGAACCCGTGCCCTTCCAGCCCGTCCCCGGCGTCGGTGCGGATGATCACATAGGAGGCGGAGTAATCCGGATCGGGATGCATCGCGTCCGACCCCTCGAGCCACCGAGAGGTGGGAAACCGGATGTCGTGGGCGTCCAGCGCGGTGATCGACGTCATCGGGGACTCCAGGGAAATCAGACCTCACGGCGGGCTTGGACACCCCAAATGAGTCTATATGTCCAGAAAGCTCCGGTCGCGTGCGCCCGCGTGTCCCCGCGTCGGCGTCGTCATGTCGCGAGCAGTCCACGCCCCAGCCAGTCCGAGGAGTCGCGGACACCGGGCAGCGCGAAGAAGTAGCCGCCGCCGGTCGGGGAGATGTAGTCGACGAGGGGTTCGTCGATCAGGCGGGTCTGCGTGGCCTCGAACTGACGCCGCACGTCCTGCTGGTAACAGCAGAAGACCAGCCCCATGTCGAGGTTGCCGACACTGTCGACGCCCCGGTCGTAGTTGTAGCCGCGGCGCAGTATGCGGGAGGTGTCGGTGGCGGACGTGCGGGGGTTGGCGAGGCGGATGTGGGCGTCGAGCGGGATCGCCGTACCGTGCGGGTCCCTGCCGTAGTCGGGGACGTCGGTCTCCTGGGCGCCGTCCAGCGGGGCGCCGGTGTCCTTGCGGCGGCCGAACATCTTCTCCTGCTCGGTGAGCGAGACCCGGTCCCAGAACTCGACGAGCGTGCGGATGATCCGGACGACCTGATAACTGCCGCCGGTTGCCCAGGCCGGCTCGCCCAGGCCCTCGCCGACCCAGATCAGACGGTTGGTCTCGCGGGTCGAGGTGACGTCGGGGTTGGCGATGCCGTCCTTGAAACCGAGGAGGTTGCGCTGGGCTCCGGTGGGGCGAGGGGTGTTCTGGAAGCCGTCGATGCGCCACTTGATCTGCATGGCGCCCCGGGTGTGCCGGGCGATGTCGCGCAGGGCGTGCAGGACGACGTCCTGGCGGGCCGCGCAGATCTGCAGGGAGAGGTCGCCGTGGCACTCGGCCGCGTTCAGGTTGTCGTTGGGGAAGGTCCGCATGGGGGTGAGGTGGCGGGGCGCGGCCTTGGCGAGGCCGTAGCGGTCGTCGAAGAGGGAGGCGCCCACGCCGACGGTGACGGTGAGCGCGTCGGCGGGAACCTCGGGGCCGAGGATGCCGCTGTCGGAGGGCGGGGCGCCGACACCCAGGTCGTCGGGGGTGCCGCCGGCGGTGAGGAAGCGGGCGCGGGCGGTGATGGTCCGCAGCAGGTCGGCGAGAGCGGCACGGTCGTCGGCGATGACGTCGAAGGAGACGAAGGTGGCGGCGGCGGGCGCGGGGGTGACGATGCCCGCCTGGTGCGTGCCGTGGAAGGGCACCGGCGCCGCGCTGCCCGGCTGGGCGGCCTGCGCCTCGGTCGTACCGCTCTGGCTCAGCGCGAACCCGCCGCCGGCCAGTGCGGCGCCCGCGGCCCCGGCCCCCAGGGCCGTCCTCACGAAGGAGCGGCGGCCGGGGCCGACGGGGCAGCTGCCCTGCGGGACGGGCGTTTCGGCGGACGGCATGGCGGGGTTCCCTCTCTCATGTGCTTCGCCGGCGGGCATCAGGCGGACTTCCGGATCTCCAGCAGGTCCGGCACCGGCGCCAGGTCCTCCAGCAGTTGCCCGGTGACGCCGTTGAGGCGGGCGCGGGTGATCGCATCGAGCTTGTCGACGGGCGTCCAGACGGCACCGTGGTGCTCCGCGTCCAGGAGTTTCTGGAGGCGCGCGATGTCGGCGTCGACGGTGGTGAGCAGGTGCGGCGCCCGGGTGGTCAGCAACGGCCGTAGTACGGACAGGAGTTCGCGGGTGCCGGTGAGGTTGGCGTCGGTGACGGCGAGTTCGGTGCCGCTGCCCTGGTCGGCGTCGCCGGTCAGCTCGAACTGGAGAGTGTTCTCCAGGATCTCGTGGGCGCGCAGAGGCAGATCGCCGGGGTCGAAGTCCTGGGTGGGGAAGGCTTTGCGCAACTCGACCGTGTCCGCCGCGAGTTGCCTCGCGGGGGCCTTCAGCTCGCTCGCGTTGCGGCCGTGCCACAGCCCGTACTCGATCCTGCCGAAGCCGGTGAAGTCCTTGTCGTGCACCCCTGCGGGCAGCCCGTCGGGCCTGCCGTTGATCTTCTGGTCGAAGTCCTCGAAGGTGCCGTAGGCGGCGCCGAGGGAGGCGTAGGTGCGGTGGGCGGTCAGCCAGTCCGTGCGGGCCCTGTCGAGACGGTCGCCGTCGATGTCGTCGCTGAGGCGGCGGGTCTGGCCGACGAGTGCGGCCAGACCCCGGTCCACGTACGTCTTGTAGGACCTGAGCGACGTGGCCAGATCCTTCTCGGAGACGGGTATGACCGCGTGGGCCCCGCCGGCGCCGCCGGTGACCCGGACGGCCTGCGAGGTGACGGGCTTTCCGCCGGTGGGTACGCAGCGCCAGGCGTACGATCCGTCGGCGACGGTGGCGACAAGGTCACGGGTGGTGCCGGGCGCCAGACCCTCGATCTCGCCGTAGACCGCGTTGGTCGCCGGGTCGACGAGGTAGACCTCGGAGGTCTGGTGGCCGGTGTTGTGCATCTGGAAGGTCTGCCGGCCCGCTCTGGGCGCGGTGAAGCCCTTGCCGCACTGCGTCTCGGAGACGGCCACCGTCTGGGCGGCGCGCTTGGAGTCGCCGAAGGCGACCACGAGTCCGGCGAGGACCGCGGGTACGGCGACCACCGCGACGGGCACCACCCACGCGGGACGGTGCCTGGTCGACGCCCCGGCCCGGGTGGGCTGGGTGGGCTCCGGTGATGCAGCTCTCGCCACCGGAGCGCGAACGCCTCGCAGGAACAGGCTCATCACCACGGCGAGATAGCCGACGTACGTCACCATCTGAAGCCACGTCATCGTCGGCGTCAGGTTGAACACACCCTGGACCAGGGTGCCGTACCAGGAGCCGGCGTCGACGCTGCCGCTCAGGTCCACGGCGTACGACGTCTTCCCGGGCAGCACCCCGCCTTCCTGCAGGTCGCGCAGGCCGTAGCCGAGGACGCCGGCCGCGATGACGATGAGTACGACGCCGGTGGCGGTGAAGAACCTCGTCAGATCGATCCTCAGGACCCGGCGGTAGAGGCCCCAGGCCAGGCCCGCCGCGAGGACGAGGCCGATGCCCGCGCCGGCCAGTGGGCCGGTGGACTCGTCGGCCGCGCGGGCCGTGGTCCACAGGAACAGCGCGGTCTCCAGGCCCTCACGGCCCACAGCCAGGAACGAGGTGACGATCAGCATGCCGGCGCCCATCGTCAGCGCGTCGGTGACCTTGTCCTTGATCTCGCCGGAGAGGCTGCGCGCCGAGCGGCGCATCCAGAACACCATCGCGGTGACGAAGGCGACGGCCACCACACTGAGTGCGCCGCCGAACGCTTCCTGGGCGGTCGCCGAGAGCGAGGCCGCGGTGAAGGTGAGGACCGCGCCGAAGCTCATCGCCAGCGCGATCGCGGCCAGGACGCCTGTCCAGACCTGCGGCAGCCGGGACTTCGCACCGGCCCGTACCAGGGTGGCGACCAGGATGGAGACGATGAGCCCGGCTTCGAGTCCCTCCCTCAGTCCGATCAGGAAACTCGGAAACGCGTCGTCCCACATGTGCTGCGGCCCTTTCCTGGCACGACCCCCGGCCCTGGACGGCACGACTTAGCGAAGGCATGCCTTACTTCCGGCAACCATCATGACCACATACGTGTAGTCGTTCGATCATGCAGAGGCCATGGCGAAGCAAAAACGCACACGGTTCCGCAACCCCCGCCGGCGCCCAAGACTCATCCGCTCCCGCCGTACGGATTCAAATGCGCTCAAGTAAATCCCTCATTGACTAAATTGCATTTGATGCATGCGCCGGCTTCTCGTAGTGTCGAGACAGGCCTCTGACGGCAATTGAACGTCACACGAAGGAGTCAAGAAGTTGCCCAAGAAATTCACAGTGATCGCAGGCGGCGGCCTGGTAGGACTCACGGCCGCGGCCTCCCTCAAAAGCATCGGGCACGATGTCGTCGTACTGGAACAGGCGCCGCAGATTCGAGCCGTCGGCGCCGGTATCGGGCTGTGGGCCAATGCGTTGCGCGAATTCGAGCATCTCGGGATCGGCTCGGAAATTCGCGGCGCGGGCGTTGAACAGAACACCTGGTTCTTCAATCCCGCCGGCGATCCGGTCCGCGCCCCCGGTTACACCGACAGCGATCACCGGTTCCTTCTTGTGCCACGTGCCGAGTTGAACGATCTCCTGGCCGACACCATCGGTCGCGACCGGATTCGTCTCGGCGCGCAGGTGACCGGATATACCGAGACCGACGCGGACGTCCTCGTGCACCTCGCCGACGGCGAGACGCTTCGCGCGGATCTGCTCATCGGCGCGGACGGCGTCCACTCCCGCGTGCGCGGGCAGCTGGTCCCGGGAAGCGACGCCGTACGGCACCCCGGTCACTACGCCTGGCGTGCGATCGTGCCGACCGGAGACCAGGACCCGGCAGCCACCGTGCTGACCGTCGGGCACCGCCGGACCCGCGGCGGATACGCGCGGATCGCTCATGGCCGGACCATGTGGATGGTCAACCAGTTCGACGCCGGACCGCTCACCGGAAGCAGACGCGAACGGGCACTCGAACGCGCGCGGAATCTGGCCGAGGCGGGATGGAACGACGAGCTCCTCGCCCTGATCGCCGAAACGCCCGAGGAGTCCATCCTGGAGAACCAGGTCACCCTGGTCCCGGAACTGCCGCGCTGGACCAGCGCCCGCGTCGCCCTGATCGGTGACGCCGCGCACGGGCTGTCCCCGCACATCGCCTCCGGCGGCACCCTCGGCATCGAGGACGTCGGCGTCCTGCGCGGCAGCCTCACAGCCGAGGCCGACCTCGAAAAGGCCCTCGCCATCTACGAACGGGCCCGCGCCGCCCGCTTCGACGCGGTGCGCGAGCACTCCGCCGCCGTCGAACACGCCTGTGACGCAGCCGAGTTCGCGCAGCGGTACGCCGCGTTCAGCCACTGGATGCTCACCACGGCACCCGTCACCTGACACCCGATACAGCAGAGGCGGACAGCAGATGCCGGACTGGATAGACCTCGCGGAGTCGTTGACAACGTCTCCCGCACTTTATGCCGTACTCATCGCGGTGTCCTTACTCGACTCCTTCCTCCCGTTGATCCCGAGTGAACCTGTCGTGATCCTCGCAGGCATCGCCGGTGCAACCGGGCAGACGAACATATTTCTCGTCATCGCCGCTACGACGGTCGGCGCCTTTCTCGGCGACCTTGTTCCTTACACCATCGGCCGGTTGATGGGGAACCGTGTATTACAACGCCTACCTGTAGGCACCAAGCGCCGGACGGCGTATGACTGGTTCGAGCGCGAACTCGAATCACGCGGCGGTTTTGTGCTCGTCTCCACGCGGTTCATTCCGATCGGACGCTATCTCGCCACAGGAACGGCAGGGGTGGTGGGATATCCGCTGCGCAAGTTCATGACGTACGTCGCGATTTCCACCGCCACGTGGAGCGCGTACACCGCACTGTCGGGTTATCTCGGCGGCGTCTTCTTCCAGGAGAACACGCTCCTTGCTGTCGCCGTCGGCATCGGGCTCGCGTTCGCGGTGACCGGCGCGGTGGAGTTGTCGCGATTCATTCGGCGCCGTAGCCACAGGGAGACACATACAGATACTTAATTGCGTCCAGGTAAATCATCGGTTCAGTTACTTGCACTTGATGTTAAGTGAGTAGTTCCCTAGCGTCTCGGCATGAACCTCACCGTCCTCGCGGCCTCCGGCCAGACCGGAATCGCCCTCACCCGACAGGCGCTGCGACGTGGTCACACCGTGACCGCCATCGCGCGTGATCCCCAGCGGATCGCCCTCCCCGACTCTCCGAACCTGCGCAAAGTGGCCGGAGACGTGAACGACGCGGCGGGCATCGCCGCCGTCGTGGACGGCGATTCCGTGGTCCTCTCAGCGCTCGGTACCGACCGGGCCGGGATTCTCCTGACCGGCGCCCGAGCCGTCGTCGCGGCCGGCCCGCGGCGCGTCATCTGGCTCGGCGCCTACGGCACGGGCAGGTCGGCCGAAGCGGCAGGTGACGGCGCGCGAGTGCTCCACCAGGTCCTGGGCGACCGGCTCCCGGACAAGGTCGAGGCCGACAACACCGTTCTCGCGGCCGGGGGCACCGTCTTCCACGCCGGGATGCTCACCGACGGGCCGGAAAGCCCCCGTAGGCGCACGGTCGGCCTGGACTCCGCGCCGCCCTTCGACCTCGGCGCGAAGGTCAGCCGGGAAACGGTCGCCGCCGCGATGCTCGACGAGGCCGAGGCGCCAGGCTTTACCGGAGTCGTGGCCCTGCCGTTGGCGGAGTAGGCCGAGAGTCAGTCGGCGGTGATCTCCTCGAAGGACGCCCGGACCTGCTCGCGGAGCCAGGCGTGGGCGGGGTCGGAGTCGTACCGCTGGTGCCAGTTGCAGTTGATCGCCGCCGCCGGGAACTCGATCGGCAACGGCCGGGCGAGCAGCCCGAACGCCTCGATGAGCGGGCGGCCGAAGATCGCCGTACAGGTGACCAGCGCGTCACCCCGGGCGGCGATCTGGAGGGCGCTGGACACCGTCGCCACCGACGCCACCACCCGGCGCCGCAGACCCTCGGCGGCCAGCACGTCGTCGATCGGCGCGGTGAGGCGGCCACGCCGGGAGATCACCACATGCGGCTGCGCCGCGTAGGAAGCCAGGTCGAGTCCGGCGGCACAGGGGTGGTCCGCGCGCATCGCCACGACCAGCCGGTCGTCGCCGAGCGGCTCGGACCGGAACTCCGGCAGACCGGGCCTGCCGCCGCCGAGTTCCAGATCGACGCGGCCGTGTCGCAGGTCGTCGGTGTCGACGGTGTTCTCCGCCAGCACCACCAACTGCGCCCCGGGAGCGAGCCGCTGGATCCTCCCGACCAGTACGGGCAGCAGCGACGCGGCCACCGCGTCGTGGCACTGGATCGTGAACGTGCGGTCCAACTCGGCCAGGTCCAGCTCACGGACCGGCGAGAGCACCTCACGCGCCTGCCTGACCAGCCGGTGCACGTCCTCCCGCACCGACACCGCGTACGGGGTGGGAGTCATCGAGTGGCCCGTGCGCACCAGGATGTCGTCCCCCGTGACGGCGCGAAGCCGGCCGAGAGTGCGGCTGACCGCCGGCGAGGACAGGTGCAGCCGCTCGGCCGCGCCCATCACACTGCCCTCTTCGAGGAGGGCGTCGAGCACGGTCAGCAGATTCAAGTCCAATTGCATACAGGTAAATCCTCACGCGACACAGATTCACTTCGATCAACTTCAAGGAGCATCCCATGAGTGCTGTGACCCAGGAACTGCTTGCCGCCACCGTCGCCGCCGTCCGTCACGCCGGCGACCGGATGATGACCCGCTACTCCCCCACCCCGCCCCGTCACTCCGGGCTCCCCGAGCTGCTCGCGAGCCTCCAGGCCAATGACGCGGCCGTCGTCGGCACATTGCGCCCGGCGCTGACCGAGGCACTCCCGAGCGCGGGCTGGCTCAACGACGAGCACGGATCGGGGCCGCTGGCCGCCGGCGAGTGGTGGCTCGTCGACCCGGTCGGCGGCAACGTCAACGCCGTGCACGGCATGCCCGACTGGAACATCGGCGTGAGCCTCGTCCGCGACGGCCGCCCGGTGCTGTCGGTGGTCTACTTCCCGGTCCTCGACGAGATGTTCACCGCGACCGAGGACGGCGGGGCGTTCCTCAACGGGGTACGGCTGCGGGTTTCGGACAAGACGTCGCTGAACGGTGCTCTGGCCGGTACGGGCCAGGCCCAGCCGGGTCACGACCGCGCCCTCGCGACACGCATGGGCTCCGCCTTCGCCGCGATGTCGTACGCCGCGCTCTACGTACGGGTCTCCGTACCGGTGACCCACCAGCTCGCCCAGGTCGCCGCGGGCCGGATGGACCTGCACTGGCAGTTCGACAACGTCCGGTCCCACGCGGCGGGTGTGCTGCTGGTCCAGGAGGCCGGCGGCGTCGTGACCGACCTCGAGGGCAAGCCGTGGGACCTGACCAGCGAGAGCTACATCGCCGCAGCGCCGGGCGTGCACGCCGCCGCGCTGGACGTCCTTGGCGCCTGAGGGGCGTGCGGATCAATCCGAGCTGTGGTCCCCCGTCGGCCCTGATGCCGTAGCGGTCAGTGCATGTGGCCGTCGGGGCGGCGCAGGCCGAAGCCGAATGCCCGGTCCAGGGCGATGTGGGCGAACCAGCCGAGGCCGCCGACCACCAGCGGCTGGGAGAGGGTCGCCAGGCCGAGAGCCAGTACGGAGGCGGGGGCCACGGGGTTGTGCAGCCCGTTGTGGAGACTCACGGCCGAGCGCGGCAGGGCGCTTTGGCCGGCCCGCTCCTCGCCGAGCCCTTGCAGGAACGCCACGTCCGGCCCGACCAGGCCGGCCCAGAAGGTCCAGGTCCGCCCCCATCGTCCTGCCCCGGCGTTCCCTCACCTCACTGGGCTGACCGGAGTTGGACCGGATGCAGGAAGCCGGCAACGGCGACAGGCCCGCACCCGACACCACGACCGAGTCTCCGGCCACAGCCGTCCCCGAGCGACAAGCCCGAACCGGATGATCAAAGCCGCCGAAGGTCTCGCGCGTTCCCGGCCGTCAAACGGGAACGACACAAGGCGATCATAGATTTCCAGGACCTGCTTCCCTTGAAGGGAAGCTCGAAGATCCGGGCGAAAAGCCATGCCCCGACCACCGAAACCGGCAGGGCCACAAGAAGCGTGAACCCGAATGTGGGCAGCCCGGGCGATACGAAATGCGGGGCCACCCGGCGAATAACAGCCAGCACGATCGGCAGATGGATCAGATAAAGACTGTAGGAGAAACTCCCGAGACTCCGAACGGGCCGCGCGGTCAGCAGCCGCACGAGGGCGGCGGGTCTGCCGGTGGCGACCGCGGCGATCAGCATCGTCATGGCGGGAGCGACGGCGAGATCCACCCAGAAGTAATGGGTCACCGTCCACACAGACCCTCGAACGACACCGAGAGCCAGCACCGGCAAGGCGGCCACGACGGCGAACCATCCCCAGGGCAGGCGCCGCACCCGGTCCGACGCCACGACGATCCCCGCACCCGCCACACCGGCCACGAACACCGGAGCGAGATGGGGAGCGAGCTGGTTGGCGCCCTCCACAGGAGACCCGCCAACCGCCGTCATCGCAAGAGCGACCACCGGAAGACTCGCGAACGCGACCATGACGACCGCGCCCCACCGCCGTCGCACGAAAAGCAGCAGGGGAAAGAGGACATAGAGCTCGGCCTCCACCCCGATCGACCAGAACGCACCGTTCGGTGTCGGTGCGGTGACCATGTCCTGAGCGAGAAGGCCGTACACCAGAACTGACTCGCCCGTAGGCGGTCCGAAACGCGAAGCGGGCACCACGAACCAGGAAATGAGCAGGCTCATGACCAGCGCCGCCCAATACGGAGGAAGAATCCGCCAGGCCCGACGGCGCAGAAACTGCCCGACGCCCCCCGACTTCCACCCGTGACGCGCCGGAGAGATCGCCAGGGAGAACCCGGACAACACCAGAAAGAAGACGACGGCCAGACGCCCGAACATCAGCCCGTCCAGCCAGGGAGGCGCCGAACTGTCGGGATACCCCGGGAACGTGTACAACCAGCAGTGGAACAGCACCACATACAGCGCCGCCAGACCACGAAGACCATCCAGCCCCAGCACCTGCCGACGTACGTCTCCCCCACTCACCCCCTCCGCCGGCCCCGCTGGGACGACCACGTCGAGAGTGCCACTGAACGAACGGCTCGAATCCACAGAAATGGCTCAGCCCTTTTCCCCCGGGCACCGCGTTCACAACCCCCCGCCGACACCCGACGATCGCTGCGCGATGCAACCCACGACAGACCCACGCCCGTCGACCCACCGAGACTGATACGTGGCGTCCGGCCGAGTAGTTCATCGGGCAAGGGGGCAGCAGCATCCGCCCCCCTCGGAAGTCACCGAAGCCCGGCCCCACCGCCGAACGCGTGCCGCACCAGTTCCCCGTCCTTCTTCGGCACCGCGAGGTCGTACGTCCCCGCACCCGTGACGAGTTCGTACCGCTCGAACTTCGGCGCCGACCGCACCTTCCCGCTTGCCGGCCTCAGCCTGAACGGCGCCTGGAGAGTCGCGCTCCGGCCGCCCCGCGCGTCTTTCCACACCGGCGGCTCACCCGCGGCGAGCCGCAGGTAGCCCTGCCTGAGCCGCGCGATCTGCTTGCCCTTGCCGACCGAGACGTTGACCGTGCCGCCGATGCTCTGCGTGAACCCGACGACCCGCAGCGGCTGCCCGCCGTCGAAGTCGGCGATGTCCCGCGCGGCCGTACGACGCCGGATCCACGCCCAGCGCAGCAGCACATCCAGCATCGTCTCGGTACCGGCGGAACGGCGTTCCGCGGATATGACATGCCCCATCCGCCCGCACCCTCTCCTTTTCCCCGTCTTCCTCGTAACGCTTCTCTTCGCTCGCTACACGCGTTCGAACCGTTGCGGCAGTTCGCCGGAATCCCACAGACGATCGAGTTTCCGGAAGAAGAGATCGCTGTCGGATTCCATGTCGATCCTGTCCGCACGGGACAGCGCGGCCAGGGGATCCGTGAACCGCAGCCCTGTCGGCCTCGGGCCCGTGTTCCCGGTGAAGTGCCCGCAGGAGGCGCACCACGTGTAGCTGATCACGGTCTCCCGGCCGGGCCCGCGGTCGGAGGCGTACATATAGGTGCGCACCGCGATGTTTCCGCAGACGGGGCACTCCCGTTCCCTCGGTTCGTCAATGAACCGAGGACCGGCGCCCAGCGCCTGGACATGCCTCCAGTCGTACGATTTCACGGGTCGCCTCTCACCGGTCTCGGGTCGCTTCACCGGCCTGATCTCCTGTTGAAGAGATCAAGCATTCTCAGTCCGTATGCCTCTGCGGCAGACTCCTTGCCACCGAAGTCGGCCAGACCCATCGTCGCAAAGCTCTGGTGATGGTAGGCCTCGTGGAAGATCGTGGTGACCGCCGTGTCCATGTCGGCGAGACCCATGTCCGAGATCTGGATCGCCGGCCGCCCGCGGGGACCCAGTTCCGGCAGACCTCCCGGGTGCGGGCTGTAGCCGTAGGCGAGCAGGCCGTCCGCCGTCGTGATCTCCGGGACGTGCACGATGTCGAAGTGGTCCACGCTCATGCCGGCCCGGCCCAGCGCCATCTTGACGTGCCTGACGCTCACGCCCGCCCCCTTCTGGCCTCCGGGCGCCTTCTGGGAACTCCCCCGGTACGCGCCCGCCGAGCGGACACCGCTGCCGGCCGTCGACGCCGCTTCCGAACCGGCGGCAGCCGCACCGGACGATGCCGCCGCCTCGGACTTGGCCGCCGTCTTGGCCCCCTTTGCCACAGCCGCGGCACCCAGCCCGGCGACGCCCGCGGCTCCCGCGACCACCGCCCCGCCTTCGCCGATCACCCCGGCGGCCGCTCCTGTGACAGCGGCCCCCAGGCCACCGATCTCGGCCCCCGCCGTGAAGCCCTCGGCACCCGCCACCAGGACGGCGCCGCACGCGCCCGCCGTCGCCGCCACACAGGCGACCGCGCCGACCACCACCGCCGTGGCTACCACGGCCGCGATCACGGGGTGTCGCTCAACCGCGTGGTAGGCCTTCTTGGCATAGCAGGAGAAGGACCAGCCGCAACTGTGGTGCGAGCTTCCGCCCCCGCCCCCGCCGCTGTGGTGGGTCGTCGAGCTGCTGCTGCTGTTGAGCGCGCCGGTGTCGACCAGTGCGGACGAACCCTGGGGTTCGCAGTCGATGGCACAGACGTTGATGGTCGGGTCGCTGGCCCAGTTGTCCAGGCCCGTCGGGTCGCTGCCCGTGATCGGGTTGTCCGCCGCGTACGTGTACCCGTCGATCTGCTGGGCGTCCGCCAGCTCCAGGACCGGGTCGTCCGAGACGAACCGGCCGGTCGTCGAGTCGTACTCCCTCGCCCCCAGGTGCGTCAGCCCCGTCACCGTGTCCTGCACACCGCTGACGAAGCCCTTGTCTCCCAGCCACGACCCTGAACTCGGCTGCGTACCACGCGTGTTGCCGAACGGGTCGAGCCGACGCCGCGCGATCGTCTGCGTCGCCGCGTCCACGGCCGTCTCCGCGGTGTCGTGCGCGTCCGTCACCTGCCACTGCAGGCTGCCCGTACTCGTGCGCACCGCGACCGTCTGGCCCGCCCACGTGTAGTAGCGCGTGCCCGTGGTCGTCGTCGCGCCCTTGGCGAGGTGCACCTCGGTGTCGCCCAGGTACAGCGTCGTCCCGGAGTCGTCACGCGAGAGCAGCCGGTCGCCGTCGGCGTCGTAGAGGTAGGAGGCCGACGTCCCGTCCGCGTTGGTCACCTTGGCCAGGTGGCCCTCGGAGTCCCAGTCCAGCGTCTGGGTCGTGCCGCCCAGGGTGCGGGTGCGGGTGTTGCCCGAGTGGTCGTACGTGTAGGAGTTCGTGGTCGTGGCGGAGCCCACGACCGTGCTCGACGACGTCAGCGTGTGCGCCTGGGCCGTGCCCTGGGGCGGATAGACGAACGACGTCGTCGCGTCCGAACCGCCTGTCGTGGTGGCGTGGTTGGTCTGCGTCCTGCGGTTGCCCAGGTCGTCGTAGGAGAAGCTCTGCCAGTACGGCGCCGGGCCGCCGAGGACCGCCACGGATGCGGCGGCGGCGCAGCCGTCCGTCGCCGTCCAGGCCTCGGTGAGCCGGTCGTGGCCGTCGTAGCGGTAGCACTGGACGTCGTCGGTGCCGTCGGCGTGCGTGGCGACCTTCGTCGGGTTGCCCGCGTCGTCGTAGCTGTAGGACGTGTCCTGCACGGGCGCCGACTGCGCGTCGTCGGTGACCAGTTCACGCTGGAGACGACGGGTGCCGTCCTCGTAGGTGTTCGTGATCTGGAGCCACTTGGCGGTGTCCGAGGAGGAAACCCCCAGCGTGAGCTGAGTGATGTCGCCCTGCTTCGAGTAGTTCGTGTTCTGGACATAGCCGGTGGTGCCACTCAGCGTCGTCGGCATGCCCAGGTCGTTGTAGCCGTACTCCAGCGACTCCGAAGCAAGACCGCCGGCTGCCGGGTCGGAGGAGACCTGGACGGTGCCGTCGAGGTTGTAGCCGGTCGTCGACGAGTACGTGCCCGCCAGCGCTTCCTCACCCGTGACCGACGGGACGACCATCCGGGTCACCGTCGGCCGGTACAGGGAGTCGTAGGCGCCGACCTGGCTGATGTACGCCTGGCCGGACGAGCCGCCGACGTACCGGATCGCCGACGTCGGCTGCCCCTTGGCCACCGAGTCGAAGGTCCACTTGGCCAGTTCGTGCGCCGCGTCCTTGGTGCTGCCGTCGTAGAGGTCGGTCCTGCGGCCGAGGATGTCGTACGAGTAGCTGAGCGTCTTCGCATCGGACGTGCCGACCGCGCTCGTCGTCGAGGCGATCTGGTCCAGCTCGTTGTACTCCGTGCTCGTCGTGCCCGTGTCCGGGTCCGTCGACGTCGTCCTACGGCCCATCAGGTCGTAGCCGTACGACCACGTGTTGCCGTCGTCGTCGACGACCTCCTTCAGCTGGCCCTTCGGGTTGTAGGTGTACTTGATCGACGTGTAGGAACCGCTCGGTGTGCCGTTGTCGTACTGCCGGGTCTCGACCGTGCGGCCGAGCGTGTCGGTCAGGGTCGTGGTCGCGATGCCGCCCTTGGGCGGGGTGACGGTGGTGCGGTCGCCGCCGTACGCGGTGGAGGTCGTCCAGCGCTTGGTGCCGAGCGCGTAGAAGTCCTCCGCCGTGGCGCGGCCCGCGCCGTCGTAGGTGGTCAGGGTCTGGGACGGCACCGCCGAGGTGATGTTCGCCAGGGTCCCGGACGGGGAGGTGTTGTCGGTGTAGTCGGCGTCGGCCTCCACGGCGAGCCCGCGGCTGTCGTACTTGGTCTCGGCGATGACCCGGCCGCCGCCCGGCGCCGGGGTCTGCGTCTGGCGGGGCCGCAGCAGAGCGTCGTACAGGGCGTACGTCGTGTCGTAGGTCGTGCCGTCGTTGTTGAGTTTGCCCGTGGAGACCACGGAGGCCGCCGAGTTGGAGATGGCGTAGGTGTAGACGAGGCTCGCGGTCTGGCCCGAGGACTTGCTGCGGTTGGCCAGCCAGAGTTTGGTCAGCCGGCCCAGGCCGTCGTACGCGTAGTCCGTGCGCTTGCTGTTGGGGTCGACGACCGAGGTGGCCAGGCCGCGCGCCGGGTCGAAGTTCGTGGTCGTCGAGTAGCTCTTGGCGTCCGTGGTGACCGTGCTGGTGACAGGGCCGCCCGTGGCCGGGGTGTAGGTGGTCTTGCTGACCACGGTCTGGTCGGCGTCCTTGACGGAGTCGACGCGGCCCTGGGTGTCGTAGTGGCTGGTGGAGACCGTCTGGTAGACGGGGCTGCCGCTGCTGTACGACGACATGCGCTGGGTCGACGTCTCGTCGCCGAGGGTGGGGGCGGTGCCGTAGGACTGGCTGTCGTAGAGGGTGCGGACGTCGGAGACCACGTCGTCGGGGCGGGTCGGCGTCGCGCCGCAGGCCGTGTCGACCGTTTCGACGCGCACCGGGAAGGCCATCAGCCAGTCGGTGGTGTTGTTCGCGATCGTGGTGCGGGTGCACTGCTCGTCGCCCGTGACGGCGGTGTCGCCCGCGTCGTCAACGGTCAGCGCCACACCGGTCGTCGGGTCGTACGTCGTCGAGACCAGAGTGTCGCGGGTGCCGCCGGCGGACAGGTCGGTACGGGTGTGCACGGCCGCCGGGCGGGTGAAGTACGCGTTGCGGGTGCCGTCCGTGGCCGTCTGGTGGATCCACTGGTCGGTGATGATGCCGGACACCTCGGCGGAGCCGTTGTAGGTGACCGACTCCCGGACGTTACCGGCCAACGGGTCCGAGTCGGTGACAGAAGCCCCGGTGGAGTCGTCGACCTTGACGCTGCGCGTGGTCCCGTCGGACTGCTTGTCGCCGTCCATGCCGCGGAAGTACGTGGCGACCGTCTTCGTCCGGGTCGACTGCGCGTCGCCCGTGGTCGTGGTCACGCTGCCGTAACCGCGCCACTGCGACCAGGTCTTGCGCTTGGCGGGCGCGGTCACGTTGTCGGTGTCGTAGTGCCAGGCCGGGGAGCCGTTGTAGGTGTAGTCGGTCTCCTTCAGCGGGGCTCCGCCCGTCGGGTCCGCCTCGGTGACCTGGGTGACGACGTACTTGTGGAACCAGTCCAGTTGGGGATCCGGCGTGTACGGCGGCTGCCAGTACGTCGGGAAACAGCGCAGGGTGTCGGAGTCCGGCGCGCTCGGCATGGTCGTACCGGCGACGCACTGCGGGTCGGAGTAGTTGACGGTGAGGACCGAACCCGTCTCCGAAGTGATCGTCCGCACACGCCACTTGACCAGCGCCGCGATGTCGTCGTGGGTCGTGTCCACCCGGTTGTACAGCTGGATGCCCGCGAACGTGACCGGCGGCATGGCGGTCGTCGAACCGTCCTTGCCCGTACGGGTGATGGACTTCAGCCACAGCCCGGCCGAGGTGCCGTCACCCGGGTCGGGGAAGGAATGGGCCAACGCCCAGGAGTCGACGTCACGGTAGGCGGGGGTGGCGAGGCTCGCGTCCCACACACTCGTGGTGATGCCGGTGAGCCGCTTACGGGAGAAGAAGGTCGGCCCGGTGGCGCTGCAGACCTTGCCGGAGGCGCAGATCTGGTCGAAGGGCACGTCCGGCCAGTCCGAGGACGTGGACGAGGTCAGTGACGAGCAGTCCTCCGTGCTCGTGACCAGACAGCGCTCGGCGGTGGTGAAGGAGACCTTCTCCGGGGCGGTGCCGAAGACGGTGGAGGAGGTGACGCCGTAGTCGATGCGGCTGAGGTAGCCGCCACGGTCGTACACCGTGCCGTTGGCGGTCGTCGTGCCGCTCTTGGCGTAGTAGTTGGTCTCCTTGGTGTACCAGTACGACATCGCGTTGCCGTGCGGGTCCACGACGTAGTCCAGGTTCCAGCGCCAGGCCTGGGTGAGCGCACGGCCGGCGAGCGACGTGCCCTGGTCGTATCCCGGTTCACCCGAGTCGTCGCCGAACACCGGAGCGGTCCAGGTGGAGTTGGTGGCGGCGGCGCCGGTGGTCCAGCCTGGCAGGTGGTTCTTGCCGAAGACGTACTGGGTGCCGTCCTGGGTGGTGACCGTCCAGTACTCGCCGTCGTTGTCGCCGTTCGTGGCGCCCGTGGAGTGGGTGACGCGCTCACCGTCGTCGGTCTTGGGGTGCCACGCACCGGTCGTCGAATCCTTGATCAGCGGACTGGACTTGCCGCCGAGGACGAGGGTGGCGTTGTCGTTCGCCCAGCACTCGTCGTTCTTGCCGGACTGCCCGTCGTCGTCACAGGAGTCGTACGACCGCTCGATGTACCCGGTGGTGAGGTCGAAGCCCTCACCGACCCACGAGGGCTGGTTGTTGGTCGAGGGCAGCCGGCCGTCGACGCTCTGCGCGTCGTAGGTGAGCGAGAGGCTGGGCGACGGGCCCCCGTTGGACGGCGGCACCGACAGCGGGTAGGACCAGGTGAAGTCACCGCTGGAGCCGCCCGCGTTCCATGCCGCCGACGGGTTGAGCGGGGTCGCCGCGTAGGAACCGGCACCGGACTTGGTGTCGGCGGTCACGGCGAGGGCCATCGCGGAGAAGGTGACCGGGGTGGTGGCGGTGAGGGTGTCGGCCGACGTGTCGTTGGTGGTGGGCAGCGGAGTCGTCGTACGGCACTTCTTGAGCTTCGGGGTGGTCAACGCACAGGCGGGCAGGCTGACCAGGGACAGCCGGGAGGCGTAGTCACCGCCGTAGGCGTGGGCGAAGCGCGAATAGTCCAGTGTGAGGCGGGCCTTCGCGGTGGTCTTCTGGCCGTCGGCGCGGGCGAGGGAGAGTACCGCGCCATGGATGCCGAGAGCGGCGGCCGTCTGCTGCGAGGCCGTTCTGACGGTGACCTTCGTGGGGGCCGCGCCCTTTGCGGGCGCCGTCACCTTCACGGGAAGACTGCCGACCGGAGTGGACTTGGCGGCCTTCGCCACCACCTGGAGCGTCCTGGCGGAGGCGGTGGGCCAGCTCACCTGCCGGGACAGGATCTCGGCGGTACGGGCGGCGGCGGCCTTCGCCGGGTCGTTCCTCGCGGCTGTCCTGGCCTTGAAGGCGACCGCCGTACCGTTCTTGGCCGCCTGCGCCGCCACGGTGTGGTGCCCGTGACGCTGGGTCGCCCACACCGCGGGGGCGGTGCCGAGTCCGGCGGCCACCACGGCGCTCGCCGTGGCCCCGACGACCCACAGCCGTATCCGCCGCAACGGTTCCCGCCGTCTGCGCCCTTGCCCGCCCATGAGTGAACTCCCCGCGTTTCGAAGGTTTTTGAAGGCCGTGTCAGCGCTGTCGTCTACAGCGGTTGGGGCAGCTCGTTGACGTACATCTGGTCGATGTCGGTGTCCGACACCACACCCGTCCACACCCGTACGTCGTCCACGAGCCCGTCGGCGAAGTCGCTGTAGGCGCCCGTGCTGATCCGGCCCCGCCCGATGTTGAAGGTGCCGGTGGCCTGCCAGGGCGAGGTGAACACGACGCCGTCGCCGGTGTCGTCGTCCGTGTCCGTGTCGCCCTGCGCGCCCTGGCGGACTCCGTTGACGTACAGGAAGAGCTGGTGGTGGGCGCCGTCGTAGACACCGGTGAGCAGGGTCCACTCGCCGGGGTCGACCAGCTGGGCCGAGGCGATGCTCGCGGGCGCGGTGACGACCGTCGCGCTGGTGGAGTCGGCGGTGGTGCGGCCGAACACCCACATGCCCTGGGCCGAGCCGGCCGCCTGGTCGTACCACAGGCCCCAGGAGTCGCGGACGCCGCCGGACTGGGTGGCGATCCGCATGTGGTGGGCCACCGTGGTGTCGGACAGCGAGGCCGCGTCGAGTCTGGCCCAGGCCGCCACCGTGAAGTCGCCCTGTGAGTCCACGATCGGCCCTGTCGCGGTGGCGTTCGCGGTCGATGTGCCGTTCAGGGAAAGGACGTTGCCCTTGCCGCCGTCGGTGTCGGCAGCCCAGGTGCCGCCGCCGGCGACCGTGGCCGTGTGACCGTATCCGGAGGAGTCGGCGGCACTGGTGCCCGAGGTCTCCTCCAGCTGCCAGTCGGCGGAGAGCGACGGCTGGGCCTGCCCGGTGGACGCGTCGGTCATCGCCTGGAGGTCGGCGATCTCCTCCTCGGACAGGATCCGGTTCCAGGCGGTCACCTCGTCGACCTGGCCGGGGAAGTAGTCGCTGAACGCGCTGCCGTACTGGCCCCGGGCGATCTGCAGACCGCCGGTGCCCTGCCAGGGCGTGGTGAAGGCGACCGGGTCACCCTGCGGTACGCCGTTGACGTACAGCTGGATGGTCTGTTCCTGCGCGTCGTACACGCCCATCAGGTGCGACCAGACGCCGACTTCGGGCGTGGTGGTACCGATCGAACGGACGATGGTCGGCGCGGCCACGTCCGTGGTGTACCGGTTGAAGATCCACGCGTTGTACGAGGTCGAGTAGTAGATCGCGAACGTCGATCCGTTGACGCCGGCCTGGGCGACGGCGACCGAGTTGTGGGAGTTGCCGGTCAGCCGGGCCCACGCCGAGATCGTGAAACTCTTCGTGGTGTCCAGCACGGACGAACTCGTCGCCGCGTACGACGAAGTCCCGTTGGCCTGGAGGGACTTGCCGAGCCGGGCGAGTGAGGACCAGCCGGCCGAACCGGCCAGGGTCGCCGTCCGGCCACTCACCGAGTCGGTGGCCGTGGTGCCGGTGCCCTCCTCGAGGGACCAGTGGGCCACCGGGCCCGCGCCGGGCGCGACCTTGAAGGTGTACGTGTAGCTGAGCGAGCCGTTGCCCGCCGCGTCCCAGGTCTGGACGGTCAGGGTGTTGACCCCGCGCACGTCCGGCGCCAGGGACACCGTGTAGCTGGTGGTGGCCGTGGTGAAGGTCTTGGTCCGCACCGGGTTGTCGTTGAGCTGGTAGGTGTACTTGACCACGTCCGAGGCCCCGTTGGCCTTGAGAGTGAACGTCGCGGGGGCGCCCACGCCGCCGTAGGCCGTGCAGTCGTCCGGGCTGTCCGGGCTCGCGCACTCCTGGTACGTCGTCGAGTCGACGTCCGGCTGCACCGGCCTCGAGGAGTCGATCCGGAACCAACAGCCGCTGGTCCAGGCCGAGTACATGGAGCCGGTCGTGCCGTTGAAGGAGTACTTGTACTCGCTGCGGGCGCGGAACCAGTACGTCTGCCCGTTCGTCAGCGTCGGCGTCGTCCACGTACCGGTCGTCCCCGAGGTCGTGTACGCCGAAGGGCTGCCCGACCCTGCCAGCGGGTCGGTGACGGCGGCGTCGTACTTGTACACCTGGAAATTCGGCCGCAGCGTCGACTGCGAACCGTCCGCCGACTTCGGCGCCGCGCCCAGCGTGGGTGTGGTGTCCCGGATCACGACGGCAGTGGCGCGAGTCGTCGCGCAGGCCAGGTTCGGGTTGGAGAGCTTCACCCCGGTCGGCGTGGACGGCTTGGACACGAACGTCACCGACAGGGTCGGCTTGGTGTCCGACGGCGAGGCGAACTGCTTCCAGGCGATCTCGTCACTCTCGTCGGCGGCCCGCAGCCCGAGCGTGGTGGTCGACGCGGACTGCCCGGCGGTGTAACTCACGGCGCCGGTCGCGTCGAAGGAAACGTTTCCGCCGGGGCAGGAGGACGAGTAGCCCTTGGCGGTGGAAACCGAGTCGACCTGCGCGGACCAGGACGGCTGCGCGTTCCACGTGGTGCCCGAGGAGATGGACCCCGTACGCCACAACTGCACGCTCTTCGCTGTGCAGTTGGCCGACCACACCTCGAGCGCGTTGAAGGTCGCGGAGAGGATCTTCTTGCCGCCGAGGGTGTGGGTGTCGAACTGGTAGAGCGAGCGGGCCTTCTTGTTGTCCACCCACGCGTCGTAGCCGACACCCAGCGCGTGCGACGTCTTCCAGAACGACGTCGACGGCGAACTCGTCCACACCGTCGTCCACCCCGACAGCGACGCGCTGGTCGTCTGCGGGTCGAGCACCACCGGGTAGGTGGTGTCCGGATCGTCGAGGAACGCCTTGTCCGGCTTCAACGTCAGCGCACTGTCGGAGGCGGTCACGTCCATGGCCCTCGCCCGGGCTCCCGGGGCGGGCCCGTCGAGCGCGCCCTGGTCGGCGACGGCCGTCCGGACGGCGGCGGTTGTGACGTCGAAGGAGACCTGGGAGACGGTGTGGGCCGTCGCGGCCGGGGCGGCGGCCGGCGAGGAGTCGTACATCATCGCGGTGCCGGTGGTGAACACCGGACGCCCCTGGGCGTCGACGAACGCCGCGCCACCGGAGTGGGTGTCGTACGCGGAGACACCGTCGACCGAGACGGGAAAGCGCACACTCGCCAGAGCTGGACTGTCGGCCGCCGTACGGGACTTGACCACCAGGTTCTCGCTGAAGCCGTCCGGGGTCGCCTGCACCACCAGGTCGGTTCCGGGCAGGACGTCCGCGTACGTCGCCGTCGAGCCGTCGATGGTCGGCGTCGGCAGAGTCCAGGGCGAACCGACGCTGTAGGTCCTGCCGTCCTTCGTGATCCGCGCCAGCGGGTCGTGCGCACCGCCCCCGGAGAAGGCGACGTCCACGGCGGCGGCCTTCGGGGCGAGTTGCCCCCCGGCGGTGGCCGCGAGGCCGGTGTCGACGGGCACCCAGCCCGAGGCGCGGCGCACCCGCACCGGCTCGGGATCGAACTCGACGGTGAACGTGCCGTCCGGCTGCGCGGTGACCAGCTGGGTGGGCGTCGTCTCCGCGTCCACCGAGACGGACGAACCCGACCGGGCGGCCTTCAGCGACGCGGCCGCCTCGGGCGACAGGTCACCGGGGTCCTCCGTGGCCGAGGAGGCCCGCACGGGCGCGTCGGAAACGGCGTGGGCGCCCGCCGCGCCCACCAGTTGCACCAACAACGCAGATGCCGCCAGCCATCTCAGCCGTCTTCCGGCACGCCACATAGCCCGACCCCCGCACTCACAGATCCTTCAACTGCCATTCACAGCCGGGCGATCAAAACCTGAGGACTTCTTTAAGTCAATCAATCCCCCCACAAGCGATCGCCGACAAGCAAAGGAACAACCACATTTCCCTGATCAAGAGACCGGCGTAGCGCAAAGCGGGCCACAAAAAGGATGCGGTTGCCCCAATGGGAGTCCACCTTTTCCAGGCAAGCGGCAAGGAAAGACAAAACCTCCACCACATAAGGAACTTGCAAGAAAGTCGACGCCCTACTCATCCGGCCACCCCCGGACCCGGAATCACTGGCGAAGACGTGACGCCGTCCGTACAGGCCAGTTGGACCTCTCCAGAACGAGGTCCAGGAGCTGTTTGCCGGACGAGGCGGTCGTGCGCGCCAAGGCGCGTCGGCTGGAGCGCGGGCCGACTCCGGCCGCTGGGACAGGGTCTGCCAGACCTTGGCGATGACCGATCGAGCAGCGCGGCCTCATCGCGGACACGGCCACCACCGGACTCAAGTGACACGCTCAATTCGCCAGGCCGTCGCGGACACCCTCGGCCGGCCACAGGCCTGGGTGTTGCCTCGCCCGCGACGCCCCGGCCGGCGCGGGACTCGCCCGCCGCTCACTGACGCCAACTCCCTGGGACACACCAACCAGTACAAGTACAACGAGGCATACCGCGTCGTCCGGCACACCGACCCGCTCGGCGCGAGCACCCGGCAGGAGTGGGACCGCGACCACCAACTGACGGCCGTCATCAACCCGCTCGGGCACGCCACGCGTTACCGCTACGACGACGGCCGGGTCGTCGCGGTCGTCCGCCCGGACGGTCAGGAGCTCGCCTCCGAGTACGACGCACTCGGTCTGCCCACGACCATCACGGGGCCTGACGGCGCGGTCTGGCGCCAGGAGTACGACGAGCACGGCGACCGCACCGCTGTGACCGACCCGGCGGGAGCCACCACCCGATTCACCTACAACAGGACGGGACACCTGACGTCCGCCACCGACGCGCTGGGCAACACCACACGCGTCCGCTGCGACCGGGCCGGACTCCCCGTCGAGATCACCGACCCGCTCGGAGCGGCCACCCGCTACACCCGCGACAATTTCGGCCGTCCCGGAACGATCACCGACGCCCTCGGGAACGTGACCTGTCTGGAGTGGTCGACGGAAGGCAAGCCCACCCGTCGCATCGCGGCCGACGGCACCAGTGAGTCATGGGAGTACGACGCCGAGGGCAACTGCGTCACGCACTTCGACGCCCTGGGCGCTGTCACCCGCTTCGAGTACACCCACTTCGACCTGCTCACGGCTCGCATCGGCCCGGACGGCGTGCGCCACGCCTTCACGTACGACACCGAACTCCGCATCACGTACGAATACGACCTGCTGGGGCGCCGCACGCAGCGCACCACCCCCACCGGCGCGACCAGCCGCTGGAGTTACGACGCGGCGGACCGCCGCACGCTGCTGAACAGCGGCGGCCACCGAATCAACTTCGTGTACGACTCGGTCGGCCGAGAACTGAGCCGCCTCATCGACACGACCGCCACCCTGGCCCACACGTTCGACGATCGGGGCCGCCTCACGTCCCAGTACGTACGTGACGCGACCGGCGCAGACATCCAGCGGCGGGACTACACCTACCGAGGTGACAACAGCCTCGTCCGGCTGGACGACCGGCTGAACGGCACTCGGCACTTCGACCTCGACGCCGCAGGCCGTGTCACCGCGGTCCACGCCACGGACTGGACCGAGCGCTACGTCTACGACGAGGCCGGCAACCAGACCGACGCCTCCTGGCCCGCCGCCCACCCCGGCCAAGAAGCCACCGGCCCCCGTGCCTACGCCGGCACACGCCTCACCCGTGCCGGGAGCATCCGTTACGAACACGACGCGGCGGGTCGCATCATGCTGCGTCAGAAGACCCGCCTGTCCCGGAAATCCGACACCTGGAACTACACCTGGAACTCGGAGGACCGTCTCACCTCCGTCGTCACCCCGGACGGCACGCAGTGGCGTTACCTCTACGACCCACTCGGGCGCCGCATCGCGAAACAGCGCCTGGCGGCGGACGGCGTAACGGTGGTCGAACAGACCCACTTCACCTGGGACGGCGCCACCCTCTGCGAACAGACCACCACAGCAGCCGAGTTGCCCCGGCCCGTCACCCTCACCTGGGACCACCAGGGCCTGCGCCCCATCGCGCAGACCGAGCGCGTGGGCGCCCTCGACGCGCCGCAGGACGAGATCGACTCCCGCTTCTTCGCGATCGTCACCGACCTCGTCGGCACCCCCACCGAGCTCCTCGACGAATCCGGCACCATCGTCTGGCACACGCGCACCACGCTCTGGGGCGCGACATCCTGGACGGCCGACAGCACCACGTACACCCCGCTGCGGTTCCCCGGCCAGTACTTCGACCCGGAAACGGGCCTCCACTACAACTACCACCGGCACTACGACCCGGAGACCGCGCGCTACCTCACCCCCGATCCTCTCGGTCTCGCCCCGGCTCCCAACCCCTCCACGTACATCCACAACCCGCACATCTGGACCGACCCGCTCGGTCTCGCCCCACGCTGCGACGACGACCTCATCAACGCCTACCGCAAGCAGACCGATCACCCGCTGAGCAAGCGCATCCACATCGGCGAGGACGGCTCGGTGACCATCACCGGCCAGGGAGCGCTGTACGTCAACCTGAGCGGGGACATCGGCCACACGGTTCGGTTCCGTGGCGAGGGCGGACAGATCGTGGAGTTCCAGATTTCGGCCGATTTCAGGGAAAAGATCAGAAGAACCGCCATACCCCAGGAGCAGCCGGACGGGCTCGGATTCACCAAGGAGGAGTGGAGGAAACCCAAGAAGATCTGTCCAGAGATCTCGGACCCGACCATGGGAGACGACCTCTACGGGATCCCGAGCGGCATGCTCAACGAGTTCAGGGAAGAAGTGGCAAAGTACCCGGGCAGGGTAGTCAAGGAAGGCTGATGGGGCACCACTGACATGTTTCACGAAATCGAGGACATCGAGCAGGAGAGACACCGGCTGTCACGCCGACCGTCAGCGGAGGAGGCACCTCCCGTCCTGTGCACCTTCGACGTACGGACGAGCGGTTCGGTCGCGGTGTTCGAAGAAAGACTGCGATCCGTTCTCACCCCCGCTCTCCAACTGGCGGTCTCTCACCCGTTCGACGAAGGCGATCTCCCGGTCGACACGCTTCCCGACTGGTTCGTCGCCGCCGCCCGAGGAGACTCGGCGCCGGTCCCCGATTTCGTGACTCGGGGGACGGAGCGCTATGCCGCCACGCTCGGTCGAAGGCCGTGGGATCTGCAGGAATGGCTTTACCAGTTCGATCCCGAGTCCGAATTTCGCGGCTGGGCCTGGTGGGACCTGACGCAGTCCGGCAGCGACACAGCACGCGTCTGGGTGGACACCTGGGGCGAATCCTTCTTCGCGTGCGACGAACTCCGCTGGGCGGCCTATGCTTCCGGGGCCGACGAGGTCACCGGGCCGATCCTCCTGAGAGCTGCCGATTGGGTGTCCGCGCTGCCTGACCGACAGACGGGTTCGTAAACCGCTTTCCTCATCACGGTCACAGAAAACTGAAAAAGCCACCCCTCACCGACGGCAGCCACCCTTCTGAGCGCCAGCGGTGCCCGCCAAGGACCGGCCGACGGCCATGCGCCGCAGCTCAGGTCGCTGCTGGCGCTGACGATGCAGATCATGCAGCAGCGGTCCCACGCAGGCCGACGATCACCTGCCGAGCCCACTTGACCGGGTTGGCCATTGCCTGGCTGTCGGGAGCCGACAAGGCATCGGTCAGCGCCGAGCCCAGGAATGGGACCTCTGACGACCGTCCCAACGTTGCGGCTGCACTCCTGTCCGCACTTTGGCCACACCTGATCCTTGACGGCGCATCAGCTAACGTCACCTCCGTTTGACCCGAATTCCAAGGTCAACGAAAAGAAGAAACCCCAGGTCAGAGGCCTGGCCTGGGGTTCGCCATGGAGCCGCCTTCGGGATTCGAACCCGAGACCTACGCATTACGAGACCACGGGGGTTCGTGTTGCGTGGTGCTTCGCCGTGCTGTCCGGTGACGTCCTGCCTGATCAGAGCAGATGGGGCAGGTTGACCCGTGCCGCCCCGTGACTCTCGGTCCGAAGGCGTCTGTCCACCGGCTGTCCACCGGCGGGGCTCTCACCATCCCACCAGCGAGATGGCAGCGAGTTGCCAGCGATGCTGTCGACCGGTCAGAGCGGCGAGCGGAGGTCACTGTGAGACCTCTACAAGTCATCCGCCAGTGGAGTTCGTTCACGGAGCCCTCCCCGGTAGAACCTCAACCCAGGCGCTACCTGCCGGGGCACCTGCACGGCCGCCTGGGCGACGGACCCGGAGCCGGAGCAGGTGGCGGGGGCACTGAGGGGAGGCGGCGTCCTGACCTCGCCCCGTGGCGGTGGTCGGCGATCAGGTGGCCCTCGTCGGCGACCTCTGCCGCCTCGCCCCGTCGGAAAACCACGGGCGCAGCCCGGGAGCGCGCGGGATCACGAGGCATGCGCTCGGACGCCCTCGCCCCGGGCACTGTCGGATCGGCCATGGCCGCGCCCGCGTAGGGTCAGCTCGCTCTACGGCACCAGGGTCACGTGGTGGGGCCCGGCCAGATCGCCGAGGCGTCGTCGCGGTGGGGGACCGGCAAGCGCACGGGACGCACCGGCACGGATCGGACAATCCCCGCCACGGTCGCTGTCCAGGCCACGGGCCGGCCCGAGTAACACAGTGTGGTCAGGATGAAGACGCCGTCCGCGTACACCTCGACGTACTCACCGACGGTCAGAACGCGCAGTCGCCGGACGGGCTGGGTGAGTGCCGCCTCCTGGAGGAGGGATCCGCCGGTTCCGGTCACCCGTACGTGTGTGGCGTCGCAGTGGACCGCGAGCGCCGGGCTGCCGTTGTCCGTGCGCAGGACCACCTCGGCCGGGCCGGTGATGTCGACGTCCCCGACCGCGTGCAGGACCGGGCTGTCCGTGGGCTGCTCCAGCCAGGCGTCCAGGCCGTTCCACCACTCCAGTCGGGCCGTGGTGCCGGCGGCCCCACCGGGTGTGACCGTCAGCGCCTTGGGCTGGGCCAGCATGCCCCGGCAGAATTCGCCGGAGTCCCGCAGACCGACCCGGCGGGGCGTCGTGTGCAGCACCACCCGGGCGCCGTCGGGTGCCTCGATCACGCGGGGTGCGTAGGCGCCCGGGGGGCCGGCCGGGCCCAGGTGCTCCCACGGCCCCCGCAGCCGTGGTGCCGACCAGGCGTCGAAACGGTTGGCGGAGCCCACACACCCGAGCAGCAGCCAGCCGTCCCCCGTCCGCTCCAGGACCGGGCATTCCAACTGGTCGATGTCGCCGGGTGAGATCAGCGGCGGGTGGACCTGCCAGTGCGTCAGGTCGGGCGACGTGGCGAAGCCGACACAGCCGCCGGCCTCCACGGGCAGGGACACGTCGCTGGCGCAGATGGCCATGGCCCACCCGGTTCCCTCGTCGTCACGGACGACGAACGGGTCGCGCCAGCCCATGGACTCGCCGGTTCGGTACCAGCGGGGGTCGGCGCAGACCACCGGACCGATGCCCCGGCGCCGCCAGGCGGTCCCGTCCCGTCGGTCGGAGAGGGCCATCCCCACCGCCTGCAGCGGCCAGCCGCCGGCCGTCAGTGCCTGGACCCCCGTGTAGAACATCGCCAGCCCCTCCCCGTACGGGACCGGATGCATCGTCCACACGGCCTGCTGGTCGAACCTGCCCGGCAGTCCGACGCCGAAGGCGGTCCCCTGGGGCTCCCAGGACACCAGATCGGTGGAGACGGCTCTGCCGTACGAGGTCTCCATGTGCAGATGGTCGAAGCGGTCGGTCCAGGGACCCTGCAGGTGGAGCAACGTATAGACCCCGTCGTTCGACATCAGGGCGAAGTCGTTCACACAGAGGCCGGGCGGGGCGTAGCGCATGAACGGCTCCTCTCATCGTGACAGCGACCAGTGCTGCCGACGCGCGTGTCTGCAGCTGATGCCGGAGACTCACACACGCATAGCATGACATTTATGGATATCTGACGGGAGGCTCATCGTGATCGGTCGGAGTCGGCATCGGGTCGCCTGGCTGTGTGTGGCGCTGGTTCTGCCGGTCGCGGCTCTCGCCGGGTGCGGCGGGGACGGAGGCGACTCGTCACAGGGCGAAGGCGGCAGCGGCAAGGGCGACATCACCATCTGGGCGCATCAGGGCCAGGCGAGTGAGGACAAGGTCCTCCAGAACACCGTCGCGTCGTTCAACAACGCGCAGAGCGACGTCAAGGCGACCCTGAAGCTCATCCCGGCGAACGACTACACCAAAACCGTCACGGCCACCGAGGCGTCGAAACTGCCGGACGTCCTGGAGTTCGACGGTCCGACCATGGCGAACTTCGTCTACAACCGAAAGCTCACCCCCATCTCCTCGTACGTCTCGTCCAAGACCGTCGACAACGCCACCGACGCCATCAAGGACCAGGGCACGGCGGACGGGAAGCTCTACGGTCTCGGCATGTTCGACTCGGCCCTCGGGCTGTACGGCAACAAGAACCTGCTGGACTCCGCCGGTGTGGACTACCCGAAGAGCCTGTCCGAGGCCTGGACCGCCACCGAGTTCGACGACGCCCTGAAGAAACTCGCCGCCAAGGACTCCGACGGCAAGGTCCTGGACATCCAGGAAGCCGACGGCCTCGGCACCGAATGGGGGACATACGGCTTCTCCCCCATCCTCTGGTCGGCCGGAGGCAAGCTCATCCAGGACAACAAGGCAACCGGCGTGATGGACACTCCCCAAGCGGTCGAGGCGTTCAAGAGGTTCCAGTCCTGGAAGCCGTACGTCGATCCGAACACCGATGCCAACGCGATGACGAGCAGGCGGGTCGCGCTCAGTTGGGTCGGCCACTGGCTCTACCCCGCGTACAGCAAGGCGCTCGGCTCCGACCTCGTCATCATGCCGCTGCCGGACTTCGGTCTCGGGCCCAAGACCGGGCAGGGGTCGTGGGCCTGGGGCATGGGCGCGGAGACCAAGAACGGCAAGGCGGCCGGCACGTTCCTGGACTACCTGATGCGTGACGAGCAGGTGAAGGCCATGACCGACGCCAACGGCGCGCCGCCCGGAACCAGGTCCGTGCTCGCCACGAGCCCGCTCTACAAGGCCGGCGGCCCGCTCCACCTGTTCGCCGAACAGCTCGACAAGTCCTGCGGCGACGCAGACATCAACAAGTCCTGTGTGGCCGTCACCCGGCCGGTCACCGCCGGGTACCCGGTCATCACCAGCGAGTTCAGCACCGCGCTGAACTCCATCTACGGAGGAGCGGACCCGAAGTCCGCGCTGTCCAGGGCGGCCCGCGCCATCGACCGGGACTACGCCGACAACGACGACTACAAACTGAACTGAGAGGGTGGGGGCGGGCTGTGACGGCGCAGCGAGGCACCGCCCGGCCCCGCGGCCGGAACCGGGCGCGCGACGGCCGGAGTCGGCGGCGCTGCGGCGCCGACCGGGTGCCCGGCCTCGTGATGTCGGCGCCCGCGCTGCTCGGTCTGATCGCCTTCGTCGGTGTGCCCTTCGGTTACGCGGTGGTGCTGTCCTTCTACAACGTGCGGCTCGGCTCCCCACGCCCCCCGGAGTTCTTCGGGCTGGAGCAGTACCGGCGGTTGTTCACCGACCCCGACCTGTCGGACCGGTTCCTGCGGTCGCTGCGGAACAACCTGGTGTTCGCCGCTGCCGTCGTCCCGCTGCAGACCGGCATCGCCCTCGTGCTGGCCGTACTGCTCAATCGCCGGCTGAAGGGGATCGGCGTCTTCCGGTCCTTGTTCTTTCTGCCGGTCGTCTTCCCCATGGCGCTGGTCGCCGTCATCTGGCGGCTGATCCTCTCCCGCGCCGACCAGGGCATGCTCAACACGGTGCTGTCGTACGTCACCTTCGGCCACTGGACCGCGTACGACTGGCTGGGCTCGTCGGGCACCGCGATGGCGTCCGTCGTGGTGCTGTCGGTGTGGCAGGGCGTGGGCTTCCAGATGGTCATCCTGCTGGCGGGGCTGCAGCAGATCCCGGAGGAGCTGTACGAGGCGGCGAGGATCGACCGGGCCGGCCGTTGGCAGCAGTTCCTCCATGTGACGCTGCCGGGGATCCGCGGCACCCTGGTCTTCGTCGCGCTGCTGACGTCGGTACTGGCGTTCCGTGTCTTCGACCAGATCTACATCCTGATCAGGGGCGGCGGAGGGCTGGACGAGAACGCCACCCGTACCGTCATGTACGAAGCCGTCACGGTCGCCTTCGACCAGGGCAACATCGGGATGGCCTCCGCGATCACGGTGGTCTTCTTCGTCATCGTCGTCACCCTGACGCTCCTGCAACGCCGTTTCGTGCGCGCCGAGAGCGAGGACCGGTGAGCCCCCTGCGCCGGTACGGCAGACCGCGCCGCACCAGCGAGTACCTCACGCTGGGCGTTCTCGCCCTCCTCTACGTCCTGCCCGTGCTGTACCTGGTCATCGGCAGTTTCAAGCCCTCGGACGAGGTGCTGAACGGGCTGTCGGGCTTCGTACCCACCCACTTGACACTGCGCAACTACGAAGGGGTGTTCGAGAGCCTTTCCTCCCCGAGCACCGGCTACTTCTGGCAGTTCATGGCCGTGTCGCTCACCGTGGCGGCGACGGTGGTCGTGGGCGGGCTGCTGGTCAACTCGATGGCCGGGTACGCGCTGTCCCGGCTGCGCTGGCGGGGACGCGACGGCGCGTTCCTCCTCGTGCTGCTGCTGATGCTGGTGCCGTTCGAGTCGGTGGCGGTGCCGCTTTTCTATCTGTTCAACGGCGAGCGGAACACTCTGCACATCCTTGCCATGCCGTTCATCGCCAACGCCTTCTCGATCTACCAGTTCCGCACGTTCTTCAGCGGGATCCCGCGCAGCATCGAGGAAGCGGCCCGGATCGACGGCGCGGGACCGTGGCGCACCCTCTTCTCGATCGTCATCCCCATGTCCAGGCCCGTCTTCGCCTCCGTCGCGATCCTCACCTTCCTGATCCAGTGGGGTTCCTTCCTCTGGCCGGTGCTCATGATCTCCGACCCTTCCCTCCGGCCGCTGCCGCTGGAGATGAGTGTCTTCCAGAGCCAGGAGCCACCGGACTGGGGCCGGATCCTGGCCTTCGGAGTCCTGCTCGTCGCCCCGGTGCTGATGATGTTCGCGGTCTTCCAGCGCTGGTTCGTGCAGGGCGTGGCGAGTTCCGTCATCCGATAGTGAGCAGGCCCCCCGGGGTGGGCCGACCGGGGGCGCCGCCTGTCACACCCAGCAGGCGATCAGGTCTCGGAGAGGGACTGCTCGGCCCAGATGATCTTGCCGGTCGGTGTCTGGCGGGTCCCCCAGCGATCGGTGAGCTGGGCGACGAGCAGCAGTCCGCGGCCTCCCTCGTCGAAGATTCGGGCCCGCCGCGGGTGCGGTGCGGCGCTGCTGCCGTCGGCTACTTCGCAGATCAGTGACCGGTCCAGGATCAGCCGTAGCCGGATGGGGGCCCCGCCGTGCCGGATGGCATTGGTCACCAGCTCGCTGACGACCAGTTCCGTGACGAACGTGAGGTCCTCCAGTCCCCAGCCGGCCAGCTGGTCGGACGCCCGCTTGCGGGCGTCGGCGACGATGGAGGGGTCCTGGTCCAGCTCCCAGGTGGCGACCCGGTCGTCGCCGAAAGAGTGCGTACGTGCGATGAGCAGGGCGACGTCGTCGGTGGGAACGGCGGGGAGCAGTCGTTCGAGAACCGTGTCGCAGGCACTTTCCAACGGCCGCGCGTGGTAACCGGACAGGACACGGCACAGCTCGTCGAGGTTGCCGGCCTGGGCGTCGATCAGCCCGTCGGTGTAGAAGGCGAGCAGGCTGCCTTCGGGCACTTCCAGCTCGGTGGCCTCGAAGGGCAGGCCACCGATACCGAGCGTGGGGCCTGCCGGAAAGTCCAGCAGATCGACGGTGCCGTCGCTCCGGACGAGCGCGGGCACCGGGCCGCCGGCGCGGGCCACGGTGCAATGGCGGGAGATCGGGTCATACACCGCGTACAGGCAAGTGGCGGCCATTTCGCCCACGGCTTCCGGGATGTCGGCGATCTTGGCGATCTCGTGAGCGGCCCCCTGGTAAGGGGCTGCTCGCTCGTCGAGGCCCCTCATCTCGTTACGGTCGGCCCCCTCGTCGGGGCCCCGCACTTCGAGGCCGGCCCGCTCTTCACCGCCGGCCGCCTGGACGGGGGTGGCAGTCTCCGCGCGGTCATAGCCCTTTGTGCTGATGCCCTCGGCGGCCAGGCGGATGACCAGGTCGTCCAGCTGGGTGAGGAGCTCATCGGGGGCCTGATCGACATCGGCGAGGGTCCGCACCGCGATACGCAGCCGTCCCATGGCCGCCGACGCGTGGATACCGTGGCCGACGACATCGCCGACCACCAGGGCAACCCGGGCGCCGGACAGCGGAATCACGTCGAACCAGTCGCCGCCCATGCCGGCCTGGGAGCTGCCGGGAAGGTAGCGGGTGGCGACCTCCACCGCCTCCAGCTGCGGCAGCTGCCTCGGAAGGAGGCTGCGCTGCAGTGTGAGGACGGTGGCGCGCTCGCGGGTGTAGCGGCGGGCGTTGTCGACGCAGACAGCTGCCCTGGCCACCATTTCACCGGCCAGTACCAGGTCGTCCGACGTGAAGGGCTCGGGGCGCCGACGCACGAAGACCGCTACGCCGAGAGTGGTGCCGCGGGCACGCACCGGTATCGCCATCACCGCACGGACGCCGTAGTCGCGTACCCGGGCTGCCCTGACTGGGTGCCCCCCGACCCACCGGTCGAAGTCGTCGTCACCTCGCGCGCTCAGGACGGATCGGCCCGAGACCAGGCAGCGGGCGGGCGGCGAGTAGCCCGGGTAGGTGTCCACCGCTCCCAGCGCGACCACGGCCTCGGGCGCGCCCGCGGTCGTGGACCGGTGCGCGACACGGCGCAGAGCGACGGTCCCCTCGACCGGGCCAGGGAGCGGCTCGCCGCCGCGCAACACGGAATCGAGGAGATCGACGCTGACGAAGTCGGCGACCCGGGGAACAGCCACATCGGCCAGTTCGTCCGCCGTACGCGTCACGTCCAGTGTGGTACCGATTCGGGCGCTCGCCTCGTTGAGCACGGCCAGCCGCTGCCGCGCCACGAACTGCTCGGTGATGTCGCATCCCGCCGTGAACACTCCGTGCACCGTGCCGGTCCGATCCGTCACGGGCGACATGGTGACGGCCCACCAGGTCGGTTCCCGGGAATCGGACGTCGGAGCGGAGACCTCGTAACGGATCCCCTGGCCCGTCCGGGCCACTCCACGCATCACCTCGGTCACATGTTCGGAGAAGGCAGTGGCGGATGGGACGCCCTGCGCCCGGGCCTCCCCGTACAGGTTCTCGACGACCTGCCCAATTACCCCGTCGTCCTCCGCAAGGCCGAGCAGGCTGCGTGTCGCGGCGTT
This sequence comes from Streptomyces sp. ME02-8801-2C, assembly GCF_033793965.1. NCBI lineage: Bacteria > Bacillati > Actinomycetota > Actinomycetes > Kitasatosporales > Streptomycetaceae > Streptomyces > Streptomyces sp. ME02-8801-2C. The sequence goes on along the minus strand of NZ_JARAXP010000010.1, from coordinate 112,693 downwards.
CATCCGCAGGATCCGCCCGTCGACGTCGTAGATCGCCAAGGTGAGCGGGGACAGCGCAAAGGCCCACTCCACCAGGCGCGGATCGCCGTATGCGCTCAGCTGGGGGTCGTCGTACGCGCCCTCCGCCTGCGGCGAGGGGGAGTGGACCAGGAACCACTGGGGCTGCCCGTCGGCGTCCAGCGCCGACCATGCCCGCAGGTCCGCTTCCAGACGGCGACCGTTCTGGTGCCGCAGCACCACCGTGCCCCTCCAGCTCCGGGAAACGGCCGCCTGCCGCAGGGCAGCCACCGGCGGGTCCCCAGCCAGCAGACGGGCCGCCGGGCGGCCGATCACGTCGGAGGGCGCGTAACCGAGCAACTGCCGGGCTCCGGGGCTCCACGCCGTGAGGAGGCCGTTCGCATCGACGGCGCACACGGCGTCCGTCATGTCGACGAGAGCCTCGCCCCCGCCCCGGGGAGCGTCATAGCTCGGATGCATGGTCACTCACCTCGCCGCCGGGTGTGTACGACGGTGTTCCGCACGCGGAACCGATCGTCTCGCGCACCGCCCTATCCAGCCTAGGTCGCCGGAAGGAAGCACGACGGGTATGGGTACGCCGGTCATATCGCCGCGCTTCCCGGCGGGCGGCGGACGATGCCGCGGTCCAGGACTCACCTTTCGCTCTCCTTCCCCTGGGCTACCTCCTCTTCCCCTGGGCCGCCTCCTCGACTGCGGAGGGCGGGACGGCGACGGTCAGAGCGGCGCCGAGCGCCGGCGCCCAGACGCCGAGCGATGCGGGCAGGAGGTCCGGCTCGAAGGTGCAGCTCGGACGTTCGGCGAGCTTGGCCCTGATCGCGTCCACCATCCAGGGCAGCGTGGCGGACGCGATGTCGCCGCCCAGCACCGCCGCCTGGGTGGGAAAGGCAGCGGCCAGGCTGTTCAGAACGATGCCCACAGCACGCCCGCTTTCGGCTAGCACTTCCACAGCAGTCCGGTCGCCGTCCTCGGCGGCCTCGATCACCGCGGCCACCCCGGACGGACTCCAGCTGGAGCGAGCCCGGAACCTGCGGACGATGGCCTGGCCGCTGGCAAAGGTCTCCAGGCATCCCCGGCCGCCGCAGCCCGGACAGTGTGCACCGTCGGGCTCCACGGTGATGTGGCCGAACTCGCCGAGGCGGTCGTCCGCGCTCGCCAGGATCCGCCCCTGGAACGCGTAAGCACCGCCAACGCCGCCCCTGTGCTGCAGGATGAAAAGTACGTTCTCCAAACCCTTCGCCGCGCCCAGCAGGAGCTCGCCGTGCCCGAACGCGCGCGCATCGTTGAGAATCTCCGTCGGGCATCCGACCCGGTACGCCAGCTCGTCCCGCAGCGGGTATCCGGCCCATGGGCCGACAAGGTTCATACTGCCCGCTCCGACGAGCCCGCTCTCCCGGTTCAGATCCCCTGGAACCGCCACCCCGAGCCGGTCCGCACGGTGTTCCCGGGTCGTCCGAGCCACGGCGTCGATGGCGTGCAGCAGCCCTGCCCGAGGAGTCCCGACGCTGCCCTTCGCTTCGACCGAGTCCCCCACGATCAGCGTCCACCTCAACTCGTCGACACCCATCTCGACGCCGAGCCAGCGCTTCACGACGGGCTCCCCTCTTTGCCCACCGGCGCCTTACCGTCTGCGGACCGGCCGCCGACGGTAAGGCTGTGGCGAGCCCCGAATCTTTTTATCATTACCCGCAATATGGGTCGATAATCAGACATGCGCCCGGAAATCCGGGGACGGAGGTGACGAGTGACCTTCCCACCACATGCCTCCGGCGTACCGGAGGGCGACCCGGGCCACTCTCGCGGCGTGCCGGAACCCACGGCCTTCGCGCCGAACACCGTGGTCGTCGTACTGGACGCCACCGGCCGCATCAGACTGTGGAGCCAGTCAGCCCAGGCCATGCTGGGCTGGACGGGGAAACGTGTCCTGGGCCGTCGCTTCGACCACCTCATGGACCCCAAGAACCTTCACCCGGAAGCACGCTCCGACATCCTCACAACGCTGCTGAGCTCCGAGTGCTGGAGCGGCCTCCTGCCCCTGCGGCACCGGGACGGCCGGCCCATCCGGGTCCATGTGCGCTCGTCCCGCCTCCTCGATGGAGACGGCAGAGCGTTCGTCCACGCGTCACTCGCCGAGACGAGTCGGCCGGGCCTGGAGGCGGCCGACTCGGCCGCGCTGGAGTCGTTCCTCGAATCATCCCCTCTGGGCGTCGCGATCTTCGACAACGACCTGAGGTGCATCAGGGCCAACCAGGCCCTGGCCCGGCTCGACCGGCGTCCACTTGTGGACCACCTGGGCCACAGCGTGGACGAGGTGATCGGCGAGCCTGTCGGCCGCCTCTTCCTCGAACTGCAACGGCAGGTGCTCAGAACCGGCCGCTCCATGATCGACGCGACCTTGCCAGGACCGGGCGTGGAAGGATTCTGCTCCGTATCCTGCAGTCGTCTGGAGGATACGGACCACAGAGTGATCGGCGTCGCCTGCACCATCACGGACATAACGGAACGTCACCGGACTGACAGCGAGAACGAAATCGTCCGGCAGCGTCTCTCGCTGCTCAACGATGTCGGATCACGCGTCGCCGACCTGCTCGACATCCCCAGGATCGCCGAGCGACTGGCCGGCACATTGGCCCCCGGGTTCAGCGACTACGCGGGGGTCGTCCTGCTCGAATCAGTGGTCACCGACGGTGAACTTCCCCGGCATGCGCCCACCCACCGCACCCCCCTCATCCAGCTGGGCGTCGCCTGGACACAGCACAATCCCACGGTCGATCGCATGCTGCGGGTCGGCCAGTCCGTCAACGTCTCGGAGAACTCGGCCGCCGACGAGGCGCTGAGCAGCGGCCTCCCACAACTCCTCGACTCCCCCGAGCGGTTGCGGTCCGCCACCTATCCGGGTGACCCCAAGATCCGGGCCGCGCTGGAGTTGGGCGTCCACTCGATGATGATGCTGCCGCTGCGCGCGGGAGGCATAGTGCTCGGCCTGCTGGTGGTGCAACGGGCGAACGACAGCCCCCCGTTCGACCACGCCGACCTGGGCTTCGCCATGAAACTCGCCGACCGCGCCAGCACATCGCTGGACAACGCCCGCCTCTACACACGCGAGCGCGCGGGCGCGCTCATGTTGCAGCGCGCACTCATGCCACAGCACATCCCCGAACCACCCGGAGTACACATCGCCTTCCGGTACGTCCCCGGCAGCACCGGCAACGAGGCCGGTGGCGACTGGTTCGACGTCACACAGCTCGCCGGAGGCCGGGTGGCTCTGGTCATCGGTGACGTCACCGGCCACGGTCTGCGCGCTGCTGCCACGATGGGCCTGCTGCGTACCGCCGTACGCACCCTCTCCGCACTCGATCTCCCACCCGCCCAGCTGCTGCAGCACATCGACGACATCGCCACCGACCTGACCCATGACCCGGATGAGGCACTCATGGCGACGTGCGTCTACGCCGTGTACGACCCCTCGCTGAGGCGCTGCGTCATCGCTAGAGCCGGACATGTACCGCCGGTGATGATCCAGCCGGAACCCACTGCTGAGGGCAGCCGCAGCGTCCGGTTGCTGGACATGCCGTCCGGGGCCCCGCTCGGCGTCGGCGGTGTGAAGTTCGAGGAAGTACAGTTCGACGTGCTCGACGGCTCGGTGCTCGCTCTCTACACCGACGGCCTCATCGAAGCCCGCGGCCAGGACATCAGCGACGGGCTCAAGCGCCTCTGCTCACAACTGGCCCAACCTCACGCCTCTCTGGAGGCGGCTTGCGACAGCGTCCTTGGCATCCTCGAACCGGGCGCCGAACAGGACGACGTGGCCCTGCTCCTGGCCCAGCTTGTCGGGCTTCCGGAAAACCCGAGATCTCCCTGAACGCCGCTGGCGCCGACCCTCCCACGGACGGGGGTTCCCGTCCGGGCGCGACGCCGCGGCGGGATCCTCACCAGTGACATCGCCCCTCGGCAGCCGGGATGGTCCCCAGACTGTCGGAACAGCACAAGCCTGCGCCGCCGACCACCCTTTCCCAAACCCTCGCTTCCCCCAGGGCCGCGAGGCGATCCTGACGAGCCGTCACGCACGCTTGTCCACCGGCTGTCCACCGGAGCCCCTGCAAGCGAGTCCGATCCAACGACTCGGTTCACCAAACTCGCAGGTCACATCCCTGGAATCCCTCACGCACGGTTCCAAGGTCATAAAAACAGAAAAACCCCAGGTCAGAGGCCCGACCTGGGGTTCACCATGGAGCCGCCTTCGGGATTCGAACCCGAGACCTACGCATTACGAGACCGTGAGCATTCGTGCTGCGTGATGCCCGGTCGTGCCGCCTAGTGACGTTTTGCCTGATCAGAGCATGTGCGGCTGGTTGGTCTGTGCTACCTCGTGTTACGTGGCCCAAAGGCGTCCGGCCACCGGCTGGCCACCGGAAAGGGCACTCGGGTGGCAAAGAGCCGGGGCGCCGGGGTTGTCATCTTCTCCCAGACGGTGAGAATCATGCGGGCCATCGTCTGCCAGGCGAAGCCTGCATCGTCCGCGGCGTGGTCACGACGCTCCTTCAGCACTGCGAACTCCGCGTCCGACGGACGTGGGCCCGAGGAGTCGCATTTCTGGAGGAGGCCGAGGCGCGGGCGGGGTAGCGCCCCGACACCGTGCAGTGGCGGGGCGCTACTCGTTCAGGCTGGCTCGCCGTCCGCCTACGCCTGCGGGCGACTACTCCAGATGACGCTGCGGTCTTCGCTGTCGAAGTCGGATCCGACGGGGTCTTCTCCGCCGCGCGTAGCAGTAACGCTTCGACACAGCACGAATCCGGATCCGCTTTTGGACCGGAGGACGACAGGCAGATGCAGCTTTCTGCCGGACGGACCGATTCCAGAGAAACCGAGAATCTCTTCGGCTTCGGACTTGCTTGCGGAGCACAACTCAATGGACTTGTACTGCTGGACCAACTGCATGGCACTCACACCTTCGAAAAGGAGGTCCAGGCAAGCAGCGTTTTCCGTGCTGTCGGGAACTGCCCGAAGGAGCAACTGCGAGTGTCCGATCCCATAACGCCAGACTCTGAAGGTCCGATCGGATGTGAACATGACGGCGGAACTTGCGCGATCATTTGAAGGGGTTGTCATCTACCCGACCTCCCTTGTACCAGGTGATTCTTTCCCACGCCTGTGGAGACTGGCTGATTTTGTAGAGCTCCCAGTTCGTCAGGCCTTCGAATCCGGACGGATCGACCGTCTTCCCCGCACGGGCCGCGGCGAGGGGGTCAGTGATTCCGTCCAGGTTGAACGAGATCTTCGTCGTGGATCATGAAGAGAGATACGCTTCGAACTTCTTGTACCACGGGCCACTCCCAGGCCAATCGTGGTATGTCAAAGCATCGCGTTCCATGGCGAACTCTTCGAGGGCCATTATGTCTTCATCCACCGTCTGCAGGCCGAGCGCGATGCGTTCGCACACCGATGCCGAGTTGTGGACGAGGACCGACGTACTACCCGCCAGGACGTAGTAGGTGTGGAGGTTGTCGACGGTGAGGTTGTAGGCCGAGTGGAGCCGGTGGTAAGGGTGGACACTGGCCACGGTGACGGTCCGGCCGTCGTTGGTGCGCAGGGTCTGGCCGGGCTTGAGGTCGCCGGCGTCGATCCAGCGATGCGCGCTGGGCGACCAAAAGGGATGGTGCTGGGTGGCGGTGATCCGTGCGTTGCCGGCGCCGATCGTGATGTCGGCGAAGTCGGTGTCGTCCGGCGTGTAGATGGTGTCGGTGACGGTGTGGCCTTCTGTGCGGCCGCTTTCGGGATCGGTGGCAAGGACCGCGTCGCCGACCCTGACATCCTGGATCCGCTTGGTCGTTCCGTCTGCCATCAGCACTGGTGTGGTGCCGGGGAAGCTGTTGCGCTCGCACGACTTGCCAAGGATTCTGCCGATCTTGGCTGCGATGCCGGCGAGGGCCTCATTGGACAGCCCGTCGAGGGCGCGTAGTGCCTTCCAGGCGTCCGCGGGTCTTCAGATCCTCGACCGCGATACGGAACTCAGGCGTGTCGGGGGCCGGCGCCGTCCTGGGGAAACCACCTGAGGACAGGAAGATGCGGGCGTCGTCCGCGAACACCCGGGGAACGAACAGCGTGTTGGGTTCTATCTTGCCGGAGTTCTTCTTCCACAGCGCCCACGCCTGTTGTTCCTCCGGAAGGCCCCCGGAGGTGTACAGCTGGTCGCCGATCGTCAGCGCGGCATTCTTCGTGTCGTCGTCTGCGGTGGGTGAGGGCTCGTAGAACGGCGAGAAGAGGTCGATCGCTTTGCCCCACGACTGGTAGATCCACGGGAGCAGCCCGATCCGGTCGTAGATCTCGGTCGCCCCCTGCGGCGCACCAGGGTAGCTACGCAAGCCCGTGACGGTGGTGGTGAACGCATGCCCCTGGTCCAGGACCTTGGCCTGCCACTGGGCGCTGTTGTCCTCGTCGCGGAGAAAGCCGTGTGCAGGGGGTCCTTGGTGTCATAGAGGTCCCGGTTGAGCTTTAGATGCAGCTGATCCGGCGGCAGCCCGATGGCGCCCTGTGCCAGGGCGAACAGGTTGGGGCCGCCCTTGCGCAGGGCGTCGACGCCCACACACTGATCCCCGCGCAGCTGTTCCGCGGCCTTGGCGTCGAACCCGTCGTAGGAGTCGACGGCCGGGCTGGTATGGAGATCCTGGCCGATGGCCGAAGCAGGCTGCACCGCCACGGTGGCGAGAAGAGCCAGGGAGGCGAGCGGGACGACCGGAGTCGCCAAACTGGCCAGCCATCTCGGGCGTCTGCCGTGCTTCCGTACAGGTCTGCGTAACACGCGTATCCCTCTCTTTTAGGGGGCGACTGCTGCAGGCGCACTCCTGGGAGGGACGCGTCAGACCCGCACATGGGGGCATCACGCAGTGTTGGGCGCTCCCCCCGCGGACACGCCGGACACTCCTGGACAAGCGGACTGGTCAGGTCCCTCCAGGAGCGGACGCCAAAATAGGCATGCCAGCGCTTCCCACGACAAGGCTTTATGCACAGGGTAGTTACGTTCGGTAATCATCCGATCATGGAGGGAATTAGGGTGGACCCTGTGTGCAGCTTGTGAGAGGTGCCTTGCCAGCCTCTTACGAGGCGCACCCTTGCACACGCTCCGCAACAGTGAGGCCAACATCACAGTCGAAGTGAAGTCTCTTCGAAGACCTCATCGGACCGACGACTGGTCGGTGGCCCCGCACCTTCCCCTCCTACAACCCGGCGATTTCATAGCGTGTGCGTGTTCAAGAGCCCGATCGACTACAAGAACGGATACTGTCCCGGCCTCACCATGGGAGTGGCTGCGCACGAAGGACTCCACAGTTCGAGGAGATTGACAGGGTGAGGTTCCCCCGCAGCGCGAGAGCTGCTGATCATGATCGCGGTTGTGGTGACCCTCCGTGGCTCCGGCACTGAAAGTGATCCAGAACCACGGTTAAAGCACGGCGACACCTCCGATAGCTACTGGACGGTCATGTCCCCCGCGACCCGGCCCCATCAGGCCCCAGGGGAGACCACAGACTGATCGTGGGATTTGTACGGATGGCACAACCATGTGGTGCATGCACGCCTGCGACTGCAAGGCGGGCTGGGGATCCATCTGCACCGTCGCTGCACGCTTGGCCACCAATTGGCCACCGCGTCGCGCGAGCGGACGGGCCGAAAAGAACAAAAGGCCAGTTCACGGCCGTTCAAATCGAACCAATCACGGGCCGCCAACCTCAGACCTACGCATTGCGATGCGTAGACCACACGTACCCGATTAGCCCGGATTCCAAGGTCAACCGAAACAAGAAACCCCAGGTCAGAGGCCCGACCTGGGGTTCACCATGGAGCCGCCTTCGGGATTCGAACCCGAGACCTACGCATTACGAGTGCGTTGCTCTGGCCATCTGAGCTAAGGCGGCGCGCCGTCCGCACTATGGTGCGATCAGCAACGTCGGTAAGTCTACACAGTTTCCGAGGGTGCTCCGAACACCCCCCGGAGGGCTCCAGACGGCCCACCCCGAGGCCCCCTCAGCCGCCTCCCTGCCGGTGCCCGGCCACGCATGAACACGCCCCCTACGCGCACCGTTTCCCCTCCACCGGAGGCACCCCCCGCAACAGATACGCGTTGATCGCATCGTCGATGCACCCGCTGCCCCGCCCGTACGCGGTGTGGCCGTCGCCCTCGTAGGTCAGGAGGCGGGCCGAGGAAAGCTGGTCGGAGAGGGAACGGGCCCAGCGGTACGGGGTCGCCGGGTCGCGGGTCGTGCCGACGACCACGATCGGGGAGGCGCCTTTCGCCTCGATACGGTGAGGCTCGCCCGTCGGCCGGACCGGCCAGTACGCGCAGCTCAGGGAGGACCAGGCCATGACCTCGCCGAAGACGGGGGACGCCTTCTCGAAGGACGGCAGCGCCTCGCGCACCTGCTCGGGGGTGGTGTACGCCGCCGGGAGGTCGAGGCAGTTCACGGCCGCGTTGGCGAACATCAGGTTCGAGTAGCGGCCGTCGGCGTCCCGCTCGTAGTAGCTGTCGGCGAGGAGCAGCAGGCCCGCGCCGTCCTTGTCCCGCATCGCGGAGGCCAGCGACTCGCGCAGTTGCGGCCACGTGCTCTCGTCGTACATCGCGGCGATCACGCCGGTCGTGGCGAGGGCCTCGCCCAGTTTGCGGCCGTCCGCGTCGCCGGTCGGGATCGGCGAGGTGTCGAGGTGGCGGAAGAACGCCTTCAGGTTGGTGCCGACCGCACTCTCCCGCGTACCCAGCGGGCAGTCCGGCTGCCGTACGCAGTCCTTCGCGAAGGCCTCGAACGCCGTCTCGAAGCCCGCCGTCTGGTCGAGGCTCAACCGGCTCGCGGACAGGGAGGGGTCCATCGCACCGTCCAGGACCAGCCGGCCCACGCGGTCCGGGAAGAGACCCGCGTACGTCGCGCCAAGGAACGTTCCGTACGACGCCCCGACGTACGTCAGTCGCCGGTCGCCCAGCGCCGCCCGCAGGATGTCCATGTCGCGGGCCGCCTCCACCGTGGACACGTGCCGCAGCAGCTTGGGCGAGTTGCTGCCGCAGCCCTCGGCGAACTTCTTGTACTCGCCCACCAGTTCGTCCGTCTCTCGGGCGTTGTCGGGGGTCGTGTCCGTCTGTGTGTACGCGTCCATCCCGCGGCCGTTCAGGCACTCGATCGGCTCGCTGTGTGCCACCCCGCGCGGGTCGACCGCGACCATGTCGTAGCGCGCGCGGACCTTGGCCGGGTAGCCGATGCCCGCGTACGCCTGCACGTACCCGACCGCCGAACCGCCCGGTCCTCCCGGGTTGACCAGGAGCGAGCCGAGCGCCCTGCCCCCACCGGTGGCCTTCTTGCGGGAGACGGCGAGGCTGACGTCACCCTTGGAGGGGGCCGCGTAGTCGAGGGGTGCCTTCATCGTGGCGCACTGGAAACCGGCGACACCGCACGACCGCCAGCTCAGCTTCTGCGCGTAGTACGGCGCGAGTCCGGCCGCCCCGGTGTCCGCCGACGAACCCGCTGCGCTTGTCGAACTCCCTGTGGAACAGGCGGAGACGAGCAGCAAGGCGACCGCGAGCAGTGTCCAGGTCTGACGGGGAATGCGCCTCATGTGCATTCACCGAGCGTAACCCTGGGAAGCCGCACGGATACCCTCCGTCCACGATATGACTCATACGAGTTACCAGTCCCCAGCCCGCAGCCGCAGCCGCTGCCCGCAGCCCCCAGGCCCGAGCCCTCAACCCCCAGCCCCGAGCCGGCGGTCTGCGTCAGCCCGCTCTCAGCGCCAGCGTCATCGCCTCCACCGCCAGCAGGGGCGCCACATTGCGGTCGAGCGCATCGCGGCACGCGGCGATCGCGTCGATGCGGCGGAGCGTGGACTCCGGTGAGCCGGCGCGGGCCAGGCGCTCGAGGGTGTCCTCGGCCTCCGTGTTGGCGATCGCCAGGCGGGAACCCAGCTGAAGGGCGAGAACGTCACGGTAGAAGCCAGTGAGGTCGATCAGGGCCAGGTCGAGGGTGTCGCGCTGCGTACGCGTTCTCCGGCGCTTCTGACGGTCCTCCAGCTCCTTCATCACGCCAGCCGTGCCGCGCGGCATCCGGCCACCCTGGGCCGCTCCGAGCGCAGCCTTCAGCTCGTCCGTCTCCTTGACGTCGACCTCCTCGGCGAGCTGCTTGGCGTCCTCCGCCGCCGAGTCGATCAGCTCCTGGGCCGCCTTCAGACAGCCGCCGACGTCCTGGACGCGGAGCGGCAGTCTGAGTACGGCCGCCCGCCGCTCCCGGGCACGCGCGTCCGTGGCCAGCCGACGGGCGCGGCCGATGTGGCCCTGGGTCGCCCGGGCCGCGGTGTGCGCGACGTCCGGCTCGATACCGTCCCGGCGGATGAGGATGTCGGCCACCGCCTCCACCGGCGGGGTGCGCAGGGTGAGGAGACGGCAGCGGGAGCGGATCGTGGGCAGCACGTCCTCGATGGACGGGGCACACAGCATCCACACCGTGCGCGGCGCGGGCTCCTCGACGGCCTTGAGCAGCACGTTGCCGGCGCCCTCCGTCAGCCGGTCCGCGTCCTCGAGGACGATGACCTGCCAGCGTCCGACGGCGGGTGACAGCTGGGCCCGCCGGACCAGTGAGCGGGTCTCCTTGACGCCGATGGAGAGCAGGTCCGTACGGACGATCTCCACGTCCGCGTGTGTGCCCACCAGGCTCGTGTGGCAGCCGTCGCAGAACCCACAGCCGGGGATTCCGCCGAGAGCACGGTCGGGGCTCACGCACTGGAGCGCGGCGGCGAAGGCGCGGGCCGCCGTTGACCGGCCGGAGCCGGGCGGGCCGGTGAAGAGCCAGGCGTGTGTCATCTTCGACGCGTCGGGCAGGGGCTCGTCCGCTGCGACGGCGGTGACCAGGGCATCGGCGTCCCGCGCGGCGGCCTCCAGCTGCGCGCTCACCTTCTCCTGGCCCACCAGGTCGTCCCACACCGGCATGGGAGCACCACCCTTCCGTCACGCCATCGCGCGACACCGTCCCAGCACGCCGTTTCGTCACGGCTTGCCGCACGGAGCCCATTGTGCGGGCCCCCACTGACAACGAGCCCCACAGGCAATGAGCCCACAGGCAATGAGCCCCGCTCTCAGCGGCGACGCCCGCCCCGCCCGCGCCCCTCGTCCCGGTCGTCGTCCGCGTGCGGCCCGAGCAGCTCGTCGGCCAGCGTCGGCAGGTCGTCCAGCGGAGTCTCCTCCGCCCAGTCGGAGCGCGGGCGCCGGCGCGGGGTGCCGTCGGCGTCGAGCTGGGGCAGCTCTCGCGTACGGTCCTCGCCGGTCCCGGACGGATCGTCAGCCCGTTCGTCCCGGAAGAACCCCGGCGGCACGCGATCCGCCGACGCGCGGTCCTGCCGACCCGCCCTGTCCCCCCGTACGGGTGGCAGCACAGCGGTCTCGTCCGCCGCACCCGGCACCACGGGCGGCAGCACAGCCGTCTCGTCGGCGGCACCCGGCGGCACGGCGGGCAGCACAGCGGTCTCGTCCGCCGCACCCGACACGACGGGCGGCAGCACAGCAGTATCGTCCGCCGCACCCGGAGGAGCCGTCGGCACCGGCGGAAGCACAGCCGTCTCATCGGCCGCCCCCGGAGGCACCGGCGGTTTCTGCAGCCTGGTCGTCACCTCCGCGTCGGATCCACCGGACCGACCGCCACCCGCCACCGCACCGGAACCGGCGGCCCCAGCCGCACGCGTGCCCGTGCCCGCACCGGAGTCACTACCCGAAGCCGCGCCCTCCGCAGCAGCCGCAGTAGCGGCAGTAGCCGCAGCAGCCTCCGCCGCTGCCGCCGAGGCCTTCGCGGCGGCCGCAGCCGCCGCCTCCGCGACCCGGCGCCGCTCGGCCTCCGCCCGGACCAGTGCCTCCTCGGCCTTGCGCTGCTTCTCCAGGCGGCGTTCCTCCGCCTCCGCGTGGAGGCGCGCCTCCTCCTCGGCCTGCTTGCGCCGTCGTTCCTCCTCGGCCTTGCGGCGGGCCTCGGCCTCGGCGCGGGCCTTCTCCTCGGCGAGCAGGCGTGCCCGCTCCTCCTCGGCACGCCGACGCGCGTCCTCGGCCCGCTGCCGGGCCTCCTCCGCCTGGCGTTCGGCCTCGCGGCGCTGCGCCTCCTCCAGCTCGCGGCGCTTGCGCTCCTCCTCCTCGGCGCGCAGCCGGGCCAGCGTCTCCTGGCGCTCGCGCTCGATCCGCTCCTCCTCGGCCTTGCGCGCGGCCTCTTCCTCGGCCTTGCGCCTGGCCTCCTCCTCAGCCGCCTTGCGGGCCTCCTCCTGGGCCTTCACCTCGGCCTCGGACAGGGGCAGCATCAGGTCGAGCCGGTGGCGGACGACCGCCGTGACGGCCTCGGGCTCCTGGGCCGCGTCCACGACCAGGTAACGGCCCGGGTCGGAGGCGGCCAGGGTCAGGAAACCGGACCGCACGCGCTCGTGGAACTCGGCCGGCTCCGACTCCAGCCGGTCCGGCGCCTCGGTGAACCGCTCGCGGGCGGCCTCCGGAGAGACGTCGAGCAGGACGGTCAGATGCGGGACAAGGCCGTCGGTCGCCCAGCGCGAGATACGGGCGATCTCCGTCGGGGAGAGGTCCCGGCCCGCGCCCTGATAAGCCACCGACGAGTCGATGTACCGGTCGGAGACGACGACCGCGCCCCGCTCCAGGGCTGGCCGTACGACCGTGTCGACGTGCTCCGCGCGGTCCGCCGCGTACAGCAGCGCCTCCGCGCGGTGCGAGAGTCCGGCGCTCGAGACGTCCAGCAGGATCGAGCGCAGCCGCTTGCCGACCGGGGTCGCCCCCGGCTCGCGTGTGACCACGACCTCGTGGCCCTTGGCCCTGATCCACTCGGCCAGGGCCTCCGCCTGGGTGGACTTGCCGGCGCCGTCGCCGCCCTCCAGGGCGATGAAGAAACCGGTCGCGGCGGGTGCCTGCGCGGGGTCGTCGCCGCCGCGCACCGCGTCCCGCAGGTCGTGCCGCAGCGGTACGCCGGACCGGTCGTCGGCCTTGGCGAGGACCAGCGCGGCCACCGGCAGCAGCAGCGCGCCCACCAGCATCAGCGTGAACGCCGCGCCGCCGTGCGCGAACACGAACTTGCCGTTCTCCAGGCTGCGCGGCCCGATGAGGCCCGCCACCAGGGGCGCGATCAGCACGGCCAGCGCCACGGACACCCGTACGACCGCGTGCAGGTGTTCGGTCAGCCGGGCCCGCCGCTGGTCCTCGGTCTCCTGGTCGAGCAGCGTGTGCGCGGTGTTGGCGGCGACGCCCGCGCCGATGCCCGCGAGGGCGAAGACCAGCAGCACCGTCGTCACGTCCGGGACCAGCCCGGCGGCGAGCAGTGCGATGCCGGTGAAGGCGACGGCCAGCGCGAGCAGTCGGCGCCGCGACAGCGGCACCAGCACCTTCGGTGCCGTACGGATGCCGACGACCGTGCCGCCGGTCAGGGCGAGGAACAGCAGGGCGAACAGCACCGGGCCGCCGCCGAGATCCTGGGCGTGCCGTACGGCCACGGAGCAGGCCGCCGCGACCGCGCCGGAGATAGCCGCGCAGACCAGCACGAGCAGCGGGATCGCGCCCGTGCGGCCCTTGTCGGTGGCCGTGCCGTACTTGGGGCGGCGCAGGCCTTCGAGCGGTGACCGCGCGCGGGGGGTGCGTGCGTCGGGCAGTTCCAGGGCGGTGAGCACGGAGAGCGAGGCGGCGAAGAGTCCGGCCGCGACGTACGACCCGAAGGCCGCCTGGTGCCGGGCGAACCAGTCGATCCCGGTGCCCAGCAGGTTGTTGACCAGGCTGGCGACGAGGAGCGCGGCGCCGGCGAGCGGCAGCGCGACGAAGGTCGTACGCAGGGACAGGCGCCGCAGGGCGTCCATGTGGTCCGGCAGCGGGCGGACCGTCGCCCCCTCCGGGGGAGGCGTGGGCAGCAGCGCGGGCGCCGCACTCTCCCGGCACACCGTCCAGAAACGCTCGGCGACGCCCGCCACGAAGGCGGTGACCAGGAGGATGGCGAGGGCGTTGTCCGGCGTCCAGTCGATCCACAGGGGCGCGATGATCATGAGTACGGCGCGCAGTCCGTCGGCGCCGACCATGGTCCAGCGGCGGTCGAGCGGGCCCTCCTGCGCGGTGAGCGACGTGAGCGGACCGAGCAGTACGGCGCCGAAGAGCAGCGTGGCCAGCACGCGCGCCCCGAACACGGCGGTCACGGCGAGCGCCGCGCCCCGGTAGCCGCCGCCGAACGAGCCCTCGGCGATGGCCGCCTGAAGGACCAGCACCACCACGACCAGCAGCGCGAGCGCGTCACCGACACCGCCCACCAACTGCGCGCTCCACAGCCTCTTCAGCTGGGGCTGGCGCAGCAGGGCACGGACGGCGCGTTCGCGGGAGTCCGCGACCAAGGCGTCGTCGGGGGCCTGGTGGGTGGCCGTTGGCAGCTCGGCTGGCGTCATGCTTTCAGCCTATCGGCAGCCACCGACAGCCCGAAGTGGCCGTCCGGACGTGAGACCGCCCCGACACCTGATGGGTGCGGGGCGGCCGTTTCGCGAAGCTCACGCGAAGGCGAAGTGAAGATCACTTGCCCCCACGCACTTGCCGGCTCAGTCCTCGGCCGTGGCCCTCGCGGCGGTCGCCTTCTTGGCCGGAGCCTTCTTCGCGGCCGTCTTCTTGGCCGTGGTCGTCTTCGCGGCTGTCGTCTTGGCTGCCGTCGTCTTCTTGGCAGCGGCGGTCTTCGTCGTGGCGGCCTTCTTGGCGGGGGCCTTCTTCGCCGGCGCCTTCTTCGCGGTCTTCTTGGCCGGCGCCTTGGCGCGCTTCTCGGCGAGCAGCTCGTAGCCGCGCTCCGGGGTGATCTCCTCGACGCTGTCGCCGGAGCGCAGGGTCGCGTTGCTCTCGCCGTCGGTGACGTACGGCCCGAAGCGGCCGTCCTTGACGACCACCGGCTTTCCGCTGACCGGGTCGGTGCCCAGCTCCTTCAGCGGCGGCTTGGCGGCGGCCCGGCCGCGCTGCTTGGGCTGGGAGTAGATCTCCAGCGCCTCTTCGAGGGTGATCGTGAAGAGTTGGTCCTCGGTCTGCAGGGACCGCGAGTCCGTGCCCTTCTTCAGATACGGGCCGTAGCGCCCGTTCTGCGCGGTGATCTCCACGCCCTCCGCGTCCTTGCCGACGACCCTGGGCAGGGACATCAGCTGGAGCGCGTCCGCCAGGGTCACCGTGTCCAGGGACATCGACTTGAACAGGGAGGCCGTACGCGGCTTGACGGCGTTCTTGCCGGTCTTCGGGGTGCCCTCGGGGAGCACCTCGGTGACGTACGGGCCGTAGCGGCCGTCCCTGGCGATGATCTGATGGCCGGACTCGGGGTCGGCACCCAGCTCGAAGTCGCCGCTCGGCTTGGCGAGCAGTTCCTCTGCCAGCTCGACGGACAGCTCGTCGGGAGCGAGGTCCTCCTGCACGTCCGCGCGCTGGTGGTTCTCGGAGTCCTTCTCGCCGCGCTCGATGTACGGGCCGTAGCGCCCCACGCGCAGCACGATGCCGTTGCCCACCGGGAACGACGACACCTCGCGCGCGTCGATCGCGCCCAGGTCGGTCACCAGTTCCTTGAGACCGCCGAGGTGGTCCCCGTCCCCGTTGCCCGCGTCGGCCGCGCCGCCGATGGCGGGAGCGCCGCCCTCGCCCTCGCCGAAGTAGAAGCGCTTCAGCCACGGCACGGACTGGGCCTCGCCGCGGGCGATGCGGTCGAGGTCGTCCTCCATGCGGGCGGTGAAGTCGTAGTCGACGAGCCGCCCGAAGTGCTTCTCCAGGAGGTTGACGACGGCGAAGGACAGGAAGGACGGCACGAGGGCCGTGCCCTTCTTGAAGACATAGCCGCGGTCGAGAATGGTCCCGATGATCGACGCGTACGTCGACGGGCGGCCGATCTCGCGCTCCTCGAGCTCCTTGACCAGAGACGCCTCGGTGTAGCGGGCCGGGGGCTTGGTGGCGTGCCCGTCGACCGTGATCTCCTCGGCGGACAGGGCGTCGCCCTCGTTCACCTGGGGCAGGCGCTTCTCGCGGTCGTCCAGCTCGGCGTTCGGGTCGTCAGCGCCCTCGACGTACGCCTTCAGGAAGCCGTGGAAGGTGATCGTCTTGCCGGAGGCGCTGAACTCGGCGTCCCGGCCGTCGGCGGACGCGCCCGCGATCTTCACGGTGACCGAGTTGCCGACCGCGTCCTTCATCTGGGAGGCCACCGTGCGCTTCCAGATCAGCTCGTAGAGCCTGAACTGGTCGCCGGTCAGGCCCGTCTCCGCCGGGGTGCGGAAACGATCACCCGACGGGCGGATCGCCTCGTGCGCCTCCTGCGCGTTCTTGACCTTCCCGGCGTACGTGCGCGGGGACGAGGGCAGGTAGTCGGCGCCGTACAGCTGGGTGACCTGGGCACGGGCGGCGGTGATCGCCGTGTCCGACAGGGTCGTGGAGTCCGTACGCATATAGGTGATGAAGCCGTTCTCGTACAGCTTCTGCGCCACCTGCATGGTCGCCTTCGCGCCGAAGCCGAGCTTGCGGCTGGCCTCCTGCTGGAGCGTCGTCGTACGGAACGGGGCGTACGGCGAGCGGCGGTACGGCTTCGACTCGACCGAGCGGACGGCGAAGCGGGTGTCCGCCAGGGCGGCGGCCAGGGCGCGGGCGTTCGCCTCGTCCAGGTGGAGGGTGTTCGCGCTCTTCAGTTGTCCCAGGGAGTCGAAGTCACGGCCCTGCGCGACTCGCCTGCCGTCGACGGCCGTGAGACGGGCGACCAGCGACGACGGGTCCGACGGGTCACCCGCGCGGCCGGATGGGGGTCCCCCCGCTCGAGCGAAGCCGAGAGTGGGGGAGAAGGTTCCCGTCAGGTCCCAGTACTCAGCAGAACGGAAAGCGATGCGCTCGCGTTCCCGCTCGACCACAAGTCGGGTCGCGACCGACTGGACACGGCCGGCCGACAGGCGCGGCATGACCTTCTTCCACAGGACCGGCGAGACCTCGTAGCCGTAGAGGCGGTCGAGGATGCGGCGGGTCTCCTGGGCGTCGACCAGCTTCTGGTTCAGCTCGCGCGGGTTGGCGACGGCGGCCTGGATCGCGGCCTTGGTGATCTCGTGGAAGACCATCCGCTTGACCGGGACCTTGGGCTTCAGGACCTCCTGCAGGTGCCACGCGATGGCCTCGCCCTCGCGGTCCTCATCGGTGGCGAGGAAGAGTTCGTCGGAGTCCTTCAGCAGGTCCTTGAGCTTCTTGACCTGGGCTTTCTTGTCCGCGTTGACCACATAGATCGGCTGGAAGTCGTGTTCGACGTCCACCCCGAGGCGGCGCACCTCGCCGGTGTACTGCTCGGGGACCTCGGCGGCGCCGTTGGGGAGGTCGCGGATGTGCCCGACGCTCGCCTCGACGACGTATCCGGGGCCGAGATAGCCCTTGATCGTCTTCGCCTTGGCAGGCGACTCGACGATGACGAGTCGGCGGCCGCCCTGTGCGGTCTCGCTGGTCGGGGACAACTTCGCTCTTCTCTCCGGTCGACACTCGGGGTCTCCCCCGGCCTTGCTCCCGGGGTCGGGTCATGCTGACGCTGCGGAGTGTGACGGTACATCCCGCCCCCGTGTCAAACGGGAAAAGCCCGCAACGGCCACTCGAACGGTAACCCGACTACCGCCATTCCTGCCGCCCGGAGTAGCGACCTGCCTCTCCGGACCCGATCGGAGGGTGAGCTACCGGTTACCGGCGCGGCCCGCCGTGCGCGCCGTTCATCTGTCTCTCGCGCACCTCACACGCGGGTGAGACACCATCCGCCGACCCCGAGGGCGAGCAGCGCGGCGACACTCGCGAGGACCGCCGATGCGACGGGGTTCACACCGTGGGCGACGGGCTCCCGGTGCCGGACCCGGGTCACGGTCCACGCCAGCAGCCCACTTCCGAACAGGGCGAACACCACTCCCGCGAAGATCGCCGGTCCGCTCTCCATGCCCCCGCACGCCCTTTCGTCCCGCCCGGGACTCCCCGGACCCGGGAGGCTCCCACGCCCGGGAAGCGTCCACACGAACCCGAGGTGAACGGCGGGCGGACGGCGTCCACGGCGCCCCTCGATCACCCGCAGGGCAGCCCCGGAGGACGCGCGCGAAGGGGCCGGCCGACCACGGTCCGTCGCGGACGACTCCCACTGATCTCACAAACTGCGGCGCGCACCCCGCCCCGAACCGGCCGCCGCAACTCGGCGTGAATATGCCGCCCGAACCTCGCCACCCCCACACTCGGTACGCCGGAACAGACGCCGCGAGCGGCCGACCCGCACCGCCGCGCGACCCGCACGCTTCCCGACGCCTCGCGCGCCGCCCGCACGCCTCCCACTGCCGTACGGCGGCGGGGTACGCGACCTGCCGTACCAGCACCGGCCGCGGAGTCCCCTGCCGCAGTGGTCGTCCCGGCGTAGAGAACAGCCGCAAGGAGGCCGAACCGGCAGTACAGCGCCTCACGGCACCGCGACGGCACCGCGCCCCGACTCCGTGCCCCGGGGCGCGCTCACGCTTCCGACGGCTCCAGGAACCCCTGCTCCACCAGCAACCGGATCTGCGCGGGCGTCCGGTCCCGCAGCGACACCGGGTCCTCGCCGACCAGTTGTGCGATGGCGTCCAGAATCCGCCCCGCGCTCAGCGTGCCGTCGCACACGCCTGCGAAGCCCGCGCCGACCGTGTCCACCTTGGTGGCCCGGCGCATCCCGCGGTGCTGGCGCAGCACCACGTGCTCCGGGTCCTCGGCGCCGGGCAGCCCGACCTGCTCCTGCACGACCTCGTCCGCCAGTCTGAAGTGCCCGGCGAGCAGGGCGGCGTCGTCATGCGTGCGCAGGTAGTCCAGGCGTTCGAAGTGTGCCCGGATGGTGTCCCCGAGCGGCTGTTCGACGGGATGCTGCCATTCCTCCACGGTGATCGACGGTTCGGCCGCCCCGGTCCTGCGCAGGGTGATCCAGCCGAACCCGACGGACTTCACCTTGCGCGCCTCGAACTCGTCCAGCCACGCGTCGTAGCGCGCCCGGTACTCCGCCGGGTCCGAGCGGTGGTCACCGGCGTCGCGCAGCCACAGTTCGGCGTACTGCGTGACGTCCTGCACCTCGCGCTGCACGATCCAGGCATCGCACCCGCGCGGCACCCACGACCTCAGTCTGTCCTGCCAGTCCTCCCCCTCCACGTGCTGCCAGTTGGCGAGGAACTGTGCGAACCCGCCCTCGCGCAGCCGCTCCCCCGCCTCCTGAACGAGCGTGCGGCACAGATCGTCCCCGCCCATCCCGCCGTCCCGGTACGTGAGGCGCGCACCCGGCGAGATCACGAACGGCGGGTTGGAGACGATCAGGTCGTACGTCTCGTCCGCCCGGACCGGCTCGAACAGGGAACCCTCGCGCAGGTCGGCCGCGGGGACGCCGGACAGGGCGAGTGTCAGCGCGGCGATGTGCAGGGCGCGGGGGTTGAGGTCGGTCGCCGTCACGCGCGTGGCGTGCTGGGCGGCGTGCAGCGCCTGGATCCCGGAGCCGGTGCCGAGGTCGAGCGCGGAGGCGACCGGCGTACGGACGGTGATGCCGGCGAGGGTCGTGGAGGCACCGCCCACCCCGAGGACGACGCCCTCGTCGTGGCTGCCGATGCCACCGGCCCCGCCGACGGCGCACCCGAGGTCGGACACGATGAACCAGTCCTCGCCGTCAGGACCGCCGTAGGGCCGTACGTCGACGGTGGCGGACATCTCGCCCCCGTCCCCGGACACCAGCCAGCCGCTCGCCACGCAGTCGTCGACGGGCAGGACGCCCGCCACGCGCGCGTGGGGCACGGGCTGCTGCAGGAGGAACAGTCGTACGAGCAGTTCGAGCGGTGTGTCGCCACGGGTCGCCCGGAGCGCGGGCACGGTCTCGCTGCGCGCCAGCGCGGCGTACGCGGGCGCGCCGAGCAGGTCGAGCAGCCCGTCGGCGGTGAAGTCGGCGGCCAGAAGGGCGTCCCGGAGGCGCGCGGCGACGTCGGGGCGGTCGGCGGAGGGCAGGGTGTGCTGGCTGGCGTTACTCACGCCCCCATTGTGTCCGCCCCGCCGCTTCGCCGCGCCCGCCTGTGGACAGACGGGCGCGGACATCCCGTAGGCCTGTGGAAAACCTTCGTCGAGGCGGCGGGGTGTCCGGCCGGAGGTCAGCTGGCCGTCGAGGAGGCCGAGGGGGAGGCGGGTGTCGACTTGCAGCTCTCCTGCTTGGCCATCGCCTTGCCGACGTCTCCCTCCTCAAGGGCCTTCAGGGCGTCGTTGCCGCTCTGGCTGAGCTTGTCCAGCTGGGTGGCGACGCCCTTGAGGCCGTCGGCGAACTTCGCCTGGTTCTTGGTGTCGAGGCCGTCCACCTGGTTCTTCAGGCTGGCGTAGGAGGCCGCGATGTCGTTGAGTTCCTTGACGGCGTTGGTCTTCTTCGTCTCGCCGTCGTCGACGTTCGGCGCGCCTGCGGTGTTCACGGCCGCGCCGATCGCCTTGTAGGCGTCGGCCATGTCCTGGAAGGCCTGCGCGTCGGTCTTCTGGACGTCCGCCGGGGTGCTGTTGTCGGAGGTCTCCTTCTGGATCGCGGCGTTGGCGGCCTCGATCTTCTTCGCCTGCGGTTTCACCGCGTCGCACACCTGCTTGGCCCAGGCATCCAGCTTCTCGTTGCCGTCGTCGCCGCTGCATCCCGACAGCGCCAGTACCAGTACCGCACCGCCGGACAGTGCGACCGCGAGCTTCTTGTTCACCGGATTGGTCCCTTCCATGGCTCTCGGCCCCGGAACATACACGCCAACTGGGCGACACCGACGTGACGGGTATCCGGTTCATATGCTAATGCGGCCATTTGCACCAAGAGAGACAAGGCTCACGAAAATGGTGGGCGACTCACGGCGAGCGGGCGGACGACGCGTCACAACGCGCCGCCCGCCCGCTCATTGGCCGGTTCGCTCCGGTCCCGGCTAAGAAACCACCGCGGGATCAGCCGACTTGGCCACCCGTTCCGCCTCCTCCGTGTCGTCGCCCCCGGCGACTCCGCGCCGTTTGGACACGTACACCGCGCCCACGATCACCGCGATCGCCAGGACGGCGATGACGATGCGCAGGCCGAGGTTCTTGTCGTCGCCGTAGCTGAACTTGACGATCGCGGGCGCGATGAGCAGCGCGACCAGGTTCATCACCTTCAGCAGCGGGTTGATGGCCGGACCCGCCGTGTCCTTGAACGGGTCGCCCACGGTGTCGCCGATGACGGTCGCCTCGTGGGCCTCGCTGCCCTTGCCTCCGTGATGGCCGTCCTCCACCAGTTTCTTCGCGTTGTCCCACGCTCCACCGGAGTTGGCGAGGAACACCGCCATCAGCGTGCCGGCCCCGATCGCGCCCGCGAGGAACGCGCCGAGCGCGCCGACACCGAGCGTGAACCCGATGGCGATCGGCGCCAGGACGGCCAGCAGCCCGGGCGTGGCGAGTTCCCGGAGCGCGTCCTTGGTACAGATGTCGACGACGCGCCCGTATTCCGGTTTCTCGGTGTAGTTCATGATCCCGGGATGATCGCGGAACTGCCGCCGCACCTCGTAGACGACCGAACCCGCCGACCGCGAAACGGCGTTGATCGCCAGCCCGGAGAACAGGAAGACGACCGCCGCGCCGGCGATCAGACCGACCAGGTTGTTGGGCTGCGAAATGTCCATCACGAGGTTCATCGGCCCGCCCTCGCCGACCTTCTCGCCCACGTCGCGTGCGGCGGTCGTGATCGCGTCGCGGTACGACCCGAAGAGCGCCGAGGCGGCCAGGACTGCGGTGGCGATGGCGATGCCCTTGGTGATGGCCTTGGTGGTGTTGCCGACGGCGTCCAGGTCGGTGAGGACCTGCGCGCCCGCGCCCTCGACGTCGCCCGACATCTCGGCGATGCCCTGCGCGTTGTCGGAGACCGGCCCGAAGGTGTCCATCGCGACGATCACCCCGACCGTGGTGAGCAGGCCGGTGCCGGCCAGTGCCACCGCGAACAGCGCCAGCATGATGGACGTACCGCCGAGGAGGAACGCCCCGTACACGCCGAGGCCGATCAACAGGGCGGTGTAGACGGCCGATTCGAGCCCGATGGAGATACCGGCGAGCACGACGGTGGCCGCGCCGGTCAGTGAGCTCTTGCCGATGTCCCGTACGGGCCGGCGGGTGGTCTCGGTGAAGTAGCCGGTCAGTTGCTGGATCAGGGCCGCCAGGACGATGCCGATGGCCACGGCGAGGAGCGCGAGGATCCGCGGATCGCCGCCCTTGGCCGCGATCGCCGCGTCGGTGACCCCGTCCAGATCGGCGTAGGACGACGGCAGGTAGACGAAGACGGCGATCGCGACGAGGACGAGCGAGATCACCGCGGAGATGAAGAAGCCGCGGTTGATCGCGCTCATGCCGCTTCGGTCGGAACGCTTCGGCGCCACCGCGAAGATGCCGATCATCGCCGTGAGTACGCCGATCGCGGGCACCAGGAGCGGGAAGGCGAGTCCGGCGTCGCCGAAGGCGGCCTTGCCGAGGATCAGCGCCGCGACCAGCGTCACGGCGTACGACTCGAACAGGTCGGCCGCCATGCCCGCGCAGTCGCCCACGTTGTCGCCCACGTTGTCGGCGATGGTCGCGGCGTTGCGCGGATCGTCCTCCGGGATGCCCTGTTCGACCTTGCCGACCAGGTCGGCGCCGACGTCCGCGGCCTTGGTGAAGATGCCGCCGCCGACGCGCATGAACATGGCGATGAGGGCGGCGCCGAGGCCGAAGCCCTCGAGCACCTTCGGCGCGTCGGCCGCGTACACCAGGACCACGCAGGACGCGCCCAGCAGGCCGAGGCCCACCGTGAACATGCCGACGACGCCGCCCGTACGGAAAGCGATCTTCATCGCCTTGTGCGAGACGTCGGTGAGATCCTTTTCCGGCTCGCCTTCCGCCGGTGTCGCTTCCCGCGCCGCAGCAGCGACGCGCACATTGCTGCGCACGGCGAGCCACATGCCGATATAACCGGTGGCCGCCGAGAACGCCGCGCCGATCAAGAAGAACAGCGAGCGTCCGGCGCGCTGATTCCAGTCGTCCGCGGGCAGCAGCATGAGCAGGAAGAAAACGATCACGGCGAATACGCCGAGCGTGCGCAACTGCCGTGCCAGATAGGCGTTCGCGCCTTCCTGGATGGCCTTCGCGATCTCCTTCATGCTGTCGGTGCCCTCGCCTGCCGCGAGCACCTGGCGCACCAGCACCCCGGCGACCACGAGTGCCGCCAGGGCGACGACGCCGATGACCATCACGATCAGTCGGTTGTCGTCGGTCAGTACCGCGGCTGCGAAGGTTGTGGGTTGGTCGAACCGATGAGGGGTAGAAAGCCCCGCCATTCGTCCTCCTTGACGCTTGGGCTGAGCTCAAGATGTGGACGGGATTGTAGGTACCGCAAGCTGATCAAAACAGTACGCGGAAACGGAATAGATCGCCCCTCGCTATTCGGCAAATGATCGAAAGAAGATCGACGGGTGATCCATTGACCCATATGGCGTAATGGCGCAGACGCATTCGCGCTTGATCAAATTATCGGGCGCTCGATCGTGAATACCTTCACTAATTCCGGAGGCCGCCGATAAAAACGACAAGGGCCCTGCTCAGCAGGGCCCTTGAGGTGGTACGGGGGTGGTGTCGAGGAGCAGCTCAGGGGAGGAGCGTGGCCGGCGGCACGGTTGGCCAGCTCATGCGGATCGATCCGCCGTTCTCCCCAGCGGTGACCTCGACGTCGTCGACGAGGCCGCTGATGACCGCGAGGCCCATCTCGTCCTCCTCGGCATCCACGTCCACATCGCCGTCACCCGGAGCGTCGCCGGGAACAGAGCGGGGCGCCTCGTCGCCGACCTCGATGGAGAACAGCTTCTCCTCCTCGGTCAGCGTCACCCACACGGGCTCCGAGATTCCACCGCTCTGGTGCAGTCCGACGGCACGGGAGCAGGCCTCGCCGACGGCGAGTCGCACCTCGTCGAGTACGGCCTCGTCCACTCCGGCCCTGCGCGCCACCGCTGCCGCCACCAGACGGGCGGTCCTGACGTGCTCGGGCAGCGCGCTGAAGCGGAGTTCAACGGTGGCCATGCATCCCCCTCGGAATACGGGCGTGCGGTCAGGGGGCCGGGTCGCCGAGACCCGGGCCCCCCGCGTTAACTTCTTCCGTCACGAACGCGCATACGGGTGACCGCACACGCGTCCGACAAACGGCCGTCAGTCGGTGGCCGCCACCGCTTCGTCGACCGAGGTGTGGATCGGGAACACCTTGGTGAGACCGGTGATGCGGAAGATCTTCAGAATGCGCTCCTGGTTGCAGACCAGGCGCAGCGAGCCCTCATGGGCACGCACACGCTTCAGGCCGCCGACCAGCACGCCGAGCCCGGTGGAGTCGAGGAAGTCGACACCCTCCATGTCGACGACGAGGTGGAAACTCCCGTCGTTGACCAGCTCGACCAGCTGCTCACGCAGCTTGGGCGCGGTATAAACGTCGATTTCTCCACCGACCTCGACGACCGTACGATCGCCGACGGTACGGGTCGACAGGGACAGGTCCACGGATCCTCCAGCACCTTGCTATCGAGCGGTCATCCCAAGGGACACCTCGGCAGAGTCCCCAGGACGGTTCGCCAGCCGCGATGGCATTCAATCACTTACCGCAGGGCGTGCACGACGCCTTGGGCCCATTGTCCGTCACGCCAGTGACACACTCGATGCCGATGGCCAAGAATCACCGATCCGAACGACCCTCGGCTTTCGCCGCCGGGCGACCCGATCCGGGCACGATCCTGGACCGGCTCGCCTCGGGGCCGAGCCGGGCTTCGCGCATCACTCATACGGAGCACTTGCCCCCACGTGCGGGCCGCCATGCAGTCTGGCCCGACCGGATTCGCCCGGAGGTCATCGCGGCGGTCCAGGCCTGCGGGGTCGACCACCCCTGGGCCCACCAGGCACTGGCCGCCGAGCACGCTCTGGACGGCGACAACGTGATCGTCGCCACAGGCACCGCCTCGGGCAAGTCGCTCGCGTACCTCGTGCCGGTCCTCTCCCGCCTTCTGGACGGCTCCGAGGCACCCAACGGCCGTGGAGCGACCGCCCTCTACCTCGCCCCGACCAAGGCCCTCGCCGCAGACCAGCGACGAGCCGTGAAGGAACTTTCACAACCTTTGGGAAACGCGGTACGCCCAGCCGTGTACGACGGCGACACGCCCGTCGAGGAACGCGAGTGGGTCCGCCAGTACGCCAACTACGTCCTCACCAACCCCGACATGCTGCACCGGGGGATACTCCCGTCCCACCCCCGCTGGTCCTCCTTCCTGAAGTCGCTGAAGTTCGTCGTCATCGACGAATGCCACACCTACCGCGGCGTCTTCGGCTCCCACGTCGCCCAGGTCCTGCGCCGGCTGCGCCGCCTGTGCGCCCGCTACGGCGCCTCCCCCGTCTTCCTGCTCGCCTCCGCCACGGCCGCCGAGCCGTCCGTCGCTGCGGGCCGTCTGACGGGCCTCCCGGTGGTCGAGGTCGCCGACGACGCCTCACCACGCGGTGAACTGGTGTTCGCCCTCTGGGAGCCCCCGCTCACCGACCTGCACGGCGAGAAGGGCGCGCCCGTCCGCCGTACGGCCACCGCGGAGACCGCCGACCTGTTGACCGACCTCACCGTCCAGGGCGTGCGCTCGGTGGCCTTCGTACGCTCCCGGCGCGGCGCCGAGCTGATCTCGGTGATCGCCCAGGAACGACTGTCCGAGGTCGACCGCTCTCTGGCCCGACGTGTGGCCGCCTATCGCGGCGGCTACCTCCCCGAGGAACGCAGAGCCCTCGAACAGGCCCTGCACTCCGGCGACCTCCTCGGCCTCGCCGCCACCACCGCCCTCGAACTCGGCATCGACGTCTCCGGGTTGGACGCCGTCGTCATCGCCGGCTACCCGGGCACCCGCGCCTCCCTCTGGCAGCAGGCGGGCCGCGCCGGACGGGCCGGACAGGGCGCGCTGGCGATCCTCGTCGCCCGCGACGACCCGCTGGACACGTTCCTCGTCCACCACCCGGAGGCCCTGTTCGACCAGCCGGTCGAGTCGACGGTCCTCGACCCGGACAACCCGTACGTGCTCGCCCCCCACTTGTGCGCCGCGGCGGCCGAATCCCCCCTGGTCGAGGATGATTTGGCGCTCTTCGGCCCCGAGACCGCCGCTCTGCTCCCGCAGTTGGAGGCCGCGAAGCTGCTCCGCCGCCGGACCACGGCCTGGCACTGGACCCGCCGTGAACGGGCCGCCGACCTGGCCGACATCCGGGGCGGGGGCGGCAATCCCGTCCAGATCGTCGAGGAGGGCACCGGACGGCTGCTCGGCACGGTCGACGCGGGCGCCTCGCACACTGCCGTGCACGAGGGCGCGGTCCACCTCCACCAGGGCCGCACGTATCTCGTCCGCTCCCTCGACCTGGCCGACTCGGTCGCCCTGGTCGAGGAGGCGAACCCGCCGTATTCGACGGTCGCCCGCGACACCACGTCCATCGCCGTCCTGGAGACCGACGTCGAGATCCCATGGGGCGACGGCCGCCTCTGCTACGGCTCCGTCGAGGTCACCAACCAGGTCGTCTCCTTCCTGCGCCGTCGCGTCATCACCGGTGAAGTCCTGGGCGAGACAAAGCTCGATCTCCCTCCTCGTACGCTGCGTACCCGTGCCGTGTGGTGGACGGTCACCGAGGACCAGCTCGACGCCGCCCGCATCAACCCGGAGATCCTCGGCGGCGCCCTGCACGCCGCCGAGCACGCGTCGATCGGCATGCTGCCCCTCTTCGCGACCTGCGACCGCTGGGACATCGGCGGTGTCTCCGTCCCGCTCCATCCGGACACCCTCCTTCCCACGGTCTTCGTGTACGACGGTCACCCGGGTGGCGCGGGCTTCGCCGAGCGCGCCTTCCACACGGCCCGCTCCTGGCTGACGGCCACCCGCCAGGCCATCGCCTCCTGCGAGTGCGACGCCGGCTGCCCGTCCTGCATCCAGTCCCCCAAGTGCGGCAACGGCAACGATCCGCTGCACAAGCGGGGGGCGGTGCGGTTGTTGACGGTTCTCCTGCAGGGGGCGCCCGAGGAGAAGGAGGCTCCGGACGGCCTGGGTTGAGGCCGAGGCTGCCTTACGGGGGCGGCCCAGCCGGCTTCGAAGGCTCAAGGGGTCCGAGGGGCCCAGGAGTTCCTGGCAGGCCTGGTACGCCCGGTGGGCCTGGCGGGCCCGCCCTCGATCTGACCTCCGCCGCGAACAGACCCCGTCCCGCCGACACCGTCAGGTCCGACACCTCACCCACCAGTGCGCACCGAGCGAGCCGGGTGCCCTGGGCCGCAGCAACCCGGTCCGCCCGTGCGCAGGCCGCCCCGGCGCCCTCCGTCCAGTGGTCCGCCGCCGCGAGCGCCGCCAGATCCGCACCGGCGGCTGCCCGGTGCCGGGCCACAGCGGCCTGCCCCATGGCCAGCACCACCCCGAACACCACACACAGGACGGCGATGGCCCCCACACTCCAGACGGTCGCCGAGCCACGGTCGGAGCGGACAGGGCGAGAGGAGGCAACTCTGGCGAGAGCGGCGAGCCACCCCCTTCCCAGGCGTTTCACGTCCCCACCCCCACCGTCTCCTCCGCCAACGCCACCGCTTCGTGGGTCACATCGACGCTCAGGCCACCGAGCCCCGGCGGCTGCGCCACCACCGCCACACGCACGAGATCGCCCTCTCTGGTGACGGTGACCTCCGCCCCACGCGGGGCCGCTTCACGGGCCACCTCGGCGACCGCGTCGGGCGGGTCCTGCCGGGCTGCGGCCCGGGCACCGGCCCGGGCCGCGTCCACACACTGGATCTGAGCCGCGGCGACGAGCAGCGCCCAGACCAGCGTCATCGAGAACAGCACCAGGGCGGGCAGCACCACCGCGGCCTCGGCGGTCACGAACCCCCGGTCCCGAAACCGCCCCACATCCCGCTCCGGGCCCCGGCGTTCACATTTTGGCATCGAGGGCCTTCTTCACGATGGCCTGCAGTTCCGAACCGACCTGCCCGCTCGTCACCACCTTGTAGAGCACCGCGGCGAAGGCCACCGCAGCGATGATCCCGACGGCGTATTCCGAGGTCACCATTCCGGCATCCCGCCGCGCCACCAGCGCCACCCGCGTCCTGCGCACCAGGGCACACATTCGTTCCCGCACCACTGCGAACATCTCAACTCCCGTTGTTTCTCGTTCTCTTGCTGACTGACTACTGACAACCCGCTCTATGACCCGTTGTTGATGACCCGCTCCCGACTCGGGCACCGCTGACGTCATCCACCACCCCCGCCCAGCAACCCGTCCGCCAGCCCGATCACCACGGGCAGTACGCCGATCGCGATGAACGCGGGCAGGAAGCACAGCCCCACCGGCGCGGTGACCATGACGGCCGCCCGACGAGCGCGCTCCGTCGCGGTGCGGCCCCAGTCGGCGCGGGTGTCGGCTGCGATGCGGGCGACCGGTCCGGCCGTCGGTACGCCCGACTCATCGGCCCGCTCCAGCAGGCTCGCCAGGGGGCCGGCGCCCGGTATCGACGCCAACCTCCGCCAGGCTTCGGCCGGTTCACCGCCGAGCCGTACCTCCGCCGCGCCCCGCGCCAGCCGCTCCCCGACCGGCCCCACCAGCGCCTCGCCCACCGCCTGAGCCGCGATCACCGGCCCGGCACCGGCCGCGATGCACGCGGCCAGCAGGTCGGCGGCGAGCGGGAGTTGCCGTGCCGCCTCGGCCGCGTCGACGTCCTCCGCCGCCGGACCACCGGCCATCCGCCGCAGTCGCCACCGCCACAGTCCGAACCCGGCGACCGTCCCCACCACGACTCCGGCCACACCGCCGACCAGCACCCACCCCGCGCTCACCGCGCCCAACACGGGCAGCCACCGCCGTCCGACCTCCCGCGCCCCGAACCACCGTCCCCCCGCGGCGCGTCCCCGCTCCAACCCCAGTTCCGACTCGAGCTCGAGCAGCCGGGCCAGCCTCCGGCGCACCCTGCATTCACGCCGTACCGCCTCGATCCACCGCACCAGCCACCCCAGGGCCAGCAGGACGCCCAGGACTGCCCCCAGCCTGTGGAAAACCTCCGCGCTCACGGCGACTCCCTTCTCCGGCCACGCCCGACAGCCGTACGGACCCGGCCCTCTTCACTCACTCCGCCGGCCCTCACGCCGCTTCCGCTCCCCGCACGATCCGCAGCGCCCACCACAGCCCCACGCCCTCCAGCACCCCACCGACCAGCAGGCAGCCCAATCCGGCGCCGGTGTGGAGCAGGACCTGCAAGGGGTCGGCACCCAGAGCCGTGCCCAAGGCCAGGCCCAGCACCGGCAGGCCGGCGAGCATCACCGCCGTCGACCGGGCGCCCGCCAACTGGGCGCGCAGATCGGCGCGTTGGTCACGGTCGGCGCGCAGGGCCCCTTCGAGGCGGTCCAGCCCGGCCGCCAGGCCCGCGCCCTGGTCGACAGCCACCCGCCAGCACGCCGCGAGGCCCAACAGCCCCTCCGCGCCCGGTTGTCGGGCCGCCCCGGCGAGCGCCCCGGGTACGTCGCCGCCGAACCGCGCGGCCGCCAGCACCGACGCCTGTGCCTCCCCGAGGCCGCCGGAGTCGCGTGCCGCCCGCAGCAGCGCCTCCCCCGGCTGCCGTCCGGCGCGCACTTCACCGGCGAGCGCCGCGCACAGCGCGATCACCTCGTCACCCCGCCGCTCCCGCGCGTGCCGCACCTCACCGGCCCGCCGCACCCTGCGCAGCAACGGCACCCCGGCCGCGCCCACCACCGCCGGTACGACGGAGGCACCCAGCAGCGCCACCACCAGTCCGACGGCCACCGACCACCACTCGGCCCGCAACCTCCGCCGCAGGCGCCGCAGTTCACCGGCGGCCCGTGCCCACAGTGGAGGCCCGGCCCCCACAGCCCCGCCCCCGGCGAGCAGCAACTCCGCCCGCCGCGCCCCCGGATACCGCCCGCCCAGCAGCCAGCAGACCGCCCCCGCGAACACCACGGCCACACCCATCGCCAGCTCTCCCGTCCCTGTCACGCCTGTCCACTCCCCTGGCCCTTGTCGCCGCCGGCCCGGAGCAGCCCTCGCAGCCGCTCCCACCCCCGCTCGTACGCGAAGGCCTCCTCGCCCCACCGCAGCGCCGGAACCGTCACCACCAGCCCCGACGGATCCCGCTCCAGCACATGCACCTCGGCGATCCGGCGCCGCCCGGCCCGGTCACGGACGAGATGCAGGACCACTGACAACGCGGCCGCCAACTGGCTGTGCAGCGCGGTCCGGTCGAGCCCCGCGGCCGTACCCAGCGCCTCGAGCCGCGCCGGTACGTCCGCCGCCGCGTTCGCGTGGACCGTGCCGCAGCCGCTGTGCCCCGTGTTCAGCGCCGCCAGCAGGTGCACGACCTCGGCGCCTCGGACCTCCCCGACGGCCAGCCGGTCGGGCCGCATCCGCAGCGCCTGCCGCACCAGGTCCTCGAGGGTGACCAGGCCGGCGCCCTCCTGGTTGGCGGGTCTGGTCTCCAGCCGTACGACGTGCGGATGGTCGGGCCGCAGCTCCGCCGAGTCCTCGGCCAGCACGATCCGCTCACCCGGGCCGACCAGGCCGAGCAGCGCGCTCAGAAGGGTGGTCTTGCCGCACCCCGTACCCCCGCTGACCAGGAAGGACAGCCGGGCGTCGAGCAACGCCCGCAGGACTCTGTCGCCGCCCGGTGGTACCGTCCCCGCGGCCATCAGCTCCTCGAGGGTGAACGCGCGCGGCCGTACCACCCGCAGTGACAGGCAGGTGCAGCCCACGGCCACCGGAGGCAGTACCGCGTGCAGCCGGGTCCCGTCGGGCAGCCGGGCGTCGACCCAGGGCCGGGCGTCGTCCAGCCGCCGTCCGGCCACCGCGGCCAGACGCTGCGCGAGCCGTCGTACGGCGCCCGCGTCCGGGAAGGAGACGGCCGTCAGTTCCAGTCCGCCGCCCCGGTCGACCCACACCCGGTCCGGGGCAGCCACCAGCACGTCGGTCACCGACGGGTCGGCGAGCAGCGGCTCCAGCGGGCCTGTGCCGACAAGTTCGGACCTCAGCCGCTCAGCGGCGCCCAGTACTTCGGCGTCTCCCAGCACCCGCCCCTGCTCCCGCAGAGCCTGCGCCACGCGCGCGGGTGTCGCCTCGGCCCCGCTCTCGGCCAGCCACTGGCGGACGCCGTCCAGCAGTCCGGCGGACGCTGTCGGTCCCTCGTCCCAGCGCACGCCGTTCATACGCCACCTGCCTCGGCCAGCGCCCGCTCCCAGAACACCGTGCAGAACCGGGCCAGCGGGCCGCGCGCGGCCGCTCCCGGCGGTGCCTTGCCCTCGTGCGGGCGTGCCAGGGCCGATTCGACGGGTACCTCGCCCGCCAGGGGCAGGTTGAGCAGCCGGGCCACCTCGTGGTCGTCCAGCCCCGGTGTGTACGGCCCCCGTACCGCCACGCGCAGGTCGCGCAGGACCATGCCGACGGCGGACGCCACCCGGCCTGCCGCGGCGACGGCGCGCAGTTCGCCGGGGACGACCAGGATCCCCACGTCCAGTTGGGCGAGGACCTCCGCGACACCGTCGTCGATGCGGCGCGGGAGATCGACGACGACCGCGCCCCCGCGCCGTCTGGCCGCGGCGAGCACCGCCCGGACTGCTTGGGGCGGGACGGCCACGCAGTCGCCGCGGTCCCAGCTCAGCACCCTCAGGGAGTGCAGTTTCGGCAGCGACTCCTCCAGGGCGCCGCCGCCGACCCGGCCGCGCGAGGCGGCGAAGGCCGGCCAGCGCAGTCCGTCGGCCGTCTCGCCGCCGAGGAGCACGTCGAGCCCTCCGCCCAGCGGATCCGCGTCCACCAGGAGGGTGCGCAGGCCCTCGCGGGCGGAGGTGACGGCGAGCGCGCAGGCCAGCGTGGACGCCCCGGCCCCGCCCCGGCCCCCGATGACGCCGACGGTGAGCGCGGGCCTGCCCACGCCCTCGGCGACGTCGGCGATCCGGTCGACGAGCCACTGCTCGCCGTCGGGCAGCATCAGGACGTGATCGGCGCCGATCTCGACGGCCCGCCGCCAGACCCCTGAGTCGTCCTGGTCCCGCCCTACGAGCACCACTCCCCGTCGCCGCGCAGCCCCACGCACCCGCCGTACGGCGTCGTCGCCGACCAGGACGAGTGGGGCGGCCTCCCAGCCGCCGCCTTGCTCGGGCACCCCGTGGTGCACTTCGGGAGTGGCACCGGCCGCCGCGCACAGGCGCAGCAGGTCGTCGAGCAGGTCGGCGTCCTCGGTGACGATCAGCGGTCCGCTCTGCCGTCCCTCGGCCGCGGGCTGTTCGTTGTCGTGTGTGATGGCTCCCGCCATGTTTTCCGTCCCCCTTCGCATTTTGACGGCCGACGGAATCCGGCCAAACGCGCCCGACAATCGGTTCCGGCCACGAACTCGCCGCGAGGCGGGCCGCGTTGGAATCACGGTGCAACGAACCCGGAAATCGTGTGGATCTTGGTCGATATCTGTGGACAACTCGGTGGTTGTGAATATCGCCGTCACCCGAACAGGTGAGTACCGTTCGACTTTCCACAGAGCATCGCTTCAGCTACGCGCGGTGACAGATCATGGGCATGCAAAAAAGGCGGCCGGAGCCGCCTCGTCCGGCCACACGGCCGCTGAAACTGAGAGTGCGAAGGGGAAGAGACCCACCCGGACATGCGACGACCCCCGCCGGGGGGGAGAGCGGGGGTCGTCCCCACGGTTCGACTCGGGGGGGGAGGAGCCGGACCGGGTTAGCACGGTCGCGAACGATCCGTGACTTCCATGGTGTACCCGAGAGCCCTCTCAGGCAAACCCACGCGCCCCAGCTTACGCCGAATGGCGGGCGCATATGCTCTGCCTCGTGGAAAACCACTCCTTGCCCCGCACAGCCGCCTTCTTTGACCTGGACAAGACGGTCATTGCGAAGTCGAGCACGCTCACGTTCAGCAAGTCGTTCTACCAAGGCGGTCTGATCAACCGCCGGGCCGTCTTGCGTACCGCATACGCCCAGTTCGTCTTCCTGGCGGGCGGTGCTGATCATGACCAGATGGAGCGCATGCGCGAGTATCTGTCCGCGCTCTGCCGCGGCTGGAACGTCCAGCAGGTCAAGGAGATCGTCGCCGAGACCCTGCACGACCTGATCGACCCGATCATCTACGACGAGGCGGCCTCCCTCATCGAGGAGCACCACACCGCCGGCCGTGATGTGGTGATCGTGTCCACGTCGGGCGCGGAGGTCGTCGAGCCGATCGGCGACCTCCTCGGCGCGGACCGAGTCGTGGCCACGCGCATGGTCGTCGGCGACGACGGCTGCTTCACGGGCGAGGTGGAGTACTACGCGTACGGACCGACGAAGGCCGAGGCGATCAAGGGGCTGGCCGAGTCCGAGGGATACGACCTCGCGCGCTGCTACGCCTACAGCGACAGCGTCACCGACGTCCCCATGCTGGCCTCCGTCGGCCATCCGCACGCCGTGAACCCGGACCGCGCACTGCGCCGGGAAGCGGTCGCCCGCGGGTGGCCGATCCTCGACTTCCACCGCCCGGTCCGGCTGAAGCAGCGCCTGCCCGCCCTCTCCGTACCGCCGCGTCCGGCTCTGGTAGCCGCCGCCGCGATAGGCGCGGCAGCCGCCACGGCGGGTCTCGTCTGGTACGCGAGCAGGCGTCGCCCCTCGGTCGCGTGATCTCCGCGCCCGTTTACCGTCCTTTTGATCATAAAAGTAAAGAAGTACAGCCAGGCCTTCCGCTTACTCCGGTCCTGGAGTAGAAAGGACTTAACGGCCCGCGAGACCAAGGACATCCGAAAGGATCACCTTATAACGCATTTGGCCCACGGACCGCGCATGAACACCGGGCACCCACGCGACGTCGACCCGTCGATTACGGGCCAGCCGCACCAGGCCACGGGCAGAGTTCCCGACCTGATGGGCAAAAATCCGAGGACGCTTGGTAACCGGGTGAACATGCTGGCGGCGGTACGAATCCTCGTACCGCCGCAACCCGTTGAAGGCCCTCCGTGGAGGGCCTTTTCGCTTCCCTCGCTTCTCTTGTGCCGCTATTCCTAAGCCGCTCCGCGCTGCAGCGCCTCGCACACGGCCACCGATTCACGCGCGCCCAGTTCGACCGCCCGGCCGCAGTGGGCGATCCAGGCCGCCATGCCCTCCGGGGTACCGGAGACATAGCCGTCGAGCGCCGACAGATAGGCCGCGCGGCCCGGTTCGGCGTGGCCGACCTCGGCCGGACAGACGGACTTCGGGTCGAGCCCGCTGCCGACCAGGACGATCCGCTCGGCCGCGCGCGCGACGAGGCCGTTGTGGGAACCGAACGGGCGCAGCGCCAGGAGTTCGCCGTGCACGACGGCGGCCGTGACCAGGGCAGGAGCCGAACCGCCCGCGATGATCAGCTCCGCGAGCCCCTCCAGCCGTCCGGACACCTCGGCCGCGCTCGGCAGCGGCAGTTCGATCGTCGGCTCGTCGACCGGCTCGCCGTCCTGGCGCGGGCGCCCCACCTCCTCGCCCGTCCCCGCGGCGGCGACCAGATGGAGCCGAGCCAGCACGCGCAGCGGCGACTGGCGCCAGATGGAGAGGAGTTGGCCCGCCTCCGCGGTCAGCCGGAGTGACGCGCCGATGACGCGGGCCTCGTCGTCCCCACTGAAGTCGGTACGCCGGCGCACCTCTTCCAGAGCCCAGTCCGCCCCGGAGAGGGCCGCGGAGCCGCGCGCACCGCGCAGAGCCGCCTCACCGGTGATCTCGTTGCTGCGTCGCCGCATGATGCGATGCCCGTAAACCCGGTCCACGGCCTTGCGCACGGACTCCACGGAGTCGGCCACCCCGGGCAGTGCTCCCAGGGCCGCGAGCGGGTCGGCGGTCGCGCCTGTCGTACTCATGAGTACGACCCTACGCACTCCGGGGCACATGCCCCCCACCCACGAAGGAGTGGACTTCCTCACGCCCCCTGGACACGTTCGGCGTTCGCTCCACTACCGTTAGTGAACATGAAAATTGCTTTCGTCGGGAAGGGCGGCAGCGGCAAGACCACGCTGTCCTCGCTGTTCGTCCGCCACCTCACAGCCTCCGGGGCGCCGGTCCTCGCCATCGACGCCGACATCAACCAGCACCTGGGCGCCGCGCTCGGCCTCCACGACTCCGAAGCCGCCGCGATGCCCGCGATGGGCGAGCGGATGGATCTGATCAAGGAGTACCTGCGCGGCTCGAACCCGCGCATCGCCTGCGCCGACGCGATGATCAAGACGACCCCGCCCGGCGGGGGCTCGCGTCTGCTGCGGATCCAGGAGACCAATCCGGTGTACGACGCCTGCGCGCGGCCGGTGGAACTCGACGGGGGCGCCGTCCGTTTGATGGTCACCGGCCCGTTCACCGAGGCCGATCTCGGAGTGGCCTGCTACCACTCCAAGACGGGCGCGGTGGAGCTGTGCCTGAACCATCTCGTCGACGGCCCGGGTGAGTACGTCGTCGTCGACATGACCGCGGGCTCGGACTCCTTCGCGTCCGGCCTGTTCACCCGCTTCGACATCACGTTCCTCGTCGCCGAACCGACCCGGAAGGGAGTCTCCGTCTATCGCCAGTACAAGGAGTACGCCCAGGACTTCGGGGTCGCCCTGAAGGTCGTCGGCAACAAGGTGCAGAGCCAGGACGACGTCGACTTCCTCCGCGCCGAAGTAGGCGACGACCTCCTGGAGACGGTCGGCCACTCGGACTGGGTGCGCGCCATGGAGAAGGGTCGGCTCACTCGGTTCGAACACCTGGAGGACACCAACCACCGCTCCCTGCAGAGGTTGCGGACGGCCGTCGACGCCACGTACGAGCTGCGCGACTGGGAGCGCTACACCCACCAGATGGTCCACTTCCACCTGAAAAACGCCCACTCCTGGGCCAACGCCCGCACCGGAGTCGACCTGGCGGCCCAGATCGACCCCGACTACGTCCTGACCGAACAGATGACGGCAACAGCCGTCTGACGGCGACCACATTTGTCGGGGCGCAAAGCGCCCCCGACAGGGCGCGGGGAACCGCGCGCCCAGTCCCCACCACGCCGCGCCCAACGAACGACCCCGCCACCCCACACCCCCGACGGACCTACCGCGCAGCGCCTGGCACCCCCTTCGGCGCCGGCCCCGCCTGACCCGCCAAAAACGTCGCCCACCCGCCCTTCGGCGCCTCACCAACCCCCAGCGTGCGCAACTTCGCCAGGGTCTGCGGGTCCTGCGCGTCCAGCCAGTCGGCGAGCTGCCGGAA
The DNA here is from genome assembly GCF_033793965.1 of Streptomyces sp. ME02-8801-2C. Classification (NCBI taxonomy): domain Bacteria; kingdom Bacillati; phylum Actinomycetota; class Actinomycetes; order Kitasatosporales; family Streptomycetaceae; genus Streptomyces; species Streptomyces sp. ME02-8801-2C. The sequence goes on along the minus strand of NZ_JARAXP010000010.1, from coordinate 76,432 downwards.
GGAAACACAGCGCACGTCGGGCTTCGTGCAGACCCGCTCGACGACCTCCTCGACGGCACGCATGTAGACGCCGCCGTTCCAGGACTCGAAGTGGTTGCCGATGAGCAGTGGGGCCCGGTTGCCCTCATGGGCGCGCTCGAAGCCCTTGAGGAGGCCGTCGCGGTACTGGTCGCCCCAGAACTCGTGCCGGCCCTTGTCGCCCGCGCGTGCCCCAGACTGGTTCATGTAGAAGTTGTAGTCCATGGTCAGCGTCTCGAAGCGGTGGCCGGGCATCGGGACGAGCTGCATGGACAGGTCCCACAGGCCCCGCTTCTTCGCTGGCCACAGCTGGTTGTTCACTCCGCTCGTGTCGTAGCGGAAGCCCAGTTCGCGGGCCGCGTTCATGAAGTTCTTCTGTCCTTCCAGGCACGGTGTACGGGCCCCGACGAGCTCCTTCTCGTAGTCGAAGGGCAGCGGGGACGCCTTCTTCATGCCCGTGGTGGTCTTCCAGGACTTCACGAAACGTTTCGCCTGGGCGATCTCGTTCTTCCAGTCCTCCACCGACCACTCCCCGACTCCGCCCCCTCGGCCGCAGAAGTGGCCGTTGAAGTGGGTGCCGATCTCGCTGCCCTCGAGCCAGGCGAGCCGCAGCTGCTTCACGGTGTCGGCGATGCCCTGCTCGTCGTTGAAGCCGATGTCGGAGCGGCCCGGCGAGTGCTGGGGCGGCCGGTAGAGGTCGCGCTTGTTCTCCGGGAGCAGGTACACACCGCTCAGGAAGTACGTCATCGTCGCCTTGTTGGCCTTGGCCACCTTACGGAAGCGGGAGAACAGCCGCTGGCTGTCCTCGCCGGCCCCGTCCCAGGAGAAGACGACGAACTGCGGCGGCTTCTGGCCGGGCTTCAGGCGCTCGGGCCTGGGCTGGTAGGGCTGGGCTCCGGTGTACGCGGTGGAGCCGTCGCCGATCAGCCGGACCGCGCTCCTGGGTGCCGGAGCCGGGGCCGCCTTCTTCGCACCGCCCGCACCTTCCTTCGCACCGGAGGAGCCGGTGGCTCCCGCTCCGCAGCCGGCGAGTGACGCGGCGCAGGCCGCGACGGCCACGACGCCCGCGGCGATCCTCTTGGTGACGGCCATGTCCGCCCACCTCTTCCTTCGTTCGGGCCGGCACTTTCGGGCGCGGCGCCGTCAAGATCGCACGGGACCGAGAAGGAATTAGTGCGACAAGCCGATCAAAAGTCCACTTCACTCATTGAAGTGATTCGTTACCCCATTTGCACCGAAAATACATACACGTCCTTTACCGTGCATTACGATTCGTTTACCGAGCGTTGAAGTATCCCGCCACTTGCACGCCGTGACCCACGGCCGCGACCCGCCCCCCGCCCATCGACGGGGGACCACCTGTTCCGCGACCGCGCTGCCCCGGAGGAGACGGGAAACATGTCTGCCTGCGTCCCCACTCGCGCCCCCGACCCGACTCGGACGAAGCGCATGCACCAGCCACCCAGCCCCCCATCACCCCCGACCCCACCCCGCCGCTTCCGCGTCGAGGGCGCCGATCTGTCGGCCTCGATCGCGGTCTTCCTGATCGCCCTTCCGCTTTCCCTGGGCATCGCCCTCGCCACGGGCGCCCCGCTCCAGGCCGGCCTGGTCGCAGCGGCCGTCGGCGGACTCGTCGCCGGCCGGCTCGGCGGCTCCCCGCTCCAGGTCAGCGGCCCCGCCGCCGGTCTCACCGTCGTCACCGCCGACCTCATCCAGCGGTACGGATGGCGTACGACCTGTGCCATCACCGTCCTCGCCGGGCTCGCCCAGCTCGGCCTCGGCTGCCTGCGCGTGGCCCGTACGGCGCTCGCCGTCAGCCCCGCCGTGGTCCACGGCATGCTCGCCGGGATCGGCGTGACCATCGCCGTCGCCCAGCTGCACATCGTCCTCGGGGGTACGCCGGAGAGCTCGGTCCTCGACAATCTCCGCGCGCTGCCCGCCCAGTTGGCCGGGCTGCACCCCGCCGCCGTGGTGATGAGCCTGTTGACCCTGACCCTGCTGATGGCCTGGCCGAGGCTTCCCGGCCGGGCGGGGCAGGTGCTACGCAAGGTGCCGGCCGCGCTCGTGGCCGTCAGCGGCGCTACTCTCACCGCCTCGCTCGCCGGGCTGGTCCTCCCCAAGGTCGACCTGCCGTCCTGGCGCAGTCATGCGCTGGCCGGGCTGCCCGAAGGACCCGCACTCGGCGTCGTCGCCGCCGTGCTCACCACCACCCTGGTGTGCAGCGTGCAGTCGCTGCTCGGCGCGGTGGCCGTGGACAAGCTGGCGGCCTCCCGGCCCGAGCTGCTGGCCGGACGTGCCGACGGCGGCCGGGCGGCGAGCCGCGTCGGCCGCTCCGACCTGGACCGCGAACTCCTCGGCCAGGGCGCCGCCAACGTCGTGTCCGGCGTGCTCGGCGGGCTGCCGGTGGCGGGCGTGGCGGTAAGAAGTTCGGCGAATGTGCAAGCCGGTGCCGTGAGCCGGAACTCCACGATGCTGCACGGCGTTTTCGTAGTAGTCGCCGCGCTGCTGATGGTTCCGATCCTGGAGCTGATCCCGCTCGCCTCACTCGCCGCCCTGGTGATGGCCGTCGGTATCCAGATGGTGTCCCTGCACCACATTCGCACGGTTACCCGCCACCGCGAGGTCCTGGTCTACGCGGTGACGACCCTGGGCGTCGTCCTGCTCGGCGTCCTCGAAGGGGTGTTGCTGGGCGTCGCGGTCGCCGTCACCGTCGCCCTGAACCGCCTCGCCCGTACCCGGATCACCCATGAGGAAAGGCACGACGAGACAGGAGGAGTCCATTACGTACACGTACGAGGGCAGTTGACGTTCCTCGCGGTGCCCCGGCTCAGCCGGACCCTGCACCTCGTGCCCCAAGGGGCGAGCGTCGTCGTGGAGTTGGACGGCTCGTTCATGGACCACGCGGCGTACGAGTCACTGCAGCACTGGCAGAGCACGCACATCGCGCAGGGCGGCACCGTGGAGGTGACCGGCCGCGCGGGAACCCGCATCGCCGAGCCGGCCAACGCCTCCGACTGCCGCTGTCGGCCCTGGACGCCCTGGCGCAACCATCAGTGCGAGGTCCCGGAGTCCGGGCAGCAGCGGGGGGAGACGTCGAACGGGTCGGGCGGGGCGGGCGGTGCCGTCGGCTCAGCCGGTTCACCGGGTTCGTCCGTTTCGGTCGGCTCGTCGAGCTCGGTCGAATCGGGGTCGTCGTCGGGTGCCGTCGAGCCGAGTGGGCATCAACTGGCGCGCGGGATCAGCGCGTTCCAGCGGAACACCGCGCCGCTGGTGCGCGGTGAGCTGGCCAGGCTGGCGCGCGAGGGGCAGCAGCCCTCACAGCTGTTCCTGACGTGTGCCGACTCGCGCCTCGTCACGTCGATGATCACGTCCAGTGGTCCCGGCGATCTGTTCGTCGTGCGGAACGTCGGCAACCTGGTGCCGAGGCCCGGCGAGGAGAGCGGGGACGACTCGGTGGCGGCCGCGATCGAGTACGCGGTGGACGTACTGAAGGTGCGTTCCATCACCGTGTGCGGGCACTCCGGGTGCGGGGCCATGCAGGCGCTGCTGAGCATGGAGCCCGACGGGGCACCGACGCCGCTCAGGCGGTGGCTGCGGCACGGGCTGCCGAGTCTGGCGCGGATGGCCGCGACGGACCGGCCCTGGACGCGGCTCGCCGGGCGGGCGCCCGCCGACACGGCCGAGCAGCTCTGCCTGACCAATGTGGTCCAGCAGCTGGAGCATCTCCGGGCGCACGAGTCGGTGGCCCGGGCGTTGCGGGAGGGCGTGCTCGAGCTGCACGGGATGTACTTCCATGTGGGTGAGGCACAGGCGTATCTGCTCACCGGTGTGGTGGACGGCGACGAGGTGTTCGATCATGTGCGGGCGGCGGGACTGCCCGCCTGACGGAGAGGGGTGAACCGGGCGGCCATGGCGTACGTGACCTTGGTTGTCACCCTCGCCAAGAGGCGCGCCGACGACAGCGACCCCAGAAGGGTTAAAGGTCTAGACCTATTTTTCGTCGGCCCTTGTCAGCGGGCCCCCCGGTCTGATGAGCTGTCGCCCGGGACACAACGGACACCCTGGGAAAGGGAGATGTCGTGAGCAACGAAAGCCTGGCCAACCTGCTCAAGGAAGAGCGCAGGTTCGCGCCACCCGCCGAGCTGGCCGCGAACGCCAACGTCACGGCGGAGGCGTACGAACAGGCCAAGGCTGACCGGCTCGGCTTCTGGGCCGCGCAGGCCCGCCGGCTGACCTGGGCCACCGAGCCGACCGAGACACTGGACTGGTCCAACCCGCCGTTCGCCAAGTGGTTCAAGGACGGCACCCTCAACGTCGCGTACAACTGCGTCGACCGGCATGTCGAGGCCGGGAACGGCGACCGGGTCGCCATCCACTTCGAGGGGGAGCCCGGCGACAGCCGCGCGATCACCTACGCCGAGCTCAAGGACGAGGTCTCCAAGGCCGCCAACGCCCTGCTGGAGCTGGGAGTCCAGAAGGGCGACCGGGTCGCCGTCTACATGCCGATGATCCCGGAGACGGCGATCGCGATGCTCGCCTGCGCGAGGATCGGCGCCGCGCACTCCGTCGTCTTCGGCGGGTTCTCCGCGGACGCGCTCGCGACCCGCATCCAGGACGCCGACGCCAAGATCGTCATCACCACGGACGGCGGGTACCGGCGCGGCAAGCCGTCCGCGCTGAAGCCCGCCGTCGACGCCGCCGTCGAGCGCGTCGACAACGTCGAACACGTGCTCGTCGTCCGCCGTACAGGGCAGGACGTCGACTGGCACGAGGGCCGGGACGTGTGGTGGCACGAGGCCGTCGAGCGGCAGAGCGCCGAGCACACGCCCGAGGCGTTCGAGGCGGAGCAGCCGCTGTTCATCCTCTACACCTCCGGTACGACGGGTAAGCCCAAGGGGATCCTGCACACCTCCGGCGGCTACCTCACCCAGGCCGCCTACACCCACCACGCCGTCTTCGACCTCAAGCCGGAGACCGACGTCTACTGGTGCACCGCCGACGTCGGCTGGGTCACCGGGCACTCGTACATCGTGTACGGACCGCTGGCCAACGGCGCGACCCAGGTCATGTACGAGGGGACGCCGGACACCCCGCACCAGGGCCGCTTCTGGGAGATCATCCAGAAGTACGGCGTGACCATCCTCTACACGGCGCCCACCGCCATCCGTACGTTCATGAAGTGGGGCGACGACATCCCCGCCAAGTTCGACCTCTCCTCCCTCCGGGTGCTGGGGTCCGTGGGCGAGCCGATCAACCCCGAGGCGTGGATCTGGTACCGCAAGCACATCGGCGCCGATGTGACGCCCATCGTCGACACCTGGTGGCAGACCGAGACCGGCGCCATGATGATCTCCCCGCTGCCCGGCGTGACGGAGACCAAGCCGGGATCCGCGCAGCGGGCGCTGCCCGGGATCTCCGCCACCGTCGTCGACGACGAGGCGCGCGAGGTGCCCGACGGAGGCGGCGGCTACCTGGTGCTGACCGAACCGTGGCCGTCCATGCTGCGCACCATCTGGGGCGACGACCAGCGCTTCCTCGACACCTACTGGTCCCGGTTCGAGGGCAAGTACTTCGCCGGTGACGGCGCGAAGAAGGACGACGACGGCGACATCTGGCTGCTCGGCCGGGTGGACGACGTCATGCTCGTCTCCGGGCACAACATCTCGACGACGGAGGTCGAGTCGGCGCTGGTGTCCCACCCCTCGGTCGCCGAGGCCGCCGTCGTGGGTGCCGCCGACGAGACCACCGGACAGGCCATCGTCGCCTTCGTCATCCTGCGCGGCACAGCCTCCGAGACCGAGGGTCTCGTCGCCGAACTGCGCAACCACGTCGGCGACACCCTCGGCCCGATCGCCAAGCCCAAGCGCATCCTGCCGGTCGCGGAGCTCCCCAAGACCCGCTCCGGGAAGATCATGCGCCGGCTGCTGCGTGACGTCGCCGAGAACAGGGAGCTGGGTGACGTCACCACGCTGACCGACTCCACCGTCATGGACCTCATCCAGACAAAGCTGCCCGCGGCGGGCAGCGAGGACTAGAGAGCGGGCTGAAAGAGGGGCTTCCTCCGGACGGCGCTTCCCGCGCACCTTAGGTAGGCTAAAGACCGCGTCAACAACGCGACAAGATCCGCGAGGATCGCCAAAGGTGCGCCGGGAAGTCTGGTCGGCATGTGTTCCGTGCTGCCCACCGACCGGAGGATCCCCCCGTGGCCACCCCCCGTAACGCCAGCCGCAAGCTCCTCGGACGGCTCTCCCTGCCCGAGCGGACGTTCGTCGCGGACGCGCTGCGGACCGAGACCGTCGGCGGGGTACTGCTGCTCGTCGCCGCCGTAGCCGCGCTGATCTGGGCGAACACACCGGCCAAGGACACCTACGAGGCCGTCCTCGGCTTCCATGCCGGGCCCGCGGCCCTCGGACTCGACCTCTCCCTCCAGCACTGGGCCGCCGACGGACTGCTCGCCGTCTTCTTCTTCGTCGCCGGCATCGAACTCAAGCGCGAACTCGTCGCCGGGGATCTGCGCGACCCGAGGGCCGCCGCGCTGCCCGTCGTCGCCGCCCTGTGCGGAATGGCCGTACCGGCGCTCGTCTACACCCTCACCAATGTCACCGGCGGCGGTTCGCTCGCCGGTTGGGCCGTGCCCACGGCCACCGACATCGCCTTCGCGCTCGCCGTGCTCGCCGTCATCGGGACGTCCCTGCCGAACGCCCTGCGCGCGTTCCTGCTCACACTCGCCGTCGTCGACGACCTCTTCGCCATCCTGATCATCGCCGTCTTCTTCACCTCCGACCTGAACTTCGCCGCGCTCGGCGGCGCGCTCGTCGGCCTCGCCGTCTTCTGGCTGCTGCTGCGCAAGGGCGTACGCGGGTGGTACGTGTACATCCCGCTCGCGCTCGTCATCTGGGGGCTGATGTACAACAGCGGCATCCACGCCACCATCGCCGGTGTCTCGATGGGCCTGATGCTGCGGTGCACGACCCGGACCGAGGACGGGGAGGAGTGCTCGCCCGGTGAGCGCGTCGGACATCTGGTGCGCCCCCTGTCGGCCGGGTTCGCGGTGCCGCTGTTCGCCCTGTTCAGCGCGGGTGTCTCGGTGTCCGGCGGGGTGCTGGGGAACGTGTTCACGCGGCCGGAGACCCTCGGTGTCGTGCTCGGGCTGGTCGTCGGGAAGACGCTCGGGATCTTCGGCGGGACCTGGCTGACGGCCCGTTTCACCCGGGCCTCGCTCAGCGACGACCTGGCCTGGGCCGACGTGTTCGCCGTCGCCTCGCTCGCCGGAATCGGGTTCACGGTCTCCCTGCTGATCGGTGAACTCGCGTTCGACGGCGACCCGGCGCTCACCGACGAGGTCAAGGCAGCCGTCCTGTCCGGCTCGCTCATCGCCGCGCTCGCCGCGACCGTACTGCTGAAGATCCGAAACGCCCGGTACCGCCGACTGTGGGAGGCGGAGGAGCGCGACGAGGACCTCGACGGCATCCCCGACATCTACGAGGAGCACGATCCGGCGTACCACCTGCGCATGGCCGACATCTACGAGGGGAAGGCGGCAGAACACCGGCGCATCGCACGGCTCAAGGCCGCCGAACTGGAGGCCGCCGAGCGGGACCGGCTTGCCGAAGTGGCGGGCGGGGCGGGCGACGTGGGTGACGGTCCGGCATGATCTGACACGTAGATGTCGGACAGGCAGTCAGACAGCAAGACGACAAAGACAACAGGGAGACCTCGATGAGCGCACCCGACGGCAGCCCGGTCGGCGCCGAACGCAGCATCGGCCAGTTGTTCGCCTCGGCGACGACCGAGATGTCCGCGCTGGTGCACGACGAGATCGCACTGGCGAAAGCGCAGCTCAAGCAGGATGTGAAGCGCGGCGCGACAAGCGGCGGCGCGTTCACGGTGGCCGGTGCCGTACTGCTGTTCTCCCTTCCGATGCTCAACTTCGCACTGGCGTACGCCATTCGGACGTGGAGCGACTGGAACCTCGCGGTCTGCTTCCTGCTGTCGTTCGCCGCGAACGTCCTCCTCGCCGTGCTCCTGGTGCTGATCGGCGTGGTGTTCGCGAAGAAGGCCAAGAAGAGCAAGGGCCCGCAGAAGGTCGCCGCGTCCGTGAAGGAAACGGCGGGCGTCCTCCAGAAGGCCAAGCCACACCCCCGGCCCGCCCCGGTGAGTGACGGGGTCGAGGTTGTGGCACGCTCGTCCTCATGACGGACCCCGCCACACCCCCGGCGCAACCCGCCCCGGCCCAACCCACCCCGACACAGCCCGCCTCGGTCGTACGGCTCGACCTCCCCGGCGGACGCGAGGTGATCCACCGGGATGTCGCCGCGAACGGCGCCCGGTTCCACATCGCCGAGCTGGGCGACGGGCCGCTGGTCATGCTGGTGCACGGCTTCCCGCAGTTCTGGTGGACATGGCGGCACCAGCTGGCCGCCCTCGCCGACGCCGGTTTCCGGGCCGTCGCCCTGGACCTGCGGGGCGTGGGCGGCAGCGACCGTACGCCCCGGGGTTACGACCCGGCGAACCTCGCCCTCGACATCACGGGCGTCGTACGGTCCCTCGGTGAGCCCGACGCCGCGCTGGTCGGCCACGACCTGGGCGGATACCTGGCGTGGACGGCGGCCGTGATGCGCCCCAAGCTGGTCCGGCGGCTCGTGGTGTCCTCGATGCCGCACCCCCGGCGCTGGCGCTCGGCGATGCTCTCCGACGTCAGGCAGACGGCCGCCGGTTCGTACATCTGGGGGTTCCAGCGGCCCTGGCTGCCCGAGCGGCAGCTCGTCGCGGACGACGGCGCGCTCGTCGGGCGGCTGATCCGGGACTGGTCAGGGCCGCGGCTGCCCGACGACGAGGCGGTGGACACGTACCGCGCGGCCATGTGCATCCCGTCCACCGCGCACTGTGCGATCGAGCCGTACCGCTGGATGGTGCGCTCCATGGCACGGCCGGACGGCATCCAGTTCAACCGGCGCATGAAGCGGCCGGTGCGGGTGCCGACGCTGCATCTGCACGGCTCACTCGATCCGGTGCTGCGTACGCGCAGCGCGGCCGGCTCCGGGGAGTACGTCGAAGCGCCGTACCGCTGGCGTCTGTTCGACGGGTTGGGGCACTTCCCGCACGAGGAGGATCCGGTCGCGTTCTCGACGGAACTCGTCAACTGGCTGAAGGATCCCGAGCCGGACCGGTGAGCACGCCGGTACGCCCGGTATCCGAGAATTGAACACCTGTCCTACGGTCGGCCAATTGCCCGGCGCATAGGCCAATTAGGGGCCCATGGGGCGGTTATCGACCTTGGGGCAGGGGCAGACGTCGAGGTATGGGCTGGACGCACGACTACAGTGACGTAGCACGCAATCGCCGCTCGGACCATGGTCTGAGCGCCCACCAAGGAGGGTCCCCGCACATCGCGGGAACGGATCTGAGGGTGGGAATCCCGCGCATTCTGCGCCGCCGTGCCCGCTGGGTCTCGGTGCGCCTGCGCCACCCGCGCCCCTGAGCACCGCGCCGAACCCGGACCCGTACCGCCGGTCCGGGCTCAGAGCGCGCAGCTGTCGCTGTCCACCTGCTGGCCGGCGAGGCGCCCCTGGTCGATGTCCTCCTGGATCTCGTCCGCCGTGAGCGCGTAGCCGGTCTCCGGGTCGTCGAGGGACTTCGCGAAGACCACGCCGTACACCTTGCCGTCGGGCGTGAGCAGCGGGCCGCCGGAGTTGCCCTGGCGGACGGTCGCGAACAGGGAGTAGACATCGCGGCGCACCGTGCCGCGGTGGTAGATGTCCGGGCCGTTGGCCGTGATGCGACCACGCACGCGCGCGGGACGGACGTCGTACGACCCGTTCTCCGGGAACCCGGCGACGATCGCGCTGCTGCCGCTGCTCGCGTCGTCGGTCGTGAACCGCAGCACGGGCGCGCGCAGATCCGGTACGTCGAGTACGGCGATGTCGCGCTTCCAGTCGTAGAGGACGACCGTCGCGTCGTACTTCCTGCCCTCGCCGCCTATCTGGACGGTGGGTTCGTCGACGCCGCCGACCACGTGCGCGTTGGTCATCACGCGGCGCTCGCCGAAGACGAAGCCGGTGCCCTCCAGGACCTTGCCGCAGCTCTGGGCGGTGCCCATGACCTTGACGATGGAACGCTGGGCGTTGACGGCGACAGCGCTGTTGGCGAGCGCCGGGTCGGGCGGGTCGACGTCCTTGATGGGCTCGTCGGAGAACGGGCTGAAGACCTGCGGGAAGCCGTTCTGCGCGAGGACCGAGGTGAAGTCCTTGAACCAGGTGTCCGCGTCGGAGGGCAGCACCTCCTGCACCCCCGCCAGCACCTTGGAGCCGCGGACCTCCTTGCCCACCGTGGGCATCGTGGTCTGCGCGAGGGCGGCCCCGATCAGCCAGGCGACGAGGAGCATCGCGACGACATTGACGAGGGCCCCGCCGGTCGCGTCGATGGCGCGCGCGGGTGACCAGGTGATGAATCTGCGCAGCTTGTTGCCGAGATGGGTGGTCAGGGCCTGGCCGACGGACGCGCAGACGATCACGATGACCACCGCGGCGACGGCGGCGGTCGTGTTCACCTCCGCCGCGTCGGTCACGCCGTCCCAGACGACAGGCAGCAGATAGACCGCGACGAGACCGCCCCCGAGGAAGCCGATCACCGACAGGATGCCGACGACGAAGCCCTGGCGGTACCCCACGATCGCGAACCACACGGCGGCGACCAGCAACAAGATGTCCAGCACGTTCACATGGGCCACCCTGTCACGCGTGCCAGTCCAGCGGGACCTGCTTGTTTCTGTCCCAGGGGCGCTCCCAGCCCGAGTAGTGCAGCAGACGGTCGATGACTCCGGCCGTGAAGCCCCACACAAGGGCCGATTCGACCAGAAATGCCGGACCTTTGTGGCCACTTGGGTGCAGGGCGGTCACCCGGTTGGCCGGGTCCGTGAGATCCGCCACGGGAACCGTGAAGACCCGCGCCGTCTCGTTCGGATCGACGACCCCGACCGGCGACGGCTCACGCCACCAGCCCAGCACGGGCGTCACGACGAAGCCGCTCACCGGGATGTAGAGCTTGGGCAGTACGCCGAAGAGCTGGACGCCGGCCGGATCGAGCCCGGTCTCCTCCTCGGCCTCGCGCAGGGCGGCCCGCAACGGACCGTCGCCCTGCGGGTCCCCGTCCTCGGGGTCGAGGGCGCCGCCGGGGAAGGACGGCTGACCGGCGTGGGAGCGCAGCGAGCTGGCCCGCTCCATGAGCAGCAGCTCGGGCCCGCCGACGCCGTCAGGGGTGTCGCTCTTGCCCTCACCCTCCCCGAAGAGGATCAGTACGGCGGACTGCCGGCCGCCGCCGTCCTCGGGCGGCAGGAAGCGGCTCAACTGGAGCGGCTCGACCGTCTCGACGGCGTGCACCACCGGATCGAGCCAGCCGGGCAGGCCGTCCCTGCTGAGCGTCACCTCGCCGCCCTGTGTGTTGCTCGCGCGCGTCACCGCCACCCCCGTTCTGCTGCTTCCAACGCCTGCGGCCACCCCGTTGGTTCCGGTTCCGTACCCGATGACGCCGTACGACCGCCGGGCCTCATCCGGCCCCCAGCGGGGGCGCCGGGATGCCGCCCGCGTCGAGGTAGGCCTGCGGCGGGTTCAGCCGCTGGCCGGGGAAGCCGCCCTTCTCATACTTCAGGAGCTTCCGCGCCTTGTCCGGGTCCGTCTCGCCCTCCCCGTACGCCGGGCAGAGCGGGGCGAGCGGGCAGGCGCCGCAGGCGGGCTTGCGGGCGTGGCAGATACGGCGGCCGTGGAAGATCACATGGTGCGACAGCATCGTCCAGTCGCTCTTGGGGAAGAGCGCGCCGACTGCGGCCTCGATCTTGTCCGGGTCCGTCTCCGCCGTCCACTGCCAGCGGCGCACAAGCCGCTGGAAGTGCGTGTCCACGGTGATGCCGGGGCGCCCGAAGGCGTTGCCGAGCACGACGAAGGCGGTCTTGCGGCCCACGCCGGGGAGTTTGACGAGGTCTTCGAGGCGCCCGGGCACCTCGCCGCCGAACTGCTCCGAGAGCGCCTTGGACAGCCCTATGACGGACCTGGTCTTGGCCCGGAAGAAGCCGGTCGGGCGCAGGATCTCCTCGACCTCCTCGGGGTTGGCGGCGGCCAGGTCCTCGGGGGTGGGGTACTTGGCGAAGAGGGCGGGGGTCGTCTGGTTGACGCGCAGATCGGTGGTCTGGGCGGACAGGACCGTGGCGACGAGCAGTTGGAAGGGGTTCGCGAAGTCCAGCTCGGGGTGGGCGTACGGGTAGACCTCGGCGAGCTCCCGGTCGATCCGCCGGGCCCGCCGCACGAGCGCGGTACGCGACTCGTTGCGGGGCGGCTTCGCGACGGCGGTCTTGGAAACGGCAGTCCTGGATGCGGTTGCCGGCTTCGCGGGGGCGGCCTTCTTCGCCGCAGCCGTCTTCTTGGCCCCAACCGCCTTCGTGACCGCAGCCGTCTTCTTGACCGCAGCCGCCTTCTTCGCCGTCTCGGTGGCAGCCCTTTTGGCCGGAGGTGTCCCCTTCGCCGTAGGAGCCTTCCCGACCGGCCCGCCGGACAACGCGGACCCCTCTCCCGGAGCGCCCTCCGGGGCGCCCCCGGACGCTCCTCTTCCGGCCGTCCCAGCCACCTCCGTCGCCCCGGTCACCTGCTTGGCGGCTTTCTTCACCGACATCACCTCTGCCGCTTTCTCCGCATTCCGGCCCCCGCCCGTGCCCTGTTCGCCCACAGCGGAATCACCCCCTGCGGCCACCCACCCAGCCCCCTTGGCCTGTGCTCTCACCGGCGATTTGGACACCCGGCCAGCCTAGAGCCCGGCACTGACATCCGCCCCGGACCCTGAAGATCGGCGCCCAATTGGCCCCCTGCCACACTGATCGGGACACCCGTACGGCATCCTTGTGACAGATCACACTGTTTGGACCGCCCGGCAAGATGGGGAACACGGTCCCCGTCGACCGGGGAGCAAGATCCCCTGAGCAGGTGACAAGGAGAGAACTCGTGGACGACGTTCTGCGGCGCGCCCCGCTCTTCGCGGCGCTCGATGACGAGCAGGCCGCGGAGCTCCGCGCCTCCATGAGTGAGGTGACCCTCGCGCGCGGTGACGCCCTGTTCCACGAGGGCGACCCGGGTGACCGGCTCTACGTGGTCACCGAGGGCAAGGTCAAGCTCCACCGCACGTCACCGGACGGGCGCGAGAACATGCTGGCCGTCCTCGGCCCCGGCGAGCTGATCGGCGAGCTGTCGCTGTTCGACCCGGGCCCGCGCACGGCCACGGCCACCGCGCTGACCGAGGTCAAGCTGCTCGGCCTCGGCCACGGCGACCTCCAGCCCTGGCTGAACGCCCGCCCCGAGGTGGCCGCCGCGCTCCTGCGCGCCGTCGCCCGGCGCCTGCGCAAGACCAACGACCAGATGTCCGACCTGGTCTTCTCCGATGTGCCGGGCCGTGTCGCGCGCGCCCTGCTCGACCTCTCGCGCCGCTTCGGCGTGCAGTCGGAGGAGGGCATCCACGTCGTGCACGATCTGACGCAGGAGGAGCTGGCGCAGCTCGTCGGCGCCTCCCGCGAGACGGTCAACAAGGCGCTCGCCGACTTCGCCGGCCGCGGCTGGCTGCGCCTGGAGGCGCGGGCCGTGATCCTGCTGGACGTGGAGCGCCTCGCGAAGCGTTCGCGTTAGCCGGGAGCCGTCCGTACGCGTACGAGGGGCCCTGCCGCATGGCGGGGCCCCTCTCGCGTTCGACGAGAACGACGAGAACGTGTGGAACGGAATCAAGGGGTGGGTGGGATGCACCAGGACCGAGCGCCCGAGTCCGTCTGGGCGGCGCCGGAGCCCCCGAAGCGCCGGTTGCGCCTGTTCCGCCGGGACCCGGAGGCGCCGACGCTGTGGCAGTCCGAGTTCGAACAGCAGGACCAGGGCGAGCCGCTCGGCCTGTGGGCGACGGACGAGGCGGTGGCCCTGGTCCGCTTCGACCGCGTGACCGCGTACGCACCGGCGACCGGTGAGCCCCGCTGGACCTGGCAGCCGCCGGGCCGGGACGTGATCGTCCGGGTCGCCGAGGACACCCGGGACGGCCTGGGCGTCGTCCTGCACCACGACGACGGCCAGCACGGCGCCACGCACGTCCGCCTCACCGCCCTCGACCTCGGCTCCGGAGCCGTCGCCTGGTCGCGCGAGCAGCCGAAGGACCGGCTGGGATACATCGGCGCCGACCACGCGCGCGAGGTGGCGATCGGCGGCGGCCGAATAGCGACCGTCACCGGCGGCAAGGCGGACGCGCCGCCGGTCGTCCGATGTCTCGACGCGCGTACCGGCGCCCAGCAGTGGGAGCGACCGCTCCCGGACGACTGGGGCGACTCGTTCTCCGTCCTGGCGGCCGAGCCGCCCGTCCTGTCCGTCCGTAACAGCGGCAGGCGCTCCCGCCCCCGGCTGTACGTGGTGCGTGAGGACGGCGAGTGGTACGTCGAACTCCCGGACGGATACAAGGACTTCGGGCCCGCCGTCGCCGTCGTCGGTGACACGCTCGCCGTCGGGCTGGAACCGGAGGACCCCGCCGGAGACGACGAGAAGAGCGCCGACACGGTCCTGCGCGCGTACTCCGTCGCGACCGGCGAGCAGCTCTGGGAGTGGCGCACCGATCACGGCCGTACGCTCCATCCGCTGGCCCACCGCGGGTACTTCATGGTCGGCAACGGCTACGGCAGCCGGGCCACCGTCCTCGACCCCGCCGACGGCCGGACCGTCGCGGAACGCAGGCTGCCCGGCTTCAGCTACCGGGCCCGGTACGCCGCCTGGGACGACCGACTGGCCGTGGTGTGCCACGCGGTGAGCGAGACACGGCGCGTGCGGGTGTTCCGCTGGAAGTGACGTGATGTGACGTGACCGGAATGGCAGCGCGTCCGGGGCTGGACCAGCAGGGTTTCATCGTCCGCGAGGGCTCCCTCGCGCGCGTGCCGCCCGCCTTCCGGCCCGTCGTCGACGCGGCCCGTGGCCGGATCGTCGCCCTGTTCGGGGAGCGGCTGCACAGCGCGTACCTGTACGGGTCGGTTCCGCGCGGCACCGCGCGCGTGGGACGCAGCGACCTGGACCTCCTGCTCGCCCTGCGCGAGGAGCCCACGGAGGCGGACCGGGCGACTGCCGGTGCGCTGGACGCGGCGCTCGACAGGGAGTTCGAGCAGATCGACGGCTCCGGCACCCTGCTGGTCTCGCGGGCACAGGTGCTGAGCGACCTGGAGAGGCACGACCTGGGCTGGTTCCTGGCCTGTCTGTGCACGCCCCTCCTCGGTGCGGACCTCGCTGAGCACCTGCCCCGCTACCGCCCCGCCTCCATCCTCGCCCGCGAGACCAACGGCGACCTGGCCCTGTGCCTGCCCCGCTGGCGGCGCCTGATCGCCGAGGCGACCGCACCGGGGGCGCCTGCGGGGGCGGTACGCGTACGCGTGCGGGGCATTTCGCGCCACCTCGTACGCACCGGCTTCACGCTCGTCATGCCACGCTGGGACGGTTGGACCAGCGACCTGTACGAGATGGCCGAGGCGTTCGCCGCGTACTACCCGCGATGGGGTCCGCGCATGAGGGAGGCGGCGTCACTGGGCCACGAGCCGACGGACGATCCGGCCGTCCTGCGGTCGTTCCTGCGCTCGCACGTCGAGGAGCTGGGCTCGTGGCTGGCGGAGGAGTACGCGCGCGTGCACGGCGTCAAGACGCCCAGGCCCACCTGACCCCGACTGGATGAGACCGACCAGTAGATGAGACCGACTCTAGATGAGGCCGTGCTCGCGGAGGTACTCCAGCTGGGCGCGTACGGAGAGTTCGGCGGCGGGCCACAGGGAGCGGTCGACGTCCGCGTACACGTGGGCGACGACCTCCGCGGGGTCCGTGCGGCCGTTCTCGACCGCTGTCTCGACCTGGGCGAGCCGGTGGGCGCGGTGGGCCAGGTAGAACTCGACGGCACCCTGGGCGTCGTCCAGGACGGGCCCGTGGCCCGGCAGGACGATGTGCACGCCGTCGTCCACCGTCAGGGACCTCAGCCGCCTCAGGGAGTCCAGATAGTCCCCCAGGCGACCGTCTGGATGGGCCACCACGGTCGTTCCGCGCCCCAGGACGGTGTCACCCGTCAGGACGGCACGATCGGCCGGGAGATGGAAGCACAGCGAGTCCGCGGTGTGCCCCGGCGTCGGTACGACCCTCAGCTCCAGCCCGCCGACGGACACGACGTCCCCGCTCGCGAGGCCCTCGTCCCCCAGCCGCAGCGCCGGATCGAGCGCCCGCACGCGCGTGCCCGTCAGCTCCGCGAACCGTCCGGCGCCCTCCGCGTGGTCCGGATGACCGTGCGTGAGCAGCGTCAGCGCGATCCGTTTGCCGGCCTTGTGCGCGGTGTCGACGACGTTTCTGAGATGTGCGTCGTCCAGGGGCCCCGGGTCGACGACGACGGCCAGTTCGGAGTCGGGCTCCGAGACGATCCAGGTGTTCGTGCCGTCGAGAGTCATCGCGGAGGCGTTGGGCGCGAGGACATTGACCGCGCGCGGGGTGGCGGGGCCGGAAAGAACCCCGCCGCGCGGCTGGCCGGGAAGAGCGGCGGCTTCGGTCATGCGGGGGCACCCCCGATCCGGATGTGCTTGGTGAACTCGTCGTGCCCTGGCCAGGAGAGCACGATCTCGTCATCCTGCACACTGGCGGTGGCCAGGACGGGCGCCAGGTCGCGCTCCAGGGCCCCGGCGAGGGCCCCGGACACGCTGTCGTACGGTGCCAGCGCTCGCAGGGTCGCGATCGTGGGCGGCATCATCAGCAGCTCGCCCTTGTCGTACGAGGCCGCCGCGCGGGCCGGTTCGATCCACACCGTGCGGTCGGCCTCCGTGGAGGCGTTCCGGGTGCGCTGGCCCTGTGGGAGCGCGGCCACGAAGAACCAGGTGTCGTAGCGGCGCGCTTCGAACTCCGGGGTGATCCAGCGGGCCCACGCCCCGAGGAGGTCCGAGCGGAGCACCAGGCCCCGGCGGTCCAGGAACTCGGCGAAGGACAGTTCCCGGGCGACCAGGGCCGCGCGGTCCGCCTCCCAGTCGTCGCCCGTGGTGTCGCCGACCACGGAATCGGCGGTCGGGCCGGCAAGCAGGACGCCCGCCTCCTCGTACGTCTCCCGTACGGCGGCGCAGACGACCGCCTGCGCGGACGTCTCGTCGGTGTCCAGGCCGAGCCGGGTCGCCCACCACGCGCGCGTGGGGCCCGCCCAGCGGATCAGGTGGTCGTCGTCGCGCGGGTCGACTCCGCCGCCCGGATACGCGTACGCGCCCCCGGCGAAGGCCATGGAGGCGCGTCTGCGCAGCATGTGGACGACCGGGCCGGAGTCGGTGTCCTTGAGGAGCATGACGGTGGCCGCGCGTTTGGGGGTGACCGGGGTGAGGGTGCCTTCGGCGAGCCCGCGGATGAGGTCCGGCCACTCCGGTGGGTACCACTGCCCGTTTGCCATGGGCGGAGGTTATCCGGTGGTGAGTGCATGTTCGAGGGCGCGAGGGTTTTCGCCCCCGCCGCCCCTACCCGTCCCATCCCGTACCTGGGGGGCTGTGCCCCCAGACCCCCCTACGGCCCTGAACGGGCCTTGTCCTCAAACGCCGGACGGGCTGGAAAGCCGGCCGGCGCCTCAAAGGGCGTGCGGGCTGGGGGTGCCGACCGGGCTAGAGATTGGCCAGCTCGACCTGGATCTCGACCTCCACAGGTGCGTCCAGGGGCAGTACCGCCACTCCGACCGCGCTGCGGGCGTGGACGCCCTTGTCGCCCAGTACCTCGCCCAGGAGTTCGCTCGCGCCGTTGATCACCCCGGGCTGGCCCGTGAAGTCGGGGGCCGAGGCCACGAAGCCGACGACCTTCACGACCCTCGCGATCCGGTCCAGGTCACCGGCGACCGACTTGACCGCCGCGAGCGCGTTCAGCGCACACGTGCGTGCCAGTTCCTTGGCCTCCTCGGGGGTGACCTCCGCGCCCACCTTCCCGGTGACCGGGAGTTTCCCGTCCACCATGGGCAGCTGGCCCGAGGTGTACACGTACACCCCGGACCGCACGGCCGGCTGGTACGCGGCCAGCGGAGGCACCACCGCCGGGAGAGTCAGGCCCAGTTCGGCGAGGCGCGCCTCGACCGCGCTCACGCCTTCTCCCGCTTCAGGTACGCCACGAGCTGCTCGGGGTTGTTCGGCCCGGGCACGACCTGGACGAGCTCCCAGCCGTCCTCGCCCCAGGTGTCCAGGATCTGCTTCGTGGCGTGGACGAGCAGAGGCACAGTCGCGTATTCCCACTTGGTCATGGAGGCGACTTTATCCGCTGCCGCCGGGCACCCCGCGCCCACGTTGTCCACAGCCTCCGGCGTAGCTTCCGGCCGGACTGGTTAATCTCGAATACGTGAGCAGGTTCCAGGTCGTCAGCGGTAAGGGCGGGACCGGAAAGACCACGGTCGCCGCAGCGCTCGCGCTCGCCCTCGCAACCGAGGGGAAGCGCACGCTTCTCGTCGAGGTCGAGGGCAGGCAGGGCATCGCGCAGCTCTTCGAGACGGAAGTGCTGCCCTATGAGGAGCGGAAGATCGCCGTCGCTCCCGGGGGCGGGGAGGTGTTCGCCCTCGCCATCGACCCCGAGCAGGCTTTGCTGGACTACCTCCAGATGTTCTACAAACTCGGGAGCGCCGGCCGCGCCCTGAAGAAACTCGGCGCGATCGACTTCGCCACCACCGTCGCCCCCGGCATCAGAGACGTCCTGCTGACCGGAAAGGCGTGCGAGGCGGTCCGGCGGAAGGACAAGAGCGGGCGGTTCGCCTACGACTTCGTCGTGATGGACGCTCCGCCGACCGGCCGCATCACCCGCTTCCTGAACGTCAACGACGAGGTGGCCGGGCTCGCGAAGATCGGCCCGATACACAATCAGGCGCAGGCCGTGATGCGCGTACTGAAGTCGCCGGAGACGGCGGTGCATCTGGTGACGCTCCTGGAGGAGATGCCCGTCCAGGAGACCGCGGACGGCATCGCCGAACTGCGTGCCGCCAAGCTGCCGGTGGGGCGGATCGTCGTCAACATGGTGCGGCCCGAGGTTTTGGACGAGGACGAGCTGGAACTCGTACGGGCGGCACCCCGCGGCGCGCTCGCGCGGTCGCTGTCGGCCGCCGGGCTCGGCGGGGCGCGGCGCGGCGGGCACGCCGAGAAGCTGGTGGACCCGTTGCTGGCGCAGGCCGAGGAGTACGCCGCGCGGTACGCGCTCGAGCACGAACAGCGTTCCGTGCTGGGCGAGTTGGGTCTTCCGACGCACGAACTGCCTTTGTTCGCCGAAGGTATGGACCTGGCAGGTCTCTACGAACTGGCCACCGAGCTGCGGAAGCAGAGGATGTCATGAGCCCGGAACCACACGAGACCGCCTCCCGCCATGGCCTGTCCCCCGCGCGCGTGCTCGAGATCGATCCGCTGATCGACGATCCGCGGACCCGGATCGTGGTGTGCTGCGGGGCCGGCGGGGTCGGCAAGACGACCACCGCGGCGGCGCTCGGACTGCGCGCCGCCGAGCGGGGGCGGAAGGTGGTCGTGCTCACCATCGACCCGGCGCGCAGGCTCGCCCAGTCCATGGGCATCGACTCGCTCGACAACGTGCCGCGGCGGGTCAAGGGCGTCGAGGGCGGCGGCGAACTGCACGCGATGATGCTCGACATGAAGCGTACGTTCGACGAGATCGTCGAGGCGCACGCCGACCGGGAGCGGGCCGCCGCGATCCTCGCGAACCCCTTCTACCAGTCGCTCTCGGCGGGCTTCGCGGGCACGCAGGAGTACATGGCGATGGAGAAGCTGGGGCAGCTGCGGTCGCGCGACGAGTGGGATCTCATCGTCGTCGACACGCCTCCGTCCCGGTCGGCGCTGGACTTCCTGGACGCCCCGAAGCGCCTCGGTTCGTTCCTCGACGGCCGTCTGATCCGGCTGCTGACGGCGCCGGCGAAGCTGGGCGGGCGCGCGGGGATGAAGTTCCTGAATGTCGGGATGTCGATGATGACCGGCACCCTGGGCAAGCTCCTGGGCGGCCAACTCCTCAAGGACGTCCAGACGTTCGTGGCCGCGATGGACACCACCTTCGGTGGTTTCCGTACCCGCGCCGATGCCACCTTCCAGTTGCTCCAGGCACCCGGCACGGCGTTCCTGGTGGTGGCGGCCCCGGAGCGCGACGCACTGCGCGAGGCCGCGTACTTCGTGGAGCGGCTGGCCGCGGAGGACATGCCACTCGCCGGACTGGTGCTCAACCGGGTCCACGGCAGCGGCGCCGCCCAGCTGTCCGCCGAGCGTGCGATCGCCGCCGCGGAAAATCTTGAAGAGCCCCGCATTGTCGATCAGGAGGACGGGAAAGCTGGACTTCGTAACTCTCCCGACACGTACGGCAGTTCAGACCGGCCGAACTCCCCGGCCACAGACGTCGAAGAACACGTCACGCAACACGTCGCAGAACATGTCTCAGATCACGTCGTAGGCTCCCCCACCGCCACCGACGACAACAGTGCGTCGACCGCCGCCCCTGGTGACCCAGGCGCCCCTGCCGACCCCACGGTCCGACAACTCACCGCAGGCCTGCTCCGGCTGCACGCCGACCGTATGCAGCTGCTCTCCCGCGAGCAGCGCACACGTGACCGCTTCACCGCGCTCCACCCGGAGGTGGCCGTGACCGAGGTCGCCGCGCTGCCCGGCGATGTCCATGACCTCGCAGGACTGCGTGACATCGGCGACCGGCTCGCGACCGACCGGCCAGAGCTGCCGGAGCTCGCGGAGGCGAGTGACTGACCCGGGTCGGCTCAGCCCACCGCCAAGTAGTTCTCGTACACCTCTTCCTCGTCGAGAGGCAGGATTCCCGCCCCCCGCTCGTACTCCGTACGCGCTGTCTCGAGCAGCCGACGCCACGAGGTGACAGTGGGACGCCTGCGCAGCAGTGCGCGGCGCTCCCGCTCCGTCATTCCTCCCCACACGCCGAACTCGACGCGGTTGTCGAGCGCGTCAGCCAGGCATTCCGTGCGTACCGGACATCCGGTGCACACCGCCTTGGCCCTGTTCTGCGCTGCTCCTTGAACGAACAGTTCATCCGGATCGGTAGTGCGGCAGGCCGCCTGCGCACTCCAGTCGGTTACCCAGCCCATACCGGCGCCGTCCTCTCCCGAATCGAGGCTCCCCCACGGCGGCAGCGGCATATTCACCGCCGCCAGTTGAGGACGTTACGGAAGGCGGGCACAGCGCAACACCCCCTTCGGGCCCAATCTTGAATGGCCCGAACGGACTATGGGTTATCGGCAGATCACCCGGGGGAGTGAGCGACCGACATGCGCGACCATCCCGGCAGAGCGGGACGATTCAGCCAGGTCACAACGGACACCGCAGGACACACGAGGCTCATCCGGGCACGTACGCCACAAAAAAATCCGAAAAAAGTTGGGCTACATCCGAAACGATTCGGGTCTCACGGACGTATTGATACGTGACCTCACTGCTGTGACAGTTGTGAGCAGCTTAGGCCAAGGCCTATACGTGTGTCCGGCGAATGAGAACGTAGGCTGCCCTCATGCCAAACAAGCGCTCGGGCGGTGGCCTGTCGGCAACACAGCAGGCCGCAAAGTTCCTCGGTGTCAGCGTGCTCGCGGGAGCCGTCGCGGCGGGCATCGCCCTGCCCGCCGCCGGCGCGCTCGGTCTCGCGGCCAAGGGGTCGGTCGAGGGGTTCGACGAGATCCCGGCCAACCTCAAGCGCCCGCCGCTGAGCCAGCGCACCACGATTCTGGACGCCAAGGGCGGCCAGATCGCCACGGTGTACTCGCGTGACCGCACGGTGGTCGACCTCAAGAACATCTCGCCGTACATGCAGAAGGCGATCGTCGCGATCGAGGACTCCCGGTTCTACGAGCACGGCGCGATCGACCTCAAGGGCGTCCTGCGCGCCCTCAACAGAAACGCGCAGAGCGGCGGCGTCGCGGAGGGTGCCTCCACGCTCACGCAGCAGTACGTGAAGAACGTGTTCGTCGAGGAGGCGGGCGACGACCCGACGAAGGTCGCGCAGGCCACCCAGCAGACCGTCGGCCGCAAGGTCCAGGAGCTGAAGTACGCGATCCAGGTCGAGGAGGAGCTGGGCAAGAAGAAGATCCTCGAGAACTACCTGAACATCACGTTCTTCGGCCAGCAGGCCTACGGCGTCGAGGCGGGTTCGCGGCGCTACTTCTCCAAGTCCGCGAAGGACCTCACCCTCCCCCAGGCCGCCCTCCTGGCCGGCATCGTCCAGTCGCCGACCCGGTACGACCCGGTGAACGACCCGGCGGAGGCGATCAAGCGCCGCAACACCGTGCTCCAGCGGATGGCGGAGGTCGGTGACATCTCCCAGCAGGAGGCCGACGCCGGCAAGAAGGCGCCGCTCGGCCTGAAGGTCAGCCAGCCGAAGAACGGCTGCATCGTGGCGGTCAAGGGCGCGGGCTTCTTCTGCGACTACGTCCGTGAGGTCTTCCTGAACGACCCGGTCTTCGGCAAGACCAAGGAGGACCGGGCCAAGATCTGGAACCAGGGCGGCCTGACCATCCGGACGACGCTGGACCCGCAGGCGCAGAAATCGGCCCAGGCATCCATCAAGGAGCACGTCAAGCAGGGCGACGACGTGGCCACCGCCGCCACCATCGTCGAACCCGGCACCGGCAAGATCCTGGCGATGGGCCAGTCACGGCCGTACGGCATCGACAACAAGCAGAACGAGACGAGTATCAACCTGTCCGTCGACCAGCGCATGGGCGGCGGAGCGGGCTATCAGCCCGGCTCGACCTTCAAGCCGATCGTGGCCGCCGCCGCGATCGAGGGCGGCATGCCGGCGACGAAGCAGTACCCCTCGCCGTACGAGATGGACTACCCGAGCCCGATCTCAGCGTGCGACGGCAAGAACTGGGTGAACCAGGAGAACTCGAAGCTCACCAATGAGAACGAGTCCGAGGTCGGCCCGTACGGCATGAAGGAAGCGACCGCGAAGTCGGTCAACACCTACTACGTGGAGCTGATTTCAGACATCGGCATCTGCCCGGTGACGGAGATGGCCGCGAAGATGGGCGTCGAGCGCGCCGACGGCGGCAAGCTGCAGCAAGCTCCGTCGATCGCCCTCGGCACCCAGGAGATGTCGCCGCTGACGATGGCGAACGCCTACGCGACCTTCGCCTCGCGCGGTATGTACTGCACGCCTGTGGCCATCGAGTCGATTGCCCAGCAGGTCGGCGAGAAGACAAAGTCACTCGAAGTCCCGAAGTCGACCTGCTCGCGGGCGATGTCCGAGAGCACCGCCGACACCATCAACACGCTCCTCAAGGGCGTGGTCGAGGACGGTACGGGCACCCAGGCAGGCCTCGGCAGCCGCCCCAGCGCCGGTAAGACCGGCACGACGGACTTCCGTTTCGCGGCCTGGTTCGTGGGCTACACGCCGAACATGGCCGGCGCCGTCTGGGTCGGCGACCCCGCGCACAAGCGCAAGATGACGAACATCACCATTGGCGGGGTCTGGCACGAGAAGGTGTTCGGTGGTGAGGTGCCTGGCCCGATCTGGCGGGACATGATGACCGGCGCTCTGGACGGCAAGCCCGCCCCCGAGTTCAACCTCGTCAACATCCCCGACCCGCCGGCCCCGAAGCCGAGCAAGCCCGCTGACGGCGACAACGGGGACAGCAATGGCAACAACAACGGCGGCGCCACGAACGGCAACAACAACGGCGGCAACAACAACGGCGGGACCGACAACGGCGGCAACACGACGTTCCCGCCCCCGACCTTCACATTCCCTCCCGGCTTCACCCAGGGCAACGACAACGGCGGCAACAACGGGAACGGCGGCAACGGGGGGTTCCCGTAGAGGGGCCGCGCGCCGAGGTGGCGTGAGTAAGTCGTAGTACGTCGACGGGGGCGGCTGACGCCCCGAACGAATTCCGGGCGTAATTACGCCAGTTGCACGCCGCGGGCATTCTCTCGGCGGGGCACCGTGACATAGTTGCGGCGGCCCCGCCAAGCGGGTGCCCATTTGCTTTTCCGGCCTGACTGCAACACTGTTCCGCTTGGAGGAGAAATGAAACTCCGGTCACGTTTCGGCCTCGTACTCGGCATAGTTCTCGGCTTCTTCGCACTCGTCGTCCCGAATTCCGCCTCGGCCGCCGCCCTGGCCTGCGACAACTTCGGCTGCGACGGCCACGACCCGAACATCCAGAGCTGGGAATCCGGACCGGTCACCCCGCACGGCCCCTACGATCTGGGCAACTCGTTCTCCTACGAGCTGCGTTGGGGGAAAACGGATGGCGACCAGTACAGCTGGGGCCGCTTCGAGTACGTCAGTGGTACGGGCGCTGGCGACTGGTCGGTGTACGTCCAGCGCTGCACCAAGAGCCACTCCTCCTGTGACTTGCGGCTGGGCCTGAAGAACGGCGGAGCTTCCGGCTGGACCGCCAAGGTGGCGGATGCGGCGAATCTCTACCAGACACGCACGCCGATGTACTACAACCCGTCGACCCATGAAATGCGCGCCTGCGTGGAGTACAAATCCGGTACTGCGAGCTGCACGCCCTGGTACTGAGTCGGGATCACCGGGTCGCGCTTTGCGGCCGGTAACTGGCGAACCGGGGGTGGGGCGGCGTAATTACGCCGCCCCACCCGTCCGTTTACCACCTTTTGTGGATGTTTATTCATATGTCCACGCCAGCAAGCGCTTCCTAGACTGCGTGAGGCCGTGAACTACGCTGCAGGGGGTGGCGGAATTGACTATTACGCCAGATTTTGACACCAGTGCGCCCGGTATCGAGGCCGACGAACGCAGAATCCTGGACCTGCTGTACGCCGGCCTTAACGACGCGACCATCGCCCGACGTCTGGGGATGGGCCACCGCACCGTGCAGCGCAAGGTACAGCGCCTCATGGAGCGCCTGCATGCCAACGGGCGGGTGGCTCTGGGGGCTCACGCCCAAAAACTGGGCCTGCTGCACTCTGCCGATGCGCCCCAGCCGACCAGACCCAGCAGAAGGACGACTGACCGAACGCCGACGACCCGAACGGCGGCGAACCGAGCGGCAGCGCAAAGAGCGGGCGACCGAAACACGCATTCACGTGAATCCACTTTCCCTGTTCACACCTCCTCGGCGTGATTACGCCAGCCTCGCGGACCGACCTCCGACCCGCCGAAACACATGACACATTGGCCTGCGCCCCACATCCCGGGAAAGCACTTTCCCACTTCTGGAGAGCTGGATGGAACGCAAAGGCAATAAGAGATGGTCCGCTGCGGCCGCCACGGCGATGGCTTTAGCCCTGCTGCCCTCGGGCCCCGCCTGGGCCGCCTCCACCATCGTGGACACCGGCACGACGGCGTCCACGCCGAGCGAGCCGCATAACTCCGAGCGACATCCGGCCCCACCCGATCCGGCGAGTCCGTATCCGCCGAGGGTGGAGCGGCCCGACAGCAAGCTGCCCAAGGGCTGGCGCACCTCGGACGACCGGGCCGTCACGGTGGTGGGCGACTCCCGGGGACTGCACGTACTTGTCGCCGACAGTGCCGAGGCGTACCAGTGGCAGGAGGTCGCCGCGCTGCGGGAGGACGGCTTCGACACCGACGCGTGGGTCGGCAACGTGTGCGTGACCGGCTCGGGCAAGCGGGCCGTCGTGGCGTACGCGCCGAGAGCGTTCACCAACACTCCGGCGCTCTTCGACCGCGGGGCCTTCGCCGCCGTGGTGGACCTGGGCACCCACAAGGTGACCAAGTTGCGCGAGCAGGTCTCGCTCGCCTACTTCAACCCCGGTTGCGGTACGGGCGAGACGGCGGTGCTGACCCAGTCCGCCGACGAGGAGGTCGGCAGGACCCGGCTGCTGCGGCTGAACACCGCCACGGGCAAGGTGAGCGGCATGGTGACCGTGCCGGGCCAGGCGACCTCGGCCGTCCCGGTCGGCAACGCGACGGTCGCGGCCATCGGTAACCGGCTCACCCGCATCGCCGCCGACGGCTCCACCGAACTGATCGGCAGAACGTCCGGGCCGGCCTTCCGTATCCATCCCGACGCCGACGGCGGCGTCGCCTTCCTTGACCGCGACGACACCGAGGTGACCGTCCGCCGCGCCCAGGGCGGCAGGCTGAGCGCACTCGCGCACGGCACCCTCGGCAAGGTCGGGCTGTCCGCCGGTACGGCAGGCCGGCTGTTTCTCACCGGCACGCCCGAGGACGTCGCCCAACTGCCGGACACCATCGACCGGTTGTCAGCCGATGCCGGTACGGAGGTCTCCTCCCACGGCCGTCTGGTCATCGAACGGGCCGTGTCCGAGGGGCTGCGCTCCCATGTGACCAACCCCCTCGCGGCCACCGGCGACAACAGCAGCCTGCCGTACACCGTGAATGCGCGAGTACCGGCGACCGGCGAGAAGTTGGAGTTCACCGTCGCGCCGGACACCGCACCCGCTGCGGAGCGGCCTTCTCCCGCGCTGAGGCCGGGCGCCGCCGCCAGTGCGCGGGCCGCCGACGGCGGCAAGCTGGTCGCCGCCGACTCCTCCACCACAACCTACGACTCCGAGCGCACCTGCTCCATCCCGCGCAACGACCCGAACCAGCAGGCGTTGCAGCCCACTCCCAACCAGGTCGAATGGGCCGTGGACATGGCCGTTCGAGGGAATCTCACCAGCGGCTACATCACCCAGGGCGGCTGGCGTGCCCAAGCCGGACTCGGTTCCTCGGTCTCGCCGTCCACCATGTTCCCCATACCAGAGCTGAAGGGCGCGGCTGCGGGGAAGCGGATCCCGGCTCAGGTCCTGCTGGGCGTCCTGGCGCAGGAATCCAACATGTGGCAGGCCTCGTACCACGCCATGCCCGGGCAGACCGGCAACCCGCTGATCGGAAACTTCTACGGCACCAACATCTATCCCGGCACAACCGGTTACGACCCCGACAAGGTGTGGTCGGTCGACTGGACCAAGGCCGACTGCGGTTACGGCATGGGGCAGCAGACCGACGGGATGAGCACCGCCGCGCGCCAGGTGCCCGGCAAGCCGGCCGCCTTCCCCGAGCCTCAACAGCGGGCGATCGCCCTGGACTACACCGCCAACGTCGCCGTCGCCGCGCAGACGCTGGCCAACAAGTGGAACGAACTGCACACCGCCGGCCAGACCGTCAAGATCAACGATGACGACCCTCAGAACATCGAGAACTGGTTCGCCGCGGTCTGGAACTACAACCTCGGCTTCAACGCCCCGGACTCGACCGGCAAATGGGGCCTGGGCTGGCTGAACAACCCGGCCAATCCCAAGTATCCTGCCGACCGCGACGCCTTCCTCGACAACAACCACTACTCGGACGCCGCCCAGCCGCAGAAGTGGCCCTACCCGGAGAAGGTGATGGGCTGGGCCGCCTACCCCATCGACACCGGCCGCTCCTACAGCGACGCCGGTGCGCAGAACAACGGCAACACCCACGGCTACCAGGCCGCCTGGTGGAACGATCCGGGGTACCGGTCGCTCGCCATCAAGCCGCCGCTGAGCGCCTTCTGTAATTCCACCAACGGTTGTGACGCCGCCAGTCCGCCCGTGTGCACCACCGAGGCCTGCTACACGCAGTACTGGTACGACGGCGACGCGAAGTGGGCCTCGTGCAGCGGCACTTGCGGCTTCGAGACTCTTACGTACAAGACACTGCGTACCGAACTCGGCCGGGGCGACAGCGGAACGCCCGAGTGCGGGATCGGCGGCCTGCCCTCCGGCGCCGCCTCGAGCGCGATCATCGTCGACGACGTTGCCGACAGCGTCGGTACGTTCCGCACCGACTGCACCAAGGCCTACATCAGCAACGGCAGCCTGACCTGGAAGTTCGCCGCCAACAGCGGTACGTACGAGGGCAAGGAGGACCTGCATCAGGTCGGCGGCGGACTCGGCTCGCACTTCTGGTTTGCGCACACGCGTGACGACCAGCACCGCATCGCCCAGATGAAGGTGACCGGCACCTGGACCCTCGGCAGGAGTCTCGACCAGTGGGTGCGCGTCCTCGTACACCTGCCGGACACGGGGGCGGAGAGCCAGCAGGCCCACTACAGGATCAACCTCGGCAACGGCGTCTCCCGCGAGCGCTACCTCAACCAGCGGTCCAAGAGGAACCAGTGGGTGGAGCTGGGCGCGTACCGGTTCAAGGGCACCCCCTCGGTCAGTCTGGACAACGAAAGCGTGGATGGTACGGCGGACAACGACGTCGCCTGGGACGCGATCGCCTTCCAGCCGCTGACGGCCAAGCCCAGGATGGTCGTGGCCATGGGCGACTCGTACGCGTCGGGCGAAGGCGCCGGCTCCTACGCCCCCACGTCGGACGTGGACAACGGCAAGGCCACCTGGAACGCGTGCCGACGCAGTGCCAACTCCTGGGCCCGCAAGACGACAGTGCCAGGCTTCTCCGACACGATCGGCACGTTGAGCGACACCGCGTCGGCGTCGCTCGACTTCCAGGACGTCTCCTGCTCCGGCGCGCACACCTGGCAGCTGCTGCCCGGCACCCCGGTGAACGGCGACGAGGTGGAGACCTGGGGATTCGACGGAAACTTCCACGAAAAGTTCCAGAGCGAGTCAGGCGTACTCAGTGAGGACACCGACCTGGTGGCCCTCACCATCGGCGGCAACGACGCCGGCTTCCCGGCGGTGATGCAGAGCTGTGCCACCACTGGCTGCCCGGCGGAGGACTCCGTCCACGCGGACATCGACGACACCATGCCCGAGATCGAGAAGGTGCTGAGAGAGATCAACAGCGCGGCTCCCAACGCCAAGATCATCCTGCTCGGTTACCCCCGGCTCTTCAACGAGGACGTGACGCTCTGTGTGAGCGGCGTCGGCGGGGCCGGCATGATCCGGGTCAACAACATGGGCGAGTACATGGAGTCCAAGCAGCAGCAACTCGTGGCCTCTCTCAAGTCGGCGGGCCTGCCGGTCAGTTACGAGTCCCCGGACAGCGACTTCGAGGGAAAGCGGGCCTGCGACGACAACGAAGGCATCAACAAGATCGTGACTGGTCAGAACGGCGACGGCGACTTCAGCTGCAAGGTCGGAGGCACCTGGTGCATCAGCCGTGAGAGCTACCATCCGAACAGCGTCGGTACCTCCGCGTACTCCGCGGCCTTCCGCCGCGCGCTCGGCAAGCTCTAGAGGTCCGGATGAGACTCTGGAGATCCCAGACGAATCCAGACCGGCACAACACCGGAGAACTACGACATGACACCTCCGAAACGACATGACACCTGAGCAACGAGGCGCGACCGCACCGTGGGCGAAGGCCCTCGGCGCGGTCCTGCTCGCCCTGACGGTGACGCTCGTTGTCTCCTGGATCGTCGGGGACTTTCGGGAGTCCGCCCGGGAGCACACCGCCTTCGAAAACACACGCGAAGACGCCCGCCGTTTCGCCGACGCCCTCGTCGCCGACAGCGGCACGCTCTCCCGCCAAGACGTCGAGGACATCCTGGAGAGGGCCTCGGGCAACGGGCGGGGCCACGGCCTGCTGTACGAGCTGAATTACACGAAAGGCCGGACGCAGATCATCGTGCGCTTCGCACGCGTCTACCAGCGCTCGGTGTCCCTGATCGGCCCGTCCGAGTCCATGGCCAAGCGCTGCTTCACCGTCGACCTGCCTACCTCGGCGGCCTCACCGAAAAGTGTCCGCATCGTCGCGCACGGTGCGGACGACTCCTGTACGGAGGTAGCGGCGAGGGCCCGCTGAGAGTGGTAGCGGCGACAGGAGCCGCCGCCATGTGTCGTCGAGGGAACCGGACCGGTACCTCAGCCGGCGAGGAGCTTCTTGACCGCGGCGGCGACCCGGCCGCCCTCGGCGAGGCCGGCGACCTTCGGGTTCACGATCTTCATGACCTGACCCATCGCCCGCGGCCCTTCCGCTCCGGCCGCCTTCGCCTCCTCGACGGCCTGGGCGACGATCCGGTTCAACTCGTCGTCGTCGAGCTGCTTCGGCAGGTAGGTGGCGAGGATCTCGCCCTCCGCCTTCTCGCGCTCGGCCTGCTCGGGGCGGTCGCCCTGCGCGAAGGCCTCGGCGGCCTCGCGGCGCTTCTTCGCCTCGCGGGTGATCACCTTGGTGACCTCCTCGTCGGAGAGCTCGCGCTTCTCCTTGCCGGAGACCTCTTCCTGGGTGATGGCGGTCAGGGTCAGCCGGAGCGTCGAGGAGCGGAGCTCGTCGCGCTCCTTGATGGCGGCGTTGAGGTCTTCCCTGAGCTTCGACTTGAGCGTGGTCATGGGACCGATTGTCGCAGGTGCGACAAGTGGATCGCCCGTGGATTTCCACCGCCCGTTCCGGCCTGACACGATGGGAGCATGCGCGCGCGATACGGAGTACCCCTGGGAATCACGGCGGTTGCCGCCGCCGGCCTCGCCTACTCGGCCGGTTTCGAGACCCGTTCCTTCCGCCTCCGCCGGGTGACCGTGCCGGTGCTGCCCGCGGGCATGCGCCCGCTGCGCGTGCTCCAGGTCTCCGACATCCACATGGTCAGCGGCCAGTACAAGAAGCAGCGCTGGCTCCGCTCCCTCGCCGGTCTCCGCCCCGACTTCGTGATCAACACGGGTGACAACCTGTCCGACCCGGAGGGCGTGCCCGAGGTGCTGGACGCGCTCGGCCCGCTGATGGAGTTCCCGGGTGCGTACGTCTTCGGCTCCAACGACTACTACGGCCCCAAGCCCCGTAACCCCGCCCGCTATCTGCTCGAGAAGACCCAGGGCAAACACGGCCTCAACGGCAACCCGCCCGCCGTCGGCGTGGTCCACAACCCGTGGGAGAAGCTGCGCGAGGGCTTCGACTCGGCGGGCTGGCTGAACCTGACGAACACCCGGGGCACGTTGAAGATCGACGGAATGTCACTGGAGCTGACGGGACTGGACGACCCGCACATCAAGCGGGACCGGTACGCGGAGGTGGCCGGCGGCCCCTCGAAGACGGCGGACTTCTCGATGGCCGTCGTCCACGCCCCCTACCTCCGCGTCCTGGACGCGTTCACGGCGGACGCGTACCCGCTGATGCTGGCCGGCCACACGCATGGCGGCCAGCTGTGCATCCCCTTCTACGGCGCCCTCGTCACCAACTGCGACCTCGACACCGACCGCGTGAAGGGCCTGTCGACCCACACGGCGGAGGGCAGGACGTCGTACCTCCACGTTTCGGCGGGCTGCGGCGCGAACCGCTATACGCCGGTACGGTTCGCTTGCCCGCCGGAGGTCACGTTGCTGACGCTTACGGCGCCATAGCGGGGGGCCTCGCCTCTCGCGTGGGGCGTCACGGCGCCCGCAGCGCGGGGCGTCATAGCGGGCGGCGCCATGGCGGCGGGCGGCGTTATGGCCGCGGGCGGCGTCATGGCGGCGGGGGCGTCGCCTCCGGCGTAACCCGCACAGCCCGCCCGGATCGCCCCATTTGCCCGCCCGCCCTAGCGTGAGGGCATGACCGCTCCGATACCCAGGGACATACCGGACCTCCCCGCGCTCCCGGGCGGCCCCACCCTCCTCCCGTCCCCCGTCCCGGCCACGGCGGTGGTGCCCCCGGCACGCCGCCCCCTGACGGCGATCTTCCGCCTCCTCACCGCCGTCGCGGCGGCCACGGCCGTGACCATCGAACTGCTCCTGGGCAGCCCGGCCCAGGTCCTGAGCCAGTTCGCCATCCAGAGCAGCATCCTGCTGACCCTGGTCATGACCATCGCGGCCCGCCGCGCCTGGACGGCCCACCGCCCGCTGCCGGACGCCCTGACAGGCGCCGCACTCCTGTACGTCGTCGTAGCGGCCCTGGTCCACCACCTACTCCTGACCAACCCGGCGAGCCCCTTCGCCACCGCCCCGTCACCGACGGGCTGGCACGTCCTCACCGACCAGCTCCTGCACACGGCGGTCCCCGTCGCGGCCCTCGTGAACTGGCTCCTGCTGACCCCCTCCGGCCAACTCCACCTGCGCCACGCGGCACCCTGGCTCCTGTACCCCCTGGCGTACCTGGGCTTCTCCCTGGCCCGAGGCGAGCTGCTCGTCGCCGGCACGCCGAACCGCTACCTGTACGGCTTCCTCGACGTCGCCCAGGACGGCTACAAGACCATCCTGGGCAACGCCCTGCTCCTCGGGCTCGCCTTCTACGCCCTCGCCGTCCTCCTCGTAACCCTCGACCACATCCGCCCGAACCCCGTCCACCACCGCGCCAAAACCGGATTTCGCCTGGGGCCACCGGTGGGCTAAAGTAAACGACGTCGCCGCGACAAGCAGGACAAGCAGCGACATCGGGGTGTAGCGCAGCTTGGCAGCGCGCTTCGTTCGGGACGAAGAGGTCGTGGGTTCAAATCCCGCCACCCCGACAGCTAAGTAGCAGATCAGAGGGCCCTTACCGGATCGGTACGGGCCCTCTGGCGTTACTGTGTGTCTAACTGCGTGACTACGGCCAGGAACCGGTGTGGTGACGCCGCTACAGCCCCATAGGGCAGTCAACCGGAGACCGTCGCCTCCAGCGCACCTACTCCACAGCGCTCACGCCAGATGCAGGCGTGCCCCCAGCGTGCACGGTCACGCAGCATCCAGCGGGGAACAACGGGGAACCACGGCGAGCAGCGCAAGAACCCGCGGGTCAGCATCTCGCCAGGTCAGCCCGTATCCACATACGCGATCTTCCGAACTGGGGCTGCCGCGTTCAAGCAGCGTGCTTGGTTGCGTCACCGAGACCCAGTCGAACAGCGGCATAAGCGAAGGCCTCAGCCCCTAATTGGAGGGGGTTGAGGCCTCGTTCGTCAGCTCAGGGGATGCGCAGGAGCCGGGCAATTAGCCCGTCCACGACCGTCACGGCCGTTTCGAGGATGGCCCACAGCAACTTTCGCGCTTTGCTCATGTCACTCTCCTTCCGTCCGAGGTGGCGTTCCAACTTCTGGAGTTTCTGCGAGGACCAGAACGATGAACCGAACAACCACTGCGGCCGAAACGAGGACGAGGACAGGCGTCAGAACTCCGGCCCCTGGCGACGCCTCAACTCCGGCGACCGCAGGTAACCGTCCCGAGTCCCTATCATCCTCGTGACCAGGTCAGGAGACTTCTGTGACCGTCGTGCCCGTAGTTCGCATCGAGGGTGTCCCCAAGCCTCTCCACACCACCCGCGCGGGCATGCACATGGCGATGGCGGGAGCACGGGAAGCGCTTGATCTCGGGCCACAGCACTTGGCATGCGAGCGACATTTGGGCGAGTTAGCATGAGATTACGCCCCCGACCAGTTAATTACTGCTCAAGCGGGAAGACGGAGTCACACCATGTACATGATGCGCGAAGTCTACCAAGCTGAACGCGGGAAAGCGCCGGAGATCGTGGCGGCGTTCGAAACCCTCACCAAGGTGTTTGAAGAGGCCGGGTACACGAACCGGCGAATCTACGTCGATTACGCCGGCCCCATGGATACAGTCGTCTGCCAATGGGAATTCGATAGCCTCGACCAGTACTTCACCTTGGAGCGATCGTTTTTCGTGAATCCAGACGAGAACGCGCAGTCACTGATCGACGCGTTCAACAACAACGCGGCATCCGGCTACAAGGAGATCTACGAGGTCATCCAGTAGCGGATCACCTGAGCGACAGAAGGCACCGTCACCCGGCTGACGCCGTGGACTTCTGTGGACAGAGAAGCGCTCAGCGCTACGGCATGGGCCCATGACCTGCAAGAACCCATAAGAGCCAGGGGGCCTCCGGAGCCGTTTGGGTTGCTGAAGCCGTCGCAAATCCCGCCACCCCGACAGTAAAACGCCAGGTCAGGCCCGGTGCTGAGAAATCAGCACCGGGCCTGATTTGTTTTGTTGCCCTGTTTTGGGAGCCATTTGGGAGCCCACTGGGTGTGATCTTCGGACGGCTCCCGGGCGGCATCCCGGGAGTGGCGTTCCGCCTCCCGCAAGGCGGTGTCCGCCTCGCGTCTCGTAAGAGTCACCGCACGGCTTGTGCCGAGAAGACCTGACCGGCGGCTCGCACTCCATCAACCGCATCGGGGGCGGAACCGACCCGTTGGCAGGGCCGACGGAACGCGTCGCCGGACAACCCGCCCCGTCCCGCGGAATTGATTGCGCTGATGAAAGGGGCGTGCCAATCAACGTGCCGGTTGCGAGCGTCTCTCGCAGCGAGGCCGGATCCGGCGCTCCGAACATCTGGAGATCAGCGCATGTCCCACACGAATCTCATGACGCTCCCCGCACGGGAAGCGAACAAGCAGCCGTCGGCCGTACGGACCCGCAAGGTCACCGTCGGCTCGATCGTCACCACCATCGTGCTGTCGATCTTCGCCACCCTGCTCGGTCCACTGGGCGTCCTGCAGAGCGCGAGCGCGGCCGACGGCAATCCGACCTTCCGGGTCGGAACCGACGGGACGTCGGCATACAGGCGCTTCATCGACTCGATCCGCGGCCGTGTCAACGACGGAGGCAGCACCAGCGTGCGCAACGCCCAGGGCTACCGGGTCGACCACACGCCCAGCTCGGTCGACCCCAAATCGACGAACGCGTACATCCGCGTGGACGTCCAGGCGTGGGGCAGCGACGTCTACGTCCGCCTCAACCTGCGCCGCTCGGACCTGTACCTCATCGGCTGGTGGGACAAGTACAACACCTACCACTACCTCGGTACCCGCGACACCGAGGCGACCAAGACCAACAAGAAGGGCAAGCCCTACGAGGCGGAGTCCGCCCGCTGGAACGGCGGCGAGTGGCGCAAGTCCAAGGTTCAGGAGCAGACGAGGTTCGGCGAGAACTACGTCGATCTCGAGCGGATCACCGGTCGGCCGCGCGCCGGCCTGGGGATAGGCCGGGGCACCATCAACTCGGCGGTCTGGAACCTGTACAACGGACACGGCGACGAGCAGATGGCGTGGGGCGTCCTGGTGATGGCCCAGTTCGTCTCCGAGGCGGTACGCCTCCGGCCCATGCGGGACCAGATCGCCACCGTCATGGGCTCCGACGGCACCTTCTACATCCCCCGCGAGTACGCCGAGCTGCAGAACGACTGGGGCAGCTTGAGCTCTCACTTCAACCGCCTTGTCCACGAGGACGAGGTCCAGGGGCGGGTGACCCGGGACCCCCAGCCGTTGGTGGGATACCGGCGGGACATCTTCGGCGACCCCACGCGGCTCATCCTGGAAGCCGCGTACCTGTACGCGACGTACGTCCTGAACACGGCGAAGGGCCGCTGACCCGCGGCAGCCGCCGGCGCAGGACAAGCGATGGCCGCCGACGGACCTGCGTTCCGCCGGCGGCCGCTCGGCCCACAGGGGTATTTTCTCGGCACGCCGTGCTGTGTGCCGTGCGAGTTATCAAGCTCATTCCATGGCTGAGGTCGTGATCGTGATCGGTACTACCGCCCAGACCGTCTTGCCCACGGGCCGACGAGGCACCCAGCCCCAGCGCACAGCCAAGGCGTCCACCAGGAGCAGGCCTCGGCCGGACTCGCCCTCCGGGTACGACGAGGGCGCGGTCATGGGTGGCCGTTTCGTGGAGGCTGCGTCCGTGACCTCGATGCGGATCAGGCCCGCCGCCGCGTCGAGGGTGAGGCGGAGGACGAAGTCGCGGCCCGGGGCTCTGCCGTGCTGTACGGCGTTCGCGGTCAGTTCGCCGACGACGAGTGCGACCGTGCATGACGCGTCCGACGTCGGCGCGTGGCCCCACTCCTCCATGCGCTGGACGGCGAGACGGCGGGCGAGTTGCGCACCTCGCGGTGAGGAGACGAACTGCTCGGCGAGTGAGGGGAGTTCGGGCGATTCGCGCCACTCGTCTCCCGTGGTTGTCGTGGTTGCTGTGGTTCCTTGCAACACGGCTGGTCCGTCCTTGTCTGTCGAGCTGGGGCGTTTCGCGACGTACCCGAGTCGTCACGTTCCGTTCTCAAGAGTCGTCCGGGCGCCCTACGCTCGACAGGTGACAAAGCCTTACTTTTCATCCCGTAAGGAACGGAAGTGACGCTTTGGCCAACGGAATTGACCCCAGCGTGTCCATGGCGGCGCTGTTCGGCTCGCGGGTGCGCAGGCTCCGTATGGCGGCCGGACTGACCCAGCCCGAGCTCGGCGCCAAGGTGCACGTGGTGGGCACGCGGATCACGCAGATCGAGCGGGCGTCCGGAGCGAAACCGACGTTCGCGCTGGCCCGCGCGCTGGACATCGCCCTCGGCGCGGACGATCTGTTGATCGACCTGTGGCCGTACGTGTACCGGGAGGCGTTTCCCAACTGGTCCCGCAAGTTCATGGAGTACTCGGCGCGGGCGGTGGCCATCCGGCAGTATGCGGCTCACGTGGTGCCGGGCCTTTTGCAGACGGAGGATTACGCGCGGGCCGTTCTCAGTCTGGACGCGCTGTTGGACGGTGAAGAGCAGTTGGAGGAACGCGTCGACGCCCGTATGGGACGGCAGGAACGGCTGAGTTCGCCGGACCGACCGGAGTTGTGGGTGATTCTTGACGAGGCGGTACTCAGGCGGCCGGTCGGCGGCCAAGCCGTGATGCGGAAGCAGTTGGCGAGTCTGCTCGACGCCGCAGCGGAGCGTCACATCGCCGTGCAGGTACTTCCGTTCGACCAGGGAGGGCACGAAGCGATGGGCGGTTCGCTGACGATCCTTACCCTGCCGGACGGTTCCGAAGTGGCCTACACGGAGGGTTCCGACTACGGCCAACTCATCGAGGAACCAGCCGATGTCAGTCGCTACAAGGTGATTTACGATCGGCTGCGGGCGGCAGCCCTGCCCCCGGTCATGTCGCTCGACATGATCCGGTCCGCGATGGAGGGCAACTACCGTGGCGCGAATCTCCCGTCCCGATCCGAACGACGTCGCCTGGCGCAGGAGCAGCTACAGCAATCAAGCGGGGGGCGACTGCGTCGAGGTGGCCGACGGGTTGCCGGCCGTCGTCCCCGTCCGTGACAGCAAGGATCCGCAGGGTTCTGTGTTGTGCTTCGGCGTCGTCTCCTGGGTCGCCTTCATAGGTGAGTTGAAGGTCTGACACCACCGTGGGCGGGGCGGCCGGGTTCCGGTCGCCTTCCGGTGTACGGGGTCACCGGGTCCTGGTCCGTCGGGGTCCGGTGGGCTCCTGGCCTCCCTAAAGAACCGGGAGAAAGAACCGCTTCTAAGGGGGGAGGGAAACTACCCGCCCACCCTCCCTCCCCGCCCGCGAGGCGCGCGTCACACGCGTGTCACCCGTCCGAGTGACCGGCTTGCGGGCGCGGGATGCGGGCGGTTACGTTCGCCGCGACAACCGCACACAGAAACGGCCCCCGCCGGGATTGCAGTCCCGGGGCGAGGGCCTGACCAACCAGGAAGCAGCAACCTTCCCGATGGCTGAGCCGCAGTCTAACGCGCGCCTGCGCGCCGACGCCGGAGCTCCCACCTCCGGCGTGATCCACGTACGCACCCGCCTCACGGCCGACTTCACCGTGATCTCCAACGCCCTCGCCCAGCGACGCGGCAGCGCGGTCACCGTCGGCGTCGCCGCGTACATCCAATCCCTGCCCGACAGCGCCCCCGTGAGCATCGCCGCCCTGTGCCAGCACTTCAGCGAGGGCGAGATCCTCATCTCCCGGGCACTCAGGGAACTCGAAGACGCCGGATACCTGGAACGCCGCCGCGAGCGCCTCTCCACCGGACAGATCCGTACACGGACGTACTTCTACGACGTCCCACGCCTTGATCCCGACCCGCACCGGGATCGGGGTCGGGAGCGGGAGCGGGAACCGGACGCGCCGCCGAAGCCGCGATCGTCCCTGACACAGGCCGCCGTCGCTGCGGCTCCACCCGCGCCTGTGCCGGTGGAGGAAACGGTGGCCGTGCCCGTACAGGCCCAAGCCCCGGCCCCGGCCGACTCCGCCGAGGCTGAAGCGCCGGTTTCGGCGGCCGACGCCGACCCGCAAGCGATCGCCGTACTCGCCGGCCTGCGCCGCATCGACCCCCGCCTCGCCCTGACCGAGCAGGAAGCCCACCGCCTCGCCCCCGGCGTCACTCGGTGGCTCGCGGCAGGCATCCGGCCCACACACATCACCGACCACCTCACCGCACGCCTCCCCGACACCTTCCTGACCCGCCCGGCGGGCATCCTCGCCTACCGGCTCAAGGAGACACCCCTCGCCCCGTCCATGTCCCCGCTCGTCGGGAGTGCGGCGTCCTTCGGACGTCCGGCGGTCGCGCTCATGCAGAACTGCGACGGCTGCGACAGGGCGTTCCGCGCGGCGGAACCCGGCCGTTGCCGGGACTGCCGGTCCCGGCATCAACTCCGTGCGGCCGGCTGAGCCAAGAGGAGTGGGGCATGGTCGACAGGTTCCAGGACGGGCTTCTGACTCCCACGGAAACGGCCTCCTACCTTGAGATCCCGCAGTCGACGCTCACGTCGTGGCTGAAGGGCAAGGCCGCCGGAGCACCACTGGTCCACCAGGTCGAGCCGGTACGGAAGGGGCAGCCGTCGGTGCCGTTCATCGCGGTGGCCGAGGCGCACGTCCTTCGTTCTCTGCGCTCTCTGGGGCTCCGCATGAGCGAGATCAGGGAGGCGGCTGCCGCCGTCCGGGACGCCTTCGACACCCCCTACGGCCTCGTGTCCCAGCGGATCGCGACCGACGGCGTGGGCATCTTCGTCGAGCACTGCCGCGACGGCCAAGTCCCCATCCAGGAAGCGGTCTTCGACTGCCTCCGCTACCTCACGTGGGAGCCGGGCGAAGACGTCCCCTCCAGCCTGCGCCTGAGGCAGTATCCGGACTCCGTCCCCGTCGTGATCGACCCGAGGTTCGGCCATGGTCTGCCCGTCGTGGCAGCCAACCGCGTCGCGGTCAACGCCATCACCGACCTGTGGGAGGCCGGGGAGAGTGTCGAGGACATCGCCTACGACTTCGACATGACCCCTGAACAGGTCGACGCGTTGCGCCGGGCAGTGGTGCGTCTTGCCGCCTGAGTTCTTCCTCGACCGCAATCTCGGGCGCGCTTCCGGCGCGACCCGGGACCGGTTGCGGGAACTTGTCGACTGGCTGCAGGAGGAACACGGCCCCGTGACTGAGGACGAACGGGCGGCAGTGCTCGACGAGTTGAAGGATCTCGACACCGAACACGAGCGGCGCCGTCCCTCCGGACAGCACAACACCGGAGAGGCCGACTGACAGCTTCATCCCTCTCACGTCACGCAGGGTCGTACCAAGGCTTCTTCTCGGCCCAATGGTGGACCCAGCCGGCAAAACCCGGCTCAGCGGTGGTGAAGCCGAACTGCGCGCCGAAGGGGACAGCACCGACGTCACTGATCATCCAGACGTTCCCCCTTTGCGGCCCGGTGACGATGAGGTGCCAGTTCATCGCGCAGCCCTCGGTGCCGAGCACGATCGAGCCATGGTTGTAGACCTGCTCGAGGAGCGCGTCCGCATCCTCGGCCGGGTGTGGGTCGTCCTCCCACATCCATGCCTTCGCCAGCGGAAACGGGCTGCTCAGGTTGCGTTCCTGTTCTTCGCCACCCCAGTCGTCCGGCAACTCCGCCACTGACAGCAGGCCGTACTCGGGCGGACCCGAGTACGAACCGTCCGTTATCTCGGCGACAAAGGTCCGATACGGCTCGGGCAGCACGATCCTGTGCTCTGCCTCGAAGGCATGCACCGCCTCCCATCCGAGAGCCGACCCCCCTCCGTCATCGACGTCGAACGCCACGCGAAGTGCTGTCAGCTCAGCGGGATCGGCCTGATCGATGTTCATGCAACACAGATACCACCCAGCACCGACAACCCCTGCCTCCACGGGAGGATTCACCGGCTACTTGAGGTCGATCGTTCGGACCCGGCTGCCCGGTGGTGCGGGCGGACTCGGACGGCACCCGCCACGCCCCGCACCCCCGAGACCACGCACCTTCGTACACTCGTTCCCCATTAGCGAGACGGGCCGCCATGGAACTGGCACCGCCGAGAGTGGGCCGCATCGCCAACAGTTGCTTGGGTGTGGTCCCAGCCGCCGGGAGTGTCCTCTACGCGGTCCAGGCCACTGCGGTGGTCCCTCGGCTGTGGGCCTGTCTGGGTCTGTTCTTCTCGGTGGTCGTCGCTGTCCGGGGATACCGGCTCTCCATCGCCTGTGGAGAAGCGGAGCTGACCGTACGCGGCTACCTGAGAACGCGGACCATCCCCCGCAGCAGCATCACGGCGATCACCGGCTTCCCCGCTGTCCGCTGGACCGATTCGCGTGGGCGCGGGCGCTGGTCGCCCCTGTGGGTCCTCCATCGTGGTTCTCGCGAGACCAGGGGAAGCATCGCGTCCAAGAAGAAGAACCTCGCGGCATTGTGCAACTGGCTGCAGCCGCGCAAGCGGCGGTCGGCTCGTAGGTAGACCGGGCGGGAGTCAGGGCGAGTGCGCCCAGGCGTCCCACGTGAGTGATCCGCTGGCCCAACAGACCCCGGCAGGCCCCGACAGACCCCGACAACTCCCCGTCAAAAACCGGCGACAACCGATCACAAAACAACCAACTCCAGCCCTACAATGCCCACTTGCACCTGCTGCACGCCCCCGACGTCGACCGACCATCGCGTCTCGGTTCGTGTGGTTGGAATCGGGGGGTTTCGGTGGGGGTACGGGGTTTGGCGTCCTCTGTGGGCGTGTTGCGGTTTGTTGTGTTGCGGGCCTGGGTTTATCGCGCGCTTCTCGGGGCCGCCCTGGTGACCGTGTTGCTGACCACTACCGTGTTGGCCGGGATCGCCGCCTACTCGGGTGCGATAGGCGATGCCGCGTTACGGCGGGCGCTCGCTGAGCCGGGGACCGTTGCCGAGGCTTCTCTCGTGGTCAAGGGGGATGTGCCCGCCGGTGAGCGGGAGGCGGCCGATGAGGCCGTGCGGGCCGGGGCCCGCGATGTCTTTGGTGGGCTGCCTGTACGCGTGCTCACCCTGCTGCGGTCCGGGCCCTATGCCCTGCCGGGCGCGCTGCGGCCGCCGGGCTCCGAGCGCGACGGCAATCCCAGTCTTACCTACTTCGCGGCCCTGGATCGTACGCAGGTACGCATCGTTGACGGGCGGTTGCCCGGCGGGGCGTCCACCGCCGCGACCGACCCGGCCATCGAGGTCGCGCTGCCGCAGAGTGCCGCCAAGCAGCTCGGGGTCGCGGCCGGCGACCGGGTGGTCCTCACCGACCAGTTGCACGGGCCGGCCGTGCGTGTCCTCGTCACCGGTGTCTATCGGGCGGTCGATGTCCGGGCCGCCTACTGGCAATTGGACGATCTGGGTGGTCGTGGCGTGCAGGCGTCGAGTTTCACGACGTACGGTCCGCTGCTCACCGCCCCCGGCGTGCCGGTGTCGGGGCGGGTGAGTGTCGGGGCTTCGGGGTGGGTCGCCTCGGCCGGCTATTCCGCGCTGACGGCCGGGCGGATCGGCGCGCTCAGGGAGGCTGTTCGCTCGGGGAGTGCGGAGTTGCGTAAGCGGCCCGTGCTCGGGGGTGTGACGGTGGCTGCCACCGGGCTGCCCGAAGTCCTGGAGCGCATCGAGCGCTCCCTGCTCGTCACCCGTTCCAGCATGCTCATCGTCGCCGGGCAGCTCGGGCTGCTCGCCGCCTGCGCTCTGTTGCTCGTCGCGCGGTCGCTCAGTTCCGAGCGGGCGGCCGAGGGGCGGTTGCTGCGGGCGCGTGGTGCAACTCGGGTGCGGCTGGCGGGACTTGCCGCGTTGGAGGCCCTGCTGGTCTCCGTACCCGGCGTGGTGGTGGCGCCGCTGTTGTCCGGGCCGTTGACGCGGTTGCTGGTCGGGCAGGGGGCGCTGGGACGGGCCGGGGTGCGGGTCGACGTGCCGGTGTGGGGGCGGCCCGAAGTGTGGGCGGTCGCGGCGGGTGTGGCCGCGCTGTGCGCGCTGGCCGTCGCCGTCCCGGCGTGGCGGGCGTCCTTCGCGGGCACCGTGGCGGTACGGGCGGGCGCGTTGCCCGCGTCGTTGCGCGGCGGGGCGGATGTCGGGCTCGTCGCCGTGGCCGGTGTCGCCCTGTGGCTGCTCGGCGGTCAGGACTCCGGGGCTGTCACCGCCGACCGTGACGGGGTCCTCGGCGTCGATCCGCTGCTGGTGGCGGCGCCCGCGCTGGTGCTGCTCGCCGGAACGGTGCTGGTGCTGCGGCTGCTGCCCCTGCTGGCGCGGGTCGGTGAGCGGCTTCTGGTGCGCGGGCACGGGCTGACCGCCGCCATGGTCGGCTGGCAGTTCAGCCGTCGGCCGATGCGCGGGGCGGGTCCGGTGCTGCTGCTGGTCATCTCCGTGGCGCTGGGCGTGATCGCCCTCGGGCAGAGCGCGTCCTGGCACCGTTCGCAGGCCGACCAGGCCGATTTCCGCGCGGGTGCCGAGGTCCGCGTACTGACCTCCGGGAGCGGCGGCCCTGGGCGTGGGGACGTCTACGCGGGCCTCCCGAACGTCGATGCGGTCGCCCCCGGGGTCCGTGGCACCGTGTCGCTCTCCGGGAGCCGCACCGCGACCGTCCTGGCCCTGAACACGACGGAGGCGGCCGGGGCGGTGCTGGCGCGGCGCGATCTGACGGACGGTCCGCTGCTCGCCGGGCTCGCCCCGCGCGAGGCGCCCGCGGGCATCGACGTACCGGCGGGCACGGGCCGGCTCACACTGACCGCCACCCTGCACAGCACCACGCCGGGCCCGGGCGCCGACGTCACGCTCACGGTGCGGGACCGGTACAGGACCTCGTACGAGATTCCGTCCGGCCGTCTCGCCGCCGATGGCCGGCCGCACCCGCTGACTCCCGAACTGAACGGCGCCCGGGGCCCGTTGGCGCTGACCGGGCTCACCCTGAGCATGTCGCAGCCGACCGGCCGCGCCGACCGGCACCGGCTGGTGCTCAGCACGCTCACGGCGACCACAGGCGCGGGCGACGGTGCCGTCCGGCGGTTGGCCCTGCCGGCGAGGTGGACGACCGCGATCGAGTCCGACTCGGTCGCGCTCGGGCCCGATGACAAGGCCCGGCCCACCCGTCCCCGGGTCACGTCGACCACACCTCTCACCCTGACGTACGGCACCGGGTACCTGCCGTCGGACGTCCCGCCGTCCCCCGCGCCGCTGGAGGTACGGCTGAAGGTCGCCCGGCCCGCGGCGTCACCGGCGGCGGCGTCCGAGGTCGTCGCCGTCGCCACCCGCCAGTTCCTCGCCGCGTCCGGTACGCGCGAGGGTGAGCGGGTCGAGGTTTCGTTCGACGGGCGTTCCGTGCCCGTACGTGTCGTCCGTACGGCGAGCGCGCTGCCCACGACGGAGGCCACCGCGCTGGGGGGCGGGGCCCTGCTGGTCGATCTCCGGGCCGTCGACCGGGTGTTGCTGGACCGCGACGGAAGGGGTCTTACGCCCACCGAGTGGTGGCTGGACACGGCCGCGCCCGGGGCCACGGCGGCTGCCGTGCGGGCCCTGCCCGACGTCGAACCGGAACAGGTGGTCGTGCGCGACGAGTTGGCGGCACAACTGCGCGACGACCCGTTCGGAGCGGCCCCGGAAGCGGCGCTGGTCGCGGCGGCCGGGGTGACCGTGCTGTTCGCCTCGCTCGGCTTCGCGGTCAGCGCGGTGGGTGCGATACGGGTCCGGGACGGCGAGTTCGCCGTGCTGCGCGCCCTGGGGACACCGCGCCGCCGGCTGGCCCGGCTGGTCGCCGTGGAGCACGGCGTACTGGTGGCCCTGGCGCTGCTGGTCGGGACGGCGCTGGGCGCGGTGCTGACGTACGCGCTCGTCCCGCTCGTCGTCCTGACCGGCCAGGCCACCCGGCCGCTCCCACCAGTCCTGGTCGAGTTCCCGCTCACGCGGCTCGCCGCCCTGCTGGCGGCCCTCGCGGCCGGCCCCGCCCTGGTGACCGTGGTCCTCGCACTCCGGCGGGCGAAACCCGTGACGACCCTCAGGGACGAGGTGGCCCAGTGACCGCGCAGCCGGTGCCGTCGCACGCACGGGCCGGGGCGTGGGCCCGGCTATGGGCCCTCGCACGTACCTCCGTGGCCCTCGCAACCGGCCCCGCCCCGGTGACCGTCCCCCTCGCACTCCGGCAGGCGAAACCCGTGACGACCCTCAGGGACGAGGTGGCCCAGTGACCGCGCAGCCGGTGCATGTACGGGCCGGGGTGTGGGCCCGGCTGCGGGCCTTCGCGGGTACCTCCGTGGCGCTCGCTCTGCTGGTGGCGGTGACCGCCGCGCTCGCCGCCGCTTACCCGCGCGCCGGGGACCGGTACGCGGACGCCGGGCTGCGGCGGGCCGTCGAGCAGGCCTCTCCCGATCGGACGAGCGTGCGAGTGGACGCCCCGCCGCCCTGGACCGACACGGTCGAGGAGACGGAGGACGCGCTGCGCCCCGGTGCGCTGGCGGCGGCTCGCGCCGAGATCCTCGGTACCCCGAGGGCGCCCCTGGTTCCCGACAGCGCGCAGTCGGCGTACGGCGTGCGTACGACCGTCGGTGTGGAGGCGGCCGAGACCTGGCTTCCCCGGCCCGCCGGTCTGCCCGCCCAACTGCTGCTCGCCGCCCAGC
This sequence comes from Streptomyces sp. ME02-8801-2C, assembly GCF_033793965.1. Taxonomy (NCBI): domain Bacteria; kingdom Bacillati; phylum Actinomycetota; class Actinomycetes; order Kitasatosporales; family Streptomycetaceae; genus Streptomyces; species Streptomyces sp. ME02-8801-2C. Next base: position 32,000 of record NZ_JARAXP010000010.1, on the reverse strand, counting down.
AGGACCTCGCCTCCCACGCCCGGATCAGCGCGGGCCGGTTGCCGCGCGCCACGGGCGGCGAACCGGTGACCGCGGACACCGCGCGGGTCGAGGCCGCTGTCACCGCGGACACCGCCCGCACGCTCCACATCCGGGTGGGCTCGGTGATCCACCTGCCACGCCCGTCGAGCGCCCCCCTCGCCGTCCGGGTCACCGGGATCGTCGTACCGCGCGGCCCCTCCGGCGCCTACTGGTCGACGCTGCCGGTGCTGCGCACCCCCGCGCTGAGCCGTATGCCGGGCAGCGCGCTGACGGAGGTCTACTGGCTCGGCGCCCTGCTTCTCGCCCCCGACGCGGGGCCGGTGCTGCTTGGCACCACCGGCAGCCCGCACCGGTACTGGCAGGTGGCCCCCGATGTCGCCACCCTGCGCGGGCACGATCTCGACGGGCTGGTGTCCGCCGTCACCGCCTTCGGGTCGGGCCCGGGGGTGCAGCGCCTGCGCGAGGTCGTCGACCCCCGGCTGGAGACCCAGACGAACCTCGGCGAGATCCTCGCGGACCACGCCCGACTGCGGTCGGGGATCGACCCGCTGCTTCTTCTCGCCGCCGTCGGGACCGGCAGCCTCGCCGTGATCGTCCTGGCCATGGCCGGCGGTGTGGCGGCCGACCGACGGCGCGCGGAGCTGGCCCTGCTGCGTGCGCGCGGCGCCTCACTGCCCGGCCTCGCCCTCCGGCTGCTGGCCGAGACGGCGGTGGTGGCCGTGCCGGCCGGCGCCCTCGGGCTGACCGCCGCCCTGCTCGCCCTGCCCGGCGCCCGCACCGCGCCCGCCGTCACCGCCGCCCTCGCCGTCACCCTCCTCGCCTGCGTCGCGCTCCCCCTGCGTGCCGTGGTGGCACACCGCACGGTACGGATGCACGACGGCCGGGAGGACCTCGCCTCGGCCCGGCCGTCGCGGCGCCGGACGGTGGCCGAACTGACCGTGCTGGTCGTCGCGTCGGGGCTGGTCGTCGTACTGCGGCGGCAGGGATCCGGCGGCTCCGGTCCGGTGGCCGCCGCCCCGCTGCTGACGGGCGTGGTCGCGGCTCTGCTGCTGGCACGCCTTCACCCGCTGCCGCTGCGGGCGCTGAGCAGGGCGGCCGGTCGGCTGCGCGGCCTGCTGATTCCGCTGTCACTGGCCCAGGTGGCCCGCGCCCCCGGCTTCGCCGTGCTGCCCCTGCTGGCCCTGCTCAGCGCCCTGACCACGGCCGCGTTCGGCGGCTCGGTGCTGGCGGGGGTCACGGCGGCCCGGGATCAGGCCGCGCTCCTCGACGTCGGCGCCGACGGCCGTATCGAGAGCACGACCGGTTCGCTCCCGGGCGCGCTGCCCGACCGCGTCCGTCGGCTGCCCGGCGTACGGGACATGGCGGAGGCGAGCGTCACCGTCGAGGCGAAGCCGCGACAGGGCAGTCAGGCGGTACCGCTGGCCGGTGTGGACGCCGACGCCTACGCGCGCCTCGCGCACCGCACGGGACTGGGACCGTTCGACGCGGCGACGCTCCGGCGGGAGCGGGAGGACGCCGGTGCGGCGGGCGGCGCCGACCGGCCGCTGCCCGCGCTGGCCTCACCTCGCGTGGCCGAGGAGTACGGCACGGGCCCGTACCCCGTGCTGCTCCAGGACGGCACCACCGTGACCGTCCGGATCGTGCTGGTCGTGGACCGTACTCCGGCCGTGGTCGGCGACGACTTCCTGATCGTGGACCGCGCCGGCCTTCCCGGCGCCGCCGCCCGTACGACGACCCTGCTGCTGACCGGCGACGCCCTGAACGGCCGCGCACTGCGCTCGGCGACGACTGCGGCACAGGCTGGGGCTGGGGCGGCGACCGTACTGCTGCGTGCCGAGGAACGCGCTCGGTACGTCGACTCGCCGCTGCAGTCCGGTGCCGAACGTCTGTACGGTGTCGCGGTCGCCGCGAGCGCCGCGTACGCGGTCCTCGCCCTTCTGCTGACCGTGCTGCGCACCGCGCCCGAACGCGGCGCACTGCTCGCCCGATTGCGCACCCTGGGCATGAGCCGCTCCCAGGGCCGCCGACTGCTGGTCCTCACCGCCCTCCCGCAGGCGTTCCTCGCCGCGGCGGGCGGTCTGCTGACCGGCTGGGCCTGTGTTCACCTGCTCTCGCCCGGCATCGACCTCACGACCATCGCCCTGGCCTCCCCGGGTGTCCTCGAGGAGGCCGCGCTGCGCACCGATCCGCTCTCGCTGGCGGTGCCGGCACTCGCCGTACTGGTGCTGGCCCTCGGTGTGCCCGCCGGGCAGGCCTGGTGGGTCGGCCGACGCGGCTCGGTGCGCGAACTGCGGATGGGTGGCGAATAGACGACGACCGGACAGTGAGCCGGACACCACGCCAGAACCACGCCAGACCGTACCTGCGACCGCCAGGAGCAGCCGATGACCGGCAGCCCGACCTTCCACGAACTCACCGACCGGGCACGCGCCGCGCGCGACGCCGCCGTCTACGGTCACGACGCCCTGATCACCTGCGACCGGGTGGTACGGATCTTCTCCGCCGACGGTGTGGAGGTCCAGGCGCTGCAGGGCCTCGACCTCCTCGTCCGCAAGGGGGAGCTGATGGCGCTGGTCGGTGCCTCCGGCAGCGGCAAGTCCACCCTCATGAACATCCTGGCGGGACTGGACCGACCCACCGCGGGCGCGGCCCGGGTCGCCGGGCACGACCTGGTCACGATGTCCGCCAAGGAGCGCCTCGCCTACCGGCGCGGGACCGTCGGCTTCGTCTGGCAGCAGACCTCCCGCAACCTCCTGCCCTATCTCACCGCCGCGCAGAACGCCGTGCTGCCTCTGCAGTTGGCCCGCGCGGGAGGCGGACGCCGGGCCAGGGCCGATCGCGCCATGGCACTCCTCGGCCTGCTGGACGTCGCCGAGTGCCGTGACCGCCGGCCGCACGAGATGTCCGGCGGCCAGCAGCAGCGCGTCGCCCTCGCGGTGGCCCTCGCCAACGATCCGGCGGTCCTGCTCGCCGACGAGCCCACCGGCGAACTCGACTCCCACACCGCCGAGCAGGTCTTCGCCGCGTTCCGCACCGCCAACGAGGAACTGGGGACCACCATCGTGATCGTCACCCACGACCAGTCCGTGGCCGGTGAGGTACGGCGGACCGTCGCCATCCGGGACGGGCGTACATCGACGGAGGTACTGCGCCACAGCGAGGTCGACTCCGCCACCGGCCAGGAGAACCTGGTCGCCCGCGAGTACGCCATGCTCGACCGGGCCGGCCGCCTCCAGCTCCCCGCCGAGTACACCCGGGCCCTGGGGATGCGCGACCGCGTCGCCCTGGAACTGGAGCCCGACCACATCGCCGTACGCCCGGACGAGAACCGGGCTGACGACAGCCGTGACGACCGCCCCAGCTCCTAGCTAGGCGTCGCTCTCGGTGATCTCGCCGTCCTTCAGCTCCAGCACACGGTCCGCGAGGTCGAGAAGGGTTCGGTCATGGGTGGCGACGAGTGCCGTGATCCGTTCGCTGCGGACGACCGCGCGCAGCAGTTCCATCACGGAGTGCCCGGTCTCCGCGTCCAACTGGCCGGTCGGCTCGTCCGCGATGAGGATCGAGGGGCTGTTGGCCAGGGCGCGGGCGATGGCGACGCGCTGGCGCTGTCCGCCCGACAGCTCGCCCGGGCGCTGCTCGGCGTGGTCCGCGAGCCCCACGAGGGACAGCAGCAGTTCGACGCGCTCCTGCCGCTCGCGCGGGTCCGTCCTGCGCAGCCGCAGCGGTACGCCCACGTTCTCGGCTGCCGTGAGGATGGGGATGAGCCCGAACGACTGGAAGACGAAGCCGATGCGCTCCCGGCGCAGCGCGAGGAGGGCGTCCTCCCCCTGGTCCCCCAGGTGCAGCCCGTCGACGGTGACGTGTCCGCCGTCCGGCTCGTCCAGGCCGCCGACGATGTTGAGGAGGGTGGTCTTGCCCGAGCCCGAGCGTCCCTTGAGCGCGACGAGTTCCCCCCGGGGGACCTCGAAGGAGACGCCCCGCAGAGCGTGTACGGCGTTCACACCCCGGCCGTACGACTTGTGCACGTCCGTCACCCGCAGCATGGCCGCGGTCACCGCCTGGCTCATCGCGCCCCCGTATGCTCGCCGATTTCGCAGCGCGCCAGTATCCCACCGGGCCTCGCGGCCGGTAAAGCGTGCTGCGCCGCGGGCTCCTCGGTTCCGGCGGACGCAATGCCCAGGCCACGGATCCTTTTCGCTTCTATCGTGGAACGACACGACACGACACGACACGGCATGGCACAGCACGGCATGACACGGCACGCACGGCACGCACGGCACGAGACAGCAGACAGGCAGGTCATGAGGGAACCGCAGATCGACTACGCGGCGGTCTTCCGGGCCCTGCCCGGCATGGTGGCCCTGCTCACCCCTGACCTGGTGTACGTCGACGCGAACGACGACTTCGTGCGGCTGTCGGGGCGTACCCGCGAGCAACTGCTGGGCCGCTACATCTTCGACGTCTTCCCCGAGAACCCCACCGACCCCGCCTCGGCCGGGTCCCTGCGGGAGACCGAGGCGTCGATGCTCCGTACGGTGGCCACCGGCGAACGCGACACGATGGCGCTGCTCCGCTACGACATCGAGGACGCCACGCAGCCCGGCCGCTGGGAGGAGCACTACTGGAGCCCGGTCAACGCACCGATCCTCGGCGAGGACGGGAAGGTCGCCCTGATCGCGCACCGGGTGGAGGAGGTCACCGAGCTCATCCGCGCCTTCGGCGGTCCCGGCGCCGACACCAGGGCCCGCGCGCTGGAGGCCGAGGTGTACACGCGGGCCCGCGAGCTGCAGGAGGTCAACGAGCGACTGCGTACGGCGCATGCCCGGGAGCGCGAGGTCGCCCTCGCCCTTCAGGCGGCGATGCTGCCCCCGCCGGGCCCGACCGGCCGGCACGGGGCGGCCGTGCGCTACCGGCCCGCCGTCGGCGCGCTGAACGTGTGCGGCGACTGGTACGACCTGGTCGAGCTGCCCGGCGGGAGTCTCGCGGTCGCCGTCGGCGACGTCGTCGGCCACGGCCTGGCCGCCGCCTGCGTGATGGGGCAGTTGCGCAGCGCGCTGAGCGGGGCCACCCGCCTCGCGGAGGGTCCCGCCCAGGCCCTGGACGCCCTCGACCTGTACGCCCGTTCCGTGGAGGGCGCCGAGTCGACCAGCGTCGTGACGACCTTCATCGGCTGGGACAGCCGCACCATCACCTACAGCTGCGCCGGCCACCCTCCGCCGGCTCTCGTGCACCCCGACGGCACGGTCACCTTCCTCGACCGGGCCACGGACCCGTCGCTCGCGGCCCGGCCCGAGCCCGTCCCCCGCCTGCAGGCCGGTACGCCCTTCACCGAGGGCTCCGTCCTGGTGCTGTACACGGACGGCCTGATCGAACGCCACGACGAGGACATCGACGCCGGCCTGGCCCGCCTCGCCGACTCCCTCGCCCGGCACCGGGACGCGGATCCCGAGGCCCTGGCCGACGCCCTCCTGACCGACCTCCTGCCGCCCACCGGCAACACCGACGACACGGCCCTGATCGTCCTGCGTCTTTGAGCCGCCAAGCGGCAACCGCCTGCGAAAGTGGCTCAGCTCACATTCGCTCACCGGTGACTTCCCTCGGCCCCACCGGTCAGTACCGGCGACATCACCGGTGCCGACGGGAGATCACTCCCTCAAGGAAGGCGTGCCATGGCCTCGCGACTCAATCCCTATCTCAACTTCGACGGTGACGCCCGAGCGGCGCTGGAGCGCTACAAGGAGATCTTCGGCGGCTCCCTGACGCTCAACACCTACGGCGCCTTCGGGCAGCCGGACTCCCCGTTCGCCGACAGGATCATGCACGGCCTGCTGGAGACCCCGAGCGGCTTCACCCTGATGGGGGCCGACAGCCCGCCCGGATCCGAGTTCCGCCCCGGCAGCAACTTCTCCGTGAGTCTGAGCGGCGACGACGAGGCCGAGTTGCGCGGGTACTGGGAGCAGCTGTCCGACGGCGGGGCGGTGTCGGTGCCGCTCGACAAGCAGATGTGGGGCGATGTGTTCGGCATGTGCACGGACCGGTTCGGTGTGCCGTGGATGGTCAACATCAGCGGGTCGTCGCAGAGCTGATCGCGCGACCGTTCACCGCACGGGCACCGCTCAGGAGCGGCGGCATGGCCGGGCTTGGCATTACCATCCAATTACGCGCCTATTTCGTACGAAGTTCTTACCTTCCAGCTAAGTTCTGACTACGTTCTGGCGAATATCCGAAAGTTCTGGGGAACTGACCATGGGACGTCTCGGTGCCGGTCTTCCAGCCATGAAACGCGGGTTCCTCGCCGTCGCCGTCACCGCCGGGCTGGTCCTTGTCGGGGCCTGCGGAAGCGGTGGCGGAAGTGGTGGCGGGGGCGGTGGAGGGGACAGCGTCAGCGTCGGGGTGCTGATGCCCGGCGGCGGGGCCTCCCGGTTCGGGCGGTTCGACCGGCCGCTGATCGAGAAGCACGTCGAGACGCTGTGCCCGGACTGCCCGGCCGCGAGAGTCGCCGCCACGTCCGACCCCACGATCCAGCAGCAGCAGTTCGAGGCGATGATCACCCGGGGGGTGGATGTGATCATCCTCGCCGCCGTCGACCCCCAGCTGATGCGTCCGTCCGTCGAGTCCGCGCACCGGGCCGGTATCCCGGTCGTCGCCTACGACCGGCTCGCCCAGGGGCCGATCTCCGGGTACGTCACCTTCGACGGGGACGAGGTCGGACGGCTCCAGGCACAGGGGCTGCTGAAGGCCATGGGCCCGAAGGCCGACGGGGGACGGATCGTCATGATGAACGGCGCCACCACCGACCCCAACGCCGGTTGGTACAAGGAAGGCGCCCTCGCCGTCCTCAAGGGCAAGGTGAAGATCGGCAAGTCGTACGACACCGTCAACTGGCGGCCCGAGAACGCGTACGTCAACATGACCGGCGCCATCGCCGCGCTGGGCGCCGAGAACATCGACGGTGTGCTGTCCGCCAACGACAGCATGGCGGGCGCCGTGGTCTCCGCCTTCAAGGCCGCCAAGGTCGCGAAGCTGCCGCCGATCACCGGCCAGGACGCCGACCTCATGGCCGTACAGCGCATCGTGAAGGGCGAGCAGTACATGACCGTGTACAAGCCCTACAAGCGCGCGACCGACGCCACCGTGGAGATGGCGATCGCCCTCGGGCGCGGCGAGAAGGTCGAGGCCATCGCCACCGGCAGTGTCGACAGTCCGACGACGAAGAACGTGCCGGCGGTTCTGCTGCCGTCCGTCTCGGTGACTGTCTCCAACATCGAGGACACGCTGGTGAAGGACCGCATGTACACCGTCGCCCAGATCTGCACCCCGGCACTACGGCCCGCCTGCGACCGGGCCGGCCTCATCTGACGCGTTCAGTTCTCCCCCGGGAAGGAGGTGACCCGTGCCCGGTCAGCCCCTGCTGGCGTTGCGCGGTGTCTCCAAGCGGTTCGCCGCCGTACAGGCCCTGGTGGACATCGAGCTCGAGGTGCGGGCCGGGGAGGTGGTCGCCCTGGTCGGTGACAACGCCGCCGGCAAGTCCACCCTGGTCAAGGTGATATCGGGGGTCGGTCCCCCCGACAAGGGGGTCATCGAGTGGCAGGGCAGCCCCGTACAGATCAAGCGGCCCCAGGACGCCAGGGGCCTCGGGATCGCCACCGTCTACCAGGATCTCGCCATGTGCGAGAACCTCGATGTCGTCGCCAACCTCTTCCTCGGCCGGGAGATCCACCGTTTCGGCGTCCTCGACGAGGTGGAGATGGAGCGCCGCACCCGCGAGCTGCTGCACACCCTGTCCATCCGGATTCCCGATGTGCGGATACCGCTCGCCGGCCTGTCCAGCGGTCAGCGGCAGGTCGTGGCGATCACCCGTTCGTTTCTCGCCTCGCCCCGGCTGCTGCTGCTCGACGAGCCCACCGCCTCCCTGGGCATCCAGCAGACCAACCAGCTCCTCGACCTGATCGAGGAGCTGCGCGACAAAGGGCTCGGGGTGCTCCTCATCAGCCACAACATGAGCGACATCAAGGCCGTCGCCGACCGGGTCGCCGTGCTGCGCCTGGGCCGCAACAACGGCCTCTTCGACGTGAACACCACCTCGCAGGAGCAGATCATCTCCTCCATCACCGGCGCGGCCGACCACGCCGTCGCCCACCGCCCGCCCCCCGACGAGGTGTGGCCGTGAACATGAGCATGAACGTGACCGTGACCGCGAAGTCGCGTCTCGCGGCGGGCGCCGGTGCCGTACGTCGCAGGGTGCGCGAGGGCGGGCTCGGGCCCGCCCCGGTGCTGCTGGCCCTCGCCGCGACCTGGGTGGTCTTCCAGTGCCTCAACGACAGGTTCCTCTCGCCGCGCAACCTGTCCGTCCTCAGCGTGGACATCGTCGGGACCGGCATGGTCGCCGTGGGCATCGTCTTCGTCCTGCTGATCGGCGAGATCGACCTGTCCGTGGGCTCGCTCGCCGGCCTCGCGGGCGCCATGTTCGCGGCGCTGAACGTGAACGTCGGCATGACGGAATGGCTCGCCGTGCTCCTCGCGGTGATCTGCGGTACGGCCATCGGGGCCCTCCAGGGGTTCCTGTTCGCCAGGTTCCGGGTGCCCGCCTTCGTCGTCACCCTCGCCGGGCTGCTGGCCTGGAGTGGTCTGATGCTGCTCCTGCTCGGGCCGGACAACACCATCCACTTCAGCGAGGACGGGCTGGTCGCCACGCTGACCAGCCGCTACTACAGCGCCCCCGGTTTCACCTACGGCCTGGCCGCGCTCTGCACGGCCGCGTACCTGTTCGTCTCCCTGCGCGAACGCGGGCGCCGCGCCGCCGCCGGAATGCCGTGTCGGGCGGTGAGCGAGATCTCGGCCCGTACGGCCCTGCTCGCGGCGGTCGCGTTCACCAGCGTCGCCGTACTGGACCGTTTCGAGGGGCTGCCGTTGGCGCTCCTGATCTTCCTCGTGGTCATCCTCGCCTCGGACCTGCTGCTGCGCCGTACCCCCTACGGCCGGCAGGTTCTCGCCCTGGGCGGCGGTGTGGAGGCGGCCCGGCGGGCGGGCGTGGACGTGACACGCGTACGGATCTCGGTGTTCATGGTGTCGGGGACCCTGGCCGCGGCCGGCGGACTGTTCGTCGCGTCGCGGTTCACCTCGGCGAGTCCGGTCTCGGGCAGTGGCGCGGTGCTGATCAACGCCATCGCCGCCGCCGTCATCGGCGGCACCAGCCTGTTCGGCGGACGCGGTTCCACCTGGTCGGCGCTGCTGGGTGTGCTCGTCATCCAGTCGATCGCCTCGGGCATGGCACTGCTGGGCGTGCAGACCGCCGTCCAGTTCATGATCACCGGCGGGGTGCTGATCACGGCGGTGATCATCGACTCGCTGGCAAGGAGCACCGCCGCGTCACGCATGCGGCCCTGAGGGCCAGGGCCACAACGCCGTTCGGCACCGGTCCCTCCCCACGTGGGGACCGGTGCCGAAACGATGGGCGGAGGCCCGGGAGGCGGCCGGACGGTGCCGGTTCCGCGGTCTCGGGCCCGCGTGGTGGGACCGACACCCCGGCCGGCGACATCCGACAGCATCTGGCCGAGAACGTTCGGCCTTCGGGCTGCCCTGGGAGTCACCGCGCTGGTGGTCCGGTCGGGCACCACGTGGCTGGTTCCTTGTTGCGTCATGATCCTGCCATCCACGGCCACCCCGGAGGGGGTTCCGGTCCGGGGCCGAGCACGTATCCGCAGGTCAGCCGTATAGAGTGGGTTTTCCGGTCCGGATGACACCGGATATCAGACGCGGAGGAAGTAAGGGGTGGAGACCTTGAGTTCCGACTCAGGGGCACGCACGGCCTTCGCGGAGCGGCTCTCGCTGCTGTACAAAGAGGCCGGTAATCCCCCCCTCAAACGCGTGGCCGAAGCCGTCGTCCAGTTGCAGCGCGTCGACGAACGTGGCCGACCTGTGCGGGTCTCCGTGCAGCGGATCAGCGACTGGCGGCGGGCCAAGAACGTGCCCGCCCAGTTCGCCGCCCTCGCCGCCGTACTGAGCGTCCTCGTCCCGCAGGCCCGGCGCGCCCGGCCCGTGCCCGTCTCCCCCGGGCTGTACGACATGGTCCAGTGGCAGCACCTGTGGGAGCGTGCCGTCGCCGACCCGGTCGGCGACCGCGCCCCCGGCTCACCGGAGGACGAGGAGCAGCCCGCCGCCGAGGTCCCGGCCGTGCCGGGCGGGGTGTGCCCCTACCGGGGCCTCGCCTCGTACCGCCTGGAGGACACCCGCTGGTTCTTCGGCCGGGAGCGAAGCACCGACGCCCTGGTGGCCCAGCTCCGCGCGGCGGAGAGCGCGGCGGCCTTTCCGGAGACCTACGCGGGTAACACCGACTCGGACACCGGCACCGGCCCCGGCGGGCTGGTCATGCTGGTCGGCGCCTCCGGGGCGGGCAAGTCGTCCCTGCTCAGCGCCGGGCTGGTGCCCGCGTTGCAGCAGGGGGCGCTCGGCGGACCGGGGCAACCGGCCCGGGAGGTCCTTCAGCTCGTCCCGGGCAGTGATCCCCTCGGTGAGCTGACCCGCCGCATACCCGGCCTCGCCGAGATCCTGTCCCCCGTCGACGGGTCGGCGTCGCCCGAGCCCGGTACGCCCGAGTTCGCCCATGCCGTACGGGAGACGGTCGCCGCCTGGGCCCGCCGCGACGCCCTCGACGGCCCCGCGTCCGTCCCCGCCCGGCCTGTTGTGATCGTCGACCAGTTCGAGGAAACGTTCACGCTCTGCCTGGACGAGACGATCCGCAACACCTTCATCCAGGTCCTCCACGCCGCCGCCATGCCACCCGGCGAGGATGAACTGACCGGCGTCGGAGAAGGCGCCCCCGCGCTCGTCGTCCTCGGTATCCGCGCCGACTTCTACGACCAGTGCCTGCGCCACCCCGAGCTCGCCGACGCGCTCCAGCACCGGCACATGGTCCTCGGCCCGCTGACCACCGCCGAGCTGCGGGAGGCCGTCAGCGGGCCTGCCAGGGCCGTCGGCCTGGAGCTCGAACCGGGGCTCGCGGAGCTGATCGTGCGGGAGGTGAGCGCCGACGGACCGCGCGGTACGCACGACGCGGGCGTCCTGCCGCTCCTCTCGCACGCCCTGCTCGCCACCTGGCAGCGCCGCAAGGCGGGACGGCTGACGCTGTCCGGCTACCGCGCGGCCGGCGGCATCCAGGGCGCGGTGGCCGCGACCGCCGAGCGCGCCTGGGCCGACCTCGACCCGGCGGCCCGCGGCGCCGCGAGGCTGCTCCTGCTGCGCCTGGTACGCCTCGGCGAGGACACCCAGGCCACCCGCAGACGCGGTACGCGCCGCCAGCTGGCCGCCGAGTCGGCGGACCCGGACAAGACGGAGGAGTCCCTCGAGGCGCTGGTGCGCGCCCGGTTGGTGACGCTCGACGCGGAGAGCGTGGAGATCACCCACGAGGCGCTGCTGCACGCCTGGCCGCGACTGCGCGAGTGGATCGACGAGGACCGGGGCGGCAACCTGCTGCGCCAGCGCGTGGAAGAGGACAGCAGATCCTGGGAGGAGTCGAAGCGCGACTCGTCGCTCCTCTACCGGGGCTCCCGCCTCGAACAGGCGCACACCTGGGCCAAGTCCGCCGGTGACGCCCTTCTCACCCGCAGCGCGGTGCAGTTCCTGGCCGCCTCGGTGAAGCTGCGCCGCAGGACCGTCCTGATCAGCCGGGCCGCCATCGCCGCGGTCGTCGTGCTGGCCCTGCTGGCCGGCGGTGCGGCGCTGATCGCCCGCCAGCAGCGCGACGACGCGGTGTTCGAGAACGTGCTCGCCGAGGCGGACCGCGTCCAGTCCACGGACCCGTCGCTGTCGGCGCAGCTCAGCCTGGTCGCCCACGAGCTGCGCCCGGAGGACGCGAGCACGCGCAGCCGGCTGATCTCGATCGTGAACACCCCGCTGGCCACCCCGATGGCCGGCCACACCGGCGCCGTCTACCTCACCACGTTCAGCCCGAACGGACGGCTCCTGGCCACCGCCAGCTACGACAGGACCGTACGACTGTGGGACGTGTCCGACCGGACGCGCCCCAAGCCGCTGGGCAAACCCCTTGTCGCGAACGAGAGTTGGGTGAGCAGCGCGGTCTTCAGCCCTGACGGCCGCACCCTCGTCAGCGCGGGCGACGACGGCACGATCCACCGCTGGGACGTGACCGACCCCGCCCACCCGCGCCCCCTCGGCACACCCCTGGACGGCCGCGGCGGCACGATCTATCTGATCGCCTTCAGCCCGGACGGCCGCACCCTCGCCGCGGCGAGCGAGGACCACTCGGTCCGGCTGTGGAACATGACCGCCCCGGCCCGCCCCACCCTCCTGTCCACCCTCACCGGCGCGGACGCCGCCGTGCGCGCCATCGCCTTCAGCCACGACGGCCGGCGCCTGGCAGCGGGCGGCGACGACAACGCGATCCGCCTGTACGACGTGTCCAAACCGCGCAACCCGAAGCGGTACGACACGAAACTGACCGGGCACACGGACCTGGTGCACTCGGTGGCCTTCAGCCCCGACGGCCGCACCCTCGCGAGCGGCGCCGCCGACGACACGATCCGGCTGTGGGACGTGTCCGACCCCGAGCACGCGGCCCAGGTCGGCGCACCCCTGACCGGCCACACCGACGCGATCTGGTCGGTGGCGTTCAACCCGGCCGGGACCATGCTGGCCGCCGCGAGCGCGGACAGCACCGCCAGCCTGTGGAACGTCAGCGATCCGCAGTACCCCTCCCAGGTCGGCGAATCCCTCACGGGCAGCAGCGGCGAAATGTACGCGCTGGGCTTCAGCCCCGACGGCCGTACGCTCGCCACCGGGAGCGGCGACAGCAAGGTGCGGCTGTGGTCGCTGCCGACGTCGGACATGATCGGCCGGATCGGTGTGTTCCGCCCGGACGGCAAACTGCTCGCGACGGGCTCGCGCGACGGCCAGGTCCGTCTGTGGAACGTGGAGCGGCCCGGCCACCCCGTGGCCCAGGGCGAACCGTTCACGCCCGGGGAGGGCGAGGTACGGACGCCGGTGTTCTCCTCCGACGGTCGCACGCTCGCCCTGGCGGCGGGAAACAGCACGGTGCAGCTGTGGAACGTCGGCGACCCGAAGCATCCCGTCGCCTGGGCGCCCCCCGTCCAGCTGAAGACCCGGTTCGCGGACTCGGTGGCGTTCAGCCCGGACGGGCGCACGCTGGCCACGGCGTACAAGGACTTCACCGTCCAGCTGTGGGACGCGAGCGACCCGGCCCATCTGCGGCGGCTCGGCCCCCAGCTCACCGGCTACCGGGGTTACGTCGACGGCTTCGTCTTCAGCCGGGACGGCCGTACCCTGGCCACCGCCAGCGCGGACGGCACGATCCGCCTGTGGAACGTCACCGACCCTGCCCGGGCCACCCTGCTCGGCAAGGTGCTCAGGGGGCACTCCGGCCCCGTCAACGAGCTGGCCTACAGCCCGGACGGCCGTACGCTGGCCAGCGGGAGCGACGACGGAACGGTTCGCCTCTGGGACGTCACCGACCCGGCCGACGTCCACAGCCTGGGCTCCCCGCTCACCGGGCACACCGAGGCGGTCGAGTCGCTGTCGTTCAGCCCGGACGGAAAGGTCCTGGCGAGCGGCGGCAACGACAACGCGGTCCTGCTCTGGGATGTGAGTGACCCGTCTCGCGCCACGTCCATCGGCCAGTCGATGAACCCCAACGCCAAGACGGGCAACTTCCTGGCGTTCAGCCCGCGCGGCGGCATCGTCGGGGTGTCGAGCGGCCCGGACACGGTCCGGCTGTGGGACCTCGACGTCGATACGGCCATCACCCACATCTGCTCGACGACCCGGGGCGTCCTGACGCCGGAGAAGTGGCACGTGTATCTGCCCAGGCTGTCGTACGAGCCGCCTTGCCAGGAGTGAGGAGTCACCCGAAGTCGTACACGGCCCAGCCGGCGATCAGGCGGTAGCCGATGCGCTGGTAGAGGGCGTTGCTGGTGGGGTTGTCCGGGTCCGCGTACAGCACGACGTCCGTGGCGCCGGCGTCGAGCGCGGCGCGGCTGACCTCGACGGTCACGGCACCCGCGTACCCGCGACCGCGCAGGTGGGCCGGGGTATAGACGGGGTCCACCCGGACGTGTCCCGCGACCATCGGGTTCACGCCCGCCATGGCGACGGGGGTGCCGTCCGGGGTCTCCCAGTAGGTGTAGCGCTTCTCGCCGAAGCGGGTGGTGGCCCAGGTGCCGGCGTTGACGGTGACCTCCTCCCCGAGGTCCTTCGCCAGCTGACGGCACCACTGCATGAGGTGCTCACGCTCCGCCTCCCCCTCGCCCACGGGTCGGCCCCGGCCGGCCGGTACCGGCTCCGGCGGGGTGAGGGTGCCGAGGCGGTACAGATTGATCCGGGTGCGCAGGGTCGGTGTCGCGCCGGTGTGCCGCTGCCAGGCCTCGGCGAAGGCGGTGGCGGTGCCGTGCTCCGCGCTGACACCCGGGAGACGGTGACCGAGGGCGGCCAGGCGGGCGGCGAGGGTGTCGACCTGCTCGGGGGTGAGGGGGGTGAGGCTGAGGAGGCTCTTGGGGGTGAGCCGATAGAAGACGCCGCTGACCTGCCCGGCCCGATCCTCCAGCCGCCCAAGGACGTGCGCTTCGGCGATGTCCGTCCCCACCCGGTCCGTGCGCAGTTTCTCGAAGGTGGTCAGGGCGGTGGTGTGCAGGGCGGGCCGGGAACACAGGAAATCGCCGGCGCGGTCGAGGAAGTCGTCGATGGCTGCGGTGCCTGCGGTGATGTGCCAGTCGTCGGAGCGCATGCCTCATGATCCCCCAACTCCTGGTCAAGGACGCGGACTTGCTCCACGTCACGCACGCGATCGACGGAAACGGTTGTACTGGAACAGGAGGGAACGGGAGTGATCCCAGTCACAACTGGTCATCAGAGGAGAGCAGTCGACTCCCACTGAGCATGCGGTGTTGTTACCCTTGGCCATAGCCCGATCGCTGGTGCATCCCCCGTCGCCAGCGGTCGGGTTCTTTTGTGCCCGAAGGAAGCTGTGAATCCGACTCCGCCGGGCCCGTGGCCCTGGTGTAGCGGGCGGCGAGCTCGGCGAACGCCTCGGCCAGTTGTGGTGGACCGATGACGTGGATGTCCGCGTCGAAACGGCCGACGGCGGCGGCGAGCCCGGTCCACGACCAGGAACCGAGGGACAGGCGGCAGCGGTCGGGGCCCAGGGCTTCGACAGTGCCGTCCTGCGCGAAGGGGGCGACGGCTTGGGCGGGCAGGTCGAGGAGGACCTCGCCGCGGCAGGGCCAGTCGGCGGTGGAGCCGTCGGTCCCCCGGAACCGGCCGGTGACGAAGGCGGTCACGTCGTTGGCGGGGAGATCGCGCGGGGTGAAGCGCGGGCCGGTCGGGGTGCGGGGGCGCATGCGGTCGACGCGGAAGGTGCGCCAGTCGTCGCGGTCGAGATCCCAGGCGACCAGATACCAGTGGCCGCGCCAGGTGACGAGGTGGTGGGGCTGTGTCCGGCGGGGTTGTACGGCGGGAAGGGTGACGTCGTGCTCGTACCCGTGCCCGTGTCCCCCGTACTCGCGCCCGTACCCGTGCTCGTAGTCGAAGCGCAGTTCCTCATGGGCGTGGATGACGCGGCTCACCTCCATGAGGAGTGGGGTGCCGGTTGGGGTGCCGGTTGGGGTGCCGGTTGGGGTGCCGGTTGGGGTGCCGGGTGAGGTGCCGGTGTCGGGTGGCTGGACGGGGGTGACCTGCAGCATGTCCATGCGTCGGCGCAGTCGGGGCGGCATGACCTGGCGGACGGTGGCCAGGGCCCGGGCGGCGTCCTCGCCGATCGTGGAGTTGCCGGTCGCGGACTGCAGGGCGAGGGCCAGGGCGACGGCCTGATCGTCGTCGAACAGCAGCGGGGGCAGTTGCGAGCCGGCGTCGAGGCGGTAGCCGCCGGCGGGTCCCTTGAAAGCACGCACCGGGTAGCCCAGTTCCCGTAGGCGGTCGATGTCGCGGCGGACCGTGCGTGGGGTGATGTCGAGTCGCTCGGCAAGGTCGTCTCCGGACCAGTCGCGATGTGTCTGGAGCAGCGAGAGCAGGGCGAGCAGGCGCGAGGACGTCTTCTGCATGGCCGCCATCCTGCCCGCAGTACAGGACACAACCTGTCCGCTACCCCTGGAATGGTGCGTCTCACGATCGCTCGGACGATCCCGATAAAACCAGGGCAAGGAAAAGGCCAATGTCTGTCACGACCACCACTCATCTGAACTTCCGGGGCCAAGCACGGGAGGCACTGGACCACTACCGGTCCGTATTCGGCGGGCGCGTCACCGTCGTCACCTACAAGGACATGGGCGAGGTGCGGCACGAGGACGAGGCGGACTGGGTGGTGTGGGGCGAGGTGACCGGCGACAACGGTTTCCACGTCATGGCCTACGACGTGCCCTCGCATCTGCCCTGGGACCAGGGCACCGGTTCGTTCTTCGTCTCCGTGCGCGGTGAGGACACGGACGAGGTGACCGCCCTGTGGCAGAAGCTGGTGGCGGGCTCGACGGTGGTGCAGCCCCTGGGCTCCTCCCCGTGGGCCCCGCTGTACGGGATGCTCACCGACCGCTTCGGCGTGACCTGGGTTCTCGACGTGACCGCTCCCTACAGCGGCTGAGCGCTCCGGAGGGCGACGTTTCGGCGACGTCAGTCCGTCGACCGCAGAATGCGGTCGACGGACCGGCGCCCCAGCTCGCTCATCGCCGGGTTGCTCTCGGCGTAGTACCAGACCAGGCCCACCGCCTGCTCGAAGGCCCACGCCATGCCGCGCTCCCACTCGAGGTCGTCGCAGCCCAGTGTCCGCCGGAGCACTTCCCTCGGGCCCTCGCGCAGCAGGTGCCAGGCGCTCACCAGGTCAAGCGCGGGGTCTGCCGGGCCGAAGCCGCCGGCGTCGAGTACACCGCCGAGACGGTCGCCATCGACCAGCACGTTGCCCGGGATCAGGTCGCTGTGGCTCATCACGTCGGCGCCCTCGCGCGGCAGCTCCCGCAGCCGGCTCCACAGTCGGCGCAGCCGGGGCACATCGAGCGGCACATCGAGCAGGGCTTCGCTCTTCTCGAAGCACTCCTCCATCCATGCGTCGTGGTGGGTGAGTACGCCGCCACGACCCCCTCCGCCGAAGTGCCGTCCGGCCGTATCGGCCTTCCGGAGGGCGGCTATGAAGTTCGCCAGGTCCTGCGCGAAGGCATCCGACCCACTCGGGTCGGCCTCCGAGGCAACTGTCCCCGGCAGCCACGTCTGCACCGACCACGGCATGGGGTAGCCCGCTCCGGCCTCTCCGAGGGCCACGGGTTCCGGAGTGGGGAACGGGGAGATCCGTACGAGCTCCGCGCTCGCCCGAGCCTCCCGTTCCAGCACGGCCCGCGTCTCGGCGGCATCCGCCCGGCGCAGCGGGAAACGGGCGGAGAGGTCTTCCCCGATACGGAAGATGGCGTTGACCGTGCCGGTCGACGACTGTACGTGCCGGATCTCCCGGCCGCTCCACTGGGGAAACTGCTCTCGCACCAGGGCGGCGACTGTCTCGGGGTTCACGTCAACTTGGTCGGCATGCATGGTCACCCCGCGATGCTGCCTGAGGGGCGACTTCGACGCAGCCGGTTTTTTCAGCGCTCGGTCGCGTACGGGACGAAGTCGGCCCAGGTCGCGAGGGCAAAGGCCAGACGTGGGCCGGTCTCAATGTGCTTGGAGTCACGGATGTGAATGGTGCCGCGGGTGGTGGCGAGTTCGACACAGGAGTCGCCCTCGCTGCCGCTGCTGTAACTGCTCTTGGACCACACCAGGCCTGAGGCGTCCTCTATCGAGTCATTGCGGTTCATGTTTCCCCCAGCATTTGTTCGATGAAGGCCGCCGATTCACGCGGGGTGAGGGCCTGGCCTCGGATGATGCCATATCGCAGTTCAAGGATACGGAGCTGCTTCGCATCGGAGACGGGTCGGCCGTTGGCCACCACCGGCGAACGACCCACTGCCGAGCCATCCGCGAACTTCAACACCTCGATGCTGCCGTCCACACCGGCGTGTTCCTCGCGATCCATCGGCATCACCTGAAGCTCGACGCTGCGCAACTGCGCTGTTTCCAGGAGGTGTTCAAGCTGGCCGCACAACAGCGCCTTCCCTCCGAGTGGGCGCCGCAGCGTCCATTCCTCCACGACGAAGCCGAGTTCAGGCGCCGGATCCCGTTCGAATACGGACTTGCGGGCCACCCGCGCCGCGAAGAACCGCTCCACCTCACTCGCGGTGTACGCGGGGCGCCGCATCATGAGCAACGCACGGGCGTACTCAGGGGTCTGCAACAACCCGTGGATGCTCAGCGGATCGTAGAGTTGAAGCTCGACCGCCGTCGCTTCCAGCTTCGCGATCGCGCGCACTTTCTTCGGGTACCGGACCTTCTCCAGGTCCTCGTTCATGGCGGAGATCAACCCGTCCGCCTCCAGCACCTCGTCAGCCTTCACGAGATACTCGGGCCGGGCGATCCGCTTCCCACCCTCGATCTTGTAGACCAGATCTTCGCCGTACCCGAGCGCCCGGCCGAAGTCGGCCGCCCGCATCCCCACCGTCTCCCTGCGCAGCTTCAACTGCCGCCCCACGGTCTCCACGACCGCCACCCCCCACTCGTCGTCCGGGTCCACCTCCCAACCCGGCTCGTCCGCCTCGCTCTTGAGTCGCTCCGCGTCGCTGTCCACGCTCATGCCGTGCCTCTCCGTAGTACCGCGAGCCGTACTGCCCCCGCCCTACCCGTACGCCCCGCCTCGACAGCCCGGACACCACCGGACAAGCGCTGGACAGTCCCCGTACGCAGCGGCGAAGTCACTGATCACGGTAGGCATCTGTGGCCACTTCAATTGACGTGAATTAAGAATTGTCCACCCCGAGCCCGAATCGAAATCCCGTTCGCATCTCCAACGTGGCGGGGGCGCACCGGGACTCTGGTTTCCGTGTTCCGGTGCCACCAGCGGTCCATTAAAGGCATTTAGGGAATAAGAAACGGGACCAAACCACACCCCTCCCGTCCGCAGGAACCAGCAGCTACGGCCGCTCCCGCGCGAAATCAGGCGCTCGCACCCGCCGTCCCCCGCCGTCACTCCCTCGAGTGAACATCGCCAACTCAGCTGGATTTGTGCCCGGTTGCCTGCCTTACGCTCAGCGCAACAACCGCAAACATACGACGGCCCTCGCCGGGACTGGCATCCCAATGCGAGGGCCTGACCACCAAGGAAGTCAGACCCTTCCCGATGGACACGAAAAACCCTAGCGCGCCCCCGTGCGCCCCGTCCCGTCCCACGGGCAAAAATCACCCGCACCGGCGCCCCAATTCCGGCGTCTCCGGCGTCGTCCACGACAACACCCGCCACGACACCCGCTTCACGGTGATCGGCAACCACCTCGCCCAGCACCGCGAGCTCTCGCTGCTCGCCATCGGACTGAGCGTCCACATCCAGTCGCTGCCCGCCGGTGCCCCCGTCGACATCAAGACCCTCGCCAAGAGGTTCCCGGAGGGGGCGGACCGTATCTCGGCCGCCCTGCGCGAACTGGAAGCTCATGGGTACCTGCGCCGCCCCCGCGAACGCACCCCTGCCGGTCGCATCGTGACCCGCACGGTCTCCTGCAACCAGCCCGGACGGCACGCCGAGGGACACCCCGACCGCCGTCCACAGCCGCAGCAGGAGCGGCAGCCGAGGCCCGAGCCGCAGCCAGGGCACTCCGACCACGTCACCCACCCCGCACACTCGACGACCTCTGCCCCGCCGAAGGAGCGCACCCCGCGCAAGCCGCTCCCCGCCGTACCGCAGCCCGCCTACAAGGGGCCGGAACTCCTCCAGGCCGCCACCGACCTCCTCGCCGGACTCCGCCGCTCGGACCCCGACCTGCTCCTCTCCGCCTGCGACACCGCCCACCTCGCACCCGGCGTCGCCGCCTGGCTCGAGCGCGACGCCAGCCTCACCGCCGTACGCCACGCCCTGATCAGCGACCTCCCACCCGAAGGCATGCGCCGCCCAGCAGCCCTCCTGGCCCACCGACTGATCACCCAACTCCCACCCCCGGCGCCCTACCGCCCACCAGCCCCGCAGTCGGAACCGACCCACATCCGCCACCCCCTCCAGAACTGCGACGGCTGCGACCGGGCATTCCGCAGCCCCGAACGCGGCCGCTGCCGCGACTGCGCACCGGCAGGCCTGCAGACGGTGCGGGTGTGACCGGCGACAGCTGGCGCGAGCGCAGGCGCGCGCTCCGGAGGGACGATCCGGGCGCAGCCGAGAACACAGCGCGTCTCCTGGACGAGATGGGCCTTGATGACAGGGACGGCGAAGAGATCGAGGCGGACCACCGTGCCAACCGCCTCACGGCGGCGCGCGAGTACGCACCGGATGCCCAGCTCGACGAAGAGCTTCAGCTCCGTCTGACCGGCCCTGACGCGGAAGGCGGAGCGCTTCGGTTCCAGTGGGGAGAGGCCCTGCTCGTCCCCGTGGAGCACGCGATCTCCGTTGCCGCAGGAACACCCGTTCAGCTGGAACTCACGGGAGTGTCAGCAGGCAGCACCGTGGTGCACGCCCGACCGGTGCAGCCCTCTGTTTCCACCGGGCCGGCCATCCTGAACGCCCAGGACGCTCTGGACGCTCCAGCCACATCCGCCGCAGGCACAGGCCTGAGCACGCTCACCGAACTGCTGGCCGCCCACGAGTCGGAGGCCGACATCCGCGAATGGGCGAAACTGTTCGACGCGGTCGAGGCACTCTCGCGCGCGCTGGGCAAGTACAGGCTCGACCTGGGCCTGACCTGGTACGGCGCCGACGGCAGCACGCGCCGGGCCCGGTTGACGGAACGAGGCAGGGGCTACGTCGAGCGGCTGCGCGAGACCAGGAACCGCGATCAGGAGATCACCATCTCGGGTCGCATCACCGAGCTGCGAGAGAGCGGCCTGGTGAAGGTGAAGACGGGCACCGCCAAGAACTCGCCGGCCTACGACGTCCGCTTCGAGGAACCCGACGAGCTGCTGCGTATGCGCCCCGGCCTCGGGGACAACGTCCACTTCCGGGTCCGCTTCCGGCAGGGGCTGGACTCCGTGGGCATCGCGAGGTCCACGGAGTACACATATCTGGGCCCGGCTGCGGAACAGACGTCAATCCCGCTCGAACTGCAGTAGATCAGCCGCTGGCAACGGCTGCTTTGGCGGCCTGCTCGATCGTCGCGCGCCGAGCTTCCCAGAACGCCGGATCCTGCTGCGGAGTTGCGTATTCGGCAGCTGTACCTGTGGAGCCGTCGAGCTGTTCCCGCAGGATGTCGGCGTGGCCGGCGTGACGACTCGTTTCGGTGAGCATGTGGACCAGGATGTTGAACAGCTTCACTTCAGGGTGTGGCCACCAGGGCACGAACCCAGGCGCGTCGATGGCGAGCGCGGTGATCGTCGCGTCTGAGTGTTCCCATACGCGACGGTATCCGTCGATGATGTCCTCGCGCGTTTCGTGCTCGGTCGCCCAGGTGTCGGCGCCTCGCTCGGCAGCGTCGTCCCATCGGGGCAGGAGTCCGGGGAACGGCCGTCCGAAGACCTCGCCGAAATACCTGGACTCCCAGATCGACAGATGCTTGACCAGGCCGAGGAGGTTGGTTCCAGTCAAGGTCAGGGGGCGGCGAATGTCGTACTCGGGCAACCCCTCGAGCTTCCACAGGATCGTCTTACGCATCTGACGCAGGTCACCGTGCAGGTACTCTTTCGCGAATTCATCGACCATGGACCACGAGCCTGCCATGCGTCGGCGGCGGGGCTCAGCCGGGCCTAGGAGTTACCGAACCAACCCGGCGCGTCGAGCAGGAACGCCTCCGCCGGGGTCATCCGCCGTAGGTCCGATTCCAGTGCGCGGAGGCGGTCCTCGCCCAGTGTCCGGGCCCAGTCCGCGCGGAGGCGGTCGAAGATTCGGGCCGAGCGGGTCAGGCAGTCCGTGCCGCGGGCGGTGAGGCGTACGAGCTTGCGTCGCGCGTCGGCCGGATCCGCGCCGCGTTCCACGTAACCGAGCCGCTCGAGCGTGTCGATCGTCTTGCCCGCCGCCTGTTTGGAGACCCCGAGCCGACGGCCGAGGTCCGCGGCGGTCGTGCCGTTCGGGCCGATCGCCTGGAAGACGTAGCCGTGCATCGGGCGGACGTCCGGGTGTCCCTGGCGGGCGAGCTCGGCGTGGAGTTCGTCGATCAGGACGCGGAAGGCGAGAAACAGTCGCAGCGGCAGCTCGAAGCCAGGGGGGTCACTTGACACGATCGACAACCAGGTTCACCATTTCGACAACCATGTTGTCGAGTTTAGGGGAACTCATCATGCCTGTCATCCACCATGCCGAGAGCCGCCGGACCGAGACCCCCAACGCCGTGATGACCACGCTTGCCTCGCCGACACTGGGCGGCGCCGGACTGGCGGTGTGGCGCGTCGACATGCGGCCCGGCGCCAGCGGGCCCCTCCATGCGTTCGACGCCGAGCAGGTGTGGACCGTGCTGGACGGGGGCGCGACCGTCGAGATCGAGGGTGGGACGCATGTTTTGGTGCCGGGCGACACTGTCGTCATGCCCGCGGACGTCGCGCGGCGCGTGCACGCCGACCCCGAAGCGGGCTTCGCCGCCATCGTCGCCGCCACCCCGGGCGCGGGCGCATCCGTTCCCGGCGGCACCGAGAAGACGGTGCCGGCCTGGGTTGTGTAGATGCAGATACCGGCGGGCGGGAGAGCAGTGGCGTGGGGCTCGATTCATGCTGTGTTGTGTTGTGCAGTGCGGGCGCACAACACGGATCCAGCACCTCACCCTTGCTTCAGACGCTCAGCGCCGCCCTCACCGTCTGTTCGGAGCCCGTGCCGCCCTCCCCGGACGACGTCACCCGGCCCGCCTCCAGGACGTAGTACCGCTGTGCCGCCCGCATCGCGAAGCCCACGTGCTGCTCCACGAGGAGGACCGACAGGCCGCCGCGTGCGGCCAGGGTCAGGATCGTCTCCTCTATCTCCGCCACCACCGACGGCTGGATGCCCTCCGTCGGCTCGTCGAGGAGCAGCAGGCTCGGGCGGGTCACCAGGGCGCGGGCCAGGGCGAGTTGCTGACGCTGGCCGCCCGACAGCAACCCGGCCCGGCGGCCCGACAGTTCACGCAGTGCCGGGAAGAGGTCCAGTGCCTCGGCGATCGCCTCCTTGCCGTCCGCCCGTCCGTCGGCGACGAGTTGGAGGTTCTCGGCCGTGGTGAGGTGCGGGAAGGACTGCTGGCCCTGCGGGACGTACGCCATTCCGCGTGCGACCCGCTGGTGCGGGGAGAGGCGGGTGATGTCCTCGCCGTTCAGCAGGACCCTTCCGGCCGTCGGCTTCAACAGGCCCATGGCCGCTCGCAGCAGCGTGCTCTTTCCGGCGCCGTTGTGTCCGAGAACGGCGGCCACACCGTCCTTCGGCACCGTCACACTCACGCCGTGCAGGACGGTCGTACGGTCGTAGCCCGCCCGTACGTCGGTGATCTCCAGCTTGGACATCGACGTCACGCCTCCTCCCCCACCGGCAGTGGGTCCCGCTCGGGGGCCGACGCGCGGCCCAGATAGACCTCCTGGACCCTCGGGTCCGCCTGGACCTCCGTCACCGTGCCCTCGCTGAGGACCTTGCCCGCGTGCAGGACGCTGACGCTGCGGGCGAACGACCGCATGAAGTCCATGTCGTGCTCGATGACGACGACCGTGCGGTCCTCGCTCACCCGCTGCAACAGCTCGCCCGTCGCCTCGCGTTCCTCGTGGCTCATACCGGCCACCGGTTCGTCGAGCAGCAGCAGCCGTACGTCCTGGACCAGCAGCATGCCGATCTCCAGCCACTGCTTCTGGCCGTGGGCCAGCGCGCCCGCCGGGCGGTCGGCCAGTGCCGTCAGGCCTGTCGTCTCCAGGGCTCTGGTCACCGGCTCCGGGACTCCCTTGCGGCGGCGGAGCATCGTCCAGACGCCACGTGCGGCGCCCGCCGCGATGTCCAGGTTCTGCAGGACGGTCAGTTCCTCGAAGACCGTCGCCGTCTGGAACGTACGGCCGATGCCCATGCGCGCGATCCGCTGCACCGGGCGTCCGAGGAGTTCCTCGTCGCCGAAGCGGACCGCGCCCGTCGCCCGTACGAGGCCGGTGACCGCGTCGACCAGGGTGGTCTTGCCGGCGCCGTTCGGGCCGATCAGAAACCTCAAGTCACCTGCGGAGACCGACAGGTTGACGCCGTCGACCGCCGTGAAGCCGTCGAACGTCACGCGCAGGTCGGTGATTGTCAGCGACTCGCCACGCGCATCGCCACCGATAACGCCACTTGTGCCGCTGCCGCTCATGCCGTCGCCTCCGATTCTGAACTCGCCGACGTCTTACGGCGGTTGCGCGCCATCGTCACCAGGGACGCCAGGCCGCCGGGCAGGAAGCCGACCGCCACCACGAACAACAGGCCCTGGAGATACGTCCATCCGGCCGGAAACGCGTCCGACAGCGTGCTCTGCGCCCAGGCGACCGCGATCGCGCCGAGCACCGCGCCCACCAG
The DNA here is from genome assembly GCF_033793965.1 of Streptomyces sp. ME02-8801-2C. Lineage (NCBI taxonomy): Bacteria > Bacillati > Actinomycetota > Actinomycetes > Kitasatosporales > Streptomycetaceae > Streptomyces > Streptomyces sp. ME02-8801-2C. The sequence continues at coordinate 7,492 of NZ_JARAXP010000010.1, read as the reverse complement.
CGACGCCCTCCCGCCGACCGCCGCCCCGATGACGAACCCGATCGACGGCACGATCCCGATCAGCGCCGGGGAGATGATCCCGACCGCCGGGACGAAGAGCGCGCCCGCCAGACCCGCCATGCCCGCCGCCACGACGTACGCCACCAGCTTCACGTTGGCCGGGTTGTAGCCGAGGAAGCGCACCCGCTCCTCGGAATCCCTTACGGCGACGAGGAGTTCGCCGTATCTGCTGACGAACAGCTGGCGGGCCAGGGCCATCAGGGCGAGCAGTACGGCCGCGATGACGAAGTAGACCATCCGCTGGTTGACCGGGTCGTCGAGCGAGTAGCCGAAGAAGCCCTGGATGTCGGTCAGGCCGTTCGTGCCGCCCGTCGTCGCCTGCTGGCCCACCAGCCAGATGGACAGCGCGGCGGCGAGCGCCTGGCTGAGGATCGCGAAGTACGCGCCCTTCACCCGGCGCCGGAACACCAGGAAGCCGAGCAGCGCGGCCACCGCCATCGGGAGGACCACCGTCATGGCGAGCGCGAACACCGGGTTGGCGAACGGCTCCCACCACCAGGGGAGGGTGTCACCGGTGCCGTACAGCTGCATGAAGTCGGGGATTTTCTGGCCGGTGTCGGCGGCGTCGGCGAGCTTGAGGTGCATCGCCATGGCGTAGCCGCCGAGGCCGAAGAAGACGCCCTGGCCGAGCACGAGAAGCCCGCCGCGTCCCCAGGCCAGGCTGACGCCGACGGCCACGATGGCGTAGCAGAGGTACTTGGCGAGGAGGGCCAGCCGGAAGTCGGAGAGGGCTGAGGGGGCTATCGCGAGGAGGAGTACGGCTCCCAGGGCGAAGCCGCCGGGTACGCGCAGGCGTTCCAGGAGGGGCGGCCGGGGGGTGGGGGGCACGGTAACTTCCGTGACCGGCTTGGTCGTTGTTGTCATGCCAGGCTCCGGGTGCGCAGTGTGTACAGGCCCTGCGGTCGCCACTGGAGGAACGCGACGATCGCCACCAGGACGATGACCTTGGCGACGCTGACGGTCGTCGAGTACTCGAGGACCGACTGGAGGACGCCGAGTGCGAACGCGGTGATCACGCTGCCCTTCAGCTGGCCGATGCCGCCCACGACGACGACCAGGAACGCGTCGACGATGTAGTTGGTGCCCATCGTCGGGCCGATCGGGCCCACCAGGGTCAGCGCGACGCCCGCCACTCCGGCGAGGCCCGAGCCGATGAAGAACGTCATCCGGTCGACCTGGCCGGTGGCGATGCCCGACACCTCGGCGAGGTCCCGGTTCTGGACGACCGCCCGGATCCGGCGTCCCAGCGGGGTCGTCCGCAGGACGACGGTGAGGGCGAGGACGCAGAGCAGGGCCAGGCCGAGGATGAACAGTCGGCTGTTGGCGAGGGTGATCCCGCCGCCCACCGAGACGTTGTCGGTGAGGAGGTCGGGGGCGTGCGTCTGGACGTTGGGGGCGCCGAAGACGTCCCGGGCCAGTTGCTGGAGCATCAGGGAGACGCCCCAGGTGACCAGGAGGGTGTCCAGGGGGCGGGTGTAGAGGCGGCGGATGAGCAGCCATTCCAGGAGGGCGCCCATCAGGCCCGCTACGACGAAGGCGACGGGGAGGGCGAGGAGCAGGGAGATTCCGGCGCTGCTGATGGACTTCTGCAGGACGTAGGTCGTGTAGGCGCCGGCCATGATGAATTCGCCGTGGGCCATGTTGATCACGCCCATCTGGCCGAAGGTCAGGGTGAGGCCGAGGGCGATGAGGAGGAGGACGGCACCGATGCTGATGCCGGTGAAGGACTGATTGAGGATGACCGTCATGGAGCGGCTCCGGGTCGGCGGGGGCGAGGAAAAGTCAGGACAGGCCCGACGCCCAGTCGTAGCCCTTCAGGAACGGGTCCGGTTTGATCGGCTTGCCCGAGTTCCACACCTCGGTGATCAGGCCGTCGGCCCCCACCTTGCCTATCCGAGCCGTCTTGTACACATGCTGGCTCGCCCCGTCCACGGTGACCTCACCCTCGGGCGCGGCAAGAGCGATGCCGTCCGACGCCGCCTTCACCTTGGCGACATCGAAGGAGCCGGCCTTCTCGACCATCTCCTTCCAGAGGTACACCGAGACATACGCGGCCTCCATCGGGTCACTCGTCGGCTTCCCCTTGCCGTACGCGGCCTGATAGGCGGCGACGAACTTGGTGTTCGCGGCACCGGGCGTCGTCTGGTAGTAGTTCCAGGCCGTCAACTGGCCCTCCAGGTACTGCGTTCCGATGCTCTTCACCTCCTCCTCGGCGATCGAGACCGACAGCACGGGCATGCTCTTCGCGGTCATCCCGGAGGACTTGTACTCCTTGAAGAAAGCCACGTTGCTGTCACCGTTGAGGGTGTTGAACACGGCGTCCGCGCCGGAGTCCTTGACCTTGTTGACGATCGTGCTGAACTCGGTGGACCCGAGCGGCGCGTAGTCCTCGCCGACCACCTTCATGCCCTTGGCCTCCGCGTACGCCTTGATGATCTTGTTGGCGGTGCGCGGGAAGACGTAGTCGCTGCCGACCAGGTACAGCTTGGTCAGGCCCTGCTTCTTCAGATAGTCGAGCGCCGGGACGATCTGCTGGTTGGTGGTCGCGCCGGTGTAGAAGATGTACGGCGACTCCTCGAGCCCCTCGTACTGCACGGGGTAGAAGAGCAGCGACTTGTAGCGCTCGAAGACCGGCTTGACCGCCTTGCGGCTGGACGAGGTCCAGCAGCCGAACGTGGCCACGACCTTGTCGTCCTTGATCAGGGCCTCCGCCTTCTCCGCGAAGGTCGGCCAGTCGGAGGCACCGTCCTGGCTGACCGGGTCCAGCTTCTTGCCCAGTACCCCGCCGGCCGCGTTGATCTCCTTGACGGCAAGCAACAGCGAGTTGTGGACGGTGACTTCACTGATGGCCATCGTGCCCGACAGCGAGTTGAGCAGACCGACCTTGACCGTGCTGCCGGAGGTGTCGGCCTTGACGCCGGCGTCCGACGCCGTGCCGGAACCGGTTTTGGCGCCACAGGCGCTGAGAGCGGCGGACGCGCCGACCGCGGACACTCCGGCCAGCAGACCACGCCTGCTGAAGCTGAGCCCAGACATGCAGAACCGCCCTTGGGGAGAAGGGGACGAGAAGGGAGAAGTGCGGTCCACAGCCTGCGAGTCGACTGTTTCGGATGCGTTGCAGTCGAATTGATGAGCAGTTTCCAGCGGAGCTATTTTTGTTGCATTAATACTTCCGGGCGAAAGGATCTCGGAAGGGTCTCGGAAGGGGCTGTACAGACGGAACGGTCTAATTTCCGTTGTCCAGTTGGGCAAGAACCGTGAAGTCCAGGCCGTCCGCCTCCGCGAGGTAGATGCGCTGGCGTACGTGCCGGTCCCGCAGTCGCAGCAGGCCGCGCGGCCCCTCGTACGACACCGCCTCGGCCGCCGCCCCGATCGCGGACACGTCCAGGGTGCGGGCTCGTTCCACGAGGGCCGCGAGCAGCATTACGCCCTCGTAGCAGGACTCGCCGAGGCTGCCCGGGGCCGGGGCGTCGACGCCGTACCGGGCGGCGTAACTGCCGTGGAAGTCCAGGGTGTCCTGGTTGGCGAGGGAGGCGAAGAAGCCGGCCGTGCTGAACAGGTCGCGGGTGGCCTCGGGGCCGCTGGCCAGCAGCATGTTCTCGTCCATGAGGGTGCTCAGCCGCACACAGCGCCGGTCGAGGCCGAAGGCGCCGAACGCACGGTTGAAACGGACCGCGTCACTGCCCACCAGCAGCATCAACACCCCGTCGGCGTCGGCGTGTTCGATGCGGCGCAGGACGTCGGTGAAGTCGTCGGTGCCCAGCGGGAGATACGCCTCCCCGCACACCCGTCCCCGGTTCTCACGCGCGTACCGGCGTGCGGCGCGCGCGGTCTGCCGGGGCCATACGTAGTTGTTGCCGACGACGAACCAGCGCCGTACGCCGCGCGCCTCGCCGATCAGCCTCATCGCCGGCCGCAGCTGCCCGGCGGGCGTCTCGCCGGCCAGGAAGACGCCCTCGGTACGCTCGCCGCCCTCGTACAGGGCCGTGTACACGTACGGCACGCGGTGCGCGACCCGGGGCGCGAGGGCCTGGCGTACGGAGGAGATGTGCCAGCCGGTGACGCCCTGCACCACACCGGTCGCGACCAGCGCCTCGACCTCCCCGGCGACCCGCTGCGGATCGGCGCCCCCGTCGACCTCCAGGAGCCGCAGCTCCCTGCCCAGCACGCCCCCGGCCCGGTTGACCTCCTCGGCGGCCAGCCGCGCGCACGCCTCGCACGCGGGGCCGAAGATCCCGGCGGGCCCCTGCATCGGGTACACCAGTGCGACGTTCAGGGTCGAGTCGTCGGCCGTGAACCACTCGGGGGCCTGGAGGCGGGGGTGGAGGCGGGGGCGGGGCCGCTGCATGGGGTCATGATTGCCTGCCTGTCGGCGGCGCCCAAGGGACCTGCGGAATCGAGACCGTTTCGTACGATCGCCGCCGGCCGCAGCAGATGCCGTGCAACGAGGCCGGCCGTCCCCTTCTCAGCTCTCAGTGGCGGCGCGGGCGGGGCAGCAAGGCGAACGCGCTCTCCGCGATCGAGGTCAGACGGGCGGGGCTGTGGCCGTACGCACCTACGACATCGGTCCCGCGGATGACGGTCAGCAGAAGGTATGCAAGGTCGTCGGCATCCGCGTCGGGGTCGATGTCGCCGTTGCGCTGTGCCGCTCGCACGCACTCGGCCACCGCCGCCCGGACCACGGAGAAGCACTCCTTGGCCAGGCGTTTCACCTCGGGGTCGGAGGCGCCGACCTCCAGGGCCATCTTGGCGGCGAAGCAGGCCGCCGCCGTCCGGTCATCGGCGGGGGGTACGTCGGCGGCGAGTGGGACCCCGTGGACGGCGCGGAGCAAGTATGCGTGCAGTCGTTCCAGGGCGCCCTCGTCCGGTCCGGCGAGCATCTTCCGCGGACCCTGCCCAAGCCGGGCGAAGTAGCCGCCCATCGCCTGCATCAGCACGCCGTGCTTGCCGTCGAACGCGGCATAGAGACTGCCTCGGCCCAGGCCGGTGGCGGCACTGATGTCATCGACGCTCGTGCCGTTGTAGCCCGAGGCGCGGAACTGCCGCTCGGCGGCATGGAGGACGTGGTCGCGGTCAAATTTTCGTGGTCTGGCCATGCACCGACGGTACGACCGACCCACCGTTCTTGACAACCCAGTACAGAACCCTCTAGGTTTCGGACTGTTCAGTAAACAACCGCGCTCGGCGCAAGAACGAGCCAGCCGATGAAGGCTGCTTCAGAACCAATACTTCGGAGGACCCTCGTGACCGCGGTCAGTACGGACAACACCGCCCTGGAAGGCGCGATATCCCGTGATTGCTGCTGACGAGACGCTCGACGGCACGTGGACGTATCCCGCCCGCTTCACCGAGGCTGCCGGCTTACGCCAGCACTATGTCGACGAGGGCCCCTCACGGCCCGGTCAGACGATCGTCATGCTGCATGGCGAGCCCACGTGGGGCTACGCGTGGCGCCACCTGATCGGGCCGCTGTCGCGTCACCATCGTGTGGTCGTTCCCGACCACATGGACGACATCGCCGTCGGAATGCGGGACACCGCACTGCTGCCCGAGTACGTCATCCCGTCGTTCAGGCTCAGCTACCCCCACGCACCTGTGGTCGAGATCCCGCGCGCCGGCCACTTCCCGACCGAGGGCCGCTCCCGAGACGCTGCCGACACTCCTTGAGCTGTTCCCGCAGACGTCCGCGCGCACCTGAATTCCGAACGGCCGGCTCCGCGGGTGTGCGGGTGGCCGGCAGCGCCACCGATCCGGTCGACCAGGTCGGGACCTCCACAGCGGCCGGCGCCGACATCAACAGGATGCCGGCCGCCGCGGACACCGACGCGGCCCTCACGGGGATGGTTTCAGCCATGCCCAGCAAGCAAACAGCAGGAGCCTCCCGCCGAGGTCAACGCCCCGCTCCTCGACGCCCTCGCCCGCCTCGACGACTCCACAGCCTCGGCTTTTTGAACGGCCGACCCACCCCCACCAGATGGAGAACACGACAATGACGGAACGCAATCCCATGGACAGGAACACGACATCGCGACCGCGGGCCCTGGTGGTCGGCCTCGGGATCAGCGGGACCGCCTCCGCGCTGCGACTGCATCGCGCGGGCTGGGACGTGGTGGTGCTGGAGAAGGCCCCCGAGCGGCGCCGCGGCGGATACTTCATCGCCGTGTTCGGGACCGGGCTCGCCGCCGCCGAACGGCTGGGCTTCGCCGATGCCATGCCGGATCGCCTCGCTCCGGATGGCGTGAACTACGACGTCGCCCGCACGGGCCGGCGCCGCCTCGGTGTGAGCTACGCCGATGTGTTCCCCGGGTCTCGACTGGTGGTGCGGGGCGACGTCGAAGAAGCGGCCTTCACCGCCCTGCCCGACGAGGTCGAGATCCGGTACTCGAACGTGCCGATCGGGCTGGACCAGGACCTCGACGGGGTGGACGTCGAGATCCGCGACCTGACGACGGAGACGATGACCGTCGAACGGTTCGACCTGGTGGTCGGGGCAGACGGACTGCGCTCGACGGTGCGCCGGCTCGCGTTCGAGCCCGAGCAGAGCCCGACCCGTCGGCTGAACTACATGGTCGCCGTGTGCAGCCTGCCCGAGCCGATACCCGGCTACCTCCCACAGGACGGGCTGACCATGGCCGAAGCGGGCCGATCGGTGTGGGTGTTCCCCTTCGCCGACCGTCTGCCGACGGTGCTGTTCTCCTACCGCACCGACGACGTGGACGCCGAGTTCACCCGGCCGGCCATCGACTCGCTGCGCGCCGCCTACGGCCCCGAGCCCACCGGCTCCACGCTCGGTTGGCTGCTCGACCAGTTCGAGAAGGCCCCGGACCACCTGTTCGACTCCGCCGAGCAGGTGCACCTCGACCACTGGCACCGCGGCCGAGTCGTGCTCGTCGGCGACGCCGCGTGGTGCCTGACCGTTTACTCCGCCATGGGGGCATCCACCGGCCTGGCCGGGGCGGACCTGCTCGGCACCATGCTGGAACGCCACCCCCACGACGTGCCACGAGCGCTGCAGGACTGGGAGGAACACCTGCGCCCGTTCATCGCCCACCACCTCGGCAACGCTGTGAGCATGCGCGCCTTCCTCACCCCGGGCAACCGCGCCGAGTTGCTGCTTCGGTCCGTGATGATCCGCGTCGCCCGGATGCCGATCGCCGGCCGGCTGCTCGCCAAGGTGATGGCCAAAAGGGCGCAGATGAAAAGTCTGGATATCGCCGCCGCTGCAGCGTGAGTGGAGTTCCTCGAACAGGCGCGGGCGACCCTGGGTGGCCGCAGCGGCCGGTAGCCGCCGATAGCCGCCGGTGTGTCCAGCCTGGCCAATTCGCCGTCGACAGCTAGTAGTGCTTGGTCAGGTCGGTTGTAGTGGTGCGTGTCCTGCGGGCTGGGTGTGGCGTTGAGGGTGTGTGACTCCGGACGAGATTGCGGTGGTGCG
>NZ_JARAXP010000055.1:0-946 GCF_033793965.1 Streptomyces sp. ME02-8801-2C | reverse complement strand
GGAGTGTGTTCGCGTTCCTCGCCGAGCATCGCGAGGTGCTGTTCCCACCAGGGATGTTCACCGACATGTACCCCTCGTCCAACGGCCGTCCGAGTCTGCCGCCGCAGGTCCTGGCCGCGACGGTGGTGCTGCAGAGCCTGCACGGGCTGTCGGACTTCGAGACGGTCCAGGAGCTGCGCTGTGACCTGCGGTGGAAAGCGGCCTGCGGGCTCGGCCTGTATGACACGGCGTTCGATCCGTCGCTGCTGACGTATTTCCGGCGCCGTTTGCGTCATTCGGCCGATCCGACGCGGATCTTCGCCAAGGTCAAAGAGGTCGTGGCCGCGACCGGGGTGCTCAAGGGCAGGCAGCGGCGTGCTCTGGACTCCACCGTCCTCGATGACGCGGTGGCCACCCAGGACACCGTCACCCAGATCATCTCCGCGGTCCGCCGGGTGATCCGCGAGGTGCCCGGGGGCGGGGAGACCGCGGCGCAGTGGTGCGCGGCGCACGATTACACCGGTCCGGGCAAGCCGAGGATCGCCTGGGACGACGAGCAAGCGCGCGCCGCGCTGGTCGACGCGCTGGTCACCGACGCGATCAACCTGCTCGGACACCTGCCCGAGCAGGAACTGGGCGAGAGGGCGGCGAACGCGGTGGGCCTGCTGGCCCTGGTCGCCGGGCAGGACGTGGAGCCGGCCGAGGACTCCGATGGACGCGACGGGCGCTGGCGCATCGCGAAGCGCACGGTGGCGGACCGGACCGTGTCCACCGTCGATACGGACGCGCGGCACATCCACAAAAACCGCACCCGCCACCAGGACGGTTTCAAAGGGCATGCCTCCTTCGAGCCGGAGACCGGGCTGTTCACCGCGGTTGCCCTCACCAGTGGCTACGGCCCCGACAACCATGAGGCCGCTGTCGCGGCCGATCTGCCGGCCGACGAGGACGAGGGCAGTGAGTTAAC